>CAWEKK010000001.1:0-239189 GCA_963809645.1 uncultured Gammaproteobacteria bacterium
TCGATTACTCGCCCGAACCGGAAGATCTGTTCGACTCGATCCGATCGAGGATCGCGATGCGCGAAAAAGCGGATGGTGCCGAGGGCATCGCCGTCGATCTGGTTCCCGTGGTCGGCCAACCGGTCGCCGCCCGGGCACCCCCGCTCCCCGCAGGGATGCCCACCGAAGCTGAGACCTGGATATCGGTGAGGTTATGCGGCCGTTACGTCATCGAAAGCCGGTTGGGCGGCGGCAGCATGGGCACCGTCTACAAGGCGTTGGATCGCTCGCGCAGTGAACACACCGAAGCGGATGCCTACGTGGCCATCAAGGTATTGCACGAGAAGACCCGTGGACGTTCGGCCGGTAGACCGGCCAAACTTCGCCGCGAATTTTATTGCGCTCAAGCGCTGTCGCATCGAAGCATCATCAAGGTTTTCGAACTGGACCTGCATCAGATTCCCTTCTTGACCATGGAACTGATCGAGGGAGAAGCCCTCCCCAGCCTGATGCAGCGCTTTGATCCCATGCCGCTGCCGCGCGCCCATGCGTGGGCAATCATCCGTGAAATCGGCGCAGGCCTGGCGCACGCGCATGAACGGCGCGTGGTGCACGGCGATATCGAGCCGCGAAACGTGATGCTCACGAATTCCGGCGAAGTTCGAATATTGGATTTCGGGACCTCCAATGACTCAGCCGCAACTTCGATGCCGGCTTACGCGTCTTGCGACCTGTTGGAAGGGAGGGAGCCGTCCCCCTGGGATGATCTATTCGCGCTGGCCTGTCTATCTTATGAACTGTTGGCCGGAGAGCATCCCTTTCAGCGGCGCCGATCGACCGAGGCGCGCACATTGAAAATCGTTCCCCGCCGGCCGCCCGGATTGTCGGGTCGGCAATGGAAGGCATTGAGTCAGGGGCTTGCGTGGGAGCGTGCCGATCGCACGGCGTCGATAAAAGATTGGCTGGCGGAGCTTGATATCGGCAGCGCACCGTTGGGCCCGATGCCGACACCTGAGATCTCGAAGCCCTCGATGCTCTCCCGAACCGGCGCGGCTTCCGCCTTGATTGCACTGCTTGCGGCTCTCATTGTCGGCGGAGTTGCGTGGGCGGTGCTGAGCCGGCCCAAGGCCGAAATCATTGCGGCCGACGCAGCAGCTTCCGATGCCGAAGTGGTCGCGCCGTTGAGCGTCGACAGCACACCGGCGGAGGCTGACCTCAGCGATACACCGCCGCTTGATGCGGAGGCAGTCCCCAAAGCCGACCCCCAGAGCCGCAGCGCCGCAGCGCCCGCGGGCCGGGTGATCGACAGGACGCAGAAGATCGGCATGGCGGTCGCCTCCTACTCCTATCGGCCAGGGGATAAATTCGCCGAACTTCGCGTGCATCGCTCCATCGCATCGAAGGCAACAACGAGTTTCGAATGGTGGACTGAACCGGCCTCCGCTCTCCCCGGCACTGACTTTGCACCGCAAGAACCGGCAACCGTGGTGTTTCCGGCCGGCTGCGCACAGCGTCAGCCTGTTCGTCAAACTGCTGCCCAATGCCTCGCGCAGACGAACTGCGCTATTCTACGTGGTGCTCGGCAACACCAGCAGCGGCAGTATATTGAGCAGCATACCCAAAGCCTCCATTTCCCTGCATCCATGAGGACGAAGTCGCCTCGCCACGGGGCGGCGCGCGTTATTTCAAAGCTCGGCTTGGGTTCCCGCACTCAGGCTGCAGAGTGGATCAAAGCAGGGCGGGTGCGCGTCAACGGCCGGCTCGTGAACGACGCCGAATTCCCAGTGGATCAAGCCTCGGCTCGGATCAGCGTTGCAGGGCACAGCGAAGCGCCGGCCCGCATGGTCATCATGCTGAATAAACCTCGCGGTCTGGTGACGACCGCTAAAGATGAGCAAGGCCGCGAAACCGTCTACCGCTGCCTTGCGGGCGGCGCGCTGCCCTGGCTTGCGCCCGTGGGAAGGCTGGATAAAGCGAGCGAGGGTCTATTGTTATTCAGCAATGACCCAGCATGGGCTGCATTGCTGACGCATCCAACCACCGGTCCCGATAAGACCTACCATGTACAAATAGACCGGCTGCCGGATTCAGCGCTCATGGCGAATCTCAAGCAAGGCGCGACTGTGGATGGCGAAAGGTTGTGCGCCAAATCCGTGCGAAACTTGCGCAGCGGCCAGAAGAACGCATGGCTCGAGATCATTCTCGCCGAAGGACGCAATCGGCACATACGCCGCTTGCTGAATGCTTTTGATGTGGGCGTGTTGCGACTGGTGCGCGTCAGCGTCGGCAATTTGCAATTGGGACCTTTGGCCAAAGGCGGGTGGCGCGCGCTGACGGCACAAGAGATCGCGGCGCTCGCGCCTAAGGGCGCACTAGATCCGCTATCGCAACAGGCCGGCGCGGGCGCGGCTATTGAGTCGGGCTGTCGGGCCGGACCAGGCGAGTCGCGGTCGGCGCGGGCGGCACCGGTGCGCTCTTCGGCAAATCGGCCTCGAGTCCCACCGTGGCGATGACGCCGTTGGCCTTTTGCAGGACCTCGCGCGCGTAGTCCCAGTGAATTGCAACCGTGGTGTCGCCCACCGCGGCTTGCAGCAAAGCCGAAAATTGATCGATGTCGGGCTCGAAGCTTTGCCCCTGGGCATCGACCGGCGGATGCGCTTCGAGCAGCAGCTCGCCGTCGATCCAGGCCACTTTCACGGGAACATTGATCAGCCGCACCGGCGTGCCGACGGCGACCAGCGGAAACAGCGCCTCCACGTCATCGGGGTACATGCGAATGCAACCGTGCGTGACGGCCAGTCCCACCGCAATCGGATTATTGGTGCCGTGAATGAGGTAGGTACCCTTGCCTGCGGCAAGCCGCATGGCGTACGCGCCGAGCGGATTGTCGGGCCCCGGATCGACCTTGGTCGGCAGCGGATCGCCGGCCTCGGCGTGCTCCTTGCGCACCGATTCGGGCGGATACCACGATGGATCTTTCTGCTTCTGAATCACATGGGTGATGCCGAGCGGCGTGCGCCAATCCATTTTGCCGATGCTCACCGGATAGGTAATGATCTCGATTGGGCCGCCGCGTTTGGGTTTCGGATAATAATAAAGTCGGTGCTCGGGGAGATTGACGACGATTCCCTCGTGCGGGCCGGGTGGAAGAATGTGCCTACCAGGCACCACCAACTTCTTCCCCGCTCCGGGCAGCCAGGGGTCGACTCCCGGATTGACCCGGATCAGTTCTTCGGAGCCGAGGCTGAACCTGGCTGCCAGGTCATAGAGGGTGTCCTCATAGACCGTTTCGACGGTGGTATCTTCGCCCACCACCGTGTCATCGGCTTTGGCGAGGGTATACGTCGTCGCGTTGGCACAGGGCAGTACGGCGAACATCAGCAAGACAAAGAGCTGGCAGGGCAGCGCCGAACGGCTGCGCCCGGGCCGTGCCGCATTGAGATTCAAGGTCTCCACGCAGTAAGCCTAGCACGTGCCCGACGGGTTTGACTCACGGTATCCTGGCTTGAGTTTTTCCTAGAGGCGAGCGTCATATTCAAATTTCGCGGGGGACTGCTTGTGGGGGCCTTGCTGCTGGGTTCTTTGGTGCATGCGCAGCAGAATCCGGACTGGACTACGCCGATTGCGCCATTTCGAATCGGCGGCAGTGCCGAAATTCTGCGTGAGACCGGCGCCAAGAGAGCCCAAGCGCCAACTAGCGCTACTTGTCCTTGCCAGGCCCTTTTCGCCGCGTCATGGCCTGGCGCAGGATGAACTCGATTTGCGCATTGACGCTGCGCAAATCGTCCGCCGCCCATTTCTCGATGTCCTTCCACAGATCGGGAGGAATTCTCAGGAGAAATGGTTTGCGCGGTTCCGATGACACGTCAGGTGTAAAGGGTGCCGGTGTTGATCACGGGCGATGCATCGGAATTTCCGCACAGCACCACCAGCAGGTTGCTGACCATGGCGCGCTTTGCGTTCATCGTCGAGCTTCACCACATTCTTTCGATCGAGTTCGTCGAGCGCCATGTGCACCATGCTGACCGCGTTCTGCACGATGATCTTGCGTGCGGCGATGATCGCCTCCGCCTGTTGCCGCCGCAGCATCACCGGCGCTATTTCCGGCGCGTAGGCTAGGTGAGTGAGCCGCGCCTCCTCGACGATGACGCCGGCTTTGGCGAGCCGAACTTGCAGTTCCTCTTTAAGCGCCAGCGCGACTTCATCCGCGCCGCCGCGCAAGGTGATCTCATGCTCTTCGCCCTGATCGTAGGCGTAGCGGCTGGCGATGCTGCGAATAGCCGATTCGCTCTGTATTTCCACATAGCTGGTGTAATCCTCGACGTCGAATACGGCCTGCGCGGTATTCTCGACCCGCCACACCACCACCGCGGCGATCTCGACCGGATTGCCGCGCTTGTCGTTGACCTTCAAGGCGTCGCTGCTGAAGTTGTGCGCGCGCAGCGACAGCTTGGTGGCGAGCCATTGAACCCAGAGGCGCCGGCGCTGCGGCGGCGCGGCCGAATCGTTCGATGCATTGCCGCGGCAGCGCGAGTAGAACGGATTCGCCCAATGAAAGCCGCTGCCGCGCACCGTTCCTTTATAGGCGCCGAATAGGATCAGCACCCGCGCTTGATTCGGCTGCAGGGTGAAGTAACCGCCGATCACAGATGAGGCCGGCGAACGCGAGCAGGCCGCCGACGAGCGGACTCGGGCCGCCGCCCCCGGTGCCGAGCCCAATCAACCACGCGGCGCCGATGAGCAGCGCGAGATTGACGATGAGCATCCCCCAGCCACTCACGGCGCTGACAAGGCGTTCCGAGGCAGCCGACTGAGCAGTTTGACAGGCATTGGTGGCTCCCTGTCTGATATTTATATGATATCATAATGAAATCTAGGTGCTTGTCAACCCAGCGGGTCTCGCCAGGTGCGCAGCCGCAGCGAATAGCCCGAGAAACGTGTAATGTCCTCGGCAATCAATATGTTGAATGCAGGCCGGGGAGCGAATGATGGTCCGAGTCTCAAGTGATATGCGCGTGGCGGTTGCCGGTGCTTTGTTGTCGTGGACGGCAGCATCCTCGGCGCAGGCGCCCGCGGCCGCTCAAAGCCTACGTGAGCGAGGATTCGCCTGCGATTGTGCTCATGCACGTGCGGGTGATCGACGGGACGGGGCGCGGCGCCCGCCGAGGATCAGCGCATCGATATCGAGGCCGGGAAGATCACGCGCGTGCAGAGCGCGAAGCTGCGCAATGCTTTTCCGCCGAACGCGAAGGTTCTGGATTTTACGCGGAAGAAGCGTCATCCCCGGCCTGGTCGGCATGCATGAGCATTTGTTCTACACCGGACCTGAGCGCGGCAAGGACGGTTTGCCGTTTTGGATCGAAATGATCGACAGCGGACCGCGCTTGTACCTGGCGAGCGGCGTCACGACGGCGCGAACCGCCGGCAGCATGGAGCCCTACACGGACCTGGCCTTGAAGAAACTGATCGATCAGGGCGAGAAGCCGGGTCCGAAACTGCGCATCACGGGGCCCTATATCGGCGACCTGTTGGGCATTGCCCCCCAATTGCACGCGCTGGCCGATCCCGAGGATGCCGGCCGCACCGTCGATTATTGGGCGGCGGAGGGCGTCACCTCATTCAAGGCCTACATGGGCATCAAGCCGGAGGAGCTCAAGGTGGCCGTTGAACATGCTCATGCCAAGGGACTGAAAATGACCGGACACCTGTGCGCGGTGGGATTCACGGAGGCCGCCGCGCTGGGCATCGACAATCTCGAACACGGCATTGTGGTCGACACGGAATTTTTCCCCGGCAAGAAGCCCGGCGTTTGCCCGGCGAAGGAAGCGGCTGAGGATTTTGCCAAAAACGTCGACATCGAAGCCGCGCCCGTGCAGGCGATGATTCGCGATCTGGTGGCGCATCACGTCGCGGTCACCTCGACGCTGGCGGTTTTCGAGATGACCGTGCCCAATCGCCCGGCCCTCAAGAAAATGCTGCGCGCCAAGGAGGCCTTGAGTCCGCCGGCTTGGTCGACGTACCTGCGCGTGCGCAGCGCCATCGCCGAGGAAAATAATCCGCAGAGTGCGATTTCGCTCAAAAAGGAAATGCAGTTCGAACGCGACTTCGTGAAAGCAGGCGGCCTGCTGATGGCCGGCTGCGATCCCACCTCCTTTGGCGGCGTTTTGCCGGGCTATGGCGATCAGCGCGGAGTTGGAACTGTTGGTCGAGGCCGGATTCACCCCGCTCGAAGCCATTCATATTGCGACCCAGAATGGCGCGGTCTATCTGGGCGAAAGCGATCAAATCGGCTCCATCGGCGCGGGCAAGGCCGCGGACCTCGTGGTCATTGCCGGCAATCCCGCGCAGAACATCGAGGACATTGAAAACGTGCAGCTGGTGTTCAAAGACGGCGTCGGTTTCGATCCGCTAAAGTTGACCCAGTCCGTGCAGGGGCTCGTCGGTCAACGGTAGGTTGACCGATCCGCACGCCGCGATGTCGGACGCTGCCCCGTCTTTGCTGGCTGCCGATGAACCCGAGCCTTTCGCGGAGTTTCAAGCCGAGGGGCGCTGCCGACTTCATCATCGTCGTGGATCACGCCGGCGCGCGCATCCCGCGCCGCTTGGCAACGCTCGGATTGCCGGATTCCGAGTTGAGCCGGCACATTGCCTGGGATATCGGCGCATTGGCCGTGGCGCGCGGCGTCGCGCAGGTTCTCGACGCGCCGTTGCTGTCGCAAAATTATTCTCGGCTGGTGATCGACTGCAACCGGGATCCCAAGGTGGCGAGCTCGATCCCGCACATCAGCGAACACCGCGAAATTCCCGGCAATATGAATTTAACCGCCGCCGACAAGGCCGCGCGCCGCATGGAGGTATTCGAGCCCTATCACCGGCGGATTCGCGAGTGCATCGACGCGAGATTGGCCGCGGGCCGGCGTGTGATCTTGGTTGCACAGCATACGATGACCGATGTCTATAAGGGTGCGCGGCGCGAGATGCATGCGGCCGTGCTTTACAATCGCGATCGACGATTCGCGGGTTTGGTCCTCGACGAGTTGCGGCTCGAGCCGGGCTTGATCGTTGCCGACAATGAACCCTACTTCGTCAGCGACGAGACGGACTACACGGTGCCGCATCATGCCGAGGCGCGATCGCTCGCCCATGTGGAAATTGAGATCCGTCAGGATCTGGTCTCGGACGAAGCCGGTCAGGCGCAATGGGCTGCGCGCATCAGCCGTGCGCTGCAGAATGCCGAACAAAGTTTTAAGACAGGCGGGATGAAATCGCCATGATGCCGGCTCCGTCGATCTTCGTTTCCCATGGCGCGCCGACCTTCGCGCTCGAACCCGGTGTGCTGGGACCCAAGCTCACCGGTCTGCGCCTGGAGCAGGCGGATCTCAAGGCGGTGGTGGTCGCCTCCGCGCATTGGCAGACTCACGGTGTGCAGTTGACGTCGAGCGCAGTGCCCAAAACCGTGCACGACTTCGGCGGCTTTCCGCCGGCGCTGTACCGGCTGCAATACCCTGCGCCCGGACAACCCACGATTGCCTCGAGCACCGCAGAGTTGCTGCAAGCCGCGGGCTTCGATGCGTCCTTGGACGAGAACCGCGGGCTCGATCACGGCGTGTGGGTGCCGCTGCGGTATCTCTTGCCGGCGGCGCGAACACCGGTGTTTCAAGTATCGCTGCCGGTCGATCTCGATGCGCCGGGCGCAATCCGCCTGGGCCAAGCCCTCGCACCACTGCGACGGCAGGGTGTCATGGTCATGGGTTCCGGCAGCCTCACGCACAATTTGCGCGAGATTTTCGCCGGATCCGCGGCCGGCGCAACTTACGCCGTCGAATTTACCGAGTGGGTGCGCCGCCGAGTACAGCAACGCGACCTCGCGGCACTCGCCGACTATCGGCGCAGCGCGCCGCACGCCCTGCGCGCGCACCCCACTGAAGAACATTTTCTGCCCCTGCTGGTCGCACTCGGCGCCGGCGAGGCTGCCGACCAGGTCACGGTCCTCGAGGGCGGCATGACTTATGAAGTTCTGTCGATGGAGTCCTACCTGCTTCGAAGGCCCGCCGCCGGCGGCTGAGGCGCTGCCCGGGCGGTCAGCCTGCTATTTGACCAGCCGGGGCCCTGATTGGTCCTCGCGGCTTACTGTCTGACAGCAAAGGGCGGAGAAGCCCGCTGCCTTGGGAACCGCCATTTAGCGATCATGAACGTACTAAAGATGCGTAGAGACCTGATCCATGTCGGATTCGCGATGCAACAATATTGCGCTGCTCACGGTTGCCGCTCTCTTCCAAGCGGCGACGCTGGGATTGGTGCAAGCGGCCCCGCAGGCGACCGCCGACCAACCGATCGCTCCTGAGGATCAGCGAGTCCAAGGCGCGACCAGCAGCGCGACCAGCAGCGCTGAAAAGGCCGGCACGACTGGCGGTCATCGCCAAACCACCGCTCGATCGCTCCGGCAAGAAGCGCATCGGCAGGGCGTCCTTCTATGCACATATGTTTGCGGGCCGAAAAATGGCGAACGGCAGCCGTATGGACCCTCAACAGGACAACGCGGCGAGCAGAACCTTACCGCTTGGCACGACCGCCAAGGTCACCAATCTGGAAACCGGAAAAAGCGCCCTCGTCACCATCCAAGATCGCGGTCCCTATGTCGGCGGCCGTATCGTCGATCTCTCGCCGGCCACGGCGCGGCAAATCGGCATCACGCCGCGCAAAGGAGTCGCCAAGGTGGAGGTGTCGCCCATTGCCGTACCGTTGCAGAACGGCGGCGTGAAACTGGGCGATGCAGCGCCCATCAGGCTGGCCAGCGATCGGAATTACCCGGTCTTCCCGCCCGTCGGCTGGTAATACGCACCGCCGCGTTCAAGCGCCGGGAGTTTCGCCGCGCAATACCTGCAGGTAGCGGCTGCGCTCGATATTGCCGCCGCTCAAGATCAGCGCCACGCGCTTCCCGGCCATTTTTTCGCGGTCTTTCCGCAATGCGGCGAGCGGCGCGGCGCCCGCGCCCTCGACGACTTGGTGGGTATCGTCAAAATAAATTCTCATGGCTTCGGCGATTTCATCCTCGCTGATCTGGACCCAGCGGGATACGCCGCGAGAAATCGTCGCGATCGCCTGAGCATTGGGCTCTCGAGTGGCAAGGCCGTCCGCAAAGGTGTTGGACGACGGGTAGGGGAGCGGCTTGCCCGCGGCAAACGACAGCGCGGTTGCCGGTGCCTTCTCGGGACTCACTCCTATGATTTCGGTTTTCAGCCCGAGCAGGTCGCGAACCGTTACCAGTCCGCAAATACCGGAACCCATGCCGACCCCCACGTACACCGCGTCCAGTTCGCCCACGCCGCGGAACAGTTCGAGTGCATAGCTGGCCACGCCGGCGACTAGATCGCGGTGAAAAGAAGGTACGAAATGCAGACCCTCGATGCCGGCGATGCGAAATGCCTCATGTCTTGCCTCGTCAAAGTCCTTGCCAAATTCGACCAAGCGCGCGCCGTGCGTTGCAATGGCCGAATTCTGATCGGGAGAGTTGCCTTTCGGCACGTAGATCATTGCGGGAACGCCGGCGCGGGCGGCAGCGTAGGCAATGGATTGACCATGATTGCCCCGCGTTGCCGAGATCACCCCGGCAATTCCGGGTTGAGATCGGCACAAGCGGTCCAGGTACACGATGCCGCCGCGCACCTTGAAGGCACCGGTCGGCGTATGGTTCTCGTGCTTTACGAACACACTGCAGTCCAGACGGCTTGCGAGCTTCGGCCATGCGTGTACCGGCGTCGGCGGCATCACCCGGTAGACAAGCGCGGCAGCGCTTTCCAACTCCGGCAGGTCAAATGAGTTCATCGGATCAACCATGGTTCGTTCTCTGAATGACAGCAACCGCGCTGCTCTTGGATGGGCGGACACGCCACCGTGCCGTAGGAACAGAATACACAGCAATCGCCGGTCTTGGGCCGAAGCAACGCTTTGCAGCCGGTGCACTCGTAGAAGAACTGGCAGGCATCGGTGCGGCATCGTCTCCTCCTTCTTGCTGCCGCACTGCGGGCAGGTGATGATCGATTGCAAGATGACTTCGCTCACGTTTTTGCGCGCCTCTAGAGATGAAAATACATTGCTAGATTACCGCGGGGACCTTTTCCAGGTCCCGTCATTTGTGGGAGACTCCAGCACCCGTGCAACCCTACCGCCAATCCCCGCATCGGTGCCTGCGCCTTGCCGCCCTGGGCGGCCTCTTGATCGGCGTTGCCTGTTTCGGCGCCACCGCCGATGACCTGACGCCGCAAACGCCGGCGTCATTCCTGCCGGGCGGCATGCTCGGCATCCAATTGGGGGGATCGTGGCAGAAGAGCAAGCACAGCGCATCGCTGCGTGAATTGACCTGTCAGACGGTCGCGGACGCAAGCGATTTCGACGAAGTGTGTTTCTTTCGAACGTCGGCCGCGAGCCGCGTCGGCGGCGCGCAAATTCACGATGGATTCATCGTGCGCAAGGATGACCATGTGGTTCTGGTCGGCACCGGCATCAGCATCAAGGATGCCGACGATCCCGTGGCCGAGTCGGTGGTGCATGCGCTGCAATTGCAGATCAACTCGGCTTTTCAGCATACCGGAGATAACGTGCTGTTCGTGACGCTCCCCGCGCGGCACTTGTCGGCGGAGGAACTTGCCGGTTACTCGAAGACCGCCCCGGTTTTGCTGGTGCAGCTCGAAGCGAAGAGCAACGAACTCGCCGTGCTGTATGGGTATCTCGCCCCCGTCAATGAATTCGGGGCGTTGACGGCCGACTAGCCATGGCGTCTCGCGGCGGAATATTGGACTATCGACCCGATAGACCATGAATCCCCTATTTCTCATCGCCGCCGCGGGCCTGCTGGCAGGGATGATGAATGCGCTCGCCGGCGGCGGCTCGTTCGTTACCTTGCCCGCCCTGATCGCCGTGGGGGTGCCCTCCGTCATTGCAAACACCTCCAGTACCGTGGCGCTGTTTCCCGGGCAGCTCGACGAGCGCGTGGACCTATCGCGACGGCTTGGGTCCCATCGGTTCTGTGCCGCTGAAGTCGCTCGTCATCGCAACTTTCGTCGGCGGGGCGCTCGGCGCGGTGCTGCTCCTGCGCACACCGATCAAAACTTTCGATGTCGTGCTGCCCTGGCTGCTGGCGATCGCCACCGTGGCTTTAGCACTGGGGACGCGGCTGGGCGAGATGCTGCGGCGGCACTGGCAAATCGGCGCATCCAGCGTGCTGGCGATCCAGTTCGGCCTGGGCGTTTACGGCGGCTATTTCGGCGGCGGCGTCGGAATCATGATGATGGCGGTCTGGAGCCTGCTCAGCGACCGCAGTTTGAAGAGTTTCAATGCGCCGCGCACGCTGCTGGTCGGCGCCGCCAACACCGTGGCGGTGCTGATTTTCATCGCAGCCCAATCGGTCCGATGGCGCGAGGCGTTGGTCATGCTGGCGGCCGCCGCGATCGGAGGGTATTGCGGGGCGCTCATCGGCCGCCGCGCACCCGCCGGCCTCATCCGTGCCGGCACGCTGCTGCTGTCGGTGGGCATCACGTTGGTGTTCTTCGTGCGAGCCTATTTGCAATGATCGCGAGCGCGCCGCGAAGTGCGCTTAGCTGAAGGCGCTAAAGGCCGCCCGGACGAGCATGAACCACAGCGCCAGAGCGGAAATGCAATACAGCCAGAATCTGACCAGCACGATGTTGACCGTGCAATGCACGGCGCTGTGCAGCACCCGAAAGGCCGCGAAGGTCCACGCCGCGGCAACGTAGGTGCCGTCCACTTTGTTGGCGACAAAAAGATAGAGGGTCAGCCCGTAGAAGAGCGTGGGCAGTTCGAATAGATTCTTGAGATTGTCGGACGGATTTGCGACGGCGCGGGGCGAAATTCGCGCCAGCTCGGCCGCGGTCAGATTATTCAAGTCGACCTTGCTTTGCTGCAGGAACGGAATGCGTTTGGAATACATGTAGAACCAAACGATGAGGGTCAGCAGCATGACGCTCAAAAAAGGGCCAAAGATCGCGTTCTGATTCATTTTTTTCTCCTCGGCAAGCTGGGGAAACGGTTAATGCGCCTGATTCGGCGCTGCGCGAACCAAGGTGTAAGTGGCGAAGTTCGACCACGTGCCGCCCGGCGCCTGCGATTCGATGACCAATGACCAGGCGTTAGCCTTGGCATCGAAAACGAAGGTGTCCAGCCAGTGCCCGATGTAGTCTGTTGGCATGGGCGTCATAGCCGAGGATAGGTCCGCCCCCTCGCGAACCCCAGGTTGGGCGCTGATGCCGAGAATTAATACGCAGACACAAAGATCCCGCTGCTTCGCAGAATCGATTGAGAGCTTTCCATTTAAGAGTCCAACTCGCTCTTCGAGCCTAAAATCGCCCCGCATCGACATCAAGGATGAACTGAGTCAGGCCGGCCATGTAGGTTTGCTGGTCATCATAGAGCGCCAGATGGCTGCCCTTGGGGCAGTATAAATAGCGGCCCTTCTTCACGTCCTTGGCGATTTTTTCCATCTGCGCGGGTTCCATGGTGTCGTAATGGGCGCCGATGGCCAACGTGGGCACGGTGATCTTCGGCAGATCCGCGGTTCGGTCCCAGTTCACGAGCTTGCCGCTGGCGCCCATTTCGCTCGGTCCCTGCATCGGGATGTAGATCTTTTTGTTGATCTTGGCGAAGGCGCGCAGCACCGGATCGGGCCACTGGTCCTGCGGCATGCGCAAGATGTGATCGACGTAAAAATGCTGCATCAGCAGCTCTTCGTAGCGCGGGTCGTCGAAGCGGCCTTTGGCTTCCAGTTGTTTGATCTCGGTCAGCGCTTTCTGATCCATGGCAGGCATGAGCACGTTGGTTGCGTAGTGGTTGTACGCGGGAATGCTGGCGACCATGTTCGAGATGATCAGGCCTCTCAGATTCTGCTGGTACTTGAGCGCGTACTCGAGCGCCAGGATTCCGCCCCAGGATTGGCCATACAAATAGAAATTATTCTTGTCGAGCTTGAGCGCTTGACGGACCTGTTCCACCTCCTCGACGAAGCGCGGCAAGTCCCAGAGGGTCGGCTCATCGGGCTGGTCGCTGTAGGCGGAGCCGAGTTGATCGTAGTAGTAGTACTCGATGCCGGCCTTCGGAAAGTAGCTATCGAAGGCTTCAAAGTATTCGTGCGTCGCGCCGGGTCCGCCGTGGAGCAGCAGCACTTTGATGGTCGGATTATTGCCAATCCGCTTGGTCCAGACGCGGAACGCGCCCTTGGGCGTTTGGATGGCGATCATTTTGACGCCCCCGGAGAGGATATCGTCGCGGCCGGATGAATCGAAGTAGCCGGCGGCTGCGGCGTGCACGGGCGACATCATCAGGCAGAGAAACAGTGAGGCAACCGCGGGGACGAGGTGAACGAGTTTATGCATTGTAGTTTTCCTATGCTCATCCAGCGCCAAGCCTAACATTGGGCGCGGCTGACGCGGCAATGACCCATGCCGAAGTGATCAACGCGAAGTTCATGGCGTTCGCGGCCCAGTTAAAGTGAGAGGGATCGCTCAGGAGGTTGGGCGCGTGGACCAGAATGCCGAAGGCCACGAACATGGCGGTCAGCAACCGAGCCGCGAGCCGCACGGCAATGCCGGAAAGCATCGCGACACCGGCGGCAAAATGTCCTGCGGCAGTGGCGTAAGCCCAAAATACCTGGCCGGGCGGGAGCCAGGCGGGCACGAAGTCCGCCGTGGCCTTGAGGTAAAACAGATGAGCGAGGGCGAACGCGATCAGGCACCCACCGAACAGGAGGCGGCCGATGCGGATTAGGCGCGCGGCGAGCGCGGCATCAAGCGGTACACAGAATGCGTAGGTCACCAAGCCGCCTGCCACCAGTGCCAGCTGCTCTGCGGCACCGGACCAGTTCACGAACACCGACGGGCGCGCGACGATGAGCGGCACATGCAGCAGCAATACCCCCAGGCTGTAGAGCACGGTGAGGATCAGGGCACCGATGGCGGCGCTTTGCCGGCGCTGCAAAGTGAGGCCCGCGAGCAGGAATATGGCGGCTCGAGGTAAGCGAACGTTGTACGGCCCGGTAGACTCTTCGGCACGGGCTGCCAAACCGCCGCGAAATCTCCCGAGACTAGACCCAGCAATCCGAAGCCGATGGCAGCAAGGCCGTAAAGGCAGGTTGCGACTGCGCGTCCGAATACTTTGTCCATCTGCAGGAAATACTAGCGGTGCCGAGGAGGCGTGTCTTGGAAATATTGCCTAAATGCAGCCCTCAGGGCGGTGTGACGGCGGAGACGGCAGAGATCTGAAAGCGGCGCTCAATGCGGCCGCATCCGCGAAATGCGATTCTGCTGCCACAAGGATTTTATGCTGCGGCCGTTTGCGACCGGCGGTACATACATTGCGGCGAGATCGGGCGGGACCGCCATGCCGCTCGGCGGGACGGGACAGCTGCCATTCGATTGATAGCTCAAGGCCGACGCGAGAAGTCCCTCGGCGGCGTCCCCCAGCGCGTGCGTGAAGTCGTCCGCCACGGAGCAGCCCGGCAGCAGAACGCCTTGCGTAGCGAGGGTGTTTTGCGGAGTAAATCCATCCGGATAGTTGCCGAACCCTTGCGCATTGATTCCCTGAAACTGGATCGTGAAGTAAGTAACGCCGCAGTTATCCGCCGGGTAGAAGCCATAGGGCTTGCCGCAGGTCGTCGATCCGATTTGAATCACTTGAACATTCACGCCGCGGAGGCTGTTGATGATGGCTTCGCTGGCGGAACAAGTGCTCGCCGTCGTGAGCACAAAAACGCGAGCCAGGTTCAACGTGGGCAGGGCTTGCCCGGCGGTGGTGGAAAATCCCAGCGTGGCAGAGTGAAATTCCAGCGGCACCAATGCCGCGCCGGTGACCGGATTGACGGAAGGATGTTTGGAATTGAATTGCGAAAGCTCGAATGTCTGGCCCGCCGTCGGACCCGCCCCGGCGATCATGTAAGCGACTTCGCTCGCGATGTCCAAGAACCCGCCGCCGTTGTAGCGTATATCCAGCACCAAGTCGTGCACGCCGGCAGTTTGCAGCTGAGAAAACGCGTTGACCAGTTCGCTCTCGGCGGTCGCGATATGGTCATTGAACAGCATGTAGCCCACGAGGCTGCCATTGGGCGCGGTGATCGTGTGCACGTTCTGCACCGGAACCTCGGTCACGTTCGCCGACACCAGGGTGATGGTGCGGGGTGCGGCGGCGCCGGGATCGAGGACCGAGAAAATGTGGGACTCGCCGACCGTCTGCGGACTCAATCCGGCATTGAGTATGTCGACACTGGCTTGATCTGCGGCATTCACCAGGTCGACACCATCGATGGCCAGCAGCTTGGCGCCCCGCGCCAGGCTGGCCGGTGCAGTGGCGGCTTGCGAGCCCGGCTGCGTGTACGAGACGACGACATTGCGCGGGGGCGTCGGCGCAATGATCACGAAATTGGCGCCGTACCCGGCCGTCACTCCGGATTGCGACAACTGTTCCCAGGTCGATGTGGGATAGGTGAAATGGAATCGATCTTTGGGCTTGCCCGACGCTGTGGTCGCGGTCGTCATCAAGACATTGAAATAGGCGGCGTCGGTCGCGAAGTTTGCCGGATTCTGATCGGTCACTTCGTCAAACCACAGGTACAAATCATTGTTCCAGGAACGCAGCCAGTTCTGCTCCTCGAGCAAGCTGCCCTGCGTATCGGGATAGGCCTTCTGAGTACCCGGATCTATTCCGGTACGAGGCGTCACGCACATGGCTGCAAACGAGGACTCCGGTGCGAATTGGCCTTGCACCCACGTCGTCGTCTGGGGAGGAGGGGGAGGCGGTCCGCCGCTGCCGCCGCCGCCACAAGCGCTCAGGATCACGGCAGCGAGCAGCATAAAAAATCCGCGGGTATGGCCGGGGAGGTTCATATGTAACATCCTTATTTCCTTGCTTTTTATGGCTAATCAAAGCGCAAAACGAGCCGCTGCATGTTGCGTTATACGCACAAGCTTGAGCCAAGTCGCGCCGACTGCTTCTCGCTTTTGGGATCGGTGCGTCGGCCGGCGTCTATAGGAAAGATCCTATATCCGCTAACCGCATTCCACCGGTACATAAACTCCTTGCCCATGCCCAGACTTCGGCACAACCGCCCGACATTCCCGGAGGGGTTCGCGATGGACATTGAAGACCGTCTCAAAAAACTCCAATCGTTGTTCAGCTATGCCTTAAGCGGCGCGGTTGCCGCCAAGGCGCAGTATTTGGCGCTGATGGGTGAAGGCAGCTCCACGCCCGCCGCCGTGGCGCGCGCCAAAATGGCGTGGCAGCAGCTCGAGGCGCGAAAGACAGCAATCATCGCGCGCATGGTGGCGCTGGAAGAATTGGAAGAAACCGCCGCCTGATCGGCGCGGTCCCTGCTGTTGGGGCAGGGTGCTCGCTGCGTCACGGCTTTCGTTGGCCGGGTTTGGACAGAGCGGAAACGCGCGAGATCAGCATTTGCGGATCGAGCGGTTTCACCAGGTGCTCCTGAAATCCGGCTTCCAGCGCTTGGGTGCGATCCTCCATTCTCGAGAATGCGGTCAGAGCGATGGCCGGCAAAGCCGCCGCGCTGTGGCCCAGTTCACGCAATCGCCGCAGCAGCTCGTAACCGTCAGTTTTCGCCATGCCGATATCGCTGATGAGAATCGTCGGCTTGGACGCGTTCAGATGGTTCAAGGCAGTTTCGGCATCGCCGGCTTCCAAAACAGTGGCGCCAACGTCCGCCAAGACACGGCTGGTGAGGGCGCGGGAATCCGCATCGTCCTCGACCAGCAGCACCACGACCCGGGAAAAATCGATTGTCCGGAGCGCCTGACTATCGCTGAGCGTGGGCGCGCCGTCTTTGTCGCTCAAGGGAATCATCACGTTGAATGTCGCACCCTGGCCCTTGCCGCCGCTCGCCGCTTCGATGGTGCCTCCGTGCATCTCCACCAACTGCTTGACGATGGCCAATCCCAATCCCAGGCCGCCGTGGCTCCTGGTAATGGTGGAATCCTGCTGACTGAAGCGTTGGAATATCTTGGGCAGGAATTGCGGTTCGATGCCTTTGCCCTGATCGACAACGCGAAGATTGAAGTAGCTGCCGGATCGCCCCGCGGTCAACCAAACGGAACTGCCGCGCGATGAAAATTTAATGGCATTGCTGATCAGGTTGATTGCGATCTGTTGCAGGCGCGCCGGATCGGCCTCGACGCGCAACGCGGCGTCCTCGAAAGAATCCAGAATACGAACGTCCGCGGCATGCGCGAGCGAGGACAGGGTGTCGATGGCGGCTCGGATCGGCGTGTAGGGATCGATATTTTCCGGAATGGAGCGGATTTTGCCGAAGGTGATGCCGGCATAATCAAGGAGATCGGAAATCATGCTGGCCTGAACCTTGGAACTGCGTTCGATCGCCTGGAGACCGCGGGCGACCGTCGGGGGCAGGTCCGGGGTGCGGTTGAGGACCGTCGACCAGCCGACGATCGCATGCAGCGGGTTGCGCAGTTCGTGGGACAGCGTGGCGAGGAATTCCTCTTTGAGGCGATTGCTGCGTTCCGCCTCGGTCCGGGCCGCTCGCTCGCTCGCCAGCAGATTCTCCCGCGCCTCCTCGTTGCGCAGCCGCTGAGTTATATCGGTCGCCAGGAGAATGCGGGTTGCGGAAATGTTTTCCTTGGCAACATTCCATTCGACTTCCGCGCGGCTGCCGTCCTTTCTTTTAATGCTCAGCTGGCGCGTCCAGCGGCCTTCGGAGTCCGCCGGCGTGTTCGCAATCTGCTGCAGGCTCGGCGCGCCGGCGTCCAAGGCGAAGGTGGCGGGCTCGCCGATCAATTCATCGTTGGAGTAGCCCGTCAATGCGCAGTAGGCGGGGTTGACGGTGGTGTAGGTGAATTTATCGTCCAGTATGGCGATGCCGACGGGCGCCAGGTCAAAGACGGTGCGCAGTTTCGCATCGAGTCCGCGCCGCAGATGATCGGCATGCTTGGCGAACAGCAGGGTTCGAACGGTGGCGATGAGCACCGGCGCCTCGACCGGGCGCGTCAAATAGCTGTCGGCTCCGGCCTCGAAGCCGAGGGTGAAGTCGGCGGACTGCGTGAACGTCGCGGATAAATGCAGCAAAGGGGTGTGCGCGGTTGCGGGGCGCGCACGCAGCCGGCGGCATACCTCAAAGCCATCCATGTCGGGAAGATTGACATCCAGCACCACCAGGTCCGCCTGATCGGCCAATTGCAGCGCCGCGGCACCGGTGGTGGCCTGCAATACGTCGTAGCCCGCGGACTTCAGCACGCGCGATGTGGCGTAGAGTGCCGCGGGATTGTCGTCGACCGCCAAGATGCGTATCGGTCCGGATTTCTTCAGTACGTCATTGGCGCGAATCATAACTGGGTTCGTCCTCCCGGATAGCGGACGGGAATTATCACGGAAAAGCGCGAGCCTACGCCGACCGCGCTCTCGACGCCGACGCGTCCTCCCAGGAGCTCAGCGAATTTTTTGGCAAGCGACAATCCCAAGCCGGTCCCCCGCAGGCGCTTCTGGATCCTGGTGTCCAGCTGCACGAAGTCCGAAAACAGCGCCGGCAGGTGTTCGGCGGCGATGCCGATGCCGGTATCGCTGACCGCAAACTCCACCATGTCCCCGTCGAGGAGCTTGGCCGTGACGCGGACTTCCCCTTCGGCCGTGAATTTCAGGGCATTGGAGATGAAGTTTCGCAGAATCTGCGACAGTTTCTTGTCATCCGTGTAAATGCGCGGCACCGAACGCGGCTCCTCGAGGATCAATGCCACCGAGGTATTGCCCATGATCGGCCGGAACATGCCGCGCAATGCGGAAAACAAATCCACCATCTCGAACCACTCGGGCGAAATCGAAATCCGGCCGGCCTCGACTTTCGCCAGATCGAGCAAATCGTCGACCATTTCGGTCAGCTCGCGCACGCTGCCTTGAACAAACTGCATTTGACGCTGCTGCTCCGAGGTGAGCGGCCCGTCGAGGCCTTCCAATAGGATATTGGTCACGCTGGTGATGGATGCCAAAGGCGTGCGAAACTCATGGCTCATGTAGGACAGAAAACGGCTCTTAAGATCCGCTGCATCACGCAGCTGTACCGCGTTATGGTCCAGCTCGGCGTACAGCGCTACGACGCCCTTATTGGTCTCGTCGAGTTCGACCTCCAGAACCCTGAGATCCGCCTGATACTTGGCAATGCGGCGATGCAGTTCCTCGAGATCGTCGCTCATTGCACGTACCTGGCGGCCACCACCGTGGCATCGTCCCGTGCACGCACGTTGTCGCGATAGAGCACGCCGGCGATCACGGCGGGATGCCTTTGAAAAAGACCTGGATAGTCCGCCAGGTTCCAGCGTGCCGACAGACCGTCGGAGTGCATGATGGCGACGCTCCCCGCGGGCCATTCGTATTGAAACTGTTGCGTTCGCAGCAACTGAACTCCCAGCGTCCCATTGTGCGAGACCATCCCCCGCGAGCGTTCGCTGGTCGCTATGGCCCCGTAAATATTCCCCACTCCGGCGTATTCGGCGCGGTTTTCTGCGGCATGCAGGATCAGGCAGGCGGCCGCGGCCCCGCGCGTGCCGGACAGCGCTCGATGCAGGTTGGCTACGGCACTACCCGGCGGCTCGAACGGGTTGGCTGCGAATGCTGCGGCGGCCGTTCTCGATGCGACCGCTGCCAGGGATCCATGACCCAAGCCATCAGCCACCAATACCGCCATGGCAGAACCTGATTCGGCGACCTGCCAGGCATCCCCGCACTCGAGTTCTCCTTTAACGGCCATGGTGATTGCGCCCAGTTCAAATCCGGACTTGAGTTTTCTGGGCGACGCCGGAGCACTGGTACTGGTGCGCTTCACCGTTCGCGACAGCGCGACGGTGCCGGCGTCCACTTTGGAAAACAAATCGAAGAAAGACGACAACCTCGAGATGGCGCCCAATCCGGTCCCGGCGGTGCCATGGGTCGAATAGCCGTCGCGCATGCACTGATCGACATCGACCATGCCGGATCCTTTGTCTATACCCAGTACCTCCAGCTCCGGTTGAACTCCGTCGTCCAACACTTGCAGCAGTACGCTGCCGGTGGAGGCGTGCTTGAGAATATTGGCGGCCATTTCCGTCGCAATGATGCATATCCGACCTACCTGCGTATCATCGAATCCGTGGCTTTCCGCCAGCTGCTTTGCCGCCCGCCGGCATTCGCCAATGCTGCTCGAATCGCTGATCGTGATGCTCAACTGCGGCAGGCTGATAATGTTGCGAATCACTTCCACCGCGTCACGGTCACCCTGGTGCCAACCCCGACCGTCGAGTCGATCTCGAACTCGTTCACCAGACGACGCGCGCCGGACAGACCGAGTCCGAGGCCATGACCAGAAGTCCAACCGTCAGTCAGCGCCAGTTCGATATTCGCTATCCCTGGCCCCGAATCGAGAAACGTCAGCCGCACCCCGCGCTTGCTGCCTTCCAGCAGCACTTCCCATTTGAGCGTGCCGCCACCGCCATAGATGTAGGCATTGCGCGCCAGTTCGCTGGCTGCGGTCACGAGTTTTGTTTGATCCACCAACGACAGGCCCTGCTCCTGTGCCAGGCGCCGCACCGCTTGCCGGCTGAGCACGATATCGTGCTCATTCGTCAGGGGCAGTTCACCGCTTTGCTGGGTCGCCATCGGACTCGCCCAGCGATTTCCTGAGCAGCTGCATGCCGCGTTCCACATTGAGCGCGGTGGCTACGCCGGGAAGTGAAAAGCCAAGTTCCACCAGCGTGATGGCGACGGCAGGCTGCATTCCGACCAACACGGTCTTGGCGTCCAGAATCCGCGCCATGCCGGATATGTCGGCGATCATGCGTCCGATGAAGGAGTCGACCATGTCGAGCGCGGAGATGTCGATCAGGACGCCCTTCGCGCCCTTCTTTTGGATCGCCGTCGTCAGATCATCCTGCAGCCGCATGGCCAGTTGATCGTGCATGTCCAACTGAATGGTCACGAGCAGGAACTCGGCCATTCTCAATATGGGGATGCGCTCCATCAACCGGTTCTTGAAAAGGTGACGCCGGTGCGCTTGAGCGCCAGGGCGAGAGCATCGGCCAGGTTCGCCTTGGTCGTCACACCTTGCAGGTCCACTCCGAGATGCACGATGGTTTGGGCGATCTGCGGGCGTACGCCGCTGATGATGCAGTCGGCGCCCATCAGACGCAGGGCGGTCACAGTCTTTAAGAGATGCTGTGCGACCAACGTGTCCACCGTGGGCACGCCGGTGATGTCGATGATTGCAATCTGCGATTCAGTTTCGACGATCTTTTGCAGCAAGGATTCCATCACCACCTGCGTGCGGGCGGAATCGAGCGTGCCGATCATTGGCAGAGCGAGAATGCCGTCCCAGAGTTTTACGACCGGAGTCGATAGTTCGAGCAACTCCTGTCCCTGACGGTTGATGACCTCTTCGCGGGACTTCTGATAGCTCCTGATGGTGTACAGCCCCAGCTTGTCCAGCAGAACCGTGGACTGCCACACGCCGTCGGCGAATTGCGCCGCATCGCCGGCGGATTCCTCTTTCAGCACCTGGAAGAGCGCGCGCTTGAGGGAGAAAATAAAGGTGGCGGTTTCGTCGGAGGAAAAGCCCGCGGCAACGCGCCTCCGCGACAGCTCGTCCAAAAAGGCCCGCACCTCAGTCCATTCGCCGGAATTGATATCCTCGAGGTTTTGCGATTGCACCGCCGGAATCAAGAGATCCAAAAATTGCGTGGCTTGCTGGGAAACATCCGCGGGGGTAAGGCGGCCTTTCGAAGAACCCGACAATGTGCCGGCCAATTGCTTGACCCACTGTTTCTGAATATCTTCCCGGCGCTTCGCCAAGGACTGCGAAACGGATGCTGTGGTGGCCACGCTTGCTCCCCTTTGTTATGCGGCCGTATAGCATCTCTTGGCACGCTAAATTAATCAAACGATCATGGCGTTCATGAGCGGCGACTTGGCTGTAACTTTTACAATTATCGCGGCGCGCAGCGCCGCAGCCCCCAGCGCCGATGCACTCACTGTTTCGGTGATTCGCTCGGTTCGCCGGTATTCATGGCGGTACCCGCGCGCGGTTCCGGCTGTGCCGCGTCCAACTCCTGTTTGCATGTCTTAAAGGCGGCTTGGTACGACTCGGTTCGATCCGCCTTCACACGCTTCATCATGCAGTGGACCACTTGATGCAGGGTGATCTTGGAAACCGCGGGTTCGTCGGCTGCGGCAGGCAGGGCGAGCGCCCAGACCGCCAGTGCCGCGGGCAGCGATCGGACACTCGCGTGCTTCAGTCCTTGATGAGCCATGGGCAAACCTCCGGCCGTTCAGCCTTGAGCTTGCCCTTTACCTGCGATCGAATCATCGGCTGGGGACCGCCTGCGCAGGTGCGATATGTCCTACGTTACATAACACGCCGCAAGCCGTGTGGACGCGCGGCCGATCACTTGGAGCTGCTCTCTGCCTTATACGCGGCCGACAAGGTCCCCTTGGCAGCCGCGATCGGCAACAGCGTCGGGTAGAACTGCACGAAGGTGTTGTCGACCGCGGCGTGCGCGGCGTGACAGGAGTAGCAATCCGCGGTGCGTGGAATCATCTTGGCAGGCTTCGCGCTGTCGAAGCCGAAGAACGCCCAGCCTTCGGGAAAGTGCGCGCTGTCTTTGAGATGAATTTCGCGGCCCATGACGTCGCTGCTCTGGTAGTTGCCGTTCTTGTTGATCGAGCCCTTGTCGATTGCACCGCGCACTTCGAGCACCAGCATGGTTTTCTCCGGCCATGTGCCGGTCGCCAAAAATGCTCGGTACGCGCCGGGTTCGACAAACACATTGTCGAACATGTGATGGCCGGCCATGGCCATCGGGCTGTACGACATATCAAAGCCGGAACTCAAGTACACCCACTCACGATAGTCTTGCGGCAGGACCAGCCGGCCGTTCTCGGTGTACGAGGGAGCGCGAATGGCAATCTCGGTGGTGTCGCTCAGGGCGGTCGAGCAGACCCAGGTCAATGCGGCGGCAACGATCAGTTTGGTGTTCATGGTGCAAGTATGGCGGCAGCGAACCAACGCAGCCACTCCGTTGGCTGCAGCCAAGCGCGCATTCGCTGCATTTTTCTGCCGCTTGTGCCGGCGTGGAGTACGATTCAAGGCGTATGGAAACCGCAGAGGATCGCCCGAAATCGTACAACTGGCTCATGATCGCGGGATTGTGGGCCGGGCTCGGAATTCTGGACGCTACGCAGAACGTTTTCTCCATGCGCCACGCAGGCATGCATCACTCATGGGCAAAACTCTTGATCGTTCTCATGTTCGACTGGCTGCCCTGGGCGCTGGTCACGCCGTCTATCATTTATTTGGGACGCCGCCATCCCCCGGCTTGGAGAGCGCCGCTGACCTGGGCGCGGCATCTGTGCGTCATTGTTCTCATCGATATCGCGGCGGCCGCCTGGGCCTCGGCGCTCGAAGTGCTCATGCAGCCGTGGTTGCCGGATTTTGCAACCCATGATTTCCTGACCACCTGGCCGGTAAAGATATCCGCCGGCCTGTTGCCGGCTTTCATCTTGTATGCGGTCGTTCTGTCGGTCACGTACGTACTCGATTCCAAAGCCCGGGCAGCCTCGCAGCAAACCGATACGGCCCGCCTCAACGAGCAGCTTTCCTATGCGCAACTCAATGCTCTGCAGCATCAGATTGAGCCGCATTTTATTTTCAACACCCTCAACGCCATCTCCGGACTGGTGCGGGAGCGGAAAAATGATGCCGCCGTGAGCATGATCGTGGCGCTCAGCGACTTCTTGAGACGGGTCGCGGTCAGCTCCCATGAACCTCAGGCGTCGCTCGTGCAAGAGGTTGAATTCCTCGAAAGATATTTGCAGATCCAAGAGGCGCGCTTCGCAGGACGGCTGAAATTGGAACTACAAATCCCACCAGAGCTGCACAAGGCGCGGATCCCGAGCCTGGTGCTGCAGCCCCTGGTCGAAAACGCCATCAAGCACGGCATTGCCCAGCGGGCCCTGGGGGGAGAGGTGCGAGTCGGGGCCTCGAGGTCGGACGGACTGCTGCGGTTGAGCGTCTATAACGATGGGCCATTGCTGGATTGCGACGGCCGCGCGGTCAGAGAAGGGATCGGCCTCTCGAACCTGCGCACGCGCCTGAAGCTCTTGTACGGCAACGATTGCGGTCTGCGGCTGGAAAACTACGGGATAACCGGGGTACAGGCGTCCCTGGCTGTGCCGTACCGCGAAACGTAAAGCCGATGGTGGATGATCAGGCCGCGAAGATTCGTGCGCTCATCGTCGACGATGAGCCGCTGGCGCGCAGCAATCTTAAATTTCTGTTGAAGCAGCATCCCGACATCGAATCGATCGCCGAAGCGGGTTCGGGGGCCGAAGCAGTCGAGGCGATTCGCGGCACGCGTCCCGAGCTGGTGTTTCTCGATGTGCAAATGCCTGAGTGCGGCGGGTTCGAGGTCTTGGAAAGGCTGAGGGCGGATCCGGTGCTGCCGGTGATTGTATTCGTCACCGCCTATGATGAATACGCGCTGCGCGCGTTCGACGCCGGGGCCCTCGATTATCTGCTGAAGCCTTTCGACGATGCGAGATTTTCCCTGGCACTGGAGCGCGCCAAACAAAGAATCGCCGCGCGCGCAGCGCGGCCGGAAGTTCCGCGCCTAACCGTGCGCAGCGCAGGCAGTGAGGTCTATGTGCCGGTCCCGGATATCGATTGGATCGAGGCCGCCGATTACTATGTCTGTCTGCATGTGGGCGTCAAATCGCACTTGCTGCGCCGGAGCATGGCGGAGCTGGAACGGGAGCTCGATCCGCGCGTTTTTTGCCGCATTCACCGTTCGGCCATCGTCAATCTGCGCCGCGTACGGGCCCTTGAAGTCGATGGCGCGGGAGAATATGAGGTCATTCTCGAGGGCGGGCGGAAATTGCGTCTGAGCCGGCGATTCCGCAAGGATCTGCAAACCCGCATGCGGGATTTCACTACGGCGCGCTAAAACGCAGCCGGATACGCGCCGCCGTCCAGCAGGATGTTCTGCCCGGTCATGAAGGAGGCGTGCACACTGCAGAGGAACGCACAGGTCTGGCCGAACTCGGCGGCGGTGCCGAACCGTTTGGCCGGGATGTTCGCCATGGAGCGCGCCGCGGCCTCGGCGTCGCTGACATGAGTGCGCTGGGCAGCGAGGCTTAGGTTGTTGCGCAGCCGCGCGGTATCGAAACTGCCGGGCAGCAAATTATTGATGGTGACATTCTTGTCGGCGACGCTGCGCGCGACGCCCGCCATGAAAGCGGTAAGACCGGCGCGTGCTCCGCTGGACAAATCAAGTCCGGTGATCGGCATCTTGACGCTGTACGACGTGATATTGACGATTCGGCCGAAGCCGCGGCTCGCCATGGAGTCGATTACTTTTTGAATGAGCTCGATGGGTGTGACCATGTTCATGGTCACACCGTTGAGAATGGCTTGACGGTCGAGCTCGCGGAAATTGCGCACCGGCGGTCCGCCATTATTGTTGACCAGGATGTCCGGTGCAGGGCAGGCCTTGAGCAGCGCAGCCTGACCTTCGGCGGTCGAGACATCGGCGAGCACCGGTGTCACTGAAACTTTCCAGGCCTGGCGAATTTCCTGGGCGGTCTGATCGAGCAACGCTTGATTCCGGCCATTGATGATCAGCGCCACGCCGGCTTCGGCCAGCGCCTGCGCGCAGCCTTTTCCCAGACCCTGGCTCGAGGCGCAGACGATGGCGGTTCGATCGCGGATGCCCAAATCCATAATGACTCCGTAAGGGGACTTGCATTGAAGGCGCAGGGATCGTATAGCCGTAGGCTGCCGTCACGCAACCGCTTAAAAGGAGGGTGTCTTGTCGAAGCAGCAAAATGCGGGCGGGCCGCGCATCGCCGCGACCTCCCCGGAAGTGCTCGCGGTCCTTGAGGAACTGAAGCTGCGCGAGCCCATCTTCCATCATCCGGAATTCGGCACGACGCGCCAGGACTACGAGAACATGACCGATCCCGATTTCTGGGAAGTGGGGGCCTCAGGGCGGTGCTACAGCCGCGAGTTCGTGCTGGATACGCTGGCGAAGCGAACGCCGGACCCGGAGGAATCGCTGTGGCTCGCGCGCGATTTCCAGTGCCGGGAGATCGCGGCGGACAATTACTTGATCACTTATACGCTGCATCAGGGCGCACGCGTCACGCGGCGCGCCACCCTCTGGCGCCGGGCCGCCGCCGGCTGGCAGGTGCTATACCACCAGGGCACGATCGTCGAGCCGACGACTTAAAAATTCCGGTATCTCATGCTGACGTTGCAGAATATAAACAAGTCGTTCGAAGGTAGGCCGGTCCTGACCGACGTCAACCTCAGCGTGCCGCAAGGGGCCACGCACGCGCTGATCGGCTCGAGCGGTTCCGGAAAGACCACGCTGCTGCGGATCACGCTGGGCCTGATTCCTTTCGACAAGGGCTACGTCAAGATCAACGATCAGGCGCTGCTGTCATTCACCCCGATTCAGTGGGCGGATCGTATCGGCTACGTGCCGCAGGAGGGCGGCCTGTTCCCGCACATCTCGGGATTCGAGAATGTGTCGCTGATCGCGAAGCTGCGCGGTTGGAATCGACAGAAGATCGCGGCGCGCGTCGAGGAGCTGCGCAAGCTGGTCGATTTGGACGCAGGAATCCTGCAGCACTTCCCGTTTGAATTGAGCGGCGGCCAACGGCAGCGCGTGGCCATCATGCGCGCCGCGATGATGGATCCGGAGGTAATGCTGTTGGATGAACCGATGGCGGCCTTGGATCCGTTGATCCGGCGCAGTCTGCAGCAGGAATTGAAATCCATCTTTCAGCGCTTGGGCAAAACCGTGCTGCTGGTGACGCACGATCTGGGCGAGGCGGTATATCTCGCCGAAAACCTCACGCTGCTGCACGATGGCAAGATCCTGCAGAGCGGCACCTACCGCGAATTGCTGCTGCATCCCGCCGATCCTTTCGTGACGTCCTTCATCAATGCGCAACGCACTTTGCCGGACGCGGCCGAGCTGGCATGAAGCAGCCCGCGCGGTTGGGAATGTTTGCGGCGACCATGATGCCGGCAATGGCAATGGCAATGGCAATGGCAATGGCGCCGGAGCCGCTGTGCGCGGCGGAAGCGATTGTGGTGGGGTCGAAGGCGTTCACCGAAGGCTATGTGCTGGGGGAAATCGCGGCGCAAACGCTGGAGTCCGCAACCAAGATCCCGGTGACCCGCAAGCTCGGCATGGGCAGCACCGGCATTGTGTTCGAGGCGTTGAAGAGCGGGGCGATCGACGTGTATTCGGACTACACCGGGACCCTGACCGAGGCGATCCTGAAGCGTCCGGAACTGAAGTCCGTCGCTGAGATTCAACGCGCCCTGTTGGAAATGGATCTGGTGATGTCGGCGCCCTTGGGGTTCGACGACACCTATGCCCTGGCGGTCAAGGAATCGTATGCCGAGCAGCACGGCCTGCATTCCATCAGCGATTTGGTCAAGGTCCAGAGTAGGATTCGCGCCGCCTTCAGCTACGAATTCATGGACCGCAAGGATGGATATCAGGGCATGGCGGCGAGCTATCGGCTGCACTTCGCGGCACAGAAAGTCAGCCGCATGGAGCACAGCCTGACGTTTCAAGCCATCGACGACGGCGCGGTGGATTTGATCGACCTGTATTCCACCGACGCGAAGATCGAGAAATCCCGTTTACGGGTGCTCCAGGACGATCTGGGATACTTCCCGGTGTATCAGGCGGTGTGGGTGGCGCGCAAGGCGTTCACCGAGCAGCATCCGCGCGCGTGGCAGGCGCTGCTCGAGTTGCAAGGCTCGATCAGCGAGCGGGCCATGACTTGCCATGAACGCGCAGGCGGACATTCAACATGTGAGCTTCGCGAAAATCGCAGCGCAATTCTTAGGCGCGGAGGCGCCGCGTTCGCAAAGCTTGAGGAGCAGCATCTGGCAACGTACGCGCGAGCACTTGTGGCTGGTGGGCATCGCGCTCTTATTCTCAGTGCTGGTCGGCATCCCCCTGGGGCTGGCTGCCGTGCGCTTTCATGCCGCCGGTCAGGGCATTCTAATCGCCAGCGCGCTGATCCAAACCGTGCCGTCGCTGGCGCTGCTGTGCTTTTTGATTCCGCTGTTCGGTGTGGGCATGAAGCCGGCGTTGGCGGCCCTGTGCATGTACAGTTTGCTGCCGGTGGTGCTCAATACCTTCACCGGGATTCGCAGCGTCGATCCCAAACATGTGGAGAATGCGCGCGCCTTCGGCCTGACGCGCAGGCAGGTGCTGCTGCGCATCGTTCTACCGCTGGCGAGCCCGACCATGCTCGCGGGAATTAAGACAGCGACCATCGTGAGCATCGGCACCGCGACCCTCGCGGCACTGGTGGGGGCCGGCGGCTACGGCGCCCCCATCGTGTCGGGATTATCGTTAAATGACGTGCCCACCATCCTCACCGGCGCCATTCCGGCGGCGCTGCTGGCGTTGATCGCGTACGGCGTCTTTGAAGTCTTGGGGTTGTTGCTCATTCCGGCCGGTTTGCGCAAGCAGGCTTAAAGGCCCTGCCCGGGCCCCAAAGCACCGATATCCACGCCATGACCCGCTCGATACGCGAAACGCAACTGCAATGTAAATAATAATGATTCGTGTTAGCATCCAAAAACAGTCAGTTTTAGGGATGGTTCAATGCTTCCAGTCCGCACCGCCTCCGAGGGGGCTCTAAGCGCCGCCGGCGTCGCCGTCACCGCGCTTCATTTCCGCCCACGCCCAGGCCGATTCCGCGGCCCCGGCGGCGGAAGACAAACTGCAAAGCATTGAAGTCACCGGCACGGCGATCCACGCGTCCCAGGACATTTCACAGAGCACCATCAGCGTCGATAAAAAGGAACTGGCGGAGCAAAATCTCACCCTCGTGCAAGAAGCCTTGCGCAACGTTCCCGGCGTGACGCTCAACGCCGGCGAAGGCGGCTCGCATGGCGACTCGGTGAATTTGCGCGGTTTGTCGATACCCGACAGTTTCTTCATGGACGGCGTGCGCGACATCGGCCAATACCAGCGCGATACGTTCAACAGCGAGTCGATCGCGGTGCTGCTCGGGCCGGCCTCGGCGTTGTTCGGGCGTGGTTCGACCTCGGGCGTCATCAACAGCATCAGCAAGCAGCCGCTGCTGACGCCGCTCGCGGCTTTCACGGTGTCGGGCGGTCAAGCGGACTATTGGCGCGGCACCGGCGATTTCAATTTGCCCTTGAGCGCCACCGCGGCCGCCCGGGTCACGGTCATGGACCAAAGCAACAGCGTGGTGCAACGCGATCAAGTTCATTATCACCGCTACGGTGTGGCGCCCACGCTTGAGTCTGGGTATCGACACGCCGACGCGCCTGACCTTGAGCTACTTCAAGGAAGCAGGAGAACAATCTGCCGGACTACGGTATCCCGTTCATCGACGGTGTGCCCGCGCAGGTGGAGCGCAGCAACTACTACTCGCTCGCCAACTACGATCGCACCCGCACCAATACCAATATCGGCACCATCCGCTTCGAGCACGATTTCGCGGACAGCGTGACGTTGAGCGACAGCCTGCGCTATGCGAACTATGGCTTCGAATACTTGGTAACCGGACCGTTTTTCGGCAACGACTTCGTCGAGCCGCCGCCGCCGGGCACGCCGTATGCGGACATCGATATTTCGCGCGACCAGCCGAGCAGCGGCGGTACCACCAGTCTTCTGATCAATCGCACCGACGTGACCGCCAAGTTCGACGTGGGCGGATTCGCGAACACGCTCACCGGGGGAGTGGAGTTGAGCAAGGAACAGTCCAACGTGAACCGTTTCCAAAATGGCCTGAACGATATTCCCGCGACCCCGCTGTTGAATCCGTCGCCGTTCTACGTGCCGCCGACGCCCATCACGCCGTATTCCAATCCCAAAGGGCGGGGCAGCGATGTGAGCGTTTACGCGCTGGACAGCATCGCTTTGGGTCCGCATTGGGACGTGGATGCGGGATTGCGCTGGGATCGCTTCAAGTCGAGTTTCAGCGAGGCGTTTTCGGGCACGGGATTCGAGCGCACCGACACCTTCGTCAGTCCGCGCGCCGCGGTCATTTACAAACCGGACGCGGCGCAGAGCTACTATTTCTCCTACGGCACGTCGCAAAATCCGGTGATCGAGTATCTGATCGTCGCGCCGTCGGATGACAGTCTCTCGCCGGAAAAGAACAACACGCTTGGAGTTGGGCGGCAAGATCAAACTGTTTGACGGCGAGGCGCAGTTGACGGGCGCCGTCTTCGACACGCGGGTCTACAACGCGCGTATTTCCGATCCGGACGATCCGACGGTGCAGCAGATGCCCTTCGATCAGCGTGTGAAGGGCGTCGAGGTGGGCATCGACGGCTATGTCACCGACATCTGGGAAGTCACGGCGAACTACACGCACTTGAATGCCACGATCACCAAGACCAGCGATCCGCTATCGCTGGGCAAGTACGCGCCGAACACGCCGCACGATGCGGCGAATCTCTGGACCACGGTGCAACCGACCCCGGCCTGGAGCATCGGCGGCGGCTTTACCGCCGTCAGCCATCGCTATGCCGACACCGAAAATACCGCCGGCGTGCCGGGCTACGTTGTGTTCAATGCGATGACTTCGTACGCGGTCAACCAGCATCTCAAGCTGCAGCTGAATTTCAACAACGTCACCGACAAGCTGTACTTCACCAGCATCTACTATGTCGGGATCGCTGAAAACCATGCGCTGCCGGCCGCGGGGCGCACGCTGATCGGCACTGCGAGCTATCGCTTCTAGTCCGCGCTTGCCATGAGCAACGTATCGATCATGTCGCTATTGGGGCAAATGAGCACGCCGCGGCTCGACGCGTTGTTCAAGCAAGACGCGTGCCGTGCCGCCGACTGGGTTTTTGTCGCCGCGGCCGAAGGCTTGCCGCAGGCGCAAGTATGCTACGGCCGCATGCTGCTCGAAGGCACCGGCGTTGCCAAGGATGCGCAACAGGCGTTCAAGTGGTTCCAGCGTGCGGCGGCTGCCAACGACGCCGATGCCATCAACATGGTGGGACGCTGTCTCGACAGATGGTTGGGGTACCGCCGAAGACCCGGCGGCGGCCGCAGAACACTTTCAACGCGCCGCGGATCTCGGCCACGCTTGGGCACAGTACAACATGGGTCATATGTACCTGGACGGCCGCGGCTTGGCGCGCGATCGCACGCTGGCCTATCGCTACTATCTGCAGGCGGCCGAGCAAAGGCATGAGCGGGCCATGAACCTGGTGGGGCGTTGCTGCGAAGAAGGCTGGGGCACGGCGCGCGATTTAGACGCGGCGGCGGACTGGTACCGGCGCTCGGCTGAGGCGGGATATTTTCGCGGCCAATACAACTGGGCCAGCTTGCTGCTGAAAGCCGGCCGCTTCGAGGAAGCGGCTTTGGTTCGAGCGCGCCGCGGCGCGAGGCACTGCGGCGATGCGCCGCGCCGTGATGCAGAGCACGGCCGTTTGAGACGCTCGCATGTTCCTGCGCATACCAACGGTCTTGAACGAGGAGCAGCTGGCGACGGTGCGCGCGTCGCTCAGCAGCGAGACGGCACCCTGGGTCGACGGCCGAATTACCGCCGGCCATCAAGGCGCACCGGTGAAGAACAATCGCCAGCTCGAGGAGACGAGTCCGATGGCGCGCGAGTTGGGAAATTTCGTGCTCGGGCAGCTGGAGCGCAACGCGCTGTTCATCAGCGCGGTGCTGCCGAATAAAGTCTATCCGCCGATGTTCAACCGCTATGGGGCGGGCATGCACTTCGGCACGCATGTCGATGGCTCGGTGCGCATGATTCCGGGCAGGTCCCCACAAGCTGCGCACCGATCTCTCGGCAACTTTGTTTCTCGCTGCGCCGGAATCCTATGACGGGAGGCGAGTTGGTGGTCGAAAGCGACTTTGGCACGCGCAGCGCAAAATTCACGGCCGGCGACCTGATCGTCTATTCGTCCACGTCGCGGCATCGCGTCAATGAAGTCACCCGCGGCGAGCGGCTGGCGAGCGTGTTTTGGGTGCAGAGCCTGATACGCGACGATGAACGCCGGGCCCAGCTGTTCGAGCTGGACGGCACCATCCAACGCCTGACGCAAACGGGCGCGGATGCGGAATCGTTGCTGCGTTTGACGACGCACTATCACGGGTTGCTGAAGGCGTGGACAGAGATCTGATTTAAGTGCCGCAGGCGGCGCGGGTACCGCTGTTGTCGACGTGCGCGCATCTCTCGCTACTGACATGCGTTCGACATGTTCACCTACAGAACGCCCGACGGCGATCGGGAAGAATGCCGATGGCGGCCCGCATGCAAACTCCTGCATCGCCGCGCGGAGAAACTCCCATGACCGGTAACGCAGCCAACCCTTCAGCATCTGTACTGCAAAACCCCACACCGGAAACATCCGAAGCCGCCGTTTCCCGAGCAGCACCAGCACTGGCCCGGACTGGCGTGCCAGATGGACCCGCGGCCGGATCATGGAGAGACGACGTACCGCGGATCGGGGAGGCTCAACGGGCGCAAGGCGCTGATCACCGGGGGCGATTCCGGCATGGGACGCGCGGCAGCAATTGCTTACGCGCGCGAGGGTGCCGACGTCGCGATCAACTATCATCCGGATGAACAGCCCGATGCGGACGAGGTCGTGGCGCTGATTCGCGAGGCCGGCCGCAAAGCGGTGGCGATCCCCGGCGATATTCGCAGCGAAGTCTTTTTGCAAAGCGATGGTGGCTCAGGCGATCACCGATCTCGGCGGCCTGGACATCTTGGTGAGCAACGCGGGCCGGCAGCAAGCAAATAAGTCGATCCTGGATATCTCCACCGAGGCGTTCGACTGGACCATGAAAACCAATATCTACGCACCCTTCTGGATCATCAAGGCGGCGCTGCCGGCGCTGGCCGCGGGATCTTGCATCATCGCGACCGCCTCGGAGCAAGCGTACGATCCGAGCCCGGATTTATACGATTATGCGCAGACCAAAGCCGCAACGATGAATTTCGTGAAATCGCTCGCCAAACAATTGGCCTCCAAGGGGATTCGCGTCAACGGCGTCGCCCCGGGTCCCATTTGGACGCCGCTGCAAGTCAGCGGCGGCGCGTACCCGGAAAAACAGAAAAACTTCGGCTCGCACACGGCCATGGGGCGAGCGGGGATGCCGGCGGAGCTTGCCGGCATCTATGTATTGCTGGCCGACAATCAGGCAAGCTTCGCGACGGGGCAGATTTATGGTTCCTCCGGCGGTGGCGGCCAGCCCTGAGCATTCAGTCGTTGGTGATTTCGAATTCAAGCGTGATTCCCATCTCGCCGAACATCCGGCTCACCTGCGGCGGAATGTTAAAGGGATTCAGCGCGGTCGCGGAAAGGGTGACAAGCAGGCTGATTTCGCCGCCTTGCGCGCTGACGGCGTGCAGAAAGACGACGTGCTTATGAAGTCGGCCGGCGCACAGGCCCAGAGCCCACGCGAGATTGCGCTCTAACGCCGCGTCAATCATGTGCTGTGAAATGAGCACGTTGGGCATGGGCTCAAAAGGCACGGTGTCGAACTTGGACGCGGGACTTAGAGTGGCCAGCCAATAGGATTCGGTTTGCACCGTGGCGGGTGCGATGCCGCTTTTCGAATGGCGCGGTTGGCCGGCTCGAAAGGAGTGTTCGGCTTCGATTCCCAGCTCTTTCGAGATCTGCGTCGGATCCATGGAGGGGTGCCGGATTCGCAGGGACAATTGGAACGGAAGCGGTTGGAGCGTTGCGGGCTTAGCGGCGGCCATGATCGTGTTTCCTGGGTGGATTGGTGACGCGGGCTTGGGCACTCAAGTATAAAGCAGGGCCAACTCCTTGGGATTTTTACGTAGGATTGGCGCCTGTTGCGTTAGGCTGTCGCGACCGCCAACGGGCTGTCACGGACCATCGGGGAATGAGATGCAGAATAAAGAGAAAGGCTTGCTGTTGGGACTCTTGCTGGCAGCGGGCGCGATTCAGGCCGCCATGGCACAACCGGCGCCGGCCGCCGCTCAACAGCCCACACTGTTGCTGCGGCGCATGACTTGACCGCGGCCGATGTGGAAGCGTGGCTCGACGGCCTGGTCCCGAACGCGCTGCACGCGGGCGATGTGGCCGGGGCGGTGGTTGCCGTCGTGAAAGGCGACCAGGTGCTGCTCGAGAAAGGTTATGGGTACGCGGACTATGACAAGCGCGTTCCCGTCGATCCAAAAGGCACGCTATTCCGTTGGGGATCGGTGTCCAAGCTGTTTACCTGGACCGCCGTCATGCAGCTGGTCGAGCAGGGGAAGATCGATCTCGATACCGACGTCAATCGCTACCTGGATTTTCAGATTCCTGCCCGCGACGGCAAGCCGGTCACGATGCGCAATATCATGACGCACACGGCGGGATTCGAGGAAAGGCTGGTGGGCCTCATCGGCGTCCAGGCAGACGGCGTGGCGACGCTCGAGCAATTCATCAAACAGTATGTTCCGGCACGCATCTTTCCGCCGGGCGAGACACCGGCTTATTCAAATTTCGCTGCAGCGCTCGCCGGCTACATTGTGGCGCGCGTATCGGGCATGCCGTTCGACGACTACGTGGACAAGTATTTGTTCCAGCCGCTGCAAATGCAGAATTCCTCCTTTCGCCAGCCGCTTCCTGATGCGCTTCAAGCCGAATCTGGCGAACGGCTATCAGGCCGCTTCACTTGGCGCCAAGCCGTACGAGATCGTGGGCCCTGCTCCCGCCGGCGAGTTTGGCCGCCACCGGCGAGGACATGACGCACTTCATGATCGCGCACCTGCAGAACGGTCGCTACGGATCGGGGCAGATTCTCAAGAGCGAGACGGCGCAGGAAATGCATACCACGGCGCTCACCATTTTGCCGCGCATCAATCGCATGTTGCTGGGATTTTACGAGGACAACTATGACGGCCGCCGCGTGATTGCGCACGGCGGCGATACGCAGTGGTTTCACAGCGATTTGCATTTATACCTCGATGACGGTGTCGGGCTTTTGATATCGATGAACAGCCTGGGCAAGGACGGCGCGGCGCACGAAATTCTCACGGCGGTGTTTCAGGAGTTCACCGACCGCTACCTGCCCGGTCCGACGCCGGACGGAAAAGTCGATGATAAGACGGCCGCCGAGCATGCGCGCATGATCGCGGGCCGCTACCGCGCCTCGCGCCGAATCGATACGAGCTTTTCCGAGCCTGCTGTATATGACGCAGCAGACCACGGTCGCGGACAATGGCGACGGCACGATATCCCTGTCGTCCGACACCAGTCCCGTCAGGCGTGCCGCTGCGATGGCGCGAGATCGAGCCTTTCATCTGGCGGCAGGAGCACGGCAAGGCGCTCTTGTCCGCGCGCGTGCAGAACGACCAGGTGGTGCGCTTCGGCTACGGCGAGGGCGCCGCGATCGAGATGATGGACCGGACGCCCTGGCAGAAGTCATCGGGTTGGTGGGTGCCGGCGATGATCGCCAGTCTGGCGGTGCTGTTGCTGACGGTATTCGCGTGGCCCATCGGCGCGCTCGCGCGCCGTCACTACGGGGTCGCGTACGGCTTGAGAGGCGTCGACGCACGCGCGCATCGTTGGGTGCGGATCGCGGCGTTGAGCGCGGCACTGGTTTTCCTGGCATGGGCCATTCTGCTCGTCGTGATGGTGTCGGTGCTCGAGCTCATTCCGAAGGTGGGCGGCTTGATCGCGTTGTTGCGCGTTTTGTCGCCCGTCGTATTCTTGGGCGGCGCCGCAATCGGTGTGTGGAATGCGTGGCTGGTGGTAAGGAGCGGGCGCCGCCGCTGGGCGAAAATCTGGGCCGTGTTGATTGCGGCCGGGTTGTTGCTCCTGCTTTGGGCGGCGCTGTCGTTTCATTTGATTGCGTTTCAATCTGGGTTTTGATTGCAGGAACATGGGGATTAAGTCCCGAATGAGCGGATCTGGGCAGGTGAGGCTGCTGGTGCGGGTGGGCGCGCTTTGCGCAGGCCTTTTGTTCGCGGGCGTGTCGCTTGGATCCGTCGGTTTTCAGCAAGTTACGGTGCCGGATCGCAACGGCAAGGCGATGCAGGCGGGAATCTGGTATCCCAGCAATGTGCAGCCGGCAGCGCATGCGCTGGGCCTGTTTAGCCAGGATGTAGCGCTCAATGGCCCGATCGCTGGACAAGCGTTGCCGCTCATTCTGATTTCGCACGGCACGGGCGGGTCGCTCGCGAGTCACATCGACACGGCCAACGCCCTGGCACGCGCGGGATTCGTGGTTCTGGCGGTCACGCACATCGGCGACAACAATCAGGACCAAAGCTATGTCGGCAACCGGTTGGATCTGACCGACCGGCCGCGGCAGATCAAGGTGGCGCTCGATTGGATGCTGTCAGCAGGCCCTGCCGCCTTGAATTTGAATCCACGGCGCATCGGTATTTTTGGTTTCTCGCTGGGCGGATTCACCAGCCTGGTATTGGTCGGAGGCACGCCGCAACTTGGCCGGATGGCGCAGCTGTGCGAATCGAATCCCAATGCGCCGGAGTGTGCCCTCATCAAGAGGCTGCATGGCGACCAGCTGAGCGCAAGCGCCGAGACGCCGCAGTGGGTGCACGATGCGCGCATCAAGGCCGCGGTCATTGCGGCACCGGCAGCGGCCTTTCTATTCGGACCCGGGGATCTGCGCAATGTAAATGTGCCTGTGCAAATGTGGCGCGCCGAGAACGATTCGCTGGCACCGGACGGGTGGAACGGCGCCGTGGTGCGCGAGTCACTCAAGGTGCATCCGGACGCGCACACTGTGCAGGGCGCGGATCACTTTGTCTTTCTTGCGCCGTGCAGCGATTCCCTGGCGGCGGCCGTTCCGCAAATCTGTCAAGATCCGAGCGGCTTCGACCGTGCGGCGTTCCATCGGACCTTCAATCAGGCGGTGGCGGATTTCTTTACCACCAATCTGCGGGATCGCTGAACCAGCCCTTGCCATACCTGGAGCGTCACATGGACATGGACCATAAGATCATCGCCTCACGCGCCAACATCCATGACCCGGGGCAAATGGCGCAGTTTTTGGCGCCCATCCCCAACGCCGGCAATCTCGAATCTCTGTTGATGGAACGCACGGCCGTGTCAACGCGCAGCTACGACGATGACACGATGACCGCGCGCTTTGTGCGCAGCGACGGCACAGCCGTGGTCTGTTATGCCGTGGAAGAAGTCACCATCGATGAGGGCGAGATGATTGCCGCGCAGTGTGAACTTCTGGAGCTTTGGAACCTCGAGAACTTCTCGCGCGCCGTCCACATTGCCCTCGATCCGGAAATTTAGATGCCGAAGACATTCTTGCCGCGCGCGCTCGATGGGCGGGCGGCGGGATGTCGGGCGCTCAGTCAGCCGGCGATTGGCTTAAGGGGTGGTCTTTGTATTCGGGGATCGTGCAATGAAATGTCGCACCATTGGAGCCATGATTCTCCGCGCGCAAGTGGCCGCCATGCTGCCGTCAAAATTCTTCGGCTCAACGACAATCCCAGTCCCAGCCCTCCGGGTTTGCTGGTGTAGTGCGACTCAAAAATGGCTTCTTCTCGTCCGGGCAGAATGCCGTGACCGGTGTCAGTCACGGAGATCTGAACCAACTCGCCCGCCATTCGGCGCGACCGCAGGGTGAGGGTGCGATTTTTGTTGGGCGATTGCGCCATGGAATCGACGGCGTTCAGAATCAGATTGAGCAACACCTGCTGAAGTTGTATGCGGTCGACGCATATCGGCAGTGACTCTGCGGGCAAGTCCGTGACGATCTGCACTCCGCGGCCCGTCAGTTCGAGATTCATCAGTTGCAATACATCGCGAATCAATTGGTTTGCTTCCAGCGGTTGCGGCTGGAATGTGCCCCTCTTCATGAGCATGCGCATCCGGTCGATCATATCGCCGGCGCGCTCGTCGTCCGCGACAACGTCGCCAAGAATCTCGCGCACTTCCTGCAAGTTGCAGTGTCTCCGCGGCAAGCAACAGCTGCGCAGCTTCGACATTGCCCAAAATCGCCGTGAGCGGTTGTCTCAGTTCATGCGCCAAAGAGGCGGATAGTTCGACGAGGCTGGCCACCCTGAGCAGATGGGCGGCATTGTTGCGGTGCGCCCGGGCCTCCAGTTCCGCCACTTTGCGCGGCGTGATGTCCACCGAGACCCCGAGCAGCCGCAGGGGTTGATTGTCGGCGCCCAATTCAAGGCGGCCATGGCAGGAAATCCAGCGTAGTTGCCCATCCGGCAGCAACACGCTGTGTTCGGTCTGGTAGGTGCCATCCCCATGGTAGGCATCCTCGAGAGCTTGGCGCGTGGACTCACGATCGTTCGGATGCAGGCACTGGAAGAACTTCTCAATGTGCAGCGATTCGGAGCTGGTAAAGCCAAATAGCGCACGCCATCGGTCGGAAGCCCAGAATTCTTCGCGATCATAGTCTCGACACCAGAAGCCGATATTGGCCGCTTCGGCCGCCAGGGCCATATACTGGTTGATGACTTGCACGGACCGATCCGATTGCGCACCGTCTGACCCATAGTCGGCGCGGGCGATTGAATACCCGCCTGCAAATTCGCCGTTCATGTGAGAGCTGCTGATCGATTTGTCCATGATTGAATGAAATCCCCATGTGTGACGAGGCGATGCCGCCAGACCAGAGGTAGTTTTTGTCTCGCTAAGCTTTCTGACCGCGCAACTGCCACAACAGAAACGCGTACGTGTCCGCAGCTTCGCGGTCCTGCTGCGCACGAGTGGAGCCGATGCCGTGGCCGGCGTCGAAATCGACCCGCAGCAGAATCGGCTTGCCGGAGTTGGTGGCGGCTTGCAGGCGCGCTGTCATTTTTCCCAAGTGAAAAGGCGCGACGCGCGGGTCGGTCACGCCGGTGGTGAGAAGCACCGCGGGATAGGGCGTGCCGTCCTTCACGGATTGGTAGCTGTCGATGCTCTTGAGAGCCTTGTAACCGGCGGGATCGGCGATTGCGCCCCACTCGGGCTCCTCGCCGTAGCCGTCTTGCTCGACGACATAGCGCAGCGGATTGGACCAGCCGACGCCGTCGATCACGGCGGCGAACAAGTCGGGACGCTCGGTGAGCGCGCGTCCGACGGTAATGCCGCCGGCGGAGCGGCCGCCGATCGCGAGATGTTGGGACGAGGTGTATTGCTTGGCGATGAGTTCTTCGCATACGGCGATGAGGTCGCGCCAGGTGTTGGGCTTGTTGGTGAGCTGTCCGGCCTTGTGCCATTCGCGGCCGTACTCGCCGCCGCCGCGGACGTTGGCGTAGCCGACGATGGCGCCGGCATCGACCAGCGCGAGGGTGCGGCCGGCGAAGGTGGGCGTATAGGCGGCGAGGCCGTAGGACCCATAGGCGGAAATCCAGGTGGGATTGGAGCCGTCCTGCTTCATGCCTTTCTTGTAAATCAAGGTGTAGGGAATCTTGACGCCGTCTTTCGCCGTGGCGAAGTAGCGTTTGGCTTCGTAGGCGCTGACATCGATGGCGGGCTTGGGCGTAATGCCGGTGTCGGCGAGGCGGCCGGCGGCATCGACGGACCAGATCCCCGCCGGCGTGAGCCATCCCTGGAATGAAATCAGAACGCCGTCGTCGCTCGGAACCGCGAAGACCGCGCCGATGGTGCCGTCGAAGGGCAGTGCGATGTCGGCGACTTTGCCGTCGCGGCTCAAGCGCTGCAGCCGGCTGATGCCGCCGTCCATGATTCGCAAGTAAATGCCGTCGCGGGCGCGCGCCGTGCGCTCAATCACCAGCGTGGGGTGCTGAGGCACGATGACGGTGCCGTTGGCGATGCTGGGTGCGGCGGCGGAGGTTTTGACGATGCGGCCGCGCGGCGAGCCTTTGTTGACCAGCAGGTACAAGTCGTTGCCGTCGAGTTCGAGGTCGGTGACCTCGTCGTCGAAGCCCGCAAATGAAACCCATTTGGCCTTGCCGGCGATGGCATCGGCCAGGGGTGCGATGAACCAACGGCCCTCGGGCCTTACGTCGGAGAGCTGCAGGATGGCGTAGTGCGAACCCGGAAAGGTGACGATGGTCGGGCTCTGGATCTTGTCGTAATCCACTCCGGCAACCAAACCGCGCTTCATGAGAATGGGATCGGTCTTGGGATCGGTGCCGAGTCTGTGGAAACGGGCCTGCGCATCGAGGTAGCGCTCGGGCGTGGCGACGGCGCCGGTCAATTGCGTGTAGAAAAATCCGCTGGCGTCGTCCAGCCATTGGGGATTCGCGCCCTCGGTGTTGGGGATGGTCTCGGGCATATCCTTGCCGTCGGCGACCGTGAGAACATGCAGCAGCGAATCTTCGCTGCCGTCTTTGGAGAGGCCGTAGACGACGTGCCTGCCGTCGGGCGAGGCGCGCCACCAGTCGAGCGACATGTGGGTTTTGGCGCTGCTCATCGCCGTGGGATCGACGAGGACACGGTCGGGGCCGTTCCCGCTGCGCACGAACAGCTTGAAGTTATCGGCGCCCAAGGGGCGTTGCTGAATGAAGGTCATGCCGCCGGCGCGCTGCACGCGTGTTGTGGCGACGGCTTCGCCGGAAAGCTGTTCGATGCGCCTGAGCAGCGCGGCGCGTTCGGGCAGGGCGTCAACGATGGCGCGGGTGTGGGCGTTCTGGGCCTTAAGATACGGCAGCCAGTCGGGGTCCTTGGCATTTTCCATCCAGCGATACGAATCGCTGACGGTTTCGCCGAAGTAAGTGTCCTTCACGACCTCAATGCGGGCGACGGGCGCGGGCGGCACGGCATTTTTGGCCGCGGCGGTCGCGTCGGCCCGCAATTTCAACGGCAGCAGCGACAGCGAGAGGGCGCCGGCGGTGCCGGCGATAAACGCGCGGCGGTCTAGGTCCGTTTTCATATTTTTTTTTCGCGCTCTCTAGTAGCCGTCAGTTATAATAATACGCCTCGTCATATATTTGGCGCTACGTGCCGGTTGGTGCCGCGATTTTAAGGCCGTGCTGCCAGGATTTCATCGAGGCGGGCGGGTTCTGCCGTGTCGCGCTCGAGATGCGGATAGCGCAGGCCCTCGTGATAGTCCAGATTGGCGACCATGAACCGATCGCCGACTTTGACGATCAGTTCTATCGGCTCTTTGCGGCCATGCGCAGCGCGGATGGCGTCCTTGAGCACGTCGGCGTCGTAGGCGACGCCGTTGATGGCGAGAATCTGCGCGCCTTCGGTGAGCTTGGCCTTGAACGCCGGACTGTCCCAGATGACCTGGATGAGCGTGCCGTCCTTGCTGTTGTCTTTCGAGTCGATCGCAATGCCGATGGAGTTGAGCAGGTCGATGTGCTTGCTCTGATCTTCCATCGTGTCCTGATAGTCGCTCGGCGTGTCGGTGTACACCAGCTTGTAGCCGCCGCGATGAAAGCCTTCGAGGGGCACCGGCTTGCCGATGGAATCCAGCCGCTGGCGCAAGAAGCCGGCCCAGTCGTTGGGTTCCACGGCGTTCAAGGCTTTCACGACATCCTCGAAGGTGTAGGTCACGACGGCGAAGCTGCCGTCATTGATGCCGAAGAAGGCGCGCGCAAAATCGTCCAGCGATCGTGCGCCTTTGGAATGTGCCCGGATCCAAGTATCGGCGTCCAGCCAGATCAGCGCGGATTCTGAGTAGTAGTCCTCGAAGCGCTGCCAGTCGAGCCAGGACTGCGGCCGCCGCGGATTGATGATTTCATCGTTGGTCGTGTCCTGAAGCGCACGCCATTGACGCCCTTTTTGAACTTCGTAGTGGGCGGCGGTGATGGCGAACTGGTCGAGGGCCTGTTGACGCGTGCGCAGCCCGGAGCGTGCGGCCAGCACCTGACCCCAGTACTCGGTTTGCCCTTCGTAGACCCAGAGCAGGCTGTCCTGCATGGGCACGTTGTAGTTCGGTGTCCAAAGATCCGCCGGGCGCCTGAATTTGCCGTTCCAAGAATGCGTGAATTCGTGCGGCAGCAGGTCTCTCACCCAGGCGGTCTTATCCCATTTAGTGAACGATTCCGGATCGGTGCCGTCCTCGCTCGATTGATGGTGCTCGAGGCCGTTCTGCTGGATCTGATCGCTCAGCGAGTACAGGAAATCGTAGTGACTGTAGTGATGCGAACCGTACAGTTTGTAGGCCTGCTGCACCAGGCCGCGATAGGCCGCGAGATGTTCGGGCTTCACCGCCAGGAGCTCGGGTCGATCGGCAATCAGGTCCAAGCGCACGGGAACCGCGCCACCGGGATCCAGATCGAACTTCGAGGCGTAGCGGCCGGCGTACACCGGGCTGTCGATGAGGGTTTCGAGTGTGGTGCGCTTGAAATGGGTGGTCGCACGGTCGGCCGAGGCGGTTTCCAGGGCCGAGCCGAACTGCCAATCGGCGGGCAAAGTCAGCTGCGCCTGTACCGGGATTTGACGGGTGAAGTAGCCGGCGGGATAGAACACCACTTCATTCCATTCGATCATCAGCATTTCACGGCTGATTTCCAGCGCGCCTACCTTGGCGCTGGTGGGCGAGAGATAGTCGAAGTCTATGTCGATGGAGCGGACGCCGGGCTTGGGGTTCAGGCGGAACGCGAAGACATCGACCGGGTCGCGCTTCCAGGACACCGGCGTGCCGTTGGCGGTGATGCGGATGCCGGCGATGCGATCAATGGTCCCTTCCGGGGCGTGGGTGCCGGGCAGCCACTTCGGGGTACAGAAGTACGGTGTCGGGTCCGATGCCGGTCAGGGTTTCGTGAACCCGGACGATCCGTCGGCCGGTGTCGCCGGCGTCAACGGCCAGTTGAATCTCGCCGGCATAGGCACGGTCCCTCGGCGCGACGATGGGCATGATCGCTGCCGTCGCACCAGGACCTGGGCTGTCGGGGGCCGCGTGGACGGCGGCCGTCAGGGCCAATGTCGAAGCGGCGCACAAGGTGATTTTGAGAGCCACTGTTCTCATGAGATCCTCTTTGTTCTTAAAATCGGTGTGCATCATAACAATCCGCAAAGTCTGGAGTGGTTAAATGCTTTATCCCGTTGTTCGTTCCGCATTGGCAAGACTTTGCGTGGCAGTGTGCGCCGCGGTGGCCGGCGCCGGCGGGACCGCGGCCGCTGCAAGCGGCGCTTCGCAGCCGCAGCTCGGCGGTTTCGGCATTGAGCTTGCCGCCCTGGACAAATCGATCAAGCCGGGCGACGACTTCTACCGTTACGTTAACGGACATTGGTTGGCCACCGAAAAAATCCCGGCCGACCAGAGCACGTGGGGGTCGTTTGACATATTGCAGGTCCAGGCGGAAGTCGACGTCAAGGCGATCATTGAAGCCTGCGCCGCCGCGCACGCGGCCGCCGGTACCAACGAGCAGAAGATCGGCGATTACTACAACGCGTTCTTGGACAGCGGAAAGATTGACCGGCTGGGACTGACGCCGGCGAGGGGCGGACTCGATGCCATTGCGGCCCTGCAAACTCATGAGCAAGCTGCGGCGCTGATCGCCGATCCGCGCTTCCCGTTGGACGGTCCGATTTCCTACGGCATTACGCTCGACGAAAAAAATCCCGATCGGTACATCGTGGCCATCGGGCAGTCGGGGTTGAGCCTGCCTGACCGGGAATACTACTTAAAGGCCGACCCTCAGTTCGCCGCGATCCGTGCAAAGTTCGTCGTTCACGTGGAAAAGATGCTGGCGCTCGCGGGGCACACCAACGCCAAGACGGAGGCTAAGCAGATCCTGGAACTCGAGACCCAGATCGCGAAGCTGCATTGGGATGTGGCGAAGCGGCGCGACCGCGACCTGACCTATAACCTGATGAGCGTCGACTCGCTGCAAAAAGATGCCGCGGCGTATCCGTGGGCTGCCGCCTTTCGATCGTCGGGTTTGCCGGGTGTCAAAGAGGTCGTCGTGGCTGAATGGAGCGCGGTGCCTGCGCTGGGCAAATTATTCACCGATACACCGGTGAGGGCATGGAAGTCTTATCTTGCCTATCAATTCTTGACCAGCGAGGCGGCGGTGCTGCCGAAGGCGTTCGACACTGAAAATTTTGATTTCTACGGCCGGATCCTCGAAGGGCAGCCGCAGCAGCGCGAGCGTTGGAAGCGTGCGGTGCAGGCGACCAATGGCGCGTTGGGCGAGGCCGTCGGCAAACTCTATGTCGCCAAGAAATTTGCGCCATCCTCGAAGCAGGCGATGGAGGCGTTGGTCGACAACTTGCGCAAAGGCTATGCGCAGCACATAGCCAACGTGCCGTGGATGACGCCCGAAACGAAAAAGGTCGCGCTCGAGAAGCTTGCGGCTTTCCGTGCGAAGATCGGCTATCCCGATAAATGGCGCGACTATGCAAAACTCGAGGTCAAGCCGGGCGATGCCTTCGGCAACTACGAGCGTGCGGCGGTGTTTGCCTGGAACCGGAAGCTCAATCGTCTGAACCAGCCGACCGACCGGGACGAATGGGGCATGACGCCGCAGACCATCAATGCCTACTACAACCCGGTGTTCAACGAGGTGGTGTTCCCCGCGGCGATATTGCAGCCGCCGTTTTTCGATCCCAATGCCGCCGCCGCGGTGAACTACGGGGCAGTCGGCGGCGTGATCGGGCATGAAATGGGGCACGGCTTCGACGATCAGGGCGCCAAGTCGGACGCGAAAGGGATCTTGCGGACCTGGTGGAAGGCCGAAGACGTGGACGCATTCAAGAAGCGGACCGAGGCGCTGGCCGATCAGTACTCGGCATTTGAGCCCTTGAAGGGGCTGCATTTGAATGGACATTTAACCTTGGGGGAAAATATCGGCGACCTAGGGGGAGTGTCCATCGCGCACGATGCGTATCTGATTTCGCTGCACGGCGCGCCCGCGCCAAGCGTCGATGGTTATACGGCCGAGCAACAGTTTTTCATGGGGTGGGCTCAAGTATGGCGGGAGCTGAATCGCGAGGAGGCGTTGCGCAATCAAATAATGGCCGACCCGCATAGCCCGGGGGAAAATCGGGTGAACGGCGTGGTCCGCAATATCGATGCCTGGTATGCGGCTTTCCATGTGCAGCCCGGCGACAAACTTTATTTGGCTCCGGAGAAGCGCATCCATATCTGGTAGCGCGGTCTGCGGTGAGGCGCTTCTGCGATTCTCTTGCTTACGGCCTCGCTGCCAAGAACTGCTTGCCCGCGACACTCAAGACGACCTTCCCGGTCCCGGGCTCATGGTCGATCAAGCCATCGATGCACGCGTCTTCCCAAATCGAGAGGCGCGGACAGGACGTGCGCCACGCCGCCAAGACCTCGCTGTACTCCCGGGGCTGTGCGGCGATCCATTCCAGCATCTGGCGCGTCAGTGCCTGCGTCGTGGTAGTCATGAGTCTTTAGTTTCCCGCGCCGTCAATCAACGACAGTTTGGTCAGCAGGGCGTGATAGCGAGGATCGCCCTGCAAGCCTGCCAGCAAAGGATCGTAGGCGACGCCGTTCAGGCCGCTGTCGTGCTGTTGGTAGGCGCGCTCCAGCCATTCGAAGGCTTTATCGTTCTCGCCGCGATAGGCGTACACATCGCCGACTTGGTAGGCCATGTCGGCGGCGTCCTTGGCAATCAGTTCCTTAAGCGCCTGCTGCGATTGCTTTTCGCGGCCGTTGGCATGCTCGACCATGGCGAGACCCATGCGGCGATCGCCTTCTTTGCCTTGTTTCTGAAACTCGTCCTGCGCGTCGGAGTAGCGGCCTTGCAGCAGGTCGAGCTGGCCGAGCGCAAAATGATACGCGTCCGCTGTCGGGCTGATGGCGAGCGCGCGTTCCAGCGCCTGGCGCGCGGCGGGGTAGTCGCGATTGACGGTTTGGAACAACCCGACATTGGCCCAGGCGTAGCTGTTAAACGGATCCAACTCGATGGCCTTGTTCATGGCGGCGATGGCCTGCGGAATCTTTCCGAACGCGGCGATTTGCGCGCCGTACAGGCTTTGCACGGCGCTCTCGCCGGGCGCAATTTTGAGGGCCATTTCGCTGTCGGCCCGGGCGCCGGCGAAATCCAGCGTCTCGAGCCGGAACAGGGCCCGCGCGCGGTACGCGTCGGCGAACTGGGGTTGCAGCGCGAGTGCTTTTTCGGCGGCGTCCTGCGCGAGCGCGAAGCGCGCGGCGTCCTGCCTGGAATTGGCAATCGCGGTTTCCGTGAAGGACAGGCCGGCGTAAGCGGCGGCGTAGTAGGGATCGAGTGCGATGGCTTTTTGGTAGGCAGCCGAGGCGCGTTCGATGTCCTCGATATTGCCGCGGCGGCCGAATTGCCGGGCGAGCAGGAATTGGTTGTAGGCCTCGGGAATATCGCTGCGGTGCGGATCGTGGGCCGGCGACAGCAGCCTGAGTTTCAGCGCGCCGACCACGGCCGCGGCAATGTCGTCCTGCACTTTGAAGATGTCCTTGACGTCCCGGTCGTAGTTCTGCGACCAAAGATGCACGCCATCCACGGCGCGAATCAGCTGCGCGTTGACGCGCACCGTGTTGCCCTCGCGGCGTACGCTGCCCTGGAGCAGATGCGCGACACCCAATGTCGAGGCGATCTTGGAGGGCGATACGTCCTGACCCCTGAAGTGAAACGATGACGTCCGGGCGATAACCTGCAAATCCTCAATTTGCGCGAGCAGCGTGATCAGTTCCTCCGACAGACCGTCGGAAAAGTACCCTTGGTCCTTCTTCTCGCTCAGGTCCGAGAACGGCAGCACGGCGATGGATTTTTCGCTGATGGGCCGCGTCACGTAGACTGCACCGGCATCGCTTGCCTGCTGCGCGCTGCGATCGATTTCAAAAATTGCGGTGGCCAGCACGACCGCGGCGGCGCCGGCGGCAACCATGACCATCTTGCGATTGCGGCGCAGGAATTTTCCGAGACGGTAAGTCAGGCGCGGCCCCTGCGCGGATATCGGCTTGCTGTCCAGGTAGCGCTGCAGGTCATCCGCCATTGCCGCGGCGCTTGGGTAGCGGGCATGGGGATCCTTCTCGAGCGCCTTGAGCACGATGTGATCGATGTCGCCGCGCAGCTGGCGCGTCAGCTGTTCATGCGTGACGCCACGGGCGCCCCAGGCTTGCTGCACGATCTGAGTGCTGGGCTTGCGCACTTCGGCGGCGGCGATGGCCTGTTCGAGAATGGCGCGCGATGCGCCGGCGTTGAGCCGGTAAGGGCGGTCGCCGGTGAGCAATTCGAACAGCACCACGCCCAAGGAATAGATATCGCTCTTGGCATCGACCGGTTCGCCGCGGATCAGTTCGGGGCTGGCGTAGATCGGCGTGAGCGCATGACCGTACACTGTGGTGAGCGGCGTCTGGCCGGCGGCTTCGCCGTTGTCGAGCAGCGTCGCGACGCCGAAGTCCAACAGGCGCGTCTGTCCGCCTTTGGCGACCAGAATATTTGAAGGCTTGAGGTCGCGGTGGATGACCTGGCGTTCATGCGCGTACTGCACCGCCTCGAGCACCTGCAGAAAAATGCGCAGCCGAGCGCGGATGTCGAGCCGCTGGGCGTCGCACCAGTCGGTGAGCAGTTCGCCCTGCACGTATTCCATCGACAGATACGGCAGCCCTTGCGGATCGATGCCGGCATCGTAGAGCCGCGCGATATGCGGATGCTCCAAACTTGCGAGAATGTCGCGCTCGCGGGCGAAGCGCTGTTCAAGGTCATGGCGAACGCGCGTGTGCGAGGGGAGCTTCAGGGCGACTTCGCGGTTGAAAGCGCCGTCGGCGCGTTTCGCGAGCCACACTTCGGCCATGCCGCCGGCACCCAAGAGCCGGATCAACTCGTAGGGACCGACACGTTTCCCGGGTTCGAGGCCGGTTAACGCTGCGCTGTACTCGGGGAATTCGTCCGACTGCAGGAAGTTGGCGAAGTGGGTTCCCTCGGGCGCCTGGTCAAGTCCGGGCAACAACGCATGGCGCAAGGGCGCAAGAAGGTCCTGGTGCTCCTCCGGTAGCGCATCCAGCCATCGGCGCCGTCCGGCGTCGTCCAAGGACAGCGCCTCGTCAAGCAGACGGCTCATGAGAGCCATTTGGGGGGCGGTCAGCCGCATTGGTGTCTCTGAACCTAAGAATAGGCTTGGTGCGAATTGTCGCATGCCGCGAGGAACCGGCGGCAACCGGCGGCAGTTAAGGGGGTTGTGCGGCGCGCTGGCGTCGCGTGCATGGGCATCCTGGGGGCGAGGGCCAAGGAGCGCCGCCCAGACAGAGGCTGCGCTATCCTTTGGGCGAAGCAGTGGTTCGACCCCAAGGGAGCGGCAATTGACGCGTTCGAAAGCGTTCCAGGAATTTTTTCTGCCTACCCGAGGCCGCAAGCCACGGGCCGGACGCACCGCGCTCCCCGAGGACAATCCCGCCTTTCAAGAGATCTGGGCCGTGGTGGATGCCATCCCACGAGGCTCGGTATCGACCTATGGCGCGGTGGCGCGGGCGGCGGGACTGCCGGGCCGAGCGCGCCTGGCCGGGCGCGCGCTGCGCGAGTCGCCCAAGGAGCTCAACATTCCCTGGCATCGGGTGGTCGGTGCCGGCGGCAGGATCGTATTTCCGCGCACTTCGCGGCATCATCGCGAACAAGCGCGGCGACTGCGCGCCGAGGGGGTGGCGGTCACAGAGGGAAGAGTCGCGCGGGAGGCGGTGACGGATTTGGAATGAGGGGAATTTTTCCGATGGATACGCTTTAACTGAGCGCATTAAACGCCAGCGTGCCCAAGAGTTCAGCGGCGCCGTTCCAGGCAACTTGGATGCCGATGCAGAACAGCAGAAACGCCGACAGGCGCACCACAATGGTCGTCCCCGTCGGGCCGATCCATTGCGCGAGGCGGGCGGAATTTCGATAAAACCCGTAGATCAGTACCGACAAGAGCGCGGTCGCGGCCAAGGTTTCGACGAAGAAAGCGAGCGTGGAGGCGTGGAAACCGGTGGGGCGGCCGGCGCCCAGGGAAATCGCGACCGAGATGGTGCCGGGACCGGTGGTCAGCGGCATGGTGAGCGGATAGAACGCCAGCCGGCTCGGCGCCACATCGATGGATTTAGGTTCGGGGGTTTCACTGCGGCGCTGTTCGGTGACATCGGGGGCGTTCAGCATGCGCCAGCCGGCGGCGGCGACGATGATGCCGCCCGCGACGCGCAGCACCGGCAGCGAGACGCCGAAGAATCCCAGTACGTAGGCGCCGACGTACAGCGACGCGGCAACGATGATGAAGGCGTAGATTGCGACCCAGCGGGCGGTGTGGGCGCGCAGTTTAGAATCCAGTTCGCGCGTGGCGCCGAAAAAGATGAACGCGCCCGACAAGGGATTGACGATCGAGAAGAGCGCCGTGAACGACAGCAGGAAAGTCGAGAAGGAAAACACGTCCGTGGGATCGCGCATTACTAAATGCCTATTGAGCGGAAGGCTGCGCCGCCGCCGGCGGTGCAGTCGCTTCGAGCACGGCTTGAACCAGGTGTTGCGGCGTGTAGCCGGTATCGTAGGGAGTCAGCCCCAAGCGCACGACAACCAGCTGCCGCGACTTGATGATGGCGATGGATTGGCCGTCGTGGCCGGACATCCAAAAGGTATCGGCGGGGATGCCGAAGGCGGCGTCCGGATTCACGCCGGGCGCCGCGGCATCCGATCCCCACAGCCAGGTTTGGCCTTTGCCATACTGTCCTTTGGATGCGGCGACCGGCTCCGCCATCATGGCGACGTAGCCTGCGGGGAGCAGTTCGTGGCCCTGCCAAACTCCGTCTTGCAGTAGGAACTGTGCATAGCGGCCCCAGTCGCGCGCGGTGGCATACATGTAAGAAGAGCCTACCAGCGTGCCGTGTTCGTCCGGTTCAATCGTCGCGGTGGTCATGCCAATGGGTCCAAAGAGCCGCACGTTGATGAATGATGCAAGGTCGCCCGGCGCGTCCGGCGCATTGATCGAGGCCGCGAAGTCTTTCGGTTTGCCCATGGCTCGAGCCTGAGCCTCCTGCGCGATGCGCGACAGGATGACCGCGGTGCCGCTGGAGTACACCCACGCCTCGCCGGGCGGATGCGCCAAGGGCGGCGAGCGCGCGAACCCGGCCATATCGGGCTGAAGGTACAGCATGCCGGTGACATCGGAGACCGCGCCATAGGCTTCGTTCCATTTAAGGCCGCTCGACATGGCGAGCAGGTCTTTCAAGCGAATGTGTTCGCGGCCGTCAGTGCCGGGCCAGAATCCGGCTTGATCGAGGTTAAGCGTGCCGTCCTTGATCAACATGCCGATGACGCCGGCCATAACGGTCTTGGTCATGGACCAGCCGAGCAACGGCGTATCCGGCGCGAAGCCGGCGGCGTAGCGTTCGCCGACGATGTGGCCATGGTCGACCACGACGATGGCGCGTACGCCGGGTCCGCCGAGTGACGGGTCCGTGAGGAGTTGGTCAATTTTTGGGTTGGTGTCAACCGTCGTGCCGTCGGGCCAGGGAGGAGAGACTGGCGGTGGTTTTGAAGGCGGTCCGACATACGTCATCGGCATGGGAGCGGCGGTAAGGGAATCGAGCCTGCCATCCGGCACAACTGTGCAGCCCCTGCCGGGCCGCGAAATGGCGAGGCCATTGCCGATGAAACCCAGGAAGCCCGCGCGCACCATGCCGCGCTCGCGGTCGACCGAGACGCGCATGGCCTTGAGCAGCGATATTCCCGGTGCCTGCACATCGACGCGCAGCACCTCATCCGGATCGCGGCCGGCGAGAAACACGTTGGAGCAGACGATTTTGGCGGAGTAATTCGCTCCGACCCGCAGCAGCGCCGGGGGCTTAAGCCACAGGAACAGGGTCAGTGCGACGAGGAGTACGAGCAGCGCGGCGAGAACTTTGCGCAGTAGGTTCACGACGCTACCAATTAAGCTCAGCCATGAGGGCCGCGTAAGTGTTAACGCCGTCCCACAGGTTCTGTAGCCGCAGATTTTCATTCGCCGCATGCTGGTTGTTGTCGTGATTGACGATGGGCAGGCAGATGATCGGTGCGGTGAATGCGTCGGCGAACAGGTACAAAGGCACGCTGCCGCCGGCCATGGGCAACACCACCACCGGCGCGCCGGCGGCGTGGCTGGCGGCGGCGATCACGGCCTTGGCGGCGGGCGAGGACATGTCGGAGCGCAGTGCCGGATAGCCTGTGTCCCAGGCGAGCCTGATGATGCGCGGATGTGCCAGACGCGCGGCGAGGTCCGGTTCGTCGCCGAGGACCGTCCAGCCGCGGCCGGCCAGAAAATGTTCGACCGCGGCGCGCACCCCAGCGGGCGTTTGATCCGGCACCAAGCGAAAGTCAATCGAGACGACGGCGGTGGTGGGGATGGCATTGGCTGCTGCGTCGCCCACCTGGCCTGCGCGAATGCCGCGGATGTTGAGCGCGGGCCGCATGATGCTGGCCGGCAGGTCCTCGTTGCCCTCGGAACGGCCGATGCCGTATTCCTTTTTGAGCGCATCGCCGACGGGCGGCAGGTTTTTAAGCGCGGATTGTTCCGCGGGCGTGATGGCGCGCACCTGATCGCCGAAGCCCGGAATCAGGATGCGGCCGTCGTCGTCGCGCATTTGAGCAATCAGGGTGGCCGCCATCGCGGCGGGGTTCGGCACCCAGTTGCCGTAGTGGCCGTCGTGCAGCGCGCGCAGCGGTCCGTAGATCGTGGCCTCGAGGCTCATGACGCCGCGCGCGCCGAAGTACACCATCGGACGGCGTGTCTGGTGCACGGGTCCATCGCCGATGAGAAAGAGATCCGCGCTCAAGAGTTTTTGATTTTCCTTCAAGGCGCGGCCCAAGTGCTCGGAGCCGGCTTCTTCCTCGCCCTCCCACAGCACTTTGATGTTCACCGAGGGCGGGATGTGGGTGGCCTTGAGCGCATCGAAGGCCGCTAGAAAAGCGGCGATCGAAGCCTTGTCGTCGCTGACGGCGCGGCCGAACAGGCGCCACTCCGGATCGAAGGGCGGCGTGGCTTTTTTCCAGTCGACATCGCGGGCGGCATCGGTCATCGCATGCTCGCGCATCACCGGCACGAAGGGATCGGAACTCCATTGCGACGGCGTTACCGGCTGGCCGTCGTAGTGGGCATAGAACAGCACGGTTCGCCTGGCGTTCGGCGTCATGAGCGAACCGAATACTGCCGGCGGAGAGCCGGCTCCGGTGGCGAGTTCCGTGACTGTGAAGCCGCGCGCTTGGAGAGAGGCCTCGAGCGAGTGCGCGGTAGCGAGGAGGCCGGCCGGATCGGCGGCGACGCTTTTCAAGCGGGTCAGGGCGTCGATCTCCCCGACGATGGCGGCTTCATGACGGCGGCGATAGTCCTCGACCTGGGAGCGCAGGTCGGCGGCACGCGCCACGGTCAGCGCGCCTGGCACGCTTAAGACGGCGGCGATGGACAGGGCGGCAGCAATGCGGATATTCCACGGCATTTTCTGGTTCTTCCCCCTTGGACGGGCGCGATGGGCTAAAGTATCTTAACAAGCTTGAACCGGCCTCAGGATGAGGCCTTGCAGATAAAAAGGTGAGGGATGAAAAACTTAAGGTGCTTAGGTTTCGCCTTAACAGCCGCCGTCGTTGGCGGCGCGGAGCAGCCGGCCTACTCGGCGCCGGCGGATTTGCAAATCAACCAAGTGATGGACGATTTCGTGTTCGGCACGCTGGCGCTGTCGCCGTCGACGGCAACCACGGTGGGCTACCACGTGCACCACGGCCAGATGCTGGAAGATGTGCTGGATGATTTCAGTCCGGCGGGGATCAAGGCGACCCTTAATCTGCAGCACGATATCGAAGCGCGCCTGGCAAAGCTCGATCCGAAGTGGTTGACCCCGGAGCAGCGCGCCGATGTCGAGATCATGCGCAACGCCATTCAGGCGACGCGGCTGGACATCGAAGAGGTGCAGAGCTACCGGCATAACCCGACCATCTATGTCGAACTCATCGGCAATGCGCTGTACACGCCTTACGTATTGCACTACGCGGGGACGGAAGTGCGCTTCAAGCACATCATTCAGCGGCTGCTGCGCATTCCGGACCTGATCCGTCAAGCGGAGCAGAATCTGAGCGACTCGCCGGAGATCTGGAACAAGGTGGCGCGCGAGGAGAATGCCGGCAACATCGACTTGGTCGACGTCGCGCTGCGCGCCAACTGTCCGAAAAGCCTGGCGCATGAATACTCGGTGTCGGCGGTGCCGGCATTGATCGCGCTCAAAGCGTTCAACGAATTCCTGGAAGGCACGCTGGCGAAAAAGACCTCCGATTGGCGCTTGGGAAAAGAGCGCTACGCCAGGAAATTCAGCTATGTGCTGGCGATCGGAAAGACTCCCGAAGCACTGCTGAAGGAAGCGGAAGAGGATCTGGCGAGGACGCACGAGGAGATGGTGCAGCTGGCGGCGCCGAAATCCGTCGAGCAGGCGCTCGCGGAGGTGGCGCTGCATCACGCCACGCCGCATACCTATATGAGCTCCGCCAAGCAGGCGCTCGCCGCGGCGACGGCCTTCGTCAGGGCGAAAGACCTGCTGACGCTGCCGCCGAATTCGAATCTACAGGTGGTCGATACACCGGTGTTCATGCGCGGCATTTATGGCGTCGGAGGATTCAATCAAGCGCCGGCGCTCGAGCCGCAGCTGGGCGCGTTTTTTTGGGTGACGCCCATACCGGATAGCCTGCCGCAGGCGCGCATCGATTCCAAGCTGCGCGAGTACAACGATTCGGGGCTGGCGCACCTGACGGTGCACGAGGCGATGCCGGGACACTACGTGCAGGCGGAGTATGCAAATGGAGTGCAGCCGCGCTCGCGGCGCTTGCTGCGGGACATTTTCGGCAACGGTCCTTATATCGAGGGTTGGGCGGTGTATGCGCAGCAGCTCATGGCGGAACAGGGTTACTTGAGCGACACCCCAGGGTACAGGCTCACCTTGGCCAAGCAGTTGATGCGCGTACTATCGAATAGCATCCTGGATGTGCGCCTGCAGACCATGGGCATGACGGATGCCGAGGCGCTCGAACTCATGACCAAGGCGGCTTACCAAGAAACCGAAGAGGCCACGGAGAAGCTGCAGCGCGCCAAGCTCTCGTCCTGCCAATTGCCGACCTACTATGCGGGCTACAAGGGTTGGCTGGCGGCGCGCGAGCACTTCCAAGCCACGCACGGCGAGGCGATGTCCCTGAAGCAGTTCCATGAGGCGGCGTTGCGCGAGGGTGCGGTGCCGCTGCCGGTGCTGGTAGAGCTGTTGAATTGACCGGTTTAATTGCGCGGCGCAGTAAGCCGCTTAACTTAAACCTGTTTGACGTAATCGGCACGATCGCGCTGCTGAGGGCGCAGTCGCGAGATTTCCCGCGCTTTAAGCAAAATAGAATGTCGCTGCGCCCTTACGTCGGTCCGTGGCGACATGCCTTTGCGCGCTGCTCCTCCGTAACATCGCGACATTGAAACTACAGCAGGGTGTCGCGCACGATGAGTAGTCTGACGTATGCCGCCGAGGCGGCTTCGAGCAAAACGCTGGAGGCGTTGGCCCAGGTCATCCGGGCGTTGGCGCCGGAGGTATCCGGGGTCTCGTTCCATGATTTCGCCGCCGACACGCTGTGGCTGTCCGAGGATTTTCTGCTGCCGGAGGACCATCAGCTGGTGGAGGATTCTCTGTCGAGCGATTCGGGGAACCTCGATGCATCCTACGCCCCGCGCGAGGACGGCAACTATTCGCTCGCCATTCCGGTGCGCGACGATCAGGGTGCGATCAACGGCGCGGTGCGCCTCAGCATCGACCCGTCGGTCAAGGACACCCGCACCGACGAAACGCTCGAGCAAAAACTCGCGCCGGTGTTCGTGTGCCTGTCGGCGGAATTCGAACGGCGCCAGACCTTTCCGCTGCTGATCAGCGAGGACACACAGCAGGGCGCGCAAATCGAGCATGCGCTGCACGCCCAACGCTTCGAGCTGTTCCTGCAGCCCATCTGTTCGCTGCACGACAATGTGAGCCTGGCGCACTACGAAGTGCTGCTGCGCCTGCGTACGGCCGACGGCAGCCTCATCGAACCGCAAGAATTCCTGGCGCGCGCCGCGCAGCAACGCCTCATGCCCAACATCGATCGTTGGGTGGTGCGTACTCTGCTGGCGTGGCTGAACAACAACCGCAAGCTGTGGTCACGGGTGCCTTCGGTGTTCTCGATCAATTTGTCGTCGCAGTCGATGACCGACGACCGCTTCGTCAGCTACGTGGAAGCCTGCGTCATCAAGAGCGGCCTGCCGCCCCAGGCACTGTGTTTCGACGTGACCGAGCGCTTCGCGGCCTCGGGCAGCATCAGCGTGGCCGAATCGATGAAGCGGCTGGAAGCGTTAGGGTGCGAGGTGGCGCTGGATGATTTCGGCGCCAACCCCCCGTCCTACGGCTATCTTCGCTCGATCCCCGCCCATTATTTCAAGATCGACAGCTCCTTGGTCGAAGCCGCCCCCACCGACCGGGTGGCGCGCGCGATGATTTCAGCCATCGTGCGCATGGCGAGCGATCTCGGCGTGCAAACGGTGGCGGAGTCGGTGGAGTCGGACATGGAATTGCAGGCCGTGCGTTCCCTGGGTGTCGACTATGCGCAAGGCTACCTGCTGGGCAAACCTACGTCGCTGGCCGGATACGATTTCGCCGCGGGTGCCGTCAATTGAGGCGGTTCCGGCTGGCGCGACGCCTCGCATAGCCCGATCATTTCACACCCAAATAGCTCAAAAACGATCGCGTCAGCTCAGCCGTAAGCGTTCGATCGTCTTTGGGCAAGAAGACCGTGCTCAGTGTAAATTCGCGTTTACATACAACGGCAGCATGCTCATGGACTCTACGAACGCGCGGCATCCCATCTTCAATCGCGACTTTCGCTACCTGTGGATTGGCAGCACAATTTCCGGGTGCGGCGACCAGTTTTTCCTCGTGGCCCTTCCCTGGCTCATCCTGCAACTGACCGGATCCGGCGCAGTCCTTGGCGGAATCATGATGGTGGAAGCCATCCCCAGAGCGGCGCTGATGCTCATCGGCGGTGCGGTCACGGACCGCGTCTCGCCCCGCAAGATCATGATTCTGACCGCTGCTGCGCGGACACTGCTCGTGGCCGCCCTCGCGGCCTTCATATGGACACACCATGTGCAGATCTGGCAGATCTACGTACTGAGCTTTCTCTTCGGCGTCGCGGACGCCTTTGCCGCGCCGGCAGCGCAGACCTTCCTGCCTTCGCTCGTTGCCCGTGCGCAATTGCCGGCCGCCAATGCGCTGTCTCAAGCCACCCAGCAGATTGCGATGCTGATCATGCCTGCACCGGCCGGCCTGCTCATCGCCGCGTTTGGCGTCGCGTCCGCCTTTTCCATTGACGCGCTGAGTTTTCTTTTCATCATCGCCGCGCTTCTCATGCTGCGCGACCCAGTCCGGGTCGAATCGGCCGTACCCCGCTCCAACATAGCTCACTCCATACTCGAGGGGTTACGCTACGTCAAAAACGACATAGCGTTGCGTACTTTGTTGCTCGTGGCTGCAGTTCTGAATTTTTGCGTCACCGGCCCCTTAAGTGTCGGTGTGGCATTCCTGGCAAAGAGTGAATTTGGCACGCCGACAGCCTTTGGTCTTTTGATGTCGTCGGTCGCGGCAGGATCTCTCGTCGGATTGTTGTTGGCGGCGACGCGTCGACAGAAAAAGCGAGGATGGCTGTTACTCATCGTCAGCGTGGTCGTCGGTGTATGTACCGCCTCGATAGGCTTGCTGAGCCAGATGTGGTCTCTCTTACTCACCCTGTTCGTCATGAGCGCAAGCACAGGCTTCCTGAATGTGCACCTCTTGGCCTGGTTTCAACAACGAGTCGACCGGGCCATGCTCGGCCGCGTCATGAGCGTTCTGATGTTCGCCAGTCTCGGACTTGTACCGCTATCGCTGGCGGCGACGGGTGTCGCAGTCCAGTGGAGTGTACGCGGCATGTTCGCCGCCGCGGGCGCCATGGTCATCATGGTCGCCGTCATCGCCGCCTTTCAGCGTCCGGTACGAGAGATCGACTGACGCAATGGTCAAGGGGACGGTGCGTCCCCGTCATTGAAAATGATTAGAGAGGTGATCCTGTCGAAATCATGATGCTAACGGCAATATGACATCGCGAACGCCCGCTGACATCAAGGCTCAGTTATCTCATAGCCCCGCGCACGAAACAGCGCCAGCCAACCGTCGGGCTTCACCAGTTCCGTCATGGACAGAACGGCCACCGTGCTCACGTTGGCCGCGACGGCTTTCTCGGCCGCCGCAAGCCACGCCGACTGAAGCTGGCCGTTGACTTTGGTATATTCCTCCTGAAAGCTCGGTACCAACAGCACCGCACTGGCACAAGTTTCCGCGGCATCCGGTCGCAACAAGCCACGCAGATTTTCGATGTCGCCGGTGGACCAAAGATTTGCGCGCCTGCGCATGATCGGCAGCTGTGTTTCGAGCAGTCCGACCGTCGATCGCAGGCAGTCGATTTCGCCCGCGGAGGGAATCGAACTCAAGTCCCGCACATATTGCTTGGGATTGTCGATGGGTACTTCCAGGCTGACCGGTTGCACGGGTACGTGCTTGGCTCGCGCGGTGGCCTCGATGCGCTGCCACACGTGAGAATTATGCGCGAGCCCCACTTGATCGATGGCGTGCCGGTACAAATCTGCTGCCGCGAGCAGCGGGCGCAGCTTTTCATCGTCGGCATTCCCCAGGTATTTCACGCGCAGCGCCAGCCAGCGCATATACAAATCGTGGGGCAGCGATTGTTCCAGCGTCTGGCCATTGGGAGCGTGGCGGGCGTGCAGCAGCGAAGGTACCAACGTCATGCTGCGAAAGAATCCGACGTGCGCCGAGACCTCTGGTGGGGATAGGACCAGCTGCGAGGCAGCGATGCGCTCATCGACGCTCTTGGAATGCCACACCATGTCCTTGGGTAACGGCTCGAGCGTGGCCAAGATCCACAGAGAGTGATCGCCCTTGGTAACCCGCCACATCGCCGGCCCCGGTTGCTCGCCGACGACTAGAATTTCCTCGAGGGGCGGCACTAACGGCCGGCGGCGCCTCGACATTCGCGGGATGGCTTATGGCGACAGCGCAGCACGCCAGCAACGCCGCGATTGCTATGAGGATTTCTTTTTGGAGCATGAATTCCAAAATTCGCCGCTTGTGGGGTCCCTCGACATCGTACCATCCCCACTATCGGTGGATAACTCGGTGCATAACCGGTTCCTTGTCACTGAAACGTCACCGCAATCAACCGCTTGGGTTCATTTGCTGCTTTTTTGACCACCACAAAAGATCAGCGCAGACTTCATTGCGCAAGCGCGCGAAACGAGAGACGTGCCGACAAACCGGGATGCGGATCATGAAGATGCGGATCATGAAGCTCAAGGCACTTGCGATTGGCCTGACCATTGCGCTCACAGGGGCCGCTCCGTCACCCGCACAGACAGCAGACGTCGTAAAGACTTAGGTAGCGTACGAGTGCCGCTTTCGACGTCGGACTTCTCATCCTTTCTGCTGCAGGCAAAAAGTTCCGGTGCACAGGTGCTTGGACTAGCCAATGCCGGCGGCGACTTCATCGATACCCTCAGTCCGCGAACGAATTCGACTTACCAGACGCGCACCCGGTCGCTCGGCGCGAGATACATCGTCTGCCCCGGCTTGACTTGGAAGGCTTCGTACCAGGCATCGAGGTTGCGCACCGTGTAGGAACGATACTGCGCAGGTGCGTGGCCGTCGGTAATGACTTCGTCGCGCAGGGCGGCATCGCGCATTTTCTCGCGCCAGCTTTGCGCGAAGCTCAAGAAGAACAGCTGATCGCCGTCGAATCCGGACACCTTCGCCGGTGGTGCCGCGGCCGTGGCGAGGCGGAAGGCGTCGTAGGCGGCATTCAATCCGGCGACATCGGCGATGTTCTCGCTCAGGGTTTGCTGGCCGTTCAGGCGCAAATCGGGGAAGGGTTGGTAAGTGTCGAATTGGGCCGCGAGACGCGAGCCTGAGGTGCGGAAGTGCGCAAAATCGTTCGGCTGCCACCAATTTTTCAGACGGCCCTGCGCATCGAAGAGGGCCCCCTGATCGTCGAAGCTGTGGCTGATTTCATGTCCAATGGTGGCGCCGATGGCGCCGTAGTCCATGGCGAGGGGTTGGTTGGGATCGAAGTACGGGGGCTGCAGTACGGCCGCGGGGAAATTAATGGCATTCATCGCCGGCAGGTTCACGGCATTGACCAGCTGGGCGTTCATTACCCATTCGGAGCGATCGACGGGCTTGCCGAGCTTGGCGAGATTGCGGTGGTACTCGAAGGTATCGGAGCGCACCCAGTTGCCGATGACATCGCCGCGGACGATCTTCAGATCCGCGTAGGAGCGCCAGTGATCGGGATAGCCGACGCCGATTTTTAGGGCCTTGAGCTTGGCCTTGGCGACAGTCTTGGTTTGCGGTGCCATCCAGTCGAGCTTGTCAATGCGGGTGTCGAAGGCGGCGAGCAGATTCTGCACCATCACTTCGGCGCGGTGCTTCTCGGCGGCAGAGAAGTACTTTCGCACGTACAGCTTGCCGACGGCATCGCCGAGCGCGGCATCGGCGGCGGCCACGGCGCGTTTCCAGCGCGGCCGCATCTCGGGCGTGCCGTAGAGCACATGCCCGTAGAAAGCGAAATTCTCCTCGACGAACTTCTTCGGCAGATACGGGGACGCCTCCTCGATGGCGCGGAATTTCAGATAGTCCTTCCAGGTGTCGAGCGATTCGGTGGCGGTCAGCTTGGAGAGTCCGATCAGGGCGCTCGGCTGCCAGACCACGAAATCGTTCTGCTCGCCCAAGCCTGCGGCGGCAAAGAAAGCGCGCCAATCGAGGTCGGGGGCTTCGGCGTAGAACTTGGCACGGTTCCAGTGATTGTTGCCGGCCTCGATTTGTTCGGAGGCGGCGCGCGTCCAATGCACCTCCGCCATGCGGCGTTCGAGTTCGAAAATCCGGGCGGCGCGCGCGGCGGAGTCGCCGATGCCGGCGAGCTCGAGCACGGCGCCGATGTGCACCTGGTATTTCGAGCGGATCGCGGCCATGGCCTGGGAGGTGCCGACGTAGTACTCGCGGTCGGGCATGCCCAATCCGCCCTGCAGCAGGAAGGGGAGATAGCGTTTGGGATCGTTCAAGTCCTGCGCGATCCACAACCCGAACAGATGCGGGGTGTACAAATTGGTGGAGTTCAACACGTCGACATCGCTGCGCAGGGTGTGACCCAGGGTAATGGCGAGTTGCTGGCGGCTGAAGATTTCGTCGATTTCCTTCAAGGAATCCTGCAAGGGCTTCAAACCCTTGGCTTCGATGGCGGCTTCATCCATGAAACTTGAAGTAGTAGTCGCCGATTTGCTGCGCCTCGGTTCCGGGACGCGCGGATTGCGCGGCCGTGGCTTTGAGCAGTTCGTTGACGCGCTGCGTGGTGAGTTCGGCCAGGATGTGGCCGTTTCCATAGGCGCTCAGGTCGGGAGGGATCTGCGTATTTTTGACCCAGGTGCCGTTGGCGTAGGCGAAGAAATCATCGCCCGGCGCGACTTGGGTATCCATGCCGGCAAGATCGGGGCCGTGCATGTCCGCCGCGGCGGCGAGGGCGGCCAGCAGCACGACGCCGCAGAGTAATGCTCGATTCATCGGGTGGTCCTACCAGTTGGGATTCGGGAGTTCGTTGAACACTTCTTGCAGCGCGAATCCCCAGCGTTCGCGGATCATCTTGAAATATTCATTGTCCATGTCGATGCTGATATGCGTCGATAATTTCAACTCGTCGCGCTTGATGATGGCGAGGTCCAGCGGCGGTCCGACCGACAGGTTGGAGCGAATGGTGGAGTCCATGGAGACGAGAGCGCACTTCGCCGCCTGCGCCAGGCTGCTGGACCGGGAAATCACGCGGTCGATAATGGGCTTGCCGTATTTGGACTCGCCGATCTGAAAGTAGGGCGTGTCGACCGAGGATTCGATGAAGTTGCCGGCGGAATAAATGTGAAACAGGCGCGGTTCCTCGCCCTTGATCTGACCGCCCAAAATGAAGGTACCGTTGAACTCATAGCCGTGCTCGCGCAGGTCCTCGGCATCGCGCTGATGAATTTCGCGCAGTGCATCGCCGACCACGCGCGCGGCGTTGAACATGTTGGCGGCGCTTAGGAGCCGGGTTTTTTCCCGGGTGGCGTCGGGCGCCTCCAGCAGATTGATCACCGCCTGGGTGATGCCCAGATTGCCCGCCGACATCAGCACCAAGACGCGGTCGTGGGCGTGCTGGAAAGTGGCCATCTTTCGAAAGGTATTGATCTGATCGACGCCGGCGTTGGTTCGCGAGTCCGACAACATCACGAGACCGGTGTCGAGCAGTAAGCCGACGCAGTAAGTCATCCGGCAAATTCTACCTTACTGTTGGTACTGTCGGGCCGACTCCGCGATGATCACATTGGCTTGCATTTTCTCATCGGCGCCCGCCTTTGCCCATGCCGCGCACCGGCGCGGCGTCCGGGTAATCACGGCCGACCGCCAGGCGGCACTCGTTGCGCCGGCATGCCGACGGCGCATGGCGATAACGCACGGCGCCCAGAACGGCTTCGGCCAGAGTTTGCGCACGCTCCTTGGGAGTCCGTGACGCGAAGCAGCGAGTCCTTACGAAGCTTTTCAGTTACTCATTGGGCGCGATAAATTGCGTGGGCTGAAGATGCGCCAGCGGCGAGAGCGGTCCCTCATGTGGCGGATGTGCATCTGCATTTATTTAAGCCCCAGCCTGGGAACCCAAAAAATCCGAGGCGATGCGATTGCCATGCAGATATTTGCGGCAGGCCCAGATGCATAGGCTCCTGCATGCGCGCGAAATGGAGCATGGCATGCGGGTTGCGCGATGCACCTGTTAGGGCGCGCGCGCTCCTAGATGCTCCAAAAGCGCTTTAGCTTCGGGTACGCGAGGATGGTCGGCGAATCGGGCGGCGAAGTCCGACAGCAGGGTTCGCGCGACTCTAGACATCCCGCCGCCGCGCGCAGCGAGCTGGGCAATGCTGAAGGTGTCCGCCGCCGATTTGGGCCGGAAGTTTGGGTCTTGATTAAGACGCTGAGCCACGGCATCCAGCGCCTCGCCGGTGCGCTTTAGCGCCAGAAGCCGCTCCACGTAGCTCTTCGGTAAAGCGAGTGACGTAACGGGGATCGTCCCAGGTTGCCGTGCGCTCGCACAGCCAGGCGTAGTCCTCGGGGGAATTGCCGCGGGATTTAAGCCAGTCCTCCAGCAACCGCCAAGCCTTGATGTGGGAGCCGGCGCGCATGAGGCCATAGGCATCCAGCACGGTTTTATCGTGCTCCCGCTGCTTCTCCTTGGCATTGAGTTCCGCGGTGCGCTCGGGCGAGACCCAGGTTTCCAGGTTCAATTCGTGGCGCCGCTCGTAAACCGCGCCGCCAAGCAAGCTGAAAATCGAGAGGATGGCGAACATATCAAGGCTAAGTTGAATAGGCAGCCAGAGGTCCAATTTTGACAGCAGGAACAATGCGAGGCACAAACCGAAGACGCTTAAGAGCACAGACGCCGTAGAGCATCCCCAGCCCACGCGCCAAATTGAACCAATAGACCGGATTTGCGGCTTTCAAAATATTGCTTTCGAGCCCTAGGATGGCAACCGAGGCGGGAAGAAAGAAGAGGCAGAAGGCGGCGAGGCCGATGGCGACAACGGAGCCGATGTGATTTTTAGTCGCCATCACTGCAAAAAAGAGCACAGCCAATATCAGAACTTGCGCCAGCGGACGCTGCTCGTCTATCGGATTCATCATTTGAATGTCGAGGGTCGGCGGTTCGTCAAAGCCGCGCACGGTATGGTCGAAGAGGATGTAGGCGTATTTGAAGAACCAAGAAGTGACCAGCAGGGCCAACGGTATACCTATGAACCCGGCGTGGGCCGCAATGACAAGCAGGAAAGCGAACACAACACAACCGCCGCGGCCCCGCCGCGCGCTGGCCTGGCGAAGTGACGAAATAGATTCATTGAGCACTAATGGCGCGCATACTCGACGGAATTCCAATTTGAAAGGTGCCGTCGATAAGCCTACTCGCAAAAGTGGCATTCAAGCCGAGTAGAAAGTATCTCGCTTATCTGGCAGGATTCTCAATGAACCGAAATCGAAAGCATCTTGGATGGTATTCGATCCAAAGGATTTGGCTGAACGCCATGAATATAAGGCTTTACCAAACGCTTAGAAACAAAAAAATACAAAGGCAAAATGGGATAATCACCCAACATGATGCGTTCAGCGGCTTGCAACAGCTGCCTCCTGGTTTCCGGATCAGGAGTTTGAGCTGCTTGGTCAAGAAGTGAGTCAAACGTTTTATTTGAATAGCCAGAATCGTTGTTCGGAGAATTCGCGCGAAAAGTGTCCAAGAAATTGCTAGCGTCGTTGAAATCGGCGGTCCACCCGAGTCGTGCAACTTCCCATCGTGTTTTGTCGTGCCGAGATTGCAAAAACACTCGATACTCCTCTTCGGTAAGTTCGGTTTCAATACCGAGCGTTTCCTTCCACATAGCAGCGATGAGGATTGCCGTCTGCTTTATTGCCGTATTCGAATTAAAAAGCAATCGAATGCGGAGGGGCTTTGGCGAATGCGAACCCTGCGACTGCATAGAGACGCTTTGATTCAGCGATTCGATCGCCGTCCGATAGATTAGACCATTGCCAATTTTGCGGGTCGTAATTCCATGTGCCGGGAGGAACGAAGCCATAGGCAGGTGGTTGACCGAACCCTTGCGCTGCTGCGATACGCTTTCGATCGATTGCCATTGCCAGTGCCTTTCGAAGCTCGACATTCGAAGCGAAGATCGGCGCGGACAAATTGAGTCCAAAATAGGCGGTTGCAAGAAACGGTGCTACTACCAGTTCCGCAGGATGTTCTGCATGAATCCAAGGAATAGCACTGGCTGGTACGATATCGGTGATATCAAGTTGCCCGGCGCGGTATTGAGCCAATTGGGAGTTTTGATCAGATGCAATCTGATACTCCACGCTAGGTATCTTGACGTTTGCATTGTCCCAATAATTTGAATTTTTACTCAGCTCGACGCGAGTGCCAGGCAACCATCTTTTAAGCACGTAAGGTCCATTTGATATCCAGGTTTGTGGCGAGTGAGAGCGCGCGCAGGCTTCTGAGTAAACAGGAAATGCGGCGGAGTGTGTAAGCATTTGCGGCAAATAGGGAGCCGGCCGCTCAAGCTTTACCACCAAAACCCTTTCGTTGATTGCGTAGGCGCCTAGTGCATTCGATGGCTGGCGACCAGCAATGATGTCCGACGCACCTGCGATGATCCTTAGATCATCTGAAACCTGAGAACCGCGAGCGGGATCCAACACACGTCGCCAGGCAAGTACAAATTGTTGAGCGCGAACGGGTTCGCCGTTGGACCACCGCGCGTTGTCTCGCAGATGGAACGTGTATTCGGTACCAGTCTTGTCCGTCGTCCATGACGACGCAACGGCTGGGAGTATCTGCCCGGTTGGTGATTCAGACGTAAGACCCTCGTAAAGATCCTGGAGGACTTGAAACGAGAAATTATCTGCTGCTGTTGCCGGGTCCAAGGAAGCGGGTTCCCCGGCAAGCCCTCGCCTCAAAGGTCCTAAAGCTCCTCCGTCTGACGAGTACCCGCAGCTGCAGACTGCAAACAGCACGCAAAAGCTCGCAAACAGCTGCCCCACTTGGCCCAATGAACTACCTACCCATCCCATCTCTTAAGTCTACGTAAGAAACGAACAACATGGGCCGAAGTGCCACTTTGGACGTCCTTTGGCTCGGCCTCTCCCAAGCTTCGCCCGGCAAAGGGGTAAGGGCGATAAATGGACAGGGCAGCTCCCCTGACAAATCATTATGACACCTGATGCCTAACAGACATATGAATGCGGCGACGCAGCAATCACGCAAAAGTGTGAATTACAACAACAAAACAGTTGTAATATGTTCATGAATGACGCAATCTGTTAAAGAGAATCTGCTCGCTGCTTTTAGGTATTTGTTGAAGCCGTTGGTTCGATTGGCGGTCAAGAACGCGGTCGCCTTTCCCGAAGTTCAGCGAGGTTTTGAAGCAGGCATACGTGGATGTGGCGAGAAAGCAATTTGAGGCTTCGGGCAAAGAGCCGACGGTGGAGGGGATTTCATTGATCGCGAATATAGAAACAAGTGAAGTTCGCGACATTTTGGGATCGAACACGGGCGTGAAGTTTGGAGTTGCGGCTCAGGAATCGAATCCTTTGCCAACAGTTTTGGCGGCATGGCATACCGACGTGAATTACACGGGCCCGTATGGGGTTCTTCGTGATCTTGAATTCTCACGTAGTGGAAGCGATAAAGCCGGCGCTACGTTTTCGGAACTGACAGCTACTTACTGTCCAGCTGTTTCGCCACGTGCGCTTTTAGATGAGTTGATCAGAACCGGTTGCGTGCAGGATGTCGGGAATGGGTTTTTTCGAGCTGTAAAACGCTTTTACATTCCTGATCCACTAAGCACTGAAAGCATTCTATGGTTCGCCCGCGTTGTACACAATGTTTGCGAAACACTTGAAGTGAATTTTCGCGCCGAATCCGTTGGAGGCAACGGTCTCGTGGAGCGAGCAGTTTATACCGTTCACGGAATCACGAAGAAAGACCTTAAGGATTTCGACAAATTCATTCGCGCTCGAGGTCAAATATTTGCCGATGACATCGACAATTGGCTATCGGAACGAGACAAGGAAGGATGCGAAGACAATATTAAGACAGGCGTCGGAATCTATCACTACATTGTGAATGATGAAGACGAACGTGCGTTAGCAGAAGAATTGCCAAACTGAAGGGATTACAAATGGAAATTAGCTTCGAAAGGATTGTACGAGGGACCGCGACGTCGGTGTGCGTAATTGCGAGTTTGCTGGGTGCAGCCCCTGTCTTTGCAGGTCACGCGTCGATGGTGCGGCCAGAAGCACAAATTGGATCGAACGGGCTGATTCGTCCAAGTGCGCAAATTGGTTCGAACGGCTTTGTTCGGCCAAGTGCGCAGATCGGCTCGAATGGACTTTTTCGGCCAAACGCGCAAATTGGTTCGAACGGCCTAGTTCGGTCAAATGCACAGATCGGCTCCAATGGCCTATCCCCGCGGCCCGATGGTCAAACGTGGCTTCCCATGCCTAGAGGAATGAGTGCTCTTTCTCACCCTGATGCGCAAACTGGCTCGAACGGCCTTGCTCGGCCAGATGCCCAGATGGGTTCTAACGCAGTTGCCCGGCCTGATGCGCAAACTGGCTCGAACGGCCTTGCTCGGCCAGATGCCCAGATGGGTTCTAACGCAGTTGCCCGGCCTGATGCGCAAACTGGCTCGAACGGCCTTGCTCGGCCAGATGCCCAGATGGGTTCTAACGCAGTTGCCCGGCCTGATGCGCAGACTGGCTCGAACGGCCTTGCTCGGCCAGATGCCCAGATGGGTTCTAACGCAGTTGCCCGGCCTGATGCGCAAACTGGCTCGAACGGCCTTGCTCGGCCAGATGCCCAGATGGGTTCTAACGCGGTTGCCCGGCCTGATGCGCAAACTGGCTCGAACGGCCTTGCTCGGCCAGATGCCCAGATGGGTTCTAATGCAGTTGCCCGGCCTGATGCGCAAACTGGCTCGAACGGAATTGCTCGGCCAGATGCCCAGATGGGTTCTAATGCAGTTGCCCGGCCTGATGCGCAAACTGGCTCGAACGGAATTGCTCGGCCAGATGCCCAGATGGGTTCTAACGCAGTTGTTCGCCCGGCCGCGCAAACTGGATCCAACCTCTCATTGCGGCCCAACGCGCAAATCGGCTCGAATGGCGCTGTGCGACCCGGTAGATTGGTCGCGATCGACTAGTCACATCCAAGTACGTCGCACCGAAAGGTGCGACGTACTCCCTCTTTCTAGGGAGTCATTAATTACGTTTGTATTTCGTGGACTTGGCAAGGTGAGTCCAGGCAAATATGTGTACGCTCATTTCCCCAGAGCCGCTCCGTCTCGAACGCTTGCGTCTGAGTCCCTCGATATCTCCATCTACAGAGTCGATGTACGCGGAACCACGTTTCTTGATGTCACGAAGAACTGGCGCAATTGTTTTTAGATTGACGGCTGGTACGTGGCAATTTCTCTCGAGAAGTAACACGGGTCGCTTCCTTCCTTTAGACGAATTCCAGTGCAATGTGTCGAGATACCTCTCGATGACCAATGCAGCCCGCGGAACTGCGAAATCCGGCAAAACAAATTCACGTCTGTGAGGAACAAAGTTACCGAGCGCGTCGACACCTATGCTTGGGGAACGACGCATCATATCAATTGCAATTGTGGCTGACATTGAAACTCGCGCTGCGCGCACCAGCGCGCGCACTGACCTCGGACCAGATCGACCAGTCAACGGCACTGGCCGACAGTCCCCATCCAAGAATTTCGGGACGGAGAACCACGCGGACATAACCGTACCCATCTCTTCGTATGAACGTGCGAGATTTCTAAACTGCCTAACGCTATCTTTTGGTTTTCGCGACCCATAATGTTGCCGAATGGAATCGATAATTAGTCGCTTAGAAATATTGTGCGCGCCGAGAAAACCGATCGTTGCCGCGATTAGTGCATTCGCCCCCTGGCGATTTATGACATCTTTGTCTGGCGAATTGGCGTTTTTCATCTTCACTAGCTCCGTCGCTTTTACTAGTTATACGTTTGTCTACTTCTGCGTGATTCTTGACCCCCGGTTCCGCCGTTGGAGATTTTTCCGACGTTTATGGCTGACGGTATTTCTTGGGCCATTCCCGGCTAATATCTCATTTTCGAAATAATAAACCGTCACACCAACCCGCGATTGCGGTGACTTATTAACCTTAGACCGCCTTTGTTTGTTGCGAGACCGTGTGAGCAAGGATGTTGCGCCTTCGATAAACGCTGCTCCTTGCTCCGCTATTTGCCTACGCACTAGCGGAACAGTCCCGACCTCCACATCGCACATCAGCGCAGTTCCTTCGAATAGGGGAGACGTCTTCGCGTGCAAGTTGTGCCTTAAAGTTCCTAGGAGATCGCCAGCACGCTCCCCTACGTTGGCTATCGCGCTACTGGTCATACCTTTAAACACAGGAACTCTCGCTTTCACCTTCACCCTCTGCCCCGAAAGCATCTCGACTGCACTAATTTGTGATAGCTGGTCCAGCATGGCACGTACTGGTATTCCTCCGCTATACAAGGCTACCAGCTGTTCGAAGCTTCTTCGCCTTCCAAATATTGGCAAAACCGCGGGTTCCCCGTTAGCGCTAAGAAATCGTCTATTGTCGTACCAAGCCATAAGAACCCTTCGCGCGGGGTTTTGTCCCGCGCGGGGTGGAGACGACTGGGCTTGGTCCGCGTCTAATATTCTTGCTACCTCTGTTCTGGCCAAACCGGTAATTATTGCGACTCGGGATTTACTCGCGCGACCGCCCTCCTTGGCGATGCTCGCAGCAGCGCGTTGCACAGCTCTTTCTCTCAGCAATCGACCGAATTCTTGAACAGTAATGCCCGTATCGAACATCAGATCAATCAACGGGTCGGCAACGCGCCGAAAGGCGCGCATGGCACTGTTTCTCAGGGCATCCGACGATTGTGATTCTTTGAGAATGGCCATTGCCGTCCGCTAGGTTAAACACTGATGCATGCAAAATATTACACAGCAAAAGTTCAATGATGACCGTCCTGCCCTTGGGGGCCCATAAAGTAGAGAAGTTGAAGGGCATGTTATCGAGGGACTTTTCAGGCATTATGAATTTTTGCCGCTAACCAATTGACTTGGTTTTGGCGTTCGTGACAATCTATAAATCTACTGGATTGGTCCATAAATTCATCGAATTCCGTGTCTCACTCCCTAGTTTGTTGGCGCTGCGGCGCCTCGCTTGCAGCACTCTCCCTTCCGCTGCGCCGGCTCGAGGTCTGCAAGGCCTGCAATGCGGAATTGCATGTATGCAAGATGTGCGTGGAATACGACACTTCATACGCCAAGCACTGCAGGGAACCGACCGCCGAAGAAGTGCGCAAAAAAGACGAGGCAAACTTTTGCGATCACTTCAAGCCCAAGGTTGGTGCCTACATCGCGAAGAACGAAGCGGAGATTGCGAAGGCGAAATCGGCGTTGGACGATCTATTTAGAAAGTGATTTTTTCTTCCTTTTCTTCATGGCGGTTTCCGCGATCCGCCACAGATAGAGCGCCCCGACAGTTCGATGGGGCCGCCACTTCTCTGTGAGTTTCAGAAGTTGTTTCGGCGCGGGTAATGTCCGCTTGCGGTACAACACTTGAAATCCCTTGCGCACGCCATAATCGGTTACGGGCATCACATCCGGCCGGCACAGCGTAAACATCAAAAGCATGTCCACGGTCCACGGTCCAACTCCCCGGACTTCCAGCAACCGAGCGTAGATATCGGCATCGGACATTTGCGCGATGGAAAGCACCGTGGGGATCTGGCCGGCGTTGTGCCTCACGCAGATATCCTTCATCGCCAACGCCTTGCTGCGGGACAACCCCGCTCTACGCAAATGCGCCTCGGTCATTTCGGCGAGTCGCTTCGGGCAGGGAATGCCGTCTTCAAACAAGCCGATCACTCGCGCCCAGATGGCACGTGCCGCCGCTCCGGCCAATTGTTGAAAAACGATACTCTCTAGCAGCGCAACATAGAGCTCACGATCCGGCGGCGTGGGCAGTTGCAGCTCGCCAATCCGATCGATCCACTCTCCCAGGCGCGGATCGCTTTGGCGCAGGTGTTCTATGGCAACGGCGGACATGTGCGAAGATTTTAGTCCCTATCCGGATGCCAGAGGAGCGGGCTTTCGCAGCGCAGTATTCGATGTCGACGTTTTTTACGTTGCCCCGTCTGGTAAGCGATTCTCGGTGCAATACAACATAGCTTCAGCGACACCCCCCGCCACTGATAAGAAATCTTGACACCGGTGGCTGCTAAATTGAGGGATTCCCGCATAGTCATCCGCCGGGTTTACGCCCACATTGCCTTGGGCGTATAAGGTTATTGTGGACTGATATATAAGCAGTTCCCGGAGTTCCAAAGGATGGCGACGTCTCCGGATTTTTTGCGACTGGCGTCTAACGCGGCTCGCGCGTTGGCGGACATCGCCTTAGACAGCCTGCGAGACGCGGTGCTGGTGGTTGATGTCCGGCATAGGCACGTACCTATCGTTCTGGCAAACACGGCGGCACGTCAGTGTCTCGCCGCATCTGCCGATGGACTGATAGAAAGACCGCTTGCCCATCTTTTAGGCGCCGCATCTGCCGCAGAAATCGAAACTATATTCCTTTCGCTGCCTGACTCCCGGGTCGCTTCTAGCCGAGTCATGGCGTGGCGCTTCACCGACGGCGACCAGTCTGCTATGACGGAAATCAAGCCGCTGGTATCAAGTCCTGGTCAGCGTCTGATCATGCTGACATTCACGCCCCCCGCTCCCCAACCTGACTTGGTGACCGCGGTCGACCAGCTGCCGTATGACCTGCTCATTCTGGACGCGGACCTCAAAGTCACGTACGCCAACGCGGGCGCGGTTCGCTCAGCGGGACCCATTCCGGGCGGTGCGGTGGGGTGCTCGGCGCTCATGCTGACCCCGACGTTGTTGCTCAAGCCCGAAGTGTTTTCGCGCGCCCTTGAGGGCCACTCCTATCATGACGAGTCGTTGGCCTTCGAGGAGCCGGGGCGTCCAACCCGGCGCTTTGAGATCGATGTTCAGCCGCTTAAGGGATTGGCGGGAGTTGTAGGACTCGTGGTCCTGTGCCTCGAAGTGACCGAACGCCGTGCGGCTAATCATGCACAGGGCAACGGTGAACGCCGTCTTCTAGCCCTTACCGAGCATGCCCAGGACATCATTACGATTGCCGCTGCCGATGGCCGTGTAAAATACGTCAGCGCCGGCGTGCAAAACACTCTCGGCTATACCTCCGCGGAGCGCGAGTCGAACTTTGTGTTCGAGCTCGCACATGCAGACGATCGTGAGGAATTGCGTTCCAAATATCGGCAACTGGTCGCCGGCGAAATCAAAAGTTTCACGCGAGAATTCCGCACTCTGCACAAGGATGGCTCGTACCGATGGCTGGAATCGCGCTGCGTCTCGGCGCTCGCCAACCCCTTGATCAGTGGCGTGGTCATCAATTCTCGCGATATTACCGAGCGCAAGCTGGCGGAGTTTCGGCTGGCGCAGCGCGAGGAGGTTTTCCGGCTGGCAGCCGACGCGGTCGACGGCGTCATCTTCGAGTGGGACATCGTCAAGGGCCTCGTGCATCGCTCGCGCGGCATCCAAGAAGTATTGGGGATTCGTCCCCGAGGATCTGGAATCCTCCGTGGAAGCCTGGTTTGAGCGGATTCATCCGCGCGATTTCGACGCCGCAAAAAAAGCAATCAGCGTGGCGCTGATGAGCGGCCGCGGCTGGGCCACGACTTACCGGATTCGCGATGCCAAAGGCCGCTATAAGTCCATCCTCGATCGGGCCTTGGTCCAGCGCAACACGGCCGGCGATCCGGTACGAGCTATTGGCTGCTGCGTCGATGTGTCGGAAATCAAACGCCTCACCGACATTCTCGGCGAGACGCAGCGCATCGCCAAGATCGGCGGCTGGGAATACAGCTATGCCACGCACGAGCTGACCTGGACCGACGAGATGTTCCGCATCTTCGGCGCCAACCCCAGCGAATTCGACCTCAGCTGGGAATCGATGCTGGCGCAGTGCGTGCCGGAGTCTCGGCAACAGTTCCAGGAAGCGTGCCGGCGCGCCGAAGCCGGCGTCGGCCACATCGATCTTGAACTCGAAATCAACACGCTGAAGAATCAACGCATCTGGGTGCGGGTGATCGGGCACCTGGAGATGCTCGGCGGCCAGCCGTTCCGCGCCTTCGGATCGGTGCAAAACGTCCAGGCGAAAAAACTCGCCCAGATCGCGCTGGAGAACAGCACCGGCTGGCTGAAGCTGTCCATGACCATGGCCAACATGCATGCCTGGCGCTGGGACCGCGCGCAGAACTCGTTCGAATTCGCGAATCTTGAGGATCCGCAGGTCCACCTGCCCAAGGTTTATCCGGACATGCAAACCATGTTGGCGCGGGTCCACCCCAAAGATCAAAGTGCGGTGAAGCGCGCCATCGACAGCGCCTTCGCGGGCCAGGTCGAGGTGCGCCAAGAATTCGAGCTTCTCGGCAACGATGGCCGTTATCGATCGTATGCGACCACCGCCAGGCCGCTGTTTGAGGGAAGCACGCCGCGGGGTTTGGTGGGTGTTATCCAAGACGTGACAGCGCGGCGCGATTCAGAGCGGCGCCTGCTGCGTTCCGAAGAATTGCTGCGCGCAACCACTTCCAATACCGCGGACACCTTGTTCTTGTTGGATACGGCCCTGCATGTGCGCTTCGTCAACAACCCCGTCAACGCCCTGACGCCCGAACAGATCATCGGACGCGGAATCGATACCCTGCTGCCGCAGGCGGCGCGGGACGGCGTGCTGCAGAAGCTGGGCACGCTATTGGAGAATGGACAAACCATCACCTTCGAGTTCGAGTCCTGCGAGGAAGGGCGGGCGCTGTATTTTGAAAATCGTGCGGTACTGGTGCGCGATGACGGCATACCCACGGGCATTTCGATTTCGATGCGGGATATCACCGAGCGCAAGCGCCTCGAACAGGAGATTCTCGACGTCTCCGGCCGCGAGCGTCAGAGCATCGGCCGTGACTTGCACGATGGTTTAGGCCAGGAACTTACCGGCGTCGCGCTCATGTTGCGCGGGCTTGCCGGCCGCATTCAGGAGCGCTGCCCGGAAGTGGTCGAGAACGTCAATGAGATCGTCGGACATGTGAATCAATCCATCGAGACGGCGCGCTCCTTGGCACGTGGCCTTTTGCCGGTGGGCGCCGAAAGCGGCGGCCTGACCTCGGCGTTGCGTGCGCTCGCTGCGCGCAGCCGGGACGTATACGGCCTTGAAGTCACTTTTCAATCGACGATCTGCCCCGGATTCGTCCTCACGGAGACCAACGCGAGCCACCTGTATCGCATAGCGCAGGAGGCGCTGACCAACGCGGCGCGCCATGGGCGTGCCAGCTTGGTGGCTATCGCGCTGACGGCAAAGCAAGACGGCTTTACCCTGCATATCACCGACAATGGAGTCGGATTGGCGCGCGCCGCGCCCTCAGCTTCCGGGATGGGGCTCAAAATCATGAAATACCGCGCCGACATGATCGGCGCGAAATTCGAGATTGCCGCAAATTCGCCGCACGGCACCATGATTACCGTCACAGGTTAGCGGGCCGTGCCGCGTAAGATACAATGTGACCACGCCATTTCAGGAGTAGGTAATCATGGCAGCCAGCAGCACATGGATTCGATCTTCGACGTCTGCCTCGGGTGCTAATACCGGCAAGCGCCGCGTGCGACGCGTGTTGATCGTCGATGATCATCCCATCGTGCGCCAGGGACTTAGGCGCATCATGGAGAACGAGGAAGACCTGATTGTTTGCGGCGAGGCGGAGACCGCGCGGGATGCGCGCACCGCAATCAAGGATCTTAGTCCCGATGTCATGATCGCGGATATCAGCCTGAAGCAAAGCGACGGCATCGAACTGGTGCGCGACGTGCGGGCACATTACCCGCAGCTGCCGATTTTGGTGCTGTCGATGCACGATGAGACCATCTATGCCGAGCGCATGCTTTCCGCCGGCGCCAATGGCTACATTATGAAGCAGGCCGCAAGCGAGCAGTTCCTGGTATCGCTGCGCCGGGTGCTGGATGGGGGCATCTATGTCTCCGAGGCGGTCGGCAACAATATGATCCAGAAGTTCGCGGCGGGCGGTTCTTATATCTCCGCAAACCCCATCGATCGCTTGAGCAATCGGGAATTGCAGATCCTGCACATGATCGGCAAGGGCATGAGTACCCGCGAGACCGCCGAGTCCTTGAACTTGAGCATCAAAACAGTCGAATCGCATCGGCAACGGATCAAGCGCAAGCTCAATCTGAACACCGGCACGCAACTGGTGCAATACGCAGTGAACTGGTTTACCGGCCGCGAGGGCAGCGCCGGCGCGCCGAGTTCAAGCGCGACTCCGAACGCTTAAAGCCTCTTGGTGTTTTGACGCGCGCTGACAGGGCGCACGCAGCCGGCGAAGTGGGTGGGTGACCGCTAATGCTGCGCTGCGCAAGTGCCATCGTTCGGTTTCGCCCCGGTCGCGAGTTGAACCTTTCAAACCCGGCATCCACGGGCGTTGTCTGCAGCGTGTAAAGCTACAAAGTCTCGAATTAGGCTCTAGATCAGGCATTCCCTTAGCATCAATGAGTGCTAGTGCCGAGAATTGCAACAGCTTTCTCACACATGATTAAGTCGTTGAGACTTACGCCGATATCTCAACTTAACACCAGCTCAGGCATGCGGGGTTGATTAAGTGTCTGCGACGGAATCTGTGACGCCGATCACGGTCGAATCATCACCGGCGATTTTGCTGGCCGAGGATGACCCGGTCACGCGCGTGCTCATGACCCGCTTTCTCAAAAACGCAGGCTATGAGGTCGATGCCGTGGCCAACGGCTCCGAGGCGCTCGACCGGATGGCCACGCGCTACTGCCCGATGCTGGTGACGGATTGGGAGATGCCTAAGATGGACGGCATCGCGCTGTGCAAAGCGGTGCGCAATATGCAGCTGGACGGCTACGTCTACGCCTTGCTCCTGACCGCGCGCGATGCCAAGGAGCATATCATCGCGGGACTCGAGGCCGGCGCCGATGATTACCTGGTCAAACCGGTGCATGAGGCTGAACTCATCGCCCGCCTCAATGCCGGCCGCCGCATTCTCGCTCTCGAACATTCTCTGAGGGTCGCCAATCAGCGCAATCGCGTCCTCTCGATCACCGATGAGCTGACGGGTGCCTACAATCGACGTTATCTTATGGAGCAGTTGCCGCGTGAGTTCGAACGCAGCCGCCGTTACGCCTATCCTCTGTCGGTGCTGATGTGCGATCTCGACCATTTCAAGCAAGTGAACGATCAGCGCGGACATGCTGCGGGCGATGATGTGCTGCAGCAGTTTGCTGGCCGCGCGCAGAAATTGATCCGCGCCAATAGCGATTGGATTGCCCGGTACGGTGGTGAGGAATTTTTGATCGTGCTGCCGGAAACGGCCCACGCCGATGGCATGCGGGTCGCCGAGAATATCCGCCAGCTCGTGGCTTCTTCGCCCTTTGCCACGCGCGCCGGCGATACCGCCGTGAGCGCCAGCTTCGGTGTCGCGTCAACCGGAGCCAACGGGCCGGATGTGACCTTAAAGGTCGAGGCGTTGATTCGCGCCGCGGATCAGTGCCTCTACGAAAGCAAGCTGGCGGGACGCAATTGTTCGATGGGCCAGGAATTCGGCGCGTCGCCGTCGCTGACCGCACACGGCTAGAATTCGCTCAACCTACCTGGCGCAGTTCCGCGTTGACGGCGGCCAGTTTCTCCGACAGCTCCGCCACCAGGCCGCCGATGGCCGGCAGCGAATTCTCGCGCACCGCCGTCTCAAGGCTCGAGGCGACCCGACTCAGGCTCAAGGCGTGAATATTGGCGCTTGCCCCCTTCAAGGAATGGGCTCGCTTACGCACCGTTTCGAAATCGTTGACTTTGAGCGCCGCAATAATCTCGGCCAGGCATTGATCGCTGCTGCTCACGAAGGTCTCCGCCAATTCCCGCGCAAATTCCTCATCGCCGCCGGTCAGCTCGTGCAGCGCTTCGCGATCGATCGCCGGCGCGGGCGCGGGCCCCTTCAAGAAGCGGCTGAGCGTCTCGATCAGCTGCGCCGCCTCGATCGGTTTGCCCAGGTGCGCGTCCATGCCGGCAGCGGCGCACTTTTCGCGATCCTCACTCATGACGTTCGCTGTGAGCGCGATGATCGGTAGACGTTTGCCGCCGCGGCTTGCTTCGCGTTCGCGAATGCGCCGGGTCGCCGTGAACCCGTCCATCACCGGCATCTGGCAGTCCATGAGCACGGCGTCGAAGCTGGCTGCGCCGATGCGCTCCAAGGCTTCGGCGCCGTTGTTGGCAATCGTTACGTCCGCGGCCAAGTTTTGCAGCGCGCGCTGTGCTACGCGCTGGTTCACCGGATTGTCCTCGACCAAGAGGATTCTGTGGCCGCGGAAGGTCGACAGCGCCTGCGACGCCGACTTGATGTTGGGCTCGTGCGGTACCTTCCCGGTCAGCACCTGATCCACCAGAATGGCTAAATGCACCGCGCGGATGGGTTTAAGGCCCACGGCATCGGGGCGGTATTCGCGATCGGCCGTGTCGTGCTCGGCACCGAACAACGACAAGAGCACAAACGGCAGGCGCACGTGACGCGCATCGGTTCGCAGCGCGCTTAAAAGATCCAGTCCGCCGCGCACCGGCATCAGTTCATCGGCCAGCACCAGATCGAATGACGCGCCTGCGCTCAAGTGCTGCAGGGCCTCATCCACGCTGCCGACCGAGACAGTTTCGTAACTATACAGCTTCAGTTTCAGCGCCAGGCTATCGCGCGCCGCGGGCACATCGTCGACGATCAGAATCTTGCGGCCGAGTCCCAGGGCGGCCCGCTCCGGTTGCTCGCGGGCCACGTCGACGGCCACCCGCACCCAGAAGGTTGAGCCCTTGCCCTGTTCGCTGTGCACGCCGACTTCTCCGCCCATGAGCTCCGCCAGGCGTTTGACGATCGACAAACCTAAGCCGGTGCCGCCGTAGTGGCGGGTGGTGGAGGAGTCGACCTGGGAGAAGGATTTGAATAGCCGGTCAATCCGGTCTGCCGGAATGCCGATGCCGGTGTCGCTGACCTCGATGGTCAAGCCGGCGCGGCCGCCGGTCACTGGCAGCGTCGCGACGTGCAGGGTGATGTGGCCTTCGTGCGTAAATTTGACGGCGTTCCCCAGGAGATTGAGCACGACTTGGCGCAGCCGTCCCGGGTCCGAGCGCACCCTGACCGGCACTTCCGCTTCGATGCTGACGATGAGTTCGATGCCTTTGGCGGCGGATTGCAGCGCCGTCGCCGCCACGGTCTCGTACAGCAAGTGTATGAGATCGAATTCGACATTCTCGAGTTCGAGCCGGTCAGCCTCGATCTTGGAGAGGTCGAGCACGCCGTTGATCAGGGAGAGCAGCGCCTTGGCGCTGCCGCGGATGATATCCAGGTACTCGCGCTGGGTATTGTCGAGCGGCGTTTCCGCCAGAACCTGCGACATGCCTAGAACCCCATTCATGGGCGTGCGGATTTCGTGACTGAGGTTGGCGAGGAAGCTGCTCTTGGCGCGATTGGCGGCCTCGGCCGCCAGCTTCGCATCCAGTGAGGCCTGCTCGGCGAGCTTGCGGTCGGTGACAAGCTGCATGGCGCCGGCCACGCGCAGCGGCGTACCGTCCGCCGCCCGCTCGGCTTGGCCCCGCGCCCGCATCCATTCATAGTGCCCGGCCTTGTGGCGTACGCGAAATTCCAAATCGTATACGGCGCGATGCGCAAGATGGTCATCCAGCGCGGCCGCGACGCGGGCGCGATCTTCCGGATGGATCAGGTTCACGAATTGTTCGTGCGAGGAGCCCAGCTCTTCCACCGTGTATCCCAGGAGTTCGCCGAACCGCAGTCCGTACCAGCAGACATTGGTGAGCAGGTCAATTTCCCAAAGCCCGTCCTGAGTTCCGCGCAGGGCTCGTTCCAGGCGAATTTCGACGGATCCCAACGCCGCCTTAGTGCGCTTCAAGTCGCTGATATCGACGATGGCGCCGGTGATGCGTTCGACCTCGCCCGATTGGCCGCGAGTGACTTTGGCTTTCTCGCCGATCCAGCGCTCACCGCCGCCGCTCCGGCAGCACGCGGTACTCGCAGCGATAGTGAGGATTCGCCGATGTGGTTTCCAGGGGCGCACTGCGCACGCGCGCGAAATCATCCGGATGCACCCGCGACAATGCCCGGTTCAAGTCATCGAGCGAAGTGGCCGGCGGCAGGGCCAACAGCTCGCGGAAATTATCGGAACAGATGCGGCTGTTGCGGCGAAAATCGAAGTCGAAGGTGGCGACACCCGCCGCGACCTGAGCGATGTTCAAAGATTCGGTGGCGTAGTGGAGCTTGTCCTCCAACTCCTTGCGTTCGGTGATGTCGGTGATGGTACCGATCGCCCGCGAGTCATACCCTTCGCCGCCCAAGAGCACCTGGCCGCGCCCGGCGAGCCAGCGCACCTCGCCGTTGGCGGTTAATGTACGGTATTCGGCTTCGAAGCCGCCGCCCGCCGCGACGGCATTGCTGAGCGCGTGCACGACGCCTTCCAAGTCTTCCGCATGAATGGACGCCAGCCACTCGTCGCGGGTGAGCGACATGTCGCGGCATTCGAGACCAATCAGTTCGAAGAACAACGACGTGCCCTTGATATTCCCGGTTACCAGGTTCAATTCGAACACGCCAAAGCCGCCCGACGATTGCGCGAATTCTAGAAACTCCGCCGAACGGCGCGCCAAGGAGTCCGAATCCAGGTTGGAACGGTTCGATGGATCGCCTACGCTTCCGTCGGCCGGCACGGCAGGGTCCGGCACATCGCTGCGCCGGCGCAATTTCTTGAGTAATTCGTTCTGTGTCGACCAGCTTCGCATGCGGTTTCCGTGCGCGGTGGGCCTTGGGCCATCATCTTAAGGGTATCGGCGGTTGGGGGCAGCGCTTGAGCTATGATCGAAGTCTCAATCCCAAGTGAAAGGCATGAGAAACCTGAGATTATTCGGGGTTTTGGCCGGAGGAATCAGCGCTCTGCTGTGCGCCGTGCTCCTCGGCGTGTGGCTGTTCGTCAACCCCAATCACTACAAGGGCAGGATCGCCGCCGCGGTCAAGGAATCCACGGGTAGGGAACTGCAGTTAAGCGGCGACATCAAGTTGTCGGTGATTCCCTGGGTCGCCCTGGAATTGGGTCCCGCGAGTCTCGGCAGTCCGCCGGGATTCGGCGAAGAGCCGTTCTTATCCTTCAGCCACGCCAGTATTCGGGTGAAACTATTGCCGCTGCTGCGCCAGCGTCTGCAAGTCGCCCGGGTGGACATCGACGGGCTGGACTTGCGCCTGCGCAAGAATGCGCAAGGCCGCGGCAATTGGCAGGATGCGGAACCTGACGCGAAGCCGGCGAACGGCGGACGTGGGTCACACGCGCGCAGGTGCCTTGGAGTCGCTCGGCAATATTCGCCTCAAAAACGGTCGGATCAGCTATGCAGGAATCACCATCGAGCAGCTCAATCTCGAAACCGGCTCGCTTGCGGCCGACCGGCCCATCCCGGTGAATCTGACATTCGCTGCCAATCGCGCGTCATTGGGTGATGAGCTGACGATGAATGCCAAGTTCGACCTAAGTCAGGACGTGGAACAAAAGCACCTGCTGCTCAGCGCCGTCAATCTGGGCGGAACCTTGAGCCGGCAAGGTGATGGGCGCCCGGCACCTGGGAATTGTCGACACCGGTTCTCAGGGTTAATATCTCGCAACAGAGCGTGGTTGCGCCGGAATTCGTCCTGAGTTATTCGAGTGCCCGCTTGACGGGGAGCGTCGAAGCCCGGAAATTTATCGACGACTTGAGCGTCACGGCGCGGCTGACGCTTGCGCCCGTGTTGCTGCGCGAGCTTGCGCCGCGCCTGGGAATCTCGCTGCCGAGGACGCGGGATCCCAAGGCCTTGTCAGAGCTGTCCGCAGCCGCCGACTTCGCCTATGACTCGCAAGCCATGAGCCTGAATCATTTGCAACTGCATCTCGACGACACGACGGTTCAGGGCAATGTCACGTTACTGGCCGGTGATTCGCAGCAACTCAAATTCGATCTGGCGGCCGATCAGATCGATCTCGATCGTTATCGAGCGGCCGACGCCGGCGGCGCAACGCCTGAATCGAAGCCGCCCCAGGCTCCTAAGAGGGGACCCCCTTTGGATGCGAACGGCACGCTCAGCGTCAAGTCGGCGCAATTTGCGCGCCTCGATTTAACCGACGTAAAGGTCACGCTGGCCGCGAAGGACAACGTCACGCATCTGTCTCCGATCGAAGGTCAGTTGGACGCCGGCCGCTTTGTCGGCGATATCACCTGTGGACAGCCGGGGCGCGACACCCAGTTTAAGCATCGATGAGCGGCTCACCGGTGTCGACATGGCTCGCTTGTTGGCGAACACCGGTGGCAGAGGGCGGTTGTCAGGACGGGCGACGCTCAACCTCAAGGCCACGGCGCACGGTGCGGACGCGGACGCCATGCTCAAAACGCTGAGCGGGCACTTGGATGCCAATCTTGCGGATGGCGCGCTCGAAGGAATCGATGTGCAATACGAATTGAATCTCGCGCAAGCGTTGATCACGCGATCGCCCGCGCCCCAGGGCAGTACCGGACGCACGCCGTTCCAGGCATTCAAGTTATCAGCGCAAATCACCAATGGAATTGCCCAGACAAACGATCTGATGATTGCCTCGCAGGCGCTCAAGGTGACAGGGCAGGGCAATGCGAATGTGTCCACCAAGGCCATTGATTTCAAGCTGCTGGCCAGCATCCTCACGGCACCCGCGCAACATACCGATATACCGCTCACCGTCACGGGAACGTATGTGGATCCCAGCGTCAAGCCCAACATCGAAGCGGTTGCGAAGGATCAGCTCAAGCAAAAGCTGCAGGACGTACTCAAGAAGAATGGATTGCAAGGGTTGTTCAGTAAATGACGCGGGATCCGAAGCAATTTGCCGAGCGACTGCTCAAATGGTTCAACATTCATGGACGGCGGACCCTGCCGTGGCAGCAGAACCCTACGCCTTATCGCGTCTGGGTCTCCGAGGTCATGCTGCAACAGACGCAAGTCGCGACGGTGATTCCTTACTACCAGCGCTTCATGGAACGCTTCCCGGATGCCAAATCGCTGGCGCACGGCGCCCATCGATGAAGTGCTGCATTTGTGGACCGGCTTAGGCTACTACGCGCGCGCGCGGAATCTACACTCGTGCGCGAAGACTTTGGTGAAGGACTACGGCGGTGAATTTCCAGAAACCTTGGAAGAAGCGATGGCGCTCCCCGGCGTCGGGCGCTCGACCGCCGGCGCGATCCTGGCGCTCTCCCGCGGTGAGCGTCATCCCATTCTCGATGGCAATGTGAAGCGCGTGTTGGCGCGGGTCTTTGGGATTGCCGGAGATCCGAACTCGAAGAGCACCCTCGCAGCGCTCTGGACGCAATCGGAGGCATGTACGCCGACCGTTCAGGTCCGCCCGTATACGCAGGCGATTATGGATCTCGGGGCAACGGTATGTACCCGCAGTCGACCGGCCTGCACGGTGTGTCCTATGAGCACAGACTGCATCGCTGCCTTGCAAGGACGTCAGGCGGAATTGCCGGGCCGAAAGCAACGCCGAGTTCGCCCGGCGCGCGAGGCGACGCTGCTGATTGCGCAGACCGGCCATCAGGCTTCCGCGGCCGTTCTCGTGAGGCGCCGACCGGCTTCAGGGATCTGGGGCGGCTTGTGGGCGCCGCCGCAGTTCGAGAGCGAAAACGAAGCGCTGGCGTGGTGCCTAAGAGAATTCGGCCGGCCCGCAATATCAACGCCATTGCCGCCGATAGACCATGCGTTCACGCATTTCGATTTGCGCTTAAAGCCGCTGATGGTTTATTGCGAACCGAGTGGGAAAATTCGCGATGGAGACGACTATCGCTGGTATCAGCTGGATACACCGCCGCGCATCGGATTGCCGCAGCCCATCAATCAGCTGTTCGCGCGTTTGCGCACGAGCGTAGGCGCTTAGCGTAAGATTCGACTCATGGCACGAAAAGTTCAATGCGTGGTGCTCAAGCGCGAGGCGGAGGGGCTCGACTACCTGCCTTATCCCGGCGATCTGGGCAAAAGAATCTACAACAGCGTCTCCAAGGAAGGCTGGGCACAATGGGTTGCCCATCAGACCATGCTGATCAATGAAAATCGGCTGACGCCGATCGAGCCCAAGGCGCGCGCTTTCTTGGTGGCGGAAATGGAGAAATTCCTGTTTGGCAGCGGGTCGGAAAAACCCAAGGATTTCGTGCCCAAGTAGGCCTGTTCCAGGAGCGGCAGTGACGACCGAGAGCAACCCTGATAATGTGCGGCCGATGCTCGCGATGTGTGCTCTGCACCCAAGCGCGATTTGAATTACGGTGATTGAAGTCGAGGTTCGCCATGAAACTCAAGGTCCTAGGTATCCTGTCGCTGGTGCTGGTGCTGGTGCTGGCGGTGGCGCCAAGTTTCGCCGCATTGAAGCAAGGCGACACCGCCCCCGACTTCAAAACACAAGCCTCGCTGGCCGGTAAGGAGTTTACATTCTCGCTGCGCGATGCGTTGAAGAAGGGTCCGGTAGTGGTTTATTTCTATCCAGCCGCCTTTACCGGGGGTTGCAATCTACAGGCGCATACGTTTGCTGAGAATCACGACAAGTTTGCCGCTGCAGGCGCCTCCGTCATCGGTGTTTCGCTCGATAGTATTTCTCGCTTGAACGATTTCTCCGCCGATCCCAAATATTGCGCCGGCAAGTTGCCGGTCGCTTCGGATGAAAAGGGCGAGATCGCAAAATCCTACGACATTCAAATCGCGGACACGTACAAGGGACAGGCCGTCGCCACGATGAAGGATTCTCGCGGCAACGAGGTCGGCCATAGCATGGCGGAACGTACGACTTTCGTCGTCGCGCCCGACAACAAGATCGTTGCGACGATCGGCGGAGTTGCGGGCGATGCCAATGCGGAGCAAGCGCTTGCCGTGGTTCAGCAATTGGCGGCCAAACGCACCGCGGCGAATTGAAGCGCCGGCAGGTTCTCTAAATGTAAAAGTTACGCATGTTCGCCGACTGTCTGCGGTGCGACAGTACCGAGCGCCCCGGCCTCGTCGTTTCTTCCAAACCAGGTTTGTTGACCGTCCGATGGCCCCAACCGCCTTCCGCGGCGCAAATTGCGCTTAAGCTGCGCAGCCAGAGCCGGTAGACTGTCATATATATGTCATCCGGCACCGCCTCCGCACCCCATGCGACGCCTTACAAGGACGGGCGGGAAGTGGAATGGCAGCTCGCCTGTACCGATCTTGGTTCCGTCCGGCGCTGGTTGAGCGAGAACGGTACCATCGACGGGCTCACCCTCGAGCCGCGCTCCACGCTTGAAATCTTCGATACGTACTTCGACACGGATGACTGGCGAATACATCGCGCGGGCTTCGCACTGCGCGTGCGCTCCGAATCCGGAACAAGCGAAGCCACGCTCAAGTCGCTTCATTCAGCCAGCACGGAGGCCGTAGATCGCCGCGAGCTGACCGAAACACTTTCAAGCTCCGACAGCGAAGCAATCCGGGCCTCCGTGGGGCCGGTTGGAACCCGAGTATGCGCCGTCAGCGGAGCGCGCACTTTGTTGCCGCTGTTCGAATTGCATACCTCGAGGCAGAGATTTGCGGTCCGCAAGAGCGACGAGGCACGGCAACTCGGCGAAATTGCCCTCGATGAAACCGTGATCTCTCGCCCACACGGTGAACCCCAGGAAAGCATGCTCCGGGTCGAGGTCGAAGCCCTCACCGAATCATTCGAACCTCTGCGATCGCTCGTCAAGACGCTACGAAGCAATTGTGCGCTCGAGACCGCATCGGATACGAAGTACTCGCTTGGCCTCAAATCTGTGGGACTGGCGCCGCCGGCGCCGGAATTTGCCGAAACGGCCGTAGACGCGTCCATGACCGTCGTCGAGGTTGCCATGGCGAACCTCCGCCGCTATTTGGCCGCCTGGTATTCGCACGAGCCCGGCGCCAGATTGGGAGACGATCCAGAAGAATTGCATGACTTGCGGGTCGCCGGCCGCAGACTCGATGCCAACCTGCGCCAGTTTCAATCCTTTCTGGCTCCAGAATTCTCGAAAGTTCGCACGACGCTAAAGAGCGTGTTGAGTGCTCTCGGTCGCGCCCGCGACCTCGACGTCGCTTTGAGCGAGTTGCAAGACTTCAGGCGCAGATTGCCGAAATCGGATCGGGTGGGCATAGAACCCTTAAAGGAGCACCTGATGTCGGAGCGCGCCCGGGCCCGCGCGCAAATGTTGAGCGTTCTCGACTCGGTCTGGGTGCGCAAGAATCTGGAGGAGTTGACAGCGCTGCTGGTCACCCCCGACGCCGCACGCGAAGCCTCGCCGGAGGATCTGGCGCTGCACGCCGCCCCCAGCTTGATACGCCGGCGATTCCGCAAGTTACGCAAGCGGGCCGACCTTCTGGGCAAGGATTCTTCCACGCAGGAGTATCACGGGGTCCGCGGCCAAGTGAAGAAGTTGCGGTACGCGCTGGAAGCAGTGGCGGCCCTCTACGGCAAACCTGCGACTGAAATGGTTCGCGCGCTGCGCCGCTGGCAGGAGAATCTTGGGCTCCAGCAGGACGCCGCGGTGGCAACTCAGCGCCTAAACGCTCTCGCCGGCGCGAAACCAAAAGGCATTCCGCCGGAAACCTTGTTCTTGATGGGGCGCCTGGCAGAGCGCCACGTCGAAACAGCGCTGCAGGCTCGAAAACGCTCCGCAATGCGCTATCGAAAGGTAAGGCAAAAATGGAAGAAGCTGCGGACGAAATTCGAAAAGCCGACTGCAAATGAGGCGCCGGCACCGGCGCCATGAAGCCATGGAATTGTTGATCATCCGACATGCGATTGCATTCGAGCGCGACCTCCATCGTTGGCCCGATGATGCCGCAAGGCCCCTCTCGCCCGTGGGAGTTAGGCGGTCGCGCAAAGCGGCGGCCGGACTCAAAGAACTCTGCCAGGTGCCCGATCGCCTTCTGACCAGCCCCCTGATTCGTGCCAAACAGACGGCGAAGATTCTGACCGAGGTCGCCGGCTGGCCGCGGGCCGAGGAAGCGCCGGAACTTAAGCCAGGGGAGGGCGCGCGCGGCGGTGCTGACCCTGTTGGCCAAGGCTCGCAGCAAGCGGATTGCCATCGTCGGTCACCAACCCGATCTTTCGGCACTGCTCACGGCTTGCCTTCTCGAAGGTAACAGCGCCTTCGCGGTCGACATGAAGAAAAATGCGGTCGCGTGCCTGTCGTTTCGGGGCAGAGCTCGCACGGGCAATGCAGCGCTCAAGTGGCTTGCAACACCGCGCATGCTGCGCGGTTTTCGAAACCACTGAGTCTGATCTGCCCAAGGAGCACGACTTGGTGGAATTCCCGGATGATCTTCACTCCAAACCTCGCCGCTCCCATCGCCCAAGTCGGGGATTTGGAGCCGAGCGCCAAACAGTCCGGTGGCATGAAAATAATCGCCGTCACCAACATCAAAGGAGGGGTCGGCAAGACCACGACGGCGGTCAACCTGGCCTATTTATGTGCCGCAAGCAGCGGCCCCACGCTGCTTTGGGACTTAGATCCTCAGGGCGCCGCGACCTACACCTTAAGAGGCGATCCTCAAGAGCACGCCAGCCCAAGAAACTCCTGAACGGCAAGCGCCAGTTAACCTGAACTCATCCTCTCGACGGGATATGCGAACTTGGACCTCCTGCCGGCGGATTTTTCCTATCGAAATTTTGATGTCCACCTTAGCGACCGGAAAAATCCCACCGAACGGCTTCTTAAGATGAGCCGATCCTTGCGCGACGTCTATTCGGTGCTGTTCCTCGATTGCGCGCCCGGCATCTCACTTCTGTCGGAGAACGTGCTGCGCGCCGCGGACGCGATTATTGTGCCTCTGCTGCCGACACCGTTGTCGGTGCGCATGCTGGTGCAGTTGCAGGACTTCATTACCCGCAATGGCTGGACGGACTTGATGCTCCTGCCGTTTTTCTCGATGGTTGATCGCCGTAAATCGCTGCATCATGAAATTATCGCCAATACACGCGAGCAATTTCCGACGATGCTCGTCGCCGAAGTCCCGTACTCCAGCGAGATCGAACGCATGACTCTGCGCCGCGCACCAATACCAGCCTCGGCCCCTAGGAGTGCAGGCGCGCTAATCTATACCGCACTTTGGACGGAGGTGAGCTTATCCGTCTGGCCTCCTTCGGCCGGCCGGGCCGTTCGTGCCGCCAACGATGCGCTGTCCTGCTCCGCTTCGGTGCGGCCCGGACTCTGAGGCAACGCGCGCTTGCGGAGACAAAGGCTATGGCAAAAATGAATCCGCTCGTAACAAAGGTTCAGGCCAAGGAAAAACGTTGGAGCGCTGAATATGGCGCCCTGCGCCGACTCTGCCTTGCCTCGGGTCTCAACGAGGAACTTAAATGGGGCCACGCTTGCTACGATCTAAAGGGTGGCAACGTGGTCTTGATCCACGGCTTCAAGGAATATTGCGCATTGCTTTTCATGAAGGGCGCCTTACTGAAAGACCCCAAAGGCCTGCTCGTTCAGCAAACGAAAAATGTGCAGTCCGCGCGGCAATTCCGATTTTCCTCACTCGCGGACATAATCAAGCAGAAAGCGGCAATCAAGGCCTGTATTGGCGACGCCATTGCAGTTGAGAAGTCCGGCGCGAAGGTCGAGATGAAAGGCGTGACCCAATTCGAAATGCCGGAAGAGTTTCAAAAGCGTTTGGCTGATGACCCTAAACTGGCCGAAGCCTTCCACGCACTAACTCCCGGAAGGCGGAAAGGCTACTTGCTGCATTTTGCCGGGGCGAAGCAATCGGCGACCCGCACCGCGCGCGTGCAGAAGCACGTGCCACGGATTTTGCAGGGGCTGGGTCTCGACGATTAGGTCCTCTTCGCCTGGTCATTGCGAAGACCGCAACGTCAATTCCGCCTTCACACAGTCCTCAGTATCCGTCGCCTTACCGCCGCCCGCAGACGTGTCCGCTTCAAAGTCGCGCACCACGTAGTGCGCGTCGCTCACGCGCTCAAATTCGCTGCGACTTACCGGCGTCATTTCCCCGCCGTCAAACATAAAACCCCTCTCAGCAAGGCGCCCGTCATGAAACCCCGCATTTTCCCAAACCACATAACCCCAGGAGCCGACGCCGACTCCTTTGAATCGATCGGTAGCCTTGTCGTAGCTCGTCAGGAATTCACCGATCAACTTGTCCGCGAGACGCATGCGCTCGCGCACGATGCCCTTGTCGTACGCCCACTCGTACTCCACGCTCACATCCCGATCCGCCGTGCCGTCTTGAGTGACATGACAAGTCCAGCGCCCAATCATGAAGCCATAATCGGCTTCGAGCGAATGTCGCGCCGGCGCATCATTCCCTTGTGCGGATTCACCGAAAAATGGAAACAAGGGAAATAACGGCCAAGGCAAAGTGTAAACGCCGGTGCATTCTCTCTCCTTAAAGGTTACGCGATGTTTTAGCCGACGGCTTTCCCGGCACGCAAAAAGTGCCCGCGCTGTTCAGCGCGAATAGTACTGCAAGCGAGAAACGGCCGCATCTTGGGGTGACGGTCCGCACGAAGTTCTCGGGCATTGGCCGTGATTGACGCCGGAGTGAGCCGATTAAGGTGCAGCGCCACAGAAAGCCGCTGATCGAACAACGCCGCACGTGCTTGCGCTGGTCGCTCAATTATCAGTGGCAGGACACCGGCAAAGCGGATATCCTACGGCTGACCGGCCCTGTAGGGCGCGAGTCGGCCGGAAGTCGCATCGATTCGATCCCTTACAAGGGCATTGGGGGGCTCCGGTTTGGTTTCGGGGTACACCAGACCTCGCAGGCCTTTACTCTGCAGGGCAAAGTCGTCTATTGTTCCGTTAACGAATTTAAGCAGATCGAAACCGCATTGCGCGACAACCTCCCGCGAAGCGGCCATGCCTTTCAGCATCGGTAATGCACAAGGTGAGACTCCATTCTTAGCCTATTAATCGCTTGCGGTTACGTGTTAGTGACTGGGGGGGCGCTCTACGCTATCCTGGCATTGCGGGCTGTACTCTCACCGCCGGCTTTGGCCAGCCGCGCCGCCGGGAAGGCTGCCAAAAGTGACGGTTTTGAAGCCCTTATGCGGCGCGGATGCTGAGACCTACGGGTGTCTTCGATCATTCTGTGATCAGCAATATCCTGAGTTCCAAGTCATCTTTGGCGTCGCCGCAGCTGACGATCCGGTAGTCCCGATTCTGAAGCGGCTGAAGGAGGAATTTCCGCTTCGCGACCTACGAATCTTGATTGACCGCCGACAACATGGCAGCAGTCGCAAAGTGAGCAACCTCATCAATATGATGGCCGAGGCCAGCCACGATTACCTGGTGATCGCGGACAGCGACGTGCGCGTCGACGTGCATTACCTCGCCAAGATTGTGATTCCTCTCATGGACTCCGGCGTCGGTAGTTGTTACTTGTGCGTATCGCGGCGCTTCGGGGCCCGGCTTATGGTCGTCGATGGGATCATTGTTCATCAATGATTGGTTTACCCCTTCGGTGTATGTTGCCGCAAACGCGGGATCTCGGAGTTTTTCGTTCGGCGCGACGATTGCCGTTGAGACGTGCCGTGTTGTCGCAAGTTGGCGGTTTCGATGCCATCGCAAACCAGCTTGCAGATGACTATCGTCTCGGCGAATTGACGCGTAATCTGGGCCTTAGAACCGTGCTATCCGACGTCGAAGTCGAAGTTTCTGTACAGGAGAGCAGCTTCGCCTCCCTGGTTCGGCACGAACTTCGCTGGCTGCGCACGATTCGCGCTTTAAGACCCCTGGGCTACGGCTTTTGCTGCATTACATTTGGAATTCCCGTAATGTTACTTGGCGCGTTCTTGACTCGAGGCGGCCCACTAACCCTCGCCCTGTTGGCCACCGGAATCGCCGCGCGACTGCTTCTGCATGTCAATCGCCGCTCGTCGATTGCTCCGGTGGCGCAAATCGCTCTGGTCCCCTTCAGGGACTGCTTGAGCCTCGTCCTGTGGGCATGGAGCTTTATGAACCGACGCGTGCAATGGAGAAACGAGCACTATCAGGTTTCTCGTGACGGATCGGCTTTACCCTTGGGGGAGAACGTATGAAGACATTATTTTTGCATCCTCCTTCATTCGATGGTTACGACGGCGGCGCCGGCGCGCGTTATCAGATGAAGCGGGAGGTGCGTTCCTATTGGTATCCCACTTGGCTCGCGCAGCCGGCTGCGCTGGTCGACCGATCGAAGTTGATTGATGCACCGCCTCATAACCTTGCCTTCGATGACATCGTGGGAGAGATTAAGGGCCGCGATTTGGTGGTGATGCACACCTCGACGCCGTCTTTTAAATCCGATGTGAAGACTGCGGAAATGATCAAGGCGATCAATCCCACCGTCAAGATCGGATTCATCGGCGCCAAGGTCGCGGTTGAGCCTGACAAGAGCCTCATTGCCGGCGCGGCCATCGACTTCGTCGCCCGCAACGAATTCGACTTCACGATCAAGGAAGTGGCGGACGGGCGCGATTGGAGCCAAATTAAAGGTCTCTCCTATCGAAATCGAGAGGGCATCATCATCCACAACGAGAATCGTGAGGTTCTGGAAGACATGGATGCGCTGCCCTGGGTCACGCCGGTCTACAAGCGGGACCTGACGATTGAGAACTATTTCGGCGGGTATCTCAAGCATCCTTATATTTCCTTCTATACCGGCCGTGGCTGCAAATCGAGATGCACCTTCTGCTTATGGCCGCAGACTGTCGGAGGACATCGCTATCGGGTGCGTTCGGTGCAAAATGTGGTTGAGGAAATGAAGTGGGCGAAGGCGGCGTTTCCGCAGGTCAAGGAATTCTTCTTCGACGATGACACGCTGACCGATAATCTGCCGCGGGTCGAGGCGCTGGCCAAGGAACTTGGAAAGATCGGAGTCACTTGGTCGTGCAACGCAAAGGCGAACGTGCCGCGCAAGACGCTCGAGGTCATGAAGGCCAATGGCCTGCGGTTGCTGTTGGTGGGCTACGAGTCCGGGAATCAGCAGATCTTGATCAACATCAAGAAGGGCATGCACGTCGACTTCGCGCGGCGCTTCACCAAAGATTGCCACGAGCTGGGCATCGTCATTCACGGCACATTTATCCTGGGCTTGCCGGGAGAGACCAAGGAGACGATCCAACAGACCCTCGATTTTGCAAAAGAGATCAATCCGCACACCATCCAAGTCTCGCTCGCAGCTCCTTATCCGGGTACATTTCTCTACCGGCAAGCGAAGGAAAACGGCTGGCTGTTCAATGAAGAGATCGACCTGCTTACGCAGGAGGGCACGCAAATTGCACCATTGAATTATCCTCATCTGAGCCATGGAGAAATATTCCAGTCGGTTGAGGATTTCTACAAGAAATTCTATTTTCGCCCCGGCAAAATCGCCTCGATTCTCGCCGAGATGATCGTAAGTCCGGAGATGATGAAACGCCGTTTGCGCGAGGGCATAGAGTTCTTTCAATTCCTCCGCACCCGACGAGACGCTGCTTGAAAGGATTGATTGTCACGGCGGATGACTTCGGCGCCGCTCTCGAAGTCAATGAGGCCGTGGAGACGGCGCATCGGTGTGGAATACTCACTGCCGCCAGTCTGATGGTATCGGCGCCGGCGACTGCCGATGCAGTAAGGCGCGCCCGCCTGATGCCCTCGCTGCGAGTTGGCCTGCACGTCGTGTTGGTTGAGGGGCGGCCGACACTGCCGCCGAGCGCCATACCCCTGCTCGTTGATGAGCATGGCGCCTTTCGATCGGATATGGTTTCTCTCGGGTGTCTCTTGGCCTGGAGCGCGCCGGCGCGCCGCCAACTGGCGGCCGAGATAACGGCGCAATTTGAAACGTTTTGCGCCACGGGCCTGGTTCTCGATCACTGCAATGCACATAAGCACTTTCATCTGCATCCCGTGGTTGCGGAGCTCCTGCTCGCCATTGGCGCTCGATTCGGACTTAAGGCGATTCGCGTTCCTGTTGAAGATCGACGGGTGCTGTCGGCAATAGAACCTGCGTTTCGGCGGGTCCTACCCTCGTTAACCGCGCTGTTTGCCATTTTGTTGCGGCGGCGGCTTCGCGCCGCGGGGCTGCACGGCGCCGATCGGGTGTTCGGATTGGAATGGTCCGGTCAGATGACCAAGGATCGGTTGCTTAAGTTGATTCAAAATCTCCCGGCGGGAGTGAGTGAGATCTATCTTCATCCCGCCACCGCCTCCTATGAGGGACATGCGCCAGGCTATCGATATCGCGACGAACTTGATGCGCTCGTCAATCCTGAGGTCCTCGCCGCGTGCCGCACCCGCTTCATCATGCGTGGAGGTTTCGGCGACTTCATGCCCTCAGCGGCGCGGCTGTCGAACATTGACCCGCATCATCTGCCTTCGAGTCAACAGATCTCACCATGAGCGGGGGGATTGATCGCTTGACTGCCCACGATTTTCCACGGGTGCCATTCGCGTTCTCGTCGCCGCACTGTCGCGTGCGATCAGGGGACGGCAAGGCCAATTAGCGTGTTGAGATCACGAACGGTGCGCCTGGGGGTGATTGCCTTAATTGGCGTCGCAGTCGCGTTGTTATGTTTTGAAGAGTATTGGGCTCAAGCCCATTCTTTCGGCGGCGACTGCCGTTGGATGGCGTGGCTTTGCGATATTGTGCCTCTACCAATTCGGCCAGTTTGTCCTGTTAGGCACGGCCTGGTACGTTCTGATCCCCGCGTCCCATGGCGCGCGCGCGCCGGTCTTCATCTGGGCACGCATGGTCCGCGACGCAACCTCGGAAATACTGCCGTTTTCTCATCTCGGTGGAATCGTGTTGGGGGTCCGGGCGGCAATCGCACAGGGAGTTGCGCAGCCGGTTGCGTTTGGATCAGTGGTGGCGGACATCACGACAGAGATGCTGGCGCAGATTGCCTTTATCGCGCTCGGGGTGGCAATTCTCCTGGCCTCAACGGCAGGCCATTCGGTGAGCTTGCCGGTCGCCGGCAGCGCGGCTCTCGGCCTCATGACGATTGCCGCCGCGTGCGCGGCCTTTGGCGCTTTTCAACGCTATGGTCGGCAGTGGCCGGCAAAAGTGATTTCGCGACTGTTTCCTCATGCGGTACCCCTCACTGATCGCGTCATCGATTGTATTCAGGAGATATACCGTCGTCCCGTTTACGTAAGCCTCGCAGTTTTGTTTCACTGCGGAGGATGGGTAGCCAGCGCGCTCAGCACTTGGATTGGGCTTCGTTTCATGGGTGTCCAGGCCGGCCTCGTACCGGTGCTTGCGATCGAGAGCCTGGTTTGCGCGGCACGCAGTGTGGCCTTTTGGGTGCCCAACGGCCTGGGTGTTCAGGAGGTCGCTTATGCGACGGTTGCGTCTTTATTCGGAATCGGAGCGGAAATCGGATTTGCGATATCGGTCTTGAAGCGGGCGCGTGACATCGTCGTCGGCCTGCCGATCCTGCTTCTCTGGCAGTGGATGGAGAGTCGCCGGTTCTTGGCTTACGCGCCCGCGGACCCTCAGAGCCGCGTGGAATGCGGCACGCCGCCTTAGGATGATATGACGCACGAAATGTGCGACTATCTGCCTGAATCTTTTCCCTTGCCTGCTCCAGTCGCCGGCGGGGAAGGTCCTTGCTGGAACCCGTGAGCCGTGGCGCCGCTGTGCCACGCATCGACTCAACATGAACTATGATGCAGCGACGTGGCGGACTGGAAGGAAGAAGGGAATGAATCAATGGTAGGCAATCTCCGTCTATATCGAGCGCTTGGCGCCGTCCTGCTCACGATCTGCGGCTCCGCAGCGTCTCGTGCGCAAACCGCCACTTCACCGATCACTCAGGATCTGCAGTGGCGATTGGTGGGGCCATTTCGCGGCGGCCGCACGCGCGCGATCGCCGGCGTGCCGGGCCGCCCGCATACGTTTTTGGCCGGGGCGGTCAATGGCGGCGTGTGGAAAACCGACGATGATGGGCGCACTTGGAATCCGCTTTTTGATGCACAGCCGACTCAGTCGATCGGTGCAATCGCGGTGGCGCCTTCCGACCCGAAGATCATCTACGTGGCGTCGGGGGAGGGATTGCATCGTCCGGACCTGTCTGTGGGCGACGGCATCTATCGGTCGAACGACGGCGGCGCTACCTGGTCGCATCTGTCACTGCGGGACTCGCAGCAGATCCCGAGCATTGCGGTGGATCCGCGCGATGCCAACCGAGTCTATGCGGCGGTGTTGGGCCACCCCTATGGTCCGAGCGCGGAGCGTGGCTTGTACCGATCCCTGGACGGTGGTGTCACGTGGTCAAAGGTGCTCGATCAAGGCGAGAATACCGGGGCCTCGTTCGTCCGGATCGATCCCTTCGATGCGCAAACATTGTATGCAGGATTCTGGAATGCGCGCTCGGGGCCGTGGGAAGACAAGACCATGTTCAACGGCCCGCATGGCGGACTGTTCAAGTCGACCGACGGCGGTGATAACTGGCGGCCGCTCACTCAAGGGTTGCCTCAGGGCTTGTCGCAACTCGATGTTGCGGTGGCGCCGAGCGCGCGTGGTCGGTTGTACGCAACCGTCGCAACCAGCTCGAATCCGGCTGCGCAAGGCGGCGCTGCTCCGGGCACCGGCGTGTACCGTTCCGATGACGGCGGCGAGCACTGGCACATAGCTACCAGCGATCCGCGACCGGGGCTGCGCATCGGCGGCGGTGATTTGTCCATTCTCGCGGTTGATCCGAAGAATGCGGACGTGCTGTACAGCGCGTCGATTGTGACCATGAAGTCCACCGACGGCGGCTCGCATTGGGTTTCCTTCAAAGGCGCTCCGGGCGGCGATGATTATCAGGCCATCTGGATCAACCCGGATGATTCGCAGCACATTGCGCTGGTGGGTGACCAGGGCAGTCTGATCACGGTCAATGGCGGCAAGACTTGGAGCACCTGGTACAACCAACCGACCGCGCAGCTGTATCACGTCAGTGTCACGCCGACCTATCCTTATCGGCTTTGCTCAGGTCAGCAGGAAAGCGGTTCGGTGTGCATCTCGAATCGCGGCAATGATGGCATCGTCACCGTTCGCGAGTGGCACCCGGTCGGCGTGATCGAGTACGGCTATGTTGCACCCGATCCGCTCGATCCCGATGTGATTTTTGGCGCCGGGCGCAACGTCGTCACGAAAACCCATCTGTCGACCGGTCAGGTGCAAAACATTTCGCCGATTCCCGTGCCATCGCCGGATGTGCGCACCGATCGCACTGAACCGATTCTGTTCTCGCCGCAGGATCCGCACCGGATGTACTACGCGGCCAATCGTTTGTATGCGACCAGCGACGGCGGCGCAACCTGGCAAACCATCAGCGAGGATTTGACGCGGCCGAGCGGCGGCTCACCGCCGTCGGTCGGGGATATGCATGCCGACAAGGCCGAACTACAGCGCGGCGTGATCTACGCGGTCTCTCCATCGCCCCTGCTCCAAGGGCTGCTGTGGGCGGGAACGGATGATGGCCTCATTTGGGTGACTCACAATGAGGGCGGTGCATGGAACAACGTCACACCGCCCGGGCTTGGGCCTTGGAGCAAGGTGACGCAGATCGATGCCTCACACTTCGATGCCAATGTCGCCTACGCATCGGTAAGCCGCTTTCGCCTGGATGACTTGAAGCCCTATGTTTATCGCACACGCGACGGGGGCAAGACCTGGCAGTCGATCGCCGAGGGGCTGCCGAGGGATGCGCCCGTCAATGCCGTGCGCGAAGATCCCGTGCGGCGCGGACTGCTGTTCGCCGCTACCGAGCGGGAGGTATGGATGTCTTTCGATGACGGCAATCACTGGCAGTCGCTGCAGCTGAATCTGCCGCACACCTCGATGCGCGACGTCATCGTTCACAATCAGGATTTGATCCTTGCCACTCACGGGCGCTCCCTCTGGGTGCTCGATGACATCGGTCCCTTGCGCGCCGGTCTCGGCGCATCGGCGGCGGTGACGCTGCTGGCGCCGTCGCCGGCGATACGCGCGCGGCGCAGCACCGGCACCGACACGCCGATTCCGCCGGACGAGCCGTCAGGGCGCAATCCGCCGAATGGAGCTGTCATCGACTACTATCTGCCGCAGTCCGCCCAGGAACCGGTTGCGATCGAGATACTGGATGCGAATGGCGCGGTGTTGCGGCGTGTGTCGAGCACAGACACGTCCGGGGTTAGCGAAGCCGAGCGCGAGAAGCAGTTAATCCCGCAGTATTGGATTCGACCGTTCAAGACGCCGGCGACGACGGCGGGCATGCATCGCTTCGTCTGGGATTTGCATTGCACGACGCCGCGCGCGGTACGGCGCAGCTTTCCGATTTCCGCAGTCCCCCGCGATACGCCGCAGGAACCCTTGGGGCCGCCGGCGGTTCCGGGGATATATCGCGTGCGCCTCGAGATCGGCAAGCATCACTGGGAGCAGCCGCTCACTGTGGCTGCGGATCCGCGCGTGAACATCGGTCAGCAGGATTACGCGGCTCAATTTGCGCTTGCTAAAGGCTTGGCCGGGGCGCTCGATGCCAGCTCAGCGAAGGCGCAGGAGATCAAATCGCTGCGTGCGCAAATCAAGACGCTGCATGCTGTGCAGGTGGCGGAACGGGCGAAGGAACTCGATGAGCATTTTGACTCGCTCATGGAACACGGCGCCAATGCGGCTGCGTCGCGTGGATTGGAGCGCGTCAACGGCGAGATCCAGAGTTTGTATACGCAGGTGTTGGATGCGGATGCCGCGCCCACTCGCGTGCAGCGCACACTCGCCGACTCCTTGCTGCAGGAATGGCAGTTGCTCTCCGCGGCGGCCGCGAAGATTTCGCAGGACGATCTGGCGCCGCTCAACGAGTCGCTGAAGCGCGCCAAATTACCGGTGCTGCGCAGTGATTTGGCGGCGCCGGAAGAAGGCGAGTCGACCGATGAGGAGTAGCTAGTTCTGATTTGCGGCCTTCCACAGCTCGAGCTGCGTCTGAAGCTTCTTGTGCAGAGAGGCGTACAGCGCCTGCTGCTGAGTGGTGGGCGGCGTATCGGCGTCCTCGAGTGTGCCCGCGAATCCGGCGAGCTGCTCATTGAGCATGCCGGGAAACGCGAGGTTGGCTTCTGAGCCATTCATGTTCACCTGCACAAGGGCTTCCTCGATGCGCGTGAGCTTGGCGCCGAGGCCGGCGCGCGCACCGCCGCCTGCCAGCGTTTTGCGCTTGGCGCGGATGTCATTGACGGTGCGGTGCAGGGTGTCGATGTCGTGATACGTCGCGAGCGCAAGATCGGTCTTGGCCGCAATCGCCGCGTCACTGTTCGGCACGCGTGGATCGGCAAACACGGCAAGGGCCGCGGTGCGGCTTTGATCACCCAATTTCAGGCGCAGTTGATATTGGCCGGGCGGGACAAGGGGTCCGCGCGGAGCTTCGCCCTCATAGAACGCGCCGGGAATCTGAACCGGATCGTCGTAGCGTAAATCCCAGACCAGGCGGTTCATGCCCGCCTTGGCGGGTATCAGATCGCTCGAGATGATTTGATCCGGCCACTCGGGTGGCTGAACTTCCTTGTTGGTTTTGGTGCTGGAGAGATGCCGGATCAGCTCGCCTTTGGCATTGACGATGTCCATGGTGAGCTCGGTCGTGGCATCGGCAGGCAGCACGTAGTCGATGAGGGCGCCCGCAGGGGGATTCGCACCCACCGGGCGGCGAGAATTTACCTGGTCTGGATAGTGCAGACGCAGCGCAGCCGCCGGTGAATAGAGCACGAGTTCATCGTTGCCCGCCCTGGCCTGGCGCAGCGGCGTCAAGTCATCGAGGATCCAAAAGCCGCGCCCGTGCGTGGCGGCGATGAGGTCAGTGCCGTGCACGGTCAGATCATGGATTGGCGTGACCGGCAGTCCGTGTTGCAGCGGCGACCAATGAGCGCCGTCGTCGAAGGATAGGAACACGCCCAGCTCCGTGCCGGCGTACAGCAGGCCGCGGCGCACCGGATCCTCACGCACCACGTGCACCACAGCGCCCCCGGGTAAGCCGGCGGCGATCGAGACCCAGCTTGCACCCTTGTCCGAAGTCCTCCAGGCGTACGGGGCGATATCATCGAGCCGGTGGCGGTCCACGGCAATGTAGGCCACGGCCGACTCGAAGTGCGAGGGTTCGGTCATGCTGACCGTGCTCCATGCGGGCATCGCGGCGGGCGTGATGTTATGCCAGTGCGCGCCGTCATCGTCGGTCATCTGTACCAAGCCATCGTCGGTACCCAGCCACAGATTGCCCGTGCGCAGGGGCGATTCAGCGAGCGCAAAAATCGTGTCGTAGTACTCGACGCTGGTGATGTCCTTGGTCAGAGGCCCGCCGGAGGCGGTCTGTTTGGTTTTGTCGTTGCGAGTGAGATCCGGGCTGATGATCTTCCAGCTCATGCCGCGATCGGTGGATTTCCACAGCACTTCCGACGCCGCGTAGATCGCCTCGGGATCGTGCAATGAGATCATGAGCGGCGAGGTCCAATTGAAGCGGTGCTCGAGTTCGCCCGCGGGGTGGCCGGAATTGTCGATTGGGTCCGGGCTGATGTTCTGAGACTGCCGTGAAGGAACATCGAAGCGCGCGTATTGATTCTCCGCGTCGCTGTAAATGATGTTGGGATTGCGCGGATCGGGGACCACGAAACCCGACTCACCACCGCCGGCCGGGTACCAGTCGCGCGGCCCGATCACGCCCTCATCGCTGAAGCTGGCGACGGCCAGGTTGGAGTTGTCTTGCTGCGCGCCGTAAACATGGTAGGGGAAACGGCTATCGGTGGCGACGTGGTAGAACTGGCCTGTGGGCTGGTTGTCCTGGGTTGACCAGGTGCTGCCGCCGTCGAGTGAGATGCTGGCGCCGCCATCGTTGGCATTGATCAAACTTTTGGAGTTATTGGGATCGATCCACAGTGCGTGATGATCGCCGTGGGTGGCCGAGACGAGATTGAAGGTCTTGCCGCCGTCGGTTGAGCGCAGCATGCCGGTGTTCAAGGCATACACCGTATCGACGGCGCCGGGATCGGCGTAAATCTTGGAGAAGTACCAGGCGCGTTGGCGAATGCGTCCGTCATCACTCACCCGGCGCCACTGCGTTCCGCCATCGTCCGAGCGGTAAAGTCCGCCTTCCTTCGCTTCGATCATGGCGTAGACGCGCTTCGAGTCGACCGCCGAAATCGCGATGTCGATTCGGCCTAGGATTCCGGCGGGCAGTCCGTGTCCGGAGAGCTGCGTCCAGGTCACACCGCCGTCCGTCGAGCGATACAGGCCGCTGCCGGGTCCACCGCTGGAGAAATTCCAGGGCTGGCGGCGCACCTGCCAGAGTGCGGCGTAAACGATGTTCGAGTTGTGCGGGTCGGCGGCGAGGTCAATGGCGCCGGTGAGTTCATTTTTATAGAGCGTGCGATTCCAGGTCTTGCCGCCGTCGGTGCTGCGAAAAACGCCGCGCTGCGTGTTGGGGCCGAAAGCATGTCCCACGGCGGCCACCAACACAATGTTAGGATCGGTTGGATCGACGATGATGGCGCCGATTTGCCGGGTATCGGCCAGACCTAAATCGGTCCAGGTCTTGCCGGCGTCGGTGGATTTGAAAACGCCGCCTCCCCAGGTCACATTGCCGCGCATATTCGCCTCGCCTGTGCCGACATAGATGATGTCGGGATTGCTGCGGGCGACCACGATGGCGCCGATGGAGGAGACTTTCTCGGCATCGAAGATGGGCTTCCACGTGGCACCGGCGTCGATTGTTTTCCAAACACCGCCCGCGGCCGCGCCAAAATAGAACACATTGGGTGATTGCGGCACGCCTGCCACGGCGACCGCGCGACCGCCGCGAAACGGGCCGATCTCGCGCCAATGCAGGCGGCCATAAGCGCTTTCGGGCGGCGCAGCGCTTGGATCTATGTCCCCGGCCCAAAGGCCAGCGCTTACGCAGATCAGTGCGCAAGTGGACGACACACTCATGACGATTTTCGTGATCACGTTAAGGGCCCCCGGGTTGATTGCCTTCCAGGCCGCTTAGAAATCATAGGCGGCTCCGGCGTAAAAGCTGCGATCGTTTGCGGGCTCGAGCATGCCGCCGAACAAAAATACCCGCGAATAATAGTGCCGGTTGGTGAGATTCGCGACGCCGCCCAGAATTCTGAAGTGCCCGGCGATGGTGTAGTCGCCCGCGAGATCCGCGACAGTGTAGGCCGGAATTTCAGCGGGGGTCGAGCCGATAGGTTTATTGCTGTCCTGAAAATATTGAGACCCGACGGTGTCGACGATCAGGCTGACTTTGTAGATAAGGTCCTGACGAACGGTGAGCCCTGCCTTGAATACTCCGTGCGGCGCGTAGGCGGGAGTCTTGCCGGTCTGACCCGGAATGATGCTGCTGGTGAACCGGGCATCGAGCAGGCTGGCATTGGCAAAGACGTCCAGGTGAACACTCGAATCCATGTTCGACCATAGGCGCAGCAGGTCATAGTGACCTTCGAGTTCCACGCCGCGGCTGCGGGTGTCACCCGTGTTCACACCGATGGTCTCGGTCTGAGTGAGTTGTTGAGACTCGATGCGGTCCTTCACATTGACCTGGAACACGCTCACATCGTAGTAGAGCCCCACGCTCGGCCAGCCGTGCACGCCCGCTTCGTAGGTAAGGTACTTGGTCGGATCCGGATTGTTGGTGGTGGAAAAATTGCTGAAAGGACTGGCGACATCGAGATAGCGCAGCGGTCGAAAACCTTGCGAGACGTTCAGATAGGTCTCGTTGCCATGACCGAAATCATTGCCGATGCCGATGCCGAACAATGGAATGTTCTTGGTGTAAGTCGCGTCGACCAGCGAAGGATGCGGCGCGAGCGATTCCACGGTGCTTAATTGTTCATGATCAAGGCGCGCGGAAGTCACCAAGTGAAAGTATTTGAAGCGAAACACGTTCTCGGCGAACAGCGCGCCATAGTTGGTTTTGCGCTGATTGTCGTAGAAAGGGATCCCCGACTCATCGCCCTTGTCGATGACCGGATTCTTGGTGAGCCATTCGTTGTAGGGACTGCGCGAGGTATAAAAGGTATAGCCCAGGGTTAGGGCATCACCGGCGCCCCAGCGATGCAGCCAGCGACCGTCGAGGCCGGTGTAGTTGAAGCGCTGTCCGCTTAAGATTCCGCCGGTGGCGACCGGTGGCGTACCGGCGTAGGTGTCAGATCGCGTCCACAAATCCTGGTAGCCCGACCAGATTTTTTGGGTATAGGAGTCTTTGTCGCTGAATTGGTTCTGGTAGGTGAGCACTGTGGTGTAGCGGTCCGCCCAGAGGTGATCGTCGGGCGTCGTGGTCTGGTTGTGATTGGCCAGAAACTGCGCACCGCTCATCAGGCCCGCAAGACCGCTGTCGAGTGAATACGCGTGAAAGTCGAGGCTCAGTCCTTGCGAATCGATGGCATATCCTAAATGCAGATCGCCGGCGTTCAAATCATAGCCGCCGTTTTGGCGTTGCCCGTCTGATTGGCGGCGCGAGTAATCAGCGAGGTAGTTCCAATTGCCGCTCGTGCCCGAAATCCTGTTGAAGCTGGAGAAAAGCGAATTGCTGCCGCCGACCTGTTCGGTCGTGCCGGCCAGCTCGCGCTTGGAGGGCGCCTGTGAGATGAAATTAATGACCGGTTGCGGTTCGGGGCCATAGAGCAATCCTGAGCCCGCGCGGATCATCTGCACCGAGCTGATGGTCTGCGGCACCGGAATATAGTAAACCGTGGGATACCCGATCCAATCCATTTCCAGCGGGATGCCGTCCTGCATCAGCAGGAGGTACTCGCTTTCCTGCGGATTGCCGAGACCGCGGTAGCTCAAGTTGAGCGCGGTGGGGTTTTGCTGCTCGGCGATGATGATGCCGGGCAGCCGGTCGAACAGCTCGCGTTGATTGTTATCGATGATCGTGGGCACGCCGTCGAGCTGCACTACGCTGGTCTTCTTGGTGACCGTAATCGTCGGGCCGTCCACCTCCGGGAGCGAGTGTGCGTAGCGGGTGCGCCGGTTGAAAAGCCAGCGCTTACCTTCGACGTACACGGAATCGAGCCGGTCTTCTTTGTCGGCTTCCTTGGTCTTGACCTCCGCCGGTGCTGATTGGCCGGCGGGGGTCGAATCAGGCGAGGGGAGCAGGGCCTGCGTCTGTGCCACGGCCATGGAAGATCCCGCCAGCAGCAAGGCAAGCAGACGCGTGAAAAATTTGGCGCGGAAAAGGTTAAAGGCGCGCATGTAGAACGTCAATCATCACAGCTCCGTATCTTTTGCGACTCCAGGTCAGGTCGAAAAGGATACTTGGTATTGGGCCGGATGACTCAGAATGTCCGCAGTGGCAAGGTACGCACGCCCCGGCCGACGGAGAATATGCGACGGCTTTCGGCTGGTTTCATGCCTATCTCAACCTTGAAATCTTTACTCGCGCCGCAATCGAGGTCATTGTCAGGGTACCAAGTTGGGGCGCGGCGCTTCGGTGGGCGGCACGCGCTAATTGCTACACGGACGTCGTAATGGACGGCAGTGAGGCGAGTCACGGAGAATATGCCCACGGCAACTGAAGGAGGTGATCCAAGTGGCACATTTAAACGTTGGTTCGGTCGCGTCTCTTGGCATGCTGGTTGGTGGCGGGGTTCTTCGTTAGTCCGTACCTCGTACTGGCTTAGGATGCAAAAGAGGGATGCGCGCAGGCTCGTTGCCACGCGTGCGACCCAAGTCCAACGGATGGACGCTTCGATGCGGTTGCTGCGCGGACTGCCTTGGTCCGCTGAGTAATCATGCACGAGCAAGGAATGGCGGGGTCCTGGCGGATTCCGCCATTTTTTTGGTACGCCCGAATATCGATAGCCGGAGGCCCTCGACCGGCTCCATCAACGCAATCACTCCCGAACTCAATACGCTCAGGGCGGTCAATGCCACTATTTGCACAAGTGGCGCGCTGCTCAACAACCAAGTCGTGCAAAGAAATGGTATGAGAAACGAGAGCACCACGATCGCGGCGCCGCGCAAGGCTTGCCCCTCGTACTTCAATACCCTCGTCACAAGTCTCTCCTGGAATGACGATAGTTATTAGAAGTCTCAGGGGGTCCGCGCGTTCGCCGGATGTGACGGGTTCGTCCCTCAAGCGTACGGGACCGTCCCGGTCACGGAGACCCGGCCCGATGAAGAGGGATCCCGCTAACCGGCTGGTTTCTTCTCTTTCTCGTCTTTTTCGCCGCCGAACGCGGCCCGAGTTTCCGCCGTACCGCGTTTGGCGGCGGTCGCTATCTCGTGTCCTACTGACTTTGCCGCGACCCCGACCTGATGCGCGATTTTTTTGCAGTTGTCGCCCACCATCTTGGCATCGTGCTTCACGGCCGCTCCAAATGACCTTGCCTGGGTGGAGATCGCTGATTCGTGTGGCTGATCTTCCGCTGAAGCGGCGATATAGGGCGTCAGTAACAAGCTGCCTGCAATCAAGAGGCCTGTGACTGGGCGCACGGTGCGAGTTAGGTCATTTGTCGTTGTGTTCATGACCGTCATGACCGTTGCCATGTTCGTCGCCGTCATGTCCACGGCCGCGGTCGTGGTGCTGCTCCCGTTGGCGCTCGTCCCAATGCTGTCGCTCCATTTCACGTTCACGCTCATGATCCTGATAATGACGTTTGTACTCCGGATCGTATTCCCGCGATTTTACGAAGTACACGGGACGATTACAGGCGTTGTATTCATGGCAATGCCTACGCCAGTCTTTTGCATGATCCGGAGGGACGTGCAGATAAAGAGGAGGCTGCGATACGCGTTGCGGCTCGATCAGCATGGCTTGCGCGTAAACGACCGGCGGCGGGCTCTCGTTGCCGATACTGACCTGACCATATAGGCCTGGGACGACCTCGCCGGACAGCATGACGCGGATATCAGCGCCGCCTGCGACACTTACACCGGCTCCAGCGCACAGCAGAGCCAGTATTGAGATTGCACGCATAGTCAAGATCCTCGCAAGAAGAGATTTTAGTAAAACGGCCCAAGCGCGATGGGCATCGCTAATTTGTCACGCCGGAATCGCGGACGTGGGATGAGCATAACGGGCGATCAGCGCCGGTGCGGCTTTTCTCAACAATATGTGAACAAGTTCACAATCGCGGCAGACGGCGTTTCGAGCGGCGCGGGCGGAGAAAGGCGCAGCAGGCAGAGCAGTCCCCGCGGAGCCAACCCCTCAAGCGCGCTGTTGCTCTCGCAATAAGGCCTTGACCTGGCGATGGATCAGTACGGGGAGATAGGCCTTGATTCTTGCCGTTCGCTCTAATTTCGCTCGTGCGCTGGTATAGAGTTTTGCTACGAGCTCACGCGGCATACGCGTTTCACGCGCCAATAATTCGATCTCGCGATCGACATGAGGGTCGCCGAATGGCTGTTCGCTCATCGCAAGTATCGCGTGATTCATGGCATTAATGCTACCCCTGAGGGGGCATCGTGGCTCTTTTACGTTTCAAATTTGCCATTTCCAATTCGTCGTGAAACGTAACTCAACGGGCGGGGGCTCAATTGCAGCGAACGGTCAGGGGCAGTGCCTGGCTCACGAGCAAGCCGTGGCCCAACAGGCCGTGAGGCCGTCGTCCCGGCTTCCCGAAACCGGACACGCTGCGTATATTCCGATGCAGCGACATTTGAACGTGTGGAAGTGGCGCGATCGGGGGCCGGTCGCTACCGGACGTTTCTTCGGAGTATCCCGTAATGCCCGAATCGAGTCAGTTGTGAACGACGCCGCGACGCCGCCGGCGGTCAAATGCCCAAGCTGCGGGGCAGACGGGCAAGGCCGCTTTTGCGCAGAATGCGGCGAACAGTTTCTCTTTACCGACGATTTCGAACTTAGACATTTTCTAACCAAACAGCTTCCAGAGGAACTTCTCCATGTAGACGGGAAACTACCGCGAACATTGCGTTTGCTGTTTACGCGGCCTGGTGCCCTGGCAAAGAACTACGTCGCGGGAATGCGCCGGCCCTTCGTCGGTCCGCTGCGGATCTACATAGTGCTTTTCCTGCTGCATGCCGTCGTAGCGGTGTCGGTTAATGGCCTCGGCGTTTCTTTTCCGGTACGCGTGCGCGAATTTGACTCATTCGGCATTCTCTCGCACCTCATGTCGGGCCGGCCTGACGTGAACTGGCAAAGTCCGGTTGTCGACTTACGCGCCCGCGAGCTCGGTCATTGGTTGGGCGAGCTGGCCACGCTGCTCATCTTTATGGCAACTGCCGGGCTGCAAAAGCTCATTTTCAATCGGCTGCACCGCCGCTACCTCGAGCACGTGGTGCTCGCCCTGAACGTCGCTTCTTTCACCCTGGCCGCAGTCACGGTAGGCGAGTTATTGGTTTGGGCTGCGAGTCGCAACCACGACGCAGACTTGGACGGCGTGCTTCAAACGCTCGTCCTCATGTCTGCGTTGCCAATATACTGGTTCTTCGCAATTCGGCGTTTCTACGGACTTAAGACTTTCGTTTCCGCCGGCGCGGCGATCATTTTGACGGCATTGCAATCGGCTGTCGCGTCGCCCTCAACATTGCGATGTTCGCCGTTATCATCCAGGTCATCTGATTTGGGAGTACGCCACGGCCGCCCGCGAGGCCTTCGCGCCAACGATCATCGCAGTCGCGCGTCAATCATCTCGCTGCCTGGGAGCTGCTGGACGGCGGATCTTTGGGTGGATACGAGTACGCCGGCACATCGTCATGGTGGCTGAAGCGTTTGACCACCTGCCTGATGAAGTGGCGACGATTGTCCGGGTCGGAGCGGAAAAAGCGCAGCATTTCGATAAAAATGCCGCCGCGCAGCAGCCACTGTATTCGCCTGCGATGGATTTGCGAGTGCGGCCCGACCACCCCACGAAAAGGTTCCGAGCTCCGGCCGCGCCTGCGGCGGATTCTTGTAGTTCAAGACGTATCCGAGGCGCGGACCGTCGCTCAAATTCCGAGATGCGCCATGGATGGTACACCCGTGATGGATGGTGATTCCGCCCGCACGGATCGGGCAGACCTTGGCGGCGGCGCGGTCAAATTCCCCGCAGCACTCGATGGAATTGGCCTCCCTGGCGCCGCCATTGAGCCGATGCCGCAGGACTCCTAGCTTATGCGAGCGGGGAACGAAGGCCATCGCGCCGTTAACGGGCGTCGTGTCAAACAACGCAATCCAAATCGTGATCTGTTCTTGGTAAAACTGTGGTTTGTTATAGGCCTCATCTTGGTGCCATGGCGTGACACCGCCGATACGACTGGGTTTGAACACGGCACTGTCGGATGACAAGGTCGCCTGGGGGCCCAGCAACTGCTTGGCGATAGCCAGTCCCATATTGCGGTAAGACCACTTGCTCAGCTCCGTGGCATAGAGCGAGGGGCGACATAGCTGGGGGGTTACACTCTCATCTCCGTCTTCTCTCGCCGAGAGGTCAATCAAGCGGCCTTCCTTTCGGCCGATGTTCCGAGCGATCAAAGACATTAGAATGTCGCGGCACCAGCGGATCTCGGCCTGGCTGATCTGCGGAGAATCGAGCGCGAGAAACCCCTCGCGGAAGAATTCAGCGACTTGGTCCGCCGTTAGCGGGTCAGAAGCTACTTCGACCTGTCTCGACTCTGCTGCTTCCCGCATATGAACCGTCCGGTCGCCGCCGAGCCAGCGAAGAATCGTCGCACGCTTGTTGATGACCCTTGCTGTACTCTTTACTCTCTCGCGGAAAGCGCCGCAATCGGCCGATGGCCTAATGCGGGATCAGAGTCCCCGGTTTCAACGGTCTGCGTCCGATTCGTCAGCCATCGAGTCCAATTGCTTTGTGCGGTGCAAATTCAAGCCGTTATTTGAACGTCCACGGCGTGGATCACATTTGGTTTGGACCGCAGTAAGGCGATTGCTGGGCAGTCCGTGCTTCGCGAGCGCGGGCGTTATTCCCAGGCCGGTTCCACGCGAACGGGCCCCTGCGGGCCGCAATCCTGCGAACTACATCAAAGACCTTCGGGGCCGCTTTCGGTTAACTGGCCATATGACCAAGATGAGCGCGGTCCTGAGGATTAAGGCTGAGCTAGCCCTGACGGAAGCGTCCAGGGCACTACTCAGTCACCAGGCGTCTTTATGCGCAACGCCGGATACAAGACGTTATGCTGATACTGCGTCTGTCGTGCGCAAGGAACTCGATAAGCTGGTGGAGATACTCGCGGACGACGCAAGCGAGAAACACTGGAACGTAGCGGCTCGCGTGGCAAAATGTGCGGACTACCTCGCACAGATACCGAGTCGCGATGTTCAGGCCGCTCGCCTCGATATGATTGCTGCGCACAAGGTGTTACAGGACGTAGAGGAAATCACGTTCTGACGCCTGCGCTCGAGCCCAGTGGTTTTGAAATCGGTGCCTGGACTTCGCGGGATCTTATTGCACCGATACCACGCGATCGTCGCGCGACCGCGAAGTCGACGGTAAAGTCGTTATGTACACCGCGATCTTCGCAAGGCCATGTAGAAGCAGCGGCAGCAGAAAAAGATCGTCAACCACTCCCAATATCGGAATGGCGAAATTAAAGGGCTCTAAGGCGAAGAAGCCCAAAGCGAGCGTTGCCGGTAGCAGCCAAGTCGGCCGGTTTGGGTGTCGCAGTGCCAGCCACAACAGCCGAAGATCGTTGCGGCTCATCCGCCAGAGCCTGAATATCCTACGCATAATATCCTCGCTTGGATTCGCCCATTCATGTTCGACTTCGCGCATTGACAGTCGTTCAGTGTGGATGGCGTTCGCTGTCCGGGCCGCTGCGAAGACGCGCTTACGGCGCATTACTTTACAATTTCGGTATTCGAATCCGGCTAATCATCAAAGATCCCGACACCGCGAACAGCAACGTCAACGGGTGCAGTACGTGTCCGCCGATTTGAAGCGCCCCCAACCACAGGAGCTCACCGATAGCGCCAAGCCCCGTGGCCACCGCCATCACGCATACCAATAGAAATGAAGTCGGAATTGGTGTGCCCTCAAAAAAGCTGACTTTCCCGGTGCCCGCAGACAGAGTCTCTGCCGTCACATTGTATCGAGCCAGCCGCGAAACACCGCAGGCAACGAAAAACCCTAAAATGATTCGATCGAACAATCCTTGCATCCCTAAGCCGTAGGCAATGATCGCCGGAGCGACCCCGAAGGAAATGACATCCGACAGAGAATCCAATTCTCGACCCATCACCGAGGCCTTGTCCCGCCATCGCGCAACGCGGCCATCGACAATATCAAACACTAACGCCGCCAAGACCAGCCCACAGGCAAAATAGACATGGCGCACCGCACCCGTCTGCACAAAACTGATCGTCGAAAATATGGCCGCCGTGCCGCAAATGGCATTGCCAAGCGTGAACCAATCGGCCAGATGAAACTCACGAATCATTGAAAACCGCTTTTTCCGCGAGTGCGTCATATGCTGGATGATACCCGTCGCTCGGGGTTCCCGGCAGTTGTCACAGAACGATGACGCGCCGCCCTCGATAGGCGCACCTTATCGCAGCGAGGTGGAGTAAGCTCGCAAAGGATCCGCCCGGGTCGCCGATGCCGGGCAGGCGTAGGAATACCTCAACAACCCGGACGTGAAGGGGGCATTTTATGAGGTTAATCGTTACCGTTCTTGCGTCGGCTTGGTTGTTTTCGGGATGCTTCACCAACCCTCCGAAGCAAGACGCTTCCGATATTGGACATCGAGATCCACGCACAGGCTTGTGCCACGACGCGACCCCGCCGCCCTGCGAGCCCCCCAAGGACTAACGGAAGATCGCTGAGGCGAGCTCTGGCCGCGCAGCACCGTGAACCGTCGCCCGCCGTGAACTCGGTCATTGAACGTTCGTTCAATATAGTTGCCGCTGGGCGAAGAAGGGCGTAAAAGGCGAAAGTTATGGTCGCTGGCGCGCCCATTGTCCTGGAGGCGGATCGTATTCGGCGCCGGCGTCGCCAACCATTCACGCTGAAGGCCGCAAACCACAAACCAATCAAGGGGAACATGCAATGAAACTCATTGGAGCTTTGTCGTCGCTGTTAGTCGCGTCGGTGGTAGGGAGTCTCGCTCCAGTTCCAGCGACAGCATTACAGGCTATCGAGCCCACACCATTTACGGTTGCTTCGGGTCTGGAAGGACCGCGGGGACTTAGGTTCGGTCCGGACGGCTATTTGTATGTCGCGGAAGCAGGCACTGGGGGCACAATGAGTACCGCTGGTCAGTGTCCGCAAGTGCCCGGACCTCCGGGTCCGGGACCCGACACGGGAGGATTGACCGCACGAATTTCCAAGATCAGCCCGGGCGGAAAAGTGACTACCGTCGCTTCTGGGTTTCCTTCGGTCTCCATCGGTCCAGGTGGGGTCAATGGGACCATCGGAGTCGCTGATGTCGTATTTTTGGACGGTGAACTCTACGCGGTGGTGGGCGGCGGCGGCTGCTCGCATGGCAATCCGCACCATCCCAGCGGGATTGCGAAGGTGGATCTTAAGAACGGAAGTTGGCACCTCATCGCGGATATCGGTGCTTGGCTAAAGAGTCACCCTGCCAAGTATGAAAGCGCGGACGATTTCGAGCCCGATGGCACGCTCTATAGTCGCGATTGCACACGATGGAAGATTACTTACGGTCGAACCGAATCACGGACAAGTTATCTCGGTGACCAAGAGTGGTGAGATTACGGCAGCTAATCGATATTTCAGCATCGGAGGGCCACATCGTCCCGACCTCGATTGCCGCTCGCGATGGACTTTGTTTGTCGGAAATCTCAATTTGTTTCCGATCGATCCGCAGTGGGCGCGAATACTCACCATCTCAACATTCGACAGCAGACGATTTCGAGTTATTTGCCGCCGGGATTGCAACCCGCCACACGGTTATCGCATCGTGAGTTCAAAGGCAGGCTTTACCACCGTCGTGGCAGTCGATTTTGGGCCGGACGGCCTTCTTTATGTGCTGGAACTTTCCGATGCCGCTGGCTTCCCCACTCCAGGATTTGGCAAAGTGGTCCGAGTCAAGAGGTCCGGAGACATCGAGGAGGTTGTTACCGGTCTCTCTGTACCGACCGGAATGACTTTTGGGCCGGACGGGAGGTTGTACGTATCGAACCTGGGGGCCGCGCCGGCGGGCGCTGGTGAAATTCTACGTTTTGATATTTCGCCGGGCTGGTAGTCGGCAGGCAAAATGATGGTGAACCATCTTCCGTAACGGTTCGAATGCATATCTAAAGGGCGCGCAATTGTGTGACCCGGTCTTGCGCCGGGTCACACTTTTCAATCGAGTCGTTTGATCGCCATGACGTTGGATTGTCTCGTCGCGGGATGCCCGCACACGGTGGGATTCCAGGTGATGTCGACCACGGCCCATCCCAAGGGGACTGATCCTTTGCAGGCGTATATGCTTGCGCCCACGGGTTGATCGCTCAATTGCTGGATGGTCCAGACGTTGTAGGTGAGGGTGGTCGGATTGCCGCAGACAGTCGGATTCCAGGCGTCATTGATTTTGACCCAGCCGGGAGGAATGGAGCCGGCGCAGACATTTTGTACGCGCAATATTGGACCGAGCGACCAGGGAGCAGGCGTCGGAGCTTCGGTCGGCGGCGATTCGCGGGGTTCGGGGAGTTGCGATTTTGCTTCGGGCGGCGGTGCGGTCGGCAGGTTCACGGCAATTCCTGCAGACGCTTCCAGGCTGGCGCCGGCGAGGGGAGCCGGTTTTGAGTAGCCGTTGCTGCAGCCTATGCGAACGGCGCCTAACGGCGGGATAGTGGGAGTCAGTGCGCCGACACGGGCTCCGTGATCGTCGAGCAGATTCATCGACACCGAAAGTCTCGCGTAAGGATGTAGATTTATCAGATAGAAAAGGCCCGGCGGCTTGGTGCCGGAACCGCACTCGTTGATACCTCCTTGCAGCGCAAATGCTGCGAAGGAGCGCGCGTCCTCCGGCACCGATTCACCGCCGTTGCTATCCGCGTACGAGGCGCTTTGTTTGGAGATGATGAGGGGCACCATCAGGGGCGCGGGCGGCTGCGGCGCCGCGCGAAAGGTGAACGTGCATCCTATCCTGCGGATTCGCGCGGCTGCAGGCGGCGGGAATGAAATTTCGGAAAACGATCTGTGATGGGATTGAGATTGGCATCGAACAGGATGAAGTGTTGTTGGGGCGGACTCGTCTCGTACTTGAAGTTGCCATCGATTATTTGACTTCGGCTCAGGTTGGTGGCGTAAACAATGAAGTGCTGTTGTTCGCGCCTGTCTTACGTCCGCGCCATCGCAAAGGTCACGACTGACTTCAATCCTTATGTCGTCTATTGCGGCGGCGGATACGGTGTGGGAGGCCGCCAGTAGGACGAGGAGAAAGGTGTCTTTAAGCTTCATTCGGCTGTCCGCGCGAGTTCGCGGCACCTCAGTAGCGCCTGAGTAGCTGGGCCAGCTTTTGGATGGCTTGCGACATCGTAGGGGTCCAAGGGTGTCCGGTGTTCAGCCGCAGATAATTTTTGAATTGCCGTCGCGCAGAAAATATGGGACCCGGCGCAACTGAGATACCCAACTCCAGCGCCCGTCGATGCAGATCCAAGGAATCAACCGTCGCGGCACATTCGACCCACAGAAAATAGCCGCCGCGGGGCGCGGCTACGCGATAGCCGGATGGAAAGTATCGCTGCAGCGAGTCCAATGCGGCCTTCTGCGATAGGGCCAGACGGCGACGCAGCCTGATCAAATGTGCCTCGTAGCCGCCGCTCTTGAGCATCTGCGCAATACCTTGCTGCACCGGAAGGCTGGTGGCGATCGATGCCTCCATCTTGCGCCGTGACAATTCTGCGCCGTACCGGCCCGCTGCAACCCACCCTAAGCGATAGCCGGGTGCCAGGCATTTGCTAAACGATCCGCAATGAAGAACGTAGCCGCTGCGGTCAAAGGCCTTAGCGGGCGGTTCAGCTTTGGTCGCGAACTGCAGCTCAGCGTACGCATCGTCCTCGATGAGCGGTATCCCATGGCTGGCCAGCAGCCGTACCAGCTCGGATTTGCGTGCTGGCGACAGGGTGGCGCCGGTCGGATGCTGCAGCGTCGTCATGAACCAACAGGCCCGGATCGGAAACTTGGCGATGGCCGCTTTGAGCGCTTCAATGTCGAGACCGTCGGTCGGATGCATTGGAATTTCCACGACTTCAAGGCCTAAGCGCTGTGCGGCCTGCAGGCACCCGTAGAATGTTGGCGATTCGATCGCAATGGTGTCGCCAGGACGGGTTACGCATTGCAAAGCCAGGTTCAGCGCCTCGAGTGCGCCCGCGGTCATGATGATCTCGTCGATCCCGACCGACATCCCAAGGCTCAGATAGCGCTTCGCGATCTGTCGCCGAATATCGATGCTGCCGGGCGGCAGGCTTTCGACGGTGGACCAGGGTTCTAAATGCCGTGCACTACTGCCCAGGCATCGCGCCAGTTTCGGCCAGGGAAATTGCATCGGACTCGGAAAGGCGGAGCCGAGCGGCACGACTTCTCGATTGCGCGACGCCTCCAGCGTCTCGAAAACCAAATCGCTAACCGAGAGGCGGGTGGAACCGGTGCTCGGCCGCGAGGTTCCGGGCGGCTTTGCGGCTGTTTGAAGCTCACGGACGTAATAACCCGAACGCGGCCGCGACTCGATGAGGCCGTTTGCCTCGAGTGCCTCATAGGCCTTCGATACGGTGGCCGGGCTGACCTTTCGCGATTGGGACAGCGCTCGAACCGAGGGTAGCTGATCGCCCGACGTCAACGATCCGTCTTGGATCATGCCGCTGATTTCTTGCGTTACGGTCCTATAAAGTTTCACACCCAACACAATACGGCGGGAGCGAAGCCTCCGCCAGTGTCGGTTTCAATGGGGTGCAATCCACCCAAAATGATAGCTCAGTAGTACCGAAACGAATAAATGCACGATTTCTCGTATTGGACCCGCCCGGTTTCGGATAAATGGACCCACCTTGCATGGGTTACCGGCGGAGCCGCGGTTTGAGAGTTCTACGCGTCCTTTTTCTTTGAGGCAAGTTTTCTGGCTTTGACGCCTCGATACGTCTCGCCGGTAATGTTGATGGTGAGCGCCGAGTGCTCCAGCCGATCGCGGATGGCATCGAAGATGACGGCATCGGGGATGACTTCATTCCAGTGATCGACGGGAAGCTGGGAAGTAAAGGCGATGGACTTATTGATTGATCGTTCTTCGATGATTTCGCACAGATCTTGGGCTTCGGTGGCCGTAAAGTGCCGCATTCCCATCTCGTCAAAGATGATGAGATCGAACTTGGCGAGTTTGTCGCGATATCGAAGGTAGGTACCGCTGGAGCGGGCGATCGCGAGATTCTCCAGAAGCGCGGTGATGCTCATGTAGAGCACCGATTTTCCGCTTGCGCAGGCGTGCAGGCCGATCGCCTGGGCGATGAAGGTTTTGCCGACACCGGTTTGGCCGATCAGTAGCAGTGGGCGTGCATCGTTGAGCCAACCGAGGGTGTAGATTTCTTTGATTTCCGCCTTCGTGATCGAGCGTTTCGCGGTGAAGTCAAAGTCTTCGAACGCGGGACGCACGGTGAACTTGGCGGCTTTGATGCGGTTGACGGTTTTCCGCTCCTGGCGGTAGTCGGCTTCCGCCTGCAGCAAGATATCGACGAACTCGGTGTAGCTGATTTTGTCGCGGGTGGCCTCGGCAAGAGTTTTGTCTAGAACAGCAAGCATGCCGAGCATGTTCATCTCGGCCATGTGATTCTTGGCAATGGCGATACTCATAACGGTAAGTTCTCCTGGGCTGCAGTCGGTGGGATGGAAGGATCGTCAGTGGCCTGCAGCGCGGCGCCGCCAACGTACCGAAGGAAGGGATTGCCGGGCCGGCGCACGATCTCGCGGGTCGGCTGCGCATTTCTCGACTGTTTGCGCGCCTGGTTGAGCAACTCCTGGAAGTACGGCGTGCGGATGCGGTTGTAGCGGCGCATGGTCGCGATGGCGGTGACGATGTGCTCGCTGGCGAGCGCGTGACCGGAGCGACTGATTTCCTTGGTGCACGCGGAGACCAAGCCCTGGGCACGGCGGATATGGGCGTAGACGTCGGCGTTGAAGAGCTCGAGGAACAAGGTGTTCAGATCCGGATGGATGAAGCGCGACTGCGACAGGAGTTTCTGCGGCGTCGCCTCGTAGAACGCCACCGAGTTCGCCGGGAAGTGCGCGAGGATCTTGATCCGCATACCCATTTTCTGGCGGCACCGCGGATGGATCGCTAAGCGCTCGAGATTCAGGAAGATCTCGACATGGTGCTCTGTGAGCTTGATTCTTAGGCTCTTGTGGCGATGGATATGCGGCGCGCTGTAATAGTCGCCGTCGATCGCGACGTAACAGTCGGCGTGCAGCTTCGCGGACTTCCATTCTCCGCCGTCGTACTCCACGCTCGGCAAGACTTTGAGCGCGGCTTTCTCTACCGTCTCGAACCGCTCACGTCGCGAGACACCAAAGCGCGGTGGGTCTGATCGTTGATGCGCTCAACACAGACAGCAAGCGCACGATTGATCTGCTCGATGGAGGTAAATCGGGCGCGACGGAACCGGAAGCGAAAGTAGCGACATAGGATTTTGACCAGCCCCTCGACGATCGCCTTATCCTTCGGCTTTCTGACCCGTGCCGGAACGATGGCGGTCGAGAAGTGCGCGGCTAGATACGCGTAGTCCTCGTTCAGATCCGGATCGTACAGATGACACTTGACGACGCCGGTCTTCAAGCAGTCCGGAACGGTCACGTGCGGCACGCCGCCGTAATACTCGAACATCCGCCGGTGACTGGCCGAGCCAGTTGCGGCTTTTCATGTCCTCGCTCGCCCAGGCAAAGAGTAGTTGGCTAAAGCCCAGACCGGACGACGAACACGTAGGCGTTGTGGATCTCGCCCGTCTTGATTTCGTACCACTCGATCGGATCGCCGGCGTAATCGACTTCCACCCGTTCGCCGGGCTCGAACTCGCGGGCGGTGATCGTCGCCTCACGGTACTGCGGGAACTTGCGGTAAAACTGTTTCCAGAAGTTGGGGTAGGTGATAAGCGCTTTCGCTCTCTCCTCCCAGATAAATTTCATCGGGTGTCCGAGCCCGAGCTCATGGATGATCAGCGGCCATTCGAGCTGCGCCATCCACAAAGGATCCGGGCTCGCCGCCGTCTCGTGCGTGAGGCGCTCGCCGTCCCGGATCTGGCGCACCAGGCGCCGTGAGCAACCTAAGGCGGTGGCGATCTCTCGCAGGCTCCGTCCGTCGGCCAGGCGGCGTTTGATTTCCTCATGTCTATCCACCGTTAGCTTCCTTCGCGCCATCCAGCTCTCCCGTGCGTGTAGTGCCACGACGGTACTGGATTGCGGTGTGAGCGGACCGAGGTCCGCTTTTGGGAGGCGATGCCGGAAAGCAGACCGTCGCAGACGGCACCAGGAGCCACGATCGGCGAGCACCCGGATCAAAGCTACCCTGGAAAACCGACCAATTTGCGCTGGCATCGCCGTCCGCTCCTGGGATCCTGGGCGACGCTCATCGCGCCGCTCAGGATCAAAAGCGGCTCCGGCCGGTGGTCCCATTGGGACGAAATCGGGTGGGTCCATTACCCCGAAATCGGGTGGTCCCATTCAGACGAAATCAGGTGGGTCCAATCAGAGGAAATCCTGCATAAAGCCACCGACAATCCGATTCGCCAGCTTAGTGCGTGGACCACGCGTGCTGCGTGCTCGGGGCCGGAAGACATTGAAAAGAGCGCTTTACCGAGACTCGCGACGATGGCGAGCAGAGTCAACACGATGAGCGGCTTCATAGGGACCTCGTTTTGGCGCCGCGTTCCTCGCGCCGAATGGTCGCGATGACAGTTCCGAATCCCACTGCCACGACACCAACCATTGCGACCATCAAGAACAGCAGTCCACCGGCCAACTTGTAGCATTCATAAAACCCGTCCAGCAGACCCAGCGGTGTCGTAATGAGCAGCAACGGCTTCGCAATTCGCATGAGTCGCCTTTCCTCTTCCAGCTACGGCAAAATTGATTCCGGCTCCATGCTACCGGTGCGGTCAAGAAATAACAGATACACGTAGGGATGAAAAAATGCAGTACAGCGGATAAGCACGGTTTTTCCGCCCGGCAATCACCATGAGCGCCGCGGGGAGCCTTGCATTCGTCGACGCAACTCTGGCAGCGGCGGGATAGAATGGGGATCCCGATATCACGCCCCGAGCCGCAGTGAATCCGCCCCCGGAAGCCAGGGTTGCGTAGATCGTTAACAAGGTACCTGCATGACGGCACAACAGAAACAGGGCGAAATCGGCACTGCGGAGCGCATTCAAGCTCTGCGAGTGAAGGCGGGGCGAACGGAGGACGAGTTGGCAAGCGAGCTGGGCTTGACCATTCATTCCTATCGCGACCTGGAGCGGCACGATGATGAAATTGAATCCGCTCTCAGTATTGCTCAGGCGTTGAAGCTCGCAAATCTGCTGCAGACCGATCTTCTTACGCTACTGGGCGAGAAGGAAGTTCCCGTGCGAATGCCGATCGCTCGTGTCCGCTCGGCGCTAAACGCGCAACTGGGAAAGTCCGCGGAAGCCAAAGAATTGATGGAAGACACCCTGAATTGGGATCTTGGACCTTTTCTCGATGGATCGGAACAATGGACCATCGTCTATACGATCGAATTTGTACGGCAACTAGCAGCGGCGATCGAGGTTGACTGGCAGGTACTGCTCGCGGGGATTGCGGCAGAGACGACCCGTGAGCCGGGTTAGTGTCCATCTCATCGACGGTACCTACGAACTATTCCGTCATTTTTACGGTTTGCGCCGATTCACAAAAAAGGATCGGCCGTTCGGAGCCGTGGTCGGTGTGCTCAATACCGTGTTGGAGATGATCGAGGGTGGGGCAACTCACCTTGGGAGTTGCGACCGACCATGTGATTGAGTCCTTCCGCAACAAGATCTGGAGTGGCTATAAGACCGGCGAGGGGATTGAGCCTGCACTGTGGGCGCAGTTTCATCCGCTGGAAGATGCGCTTAAAGCGATGGGAGTGGTTGTTTGGCCAATGATCGATTTGGAGGCCGACGATGCACTCGCATCTGCCGCGGCGATCGCGTCAAAGGATAAAAGTGTTGAGATGGTGTGTATTTGGACGCCGGATAAGGATCTGGCGCAGTGTGTTCGCGGAGAACGGGTGGTGCAGGTGGATCGCAAAAGCAAGGCGATTCGCAATGCGGATGAAGTTCAAAAGAAGTTTGGGGTGCCTCCTGGAGTTGATCCCGGATTATTTGGCGCTGGTTGGGGATACCGCGGACGGATATCCGGGGATAGACGGGATCGGGCCGAAGGGCGCCGCAAGCTTGCTGCTCCGCTACGGGCGCATCGAGACGTTCCCCGACGAAGCCTTGGGGGAGAGGCGCGAGTTGGCGCTTCTATTCAAACAGTTGGCAACACTGAAGACGGATGCGTCGTTGTTCAAAAACGTCAACGAGCTCAGATGGCATGGGCCGACACACGCGTTTGCCGAGTGGTCTGAGCGGCTCGGGGATAAGCTGATTGCTCGTGCAGCCAAGGCGGCGGCCAATTCCGGCACGCCCTAATTGCGATTGCTTATGGCGGCGCGTGATGAGCCCTGCGGCGCAATTCCGCCCGCAATTCTGTAGATTAACGATACAGCTTTAGTTCATCCGTCCAGGCGGCGCCTGGCTTTTGGCTCAATTTGCTTTGCGGCCGGGGCGGTGGAGTTTTGGCTTCGCGCGGAGATTTTCGCGCGGCAATTTTCAGTTTAAGAATCGGACGGTGTGATGAGGAGTTGGAGGAATTGGATTGGTGCATAGAGGGGTAAATGACTCCTTAGATTACAGCGGCGGGGTTGGTTGTATGGGCATCGATTAAAACCTGCGAAATATTAGTACTCGGTTATGACACTTATACGTCTTCGATTCGGTCTTGTCGATAAGAACTCACTGCGAAAGCGCTCCGGTAAATGTCGAGGGCGGGTTCTGCCGGCGCCTCCGCAATGAGGCAACCACTAACGCTTTTCAATACCCATATCCAAGACGATTCCGGTTACGCCCGCCACACGGCGAGCATCGAGCGCGGCGCGCTTTTTCGTCTCTGCGTCACTGATGAGACCAGCGAGTCGAACGACGCCATGGTGAACCTCGACACCGATCGAACCGGCCGGCAGGCTTTCATCGTTTTCGAGTTCGGCCAGAACCTCTTGCTGAATTTGGATGTCATTTTTCATGATGTTCTCCGTATTGCTCATGGCCAGAATGCGGCCTCCGCATGGGATTTGATAGCGGAAGAGGCGCAGCCGGCTGTAGGACAACGGTGACGATTCACGGCTGCCGCGCCGCAACGACCAGTCCAGGAGGGTTTACAGGTTTCCGGCCGCGGCACGGCGCTTGATGAGTTCGTAAAGTGCCTGCGCCGCCGGCGATAGATGGGCCGCTTTTCTCGTCACCAACATCAGGGACCGGGAAATCACGGGTTCGACCAATGCAACCTTCCGCAGCCGCGGATACGCCCCTTTTTGCACGGCGAGCCTTGGTACGACGGCGATAGCAACTCCCTCCGCCACCAATCCGAGTGCGCGCCTACTTGGCGGCGGTCCCCGGCGATCGCATTAAAGCCATCGTCCCAGGAATCGAAAAGTCCGATCCCAGGCCTGTTGCGACCAGGCGGCATCGTATTGGGTCTGTGGAATGCGGTGCGGCCCGACCGCCGTCTCGTTGGCAAACGCATGGTGCGCAAGGTAGCGATGGAAGTCGTACGCGACATTCGCAGCGCGCAGCTTCTCTTCGAGCTGATCGATGGAAGTGATCTTGAAGAACTCGTCCTGCGTGCCCCAATGCCCCAGCAGAGGCGCCTTGATTTTGGCGGCGTCGATATACTCGATCGGGGGACAGCCGTACCAGACAACGCTGGCATCGGTTTCCGGCGCCATGCACGCGGCCAGCAGTGTCAGCGCGCCACCCATGCAGAATCCCATTACGGCGGCTCTGCCGCCGTTGTTCTTCAAGAATTGCACGGCGCCGCGAATATCTTGAGACGCCGCATCGGCAAAATTTAGCCCAGTCATCAAGTGGTTCGCTTCCTCCGCCTCGACCGTGGACTTGCCGCGGTACAGGTCCGGCACGAGAGCACGGTAGCCGGCAGCGGACAATCGCTCCGCGACGCCGCGGATCTGATCATTCACTCCCCACCATTCCTGTATGACCACGATGCCGGGAGCGTTGGCAGTGCCTTTGGGTTCGGCCAGATAGCCGTCCACTTTTTTTCCGTCGGGGCGAGAATAAGAGACTGTGGTTCCCATGAGCAATGAACCTCAATTCGTGTGGATTACAATGGAGCCTCTCAAGCCTAACTGTGCCGGCTCGCACAAACAACCCGAGCCGTCGCTCGTCGAGTTTGGTGGCCGCCGGGGAGAATTCGATGATTTATGAACTCTACTATTGGCCTACCGTTCAGGGTCGGGGCGAGTTTGTGCGATTGGCGTTGGAGGAAGGCAGAGCAACGTATAGGGATGTCGCGCGCGAGTCGGGTAACGGTGCCGGAATCGCTGCCATGCTGCGTTTAATGGGGGGTCGCGGCGCGAGCCCACCTTTCGCACCGCCCTTCCTGAAGGCGGGCAAGCTCCTGATCGGCCAGACAGCGAATATTCTGCAATTCTTAGGTCCGCGGTTGGGGCTTGCGCCGAATCCGCAGACCGGCCGGCTTTGGACGCATCAGCTGCAACTCACGATTGCGGATTTCTTGGTCGAGGTTCACGACACACATCATCCGGTGGCCTCAGGCCTTTATTACGAAGATCAGAGGAAGGAGGCACGCCGTCGCGCTGCGGATTTTCTGAAGCGCCGGGTTCCCAAGTACTTGGGCTACTTCGAGAACGTGTTGGCGCAGAACGGGGCCAAGGGGCGCTATGTGCTGGGCGCGAAACTCACGTATGTGGATCTGTCGCTATTTCAAATAATAGCGGGCCTTCAATATGCCTTCCCGAATGCGACACGGAAGACCGCGCGCAACCATCCGCTGCTTTTCGCCTTGCATTCGCGAATTCACGATCGGCCGCGAATTGCTGCGTATCTTGCCAGTCCGCGGCGTATCCCCTTCAACAACGACGGCATCTTTAGACACTACCCAGAGTTGGACCCGGCACGGCGCTGAGACGGCGGCGAATCCAGCGACCCTAGCCGGCTAGAACGTGCAAGGATCGCAATGCGTCCACCATGACCTCCAAGGAGAGGGCGACATGGAGCACGGCGAGCACGGCGCCGAGCACCTGCAGGATGATAATAATAATGCCGCGCAGAATGAAGCGCGCGAACAGCATCGCCAGCAGATCAAGACACATCACGAACACCATCAGCCCAAGGATGGTCAGCGTGCTTTGCGTACCCTCGCTCTGGGCGAGCAGCGCAATGACACCGGCTATGCCATAGGGCGTGAGAACAATGGGGAACACGAGTCGGCAGCCCGCCGCCAGCGCGGAGGGGGGCAGCGGCTCCGCCGGTACCGCGGCGCGCGGCGGTCGGTATTGCTCCAGGAGCTGGCTGAGCGCCACCATGAAGAAGACGATGCCGCCGCTCAGCCTCAGGGCCGGAATCGAAACGTCCCATTTTGCCAGCATCGAGCGGCCGACCAATCCGCCGGCGACGCCTCCAATCGTTGCGACCACGAAAGTCCACCACGCGATCTGCCGCACGGTGGCGGCGGGAAGATCGCGCGTACGTTGCGCGAACGGTGCCAGCGTCTTGAGCGGCCCCGCGCGCGAAAATCGGACCAAGGTCTCATTCAATGGTTTCTTGCGCGAACAGGCGGTAGAGACACCGTGGGACTTAAGTCCGATGGTGGAGAACCCGCCGGCATTCCAGGATATCGACGATCTCGCGCTAACTGGGCGCTCTTTGCGCATCGGTAACGCTAAGGCCGACGGAAGACCAAGAATGCCGCGACTGTTCCTCCCGCGAGTAGCGCGGTTCTGCTGCCCGTGCTTGCTCGCGGTCAGCGCGGCGCTGGTCACGGCCAGCGTGGCCGCGCAGGAAACGCCGGCGTCCGGCGCGCCCACGAAGCGCCCGAGGGTGGGTCTCGTGCTTGCCGGCGGCGGTGCCCGGGGCGGCGCGCACGTCGGGGTGCTCAAGGTCCTGGAGGAATTGCGCATCCCGATTGATTGCATTGCCGGCACCAGCATGGGCGCGCTGGTCGGCGGCGGCTACGCGTCCGGCATGTCCGCGAACGAGATCGATCAATTCATCAGAAAGGTCGACTGGAAGACAATCGTTGGCGGTGTCGGCAACCGGCCGTTCGAGTCAGCCGAACAGAAGCGTTTCTACGCCGCCACCGGATCGCTCGAGCTGGGAATCAGAGGCGGCAAGCTCGTCACGCGCAGCGGTCTGATCTCGACCACCCTGATTGAGGACATGCTGCGCAGCTATGTGGCCAGAGGCCGCATGGTGTCGGATTTCAACAAGCTGCCGATTCCTTTTCGTGCCGTGGCGACCGACATGCTGACAGGCAACATGGTGGTGCTCGATCACGGCGACCTCGCGATGGCGATGCGGGCCAGCATGGCAGTCCCGGGTGCTTTCGCGCCGGTGATCACCGAGCAATATGTATTGTCCGACGGCTTTGTCGTGCGCAATCTGCCCATCGACGTGGCGCGCAACACCTGCGCGGACGTGGTCATCGCCGTGAATCTTGCCAAACCCCCGGTGACCCGCGAGCAACTGGGCGGCGCGGCCAGCATGGTCTCGCGCAGCAATGATGTCATGTCGGAGGCTAACGAGCGGCTGCAGCTGCAGACCCTGACCGACCGCGATGTGCGCATTGATGTGAGCATGGGCGACATCGGCGCCGGGGATTTCGAGCGTACACCGGAGACCATTTCGCTCGGCGAGGCGGCCGCAAGGCTGGCGGCGAGCCGGCTCGCGGCGCTGTCCGTATCGGAACCGGAGTACACCGCATGGCGTCAAAGCGTCACCGTGCAACAGTCCATCGAAATCCGCGTTGCGGACGTGCAGTTCGAAGGGCTCAAGCGCGTCAATCCGGAGTACCTGCGTACTTTGACGAGCGTGCGTCCCGGCGACACGGTGGATACTGCCGCGATCAGCCGCGACGCCACCCGCATGGCCGTCGTGGAAAATCTGGACGGTGTCGATTACAAGCTCACCGGCGATCCCGCCAACCCCGTGCTGGTCTGGCAGCCCAGCGAGACGCTGATCGGGCCGGATTTCCTGCGGCCGAGTGTCGGGCTGTACGCCGCCGGCGGCGGCGATTTGCAGTTCGAACTGGCCTTGCAGCACGTGCACCCTTGGCTCAATTCCTACGGCGGTGAGTGGCGCAACCGGCTGCAGATAGGCTCGGACTCGCTCATCCAGACCAGCCTGTACCAGCCGGTCAACATCGCCCAGACCTTCTTTATCGAACCCGAGTTCCTCGCGAGGCAATCCGTCGAGGACGTATACAGCGGCAACAACCGGATCGCTCGCTATCATTTCGACGATGTCGGCGGAGTGTTTGACCTCGGCGCCAATCTCACGAACGCGGGACAGATCAGGATCGGCTATTTTGGCACCAAGCGCCGCACGAACCTGGACACCGGCATTGGATTGCTGCCGGAGGTTGACACCACGGATGCGGGACTGACGGGCACAGCCACTTACGACAGCCGCGAACAGGCCAGCTTCGCGAGCACCGGTGTCGCGGCGGAGGTACAGTACTTCAAGTCGGACAGCTCCCTGGGCGCGGTGCGCGATTGGGAGCGCCTTGAGGCGGCTATTCGCAAAGGAGTTCCCGCCGGAAAGATGATGCTGTGGTTCACGGCCGCGGGCGGCACAGACTTGGGCAGTGCGCTGCCCGCAGATCGCGCGTTCTCGCTGGGCGGTCCGCAGAGCTTTCCCGGCTATTCTATCGGCGAGGTCCGCGCTCGCAGTTACTGGACACTCGATGGTGCGGTTCTCTGGCACGTCGCTGACATTCTGCCGATCTTGAATCAGTCACTCTACAGCGGCGTCAGGTTCGAGGGCGGTCACGTGTACGGGCGCGTCGATCCGACACCGGACGGAACCCTCTACGGCGCCTCGGCCTACCTCGGCGGCCGGACTCCGATCGGAACACTCACCGTCGGCGTTGGCTGGGCCAGCGGATCCCGGGCCGGATGGATCACGCTGGGCACTCCGGTCGGCGGGGGATCGATCCTCAACTATCCTATGTTCCGCTGACGAATTCAGTCGGCGCGTATCCGCTGCGAGAAATCCTCGGCCTGGTCCGCGGCATGCGCCCGCTCATTGACATGACCGCGCCGCTGCAGCTCCGCGAACGGCACGCTGTTGTCGAGCCTGCCGTTTTCGTACAAATACTCCGGGACGTGACCGCTTATCAGAATCTTCCAGGAATACGGCAGATGGCCGGGGTCGACCCGCGAGTGCAGCCAGATGTTGCTGGTGCAGTTGGTTGTCAGCGAGTTGTACCACTCGGCATGTTCCTTGAGCGCGTTGATTTCGCTTAGATAGTCCAGGAAGAAGCGCTTCCGGCCTTCGGCGTCGGACTTTACGCGAAATAGATACAGTTCCTCGGGCGGATCGTGGCGGTAGTTGGTGCGCAAGCGAATGACGTCGCGCTCGTCGGCGACCACGTAGTACAGCTCGTACTGGCGGAAGAATCCCTGCACCGTGGAATAGCCCTCGCCAAGCTCCTTGCGCGCCTCAATCGAAACCGCCACGTGATGGCCGTCGGCAAAGCCGAAGCTCACGAACACATGTGCGATCTGCGGACCCATCCAATAGACCGCGGCGAGGTCAATCGAGTCGAGCCCACTTAGATTGAAGGTCCGGTCATAGTACGCGGGCGTGTAGTCGGTCTCGCTGCGGTACTCGAAGTTGCGGATGTTGTGCAGCGTGACCTGATCGCCATCGATGGTTGCGTAAGGAAGCACGGCAACGTCGGGTTGCCAGTGACGGTCGTTCGAGGGCTCGGTGCTGAACCAACAAACGAGCAGAACGGCAAACAGAGCAAAAAAGCCGCCGACGGCCCGCCGGCGCCGGCGCTTGAACACCAAGCCGGCGAGTGCAATGAGCGAGGCGGCCGCGTAGACAATTGCCAGTCCGTTGCGAAGTGTTGGGTTGGCGTGGTCGAAATAAAGAAGTGCGAGCACTCCCCAGCCGGCCATGCCGAGCATCAAAACTCCCAGCAGTACGAGGCCGATCAGTTTCGCTGCCCGTTTCACCCGCGCAGTCATCTAAGGTCTCTCCATGAAAGAACGCACCGCGCGAGCGCCAAGCGTTGCCACAATGACGATTCCGCCACGCGAGTAATGGAGTAAAGGATTAGGTCGGCGTTGCCGTTCTCTGACTATCGGCCTTTGGTCTCACAGGCGGTGACTTCGCGCCTCCGCCCCCGCGATGGGCGCTTTTGACGCTCAGCGCATTTGCTTATGCCTTTTACGTATCATCGTGGGCGGATGATTTATCCCTCAGTTTCGAGCTAAGTCAATGAATATATTAAAAATAATGTCGTATTGACAGGAAAACTGGGCGGAGGATAATAGCTGCCAAAGCAGTAATTGCCGAGGCATTTAATGTCCAAGCAGCATTATCAGGTCGAAACCTACAAGGCGCAGATTGGCATCGGCTATCTGGTGAAGCGCGCGCATTCGCTCATGCTCGATGTCATGGAGCCGGTGATCGAGCAGCACGGATTCAGCTTCATTCAATACGTCGTGCTGTCCTGTCTACGCGACGGCATCGCGGTCAATCCGAAGGACATTTGCACGCAATACCGGCACGACAGCGGCGCGCTCACCCGCGTCATTGACCAGCTGGCCGAGCGAGGTCTGTTGGAGCGGGTACGGCGCGATCGCGATAGACGCAAAGTCGAGCTGCAGCTGACCGCCGCCGGCCGCGAGACGATTGAATCGCTCATTCCGCTGGTCGTCGCCAAGCTCAATGAGATCTTGACCGACTTCAGCAAGGCCGAAGTTCAGGACCTGCTGCGCTTATTGACCAAGCTCAATACCACGCTGCATGAGCGTTTCCACCCGACCGCCGTGCCTGCGGAGGCGTGAATCATGATCTTCAAAAGCTCGCTGCTCTGGATCAGTGTGCTCCTGGCCGGATGCGTACTGCCGCCGAAAGAGTCCGGGCATCCCGCCGACCTTGGAAAACAGCCGGGTCGGTTTGCTAGGGGCGGCCGTGGAACCGGTCGCCGACGGGTGGTGGAAATCTTTCGACGATCCGCAACTTGATCGGCTGATTCGCGCCGGCCTCAAGGACAGTCCGACGTTGGCCGAGGCGCAGTCGCGCGTGGCCGAGGCCTTGGCCCGCTCGCAAATCGCTCAAGCAAAATTGCTGCCCTCGGCGAACCTGGATGCCAGCGTGCTGTACCAGCGCGCACCGGAGAACTACATCATTCCGCCGCCGCTTGCCGGACATACCTTTTGGATGGGCCAAGCCGGCGCATCCTTGAGTTGGGATCTGGATTTTTGGGGGCGGCAGGCGAATGCGGTTCATCAAGCCGAAGCCCTGACTCATTCCGCGGCATTGGGCGTCGAGAATGCGAAGCTCCTGCTCGGCACCGCCATCGCGCAGGCGTACGTCGAGCTGTATCGCGAAAACGCGTTGGCCGAAATCGCCGAGCGCTCCGCCGCGCAGCGCGAAAACATTGTCGCCATCACGCGCCGCCGCGTTGCCGCAGGGGTCGATACGCAGCTCGAGCTGCGGCAGGCGGAAGGGCAGTTGCCGCAGGCACACGTGGCCCGCGATCAGGCACAGGCCGCCGCCGATCTAGCGGTGCATGAGCTGGCCGCGCTGACCGGGCAGGGCGCGGAGGGCTATGCGTCCATTCAACGGCCGGTGATGAACCTCGATGCGGCACTGCCGGTACCTACGGCGTTGCCCATCAATTTGCTGGCACGCCGGCCGGATGTGCTGTCGGCGCGTCTGAACATTGAGGCGGCCGACGCGCAGCGCCTTTCCGATCGCGCCGCGTTTTATCCGGATATCAATCTAAAGGCGCTCGCGGGCATCGGCGCCTTTGGCTTGAACAATCTGGTGCAGTGGAGCGCACGCGGCTATGGCGCGGGTCCCTTGATTTCGCTGCCGCTGTTCGATGGCGGCCGCCTGCGGGCGCAGTATCAAGGCAGCGAGGCGCAGTTGGACGGGGCAATCGCCGGCTACAACGACACGGTGCTGCGCGCCGTGCAGCAAACGGCGGATCAGCTCACGCGCATCGATGCGTTGGCGCGCGAACGCGTGGAACAGCAACAAACGCTGGAGGCCAACGAAGCGGCTTACAAGCTGGCGGAAGAGCGCTATCGCGCCGGCCTCGCCAGCTACCTGTCGGTGCTCAACGCCGAAACGCAGGTACTGACGGCGCGCCAAACCATGGTCGATATCGTCGCCAATCAAGCCGTGGCGCGGGTGACTCTGCTGCTTGCCATCGGCGGCAGCTTCGATGCGCGCGCCTCGAGCGCAAGCACTTCGTCCAATTCTGATCACGTTTTGACACGGGTAATGCCATGAACACGAAAGACTCCCACGAGACATCTCCGGCAGCCGAGCGGACCGGCGGCGGCACCCCGCGCCGGCCACCGCGGCCGCGCCTTCGGCCCCCTTGCGGCCGGCTCCCAACCGGGCGCGCCGTTTGGGCTTGTTCGGTTTAGGTGCTGTCGTCCTGCTCGGGGCCCTGAGCTACGGCGGCTACTGGTTCTTCGACGGTCGCTATTTTGAAAGCACCGACGATGGCTACGTGAACGGCGATGTGGTGCAGGTGACCAGCGAAGTGCCCGGCACGGTGCTGTCGCTCGATGTGGATGACACGCAGTTGGTCGCAGCCGGCCAGACGTTGCTGAAACTCGATCGTGCGGATGCGCAAATCGCCGAGGAGAATGCCGAGGCCGACCTGGCGCGCGCCGTGCGCCAGGTGCGCGGCTTATTCGCGCAAGGCCAGCAATTGCGCGCGCAGATCGTGGAGCGCGAACAGGCCGCGCGCACCGCCGACGATGATCTGCGGCGCCGCGGCAGCCTGATTGCCGACGGCGCCATTTCCGCCGAGGAACTCTCCCATGCGCGCGATGCGGTGACGACCACGCGGGCCAATGTCTCCAGGCGCGCGAACAATTGAGTCAGACCGTGGCGCAGATAGACGGGACCACCATCGCGGATCATCCGCAGGTTCTGGCCGCCGCCGCCGCCGTGCGCAACGCCGCGCTGGCGCTGCATCGCACCGAGCTTACCTCGCCGGTGAGCGGGGTCATCGCCAAGCGTTCCGTGCAGGTCGGACAGCGCGTGGCGGCCGGCACGCCGTTGCTGGCCGTGGTACCGCTCGAGAACGTGTGGGTGGATGCGAACTTCAAGGAGGTGCAGCTCGAGCGCATGCGTGCCGGTCAACCGGTCACCGTGCGCACCGATCTGTACGGTCACCAGGTGACCTATCATGGCCGCCTTGCCGGGATCGCCGCGGGCAGCGGCAATGCCTTTGCGCTGCTGCCCTCGCAAAATGCCTCGGGCAATTGGATCAAGATCGTGCAGCGCGTGCCGGTGCGCATTCTGCTGGATCCGAACGAGCTCAAGGCGCATCCGCTGCGCGTCGGACTCTCGACCACCGTGCGCGTGGATTTGCACAATGCATCCGGCCCGCTCATGTCGACCGCCGTGCGCAACGTGCCCCTGCCGAAGCAGAGCCAGCGCCGGCGATGATCCGCGCGTCGATGCGCTGATCGCATCCATCATCGCGGATAACGCCGGACCGCAGGCTCATGAACCGGCCAAGCTCAGCAAAGCGCGCGCAACGGGTGCGCCCATGTTGGCCGCCCGCCCGTGAGCGCCAATGCCGCCATCGTGGGGCCGCGCCGGCATTGCTCGGCGGGCGCAAAGCCATTACCGCGGTGGCGCTTGCGCTCGGCACCTTTATGCAGGTGCTCGATACCTCCATTGCAAATGTGTCCATTCCCACCATCGCGGGCAACCTGGGCGTCAGCGTCGATCAAGGAACCTGGGTCATTACCTCCTTCGCCGTGGCGAACGGCGTGTCGGTGCCGTTGACCGGATGGCTCATGCAGCGATTCGGCGTGGTGCGCACCTTCGTCGCCTCCGTGGTGCTGTTTACCATCGCCTCTCTGCTGTGCGGCCTCGCCTGGAGCCTGCCCTCGCTGATCGCGTTTCGCGTGCTGCAGGGAGCAGTCTCGGGTCCCATGATCCCCGGCAGCCAGGCGCTGCTCATCAATGTGTTCGGGCCCAATAAGCGCACCACCGCGCTCACCATCTGGTCGATCACCACGTTGGTGGCGCCCATCGCCGGACCCTTGCTCGGCGGCTACATTTCCGACAACTACGTCTGGCCCTGGATCTTCCTCATCAACGTGCCGGTCGGCGTGTTCTGCGCCTGGTTGTGCTGGAGCAACTTGAAGTCTCAGGAAACCCCCACGCGCAAAATCCCCATCGACCGGGTCGGCCTCGCGCTGCTCTTTGTGTGGGTCGGCGCGTTGCAGATCATGCTCGACAAGGGCAAGGATCTGGACTGGTTCAATTCACCGGTCATCATCGCTCTGCTCATCGTCACGGTCGTCGCCTTTGCCGCGTGGCTGATTTGGGAACTGACCGAGAAACATCCCATCGTGGACTTGAGCCTGTTCAAGTCGCGCAGCTTCGCGCTCGGCACGCTTGCCATGTGTTTGGGCTATGCCGTGTTTTTCGGCAACATCGTGCTGATGCCGCTGTGGCTGCAAAGCAATCTTGGCTATACCGCCACCTGGGCAGGCCTGGTGTCCGCCCCCAGCGGCATCACCGCCATCATGACCTCGATGATGATGGGACAACTGATGCGCCGTTTCGATCCGCGCGTGCTGGCAGCCGGCTCCTTCGCCCTGTTCGCGGCGTCCTACTTCATGCGCGCGCAACTCACCGCGGACTCGAGCTATCTGGTGTTCGTGGCGCCGCAGCTGGTGCAAGGTCTGGCGATGGGCGTGTTCTTCGTCTCCATGCTCGCGGTCGCGTTCGACGGCTTGCCGGCGCAGAAAGTGCCCGCCGCTTCCGGCCTTTCGAATTTCTTGCGCATCACCGCCGCGGGCTTTGCCACCTCGCTCATCACCACCTTCTGGGATCGCCGCGAAGCGCTGCATCAATCCCAGCTGGCCGATACGGTGACGCAGTACGCGCCCGTCCTATCAAGAAACGCTGACGCAACTGCATCAATTCGGGCTGACCGATCAAGGGGCGGCGGGCGCCATGACGCAGGCCATGATCGGACAAAGTTATCTCTTGTCGTCGCTCGACCTGTTCTATGCTTCGGCATGGCTCAGCGTTCTCTTGATACCGTTGTGCTTCCTGGTGCGGCGCCCCGCCCGCGGGGGCAGCGCGCCGGTGGCCGCCGAGTAGCGTCATGAATTTCGATTGGCGCGCGGGCTATCCTTCCGTGCGAGTGCCGGTATTCGCGCGCAACGTGGTATCCACTTCCCACCCCTTGGCCGCGCAAGTGGGCTTGACGTTGCTGCAAAAGGGCGGCAATGCGGTCGATGCCGCCATCGGCGCGGCGGCGGCGATGACGGTGCTCGAACCGTGCAGCAACGGCCTGGGTTCCGATGCCTTTTGCATGGTGTGGGACGGGCAAAAGCTGCACGGCCTCAACGCCTCCGGACCGGCGCCCGCCGCCTGGACGCCGGATTATTTCAAGAAAAAATACGGCGCCGGCGCGCGCCAGCCGCCGATGCGCGGCTGGGATTCGGTGACCGTCCCCGGCGCCGTCGCCGCCTGGACCGAGCTTTCCGAGCGTTTCGGCAAACTTGGCTTTGCCGATCTGCTCGCGCCCGCGATTGCAATCGCCGAACGCGGCTATGCGGTTCCGCTGGTGGTACAAGAAAAGTGGACGGCGGCGGTGACGGATCTGCAAGACCTCCCCGGCTTCGCAGAAGTCTTCATGCCCCGCGGCCGCGCGCCGTATGTCGGTGAGCGTTTCGAATTCAAAGGCGCGGCGCGCGCCCTTGACGCTGATTGCAGAAACCCGGGGGCGCGCCTTGTACGGCGGCGAAATCGCGGCCGCCGCCGCGGCGCATGCGGCCCGACATGGCGGGGCGATGCGCGTGTCGGACTTCGAGGCGTATTCGCCCGAATGGGTGCAACCCATCGGCATGGATGTGTATGGCCATCGGCTGCACCAGATTCCGCCGAACGGCCAGGGTATCGCCGCGCTGATCGCACTGGGTATCCTGCAGCACCTGGACGTTGCGGCCCATGCGGTGGACAGCGCGGCCGGCCAGCATTTACAAATCGAAGCGATGAAGCTGGGATTTGTCGACACCTATGCGCATGTGGCCGATCCGATCGCCATGCGCCGCTCGGTGGGGCAGATGCTGGATCCTAAGTATCTCAAAAAGCGCGCCGCGCTCATCGATCCCAAACGCGCGCAAGTTTTCGGCGAGGGGCACGCGGATCGAGGCGGCACCATCTATCTCACCGCGGCGGACGAGCGCGGCATGATGGTCAGCTTCATTCAAAGCAACTACATGGGGTTCGGTTCAGGGGTGGTGGTGCCGGAGTGGGGACTGTCGCTGCAGAATCGCGGACATGCCTTCTCGCTCGACCCCGCCAGTCCCAATTGCGTCGCGCCGCGCAAGCGTCCGTTTCACACCATCATTCCCGGCTTCCTCACCAAGAATGGTTTGCCGCAAATGAGCTTCGGCGTGATGGGCGGCAACATGCAGCCCCAGGGGCACCTGCAGACCTTGGTGCGCATGCTGGTGTACGGACAGCAACCGCAAGCCGCCTGTGATGCGCCGCGCTGGCGCTTCAATCAAGGCCTGTCCATCAATGTCGAGGCGGCGATGCCGAGTGCCACCGCACTCAAGCTGCGCGAGCTGGGCCATCAAATCGAGGTCATTCAAGACAGCTACCAGGATTTCGGCGCCGGTCAATTCATTTGGCGATTGGGCGACCCGGCCGTGGAGGGTTATGTGGCCGCAAGCGACCCGCGCCGCGACGGGCAGGCCGCCGGATATTAATGCGCGCGCGTTTGGAGTAGGCTTAAGGCATGGGTGCCAACTCGGGTGAGCTGAACGAGCTGCAGGCGTTCCTGAACGCCCATCCCCGCCGCTCCTACCGGCAAGGCACCGGCTCCATACCCGTCAAGGCGATTCGCGCAAGTCTTACGCCGGCGCGTACCGAGTCGCGGCCCGAACTGCTCGAGGAACTGGTCGCCTCCATCAAAGTTACGGGCCTCATCCAGCCCCTCATCGTGCGGCCGCTGCCCGGATTTCCGCATCAGTTCGAGGTGGTGGCCGGCGAGCGCCGCCTGCGGGCTGCGCAGCTCGCCGGACTGGCCGAGGTCCCGGCGATCATTCGCGATTTCAACGATCAGGAAGCGCTTGCGGTCTCGCTGATCGAAAACATCCAGCGCGAGGAGTTAAGCCCTGCGGACGAGGCGCGTTCGCTGAAGCGGCTGATCGAGGAGTTCGCGCTCACACACGAACAGGTTGCGCAGGCGATCGGCCGCTCGCGCGCCGCGGTGAGCAACTTGCTGCGCCTGCTTGACCTGCCCGCCGAGGTCACCGCGATGATAGACACCCGGACTTTGAGCATGGGGCACGCGCGCGCCTTGCTGGGACTGCAGGACGATGGGGAGCGCGTGCGCTTCGCGCAGATGATTGCGACGCGTCAGTGGAGCGTGCGCGATACCGAGTCTCAGGTGCGCAAGGCGCAGACGCAGACGGTTCGCGCGCCTGCAACTCCGCCGCTTCTCACGGTCGTCAGCGAGGTGACGCGCGCGCCGGGCATGCGCGTCGAGCTTCACCAGCGTACCGACGGCAGCGGCAAAATCGTGATCGAGTTCGACGACGCGCGCACGCGCGATGCCGCGCTCGAACGTCTAGCTGCGCTCGAGCGTCACGAGTAAACGATTGCGTTGCTGTCGGTGCGCTCGTAGCGCATCGATTTCGCGGCGTGACGAACGAGTTTTAGGCCGAATCCCCCGTCCGGCGCCTCGGCAAGAGTCTTCAAAGGGGCGGCGTCGTCCAGCCCGCAGGGGTCGAAGGGTATCCCGTCATCTTCGAACACAATCGTGATGCGCTCGCCGCCGATTTCAACGCAGACTTCGATATGCAGTTCGCGGCCCTGGGGTGCGCCGTAGCGCACGATATTGCCGATGATTTCCTCGAACACCAACTCGATATTGAAGCGGGCGCGGGGGAGAAGCTGGCTGCTGGTCATCGAGCGCGCCGCAGAGGCGGGCGAAGCCTTGCTCGAAGCCGTCCGGCCTCCCGGACAAGAGCAGCCGAATCGGGTGCGCGTCGATGAGGAGACCTTAAGCCTGCTGCCGAATCAGGAGCGCGCTGCCGCCAGCGCTGATGCTGCGTCAGGCCGCACGGGAATTATCTGCCCGAGGGCGACGGTGTGGAAGACCTCCTCGACCAGGGGCTGAGGTCCATACAACACCAGTTTGCCCTGCTTTTTGGCCAGGGCGCGGGCAACCGATATCAGCAGCCGGATCCCCATGGAACCGATGAAATCCACTTTGGACATGTCGACCACCGCGCGCGCAGCGCGCGGCACCAGCGATGCGGTAAAGCGCAATTCGATGCCGGCGGCGCCCGGGGTGTCGAGCCTGCCGACCAGCGCCACGGCCACGATGCCGTCGTCGCCGTCCTTGACCTTCATTTCCGTTTTTCTATTACCAACCTCCGGCGGGCGCAATCCCGAAAATCGGCGCGTTCCAGGCTGAACGCGCCGAGTTGAGGTCAATAGCGGTCTATTCCGTCGCACACGATATTGGTCGATCCTTTGACCGAGCCCACCGAGGCCGAGATGGTCGCCAGGCCGTCCTGACGGTTGGCCTTGCACATCACCAGGCCGGCCGATACGGTGGCCGCGGCCGATGAACTCGAAATCCAGGTTGCCGTCGCGGTGAGATTCGCCGTCGCCCCGGAAGCATAGGTGCCGATGGCCTGCAGCTGCTGCCGTGCCGCCGTGGGGAATCTCACCGTGAATCGACGCTATCACGCTGATGTACTTCGAGCACGGCGCCTGGCACGTCACGGTGATCGATGCGCTGACGCCGCTGCCGCTCGTGGCAGTGATATTCGCGGAGCCGTTCATCGTCGCGCCCGCGGCGCAGGTCACGAGGCCCGCGGACGACACCGTGGCGGCGCTCGAGTCAGAACTCCACTGGACCGTGGTCGTGACATCACTCGTCGCGCCGTCGATGTAAGTATCGGTGGCCGTCAATGGCTGTCGTGCCTCCGGCCGGCAGCGTGAGCTGCGTGGGTGCAATCGCGATGGACTGAAGCACCGGAGCCAGACACGTTACCGTCGTCGAACCGGTGATGGTGCCGGTTGCGGTATAACCCGTTGCTGAAATATGCGCGGTTCCGCCGACGGTCGCGGTAGCACTGCAAGTCACGACGCCCGCCGAGACCGTGGCCACGCTCGTCGCATCGGAACTCAAGGTGCTCGTGAGATCTATGGTCGTGCCGTCGGTGTAAGTACCGGTGGCCGTCAAGTTGCGTCGTGCCGCCGGCCGCTACTTGACGGCGCTAGCGGGCATCACACTAATTGATTGCAGCGCAATGACCTTCACCATCGCTTGCGTGAGGCTGCTGATGGTGTTGCCCGGCGCCGCCGTGCACATGAGCTGAACGGAGTAGCGTGCCCAGCGTCGTCAGCGTGCCGGTCGACACGGAACCGGAACCAGACACGGGCGCTCCCGGCGTCAAATATGTTCCGTCGCTGGCCGAGATCGAACATTGCGTGGCCGGAAACGACAGGGGGTAAGTCGTTGGGGCGGGGCCCCAGCTGAGAGTCGCCGCGACAGGACCTGCGGAGCTGAGTATGACCGCCGGCGTCGCCGTCGCCGGCGTGATCGTGAGCGTGACGCATGGCGGAACGTTGGTCGTCGGCCATTCAGCATTCGGGGGCTGGTTTTTTAGAAAAAACGAATCGATGGTCAAGAATAGGTTGGCAAGACGCCCGTCGATGTCGCCCGCCGGGTTGGGATTGCCGGGCGGCTTTAAGCCTGTGAACAATGACGGACTGTTGGCGACGGTGGCCTGCACGTAGGCGTCGCCTGAGGCCAGCGAATTCATCGCGCAGCTGAAGCCATTCGATGCCGATTCGAGAAACGCCGCCGTTGAAAAAGCTCTGCGCCTGATCGACGTAGCCCTTGACGGTTGGGTAGACAGTAGGATCGATTTGCCCGCTTGCCGCGCTGATCGTGTTGGTCAGGTGGGTAAACTTGTCCGTGACGAATCCGGAAGTGCCGGTGAGCATGCCGGTCGTTGTGTCGCTGTTCAGCCCCAAGCCATAGGCCATCATGGACAACACGTGGCTGGTGCCGCCGCCGTTGTCGCAGAAACCGGTGAGGTCCAAGAAGTAGTTGCCGCCCAACGGGGAGACTCCCTCGTCGGCGGTGCCCTCGATCGAAGGCAAGTCCGAGCGCGGTGCCCAGGCAAAAACCTGGATCTGCGGACAGGCCAGATTCAAGGGCCCCGGTAGCGGGAGGTCGGGGTTGACCGTGTGCTGAAAGAAGGAATTGTTGGCGCTCCCATCCACCGCCTTGGCAGTGCTCTTGATGACCACGAATCCAGATCCGGTCGGTCCGGAATGACCGCACATGGTTCCGGGCAGCACGGTGTGCGGGAAGCCGGGGCAGTATTTCGCGACATCCAAATCGCCGCCGCCGCAACTCCAGGGGCCGTTGACGAACGAGACGCGCGGGTCGGCTTTCACCACGCAGCTCTCTTCGAGCAGCGGCGCGGAGGGCGGAAGGTTGCCGCTTCCGGGGCCCGAGAGCTGCGTGGTCAACTGCGCGCCGAGCGGCGCACAGCCGCCGGCTGCGACGCAGGCGGTCGCGGGCACCGAGCCTGAACTGCTCACCGCGAGACCTTGGGGATCTTTGTTGCCGGTGCTCAATGACGCCAGCGGCGTATTCGCGCCGCTCGCCGGCGGGGCGCCGAATTGCAGGATCTTGCCGCGCGCCAGCGCGAACTGCGACACGAACGCGTAGGTGAGGGTCGAGTAGGTGCCCACTTTGATGCGCTGTAATCCGAGGCCTAAGCCGCTGGCAAAATCCGCGGTCATTGCGCCGCTACCGGAATCGAAGCGCATGATCCGGCCGCCTACCGTCGTGAGCAGCAGGCTCACGCCATGCGCCGCATCCGCCGGCCAGATGTCCATGCCGATCGGCAACGTGCCGCGCAGCAGCGAGGACGCGACCGCGGTCGACGTCGGATTGCCGAGCCCCTGGCCCGGATTCGCCAATACGCCCGCGATCGACGCCTGCGAATACACCAGCACGCGCGGATTGAAGATATCGTTGACCAGATGAGCACGTCGCCCGCGTTCCAGGCCGGCGCTGCCGCGCCGACGGGAGTAGCCGAGGTCGTCGCCACCAGAACCTCGGTGATGAGGCCGCAAGTGTCGTCGACCAAGATCGGCGCGCCGTAGGCGCCGGTCGTCGCATTGAAGGGCAGCACCCACAACGCGGCCTTGTCGAAGGGCGGCGCCCGCCGTTGCGGCAAATACGTTGCCCGCAACATCGGACGCGAGAGCGATCGGGATATTTGGGCCCCGCGGCTATTTTCGACCAGGTGAAGATCGGAGTCGAGACTGCGTAGCTGGCCGGCCCCGGGCCGGGATAGCGCACGATCCGATTGCTGGCCGCGTCGGCCACGATCAAGTCCATGGCGCTGGTGACTGAGTTTGGAACGCGCGCGACCGCGAAAAAACTTTCCCTGCGCGGCGGCATCGGTATTGAGCACCGAGGTGCCGGTGATCAACGCGCCGATATTGGGCGGCGTGTTCGGCGTGACGGTCACGTTGTACAGCGCATTGTCGTTGCTGTTCACGCCGGTCAGGCCAATTTGTGCCACCGGCACGGTCTGCGGCCCGGTCTGTGCGTGCAGAGAGGTGACAGCCAGTAGTGCAGCGACGCCGGCAGCAAGTCGCGTGACGGTTTGGCGGCGCACCGAGGGCGCGCGAAAATATTTGTTCACTGAATGGAAATCCATGGGTATCCCCTTAGCGGTTTTTGTTCTTTGGGGGTATCGCTGCGCGCTCGACCCCATCCGAAGTGCGCATACGCTAACACAATGATTGTTACGGATGTTGCGCCGACGTTATGCGTTATGTTACGGCGTCGGTGCATTCTGTTTGGTCGCGTCCGCAACCTGCGTCTTTTCGCGCTGGTGCAGGGTGTCGAAGTAACGCTGCGCCAGGGTTCGATAGATCAGCGGCAAGCCGCTGTCCTTGACCAAAATCGCGTGGCCATGGGTGAGAGGCTTTTCCGCCTCGGGGTAGCGGCCAAGACCCGTCAGCGCCGCGCCTTCTGCGCATTCGGCGAGCGCGGTGCGCCAGTGATCGGCGGACAGGGCGGTCGTATAAATCGCCTTGGCACTACGCGCAAAGTCGAGAGCCTGGGTGAAATTTTTCTGGTCGACCCTCAGGATGGCAAGCGCGATCAGACTCGAAGCCACGTCGGGGTGCTGCGCGTTGAACAGCCGGCGGCGCATTGCCAACCCCTCCTCGAGGTAGACGTCGGCTTCCGTGTCCTCGGCCCCGATCGTCAACCAAGAGCCGATCACGTTTAAGACCCGGGCGGTTTCCGGATGATCCTTAGGGTAGGCCTTGCGATAAATCCCCAGCACTTCGCGCATGTTCGTGAGCGCCTCGCTCGTCTCGCCGCGGTCGTACTGCAGCGAGGCAAGATTGAGCAGCGTTCGCCCGACTTCCGGATGTTCGGCGCCGAGCAACTCGCGCCGCATGTCGAGGGATTGACGGTAGAGCGTTTCAGCGCCGCCGAGGTCGCCCTTGTCTTGCACCGTCATGGCGACATTTTCGAGCCCATTGGCGATTTCCGGGTGCTTGTCGCCGAGCAGTTTGCGGTTCATCGCCAGCGATTCTCGATAGAACTTCTCGGCTTCGTCCAAATCGCCTTTTTGGTACAGCAGCAGGCCCATGTCATTGAGCGCTTCGGCGAGATCCGGATGCGGCTCCTGGCCGCGCAGCGTGCGCTGCATCGCCACGGCCCTCTGCATCAGCGGAATCGCTTTATTGAGATCGCCGCCGTCGGCGATGGCTCGGGCCAGATCCTTCAGCGTGCGCGCGACCGCAGGATGGGTTGCGCCATACAGAGCCTTCTGCCGCTCCAAGGTCTCGCGCAAATTCTCCTCGGCCTCGGCGTAACGCCCCTGCTTGGCGAGCAAGGTGCCCAAGCCGTTGAGTGAGTTTGCCAATTTTTCCTGGTTTTGCCGATCGTTCGGACGGGCCGATTCGATGCGGATCGCTTCGCGGTACGCCTTCTCGCCCCCCACGTAATCGGCTTGCAAGGCCATCAGATCGCCTTGATGACTCAAGGAATCCGACAGGTCCAAGGGATCGATCCCTTGCAGCCGGCGCCGTTTCGCCACGGCCCCATCGAGCAGCGGCCGCGCTTGCGCAAAGAGACCCAGGCCCATGTAAACCGTACCCACGGTGTCCATCAGCGTGGCCTGAATGGCCGGCTCCGCCGCCAATTCACTCTCGATGCGAACTGGCGCCCTTGTCGAGCATCTCGCGTGCGGTCACCGTGCTGCCGCGCGCTTCGCTGGGATCGAAGATCCTAAACAGATCGACGAGGAACCGGGTCGCCTCTTTGGAGGTGCGTGCCTCCGCCTCGGCGCGCAGGGTTTCGCGCTGCGCGGCGGCCCGTTGCACCAGAGCGTAGGCGGCCAGCCCGCTGGTGATCACCATGCCGGCCGCGGCCGCACAGGAAAATGCGAACAGGCGCGCATTGCGCCGTTGTTGCTCGCGGCGCCGCAGCATGTCGTATCCGACACCGAGCAGTCCGGAGATCAGTTTGAGTTTGGCGTTGTTCTTGCCGTCCTTGCCGGGACGCGCATCGGCAGCGATCGGTTCGGTGCGCGTGGTGCTCAGGTTGCCATCGGCACCTAAGCGAAAGCGCAGGGCCGGGGGGAAGCACTCTTCCTCTTCGCGTCCCGGCATATCGCTGGCATACGGTTCTCCGCCGACGATGATGCACAGGATGCGATCCTCGCGCCCCAAACGCTTGAAGGCCAGAATCTCCTCGTTGACCCACTTCGACTTGGCCGATTGCGGCGAGCAAATGACAATCTGGGCGGCGGACCCCGTGAGCGCGGCATTGATCAACGCCCCGAGGTCGGTGGCGGTCGGCAGTTCTTCACGGTCTTTGAACACCGGCACGAGCCGCTTCGGCACCTCGCCTTGGGCGGTGGAGGTGCCGATCAAGGACTTCGGCGGACGGTATCTCTCGAGGGACCTGTGCAGCCAAGAAGCCCAAGCCGCATCCCGGTGGCTGTAGCTTATAAAGGCGCGGTATTTCGGCGCGTCCACGCTGGGTTCTCGGCGGCTATTATTGTGAATTCTCGCGAGACGCCGCGTATAGGCCGTGCGCGGCATATCGAAGGGCGCGGACCGCGCCCCTACAGCCTACTCTAGCAAATCTTCGCGCCGATGCAGCAGCTCAGCCGCGGCTGCCTGGCCGCCTTGGGCTGTCTCCCTTAGGAGTGCCTACTTGCCCGACAACACTGTGACGACGCGTTTGTCGCCTTGGGCCACATAGGTATTTTCGCGGTAGGCGACCGTGTCGCCCGTTTTCACTTCCAGGACATGCGTGCCCGGCACGACATCCAGCACCTGCGGCCGGTTGGCTTCACTGGGTTGGCCGGTTTGAACGCCATCGACGAACAGGACTGAACCTGCCGGTGCGCCGGTGACTATCAGCTCGGTTGGATCCGGTACCTTCGGCTTGTGATGAAACCAGCTGCAGCCGGATAGGCAGGCCAACACCATTAATCCAGACGCCTTGAGTACAGATGCTTTCAATTTCAGACACCTACGTCCCTTAAGATCCCAAAGGCTACCACGCCCCATGAATTCTCCGAAGGGACGGGTGTCGATATCCAAACAGGTGAAACGTCATGATTGCGAAACGGCAGGATCAACCCGATGATCACCCCTATAGGGGTGTCGAAATGAAGGCTGCTCAATCGTCTTTAAAGAACTGCGTCTTCGACCGCCCGCGCAAGCCGGCGTTTAGCTCAAGGAGTGCCCGATATGAAGATTTATTGGATCAAGGCACAGGCGCCCCGGCGGGTGCTGGCGCTGGCAAAGCATCTCGGGATTGAAGCGGAATTCGTGCAAGTCGACCTGATGGGCGGCGGGCTGAAGTCCCCGGCCTATGCTGCGCTCAATCCCAACAAGAAAGCACCGCTGCTGGTCGATGGAGACCAGGTGATATGGGAATCATCGGCCATCATGACCTACCTGTGCATCAAGGCCGGATCGGACATGTGGCCGCAGCGCGCGGCCGAGCAGGTCGAGGTGCTGCGCTGGTTGTCGTGGAACGACTGCCACTGGTCGCCGGCGGTGGGACCGTTCTACTTCGAGCACGTGGTCAAGTCGACTTTCGGAATGGGGCCGCCGGATCGTGAATCGTTGCAGTCCAACGTGCCCAACCTGCTCAAGTTTGCCGCCGTGCTCGACGGACATCTGGCCGGACGTACCTACGCGGCATGCGGGCGGCTGACGATAGCGGATTTCCAACTCGCTTCGATGGCGAACTATTGGCGCGAATCGGAAATGCCGCTGGAGCCGTACAGCAACATTGTGCGTTGGATCGATGGCCTGAAGCGCATCCCCGCCTGGGCGCATCCCTGGCCGGAAGAGCGTGTGCTGGCGCAAGCGGCAGGCTGAAATTTTTCCGCCTTGAAATTTAAACCGGAGTGAATCTATGAAGAATTTTCTCGCTATTTTTATCGGTACGCCTGCTTCGCCCAAAATGAAGGAATGGATGGCGATGGAGGAAGGCAAGCGCAAAAAGCTCGAGGCCGAGGGAATCAAGGCGTGGGGTGATTGGATGACGGCCCATAAGTCCGTGATCGCCGAGACCGGCGGGCCGCTCGGCAAGACCAAGCGCATCGGACCGCAAGGCGTGGCGGACACCAAGAATGCCATGAGCGGCTACGTGGTGGTCCGCGCCGACTCCCACGAAGCGGCCGCCAAGATGTTCGAGAAGCATCCGCATTTTGCGAATTTCCCGGGCGAGTCGGTGGAAGTCATGGAGGTCTTGCCGATTCCAGGCATGCCCCAGGTCTGAAGTTCCGCGTCGCACCGGCATGCCGTGGACCCGCGCGGCATGCCGAGCCTAGACTTCGGCTCATGGGGATTTTTCTCGACCTCATTGCGGCGCTGTTGATCGTGGCTGGTTTGGCCTGCGCGGTGCTGCCCCTGCTGCCCGGAATACCGCTGATATTCGGCGGCATCTGGCTGGCCGCCGGCGTGGATCACTACAAACATGTAAGTACCGGCTGGCTGATCGGCATTGCCGGCATCGCCGCGATCGGCCTGCTTTTGGATTTTGTCGCCGGCGCGTTGGGCGCAAAAGGCGTCGGCGCGAGCGCACGGGCCATCAGCGGCGCGCTCATCGGCACCGTCGTCGGATTGTTTTTAGGAATACCGGGACTGGTGCTCGGGCCCTTTGTGGGCGCCTTGCTCGGCGAACTCTCGTCCGGTACAGGGTTTGGCGCGCTCGACGCACGTTGGAGTGGCCGCTTGGATCGGCCTGGTCTTCGGCACGCTGATCAAGTTGGCAGCGTCCATCATGATGGTGGTGCTGTTCGCGGCGGCGTGGTGGTGGAATCGCCATCCGTGAAGTGGGGAATCTAAAATCTACTGCACGGCGTTTCGTGCAATGACTTCGCGATACCACTGCGCGCTGAGTTTTGGCGTGCGCTTCAGCGACTTGAAGTCGACGTGGTAAATCCCGAAGCGTTTGCCGTAGCCGTCGGCCCACTCGAAGTTGTCCATCAAGCTCCACAGAAAATAGCCCTTGATCGGATAGCCTTCCATCGCGGCGCGCTGCAGATGCGTGAGGTAATTGCGCAGAAACATCACCCGGTCGGTGTCTTCGACGCGTCCGCCGGAGTCGCGGAAATCCTCGGACGAACAGCCGTTCTCGGTAATGTACAGAGCGCGCGGTTTCCACAGATCGCTGGTATGGCGAATGGCCCAATAAATCACCTCGGGTCCGATGAACAACCACGGCGACGCCATGCGTGGAAATGAACTCGGCCGCCGCGCGATGGCGTAGCCTGCCGGCGAGGCATCGGCGCGCGCGTATTCGGGCTGATACACGTTCAGTCCGACGAAATCGAGCGGGCTGCCGATGATTTTCATGTCGTCGGCTTGCACGCTGGGCGCGTTCGCGCCCTCGCGCCGCAAATAGCCATCAGTGTAGCGGCCTTCCATCACGGCGGTGAGAAAGGGCGCGTTCTCTTCGCGAAACGCGCGCTTGGCCGCTTCCGAGTGTTCGGCCGTTTCGATCACCGGGACGTACACTTTCGGATTCTCGGCCAGGCCCACTTGCGTGCCGGCCGCCGCGTTGGCGCGAATCGCTTGAACGCCCAAGCCGTGCGCGAGCAATCCATGGTGGCGGATTTGGTTCAACTCCGCCGCACCCAGTTTCAGGCCTGGGGCGAATTGTCCGACTTGATAACTGAGATCGGTGAAGCACACGAATTCATTGGTGGTCATGAAATGGCGTACGCGGTCCGATAGTTTCTGGGCGGCGAAACCCGCATAGTCGGCAAAGGCCTTGGCAGTGTCGCGCGATTGCCAGCCGCCCTTCAGCGCCTGGGGCAAGTCCCAGTGAAACAGAGTCACATAAGGCTCGATGCCGTTGTTGAGCAACTCGTCGATGAGCCGCTGATAGTAGGCGAGTCCCGCTTCGTTAGGCTTGCCCTTGCCCTGGGGAAAGATGCGCGTCCAGGAGAGGGAAAAGCGATAGGTTTTGACGCCCAACTCCTTGAGCAGCCTTACGTCTTCCTTATAGAGATGATAGGAATCAGCCGCTACATCGCCGGTTTCTCCCTTATGCGTCTTGCCGGGGGTGTGCGAGAACGTGTCCCAGATGGAGGGCCCGCGGCCGTCCTGCGTAGGTGCGCCCTCGATCTGATAGGCGCTCGTGGCGCAGCCCCAGAGAAAATCCGAGGGGAAGGGCAGAAGTTGCGGGGAGGGCGCTTGCGCGCCGGCGATCTTGGGCAGAGGCGCGCCGAGCATGGCGCCGGCCGCGGCGACCGTCCTGGCAAATTCGCGTCGAGTAAGGCGCCTCAAACCGTCACGCTTGCAATCCGACCGGAATAACGCGGCATGAAGAACCGCAGGCTCTCGGTTGCGTGGACTGAAGTATTAATTTTTTTCCCCCAAAGCGGCCAGGCCGCGGTTCCAGCGGCCTGGCAGTTTCGCACAGATCAGTTGTATTTTTCCGCATGGTAGCGCTAACATTGCGCTTTAGGAAGTGTTGCCGGCGGTGTCCAACGACCCCCCTCGAAGGCTGCCGGTAACATTTCCGCCCCGAACGCCACGCAGCTTATTGTTGAATCGGGATCTCGAAAGGGCCGGCCGGCAAGCCGGATCCATCGTAAAGATTGCAGATCGGCGCATCGCCCCAACAAAAACGCACGCGCGTCGCGCCGCCGAAATCCTTGGCCTCGAGCAGCACCCGATTCGATTCAAGCGCTGCATCGACGTAGCGGCAGCTGCTTTGTTCGGCGCCGCACAATTCAAATGCCGTAGGGCGATTGGAACCGTAGGCCACGAGGCTGCCGTCGACGCCGTCGAAACTCACCGCAATCCGCGCCTGTTCATGCTTCGCAATGCGCGGCACGGGACCCGACGCCGATAGCGATTCTCCATAAATCAGATGCCGCGCCGCCCGCGCCAGGCGTCGCCCCACGTCCTGCTTGTCGGGCGGATGCAATTGACGCGGGTCGCCCACATCGATGGTCACCACCAGTGCGGCGTGCGCGTCGCCCAGCACTGCGCGCCGCTGTGCTTCGCGCAGGTTCGCCCAGTCGGATGCGCCGGGCGTCATCGTCACGGCGCCGAAGTTGGGCAGCTCGACCACGAGGAAAGGCAGCTGCGCGCCGAACTGCCGCCGCCAATCCTGCATCAGCGCAGTCAACAACACCTGATATTGGGCGGCATCGCCGGCGTTGGATTCGCCCTGGTACCAGAGCGCCCCGCGCAAGCCGTAGGAACCCAGCGGCGCAATCATGCCGTTGTACAGGGTGGTCAAGCCGCCGACGGATTCCCACGGTGCGCGCGGCGGGTAGCCGAAACTCTCCGGGACAAACTGGTAGCGCCACTGACCGCCCAAGCTCACGGAACTGCCGTCGGGGAAGCGCAGCCCCATGTGTTCCGGAGGCCCATACATGCCCGCGGCATCCCAGACGCTGAGCACATTGACCACGATGGAATTCTCGCCGGCGCGCAGCGTGCCGGCCGCCAACTGGTACGTGCGCTCGGTCCCCCAGCCGAAGGAATTGCCGATGGGTCGACCGTTCACCCAGGTCTCGTCGACTTCATCGATCCCGCCCAAGGTCAGCGTCGCGCTTCCCGCTGCCTGTTGGGGCGTCAAGCTGACGCCGCGCCGGAACCACACCATGCCGTCATGATTGACCAGCTCAGGAACGCCCCAGGTTTTCCAATTGCGCATCGGTTCCGGCGCCGCGCGCCAATCGCCGTCCGCCCTCGCCCACGGGGTCGAGCCCGCCGGCGCCCGCGCACGCCACCAGGCCTCCCAAAGTTCGCCGAGTTTATCGTCGCCCGCTTTGGCATTGCGCGCATAGAGGTTCAACAGATCCAGGCGCGCGGGAAAGTCCGCAATTTTGCGCAAGCCGGATTCGCTGATCCAAGGTTCGATGCGCGAGCCGCCCCAGGCTGAATGGATCAGCCCCAGTGGTACTTGCACGGATTTTTGCAGTTCGCGCGCGAAGTAGTAGCAGGCGGCGGAAAAATTGGAAATTGTCTCAGGTCCGGCCGCCGCCCACGCCACGGGTGCTTGAAAGTGCCCGAGCGGTGCCGGGATGCTGGTGTGCGCGACGGTCAGGATGCGGATCCGATCGTTGCTCGAATCCGCGATTTCACGCGCATGCTCCAAGCTGTTCGCGACCGGCAATTCCATGTTCGACTGGCCGGAACAAAGATACACATCCCCCACCAAGACATCGGATATCGATTGGCCGGCGCCCGATTGCGCGTGCACCTTAAGCTCGTAAGGGCCGCCGGCGCCCATGGCGGCCAGCGCGGCATGCCAGTGGCCTGCGGCATCCGCGCGCGCTGCCACCGTGTTACCCCCAAGTGTCACGGTAATGGTATCGCCGGCGGCCGATTCGCCCCAGATTGGAATCGGCCGGTCGCGCTGCAAGACCGCGTGGTCGGCAAAAATTTCGTGCAGCAAGGGACGCCCCGGCGCATCGGCTGCAAGCTCGGCGTTGCTGCGCTGGCCGAGGCTGCGCTGGCCTGCGTCGTAAAGGCCGCGGCCGCCGGCAGCAGGAGCGCCATTGACATCAAGGCAAGGAAAAAATCTTTTTTCATGAAGGGTCCGGTGAATGAGATCAGTGGCGAAAGGGAGCGGCAGTCCAACCGGGATTGCCCGGAGCGTACGGGTTTGTGATGGCCTCGTATTCCTGCAGCGTGCGCTCAGGCGGCGCAAGGCCCGGCGGCAGGGGCCGTTTCGATAAACTCTGGAAGTAAGCCACGCACGCGTCGCGCCACCAGCGCGCCTCTTTTTCCTGAATTCTTAAAAACGCGCTGGTTTCGGCAAATCGCTCGGCATCCACGTAACCGGCCAGGGTTGCCCAGGTGCGGCGCATGCCGCGCACCGTCTCAACACCCTGCGAGTAGTGAGTGACGAGTTCCTCCCAGAGCGTGCGCCCGGAGGCCATCCGGTAATCCCAACTTAGATGATGAAACCACAGCAGGTATCGTTCCGGTGTGCGCTTGACGTCGTCGAATTGGGCCGCGAGCGGCGGGGCATATTGCGAGACTGCGTTGCTGCCGCCGGTGCCGCGATCCGCACCGATGCCGTCCGCGTCCGCGCGATGATAATAGGGCGGCGTCCAGTCGGCACGCGCGCCGCCGCCTTGCCAGGGGCCCGGGCCATAGTGATGGCCGGCCGCCATCAGGTGCGCGAGCCCGAGCGGCGTCATGTAATTCACCGCGGCTTCGCGCGAGTCCATCATCATGTTCACAGTTGGCGCGACGAAGCGGACGTCGTTGGAGAAGGTCATTCGCACCCACTCCTCGGCGAGTTCGCGCACTGATGCCTGCGGATTCCACGCAAGACGTCCGAACACATGCCAGTTGGCCTGATCGAACTGTGATCCGGTCCAGTTGCGCGCTGCGCCGACATTCGACACGCCCGCCATGCCCGTGCGCCGGTAGTCATGCAGAGAGCCGTCGATTACCTGTGCAATCGTCGAGCCCGGGCCGTGCGCTTGAGTGTCGAAGCGCAGCGTCTCTTCGTACAGCGGACCCAGGTACACCAGGTGAGTGGCGAAGCCCAAATATTCCTTGGTGATCTGCACTTCCAGCATCAACGGCGTTTTCGGCATCGCGCCGAACAGGGGATGGCCGGGCTCGCGCGGCTGAAAATCGACGGGGCCGTTCTTGACCTGCAGCAGCACATTGGAGTCGAAGCGCCCGTCGAGCGGTGCGAACTCATCGTAGGCCTGTTTGGTGCGGTCCTCCTGCCGATGATCCGAATACACGAAGGCGCGCCACATTACGATGCCGCCGTGGGGCGCGAGCGCCGCGGCAAATAAATTCGCGCCCTCGGCATGCGAGCGCCCGTAATCCTGCGGACCCGGCTGACCTTCGGAATTGGCCTTGATGAGAAAGCCGCCGAAGTCCGGAATGAGCCGGTAGATCTCGTCCACCTTCTCCCGCCACCACGCGCGCACCGCCGGATCCAAGGGATCGGCGGTTTTCAAAGCGCCTAATTCCATGGGCGCGCTGAAGCGCGCCGAGAGGTACACCCTGATGCCATAGGGCCGGAACACCCGCGCCAGCGCCGCCGTCTTTTCCAAATACTGCGGGGTGAGGCTCTCGGCGTCGGCGTTGACATTGTTGAGTACCGTGCCGTTGATTCCGATGGAGGCACAGGCGCGCGCATAGTCCGTGTAGCGCGGAGCGAGATACTCGGGGAGTGTTTGCCAATCCCACAGGGACGCGCCGGCGTAGCCGCGTTCCACGGTGCCGTCCAGATTGTCCCAGTGGTCGAGAACGCGATGCTGCAACTTGGGCGCCTCTTGGATGGCGAGAGAATCCACGGCCCGGCGGGTTTGCAGCAAGCGCAGGAAATGAAAACTGCCGTAGAGCACGCCGGCGTTTGAATTGGCGGCGATCACGGTGGCGCGGCGGCCCTGAATCATCGCGCTGCGAATGACATAGCCCTCGGATCCGATGCTCTTCAGATCGAGGTGCAGGGCGGCGATGAGCGGCGAGGCCGGTGTGCCCAGGACAATGGCGCCGTCGCGGCCGATCGCCTGTACCACCGGCGGCATCGCACCCAAGAGTCCCTTGAGCGCGCGCTGCAACTCGCCTATGGCAACCGCGTTCTCGGGCGGCGCCACGAGTTCGGCGGCAAAAGCGCGGTAGCGCATCGTCCACGCTGCCTCTACCGGACGGTAGCGCAGCCAGAGGTCATAACCGTCCTCGGCATGGGCGAGGCCCGCGGTGCAGACCAGCCAGATCCACGGCAGTCCCCGCGAGCATCGCACAAAGCACCTGACGGCGATTCCTGGTAGCGCTATCATAAGAATGTCGACCCGTATCATAAGGCTTATTGGTGATTTTGGATCCGCCCGTACTCGACGCGCTGACCCTGACCCAGGGCGCGGCCCGCTGCGTCCTGCTGCCGCAAGTGGGCGGCAGCATCGGGGCATGGTCGGTGAGCGGCCAAGACATGCTGCGCGCTGCCGGCGAGGCGGCGGTCGCAGCGTGTGATCCCTATGCCACGGCCGGGTTTCCTTTGGTGCCGTATTCGAATCGCATCGCCGAAGGCCGCTTCGAATGGGGCGGCAAGCCTCTCCAGCTGACGCGGAATTTTCCGCCGGAACCGCATGCCATTCACGGCGTCGGTTTCGAGCGGCCGTGGCAGGTGGCCATGCGCGGCGCCGCGGCGGCGGAATTGACCTACCGGCACCGTCCGGATGCTGGATGGCCTTTCGCCTTCGAAGCGCGGCAGCGTGTGACGCTCGAGGGCTGAGTCGCTGCTGCTGGAACTGAGCGCCGTGAATCTGGAGCCGCAGCCGGTGCCCCTGGCCTTCGGGCATCATCCGTACTTTCCGCGCGCCGGCGCGCGCCTGACATTTGAGGCACGGGGCGTGTGGTTGGTGGGCGACGACGGTCTGCCCAATGTGAAGGTCAGGCCTTCCGGTCAGTACGACTTCTCGCGCGGATTGGCGGCGGAGCATGCGCAAATCGACCATTGCTTTACAGGTTGGAACGGCACGGCGCGCATCGAGTGGGCCGACAAGGCAAGGGCTTTGCAGATCAGCGCGTCTCCCGAGCTTGGCAATGCGGTGGTTTATATTCGGCGCGAACTGGACTTCTTCTGCTTCGAACCCGTGCCGCACCTCAACAATGCGCTCAACCGGCGCGATCCGGATGCGGCCATGCCGGTGCTTGCGGCCGGCGCGAGTTTCTCGGCCAGCATCCGCTTTCAGGCGGTCAAGCGCTGAATCAGCGGCTCGGCGGGCCGTCCGAGTCGCGGCGCACCAGCGTGAAGTCGAGCAGCGCGTGCTTGACTTCTTCGTCGCGGCCTTCGCGCCGTGCCTTGATCTTCTTGAGCAGCAGCAGCATGGCGGAGCGCGACATGTCCGCGATCGGCTGGCGAATGGTGGTGAGCTCGGGCCAGATGGAGCGAGAGAATTCCGTGTCGTCGAAGCCGCACACAGTCAGGCCCTTGGGCACGTCGAGGTGGTGACGATGGGCGACCGCGACGGTGGCCGCACCCATGTCGTCGTTGCTGGCAAAAATGGCGGTCGGCGGCTTCGCCAGACTCAGCAATTGATCGGCAGCCTTGAGGCCCGAGCGGTAACTGAAGAGTCCTTGGCGGATCAATGAATTGTCGATCGGGATGTCGGCCTCGGTCAGCGCCGCCTTGTATCCGGCCAGCCGCTGCGCGCTGGCGGTCTGGTCCGGATTGCCGATGATGAAGCCGATGCGCGTGTGTCCCAACGACAGAATGTGGCGCGTCATCGCGACGGCCGCGGCATGATCGTCGATGCGCACGGCCAACAAGCCGGCGCGCGGACTGGCGCTCGCCACCGCCACCGCGAGCGCATCGGCTTTCATGAGAACCGCGTGGATGCGCTTGGAGTCGCACAGCGGCGGCGGCAGGATGATGCCGTCGACGCCGGTGGCGAGCAATCCGCGCACCACGTCGTCCTCGTGCTGGTCGGCGTCGCATTTCTCGACCACCAACTGCACCTGGCTCAAGCGCGCTTGCTCCAGGCTGCCGACCAGAAATTCGCTCAGGAAAGCGGCGCTGGGATTGCTGTACAGCATGCCGATGCGCACTTGTTCTGCACCGGCCAGGGTGCGCGCCGCGAGATTTGGGGAGTATTTCAGCTTGGCGATGGCGGCCTGCACCGCTTCGCGCGTCGCCTGCCGCACGTTGTCTTCGCCGTTGATCACCCGAGATACCGTCATCGGCGCGAATCCCGCATGGGCGGCGACATCCGCGATGGTCGGAGCACCCTGATTGCGACGTTTGGGTTTCCGATCGCGGGCAGCAATGCGTTTTTGGGCCGATCTAATTCTCATGCGAGTGTCAGCTTACAATGGAGCGGTCATGTATTTGACGCCGGTCCGGGTGGTAAAAGCAAATGGGTTGACAAAGCCAAACGGAATCCATCATGGTAGCGCTATCAGAAAAATCCATCGGCCGGACTTTGGGGGAAAATTCTCAATGCAGCAAGCAGCGTTCGCGCGGCTCTTGAGCCTTGCCGCCGGTTTCGGCTTGTTCACGACGGCGCTGGCCGCCGCGCCGCCGGCCAAACCGCTCTATAAAAGTCCCGCGGCCGCCGTCGATGCCCGCGTCGAAGATCTGCTGTCGCGCATGACGCTGGAAGAGAAAGTCGCGCAGATGATGAGCATCTGGGACGAGAAGCGCGACGTGTTCGACGCCAAGCTCGAGTTCAACCCGGCGAAAATGGCGCAGAAATACCCGAACGGCATCGGTCAGTTTGCGCGGCCGTCGGACGCCACGGGACCCGCTTCGCCGCGGCTGATACCGGGCCGCGATGCGCGCGCCACGATCCGCCTGGTGAACGCCCTGCAGCACTGGTCCATCGAAAAGACCCGGCTCGGCATTCCCATTATGTTCCATGAGGAAGGGCTGCACGGCTACGCAGCGTTGGGCGCCACCAGTTTTCCGCAGGCCATTGCACTCGCCTCGAGCTGGGATCCGAAGCTGGTGCGCGCGGTCAATGCGGTGACGGCGCGCGAAATCCGCGCGCGCGGCGTCTCGGAGGCGCTCACGCCGGTGGTCGATGTGGCGCGCGATCCGCGCTGGGGCCGGATCGAGGAAACCTTCGGCGAAGATCCCTACCTGGTCGGCGAGATGGGTGTGGCGGCGGTCGAGGGGTTGCAAGGCGAGGGCAGGACACGGGACTTGAGAGAAGGCAAAGTCTTCGCCACCCTGAAGCACCTCACCGGACACGGCCAACCGGAGAGCGGCACCAATGCGGGCCCCGCGCCCTATTCGGAGCGAACCTTGCGGGAATACTTCTTCCCGCCGTTCGAACAGGCCATTTCACGCACCGGCGTGAGCGCGGTGATGCCTTCCTACAATGAAATTGACGGCGTGCCGAGCCACGCGAACGTGTGGCTGTTGGACAAGGTGTTGCGCGGCGAGTGGGGCTTCAAGGGCGTGGTGGTGAGCGACTACTACGCCATCGAGGATTTGCAGAACCTGCATCACATCGCCGCGACCCCGGAAGAGGCCGCGCGCCTGGCGCTCGAGGCCGGCGTGGACATCGACCTGCCGAGCGGCGGCGACTACGGCACCCTGGCGCAACAAGTGCGCGACGGAAAGGTTGCCGTCGCCGGCATCGACACCGCGGTGCGCCGCCTGCTGGAGTTCAAATTCCGCGCCGGATTGTTCGAGCATCCGTTCGCCGATGCCGACCAGGCCGCGGCGCTCACTAACAATGCCGAGGCGCGCGCGCTGGCGTTGAAGGCCGCGCAGCGCACGCTCATCCTGCTCAAAAACGACGGCACCTTGCCGCTGTCGCTCAGCTCCGGTGCGGCGCCGGTGATCGCCGTGATCGGTCCCAACGCGGCGGTGGCCCGGCTCGGCGGCTATTACGGTCAGCCGCCGGTGACGGTGTCGATTCTCGACGGGATCCGCGCCAAGGTGGGCACGCGTGCCAAGATCGTCTTTGCGCAGGGCGTGAAAATCACCGCGAACGACGATTGGTGGGCGGATGAGGTGCAGCTGGCCGATCCGAAAGAGAATCAACGGCTCATCGAGGAAGCGGTGGCAGTCGCGCGCGGCGCGGATCGCATCATTTTAGGGATCGGCGATACCGAACAGACCAGCCGCGAAGGTTGGGCCAAAACCCACCTGGGCGACCGCGACAGCCTGGATCTGGTCGGCGAACAACAGGCGCTGTTCGACGCCCTGCGCGCGCTCAACAAACCCATTGTGGTCGTGCTGATCAACGGGCGCCCGGCCTCCACCGTGGCGATCGCCGAAAAGACCAACGCGCTCATCGAAGGCTGGTACGTGGGCGAGCAGGGCGGCAACGCCGTCGCGGACGTGCTGTTCGGCGACGTGAATCCCGGCGGTAAATTGCCGGTGACCATTCCGCGCAGCGTCGGCCAGCTGCCCATGTTCTACAACGTCAAGCCCTCCGCGCGCCGCGGCTACTTGTTCGACACGGTCGCGCCGCTTTATCCCTTCGGCTATGGGTTGAGCTACACGACTTTCGAAGTCGGCGCACCGCAATTGTCAGCGGATCACATCGGCATCGATGGAACGGTGACGGTCAGCGTGCCGGTGCGCAACACCGGTTCGCGCTCCGGCGATGAGACCGTGCAGCTGTACGTGCATCAATTGGTGGGCTCGGTCACTCGGCCCCTGAAGGAACTCAAGGGCTTCGAGCGCGTCACCCTGTCGCCGGGTGAGTCCAAGACGGTGACCTTCACGCTCACGCCCGAGACTTTCCGCATGTGGAACATCGCGATGCAGCGCGTGGTCGAAGCGGGCGCCTTCGAAGTCATGGCCGGGCCGAATTCCGTGGATTTGAAAACCACGCTGCTGCACATCGGCGGCTGAAAATCGCAGCCGCCTTCGGCGGCCCCGCTCAGAGCTCCTGAACACGCGCGGCTCAAGAGCTCATGAGATGTAGCGGCTCACCACATTCTCGAGATATTCCTGCCGCCCGGACTTGAGGCTCGGCGAGATCTCATCGGCCACCGCGGCGTCGGACACGGCCGCCAGGGTGGTGCGGCCTTCCAGCATGTTGCGCGCCGCGATGGTGTGCCAGCCGGCATAACGCTGTTCCACGAAGGCCGCGATTTCGCCGCCTTCCAGCATGGCGGCGGCGCTTAACAGGCCGCGCGCCAGAACGTCGACGGCGCCGATGTGCCCGTAGAACAGGTCGGCGGGATCGATGCTTTGACGCCGCACTTTGGCGTCGAAATTATTGCCGCCGGTGGTGAAGCCGCCGCCCTTGAGCACGTAGTACAGGGCCAGGGTGATTTCGCGCAGATCGTTGGGAAACTGATCCGTGTCCCAGCCGTTCTGCGGATCGCCGCGATTCATGTCGATGGAGCCGAAGATGCCGAGGTCGACCGCCATGGCGATCTCGTGTTCGAAGCTATGGCCGGAAAGCGTGGCGTGGTTCGATTCGATATTGACCTTGACCTCTTTCTCCAGGCCATGGTGGCGCAGAAAGCCGTAAATCGTATCCACGTCGAAATCGTATTGATGCTTGGTCGGCTCGAGCGGCTTGGGTTCGATCAGAATCGCACCCTTGAAGCCGATCTTGTGCTTGTGTTCCACCACCATGGAGAGAAATCGTCCGAGCTGGTTTTTCTCCTGGCGCAGATCGGTGTTGAGCAGCGTGTCGTAACCTTCGCGTCCGCCCCACAGCACATAGTTCTCGCCGCCCAGGCGGTGCGTCGCCTCGAGGCAGTGACGCACCTGGGTCGCGGCGAAACGGAACACCTCCGGATCCGGGTTGGTGGCGCCGCCCGCCATGTAGCGGGGATGGCTGAACAGATTCGCAGTGCCCCACAGCAGCTTGACGCCGGTCGCCGCCATCTTGGCCTGGATCTTTTCCACGATATGCAGAAAGTTCGCGACGTGTTCGCGGATGGTGTGCGCCTGCGCCATGACATCGACGTCGTGAAAGCAGAAGTAGGGCAACCCTAAGCGTGTGAAGAACTCGAACGCCTCATGCAGCTTGTGATCGGCCGCGGCTTGATCGAGCGGCCCGCCGTGCCAGGGACGATGAAACGTGCCGGCGCCGAATATGTCGGTGCCTTCCCAGTTGAAGGTATGCCAGTAGCACACCGCCATGCGCAGGTGCTGTTCCATGGTCTTGCCCGCGACGACGCGATTCTTGTCGTAGAAACGGTAGGCGAGGGGGTTTTCCGATTGCGGACCTTCGTACTGTATCGGGGCGATGTCGCCGAAATATGAGCGCTTCAAGGGCGTGTCTCCGAAAATAGGCCTTTTAGATTCTGGTACAGCGCGCGATAGCGCCGCAGCTGTTCGGTGTAAAGATCGGCGAGGCGCTCGTCCGGTTCGGCCACGTGCAGTATGGGCGGCGGCGTGCACACATCCTCGACGCTGGCGTTCTCGGCGCCCATGCGCGCGAGCCGCGCGGCGCCATAGGCCGGCCCGACCGCGCCGCTGTCGCGGTAGGCCAGGGGCCGGCGCAATACGGAGCTCAAGATTTTGCCCCAGTAGACCGAACGCGCGCCGCCGCCGATCACCGAGATCGATTCGATCTTCGCGCCGCTCGCCAGCAGCGCATCCATGCCGTCGCGAAAGGCGAAGGCGACGCCTTCCAACACCGCCTGCGCGATGCTCGCCGGCGATGTCTCGTGAGTCAGGCCGAACAGCACGCCTTGCGCATTGGGGTCGTTATGCGGCGTGCGTTCGCCGGATAGGTAGGGCAGGAAAATTTCCGTATCGCCCGGCTTGCTGCGCGCCTCGGCCGCCGCGAACAACGCGCTCGCCGTGCCGAGACCGCACAGGCGCGCGGCCCAGTCGACGCAGCTCGCGGCGCTCAAGATCACCGACATTTGATGCCAGCGCTTCGGAATGGCGTGACAGAAAGTGTGCACGCCGCCGGCCGGGTTCGGCCGATAGCCGTCGTTGGCGAGAAACAGCACGCCCGAGGTGCCGAGCGACAAAAAGGCATCCCCGGGGCGCACCACGCCGACACCGATCGCGCCCGCGGCATTGTCGCCGCCGCCGGCGACCACGGGCACCCGCGACATGCCCCAGGCCTCGGCGATTTCCGCGCGCAACTCGCCGGTGATTTCATTGCCCTCGAACAGCCGGGGCATGTTCGATTCGTTCAGTCCGGTGCCGGCGAGCATGGCGTCGGACCAGCGCCGCTGCGCAACGTCGAGCCACAGGGTTCCTGCGCTGTCGGACATGTCGGAGGCGGTCTCGCCGGTCATGCGCAAGCGCACATAATCCTTCGGCAGCAGCACCAGTCGCGGTTTCGGCGAAAATCTTCGGCTCGTGTTTGCGCACCCACAGCAGTTTCGGCGCGGTGAATCCCGGCATCGCGCGGTTGCCGGTGATCTGGGTCATCTGCGGCACCGCAGCTTCCAGTTCCGCGCATTGCAGTGCGCTGCGGCCGTCATTCCATAATATGGCCGGGCGCAATGCCCGCTGCTGTTTATCGAGCAGCGTGGCGCCGTGCATTTGTCCGGATAGTCCGATGGCGCGCACGGCCTTGCGTACGCCTAAGCGCAAGTCGCTCACGGCGTTGTTGGTCGCCGACCACCAGTCCGCCGGATTTTGCTCCGACCACAGGGCATGCGGCCGCGAGACGCTGAGCGCGGCGCTGGCCTGATCGACTACACTGCCGGTGTCGTCAACCACGGCTGCCTTCACGGCCGAGGTGCCAATGTCGATGCCCATGTACATGAGGCGATTGCTTGCGTTAGGGAAATAGTTCTATTTGGATTATACGGTAGCGCTATCATTCTATGCCTGATTTCGGTGCGTTGGCACCCATAAGAACGTAATTTTGCACAGCCGCGCCGGCGGCCGCGGGGAGAAAACAGCTTGAGCGATCATCGCGATGCAACGATTAATTTGCCGTTGATCTCGGCCATTGTGGGAGTCGCCACCATCGGCGGCTTCATGTTCGGCTACGACAGCGGCGTCATCAACGGCACGCAGGAAGGACTGAAAAGCACCTTCGAATTGAGCGAGGCATGGCTCGGCATCACGGTGAGCGCGTTGCTGCCCGGATGCGCGGTCGGCGCCTTTGCCGCCGGCCGTTCGGCGGATCGCTGGGGCCGCCGCCGCGTCATGCTGGCGGCAGCTGCGCTGTTCATCTTGAGCGCGCTCGCTTCGGGCGCGGCGACTTCCGCGGTGATGATGATCCTGGCGCGCTTCGCCGCCGGCGTGGGCGTGGGTGCGGCCAGCGTGCTGTCGCCGGCCTACATCAGCGAAGTGACGCCGGCGAGCATGCGCGGACGCTTGTCGAGCGTGCAGCAGGTGATGATCATCGCCGGTTTGACCGGCGCATTCCTGGGCAACTACTTCCTGGCGCATGTCGCCGGCCGCTCGACCGAGGTCCTGTGGCTGGGATATGCCGCGTGGCGTTGGATGTTCTGGATGCAGGTCATCCCCGCGAGCATCTTCCTGTTGACGCTGCTGTTCATCCCCGAGAGTCCGCGCTATCTGGTGGCGCGCGGCCGCCACGAAGAGGCTCTGGCCGTATTGACGCGTTTGTTCGGCAGCGCCGCGGCAGCGACCAAAGCCCGGGAAATCAAGGGTTCGCTGGCCGCCGATCACACGCCGCGGCTGTCGGATCTCATCGACCGCAAGACCGGCCGATGGCGGCGCATCGTGTGGGTGGGCATTGGCCTCGCGACCTTTCAGCAGCTGGTGGGCATCAATGTGGTGTTCTACTACGGCGCCGTGCTGTGGCAGGCGGTGGGCTTCAGCGAGGCCGATTCGCTCAAGATCAACATCTTGAGCGGTACGCTGTCGATCGGCGCGTGCCTGTTGGCGATTTTCCTCATCGATCGCATCGGCCGAAAACCGCTGCTGATGATCGGCTCGATCGGCATGGCCGTCACCTTGGCGGCCCTGACCATTGCATTTGCGACCGGGGATTTGAGCGGCGGCACATTGCATCTGGCGCCCACGGTGGGCCGGATGGCCCTGATCAGCGCCAATCTCTACGTGATATTTTTTAATTTGAGCTGGGGCCCGGTCATGTGGGTGATGCTGGGTGAGATGTTCCCGAACCAGATCCGCGGGTCGGGGCTCGCGGTCAGCGGCGCGGCGCAATGGATTGCGAATTTTCTCATCAGCGTCAGTTTCCCCGCACTGGCCAAATTCATCGGTTTGCCAATCACCTACGGGTTTTATACGGCCTGCGCATTTGTTTCGATTCTGTTCGTGCTGAAGATGGTGCACGAAACGCGCGGCCGGGAGCTCGAGGATATGGTCGGTTAGGCAAAACCTGCGCTCTGATATTTCACGGCGCTGATATATGTAGAACAATTGGTAGCGCAACCACAAAATGATTGCCAACGGCAAAATAATGGTTAATATGGTAGCGCAACCATCAAAAATGTAGTGTTTTGCTGACAACACTGCCGACAACTAGATCGAGCTTGGGGGACAAATGAAAGATTCCGCATCGAGTGCTTATCTCCGCCGCCTTGTGCATGCAATATGTCTCGGAGGGGCCTCGACGCTCTCCCTGACCGCCCTCTCGGCGACGAGTAGCGCCGCCACCACAGATGCCGCCACCACGGGTGCCTCAACTGACGAGTTGCAGGAAATCGTCGTAACGGGCATTCGCGCCTCCTTGCAGCAAAGCTTGGACATCAAGCGCGACGCCTTCGGCATCGTTGACGCGATTTCCGCAGAGGACATCGGCAAATTCCCCGATTCGAACCTTGCGGCCTCATTGGAGAGAATTCCCGGCGTGACGGTGACCCGGGGAGCGATGTCGCTGACCGGTACAGGCGGCAGTTCGACCACCGGCGAGCCGACGCAAATTACCGTGCGCGGGTTTGGTCCGCAGTTCAATGAAACCCTGTTCGACGGCCGCCAGGTGCCGACCGCCTTCGGCAATAGCACGCGCGGCTTCGACTTCGGATCAATCGGCTCCGAGTTCGTCAGTCAGGTGGACGTCTTGAAGACCCCCGACGCCACCCTCTCCAGCGGTGCGATCGGCGCGACCATCAATATCAAGTACCCGAAGCCCTTCGATCACCCCGGAATGCAATTGGCGGGCTCGCTCTCGGGAACCGATTCACAAGGCGACAACAAGATCACGCCGAACGCAAGTCTGTTGTTCAGCACCACCTTCGCCGACGATCGCTTCGGTATTTTGGGCACTGCCGGTTATTCGGACACGAAGGTGCGCGCCAACCACATCAACATTCAAGGTTGGATCGGCGGGAACCCGGCCTCGGGCGGTGGATTGGTGCCCTGCCAATTGGCAGGCGCCGGACCTTGTGCCGTTCCCCCGGGCTCGGCCACCAGCCCGCCCCCGACCATCAAGGATTGGTTCATCCAGGACTACGGCATCTATCAGGAACACAACGACGACAAGCGCGTCGGCGGCCGGTTAGTCCTGCAGGCCAGGCCCGTGGACGGCTTGGAACTGACGCTCGATGACAACTACTCCAAGGAAACCTTGGTGCAGCAGCAACAGGGTTTCAGCGTCTGGTTCAACAACGCGGCATTGACGGACGTGGTTCAGGCGCCCAACGGCACGGTGACGAGTTTCACGCAGCCGGGTACGCCCACCGATTTTCAGGCGCAGATCAACCAGTCGCAGACGACGCTCAACACCATTGGATTCAACGTGAAGTGGGACGCGACCGCCCATACCTCGTACATGTTCGATGCCTATAACGCAGTTGCCAAACTCAATCCCGACGGCGCCAGCCAAGCCGGCTTGGACGCCGACGTGGGCTATGGGAACGGCCCCAACGCCGCTCCGATCGGTATCGTCACCCCCGGCGGCCACAACCTGCCCTATCCGACCGGCTTTGGGCCGGGCGGTGATGCTGCGAACTTCGTGAACCCCGCCTTTATCGGTTCGCACGTGTTGGTGGAGTCTTACAACCAGAATAAGGACACCATCAATCAATTCAAGCTGGAAGGCAGCTGGCACGACGATCAGCTGAAATTCAAGTACGGCGTGCAGTTCACCCACGACCAGGAGGCGCTGCGCGCATTTACCGACCTCCCGTACACCTGGCAAATGTATGCGGGCTACGGCCCGCCCCCGGTCGGCACCGGTGGCGTCGCGCCGATACCGGCGGACCTGATCTCCAGCACTTTCAGCACCGGCTCGGGTTTCATCAACGGCTGGGGCAACGGCGCCAATCTGCCGCCGGCGATTATTGCCGCCAACGGCTATGCGATCTTGAACTACCTGCAGGGTCTGAATGGCGCGGGGATGAATGTCGACACGAAGACGTGCAGCAACCTGAGCGGTGCCGACGCCGTGTACCGGCAAATACATCATGTATGAGAACCTCGGCGGGTCCCAAGACATTACCGAGAGCACGGTGTCGCCATATTTGAACCTGTCATTAAACGAGAAGATCGAGGACATGCCGTTGAAGATCAACGTCGGGGTGCGCATGGAGTCCACGCACGTGATCTCTTCCGGCATCTCCAGCTTGCCGACGGGTCAGCTGACTATCGTGCCGACTGACCATACTGCCTACAGCTTCACTCCCAGCGCGCCCGTCCCGATCAGCACGGAGAGCCACTACCGCTACCTGTTGCCGAACCTGGATCTGGGCTTGTACGTGACCGATAACCTCAAGGTGCGCTTCGACGCCTCGCGTACCTTGACCCGCGCGCCGTTGAACCTCCTCACGCCGGATCTCAATGTCCCGGCGGGTCAGCGCGTGGGAGGACTCAACGCAACGGGCGGCAATCCGACCTTGCTGCCGTATCTTTCCGACAATTTGGATTTCGGAGCGGAGTGGTACTACGCCCAGAACTCCTACCTCTCGGCGGATGTATTCGTGAAGGAAGTGACCAACTTCGTTGTCGGGGGCACCATTTCGCAGCCAATCAATGGCGTGACGTTGCCCGGCGGTGCCCCGGCGATTTTCGCAGTCACGTCGCAAATCAACGGCCCGTCGGCCGAGGTTCGAGGCATCGAATTGGCGTGGCAGTACACGTTTGGCAATTCTGGCTTCGGGTTCCAGTCCAACGCCACGTTTGTCAGCACTGACAAGCCGTATGACCCCAACAATCTCAGTGTGTCCGGCTTCGCCGTAACGGGCCTGGCCAATTCTTACAATTTTGTACCGTTCTTCGACAAGTATGGCTTCCAGGCGCGCGTCGCGATCAATCATCAAAATGCGTTCCTGAATAGCTTCGGTCAAATTCAGAACAACTCGCAGTTCGGCATCGAGCCCACCTTCGTCAATGCCGCCACGTATGTGGACTTTAGCGCCAGCTACCAGTTCAACAGGCACTTCAACGTGTATTTCACGGCTCTGAACCTCACCGATCAGGTTTACAGCACGCACGGCCGCTTCCCAGAGCAAGTCCTGGATGTGGTCGACACCGGAAGGCAATACACACTCGGAGTTCACGCGAAACTCTAGGAGCCTGTCCGACCGTGACAGCCACAGAGAGGGCCGCCTTCTTCAGGCGGCCCTGTTTTGTGACGAGCGCCGCGGCCAGCTTATTTTCATAAAAGTCGCACTGCTTGCGCTAAGCTGTTTGACCTCATGACCGCACTCCCTATCCGCAGCATCGCCATCGTGGGCGGCGGCACCGCGGGCTGGATGACAGCCGTGAGCCTCGCGAAGTTCTTCAAGGCGCCGAAGGTGCGCGTACGCCTGATCGAGTCCGAGCAGATCGGTATCATCGGCGTCGGCGAGGCCACGATACCGCCGATCATGCATTTCATCCGCGGGGCAGGGATCGACGAGAACGACCTCGTCCGCAAGACCCAATCGACCTTCAAATTGGGCATCGAGTTCAAGGACTGGACGCGAATTGGCCACAGCTACCTGCATCCCTTCGGACAAACCGGCTTCGACTTGGGCCCCGTCGCTTTCTCGGCCTGCTGGCTGAAAGCCTTTCGCGAGGGAAAGGCGAGCAGGCTCGAGGAATATTCGCTGGAGGCGACGGCGGCCTACGCTGCGAAATTCATGCGGCCGGTGCAAGCCGCCAATTCGCCCTTGGAAAAAATCACCTACGCCTTGCACTTCGATGCCTCGCTGTTCGCGCGATACCTGCGCACCATCGCCGAGGCCGGCGGCGTCGAGCGCACGGAAGGCAAAGTCAAATCGGTAGCGCTGCAGTCGGACAACGGCTTCATCCGCGCCCTCACCCTCGAGAGCGGAGAACAGGTCGAGGCCGATCTTTACATCGATTGCTCCGGCTTTCGCGGCCTGTTGATCGAAGGCGCTTTGCAGACCGGCTATGAGCACTGGAATCATTGGCTGCCCTGCGATCGAGCCGTGGCGGTGCCGTGCGAACGCACCGGTGCGCTGTCCTCCTATACAAGGGTGACGGCGAAGGCCGCGGGATGGCAGTGGCGCATCCCCTTGCAGCACCGCATCGGCAACGGCTATGTGTACAGCAGCAACTTCATCAGCGATGCACAGGCGCAAGACGAGCTTTTGTCGAGCATCGAAGGGAAGGCGTTCGCCGAACCGCTCAGGCTGCAATTTGCCACCGGCCGCCGCAAGCTCTTCTGGAGCAAGAACTGCGTGGCGATCGGTCTGTCGGCAGGCTTCCTGGAACCGCTGGAATCCACCAGCATCCACTTCATCCAGCGCGGCATCGCGCTGCTTCTGAGCTACTTCCCGGATCGCAATTTCAACACCGCGGACATCGATCGCTACAACAAGATTGTCACGAGCGAATACGAGCGGGTTCGGGACTTTTTGGTGCTGCACTACGGTTCGACCGAGCGGGACGACAGCGAAATTTGGCGCTATTGCCGCAGCATCGACAAGCCCGACACCTTAAGGGAAAGAATCGAACTGTTCCAGAGCTTCGGACGCCTGATCCGTGAAGACAACGAGCTCTTCCCGATGCAAAGTTGGCTGTACGTCTTGGTCGGCCAAAACATCATGCCGCAACACGACGACCCGCTGGTGAGCATATTGGACCCGCGAGCGGTTATGGACAATCTGAGCAACATCCGCAGCGTCGTTCGGCAATGTGCCGCGGCCATGCCGAAGCATGAGGACTTCATCAGTCAAAACTGTGCAGCCTCAGGTGAGGCCGTGGGATAATTTGCGCATGACCCAACCCGTTCAAAGAGTCGTCATCGTCGGGGGCGGTACCGCCGGATGGTTGACCGCGGGCATTATTGCTGCGCGCCATCAAGGGCGGATGAAGACGGGCGGTTTCTCGGTGACACTGGTGGAATCGCCCAATATCCCCATCATCGGCGTCGGCGAGGGTACCTGGCCGACGCTGCGGTCGTCGCTGGAAAAGATGGGCATATCCGAAACGGACTTCTTCCGTCACAGCGATGCCGCCTTCAAGCAGGGCGCGAAGTTCGCGCGCTGGACCACCGGCGCCGACAATGATTTCTACTATCATCCGCTGATGCTGCCGCAGGGCTTTACGCAGGTGAATCTGGTGCCGCATTGGCTGCGCAACGATCAGGGGCGAAATTTCAGCGACTCGGTCTGCCCGCAGGAACAGCTGTGCGAAGCGGGGCTGGCGCCCAAAATGATCACCACGCCCGAGTACAGGGCGGTCGCGAATTACGCCTACCATCTCGATGCCGGCAAGTTCGCGCCTTTCCTGACCAAGCACTGCGTCGAGAAATTGGGCGTTCGCCACGTGCTGGCCGATGTGCTGGCCGTCAATCAAGCCGAATCGGGCGACATCAAAGGGGTGTACACCAAGCGAGCGGGCGAGATCTGCGGCGATCTGTTCGTCGACTGCAGCGGATTCTCCTCATTGCTGCTCGGCAAGACTTTGGGCGTGGGGTTCAAAGAGTGCAGCGATGTCCTGTTTTGCGACACCGCTCTGGCGCTGCAAATCCCTTATGACACACCCGATGCGCCCATGGCATCGCATACCATATCCACCGCGCAATCGGCGGGTTGGATCTGGGACATCGGATTGCCGACGCGGCGCGGCACGGGCTACGTCTATTCGAGCCGGCACAGCAGCGAGGAGGAGGCGCGCGCCACGCTGCTGCGCTATGTCGGTCCGCAGCACAAGGACCGCGAGGCGCGCAAGATTCCAATCCGCGCGGGACATCGAGCAGACCTTCTGGAAGAACAACTGCGTTGCCGTCGGACTGGCCGCGGGCTTTCTCGAGCCGCTCGAGTCCTCGGCCATCGTGCTCATCGAATTATCGGCAAAATTGATCGCCGAGCAGATGCCCGCCAACCGCGAGGTCATGGATATCGTTGCGGCGCGCTTCAATGACGTGAACCACTATCGCTGGGGCAGAATCATCGACTTTCTCAAACTGCACTATGTGCTCACGCAAAGAACCGAGCCCTTCTGGCGCGACAATCTCGACCCGCGGAGTCGATTCCCGACCGCTTGAAGAATCTATTGCAGCTGTGGAAATACCAGTCGCCGTGGTTCTTCGATGAATTCGACCGGCTCGAGGAAGTGTTTCCCGGCCGCGAGCTATCAATACGTGCTGTACGGCATGGGGTTTCGCACCGAGGTCGGATCCCGATGGATAATGCCGATACCGAATCGACGGCCTCGCAGCTGCTGCGTGAAAATGCGGTCATGACCAAGCAAATTGCGCTCCCAACTGCCCAAGAATCGCGATCTGCTGCGCAAGATTCACGAACACGGCCTGCAGCGCATTTAGCCCGCGGCATCCTCACATGACCAACATCGTGGTTCTCAACAGTCTCACCCATCGCGACCTGCGCGTCCAGGCCGGAGGCGTCGGCCAAGCTGGGCGACAATCAGCGCTTTGTACCGGTAGTGATCGCGGAATTTCCGCATCTGGTGACGCACTATCCGATTCTGTTTTCGAAGGACACCGAAACCGGCGCATTCTTGTGCGGCGCCATGCTGGGAATCGATGAAGGCGAGAATCTGTTTCTGAAGGAGGGCAAGGGCCACGAAGGTTATCGTCCCTTGAACCTGCAGCGCGTGCCCTTTTTCGTTTCCGGCGACGATCTGGCGATCGACCTCGATCATCGTGCGCGTCGCTGCCGACACGCGGACAGTCCTTGTTCAATGACAAGGGCGAGGCGACGCCGTATCTGGACAGCATCAAGGCGGCGTTTCAGCACTTAAAACCGGGCATCGAAATGACCAAGCGTTTCATCGAAACGTTGCTGCAAGCTCAATCTGCTGGAACCGATCGACATCAGCCTCGGGATTCGACGACGGCACCAAGCGCAATTTGGCGGACCTCTATACCGTGAATCAGGACGTGCTGCGAAAGTTGCCCGACGCATCGGTGCTCGACTTGTTTCGGCGCGGTTATCTGCAGCTGATTTATCTGCTCATCGCCTCGCTCAAGCAGATTCCGGTGCTGGCGCAAAAAAAGAACGACCGGTTTCTGGCCGGCTGAGCGCGGGGTTTAGGTCCCGCATGCCCGAAAGTCTGCGCAGCATCGAAGGCCGGGATCTTAAAGGTCCCGAGCAATTCTTGCGCGACGTGGTGGAACCTTGCCGACCCGTCATTCTGCGCGGTCTGGTCAAGGATTGGCCCATCGTCGAGGCGGGCCGCCTCTCGCCGGCCGGCGGTGCGGGATCATCTCTTGCCGCTGGCTGCGGGCGGGCAAATCGACGCGTTTTTCGGCGCTCCTGCGATTGCGGGAAAATATTTCTACGCCGAGAACATGAAGGGTTTCAACTTCGAACGTCGGCGCATGACATTTCGCGACGCCGTGGAAACCATCGTGTCCTATCTCGACACGCCGGGTTCGGCCTCGGTGTATGCGGGGTCCGTGCCCGCCAACGACTATTTGCCGGGCTTTGCTGCGCTGAATCCGATGCCGCTGTTGAGTTCCGGCATCAGTCCGCGAGTTTGGATGGGGCACGCCTCGAATGTCTCGACTCATTACGACACCATGGACAATCTGGCCTGCGTGGCGGCCGGAAGCCGGCGCTTCACGCTGTTCGCGCCGCAAGCCATCGACAAGCTGTACGTGGGTCCGATCGACAACACCATGGCGGGGCAACCCGTGAGTCTGGCGGCCTCTTCGCCTCCCGATAAGGAGCGCTTTCCGCGCTTTGAGGAGATCAAAGACTCCTCGCTGGTCGCGGAGCTGCAGTCCGGCGATGCGCTGTACTTGCCCAAGCTCTGGTGGCACAAGGTCGAAGCGACCGCGCCTTTCAATGTGCTGGTGAATTATTGGTGGGATGCCTTTCGCTCAGGTCCCGACGCGCCTTATACGAGCCTGCTGCTCAGCATGATCACGATTGCGGAGCGCCCGCCGGCAGAGCGCCAGGCGTGGAAGGCATTCTTCGATCACTACGTGTTTCGCAGCCACGGTCACCCGCTGGCGCACCTGCCCGCCGAACAGCACGGTTTGCTCGGGCCGCTGAAAGAAAATTACGGCAAGATCCGCGCGCGCGTGATGCATTTTTTGCGCGGCGGCTGAGAACTGCGCCAGCAGCGCCTAATAGCCGGCCGCGTCTGATATAAGCAGATCTTAGAGTGTCTTTAGATAACCTAAGCTCTTTTGACCCAAGACCGGTAGCATTCAAGGTCGATGTCGCCCAACCGCAAAACCTCTTCCGCCGCAAAGCCGGCACTGTGGCTGGTGTGCGCCTGCCTGCTCGCCGTCTATATCGTGTGGGGCACGACTTACTTCGCCATTAAGGTGGCGATAGAAGGATTCGCGCCATTCTTTTTGGTGGGCACCCGCTTCATCGTCGCCGGCTTGCTGCTATTGGGTTGGCAGGTGATGCGCGGCGGACCCATGCCGACGGCCAGGCAGTGGCGCGGCGCGGCCGTGGTGGGGTTTCTGCTTCTGGTCGTCGGCAACGGCGCCGTGTCGGTCGCCGAGCACTGGGTGAGTTCCGGCGCCACCGTGGCACTCATCAGCATCATGCCGTTGGCCACGGTACTGTGGTCCGGCGCCTTCGGCGACTGGCCGCGGCGCGCCGAATGGATCGCGATTGCACTTGGCGGCGCGGGCGCCGCCGTCATGCTGTTGGGCCGCGATCTGCAAGGCAGCATCTTCGGCACGGTGCTCATACTTTGCGGCACAGCCTCATGGTCCTTGGGAACGGTGTTGTCGCGCCGCCTGGACATTCCGCATGGTCCCACCGGCTTTGGTGCGGAAATGCTGAGCGCGGGCGTCATCGGATTGGTTATCAGCGCAGCGCTGGGCGAGCAGTGGACGATTCCGCACGACAGCGAATGTGTGGTGGGCGTGGGGATATCTGGTGGTGTTTGGATCGTTGGTCGCGTTTTCTGCGTATAGATTCGTGGTCGAGCGGGTGTCGCCCTCGCTTGCGGCAACCTACGCCTACATCAATCCGCCCGTGGCGCTGGCCGTCGGGTGGTGGCTGGGCAATGAAACGTTCTCCGTCAACGTTCTGATCGGGTTGCCGGTGGTGCTGAGCGCTGTTGCGCTGCACGCGTGGATCCAGACGCGTACGAGCCAGATTCCGCCGCCGCTGCCGGTCCGCGTCCGCGTTTCCTAGCCCAAGATTTCCTATCGTCCTACGCGGATCTGGGCAGTTTGGGCCCTGCGCAACGCGCGTTAGAAAGAGCAGTTTGGCCGTGGAGAGGATTTTGGCCGTGCCGGTTCCTCGAGAGTACTCACCCGCTGGAGATGGATTCATGAAGTGCATTGCCGCATTCTTGGTTTTGCTATTGCCTTTCGCCGCGTACGCGGCGGACATCCCGGACATAGCGTTCTATAGGAGTGCGGCGGAAGGCGGGATTGCGGAAGTCGACATGGGCAATCTGGCGCAGCAGCAAGCTCGAAGCCCAAGTGTCAAAGAGTTCGGTGCCATGATGGTGAAGGATCATTCGGCGGCCAACGAAAAACTGAAGGCGCTCGCCGAATCAAAAAATATCACGCTGCCGGCCACTTCGAGCGTCGATGAGATTGCAGCGAAGGCCAAGCTCAAGGTTCTTTCAGGATCCTCGTTCGACAAGTCGTACATCAAGGGGATGATCAAGGACCATGAAGACGACATAGCCGAGTTCAAGAAAGAGGCGGCAAGCGGCCAAGATCCGGAAGCCAGAGCGTTCGCCAGAGCCACGCTGCCGACTCTGGAAGCGCACTTAAAGAAGATTCAATCGATCGCTGCCGAGGCGGGAGTGAGCGGCGACAGCAACTAAGTCCATTCGCCGCACCTGCTCAAGCCGGCATCAAGAGGAGTGTGTCCATGAGTACATCAAGATTTGTGTTGGCCGCCATCGCGTTGAGCGTCATCGCGGCGGGTTGCGGTAAGTCTCCGTCGCCCGCGGGGCCGGCCCTGCCGCCGAGTGCGCCGGAAATGCCGGCATCGCCCCCGTCGCCGAATCCCGCGAACCCGAATCCCGACAATCCGAACCCCGCGAATCCGAAGCCATCGCCGGATACGCCGACGCCGCCCCACTAACGGCAAGCGCAGGGCGGCATGGCGACCAGGTGCCGGCGATGATTGCCGGCATCTAGTTGCGGGTGCGGAAAAACTGGCCGGGTTTATGATCGTCAAGGATGGCAACTTTTGACGACATACGCGAGATTGCCCACGCACTACCCGGAGTCGTTGATGGCACTTCTTATGGCACTCCCGCACTCAAGGTGGGCGGCAAGCTCATTGCACGTCTGCATCAGAGCATGGACTGCGTTGTGCTTCGTTGCGATTTACTGGACCGGGAGATTCTGATGCAATCTGCTCCGGACGCATTCTTCATAACCGATCACTACCGGAATTACCCTTGGATTCTCGTGCGCCTCGGTGTGGTCGAAAGAGGCGCCCTAACAGATTTGATCGAACGGGCATGGCGTTTAGTCGCATCGAAAACACTTTTAAAGAAGCATGACAATGAGCGGTAACCTCGTGCTGCACAGACGTTTCGCCTTCACGCTGAGCAGCGTCGCGCTCGTCTCACTATGGGTGATTGCAGGCTTTCACGTGGCGTCCGCTCGATGAAAAGCTTTGGTTCGTGAGCACGTCGTCACTGCTTTGGGGATTGCTGTTCGGGTCCATAGGACTCGGATTTGTCATCTATGGGCGAAAGCAGCGGGCGGTGGTGCCCTTGCTGTGTGGACTGGGCCTGATGGTGTTCCCTTATTTTGTATCCAATAACATTTTGCTCGTCGTGATAGGCGTGGTGCTCATGGCGATGCCGTATTTTTTCAGGCTTTGAAACGCGAAAGTTTTCCAGGTTGAGCAACGCCAGGGACGTTCGGAGTTGCTCGCGCTCGGCGAACGTAGCGGTCCAGTATAGGTCATGGCAATGGCTGTGGAAGCGGATGCCCTTGCCGGTGAGCAGAGCGTCGGCGATCAAGGCGATGGGCATTTCCCAGAGCGACTCCAGCGCACAGTCGGGGCAGGTCACAGGAAATCTAAGGACGGGCTCGCGCATGCAGTTCCCCTCGCATGGATTGTAGCGACTATAGACGCAGGACCCGTCCCGGGGTTGACAAGGAACGGAAAAGAAACGTGAGGATGCCCCAATAAGGCCGCGCTGCAGCGGGAATCAGGGCGCCGCTAGGCCTGGCAGCCCTCTTTAACCCGCGCTTCACGGCTCAAGATCCACAGGGCGCCGGGCAGCGCGGTGAAGTCGGCGATCAACGCCAGCACGAAGGCGGATGCGGAGACGACGCCGAACTGACGCATGGGCGGCAGGTCGGAGAATGTGAGCGCGAGAAAGCCGCTGGTGTTGATGAGCGTGGCGAACAGAATCGGACGGCCTGCGGTGAGCATGGCGTGCTTGAGCGCGCCGTTTGTGCTGCCCGCGACCCGGCCTTCTTGCAGATGGTAGAAAAAGTGCACCTGATCGTTCTCGGTGGCGCCGAGCACGGTTGAGCCGATGAGGATGGTGGCGATGTTGAGCGGAATGCCCGCCACGCGCATGACGATGAACACCGACAGAATGGCGAAGAACGAGGGAATCATGGTCATGAGCCGCGCCGAGGGGCTGCGGAACACCACCAGAAATGCCAGAAAAATGACGCTGGCAGTGATGGCGAAGCTCTGCGTCAGCGTGGGCAGCAATCGCTCGGTGATGTTGCCGGAGAGCACTCCGTTGCCTGCCATCTCGCCGTGCACCGTGCGGAAATCAGGATCGCTCGCCTGCGCTTCGGTCCAGGTCCGCAAGATGTATTTGCGCATCGCACCAGCGGGCCCGAACAACTCGCCGCGGCCGCGAATGCTCAAACGCACGCTGGCGAGATCCGTGACATCGACATAGTTGCGGGCGCCGGGTTCGCTCAAGAGAATCTGGTCGAGATCGGCGGCGAGCTTGGGCCACGCGGCCGGTTCCGTCGGCAACTCGTCGGAGCCTGATTCGATGTAGCGCGCCCAGCGCAGCACGGACGTGGGGCCGTCGACCGCATTGATGCCCGGATGCTGCTCCAGGCGTCGGGCGAGCTGATCGACACTGCGCAAAAATTCCGGATCCAGCGCGTGCCCGGGCTGCGTCTGCAGCCATAGATCCTGGACATCCAGGCCGTTGGTTTCTTCGAAGCGCCGGGTATCCTGCGCCACGGGTTCGCGCGGATTGACGTACGTCAGCGCGTCGGTCTCGAGCTGCAGCGGCGCGAGTTTGCCGGGAATGCCGAGGAGCGAGGCGGCGCCGCACAACATCATTGCCAGTGCGCCGGCCACCAGCCACCAGCGGTAGCGGCGGGTGGCGGGTACCAGCACGTCGACGAGTCCGATGAACCACTTGCCCTCGGTGAGGGCGCTCGAACGGCGCGGCGCGCGCAGCAAAGATTGCAGTGCGGGGAACAGAGTGAAGCAGCCCACCCACGCCGCAATCAAGCCGCACGCGGTCCAGAGACCCATCTCACGCACGGGGCGAATGTCGGACACGGCCAGCGCCGCGAATCCGACTGCCGTCGCAAACATGGATGCGGTGCAGGGCAGAAATTTGTTGGCGAGAGCGCGCGCATGATGCTCGAGCGGAGTCGTGGATTCATCCGGCTCCATGTAGCGCGAATGAATGTAGACCAGGGTGGCGGTGGTGGTGACCATGACGGTCAGGGGCACCAGAGTCGATACCACGCTGTTGGAAAAGCCCAAGAGCTCGCCCAGTCCAACTGCGATCGCGACCACGGCGCCGAGCGTGAAAATGATCGCCGCCAGCGCGCGCCACGAGCGATACACCATGAACACCAGCGTCAGCAGAAACAACCCGAACAGCGGCATGAATTTCTTGGTCGATGCGCCGGTTTGCCGCTCCAGCCACGCATCGAGCCACGGCGAACCGACGCGTCGAATGGCGGTGAAGGGGTGACCGGATGCATCGAGCGGCAGCACCTTGGCGTCGATCGCCGCCAGAGCCTGGTCGCGCTCGGCGGGCGAATTTACCTGCAGATCGAGCGCTATCCCAAGGTAGTGATCTCCCAGCAAGCCGGCGCGGCGGAACAAAGAAGTGCCGGTGGCGAAGCCGCGCAGCTTGGCGGCTTCGGCGGGGCCGATGCTCGCCGGAGGCCCGGCTCGAAAGTACAGGGTCAGGAGACTGTGGGCGGTAACTTTCGGAATGGTGTCCAGATCCCGCTCCAGGCGATCGGCGCCTTGCAATGCGGCAACATTCAATGGATCCGGCGCTTCGAGCACAATGAGGACCTGTTCGCCTTCGGGGAATACGTGCTCGAACTCGCGGGTGGCTTGGGCCACCGGGTCGCTGGCCACGATCAGGCGGTTGATGGAGGTGTCGGTCGGTATTTGGGTGACGCCGTAGATGCCCGCCAGGGTCAAGAGGGCGAAAATCCCAACGATCGCCTGACGCGCGCGCAATACATGCAAGAACAATTGCAGCAGCCGGGGCGAGACGAACATCGTCCGATAGTCACTCATCGTCCCCCAATGATAGCCTGTCGCCATGAGCACACTCATGTCGGCCGCGGTGGCAACCTTGATTTTCTGCGCACCGGGTTACCCCGGCGGATCGGGCGATGCCAAGCCCTTCCTGGATCAGTTTGCCAAGGATGCAGCGGCGTCCGCAGGGTGGGAGCCGGGAAGTCTGGCGGCCGCCTATGATCCGACCGAGCAGGGAGGTCTTGCCAAACTCGCCGATAAGGAATCGGTGCTGGCTTTCATCCCCTATGCCTTCTATGTACAGCACGCGGCAACTCTGCATTTGACGCCTCTCGTGCAGGCGGACGTCGTCAACGTCGGTACTCAGGAGCGCTGGACCTTGGTGGGGAAGGCCGGTGGATCCGTCACCAACGCGGCGACGCTCACGGGCTATACGATTTTGAGCGCCGCGGGATATGCCCCGGATTTTGTGAAGCATTCGGCCCTCGCGACCTGGACGCTGCCGGCGGACGTCAAAATCGAAGCGACCGGGCAGATATTGAGCGCGCTGCGGCGCGTGGCGGCGGGCGAGCCGGTGGTGGCATTGCTCGATCAGACTCAGGCGGCCGCGCTCGCGACACTGCCCTTCGCCGGTCAGCTGAAAACGCTCATGCAATCAGCGCCCGTGCCGGTGGCCCTGGTGGCGGTCGTCGATTCGCGCTTGCCGGCGCCGCGCGCTAAAACGTTGCAGACGGCGCTCATCAATATGAGTGCCGAAAAGGGCAGCGCCGAAACCCTGTCATCGATGCGTCTTAAAGGATTCGTGGCGCCGCAGCTTCCGGGCAACGCCGCCACGCCATGAGGAACTGTTTGGTGCTGGCCGCCGCGGCGTTATTGGCGGCAGGCTGCAAAACGCCGGCGCCGTCTCCGGGCGGCCCGGCGCCGTCGATGTCTATTGAGGCCCTGGCCGCGGCCGTCGCCGCGGACGCCAGGCGCAGCGACACCGAAACCGATTCCAAAACCCGGGCCGAGCTGGCTGACGATGCGCAGCGCAATGCTCAAGCCTGCCTTGCGCAGGCGCCCCAAGCCGCAGCCTGTCTTTATTACCATGCCATTGCCTTGGGCCTTCAGGCGCGAGCGCATCCCCTGCGCGCCAACGACGCGCTGAAGGACATGCTCGATGCGCTCGCGGCCGCGGACGCGGCCGATCCCGGGTTTGACCAAGCCGGCCCTTCGCGGGTCAAGGCCTTGGTTCTGGTCAAGGCGCCCGCATGGCCGTTGGGCCCGGGCGATGCTGAAGCAGGGCTGGCGTCGGCGCGCCGCGCCGTTTCGCTGCGGCCCGACTACCCGCCGAACGTGCTGGCGCTGGGCGAGGCGCTGGCAAAAAACGGCGACGCCAAAAACGCCCGGGAGGCCTATCGGCACGCCCGCGAATTGGCCCAGGCGCTGCCTTCCTCCAGCGATCGCGAGGATTGGCTGCGCGAAGCGCAGCAGGGGCCCGCAAAACTTCCTTAAGAGAAGGCGTCAATCCCAGGTCACACCCTGGGAAGCACAAATTTTTTCGCAGTGCACGCCACGGGGCCATCGCCGGTCTGCTTCTGAGACTGCGCGCTGACCACGTAGGCGGCGCCGCCTACAATCAAGCCATTCATTAGGAGCGCAATCACGACCACACCGAGTTTCATCAAGAAGCGAGTGTTCATCTTGCTTTCCTCGAAATGAGCTTGCATTCGGGCTGGAAGCTCGTTAGATGACTGAAGAAGCTGCGGGAAGTTCCCGTCTGCCGTCAACTATTGACCCCCGAGTCGGGCCGCAGCGTGCCTCCGAATCCCCGCCTGGTCACTGCGCGGCGCGCAGTTTCGCCACTTGTGCTGCGGTCAACTTCGATCCGTTGGCCCCGAAGCGCGCCGTCACGTAGTTCGCGACGCCGGCAATTTCCGCATCGGAATAGGTGCTGCCGAAGGCCGGCATGTTGTCCGAATCGCGCGCGTAGTGGCGCTGGCCGCCGCCGATAATGATTTGCGCGACATTGTTGGCGGTTGGGTCATTGACGCCGCGGGTACCGGTCAACGTTGCAAAGGGGATCACCGGGCTGACGCCGGTCCAGCCGTGACATCCGGCGCAGGCACCTTCGTAAACCGTACGGCCGCGCGACCCGGCAGCCGTGTCGGCCAACGCCGGTGCAGGTTCCTGTTTGGGAACGGGCAGGTCGGAGGTTGAGATGCCAGGCACCGTACGCAAATAGGTGACGATCGCGGCGATATCGCTCGCCTTCAGGCGGCTCAGGCTCTCATCCACCGCTTCGCCCATGGGACCTGCGGCCGTGCCGCGGCCGTCGGCATGTCCCGCCGATAAATAGCGCGCCAGATCCGCATCGCTCCAGGATCCCACGCCGCTGGCATGGTCAGGCGTTATGTTGTATGCGCGCCAGCCCGCTTGCACGGCGCCCGCAAATTTCTCGCGGTTATCGAGCGCGAAGGCGAGATTGCGCGGTGTGTGGCATTCGCCGCAATGTCCCATCGCTTCCGCCAGGTAGGCGCCGCGATTCCATTCGCTGCTGCGATCCGCATTCGGCTCGAAGCGTTTGTCTGGATTGAAAAAGGCCGACCAGAGGCTCATGAGCGCTCGTTGGTTGAATGGAAAGATCAAGGTGTTCTGCGGGGCCGGCGCGTGCAGCGGCGCCAGGCTGAACAAGTAGGCTTTAATCGCGAGTGCGTCCGCATCCGACATATAGGTATAGCTGGCATACGGCATGGCCGGATACAACTTGGTGTCATTGCGGCCGATACCCTTGTGGACGGCATCGAGGAAATTAGCGTCGCTGTAGTTGCCGATGCCGGTTTCCGCATCCGGCGTGATGTTGGTCGAAAATATCGTTCCGAACGGCAGCACAAAGGCGCGTCCGCCGGCAAACGGCGCTCCGTCCTTGGCGGTGTGGCAGACCGCGCAATCCGCAGCGCGCGACAGGTACTCGCCGCGCTCGATGAGGCTCGCGGATTTGAGTTCCTCCGGCACGCCCGTTGGATCGCCTGCCTTGTAGGCCGCGAGCGCGACGCGCTTGCCTCCCGCAAAATCGGTTGGACCCGCACCCAACGCGAAATAGGCCGCAATGATTGCTGCGATGACGACGATGCCTGAGAGAGTCCAAAGAATCGGCCGCGCTCTTTTTTGATGCGAAGCGTTCATGAGGGACTAGCTCCTGGTTTCGCTTTTGGAAAAGGGGAAGACGTACACGCGTTTGCCCGTGGCTGCGAACACGGCGTTGGCGACCGCGGGACCGATCGGAGCAACACCCGGCTCGCCCACGCCGGTGGGCTTGTCGGTGGAGGGCACGATGTAGACTTCCACCTTCGGCGCCTCATTCATGCGCAGCACACGATAGCTATTGAAGTTGCCTTGCTCGATGCGGCCGTCCTTCAAGGTGATTGCGCCGTACAGGGCGGCGCCCAGATCCGAAGCCGATGCCGCCTTCCATCTGCGCCTTGATGATGTCCGGATTGACCGGCGTTCCGCAGTCGACCGCGCACACGACGCGATCGACCTTGATCTCTCCCGCCTCGTCGACGCTGACCTCGGCGACCTGCGCGACAAAGGAATTGAACGCCTCGCAGACCGCGATGCCGCGGCCGCGGCCTTTCGGCAATGGACCCGAATTCCAGCCTGCCTTGTCGGCGGCCAGTTCCAGCACCGCTTTCATGCGCGGTTCGTGTTCGAGCAGCTTGCGCCGGAAGGTGAAGGGATCCGCGCCTGCGGCGATTGCGACTTCGTCGATGAACGCTTCGACGGCAAAGGTCGTATGCGAGCTGCCCACGACGCGCCACCACAGGACCGGCACGCCCGCCTTGGTGGTCGCCAGGTCAACGGCGATATTGGGGATGGCGTAGGCGATATTGGACGCGCCCTCCACCGAGGTGCTATCGATGCCATCCTTCATGCCCGCGGCGAAAATCGTGCCGGCCATAATGGATTGCCCGACGATGACATGATGCCAGCCGGTCAATTCTTTCTGCGCATTCAGGCCGGCTTCGAGCTTGTGGAAGTACATGGGGCGGTACAGGCCGCCGCGGATATCGTCCTCGCGGGTCCATTGCAGTTTTATCGGCGTGCCGTCAGCACCGTAGGCCTTGGCGATCGAGACGGCCTCGACGATGTAGTCGGAAATGGTATTGGCGCGCCGGCCGAAGCTGCCGCCGGCATATAGGGTGTGAATGCTTACCTGGCTGGGATCCAAACCGGCCGTGTGCGCGGCGTTCATCTGATCGATGGTTTGGAATTGATCGCCCGCCCAAATCTCGCAGCTCTTGGCATCCAGCTTGACCACGGCATCGAGCGGTTCCATCGGCGCGTGCGCCAGATAGGGAAATTCGTAGCTCGCAGAAATCTTGCGGGCCGCTTCGCCGATGGCCTTCTTGGCGTCGCCTTGCTTGCGCGCGGGCAGCGCCGGCTGATCGGCAAGCCGCCGGTATTCCTCCATCATCGCCGCGGAACTGCGCTTCTCGGCGTTCGAATCGTCCCAGGTGACAATGAGAGCATCGCGCCCGAGCTTGGCGGCCCAGAAACCCTTCGCAATGACGGCAACACCGCCCGGCACCCTGACCACCTTGACGACGCCGGGCACTTTGAGAGCTGCGGCATCGTCGAAGGATTTGACCGTCGCCGCCGAAAAGCGGCGGGCGTTTCAGCAACGCCACCAACATGCCGGGCATCTCGACATCGATGGTGAATTGCGCGCTGCCGTCACATTTCGCCGGGACATCGACCCGCGGCCGGTGCCTTGCCGATGAGCTTGAAATCCTTGGGGTCCTTGAGCTGCACGGTTTCCGGCACCGGCAGGGTCGACGCTTTTTTCACCAAAGAACCGAAGGTGGCCTGGCGCTTGCTCGCGGCGTGATAAATCACGCTCTTGTCGACGGAGAGCTCCGCGACCGGCACGTGCCATTCGCTGGACGCGGCGCTCAGCAGCATCGCACGCGCCTTGGCGCCGGCATCGCGCAATTGCAGCCAGGAATTGGCGATTGCCGAACTGCCGCCGGTTCCTTGAATCTTGCCGAAGGCCAGATTTGCGTAACGGCTCGCATCGGCGGGGGCGCTTTCGACGCGCACCTGCGCCCAATCGGCATCGAGTTCGTCCGCAAGCACGGTCGCGAGTCCCGTATAGGCGCCTTGGCCCATCTCGATGTGCTTGGCAATAATGGTGATGCTGTTGTCGGAGCCTATCCTGACAAAGGCATTCGGCGCGAAGGGGCCGGGAGCCGCACCGGCGAGTGCCGCTGCGCGCCCCGATCCGGACCATTGAAATCCAACCGTGAGCGCCGTGACGGTGGCTGCGCCGGCGCCTTTCAAGAAAGTCCGGCGTGCCGGCCGTGAGGGTGAAGCGGTGTCTGTGCTCATGGTTTTAAGTCTTGGCCGATTGTGCGGCGGCATGAATCGCGGCGCGGATACGCGGATAGGCCGCGCAGCGGCAGATGTTGCCGCTCATCGCGCCGTCGATGTCGGCGTCGGTCGGTGCGGAATTTTTCTCGAGCAGTGCGGTGGCCGACATGATCTGGCCCGACTGGCAGTAGCCGCATTGCGGAACCTGCAGGTCGATCCACGCGGCTTGTACCGCCCTGGCTTGTTTGCTCTGCAGTCCCTCGATGGTGAGCACCTGCCGATTGGCCGCGGCGGAGACGGGCATGACGCAGGAGCGCACAGCCTGGCCATCGACGTGGACCGTGCAGGCGCCGCACATGGCCATGCCGCAACCGAACTTGGTGCCATGCAGCCCCGCGGCTTCGCGGATGGCCCACAGCAACGGCATGTTCGGATCCACCTCGAGCGTGATGCTGTTACCGTTCAAGAAAAACGTTGTTGCCATGCTGACTCCGCGGATAGCCGAGATTTAAGAATCCTTCATCCGCGCATCCTGTTCAAGTTCCGAAAATGGCAGGCCGATTTGCCGGCGCCGCCACGGGGAGTGCGCCGCAGAATCCGGCTATGATGGCATCGTCTTCAGCATTGAAAGAGGACTCGCCATGGCTCCGGACATCAGAATTCGTATCGATTTTTCCGCCGACGTTCACGTGGGCCCGGGCAAAATCGCATTGCTCGAAGCGATAAAGTCGACAGGCTCCATATCCGATGCGGCGCGTTCGCTCGGGATGAGTTATCGGCGTGCATGGATGCTCATAAACAGCCTAAAACAAGGGTTTTCTGAGGCTGTCACCATATCCTCGACGGGCGGCGCGGGCGGCGGGGGGGCGCGCATCACGGCCTTTGGCGCCAGCCTCGTCAGGCAGTATCGGATACTGGAGCGAGAGACCGCGCGCCTGGGTGCGCGGCGCCTGGCGGACATCGTTCCGCATGTGACGGCAAAGGGACCGCGTCCCAACGGTGCCGCCAGAAAGCTGCTCATAAAAAAGAGCCTGCAGCGCGCCGAAAAGATCTCGTAGCATTTTTTTGGCCGCGCACGCTGTATCTTGCGGGATATAGCCGCGGGGAAATGGGCGAAAAAATGCCGGCCTGGGCCCCAGAGCGGCCTAGAGATGCACGTTCCCCTCGAGCCGCAGCACCGGATACAGATTGAAGCGTGCATCCCATGATGCGTGTCGGCGCAGGAAGAATTCCAAACGCGCCGCCGGATTGTCCGCGAAGTTCCCATTCCGTGCGCATTGCGCCGAGAATTCAGCCGCGAGCTGCGGATCCTTATCGAGCATCTCCTGCGCTATCTGCTCCGCAACGTAGGGCTCCATCTGTTCCTTCTGTTCGAAGCAGGCATTGAACAGTCCCCACGCGGCGAAGGAGTCCGGTGCCTGCGGCTCGAATAGCGCCACCGCCAGACGGGCAAGGGGCTGCGCAATGGGCACGTAAAGCGCGCCGCTTTGCAGCGCGACCTTCTCCTCGCGCCACGCGCCCTTCAGCTGTACGCGCATGCGTCCCTCGAACGGCGCCGCCGAGAACGTCACCTCAGCGGCTCGAAAAACCTTGGCCGCAACATCCTCGCGCGCCACGCGCAACCGCTCGAATGCAATTCCGTGAGCCTCGAGTCTTGGCCCAATGTCGGGCGCGAAAGCTGCCGGAACCATGTAGCCGCCAAGCGGCGCCGCCGCAGTGAGCGAGGCGCTGACCTGATCGCGAAGCGGCACGCGCCAGATCTGCGGAGTGTGCGGATCGTACTTGGTAACGAGGCCGCCCGAGATTGCCGACCGTGTCCGCGTATACGCATAGCCGCGAAAGTCGATCAATCGCCCCGCGGCCGCCGCATCCCGGTCCGCAATCGCGCCGCCGGCCCGTGCCGGTTCACGCCAGCTCGAGGTGAAGTCGAGCGCCAATTCGGCGCCGCTCAAGTGCATCGCGGACTGATCGGCTTGATGCGCCCGCGCCAGCCAGTCGCGGCCGTGCGCGGCGGCCAGTTCGGCCAGGCTGATCACGGTATTCTTCATCACGCGCACGCGCTGCGCGTAGGCCTTCCAGGAATGCGTTTCCACCAGCACCGTAAAGCGATTGCGCTGCGGGAAGTACCCGGTCGAGAAGCGCGGCGAGTACACGGTCAACGCAAATCCGGAGGCAGGGTCATCCGTGCTGGCAAGATCCGGATAAAAATCGAGCGCCAGCGAACCCAGTTGAGTGAGGCGCGCTATGAGCGCATCGCGCATCTGTCGCCCGCTTACGCGTAAATCGGCATCGCCTTGATTGAGCGGTTCGACCTGCAGAGAAATATCAGGTTCGAAATCCGCACCGTCGGTGACGTGCAGGTCGGCGCACACGAGCGGGTCCCAGGTGGCGAGGAGACGCAACATGGCGCGCATCTCCGGCGCATCCGCCTTCATATAGTCGCGATTGAGGTTGATGTTCTGCGCGGTGGTGCGCCAGCCCGTTTCGAGCGGCCCATTCTGATTAGGGCGGTTCCAGCGCCCAAAGCGCTCGTGCCCGTCCGTATTGAAGGCCGGAACGAAGAGAATCCCAATACGCGCAAGCAGACCCTCGCCGGCGGAATGCTCCAGCAGCTCCCGCAGGGCGATGAAGCCCGCGTCCTTGCCGTCGCTCTCGCCGGGGTGAATGCCGCCCTGGAGCATGAGCACCGGGATGCCCTGGGCTCGAAGCGCCTGCGGCGTCAGAGGCCCCGAGCGCGAAACCAGCAGGGCGCGCATGATGCGCCCCTCCGCCGAACGCCCGTACTCGAATGAACGTACCGCGTCGGGCCAGGTACGCGCGAGTTCTGCGGACAAGCGCTCGACTTCCTCGAGCCGGCCGGTCTCCCGATAGTTCGACGATTCGGCGATCGTCAGCAACGCCTGGTTTTTCATCGTCGGATTCTACCGTCAGCCGCACCCCGAGCACGAGGCCGGACTAATCGGCATGGCGCGCCCTATAATGGCGCAATGCAGATTGCGATCTTCACCACCGGCGGCACGATCGACAAGGTGTACTTCGACGCCAAGGGCGGCTACGAAGTCGGCGCACCGATGGTTCGTCAAATCTTGGAGCACGGCCGGGTGACGGCGCAGATCCCGGTTGTTGAACTGCTGCGCAAAGACAGCCTGCAAATGACGCCGCAAGATCGCATCGCCATTCGCGACGCCATTGCGGCCGACGATGCCCGGCGCATTATTGTCACTCATGGCACCGATACGATGGTGGAGACCGCGCGCGAGCTGCAAGGATTGGCCGGTAAAACCATCGTGCTCACCGGCGCGCTGCAGCCGGCGCGCTTTGCCGACAGCGACGCCGCCTTCAATTTGGGGCTGGCCATGGGCGCCGTGCAAGTGCTGCCGGCAGGCGTGTACATAGCGGCCAACGGACAAGTCTTTACGCCCCAATCGGTGCGCAAAAATTCAGATTTGAATCGCTTCGAAGTGGTTTGAAAAAAATACAAATTGGACGCCGCCAAACCTGCGGTGAATAAGGCCTTGCCATTGTTGCGTCGCGCGAGTAAAAAAATGCGTATGAATAGCATGGGAAAACGCATCGAACCGGTGGATACGCGAATCTCTTTTCCGGCGATGGCGTTCAGAAAAGTCCTGAAGGGATTTGAAATCGGCGGTCTGCCGTATGCCGAGGTTCAATTTCAACTCAAGCGTCTGCTGGCGACGGGCGCATCGCCCGGTGAATTGCGCGAAGTATTGCGCCGTAGCCACTTGGTCGAGCCGCTGCCCGAGTACGCATTGCGTGAGGTTCTTTCACTCCTCGACGACGCAGCCGAGCCGGCTATCGTTCAAGAAGAACCGGAACCTGTGGCGCAAGCCGGCGGCGAATTGGAGTCCGCATCCACGCAAATCGCCGCTCTCGACGCCGCCCGCAGCGAGTTGCAATCCGAGCGCAGCAGAGTGCGGGCGATTGAAGCGATACTGGCGGACAGAATCGCCTCCGAGGAAGCCACGCGCTCACAGCTGGAGACCGCGCTAAAAGAGGCGGAGCGCGATCAGACGGAATTGCGCTCGGCGCGCAGCTTCGTCGCCAGCCGCGATAAGGTCATCGCACAAATGCGGCATTCTCTCGACGAGCGCGATGCGCAGCTCGCCATCCTGCAGCGTGAGTACGGCGAGGCGACTGCCGCACTTCAAACGGAGCAGCGCAAAGCTCGGCAAATCGAGCGTTCCTTGGCCGAGGGCAATGTGCTGAGCGGCACGGTGCGCGCACGCGGCGAAGAATTACAGCGCCAATCGGAACGCTACCAGGGCGAATTGCAGGCAGCGCGCGAATCGCTGGCCCTGCAGGAAAAGGCCCTGGCGCAGTTGCAGAAGACACTGGGCGAGCGCGATGCCCAATTGGCCGCGCTGCGGCGGGAGCAGGGTAACGCGCTGAGCGCAGCGGAAGCGCGTGCCAGAAATGCCGAGACCGAACTTCAGGCAGCGCAGAGGCGCTTTGACGGAATAAAGCTGGAACTGAGATCGAGCAAGGACGGCTGTGCCGCGGCGAATGCGCAGGTCGAACGCGGTGAATCCCAATTGACGGCAGCTCGCCGCGAGCTGCGCACCTCGAAGGCGGAGCAAGATCGTCTGATGGGGCAGCTTTCCGCCCTGCAATCGAAGCTGCGCGATCATGTGCAGGGCCGGGATGCCGCGCACGACCTGGAAACGATGCAGTCACGCGAGGCCGTTCAATTCCGAGCCGCGACAAAATCATTGAACACCAAAACGCTCTCGGTGTTGCCGACACTGGCCGGCGTGCTGCAAGTGTTGCGCGCACCGTTCCTGGTTCGCGTTGGGCCCTGGAAGGCGGATCTGAAGGCCGCGGCCATGTGGGGCGGGGCTGCGGTGCTGTTAATCGCACTGCTGGCTTGGTTCGTCGTGCATCGATCGCCGGTGCCAAAGGTTGCCATCGCACCGGTGGTTGCGGTAGAGCGTGCGGGCGCGACGCTTCATGACTGCCCAACCTGTCCGGCCGTGACGGTTCTGCCGGCGGGGCGATTCGTACAGGGGTCCATCGCGGCCAATGCCCCGGCATACGAAAAACCGCTGCACACCGTGGTGATTGCTCATCCGCTGGCGCTGTCGACCAGTGCGGTGACCGTGGATGAGTTCCGCGCCTTCGTCGAGGCGACCGGCCGCGACATGCAAGGTTGCGATATCTATGACGGCCAGTGGCGAGTTCGAGCTGACGGCAGCTGGCAAAATCCCGGGTTCGTGCAAACCGGGTCGCATCCGGTCACCTGTATTTCCTGGAACGACGCCAAAGCTTATGCGGCGTGGTTGTCTGCCAAGACGGGCCAGCGATACCGGCTGCCGAGTGCGGCGGAATGGGAGTATGGCGCCCGCGCCGGCGCTACGGCGGTGCAGCCGTGGAGCGCAGACGGATCGGACGCTTGCGAATACGCAAACGTAGCGGACGCGAGCGCGGCACACCGCTACCCCGGCTGGTCGGTGTTCGCCTGCAACGACGGCTTCATCCAGACATCTCCGGTGGGTTCATTCAAAGCCAACTCGTACGGTCTCAACGACATGCTGGGGAATGTCTTTCAATGGACCGAGGATTGCTGGCAACCTAACTACCAAGACGCTCCGACCGACGGTTCGGCGCGTGTCGACGGCAATTGCGCCGAGCGCGAACTTCGCGGCGGTTCATGGTTCAGCGACCCTGCTTATGTCAGGTCGAGCTACCGCAATCATTTTGCTGCGGACTATCGCACCAGCAGTGTGGGCATTCGCCTGGCGCGGGATCTTGAGCCATGATTGCCAGATATGCCGCGATTGTGTGGGTGCTGCTGCTGATGACGGCTGAAGCGCGAGCCGCCGCTGCGCAGAACGGCAACGGCGCCGTTGAGCGCTGCCGCGCGCAGGCGAGCGTCGACGTGTGTTATGACGCCATTCGCTGGAGCCCCAGCGATCCCGCGCTGCTGGTTGCGTTGGGCGATGCACTGGTGCGCGCGAATCGCAGCTCCGATGCGCTGCGGACCTACCGGCGCGCAGCGTCGCTGGCTCCGCAGACGCCCGGAGTCGCCGCGAAAATCACCGCGATCGAAGCAAAAATGTCTGCCAAGCGTCCGTCCGGGAACTCTGCGCACGTCGTTTCCGCCGACGCAGGCTCCGGCAAGCGCTACTCGAATGCCGCCCCGGAGACGCAATCTCACTGAGCCGATCAAGGCGCTGACTCGATGCCGCAGAAACTGCTATAACAAGCAGTCAGCATCGACAAAAAAAACTTGGGATCGACAAATGGGTATGCGCGACTGGGATGTAGAGAACAAGCAGAGACGCGGCCTGCTGCTGACAGCGGCGGCAGCGGGTGCCACGCTGGCCATGCCGCGGCTCATTCGTGCGGCGGCCGGCAATGCCAATTCGAAGTACGGCGGCGATCTGACATCGGTCCGCGCAGCAATCGAAAAACAGCGGCCTGAGGCCGTCAAGCGTCTGCAAAACTGGATTGCACTGCCCTCGATCGCCGCCGAAAACCGCAATATGAAGGAGGGCGTTCAGATGATGATCGACCTCCTGAAGGACGCCGGCTTTCAGAGCGCCAAAGTGATGCCGACCGACGGCCAGCCCGGCGTGTTTGCAACCTTGGATGCCGGAGCGGCGCGCACAGTCGGCATGTATTTCATGTACGACGTGAAACAATTCGATCCGAAGGAATGGAGCTCGCCGCCTCTGGAGGGAGCCATCGTCGACAAGGCACCGTTCGGCAAAATCATGATCGGCCGCGGCGCCACCAATCAAAAAGGCCCCGAGGCGACATTTCTCGCCGCGCTGCATGCGATGAAGGCAGCCGGCCGCAAGCTACCGGTGAATATCGTGCTGGTGGCGGAAGGTGAAGAGGAGATTGCGTCGCCGCATTTTGCGCAGATCGTACATCAGCCGGAAGTGTTGAAGGCGCTGTCGAAATGCCACGAAGTATTCATGCCTTTTGCGTCGCAATCGCCGCAGGGCGCGGTACAGATTGCACTCGGTGCCAAAGGCGCGGTGGAAGTTGAGCTGGTGGCCTCGACCGAGAAATGGGGCCGGGGATCCAAAGACGACATCCATTCCAGCTACAAGGCTGAACTCGACAGCGCGGTCTGGCGCATGGTCAAGGCGCTGTCGACGCTGGTGTCGGAAGACGGCAACGACCCGGCGATCGACGGTTGGTTCGAACATGTGAAGCCCCTGACCCCCCGGCAGAAGGAGATCATCGCTGAACAGGTGGCGCATACCAACGAGGCCGACGTCAAAAAACTTCTCGGCGTGCAGCACTGGGTGCGCGATCTGCAGTATCGCGATGCGTTGGAACGGCTGGCATCGCAACCGACCGTCAATATCGAGGGCATGTACGCCGGATATATCGGTCCGGGCGGCAAAACCATTCTGCCGTCCAAGGCCACGGCGAAGCTCGATCTGCGCCTGGTCCCGGACCAGACCGCCGCCGATTGCGAAGCCAAGCTCAAGGCGCATCTGGCCAAGCGCGGTTACGGCGACATCGAGGTTAAGATCACGGGCGGCTATGATCCGACGCAGACCGATGAGAATTCATCGCTGATCAAGGCGTCGACATCGGTGTACAAGCAGCTTGGCATGCCGGTGAGCTTGTCGCCGCGTCTCGCCGGTTCCTGGCCCGGCTATATCTTTACGGGACCGCCGGTCAGTTTGCCGGCGGGTCATTTCGGCACCGGCCATGGCAGCCGTGCGCATGCCCCCGACGAATACTATGTCATCGAGTCGAGCAACCCGGCGGTGCACGGCATGGCGGACGCGACCTTGGCGTACGTGCAGTACCTGTACGCGCTGGCGGCGGCTTAAGCACAGAGCGTGAGCTTGGAACTCTTGTCGCTGAGCGGGCCGGAGAACGGCGCCCGCGCCGCAACTATAATTTTGTCAAATCGCCTTAATCTGTGACGGACTTCGCCCGCGTGGCGCTATGAGGCTCGCAGCATCGTAGCGAGATTGAGATCCACGCCCAAATTCGCCCCTGCTCGTTTGGTTAAGGTGGCGCCACCTTCCAACGAGTCTTGCATATGTCAACTGACGCTTTGAGCGGCGCGCTTGTGGCTCGCCGCCCGGGAAGAGGCCTCTTCAAAGGCCGCGGCAAGCATATCTGGATCGTGCCGCTCTTCGTCCTTTGCGCACTCGGTCTTGGCGGGCAAAGTCATGCTCAATCTGTGCCATCCGCGGAACACGCCGACACCATTCTCATCGTCAAGCACGAGCGCAAACTCTATTTACTGCGCGACAACTTGCCGCTGCGCACCTACCGCATTGCGCTGGGCTTGAGTCCGACCGGAGCCAAAGAGCGCGAATGGGACTTTCGCACTCCCGAAGGCAGTTACATCATAGATTTTCGTCAGGAGCACAGCCGCTACTACAAGGCGCTGCACATTTCCTATCCCAGCTCCGCCGACCTGAAACGATCCGCCGCGCAACACCTGTCTCCCGGTCGGGACATCTTCATTCACGGCGAGCCCAATCAACCGAACAAACCAGACTCGTATTACAAAACACGAGACTGGACCAACGGCTGCATCGCGTTGTCCAACGAGGACTTGCAAGACCTCTGGAATCACACGGCAGTTCAGGCACGCGTTGAGATCGTCCCATAACGATACCGGCGTGGCCGCCGCGTAAGCGAACCGAATTGATCCTGGGGTTGTCGCCTCACTAACGCGATCCATTCGCGCTTGCTGCGACGACAGCAAGCATCGTCCCCATATCAGATCCGCGATCCTCTCGGTTCAGCTTCGGCGCATACAGACTGGAAATGGTCCCGTCCAGGTACAGAGCCTCCCGGCAATGTACGGAGTCGCGAAAGAAACTCGCAAAGTCATAAAATGTCACCGGTGCCTCACTGATGACGAATACGGCCGAGTCGGGGGAGGGCGCGCAGACCCCGTTTCGCATCTTGCGCCACGTCGACGTTGGACTCATTACCGCCGAAGTTGTGATTTCCCCTTCATGAACCAGCATCGGTCCCGATTGTGTCGCGAGCGTCGGCTTCGGTTTCTCTTGTCCATAGTCGTTTGTTGTCATCACCCGTGCCGAGCGCCCCTCGATGAGAAAAACGCCATTCGGCTGCTGCGAGAAATTACCGGATCCCACGTGGCGATTTAGCGGCACGAGCTCCCGCCCCTCCGCCACAAAGAGTCCCACGGGCGAGAAATCCTCTTTGTACATCCCAGCGTTGACGGCAAATGCCAGCTGCTTGCCCTCCGCGGACAACGCCGCACGCAACGCCGAGAATTCACGATAAGGGCGGCCGGACGCATCGCGCCAAAACAACTCCAGCCGCTCGGTGTTGAGATCCACGCGGCATACCGTGAAGGCGGCGCCGCCCGCAGTCTTCGTCCCGCATTCGACCGCCCGAGATTCGCCGCCGCAGATCAATAGAGCGCCGATCAACGGCATCCACGCCGGGTGAATCAAGGAGCGGACCGCGAGATTGCCTGTCATATCTGCGCCATACTACACTTCGTGAGCCGGCCGCCGCACTCATTGTTTTCACGGCGACTCGAATTGACCCGTACATCCATGGCCACCGATCCTTACAGCCTGCAACGTTTCGTCGACGCCCAGTTCCCCATCTACGCGCAGGTGTGCGACGAACTGCGCAGTGGTCACAAGGAAAGTCACTGGATGTGGTTCATCTTTCCCCAGATCAAAGGTCTGGGCGTAAGCCCCACCGCCCGGAAATTCGCGATTCATGAAATAGGCGAAGCGAAAGCGTACCTTGATCACCCGCTGCTCGGCGGCAGACTCCATGAATGCACCCAACTTGTTGATGCCATCAGCGGCCGCTCTATCGAAGATATTTTCGGCTACCCAGACCATCTGAAATTCCACTCATCCATGACTTTATTTGCGCATGCGCAGCCGGGCAATAAACTGTTTGCGGCTGCCTTGACGAAATACTTCAACGGCAAACTGGATCGCAGGACCCTCGAGCGGATGCTCGTCGTCTGAGTGGTGAGATCCGCGGGGCCGGTTCCGGCCGCGGTCGAGACCGAAGAGAACACCGATCAAAAAAGTTGCGCGGGACATTGGACGAAGGTCCCATGCGCGGATCCGGCTGGTGCTTTCATCGACAATGCGGGTGCCGATTTTACGTAGCCGAAGACCCATGTTGATGCAAGGCTGCCTTCAGCCGTGTAAAGGCAATGTGTCGTCGGAACTTGGGAGCGTATATATGCGTCGTTCGATCATCCGGTTTATTTCGTTCGCTGCGGCAAGCCTCGCCTCATCGTCGATCGTCCTTGCTCAGAGCGCGAGCACGGGCTTTGGATGGGAGGGCGGCCTTGATCTCATTTATCAGGGCGGCAAGACACTACATTTTGACGGTGGTACGACAACAAATCTCGACACGGACTTTGGATTTTCGCTTTACCTGGGTTACCGGGCCACCCCACAACTCGAGGGGGTATTTGCATTCGACTGGACCAACGTCGACTACAAAGCCAACCTTGCCACGGGTCTCGGCGGTTTCACGACAGCGAACGGCTCGTACCAGGCGTTTACGCCGCGCATGAACCTTCAATACAATATTCTTGACCAGCCGCTGACGCCGTTCGTCATGGCGGGCATCGGCTATAGCTTCATTGACACCAATATTCCCGCCGGCCGGCCACAAAGCGGATGCTTTTATGATCCCTGGTATGGCTACGTTTGCGGGACGGTGCAATCGACGCATGCTACCGACGGATTCGCGTTTCAAGTGGGCCTCGGCGGACGCTGGGACATGTCGCAAAATGTCTCGTTTCGGCTCGGGTGGGAGCGTCATTGGGTCGACTTGAGTCATGGCGGCGGCACACCCTACGTAGATCAGGCAAAGCTCGGGGTTACCTACCGCTATTAGAAGGCACAACGCGCGTGGTCAGCTCTACCACGGGGCAGGCTTGTAGTCCTTGAGAAATTGTCCCCAGACATGCTCGCCGCTTGAGTGTCCGGCGAATATCGGATCGACGATGCGCGCCGCGCCGTCGATGATGTCGAGCGGCGGCGCGAAACCCAGGCTGGCCTTGCGCGCGGCGTGAGCCGCGGGATCCTCGTCCGTCACCCATCCGGTATCAACGGCGTTCATATGGATTCCGTCCTTGACGAAATCCGGAGCGCTGGTACGCGTCATCATGTTGAGCGCCGCCTTGGCCATATTGGTGTGCGGATGCTTGTCGGTCTTTGTGGTGCGGTAGAACTGTCCCTCGACGGCGCTGACATTCACCACATGCTTGTGACGTCCGGGCGTGCGCAACATGACCGGCTTTAGCCGGGCATTGAGCACGTAGGGTGCGATGGCGTTCACCAACTGCACTTCGAGCAACTCCGGCGTCCTGACCTCATGCATGCGCAACCGCCAGCTATTGACCTCCCGCAAGTCGATTTGCTGCAAGTCCTCGTCGTAGCGATCGGCGGGAAACAGCGCCTCGCCGCCCTGGTAATCCTCATCCAGATAGCGCCGCTGAGACAGCGCCGCGCTGTGCAGCAGCCCTTCGCCGTGCCGGCGCAGCGCCGCCGCGACCAGCGCGCCTTGAAGTTCCTGCGGTCGCTCGAGGCGCCGGCGCAACTCCTCGTGGCGGGCGAGAGGCTCCTGCCACGAATCGGGAAGCGCGTTCAGGGGCCGGCTCTCGCGTTCGAGCAAGTGCTGGAAGAAACCCGCGGGGCGCCGTACGGTTTGGCAGGCGTTGTTCAAGATGTAATCCAGGCGCGGCAAGCGTTCCAGCAGGAACTGCGAAAACAGCTCAACGCTCGGCGTATGCCGTAAATCCAAGCCGTGTATTTCCAGGCGCTCGCGAATGTCCGCGAAATCCGGCTCTTTCGAATACCGATCGATGGCATCGACCGGGAATCGGGTGGTGACGATGACGTGTGCGCCGGCGCGCAGCAGTTTCAATGATGCCTGAAAGCCGATCTTCACGCGCGCGCCGGTGATGAGCGCGTACCGGCCGCTCAAGTCCGCAGTCTGTTCGCGCTTGGCGTAGTTGAACTCGCCGCAGGTCTCGCACATCGAATCGTAGTAGCGGTGCATGACGGCAAAGGACTGCTTGCAGACATAGCAATTGCGCTCTTGATGAAATTCGCGCCGTGCTGAGACCGCTTCGGGCTTCGGCCGTTCGAGCCAGAGCGGGGCGTAGACTTTGGAGCGCCGCTGCACGCGCAGGCCCGCGCGCTCAATCATGCTGCGGTCATGTTGCTTCGCAATTTCACGTTTGGCGCGGCGAAATCCCTTGAGCATGCGTGAAACATCGTGCCGCTCCGGCTTGGTGACAAGACCGGCGAGCATCAGCAGTTCGCGCCGCTGCTCCTGGCTTAAGGCCGTGAGGTGCGAGCGATCGGCCTCGATCGCGCGCAGCACGCGCACGCAGGTGCGCACGTCGTCATCGGAGAGGGTTTCGGGGGCGGGATTGGCGTTATTCATGACGCCATTGTATGACGCCTCAGGCACCCGCCGCTGCCGCGAAACGTGCCGGCGGCATTGCGCCGCCGGCACGGCCGATCAAGCTATCGCATACAGGAACTCGACGAACGAAGCCGCGGCGCCGTCCAGTCCCTTGATCTTGGGATTTTTCGAGTCGATCAAGTAGTACTCATCCGGGGCGTGCGCGCCGGTGCCGTGTCCCAAACCGAAGTCGCCGGCCGGAAGACTCAATGGCGCACTGGTGAATCGATAACCCGGCCACGATCCGGGATTGCGCGGCACGACCAGCGGCGGAGAACCCAGCTTGGCGAACGTTGCGACCACCGCCTTGAAGAAGCGGCTGTCGGGATCGGTCTGAGTAGGATCGTAGCCGCCGCTCATGTTGACTTGAATGTCGCCAAACCCGTGCTTTGCCAGGTGCGCTTTCACCTTGGCCAGCGTATCGGCCGCGGTCATGTCGGGCACCAGGCGCATGTCGATCTTGGCCACGGCTCGATGCGGCAGAACAGTCTTGCCGCCGGGACCCGTGTAGCCGCCGACCAGACCTTCGATGTTGATGGTGGGCTGTGAAAACAGACGCAGCAGCGAGTCCTGCCAGTTCAAATCATGCACCCAATGGTCGACGCCGAACTCGGCCTTGATCGTGGCCTCCGGCACGGACTTGGCGTATGCCAGGACCATTTTCTTTTGCGCTTCGGACAGCGGTTTTACCTTTTCGAAGAAACCCTCGACGGCCGGCGTGTGGCCGTCCTTTTCCACCAAGGTGTTGAGCGCCTGGACCAAGTGCCAGGACGGCGAATCGACCTGCGCCTCGAGGCTGGAATGGATGTCCTTCTTCGGGCCGCGGCCCCAGGTCGCGCCATCCGAAACCAATTCCAGTTCGATGACCCCCTTGGCGCCGGCCGCCACTTGCACGCTGCCATCGGTATCCTGGCTCGCATCCGGCAGCATCACGCCGACACAGTTCTTCATGTGCGGAAACACATCGGGACTATTGACGATTTCGCCGAAATGCGGCGAGGCGATTTCCTCTTCGCCTTCGCACACCAGGACCAGGTTGACGGGCAGTTTCTTTCCCGTGGCCTTGAAGGCCATGAGCGCGCTCAAAAATGAGTTCTGTGGACCTTTTTGGTTTACGGCGCCGCGCCCCATGCAGACGGTGCCCAAACCGGCCTTCTCGACCAGCCGGCCTTCGAGCGGCGGCGAGCTCCACTCCTCGGGAACGAATTGCTTCACGTCGTACATGAAGTAGACCGCCACCGTGGTCTTGGCGCCCGAATCCAAACGTCCGAACACACCCGGCTTGCCGGACGTCGGTATGATTTTCACACCGGTAAATCCCGCCTGCTCGGCCAGTTTCGCCATGTACTCGGCGCCCTGGGGGTAATTGCGGTTTTCCGCGGCGATGGAGGGCAGTGCGATCCAGTCCTGCAATCGCTTGACGTTTTCCGCATGCATCTTCGGTATTTGCCCGAGCACGGCGGCTTTGTCCGGATCGCCTCCCGCAGCGGCGAGCGCGCCGGTGGAGGCGGCCATGAAAACAGCGCCCGATAAGGCGCCTTGTACGAAATCGCGTCGGCTCACGCCGTCGGCATGATCAGTCATGAAATCTCCCTCGTTATTTTGGCCGCTGTATTTTGACTTAAAACTGACGCGTTCAGCCGGCGCGGTTCTCCGGGAAGCTCAAGGTCTTGAAGCGGGCTGTTTCGGCCTCTCCCAATTTCTTCCGCGCACGGATCTCGTTGACGATGTCGAGCGCGGTCTTGGTTGGCGGCGGCAGTTCCGCGCCGCTCTCGCTCAAGGGCGTCAGGCGTTTGCCCCAGCGGATCAAGTGCGCCGAAAGCGTCAGGCCTCCGCCGAACGCCGGCATCAGCACCAGACTATCGGGCGCCACGCGGCCTTCCTCGACCGCCTCGACCAGGGCGACCGGCGCAGTCGCGGAGCTCATGTTGCCGTACTTCTGCACGGTCAGAAACACCTTGTCGGCGCTCGCGCCCGCGCGCTTGGCGACCGCGTCGATGATGCGCAGATTGGCCTGATGCGGGACGACCAGCCCGATGTCATCGATGGTGACGCCGGCGCGCTTCATCACGTCGAGACTGGCCTCGCTCATGCCTTGCACGGCCTTGCGAAAGATTTCCTGGCCGTCGAAATCCCAGCTGGTCTGCCCGTAGGCGACGCCCAGGTTGGCGTACATGGTGCCCATGCCGCGCACACGCAGTATCTGCCGCGCATCGGCGTAGCATTGCAGCTTCTCGGCGATCACGCCGCTCTCGGCTTGCGATTCCTGGAGCACCATCGCCGCTGCGCCGTCGCCGAACAGCACGGCGACATTGCGGTTGTCCCAATCCATGTACTGCGAGATCAGCTCCACGCCGATCACCAGCGCATTCTTGACGATGCCGCTCTTGATCATCGATGAGCCGATCGATAGTCCGTACATGAAACTGGTGCAGGCGGTGTTGACGTCGAACGACGCCGCCTGAGCGGCTCCGATGCGCTGCTGCACTCCCGAGGCGCTGTTGGGGACGAGCTCGTCGTTGCTGCAGCTGCCGTAGATGACCAGTTCGATGTCTTTGCCCGACATGCCCGCGCAGGCAATCGCGCGATGCGCTGCGGTGACGGCAAGCTCGATGCCGGGCACATGCGAGATGCGCCGCTCCTTCATGCCGGTGCGCGTCGTGATCCACTCGTCGTCCGTGGGCAGGAAGGTGGCCAGATCCTGATTGGTCAGAACTAGCGGCGGCAGGCATTTGCCCCAGCCGACGATGGCAGCGTGAGTCAAGTCAACTCCGGAAAACTCTTTTTGTGGCGCGCATTGTCCCCCATATGAGCGCGACGCGCACGTCCGGCGCTCACCCCGCGGCGCAGCACTCCAAAGCGCGGCCCGAACAGCTCAATCGGCGGAAACGGTACGGGTACTGGCCCACTCGCGCAGGGCGGCAACTTTTTCCGCCATCACCACGGCAAGCGGCCGGGTGCTTTGCATTTCACGCGCGATCATGGCGGCGGTGACCGGTTGCTTGGCCGCATGCGCACTGTAGAGCGCCGCGACCACCGCCTGTTCGATCTCGGCGCCGGAAAAATTCTCGCAGCGGCCGGCGAGGGCGGCGAGTTCGTCGGGGGTGAGTGCAACCCCGCGCTTGTGCGTGTGGATGGCGATGATGTCGGCACGCGCTTCTTTTCCCGGCAGATCGACGAAGAAGATTTCATCGAAGCGGCCCTTGCGGATGAGCTCCGGCGGCAGCGAGGCAATGTCATTCGCCGTGGCCACGACAAAGATGCGGGACCGCTGCTCCGCCAACCAGGTCAGGAAAGTACCGAGCACGCGGCGCGATACGCCGCTGTCGCCTTCGCCCTCGGCCAGCGCCTTCTCGATCTCATCGACCCACAGCACGCAGGGCGCGAGGCCTTCGGCGGAATGCAACGACTCGCGCAGATTCTTCTCGGCCTCTCCCTGCCACTTGGTGTAGAGCGCGCCGAAATCCAGGCGCACCAGCGGTACGCCGAAAATGCCGGCGGCGGCGCGCGCGGCCAGGCTCTTGCCGCACCCCTGCACGCCCAGCAGCAGAACTCCCTTTGGCGGATCGAGTTCCGGGGCGGCGCCGTCGAAAGCGGGCTTGCGGGTGGTCAGCCAGTGCCGCAGATTCTGCATGCCGCCGACGTCGGCGAATTTCGCGGTGGCCGGCTCGTAGGAGAGCGAGCCGCCGCGATTGAGCAGTTCGTATTTCTCCGCCAGCATTGCGGCGATCTCCGCGGCAGTGATGGCGCCATGATCGAATATGGCGTGACGCGCGAGACGCTCCGCATCCGAGGCGCTGAGGCCGTTGAGATTGTCGACCAGCTTGGTAAGAACCTCGCGGTCCAAACGCGCCGGTTTGCCGGGGTTGGCGTCATTCCACTCGCGCACGACGCGCGTGACTATCATCAATCGCTCGTTGATCGTGGGCAGCGCCAGGTGCAGGCGCGCCGCGAAGTGCTCCAGTTCGTCGGGCAGCGTCACTTCATAACTCATCAGCACAACCGTACGCGCGACCTGATCGTAGCCTTGCGCGATATCCTTCAGCAGCCGGACATTCACCGGCTCCTTGAGATAGGGGTGGAAATCGAGCAGCACGTAGATGCCCGGCATCGGCGTGGCCTTCAGATGCTTCAGCAGCTGCTCAGGGTCGGCCAGCATGCGCTGCGGACCGCCCATATCGACATCGATGCGTTGCAGGCCCTCGGTGACGGTCCACTGGAACACGCCCCAACCGCGGCCTTCCCGCACCTTGAGACTGACCTCGCGCACCAGGGTGAGCACACGCGATTCTTCCCGGGACTCCACCACGATGAGAGCCAAACGCGAGGCCAACATCGATTGCAGTTCGCGGCGGGGGTCCGGGGTCGTGGTGTCGTTCATGCAGGCCAGAATGTAGCAAAACCGCATCCCGGGGGTTCACTATAATGAGCGCAAACCTGGACCCGGCGCACACATCCGCAACTTCAGGCGAGGAGCGTGCGCGCCTCCTGCCCGGCTCGTAATTCCGGGCTGGTATGTGTTAAGAGTAAGCCGGCGATCGCGGGGGGCCTGGCTGCCGAACGATTTTACAAACCCTAAAGGTGCGGCAATCGAACTATTGGAGCGCGAAGAACAACTGCGGCGCTTGAGCGATGCTTTCGCCCGCGCGCGCGCGGGCAGGGGTAGCGTGGTCGCGCTTGCAGCCGAGGCCGGCGCCGGCAAGACCGCGCTGACCGAGCGGTTCGTCGCCGATCATGCGGCGGGCGCGCGGGTGTATTGGGGCGCCTGCGAGAACCTGTCGACGCCGGAGGTGTTGTTGCCGCTGCGCGATATCGCGCGCGCCAGCGGTACAGACTTCGAGTTCGATGCCGACCACATCCGCGCCTTCGAGTCGATGTTGCGTCTGTTATCCAATGAGGTCACCCCGGCGCTGCTGGTCATCGAGGACGTGCACTGGGCCGATACCGCAACTTTGGATCTGATCCGCTTTCTCGCGCGGCGCATAGCGCGCGTACGCGCCCTGGTCTTGATCACCTATCGCGACGAAGAAGTGGATGTACGCTCGCCGATGCGCAACGTGCTCGGCGAGGCGCCGGCGGGCAGCGTCGAGCGCATGACGCTCGCCCCGCTGTCGCTGGCGGCGGTCACGCGCCTTGCCGCCAAGGCGGGCCGGCGCGGCGAGGAACTGCATGCACTGACCGCGGGGAATCCCTTTCTCGTCACCGAAGCGCTGGCGGTCGACGGCGACATGCCGACCGATGCAGTGCGCGACTCGACACTGGCGCGCGCCTCGCGTTTGTGCGAATCGGCCCGCGCGGTACTCGATGCGGTTTCGCTGTTTCCGCGGCGCGCGGAAACGGCGATCGTCGCCGATGTGCTCAAGCGCTCGATCGATGCCGGTCTCGATGAGTGTGTGGAAAAGGGCATGCTGTCCCTCGAGGGCGGCCTGGTCCATTACCGCCACGAACTCGCCCGCCGTGCCGTTGAGGGCGCCATTCCATCAGGCCGCCGCCGGGCGCTGCACCAACGGGTGGTCGATGTCTTGAAGCGGCGCGCCGATGCGCGCACGAACGAGGTCGCACATCATGCTGAACGCGCGGGAGATGTCGCGGCCTTGCTCAAGTTTGCGCAGCGGGCGGGCGAAGAGGCGGCGCGCGCCGGCGCGCCGCGCGAAGCGGCCGCGCATTTTGCCGCGATGCTGCGGCATCGGGCGGAGCTGCCGCCCGACTCGCTGGTCGAGACCTTGGAGCAGCATGCCGAGCAGGCCTACCTCATGGGCTCGGCCGACATTGCCATGATCTCGATGACGGAGGCGGCGGAGTTGCGCCGCCGTGCGCATGATGCGCGAAGGCTCGGAAGGGATCTCACCCGCTTGAGCCGCTTCGCCTGGATGTGCGCGCGCCGCACCGAGGCGGATGCGTTTGTCGAAGAGGCGATCGCGGTTCTGGAAACCGTGCCCGCGGGGGTGGAACTCGCGTGGGCTTATTCTCATCAATCTCAACTCGACATGCTGGCATCGCGCATGGACACCGCCATCGGCTGGGGCGATCGCGCGCTGAAGCTGGCACGGCAGTTGGGCGCCAAAGAAGTCATCGTTCATGCGCTGGGCAACATCGGATCGGCCAAAGCCGACGACGGCGGCTCCAACAGTTGCGCTGAACTGTTCGAGAGTTTGGATCTGGCCGTTGCCGCCAAGTATCACGATCACGTCGAACGCGCGTCCTGCAACCTGACCTGCTCCTTTTACTGGCGCCGCGACTATCAAACGGCGCTCAATTACCTCGAACGTGGGGTCGCGTACGCCGACGCAAGAGAACTGACGCATTGGCAAGGCTATCTGCGCGGCTGGCGCGCCATGATCTGGCTGGACCAAGGCGACTGGAGCCGCGCGGAAGAAGAAGCTCAGGAGATCTGCAGCCGCACTTATGCGGCCCCGATGTATGGATTCCCGGCGTTGATTGCGCTGGCGCGGCTGCGCATCCGGCGCGGCGATCAAGACGCGGACGTACCGATGGAGGCAGCGCGCCGCCTCGCGGCCGCCGTGGCGGAACCGCAGCGCGCCGTGTATGTCGCGATGCTTGCGGCGGAGGAGGCCTGGCAGGCGAACGATGCGGATGCGCCCGCAACGGCGGGGGCGAAGGCGCAGCTTCGCGAGGTGCAGGCGCTCGCCGAGCAGCGCAATTCCCGCTGGGTGGCGGAAGATTCGGCGTTCTGGCTGCATATGCTCGGCGAGCCGACGGCGGGAACTGCAAAATTTCACACTCCGTTTCGCGAGCATTGCGAAGGCAGCTGGCACCAGGCTGCGGCCGGCTGGCGGGCGCTCGGCCGTCCCTATGAGGAAGCGTTGGCCTTGAGCGGCGGCGACGAGTCCGCGCAGCGCCAGGCGCTGGAAATCCTGGATCGCTTGGGCGCAGGCCCCGCAGCCGCGCTCGTGCGCCGGCAAATGCGCGCCGGCGGCGCGCGCAGCGTGCCGCGCGGTCCCATCGCCGGTACTCGGGCGAACGCCGCGGGGCTGACGCGCCGCCAAGTGCAGGTCTTAGGTCTGGTCGATGCGGGCCTGAGCAACACGGAAATCGCCGGCCGCCTGTGCATCTCCGCGAAGACCGCGGAGCACCATGTCTCGGCGATCATGGCCCGGCTCGATGCGCCCACCCGGCAGGGAGCGGTCCTGGCCGCCCGGGGCCTGGGACTTTTGGGTGAACTTAAAAAATAGGGATACAAAACCCAAAAGATGGGGATGCGTGCCCCATGCGCAGGCAGCCGTTCGGCGACACCATGCGACACCTGTTCTAGAAGGAGTCGCACATGTCTCGCATCGGAATTTTTGCTTACGGCATTCTGAGCTACTTGATCTTTTTTGCCGTTTTTCTCTATGGCATCGGCTTTATCGGCGGCTTTTTGACGCCGACCACCCTGGACGGCGTGCCCGCGACGTCCTTGGGCCGCGCATTGACGGCGGATCTCGCGCTGCTGGCTGCGTTCGCGGTACAGCATAGCGGCATGGCGCGGCCCGCTTTCAAGGCCTGGTGGAAGCGTATCGTTCCCGAAGCGGCGGAGCGCAGCACCTATGTTCTGCTCAGTTCGCTCGCGCTGGCGGCGCTGTATGTTTTCTGGCAGCCGATCGGCGGCGTTGTCTGGAGCGTCCCGGACGGCGCCGCCCGCAACATCGTGATCGGGCTGTACGTCTTCGGCTGGCTGCTGCTTCTCTACACCACTTTTCTCATCGATCATTTCGATCTTTTTGGTTTGAAGCAGGTGTGGCGCCGGCTCTTCAACAAGACCTACCGCGCACCGGTATTCCGCACCCCCAGCCTGTACAAGTTCGTGCGGCACCCGCTGTATATTGGCTGGCTGACGATTTTCTGGGCCGCGCCGACCATGACGGTTGCGCACCTGATCTTTGCACTGGCGACCACCGCGTACATCTTCATTGCGATTCGCTGGGAGGAGCGCGATCTGGTATCGGCATTCGGCAATGTTTATGTCGACTATCGCGCGCGCACCCCGATGATCATTCCGAGGTTGGGGTCGAAGAGCGCCAAAGTGCAGGAAAGAATCGTCTAGAGCCGCTTTAATCGCTTAAGCGTTTCTTAACCCACCTTCAGGCATTGCATTTGTTCCGGATGTCTTAGCGTCGCAAGCTGTCGACTGGGGATCGAACTGGCTACTGGAAGGTTAGCGCTATGACTGAATTTCAAAAGATCGCGAACGGGCTGCTGAGCATGACGCATCCGGAGATTCATCTATTGAAAGGGCGCTCCGCGCCGACTGAGACGCCGGCCGGCGAGGGACCGGAGGCCGTGCGGCATCCGGGCGCGCTCGCGGCAGTGCGCGCCCTGAAGTTTGCCTTTGCGGCATTGGTAGCCGGCTCCCGCACCATACCGCTGGGCGACAACAGCTGCATCACGCGCGAGCTGGGCGAGTACGGGTCGCACCTAAGGGGCTGCTGAGCTGGGCGCAGGCAGGGGCGCCGCGGCGAACTTTCGTTCCGGGTGCATGCGCAAGGCGAGCACCAGGCCGAACGCCATGAGAATCATGCTGCCGACGAACGGCAGTTGCCAGTTGCCGCTGACGTCGATCAGGTAACCGGCGACCACCGGGCTGATGATCGCGGCCATGGCGGAGCCGGTGTTCATGATGCCGCTCGCCGTGCCCGAGTGTTCTACTGAAATGTCCATCGGGATGGCCCACATGGGGCCGATGGTCATTTCCGCGAAGAAAAATCCGGCCGAGAGACAGGCCAACGACAGCCCTAAGCTGTGCGTGAACATCAGCGGAACCAGCGACAACAAGGTCAATAGCATGCAGACGCAGACCATGTAGCTGCGCGCAACTTCCAGGCGCTGCGTCGATTTAAGCAGCCGATCGGTGACGATGCCGCCAAGCGTGTCGCCGACCACGCCGGCAAAGAAGACGCTGGCGGAGAACAGCGCCGACTGTTTGATGTCGAGATTCTGGCTGTGCATGAAGTATTGGGGAATCCAGCTCAAGTACAGCCACAATGTCCAGCCGTAGCAGAAGTACACAATGGTGACCGGCAACATGCGGGCGATCAGACGCGCCCACGGAACCGGCACCGCGATCTTGGAGCGCGGCGGCGGCAGTTCGGCCAGTTCCTCGGGCGTAACGCCGGCATGATCCTTCGGGTACTCGGTAAAGGTCAGCGCCCACAGGCCCACCCAGGCAAAGCTGATGAGGGCGCAGACATAAAAAGACGCGCGCCATCCGTAGGCGGCCATGATGACGGCGATGACCGGGGGTGCCACGGCGTTGCCGATGCGTGCCGCCGCGTGCGTGATCCCCTGCGCAAAACCGCGCTGGCCCTTGATCACCCAGCGCGACATGGCGCTGGTCGCCGCGGGAAAGGTCGCGCCCTCGCCGAAGCCCAGCAGAAAGCGCGCGACCAGCAGCGAAACCAGGCCGCCGGCCATCCCGGTGATGGCAGTCGCCGCCGCCCAGATGAGGCCGCAGGCGATGAGCGTGCGGCGCGCGCCGAATCGATCGCTGACCCAGCCGCCGATGATTTGAAATACGAGATAGGGGTAGGCGAAGAAGGAGAACACCAATCCGATCTGCGTCTTGTTTAAATGAAAGTCTTTACCGAATCCGGCGGCGGCCGTACTCACGTTGACCCGATCCAGGTAGGTGATGAAGTACATCAGCGCGAGCACGGCGAGCACGATGTGGCTGGGCCGCAGATATTTTTTCATATTGTTCGCCGCGCGCACCGATTTCCCATGTCTGCCCGCGCCGCCGCCGAAGGCTTTGGCTCCGGAAGCGGTCTCGCCGGAGGCAATCGTAACCGCACCATGCGCGATCTCGTTGGCAATGGCCTCCTCCTCGCTCATGCTCCATTGTTCAATGGCGGAGAGCCGGTCCTGGCGCAGGGCGGTCTGCGGAAAACTCGAGAGCTTGTGGCCGAGCTCCAGCGCGGTGTTCAGAGCTTCTCCATCCGGAACGCAGCGATTGATCAAGCCCATGCTAAGCGCCTCCGCGGCATCCACGGAACGGCCGCTCAAGATCAGATCCATGGCTCGTCCATGACCGACGATGCGCGGCAGGCGAATGGTGCCGAGATCCACCAAGGGGATGCCGAAACGGCGGTTGAAGACGCCGAAGATCGCGCTCTTGCCGGCAATCCTAAGGTCGCACCAGAGAATGAGTTCCAAGCCGCCGGCGACCGCGGGACCTTCAATGGCGGCAATGACCGGTTTGGACAATCGCAGCCGCGGCGGTCCCATGGGCGAGTCGCCTTCGACCGACAGCGTGACGCGATCGCCCGCTGCAATTGCCTTGAGATCCGCACCGGCGCAAAAGGCATCATCGGTGCCGGTGAACACGGCCACGTCGAAGTTTTCGTCGCTATCGAAGGCGCGGAAGGCATCGGCAAGCGACTTGGCCGTCGCCGAATCGACGGCGTTGCGCCGTTCGGGACGGGTCATGCGGATCACAGCAACTCGATCAATCGCCGTCACTGATACGGACATATCCCCTCCCTCGCGTCGGGCACCATGCTGAGTATAAATGGATCCGAGGATGGGGCATGCGCTAAGCTCGCTGCACTTTGGCCAGGAGTCTTTGCGATGCGCATTCAAGCGGGCATGGCCGTCATTTGCGGCTTAGGTGTAGTGCTGCAAAGCGCCGATCTAAAGGCTGCCGGGAAGGCAGGCGCAGATGCCTGCTCTTTCTTGAGCCGGGACAGGATCAGCACCATGCTTGGGCTGAACATCGACGCCGGGCAGCACATCGGTCCCGGCAACGCGCTGTGCGGCTGGGGGGAAGCCAACGATCCCAATCACAGCGGCAAGCACGTATTGCTGACCCTATATCGCGCCGTCGGCAAGATCACTCCGGCGGAGCGCTTCGAGAACGGCAAGATGCCCATCGGCGGAATCGAGAAAACGCCCGTGACCGGCATCGGCGATGAGGCTTATTTCATCGACACGCCCGGATTTGGCCTGGGCCTCAACGTCAAGAAGGGCGCAGCCGCGTTCCAGGTGAAGGTGTTCGGCTTCTCGCCGGACCTGACCAAGACCTTCGAGAAAGCCCTCGCCGAGGACGTGCTCGCCAAATTGTAGCCATGCAAAACGCAGCCCCGCATCATGTGGTCATCGTCGGCGCCGGGTTCGGCGGTCTGACGGCGGCCCAGAAGCTGGCCGGCGCGAACGTGCGCATCACCATCATCGATCAGCGCAATCATCATTTGTTTCAGCCGCTGCTGTACCAAGTCGGCACCGCCGCGCTCGCGACTTCGGAAATCGCCTGGCCGATACGCTTCCTCATGCGCAGGCGCGAGGAAGTGACCACGCTGCTCGGCACGGTCTGCGGTGTCGATACGCAAAACCGCTGCGTGAAACTGGAGGACGGCGCCGCCGTCGCATTCGATACCCTGGTGCTCGCCACCGGCGCGCGACATGCCTATTTCGGCCATGATGAATGGGAGCCCTTCGCGCCGGGTCTCAAGACGCTGGAAGATGCAACCTCGATTCGCCGCCGGGTGCTCCTGTCGCTGGAGCGCGCCGAGCGGGAAACGGACCCTGCGCGCCGCGCCGCATTGCTCACGTTTGTAATCGTTGGCGGCGGTCCGACCGGTGTGGAATTGGCGGGCGCCATCGTCGAGTTGGTGTATCAAAATCTGGTCGGAGAATTTCGCCGCATCGATACCCGCAAGGCGCGCGTGCTGCTGATCGAAGCCGGTCCGCGGCTCTTGCCGGCATTCGCACCCGACCTGTCGGCGTATGCGCACCGGGCGCTTGAACGCCTGGGTGTCGAAGTGCGGCTCGGCTCTGCCGTGACCGACTGCAGCGCCGAGGGCGTCGGCATCGGCTCGCAAGGCGTCGCCGCCGAGCGTCATTCTCTGGGCCGCGGGCGTGCGCGCCTCGCCGGCCGCCGCATGGCTCAATGCGCCGGCGGATGCCGCCGGCCGCGTGCGGGTCGAGCCGGACCTGACCGTGCCGGGACACCCGCAAATATTCGTGATTGGCGATGCGGCGACCGTCAATGTTTGGAATGGCAAACCCGCTCCCGGCATCGCGCCGGCCGCGAAACAGCAGGGAGTTCACGTCGCCGCCGCCATCAAGCGGCGCCTGGCAGGCGATTTGCAACCGCGCGCGTTTCGCTATCGGCATGCCGGCGATCTGGCCACCATCGGCAAACGATCCGCCGTCATCGATTTCGGATGGTGCAAGCTTCGAGGCTGGGTGGCATGGTGGGTGTGGGGCCTGGCGCACATCTACTTTTTGATCGGATTGCGCAACCGGCTGGCGGTGGCGTTGAGCTGGCTGTGGATTTATTTGACGGGCAGCCGCAGCGCCTGTCTCATCACCCAGGTCGATCACAACCCGCATTCCTAAAGGAGAGCTTGGAGCCCTATGGCGGCAGCAACAGCGAAAGCGAAGTCCCCTGCAAAGACCGCGCGTAACGTCAAAGCCCGCGCGGCCAAGCGAACCCGCGGCAAGCTGGCGCCCGGCCGCAGCGCTCGCGGCCTGGATGCCGCGCAGGTGGCGATCGGGTTGGACAGCGAGGAAATTGCGGAGGTGGTTGCGTTGGTGCGCAGCGCCGGCGGCGCCCCGATCGGAGCCTATCGCGATCCGCTCGGCGGCCGCGCACTGGTGCTGGCATCCCTGCCGCTCGGCGCGCTTCAGCCCACGCCGTTTCAGCGCGACTTGTCGCCCACGCATGCCAAGCGTCTCGCGCAGAAAATCGACGAAACCGCGGCCTTCTTGGATCCCCTGATCGTGGTGCGCGGAGAGGACGGGCGGCTGTGGACGCCGAACGGCCGCCATCGACTGGCGGCGGGCAAGGTTCTCGGCCTGAAGCAGATTACCGCGCTGATTTCGCCGGACGAGACGCTGGCCTATCGCATTCTCGCCCTCAACACCGAGAAAGCTCACAACTTGCGCGACCGCAGCCTCGAGGTGATCCGTATGGCGCGCAGTCTTGCGAAGCGCCACAGCACCTCGCAGGAATCGCAGTACACGGCCGAGTTCGAATCCGCCGAACTCTTGACGCTCGGCATCGTGTATGAAAAATCGTCGCGCTTTGCCGGCGGCGCGTACAGTTCCTTCCTCAAGAAAGTGGACCGCTTCAGCGAGCGCACGCTGGCGGCCAGTCTGCGGGAACGTGAGGGCCACGCCGCGCGCCTGCTGGAAATCGATGCGCGTGCGAAGAAAATCATCGAGACGCTGCAGGCGCGCGGCTTCAAGTCTCCGTATCTGCGCAACTATGTCGTGGCGCGCATCAATCCCGTGCGTTTCCACAAAGCCAAGAAAGGCGACAGCAAACCGCCGATGCCGCTGGCGCCAGGCGCTGACGCGCATGGCGGCGGCGGCCAAGAATTTCAAAGTGGAATCGGTATCGAGCGCGGATCTCGCATGGGTCGCGGTCGGTGCCGGGGCGCAGGACTAGGAGGCGAGTTCATGATCGAGCGGCAGATCGAAATCATCGACCGCGGACGGGCGCATGAGCACCTTCATCTGTCATCCCGAGCGAGATGGACCGCATCCGGTGATCGTATTCTTCATGGACGCGCCGGGCATTCGTGAAGAACTGCGCGACATGGCGCGCCGCTTGGGAACGGTGGGCTACTACGTCATGCTGCCGAATCTCTATTACCGCTCGGGCGTCGAGGAACTCGGCTCGGTCGTCGGTGAGGCCAATATCGCCACGCGCCAGAAGGCGCTGCAGCTCATGACCACGATCAACATCCCGATGGTGATGCAGCGACGTCGATGCGCTGTTGGACTTCGCCGCCAAGGACGAGGCCGCTTCGGACGGCCCGATGGGATGCGTCGGCTACTGCATGAGCGGGCAGTACGCCGTGAACGCCGCCGTGCGGCATAAGGATCGGATTCGCGCGGCGGCCTCGATTTACGGCGTCGCGCTGGTCACCGACAAGCCTGACAGTCCGCACCTTGCCGCGCAGCGCACGCGACGCGCGCCTGTATTTCGGATGTGCGGAGAACGATCATTACGCGCCGATGGAGATGATCGACCGGTTGCGGGCCGAGATGGCCGGCAAGGGCGGCAACGCGGAAGTGGAGATCTATCCCGGCACCGCGCACGGCTTCGCTTTTCCATCGCGCCCCGCCTACGACAAGCCGGCGGCGGAACGGCATTGGGAACGGCTGTTCACGTTGTTCGGCGAGACACTCAGGTGAATGCCGATCCTGAAGCAACGCCGAGGCTTGCCGCCACCACCATCCTGGTACGGGCGCGCGGATCACAGCCTGAGTTGCTGCTTTTGAAGCGCGGCGAACATGCGCGCTTCATGCCCAACGCCTATGTCTTTGCCGGAGGAGCCCTCGATGCCGACGACGAAGGCGCCGATGCCTACAGTTTATGCCAGGGCTTGGACGATCGCGCGCGCGAGCCGGCAGCTGAATTTGCCGTCGAACGGCCTGCGGTTCTTCGTGGCTGCGGTGCGCGAAGCGTTTGAGGAATGCGGACTGCTGCTGGCTTACGATGCGCGCGGCGAGGTGGTGGATCTTTCCGCCTGGGACGAATCGCAGTTGCGCGATATCCGGCTGCAGCTTTCCGCGGGCCAGTTGAGCCATCGCCGGACTTTGCCGCGCGCAAGGCTGGCGCCTGGCGGTCGATAAGCTCGCGTTTTTCAGTCACTGGATCACGCCGCCGGGCAGGCTGCGTTTCGACACCCGATTTTTCCTGTGCGCGGTGCCGCCGCAACCAGATCGCGAGTCTTGCGGGCAATGAAATGTCTGAACTGGTGTGGCGCACCGCTGCCGAAGCCCTGTCGGAGCACACGAGCAAGAAATTGCTGTTGATGTACCCGACGCGCGCAATTCTGAAGGAAATTGCGGCGCTTCGCGGCATCGATGAATTGTTTGCCTTCGCCGGCCGGCCGCGCGTGATTACGCCGATTACGCCGGTGCTGCCCCTAGGGGTTCGGGCCGACGAAATGCTCAGACAGCCTCGCTGCTCAAGCGGACTGGGCGGCGTAGATTTTGCGCACGCCATCCATGGTATCGGCGTCCTCGACCCGCTTGTCGTCGCGATAGCGCTTCACCCGCGCAAGGCGCAGGGCCAGCCCGCCCGGATAGCGGCTGCTGGCCTGTAGATCGCTGAAGGCAATTTCCACCACGAGTTCCGGAAGTATGTAGACGGTGCCCGCATCGCGGCGAATCTCTCTGCCGAGAAATTCCTTGGTCTGCCAGGCGAGCATGGCGTCCGTGAGCCCCTTGAAGGTCTTTCCCAGCATGACGTATTCTCCCGTCGCGGGATCCATCGCGCCCAAATGCAGATTGGACAGTTTGCCGGCGCGCCGTCCATTGCCCCACTCGGCGCCGAGCACCACCAGATCGAGCGTATGGACCCGCTTGATCTTGAGCCAGCTCGCGCCGCGGTTGCCGGCCTCGTAGGGTGCATCCAACGCTTTCGCCATCACGCCTTCGTGGCCTGCCGCGATCGCCGCATCGTAGAACTCGCGTGCCGCAGGTTCAGAGGCCGTCACCAGCCGCGGGATGAGCAGCGCCGCCGGTACCGCCCGGGTCAACGCGGCATGGCGTTCTTGAGTCGTGCGCGTGGCGAGGCTCTCATCGCCGAAGCGCAGACAGTCGAAGAAAAATGCCTGGATGGGCAATGCGCCGCGCGACGCTTCGACATTGAGTTTGCGGCCGAAGCGCCGCATGGTCACCTGAAAAGGGTGAGGCCGTCCGTTTGCATCGAATGCAATGGCTTCGCCGTCGAGCACCAGCGTGTGCTCGGCGAATGTGCGCGCGAGTTCGGCGATTTCCGGGATCGCGGCGCTGATTTCATTCAAGCTGCGCGTGTAGATGCGCACTTCACCGCCCAGCTTGTGCACTTGAATGCGCGCGCCGTCCATTTTCCATTCGAATGCCGCCTCGCCGTGAATCTCGCTGCAGCGCTTCCGCCACGTCGACGGCCGTCTGCGCCAGCATGGGCGACACCGGTGAGAAAACCACGAGCTGGAATTGCGCCAGCGCGTCGACGCCGCCGCCCAGGGCAGCCGACGCCACGGCGCCGAGGTTTTTTCCGTACATCGCCGCGCGGCGTACCGGCGCCACGGGCAGTTCGGCGGCCGCCGCGATGGCATCGACCATGACGCCCGCGAGCGCCCCCTGCCGAAGTTCGCCGATCAACAGGCGCAGCAGGAATTGCTGCTCAGGCGCGGTCGCCTGCGCGAACAGTTCCTGCAGCGCCGGCGCGCGCCGCGCCGCGGAGCCGCCGCCGCGCATCGCAGCCAGCTCGGCGAGGCGCCGATCGACTTCGAGGATCGACAGCGTTTCGCGGCGTGAGGCGGTCGTGGCAGCGGCCGCACGCACCGCCGCGTAGCCGACGCCGATTTTCCCCTGCGGTATTTCGCCCGATAAATAGTGCACGCCGATGTCGATTTCATCGCGCGCGAGCGACCGCAAAAGCGACGCCAGCTCCTGAACTTTGACCCGGCGCGATGCGCTCGCGCCCACCCGCTGCGAGGCTTGCACGAGTTCGCCCAGTAAGATCACTTGCGGGCTACCGCACCCATCCAACCCGCCAGTCCGTTGATCATGTCATCGTTGATCTGGCTGTCGGTCAAGCTGCTGCGTGCGGGCACATGGAAGGAGTGATCGGCCTCCGGCAGCAGCATCAGCGTCGCGCGCTCCGCAAGCAGCGTGATCAGCGGATTCAGCAGCTCGGGCTCGGCATAGACATCGCGCGCGCCCTGCAGAAACAGCATGGGGATTTCTACTTTGAGCAGATGCGCCGCGCGTGAATCGGAAGGTTGCTTCGGGGGGTGCAGGGGGAACCCCAGGAACGCCAGGCCGCGTACGCCCGGCAGCGGATCCGCGGCCTGCGCCTGCGAGGTCATGCGTCCGCCGAAGGATTTGCCGCCGGCAAACAGGGGCAGGGTGGGCAGCAATGCGTGCGCGGCGGCCACCGCGGCGCGCACCGTGGCGTGACAACGGGCGGGCGGGTCCGGCCGCCGGCCGCCCTTTTCCATGTACGGGAATTGGTAGCGCAGAGTCGCGATTCCGCGCCCGGCAAGGTCGGCCGCGAGGGCCGCCATGAAGGGGTGCTGCATGCCGGCACCGGCGCCGTGCGCCACGACGAAACAGGCCTTGGCCGCGGGCGGCGAGGTTAGCAATCCGGAGACACGCGTCGCCGCGTCCACGTCGATGCTCACCGGCTTGGGAGGGGGGGCGTTCACGCTTACCTTACGGCAGCGGCGGGCAGCGGAAGTTCACTGGCATCAGCCCCGGGTGATGCGCTTGATGGCATCGGCCAGAGAGCGCGCGCCGCTGTCATAGTCCTTCCAGGGTTTGTTCTTGGCGAGCAGCTTGGCGGCGCGTCCGCACCGTGAAGGCCTTGGGATCGAGGTCCTTTCTTCACCTCCCGCCACGCCAGCGGCATGGACACGGTCGCGCCCTCACGCGCCCGCGGCGACAGTACGGCCACCGCCGTGGCGGTGCGGTCGTTGCGCAGATAGTCCAGAAAGATCCGGCCGGAACGCTTCGCTTTGGACATGTTGTCGAGATAGAGCTCCGGGCTGTCCTGGGCCATTTGCGCGCACACCAGATGCGCGAAGTTCTTGGCGACGGGCCAGGCAACCGCCTTCTTGCCCTCGATCAACGGCATGACGACATGCAGTCCCTTGCCGCCGGTGGTCTTGCAGAAGCACACCAGGCCGACCTTCTCGAGCCGCTCGCGGATGTCGTGTGCGGCCGCGATGACGGCATCGAATTTCAGGTCCGGTGCGGGATCCAAATCGAATACCAGGCGGCCGGCGGTCTCCGGATCGTTGCGGCTGCAATTCCAGGGATGCAGTTCCAGCGCGCCGATTTGAGCCACGGCCGCCAAGGCTTCGAGGCGGTCGATCTGCACATACGGAGCCTTGTCGCCGCGAACCTTGACGAGATCGAACAGTTCGGACATTCCGGCCATCGCATGCCGTTGAAAGAATTGCTGTCCGGCGATGCCGTCAGGCGCGCGCACCAGCGAGCAAGGCCGGCCGGCGAGATGCGGCAGCATCCATTCGCCCACCTGCTCGAAGTAGCGGGCGAGGTCGAGTTTACGTGACCGGCTTGCCGTCGCCCGCGTCCGGCCACAACGCCTTGTCGGGTTTTGACACGGTCACGCCCATGACTGTCGAGGACCCTGAGGCCGGCGCGGATTTGGCGCCTTCGGCGATGATTTTGCGTCTTTCGGCGCCGGGCGAGTTTTCTTGGCGGCTCTTTTTCCGGCCGGTTGTTGCATGGTTGATGTCTCCGCCACGACATCGTTCGGATCCTTGTCCTCGCGCAGGCCCTTGAATGCGGCCTGGCGAATCATGCCCGAATCGGTCCATCCTTCGAACTCGATTTCCGCCAGCAAATCGGGCTTGAGCCAGCGAACGTTGCCTTCCTTGGGCGGCGCATTGGCTCCTTCGAAAGGGCTCTTCTCGCGCGTGAGCTTCTGCAACTTCGGCAGCAGTGTTTTCACCACGTCGCGTCCGTAGCCGGTGCCGATGCGCCCGACATAGACCAGCTGCCCGTCGCGATGGACGCCCGCGAGCAGCGATCGCACGGTGCCGTCTTCGGTGGTCCAGCCGCCGAGTATGACTTCCTGTCCGGCGCGGCACTTGGCTTTGACCCAGCGATCGCTGCGGCCCGAGATGATAAGGCGCGTCGAGCTTCTTCGAGACGATGCCTTCGAGGCCGATCTTGCAGGCCGAGGCGAGCACCGCCTCGGCATTCGATTCCAGATGCGCGACGTAGCGGATTCGGCCGCTCGCGCGTGCGGCAGAAATTGTTCGAGGCGCGCTTTGCGCTCGCTCAACGGCAGCGCTGCGCAAATCCTCGCGGCCCTCGAACAACAGGTCGAACGCGTAGAAGACCAGCTCGTCGGTTTTTTCCGCCGACAGCGCGGCCTGCAATGCGCCGAAACTCGGCAATTGACGCGGATCGAGCGCGACGATTTCGCCGTCGATGAGGCAATCGGGCAGAGGCGGACGGCATCCTGCGCGATGGCGCCGAAGCGCTCGGTCCAATCGAGGCCCTTGCGCGTGCGGATCACGGCGCGACCTTTTTCGACCCTGAGTTGCGCGCGATAGCCGTCGAATTTGACCTCATGCGCCCAACCGGCAAGATCGGGCGGCCGGTCAGCCAGCTTGGCCAATTGCGGCTCGATGAAATTGGGCAGCACTTTCACCATCACCGGCTTGTCGCGCACGGGCTTTGGCTTCGCCGGCTCGGGCGCTCTTGACGACGGCCTCCGGCGCGGCCATTTTTCGGCTCGGGCCATTTTTTCGTTCGCTCTGCGCCTTTGCTGTGCCACACGGCATCGGCTCTCGCCGGCTCGCTGTCGCCAGCATGAAGGGCTTCAGGTCGCTTGCCCTTGCCTTCAGCGATTTGCTGCATGCTTCGGCCCGAGGCGACCGAGCGATCCTTCTTGAGCAACGCATCGCGCCGCTCGCGCCGCTGGATGCCGCGTCACGGTGCTTGATCAACAGCCAATTGATTCGTTTGCCGCCGAAGTGGTCGCCGCGCATGCGCACCAGCACCCAACTGCCTTTGAGCTTCTCGCCCTCCAGGGTGAACTTCAGATCGCCGGCCTGAAGCGCCTCCTCGGTGGTCTTGTTGCCCTCGGGGCTCCAATAACCGCGATCCCAGACATGCACGGTGCCGCCGCCGTATTCGCCCGCGGAATCGTGCCCTCGAAATCGCCGTAGTCGAGCGGATGATCCTCCACTTCCACGGCGAGACGTTTCTCGGCGGGATCGAGCGACGGGCCGCGCGCAACTGCCCAGGATATGAATACGCCGTTCCATTCCAGACGCAAATCGTAGTGCAGCTGTCTGGCCGCGTGCTTCTGTACGACGAATCGCAGGCGCGGCGGAGGGCGCGACTTTGCTGCGTGGCCGGAGGGTTCGGCGGTTTTCGAGAAGTCGCGCTTGGCTCGATAGACGGTGAGCGCCGGCTTGCATGTCAGGTGCCTTGCCATCCATCATGCGCCGGTACGCCAGCAGATGGCGCAGCGAGGCTTTGGGATCCTGGGCGCGCTCATAGAGACGCGCGAGATTGAAGTGCGCGTCGGCCAACTGCGGATCCATGGCAAGCGCCTCGCGGTACGCGAGGATGGCGTCGGACTCGCGGTCCAAGTCCTCGAGCAGCACCGCGAGATTGAATGAATGAAAGGATCGGCATGGGCGCCATCGCGGTAGACCCGTTCCGCCTCGGCGAGCCGGCCTTCCAGGTGCAACAGCCTGCCCAGGTTGATGCGCGCTTCCAGGTGATCAGGATCAATTTTGAGGCAGGATTCGTAGGCTTTTTGCGCCGCTCGTGGCTGGCGTCCTCGATCTCGAGCGCCATCGCGTATGCTCATCGGCGGAGTGGCCGGCAGCATTTCCGGCGATCGGCGGCCGCATGCCGCGGCGGCCTGCCTTCGGGCCGCGTGATCACGTGCAGGCGGCCCTTCTCCTCGACGATTTCGAGCGCCAGGGCATACTGGCCGGAATCGGATTCGCGCAAGGTGGGTCCCTCGCGGATGGCGATGCGATTGCCGAGCGCGGTCAGGGAGATTTTATTGAGTGCCGAACCTTCGGGCAGCGCCGAACGCAGTTCCTGCAAGGTCCGGTTGATCCTCTGCGAGGAGATTTTGGCGGCGCGCAAGCGCACTGGCGGTGCGCAGCACCACGAGATCGTGAAAGGAGTAGTGCAGCCGGCCTGCGCGCCTGATCGGCTGGATGTTGCCCGCGCGCGCTAGCGCACGAACAGCCGAAGCCGGTAAACCGAATAGCCGCTCCAGGTCCTTCGTGTCGTAGGCATGCATTTCATCGTCGGGCGGATTTGCGCGATGTTCCCTGCGCAGCTGCGCGCTTCGGCGCCTTGCGCTCCTTGAGATCCGTCGACTTCGAGCCGCGCGCATCGATGCTCGCCCGCAGCGCTTCCATCAGATCGATGACATTGCCGCCCTTGGCCGATACCGGACCCTCGGCCAGCGATACTTCCTTGCCCTCGACTTTTTTCTGGATCGCCGCCTGCACGCGGGCGCGATGCTCATCGGCAAACTCGTTGGGATCGAAGCGCTTCGCCGCCAGATGCTCGATGAGTTGCTGCGCGAGCTTCAGTTCCGGCTCCGACACCGGCGCGGCTTCGATGCCCAGATCCTTCAAATCGCGAACCTCGGCCTTGAAATGCAGCTGATGCAGCGCCAGGCCGTCTTCGATCGGCCTGATCACGACGATGTGTTCCTTGCCGCGCGAAATCCAGCGGCCCACCGCGCACTGCCGCGACTTGCGCAGCGCGGTCGCGAGCAGCGTGTACGGCTTTGCGCCGCCCTTGTCGGGCGCCAGATAATAAGTGCCGTCGAAGTACAACGGATCCACCGATTCGAGCGGCACGAACTGACCGATGTCGATGGCATGGCTGGTCGTATCCTCCAGCGCTTTCAATTCCTCGGCGCTGAACATGACATATTGGTCCTTGGCAAATTCATAGCCCTTGACCATTTCCGAACGCTCGACGATTTTGCCGTCGTTGACGGCAACATATTGCTGCTTCACGCGCGAGCCGTCTTTTTGACGCAGCAGATTGAACGAAATGCGTTCGGAGGAAACCGTCGCCGAATAAAGCTTCACGGGAATGGCGACAAGCCCGAATGAGATTGTCAGCGAAGCGATTGATCGAGCCTGGGTAGCCATGTCTTATCCCTCAAAGCCTAAGGAGTGCGATTCTTTCTGATTCTATTGAATAAACGCGCGCAAGACCTTCGATTGTCTACGATTTGCGACGCCTAGCCTAGGAACAATGCCGCGCCGTTTCAAGTGAATTTGGGCCGCAAGAGGCTGTAGGCATCGGGGAAGAATGAGGCTTTACGTCGCGCCAATATGTAAAAAGGCTTTAGATACAGCTAGATACGCGGTATGGAACCCGGTGCGTGCCTGTCGGAAGTTGCGGCCGTCCTGCCTGATGGCGGCAGGGGACCGCGCAAAAAACCGCCGGAAGGTTCGGTTCATGTGGCTTTGGTCGCAGAAGCCCGCCTCGAGCGCTATCGAGGCGTAAGGTTGGTCGGTTTCCCTTAAAAGACACGTCGCGCGTTCGACCCGAAATCTGGCCGCGGTCTCCTGCACGCTTTCCCCAGTGGCATGCCTATAGGCGGACCCCATCCAGGATGGATGGCGCTCCACTTCGACCGCGAGGCGGCTCACCGTCAGGGCGGTATTTTCCTGCAGACGCCGCGTGATCGAGCCCATCCACTGCGCGGGTTCGCGTTGGGACTGTAAACACGCACTTGCCAAGAATTGCTGGAGGGCTGCGCGCACATGTTCTTGGGAAGTTCTCTCGCTCGCATGTGCGCACCAGCTGCCGCACTTGCGAGCCGGTTTGACCGCCGATCCATCGCAGGGCGGGTACGCTCGGGCATGATTCTCGCCCAATCCACGCGGGGTCGAACTCGATCTCGATCTGCTCGAAACCCACCGTGCCGCTCGTGTTGCGATGAGGCGCGCGGGCGCGGTAGAAGACCGCTGACGGTCCAGCGATGAATTTCTCGCCGATTTCAGTTTCATTGAAATATGAGCCCATGACAAACAGCGACAGCACCGGCCAGTCATGCACGTGCTCCGGCACCTGGAATCGGCTTCGATCTATAACCCTCCGGATGAAGGCTCCGCTGAAACTTCGCATTTCTTGGGTTCCTGTATCAGAACCTTGAATCGGTCCAATACAAGACACGGCGCGCACGCTAAAAGTTGCTTGCCATGCTGCAAGAGCGGCAATCGGGGGGCGAATGAATTACCTTGGACAGGCTTGCATCGCGCTCCTCGCGTTGTTCGCCGCGACATCGAGCGTTCGCGCCGGCATGCGCAAATTGTCACCTGGGCAGTTATCGGCTCACCGATGGCGACCTGGTCGATATCGCGCCCGATGGTGACACGTTGCGCTGGGTTAAATTCGACGGCACCACGGGCGTACTGCACAAGGCCGCCAACGGAATCTGGAAAAGCACATTGGGCTGGACCGATCGCGCTGACGGAATCACCGTCGCGTTTCCGGCTTGCGCGATGGGTCGAATCAATTTCGGCGGAGTTGCGGGTCAGCGGACTTCATTCGATGTGAAGGATGCGACCTTCAAGAGTCATGGAATAACCCTGGTTGGGCGTCTGGTCATGCCGAGGGGCGGGCGCAGGTCCCGATCGTCGTGCTGCTGCACGGTTCCGAGCAGAGCTCATCACTGGGTGATCCCGGCATGATCGTGAACATTCTGCAGCGCATGCTGGCTGCCGAAGGCATCGGCGCCTTCATATACGACAAGCGAGGCACGGGGAGTTCCGGGAGGCAAGTACACTCAGGATTACAGTTTATTGGCGGACGATGCGGTGGCAGCACTGCGTCAGGCCCGCCGGCTCGCGGGCGCGCGTGTGAGCCGCATCGGGTATCAAGGGGGCAGCCAGGGCGGATGGGTCGCGCCGCTCGCCGCCAATCGCACATCCGCCGACTTTGTCATCGTCAGCTTCGGCCTCGCCGTCAATGTCATCGACGAAGATCAGGAATCGGTCGAACTGCAAATGCGCGAGAAGGGTTATCCGCCCGAGGTGATCGCCAAAGGGCTGCAAGTTGCTAGCGCCGCTGAATTCGTGTTCGAGAGCGATTTCAAGGGCGGCTTTGAAAAGCTAGACGAGATGAAGGCGACGTACGGCAGCGCGCCCTGGTACCAAGACGTACGGGGCGATTATGCGTATTTCGTGCTGCAGCAGCCATCGACGGCGGCATTGCGCGCGCTGGCGCCGAAATTCGATTGGCATACTCCCTTCCACTACGATCCGATGCCGGTGCTGCGCGCGGGCAGGGCGCCACAACTGTGGATATTGGGCGGCGAAGATTACGAAGCGCCCAGCGCCGAGACGAGCCGCCGCATCAAGTCGCTCATCGCAGATGGCCTGCCGTTCACGCTGGCTTACTATCCCGCCGCGGAGCACGGCATGACACTGTTCGAGACCCGCGCCGACGGGTCGCGAGTCTCGACACGTTACGCGCCGGGCTACTTCAAGATGATGCGTGATTTTGCACGCCACGCCCGGCTTCAGGGAAGCTACGACGGCGCGCAACTGACGCCGGCCCCATGACGGCCGCCGGCGCGTTCAGGCTTGCTTGGCGGCGCGAACCGGCAGCCGCCAATCCGGCCGGATGAAATGGCAGGTGTAGCCATTCGGAATTCGCTCCAAGTAGTCCTGATGCTCAGCCTCCGCTTCCCAGAAATCGCCTGCCGGCGCGACTTCGGTGACCACCTTTCCGGGCCACAGACCCGATGCGTTCACATCCGCGATGGTGTCCTCGGCAACGTCCTTTTGTTCTTGGCTGGCATAAAAAATCGCGGAGCGATAGCTCAAGCCGCGATCATTCCCCTGCCGGTTCAAGGTCGTCGGATCATGAATCTGGAAAAAGAATTCCAGCAGCTGGCGGTAGCTCAACACCTTGGGATTGAAAATGATCTCGATCGCTTCGGCATGAGTGCCGTGGTTGCGATAGGTGGCATTTTTCACATCGCCGCCGGAATAACCGACGCGCGTTGAAATGACGCCGGGGTATCGGCGCAATAAATCCTGAACGCCCCAAAAACAGCCACCCGCGAGAATCGCGCGTTCGCTAGCTACGGACATGGGTCTTACTCCTTCGAATGGGTTAGCGCGCGTCGCGCGCTTTTTGTTCATCCAGCGTGTAAAGCGCTTCGGGCATGGCCTCGAGGCGCTCCATCGATATGGGGGCGCCGCTGCCATCCGACAAGCCATAGGTGCCGTCTTCAATCTTTTGCAGGGCGCGCTCGATATTGCTCAATCGATTGTCGTCCGCCGCGGAAAGGTTGCCCTCGAGCTCCAGCGCATCAAGCTTCTGTGCATCGTCCTCATACTCGTGCGCTTGACCGGCGGTTTGCGCCTTGGCGTCGGCTTCATCGCTTTCTTGTCCGCGCCGCACTTGCAGAATCTGTTGGCGCAGCTGGTTGAGCCGGCCCTTCTGCCGGCCGAGAAAAGCCGGGTCCGTTCGAGAGGTGTTTGCAGTCATGCCGCGATTATGCACGCAGAGACTGTGCGCCATTGCGAAAATCCTCGGCCCTGATCCGAAGCCGTGGGACACCCCCGGAAACGGCTCTTAGCCACTGAATTTTATGAGATTTCATTTCAATCTAGGCCTCAGCCGGCACTCGGGGCATCTCGATGCCGGCATGAAGGGAGGGATATCGGTTCAGTGAATCGGGCTTGAGCAACTTGGCGGAGCGTTGACCGGGTTGCACCGGGCAACGGCGCCACCGGGCAGGCCGACCGAATACGGCGTCCATGGCGAGGGTTCGGACCGCGGATAGTCCGTGCTCAGGAGCTGCGCGCCGCTGGCGAACGCGATCTCGCGACGTGACGTGTCGTTGTTGCGCGCCTGCTGCGTGTCCGCATCGGTCCGCGTACGCACCAGGTAGCCGTGCTTCACGAGCGCGGCGATCGTTTCCCGGCTTCCGTCGTTCTCCTCCGTGAAGGCACAGTCAGGCTGCCCGGGCACGGCGTTGGTGAAAATGATCCGGCCGCGCAGCGCCGGATGTCCCTCGAGGTACACCGGTCCCACCGGGCGCTGGTCCATGAGGAACACGACTTTGCCGCGCGCCGCGGCCAGCGCCGGCCAGCCATCGTGCAGGACGGATTCCTCGAGCGTCTGATGCTTTCCGCGCACCTCGTCGGGCGTGATCATTTCGCCCGGCTTGAACACCGAGCGGATTTCCGTATCGAGGGCGTCGAAGGTCGCCGACGTGAATTTCTCGGGGCTGCGCGCGCGGTATTGCGGCGGCAGATCCGATTCTTTGGTTTCGAGCAGAATAAAAATGGGCACATGGTCCTTGTGCGCCTTCGACCAGGCGCGCACGATTTTCAGGCACGCGATGAGCTGCTGGCAGGTGCTGCGGTAGTCGAGTTCCTGGACGTGCATCACCTTGAAGCCCGGCTGCTGCATCAATCCCTGGGGGTCGAAGTCCGGATCCCTGGGCAGTCCGGCGGCCGCCACGGCGTCGATTCCCATGGGGTGCGCGTAGCGTCCGCCCTCGCTGTCGGCATAAATGTCCAATTCGATCTGGCGCACGCCCGAGGCGAGCTGCTCATCCAAAGGACCATGTCGATACTCAAGTGCCTGATAGAGCTTCGGGTTCTTCTGCTGCAGAAGCTTGGCTTCGCTGGGCGCGAGGCCCGCGTGGTAGCTATTGTGCGTGCCGATCACCTGGATTTGGTTCAGTCTGACCGAATCGGCGGAGTCGGATCCTACGGCGAATACACGAACTGCGCAGCACAAAGCGCCGGCGCCCAAGGCAATGGCCCGGTTCGACAACATAACGCAGACTCCCCTGAAATCCCTACATCTGCTTGAACAGGTGCGCGAACTGGCGGCTCACCGGAATCTCATCCTTGCGCCCCTTCATGCTTAAGGTCAGATGTCCGAGCTCGTCGCGCCGGCGTGAGCGATATGCTGCGAATTCACCACGGTGCCGCGGTGCACCTGCCAGAAAATTTCCTCATCCAGCTGCTCGAGCAGTTCGCGTAGCGGCATGCGGATGATGCTATCGCCCTCACGGGTCGCCACGGTGATGTATTTGTCCTCGGCTTCGAACCACAGAACTGTCGCACACCGGGATGAGCTTGACCGTGGTGCCCGCGCCGGCGCGCACGAAGCGCATCTTTTCCTTGCGGCCCGCTCGGACTTCCCAGCAGTTCCGCGATCCGCTCGCCATGTCATCGGCCGACGGGTCGCCCGGTCGCCTTGCCAGTTGATTCGACAATCGTTCGATGCACTTGGTCAGTCGCGCGGTCTCGACCGGCTTCAGTAGGTAATCCACCGCCGCGGTCTCGAACGCATCGAGCGCATAGGCATCGTAGGCGGTGACGAATACGATGAGCGGCGGATGCTCCTTCAGGCAAAGCTGCCGCGCCGTCTCGAGCCCGTCGAGCTGCGGCATGCGCACGTCCAGGAACGCGACGTCGGGCGAGAACTCCTCGGCCAGTTTCAGTGCTTCCTTGCCATTGGCGGCGATCGCGGCGCAGCGCGCCGCCGGCCAATGCGTTGCCAAGCTGGTCTGCGAGCGTGCGCGCCAGCAGGGGTTCGTCTTCGGCGATGATGTAGCTGTACGGCGTCCTTCACGCGGCGGGCCTGGACAGCAAATCCAGCGGCACCTCGATGCCGGCGTGAGTTCCGCGCGGCGTGCGCGATTCGAGCATCAGGCGGGCGGCGTCGCCGAACAGGGATTTCAATCGAGCACGAATGTTCTGAATGCCGGCGCCGGTGCCCGCGGTTGCGCGTTACCGAGGCCGATGCCGGTATCGTCGACGCTGAGCATCAGCATGTTGCCGGCACAGCGCACGCTGACGCGGATCGTACCGCCGTCGCACGCCGGCTCAATGCCGTGGGTGATGGCGTTTTCCACCAAGGGCTGCAGCAGCATGGCGGGAAATTTGAGGCGCAGGCACTCCGGATCGCAGTCGAATTCGGTCGTCAGACGATTCGGCAAACGCAGTCCCATGATGGCGAGGTAGGCTTTCAGCAGTTCGACCTCGGTGTGCAGCGTGGCCGCCTCGCTGCGCGCGTGCGTCAGCGCAGCGCGCAGATAGCGGATCAGATTGGCCAGCAGGGAGCGCGCCATGGGTCGCGTCCACCGCGATGAGGGCGTCGAGATTGGCCAGAGTGTTGAATAGAAAATGTGGCTCGATCTGCGCCTGCAGGGCGCGAAGTTGCGCTTCAATGGCGGCCCGCTCGGCCCGCTCGACGTCGCGCCGGCTTTGCGCCAGTTTGACCCAGCTGAAATTGATGAACAGCGCGATGCTGCCCGCGACCAGCGAGAAAACAATGGCCACCATCCAAATGTAGCCCTCGTGCATGCTGTAGGTGGACGCTGGCGCGGCAGGAATAATTTCGAGAGCGACTCGCCGCCGATGGCGCCGGCCACGATCAGCGCGAAGTAGATGGCAAAACGCATGTGCAGCCGGCCGCGGAACCGCTGCATGACGGTGCAGCGGACGAAGGCCACCAGTCCCAGGATGGTCAGCCCGATGCAGTACGCAATGACGAGATTCGGAATGACCTCGTCCCAGGAATGCATCAACAACGCGATCATCAATGCGATGACGGTGTTGATGGCCAGCGTCATCGGCAGACGCCGCTTCAGAAAATCGATCACCGTATCTTCGGTGCCGTCGAACGGCGAAAACCGATCGCCGTCCGCTTGCATGTGCGCTTTCATTCGATTCCCGGGTTGTGCACGTCCCGAGTCTAACGCCCTTCGATTCCCAGTGCATGCTCCGGATGGCCGCGGTCGAAGACGAAACTTCGGATTTGGCGACCACAAAATCATCGACGGCGATGATCGCGAACGGCGCCAGTCCGAAGATCAGCGACAGCGACAGGGCGGCGAGGCTGTTGAGCGTTTTCATGGGCATCTCCCGAAGAGGTTGGTAGAGCGCGGAGATACTGTAAATGGCGGCCGGGGAGCGCGTGGGAATTGCGCCAAATCGACGCTTCGGCGGCGCCGACGGTGCCGTTGGGTCGCGAACGGCCGGCCGCTGCGGCTTTAGGATCCCAGCAACGTTATGTTCATTGTCGAAGTCAGCGCCTCCCCGCCTTTCAGCACGAATATCCCGGGCTTTTCCATAAATTCGCCCGAGTAGGCCTGGGGATCGGTGATGCCGTGCCAGGGTTCGATGCAGATGAACGGCGCGCCCGGTTTGCTCCAGACGCCGAGGTATGGGGCGTCGGGAAAGTCGATGCGGATTCGAGGTCCGGTGCTGCTCCCATAGGTGACGGACCGGCTTTTGACCTGATCGAAAATCAGGACGTCTTCCTGGAACAATTCGTCGCCGAGCGCCAGCCGCCGATTCGTGACCGGCGTGGGATGGACGTGCCGGCGTCAACAATCCTGCGGCGTCGATTCTTCGCACCGCCGCAGGCTCGTCGCTCTCGAATTGGATGTCATGCAATGCGCGCGGCTGGCCGAACGGCAAGGGCCAGCGAAATCCGGGGTGATAGCCGAAGCTCGCCGGCATGTCGATCATCGCCGTGATTGCGTACTCGCGTCGTTACCGCGAGCGTCGCGCCGCGCAACTCGAACCGGACCGACAACTCAAACTGAAACGGATAGACACGATAGGTTGCATCATCCGCCCGCAGTCCAAACACGGCGCTCGCGGGGCCGGTGCTCTCGACAGAGAACGGCTTGCCGCGCGCGAATCCGTGCCGCGGCAGCGAATAGCGGTCGGAACCTAAGCGGTAGCTGCCTCCGGCGAGCACGCCGACGATGGGAAAGAGCAGCGGCGAGCGGCCCGCCCAAACCGCCGGATCTCCATTCCACAAAAGCTCGCGCGCGTCGCGATCTTTCAACGAGGAGAGCTGCGCACCGTTCGGATCGATTTCAGCGCTCAGATCGCCGGAGGATATCGACACCCAGCCGCGCGGTTGGTTGGTCATCGCACCGCAGTATAGGGCAACTGCGGATCTACCACTGATAGGCGATCGATAGCGCCATCGCGCGCTGATCGTGCGAGTGCCAGTCAACCCGCGGCGTCGTTATTCGGGTCGCGGTGCGGCTTGCCTTGCGCGGACTTCGAGGTTCGGACTCGTACTGCGGGCTTGCGCTTGGCGCCCGCAGCCTGCCACTTCGCGTCGGCGTTCGCGGGCGGCGCGTCGGGACCGCGGCTCGCGGGCGGATCACTGGCTGGATATGTGCCTTGCAGCGAGCGGTCGACGGCGTCCGTCAGAGTGGGCGGCTCGACGTGCTGGGCGAGCGCGCAATCGCTCCTCCGCCTCCCGCCAATCTTGCTCGGCTGTTCCCTCAGGACAGCCCCGCGATTGCCAAAGATGGTAGGCCAATTCACCGATTGATCTATGTTCAGGATGCATCGTGACTCCCTAAGCTGTTCTCCATCAAGACACAAGAGGTGCAACTTAGTTCGCAGCCGCGGAAGCTGATAGGACGCGGACTTGGAAAACAGGGTCAGCCGAGTCCTACAGCCCTTCTGACCATGTGCCTGCCTCAGGCTGTGCGTGCGCTGGGCTCAGCCGTGTCTTCGACAATAAGCGCTGAATCAGGCGCATTCCATCCTAAATAGAAAACCGGTGCGCGCGAGTGTGCTAGTTTTGCGGGCGCCTTGCCGACCGCACCGATAAACACAACCGCTGGAGTTTAAGAGATGACATTGCGACTTGCCGCCGCGATCTTGGGACTGATTGGTTCGGGCTGCGCGCTGAGCGCGCTTGCGCAGCCGACAGCCGTTTATGATGTCGTGATCCGCAACGGCCGCCTGCTCGACGGGAACGGCAATCCGTGGGTCAACGCCGACGTGGCGATCAAGGATGGGCGCTTCGTCAAGATAGGACGAGTCGAGGGGCGCGGCACCCGTGAGATCGACGCCCAAGGCGATTATGTTTCCCCCGGCTGGATCGACATGATGGATCAATCCGGCACCGTGCTGCTGAAGAACGGACTGGCGGAGAACAAATTGCGGGAGGGCGTGACCTCGGCGATCGCGGGTGAAGGCGGTACGCCGGTGCCTGCGGCGCAGATCGCCGACTATTTCAAAAAGCTCGAAACTCAGGGGATCTCGCTGAATTTCGGCACCTACTACAGCAGCGGGCAGGCGCGGGTGGAGGTGATGGGCGATGTCGCGGGGCGGCCCAGCGCGCAGCAAATGGACGCAATGAAGGCGCACGTCGATGAGGCTATGCGCCAGGGTGCCATGGGGATCGCCACCGCCCTCATTTATCCGCCGGACAGTTTTCAGAGCACCGAGGATCTCGTTGAACTCGCCGGTGTTGCTGCCAAGCGCGGCGGCATTTACGCCAGCCACATGCGCGATGAGAGCGCCAAGCTGCTGCTCGGCGATCGGCGAATCCATCGAGATCGGCGAAAAGACCGGAATTCAAGTCGAAATTTTCCATTTCAAAGGCGCCTATGCGCCGGGCTGGGGCAAGCTGGTGCCGCAGGCCGGCGAACTCATCGAGGCGGCACGCGCGCGCGGCGTGAACATCGCGGCGGACATGTACGTATATACCGCCGGCGGCACGGGCCTCGACATCACTGTGCCGAACTGGGTTTGGGAACAGGGTGCAAAGCGCGGTCTGGAACGCCTCAAGGATCCGCAGGTTCGCGTGCGCCTGAAGAAAGAGGTCGCCGCCGGATCGGTGCCGGGCTGGTCCAATCTGATCGAGGCCAGCGGCGGCTGGGATCACATCCTGCTCGCCAATGCGTTCAATCCGAAGTACGACCGCTTTCGATTCAAGAGCATCGAGTACATCGCCAAGCAGCTGGGCCAGGATCCCGCCGATGTATCGTGGGACATCGTGCTCGGCGCGCAGCCGAATCGCGCCATGGGGTTATTTTTCATGATGAGCGAGCCGGACATCGCCACGGCACTGCGCTGGCCGTGGATGAGCATCGGCAGCGATGCCGGCGCCAATGAAGCGGCGGGCAAGATCGATGCGATCGGGCTGCCGCATCCGCGCGCCTACGCCAATTTCCCGCGCGTCATCGCCGAGTACGTGAAAAGGCGCCATGTGCTCACCCTCGAGGATGCCGTTCGCAAAATGACCTCGTGGCCCGCCACGCGCATGCGTCTGTACGACCGCGGTGTCATCCGCGAAGGTTTGCAGGCCGACGTGACGGTCTTCAACGAGGAGCGCTTGGACGATGTCGCGAGCTACGAAAATCCCACGGCTTATCCCACCGGCATCGACTACGTCCTGGTGAATGGGCAGTTGGTGATCGACAAAGGCCGTCACACCGGCGCCAAGCCCGGCAATGTCCTGCGTGGTGCGGGCTATGACGCGGCCGCGGGACATTCCCAGCCGTGAGCGCGGTTCCCGAAGGAATTCCGAGCAAGTCTTCCTGGTTTCAGCGCTATCTGCTGCCGGGTTTCGCCTTCAAGGCAGTGGTCATCGGCGGCGGCTATGCAACGGGGCGCGAACTGGCGGAATTCTTTTTGCCGAGCGGACCGCGCGGCGGCCTCAAGGCCATCGTGCTCGCGATGCTGATCTGGAGCGCGGTCTGCGCGGTAACCTTTGCCCTGGCTTACGCCACGTCGAGCTGGAACTACCGCGCCTTCTTCAAGAATCTGCTGGGCCCGTTCTGGGCGGTCTTCGAAATCTGCTATCTACTTTTCATTATCTTGATTCTGGCAGTCTTCGGCGCCGCCGCGGGTGCGATCGGCACGGCATTGATGGGCTGGCCGCCGCTGGTCGGAACCTGTTGCCTGATCGCCTGCATCAGTTTTGTAACCGCTTACGGCACGGCCTCGGTCGAGCGGCTGTTCAAGTGGGTCTCGATATTTCTGTACGCGGTGTATGCAATTTTCGTGGTGTTGTCGTTCTTTGCATTCGGTGATCGGATCATCATGAGCTTGGCGACGCCGGCGCCGCAGGACGGCTGGGTGCTCGGCGGCTTCACCTACGCCGGCTACAACGTGGTCGGAGCGGTGATCATCCTGCCGGTGCTGCGGCATCTTAGGAGCAATAAAAACGCGCTGATTGCCGGCGCGCTATCGGGTCCGCTCGCCATGCTTCCTGCGCTGCTCTTCTTTATCTGCATGATCGCCTACTATCCGCAGATCGGCAGCGAGGCATTGCCTTCGGATTTCTTGCTGCAACGCCTGAATTTTCCGGCCTTTCATTACCTGTTCCAGCTGATGATCTTTCTTGCCTTGCTGGAAAGCGGCACCGGCTGCGTGCATGCCTTTAACGAGCGCATCGCCGAAGCCTATGCCGCGCGCAGCGGGGGCAGCCTCACGAAATCCGCGCGCCTGTCGATCACCGCAGCGCTGCTGTTGGGATCCATATTCTTGGCGGCGCGTTTCGGCCTGGTTACCTTGATTGCACGCGGCTACCGCGGCCTGGCCTACATGTTTCTTGCCGTGTTCGTCCTGCCCGTCATGACCCTCGGGCTATGGCAGGTGTATGTGCGCAGCAGGGCGCCGCGGTTGTAGGGACTAGTGAGAAACCGCTGAGGAGCTCACTGCCGTCGATGGGCCCTCCGCCAGGTCATACTGCGGCGGCGGCTCCGCGTGCATCAAGTTGCGCACCAAGAAATCCCAAGACCGGCGCAGCGCGTAGCGATTCAATATCAGTGCGCCGTGACCCGCGTTCGGCACGATGAGCAGCTCGAAATCTTTGTTGGCACGGATCAGTGCATCGACCAGTTGCAACGTTTGGCTGGGCAAGACATTGGAATCCATGTCCCCGTGCAAGAGAAAGAGCCTGCCCTTGATCCGGCCGGCGAGCGTCGGATTGGCGGCATCGGTGTAGTTGCGGCCGGACTCCGGGCCGTTATAGGTTTCACCCCAAACGGCGATATAGCCGCGCTGGTCGTGATTGCCGGCATCCGCGACGCCGACCTTGAAAAAGTCGGGAAATATCGCCATCGCATGTACCGTCGCATATCCGCCGCCTGAAGTTCCAAAGATTCCGACGCGATCCAGATCCATATACGGGTAGCGGCGTCCGAGTTCGCGCAGGACCGCGACATGATCGTCGAGATGGCCGGCCTGGGCGAGGCCGCCATACGATTCGTCGTGGAAACGCTTTGAGCGGCCGTGAGAGCCGCGGCCGTCAACCACGACCACGATGAATCCCAATTCTGCGTAGGCTTGCGCGCCAAATCGATCAAAAACGGTCGCCAGGAAATTCGGCTGCGCGCGATGCGATTGCGGCCCCGGATACGGCGAGTCCAGGACCGGATAACGCTTGTTCGGATCGAAATTCGAGGGCCGCAGCAGGTTGCCGAAGAGCATGGTCTTTCCGTCTGCAGCCAGCGCGCTGAATCGCTCCGGCGTCCGAAGTCCGGTCGCCAGCAGTCTTCCGACGTCAGCGCGTTCGATCTCGGCGACAAGCGTGCCATCCGAGCGGCGCAGTACGGTAACGGGCGGCAAGTCGGTCCTGCTGTAGGTGTCGAGGAAGAAACGTCCCGAGGGCGAGAAACCGTAGGAGTCTTCGGGATTTCCGGCGGCGCCGGCCTTGCCGGCGAAGACGCCGGCTTCTTGTGCGGAAGCAACGGCATGATCCGCGGATTCGGGCGTCAATCGCCGTACTCGCCCGTCGTTCAATCCGACCCGGTACACCATACGATAATAAGGATCGGCGCCCGGTTCGCGCTCGTTCCCAGCGACGTAGATGAAGCCGTGTGCTTGATCCAAGTGCAGTACGTTGCGAACGGTCCAAGGTCCCGAGGTGAGACGCCGCTTCAGACGCCCGGTCGAGCCGTCATAAAGATAAAGGTGGCCGTAGCCGTCGCGCTCGGAAAACCACAAGACATCGTGATTCGCAAGGACATAGACCATGGGACATTCGGCAAGACTCGCCGACTCTACAAAGGTATTGCCGGTCTCCGACAAGAGTTGCCGCGATGCGCCGCTGGCAGCGTCAATGAGATTCAGGCTCATGCTCTTGGCATAACGGGAGCGGGCAATCAGGTACACGCGCGCGCTGTCAGGCGACCACCACGCATCGCCGCCCTCAATCGGTGTAAAGAACAAAGCCGGCATGGCCGGGCCGGCCGCGCGGCCGGTTCGATTCGCCAGGTCGAAAACCCAAGGCTCCGCCTCGGGGACAGCGGAATCATTGGGCATGGCATAGCGCCACTGATTCGAAATTGGCCGAACGCTGCCGTCCGGCGTTGACTGCACCAGGGTGATCTCACGAACGCCGCGCTCATCCAGCCGGTGCGTGAACAAGTACCTCGAGTCCGGCGACCAAAGGACGATGGGCTTCTGCGGCGGTCCGGGCGGACCGGGCACGGCACGTCCATCCTTGACCGCGAGCGCGCGCCCGGCGGCGCCGCTAAACAGTACGCCCGCGGTGGATTCGACCGAGGCCGCATATCCGTAATGCGATGCCGCGTCGGTCGTCAGCGGGAACCGGGTCTTGCCGTCTGCCGAGCGAATCCACAGATTGCCGTTGTCGATGAAGGCGAGCCAGTTTCCGTCGGGCGACGCCACGGCCGCGGGATCCGTCGCCGGAGGCGAGGATTCAGCGCAATCCGCGCTGCGCGTGGAACAGATCCAGTTCTTGCCGTTGGCGCTGAAGCGAATCTTCCCGAACGCAATTTCTTCATAGTCTTTAAAGGGCAGGCGCTCCGCCTCAACCACCGTGTCAAGGGCTTTGGAAAGTCCCGCGGCTACGATTGCCTGATCAAACGCGGCCGCTCGCTTCCCCGTCGCGGCCCACACCTCCACGAAGTCGCTGCTCCCGTCGCTGCGCTCGTGCCGGTAGGTAAAGCGCTCCTTGGGGCCGCTGCGCCAATGCGGTGTGACTTGCGCATTGAGAACCAGCTTGTCTTGATTGCTCGGCAGGTATTGCGCTGCGCGATCGTAGACTTTGGGGTCGAGGACCGGCAAGTCGGCCGGCAAGCGCCGGCGCCGGCCGCATCGCGCCGACGCAGACGCCAATGAGCACGCCCACCATGCCCGCGCAATGCCTCATCGACTTGCCTCGTATCAAGCGTCGCGCATCAGTACTTCGAAGTGAATGAGGTCAAGTGATACACCCAGGCCATCCAAAGCATCGCCACCGCAGAGGCGGCGAGCACCGACGTCCAAATTTTGCCGGGCCAGCGGCGCTTGCCGGTCCACGCGATCGCTGCAGCCCAGATCAGTACGATCGCCCCGCCGACGTAGCCCAGAATCGAGATGAGGTGCAGGAGAAACAGCCACGGATCCAGGCCAGGCCCGAGCATCGCAGTTCTCGAGCTGAGTACCGTGAACAACGCCAACCATCCGAGCGACACCACGGTCACAACGGCGGCTGCGATGCGCGAGAGTAGGCGGCCGCGTTCATCACGCCCGACCAGATCCAGCTGCAGCTTATTTCTGCGGCGCACGATCGCGGCGACCGGCCACAGCAGCGTCGTCACCAAGAGCGCAGCGAAGGAGAATCTCCACCGCCGGTACCAGCCAGCCCGGTGAACGCCACCAGCGACTCGGCTCGTACACCGTAAACGGCGAAATCTCATCGATGCTGAAGCGCTGCACCTGCCCGTCCGCCACCTTTGCGGCCAACCGCCAGCCGCTGTCGACATCACGCCAGACGAAGGGCGCGACCTCGCGATAGCGGCGCGGCGCGCCGTTGCGGCCCTTGAAGGCTGATGCGGTTAAGAAACCGTCCTTGTCGACGCTGACCTTGAAGGGACCGGCGAAGTTGAGGATGCTGACGAACGACGTTTCGGGGCGCCGCGAGCTCTCATAATAGCCAGTCATCAGCTTGGCATGCTCTGCGGCAGTTTTCGCATCGACGGTGCCCAAATCCGGTGTGCCGGGAAAGTAGCGCCCGAAAAAGTCATCGAACAATGCACCGCGAATCGCACCCGCGGCGCCTTCGCGCCCTTGACTGTTGACCGACACGAACAGGCCCACATGATCATCGAGCAATAAATGCAGGTAACTGTGCATGTACACCGTGTCGCCGCCGTGGCTGATGACCCGATGCCCGTTGTAGTTTTGCTCGTAAAATCCCAGCATCATTCGATTTAGCGGCGGGATCATGTCGGTGGGCGTTTCATGCATCTTTTTCAGCGTTTCCGCGCCCAAGATGCGCGCGCCGTGATACTCGCCGCCTTCAAGATGCGCAATCATGAAATGCGCCATGTCCACGCCGCTGGCCGCGAGGCTCCCGGCCGGCGCCGCTACGACGATCTCGTAGGGCTTCGCGGGCTGCGACGCGAGCGCGTAGCCTTTGGACATGTCGGCCTCGAACGCCGCGGGCAGCGGCTGCCGGAACGTGGCATGCGACATTTCCAGAGGCTTGAACAGGTGAGTATCAATGTAGTCGTCGAACGGCTGCCCTGAAACGCGTTCAACGATGTAGCCGGCGAGCGCGGTGGCATAATTGGAGTACGCCGGCGTGGATCCGGCCTTGAATATGCGCACCGGAGTCGAGCGTTCAGCATAGACCTTGAGAGGCACCAGTTGCTTCGGGTCGGAGACGATCAGCGATTTTATCTGCTCCTCGAAGCCCGGCGTGTGCGTCATGATGTTGCGCAAGGTGATGGGACCGTCCGAGCGCGGCGGTATTTTGAAATCCAGGTACTCGTTGACATCGTGGTCGAGGTCCAGCTTGCCCTGTTCGACCAGCTGCATCACCGCGGTCCACGTAAATAGCTTGGAAATCGAGCCGGGCCGAAACATGGTGCGCTCGGCGTCGACCGGCTTGTGCTTCTCCACGTCGGCGAGTCCGTAACCCTTCGCAAATATGACCTCGCCGTTTTTGACCACGGCGACCACCGCGCCGGCAACGTCGCCGCGCTCGATGGCGTAGGGCATGAAGCCGTCGAGCCAAGGCTCAAGATCGGCCCGCTCCAGGGGATGGGCCACAGGGGGATTCGGGCTCGGCGCCGGCGGCCGGATCTGAGGCAGCGGCGCCGGCGGCGGCTGGCGGCCATGAAAGTGCACAAACAGAAAAACAGAGAGCTGCGAGACATTTATTATCCCCTTTTAGGCAACGCTGGCCAGAGCGCGATGTTTACACTAAGAGAAATTTTCTACAATGGAAAAACTCGGCATTCGCGCTGAGCGAGGCGATTCAAGCCGGCGAGAGCGGAAAGGGCGGCGCCGAACCCGCAAAGCGCCGTATCGAGGCTTAAACTCGTGCTGCGCAGCCCAAAAAGGTGGTAATCGGCTCGGTTGACAGCCATAGAATGGTCGTGCGGGTCCCTCGGCAGTTGCCCTCCGACGGCGAAATACTAAATATCACCGCCCAAAATTTAGGCAAAAGTTGGCGCAATCAGAAACTAGTTGCCAATCAGGATAATAAAAAATATATTGGGATCAGGAAACCTGGGCGGCAGGGCACCAAAGAAGGTGCGCATGTAACGCCCGCAATCAATCGATCAAAAATGGGGAATGCAATGCCTATTCGACATTTCGTGGTTAAGGTCGCGACGGCGGGATTTCTCATCTCCAGTGCTGCCGCCTGGGCGGCGGACACGGCGCCGGGGGCCCTGGATGAGATCGTCGTTACGGCAAGCAAGCGCGACGAGAAATTGCACGATGTTGCAATGAGCATCACGGCGCTCGGCGGCGACCAGCTGGCGCTGCGCCAGATGACCGGATTTGAGGAGTGGGCCGCGCAAGTTCCCGGCCTGTCGTTGCAAACCAGCGATCCTGCCTTTTCAAGACTGATTTTGCGGGGACAAAATGTCGGCAGCGTGGGCGCGACGATCGCCACGACGGTGGACGACATTCCCTTCTTCATGTCGGGGGCGCAGGCCGACGGTGCGTTCTTCAGCGCCAATATCGACACCTATGATCTGCAGCGCATCGAAGTCCTGCGCGGCCCGCAGGGCACCCTGTACGGCGCCGCAGCCGAAGGCGGCATCATCAAGTACGTGACCAATTTGCCCAATCTCAACAAGTTCGAGGGCGGGGTCTCGGTGGGCGGACACACAGTCGAGGACGGGTCCCTGGGGGGAAGCCTCAAGGGCTTCATCAATGTGCCCTTCTGGGACAACAAAGCCGCGCTGCGTGTCAGCGCCGTCCAGCAGTCTATCGCGGGCTGGATCGACAATCCGCAGTTGGGCGCAAAGGACATCAACCATGGCGACAGCTACAGCTTGCGCGGCTCGCTGCTCGTCCAGCCGACCTCCGAATTCTCCGCGCGCCTCAGCGTATTCGAGCAGCACCTCAGGGTTCACGGCAACGACGCTGTGCAGGTCGTGGGCGCCGCGGCCACACCCCAGACGCCGCCGGCCAATGCGTTTGACCGCATTGACGGTTTCGTCAACAACAGTCCCGTTCCGGGCTCGAAGAGGACAATTCTCTCAAGTACGCGGCATTGAATCTGAGCTATGACTTCCACTGGGCGACGTTGATGTCGGCCACGAGCTACGGCCGCTTCAATCTGCACTTCACGCAGAACCTGACCAACTCGAATCTGGCGCCGGGCTTTACCTACGGAGATTTGCTTTCGGGCATCTACGGTCAGCCGACGCTGATCGTCGGCGATCAAGTCGAGTACGTGCACAAGTTCAATCAAGAACTGCGGCTCACCTCGGATCCCGGCAACACCCTATTCGGCCATGGATTTGACTGGCAGGTCGGCGGATTCTTCACGCACGAAGCGACAACGCTCACTCAGCCCTACAATGCGTTGGATGCGAGCGATCCTTCGACCGTACTGACGCCTGCCGTCGGCGGCGCCATCATCCCGGGCGACTACAAGGAAACCTCCTTCTTCGGCGACATCACCTATCACTTCAATACCGCGTTTGACCTGGAACTGGGCGGACGCGGGACGCACGTGAAGCAGAATTCGCAGGTCACTACACAGTGCTGCATTCTGTACGGGCCCAGCCGACACGCACTTTCCGGCGATATTCATCATCGGAAAGCACCACGACCTGGTCGGTTGCGCCTCGTTGGCACATCAACGAGGACACCTTGGCGTACGTGCGGGTCGCAACCGGCTTTCGTCCCGGCGGCCCGAATTTCCCGACGCCCACGCTGCCGAACCCGCCGTCGTTCAAATCGGATTCGACCAAGAACTACGAGATCGGGATCCGCACCGACCTGTTCGACAAGACCTTTTCCATCGACATGGCGGTGTTTTATATCGATTGGAAGGACATCCAGATCTTGAGCATCGTGAACACACCCGCCGGCCCGGTCGGCATCAACGGCAATTCCGGCAGCGCAAAGAGCCAGGGCGTCGAATGGAACTTTGGCTGGCGGCCGATCTCGGGCCTCACGTTCGGATTGTTGGGGGCGTACACCGACGCGCACCTGACCGCCGATGCGCCGGGCCTCGGCGCATTCTCAGGCGATGAGCTGCCCTACGTACCGAACGTCAGTGCGACGCTCAACGTCGATTACCGCTGGCCCGCGTTCGCCAGTTACTCGGCCTACGTCGGAGCCTCGGAGACCTACACGGGAACCCGCTTTACCGGCTTCTCGCCGCAGGTCAACGTGCTCACCCCGCACGTCAAACTGCCGGTGTACAACACGTTGCAGCTGCGCGTCGGCGTGGACAACGAGCGCTACAACGCGCAGCTGTACGGCAATAACATCACGAATTCGCGCGGGATCCAGGACTACACCAGCGAAGGCGGCGCCAATCAAACCGGTTCGGCTTCTTTCATTCAGCCGCGCACCATCGGCATAGAGTTAGGGCCTCAAGTTCTAGCGGCGATGATGTTGTCGCGACTGACCCTGCGGCGCTCGCCGGCATTGGCGCTGGTCCTGCTCTTGGGCTTCGGCGGCTTCGAGTGCGATGCCGCGCGCGCCGAGGACGCCGCGGGGCAAAGCGCCGTCGATATTAGCTGGGCGGTTCGCATACCGCTGCGCGATGGAATTGGGCTGAACGCCACCGTCTACCGGCCCAAGGAGCAGCGCGCACCCGCGCCCTGCATCTTCACGCTGACGCCCTATATCGGCGACAGCTATCACGACCGCGCAATGTACTTCGCCGCGCACGGCTTGCCTTTCCTGCTCGTCGATGTGCGCGGCCGGGGCAACTCCGAGGGCACGTTCACGCCGTTTGCCCAGGAGATCAATGACGGCTATGACGTCGTGGAATGGCTGGCGAAGCAACCCTATTGCAACGGCAAGGTGTCGATGTGGGGCGGGTCCTACGCCGGCTTCGACCAGTGGGCGGCGGCCAAGAATCGCCCACCGCATTTGGCGACCATCGTACCTGCCGCCGCGGCGTTCCCGGGCGTGGATTTTCCGGCGCGCAACAACATCTCCTACCAGTACCTGATGCAATGGCTGACCTTCACCGCGGGCCACGCCTTGCAGTCCCAGCTGTTCGCGGATGGTGGGTTTTGGGGCGCCTTATGGCGCGAGCGCTTTACCACGGGTCAGCCTTTTTCCAATCTCGAGCACGCGCTGGGCGGGGAGCAAACCTCGCTGCGCGAATGGCTCCGCCATCCGTCGGTTGATGAATATCTGGACCAAATGACGCCGACGGACGAGCAGTTCAAGGCCTTGGACATCCCCATATTGACGATCACCGGCAGCTACGATGACGATCAGCCCGGTGCGCTCGAGTACTATCGGGATTTCATGCGCGTGGCGTCCGCCGCGCAGCGCGCGAAGCATTTTTTGATCATCGGTCCCTGGGATCATGCCGCGACCCGCACGCCGCGCACTCCGATCGGCGGCATTGAATTCGGTCCGGCGAGTCTGCTTGACCTGCCGAAGCTGCATCTGGATTGGTACCGTTGGACCATGGCCGGCGGCGCGAAACCTGAGTTTCTCAAGGAGGCGGTCGCCTACTACGTCATGGGAGCGGAAGAGTGGCGCTATGCCGGCAGCCTCGAGCAGGTCACTGCCGAGATGAAGCCGCTGTTGCTCAACTCTGCGGGCAACCCGACGCAGATTCTGAATTCGGGCATGCTGCAGACGCAGGATTCGAAGCGCGTCCTGGGTCAAGCCGATCACTTTATTTACGATCCGCGCGATGTCTCGACCGCTGAACTGGAGTCGCGTATCGACCCCAGCGATCTCACCGATCAGCGCCTGCTCTTTGCCCGGGAAGGCACTGAGCTTGTCTATCATTCAGAGCCGTTCGCGAAGGGCACGGACGTGTCGGGCTTCTTTCGCCTGTCGGCCTGGATCTCGCTGGATCAGCCCGACACGGATCTGCAGGCGCAGATCTTTGAAATCACCGCCAACGGACGCAGCATTTTGCTGACAACGGACCTCATTCGCGCCCGCTATCGTGAAAGTCTCCGGGTGGCCACTCTCGTCACGACGCACAAACCGCTGCTGTACGAATTCAAGCGCTTTATGTTCGTCTCGCGGCAACTGTCCGCGGGGAGCCGGCTGCGGTTGGTGGTCGGTCCCATCAATTCGATCTACACGCAAAAGAACTACAATTCCGGGAAAGCGGTGTCGGATGAGAGCATGGCCGATGCACGGCCGGTGACGGTGACGCTGCTGCATGACAAAACTCATCCCAGCACGTTGTACGTGCCGCTGGGGCAGCCACGGCGGGGCTCACCATGAAGTTCACTGCCTTGATGGCAATCAGTGCCCTGTGGTTGGCGCAAGGCGCTTTTGCCGCTCCGGCAACCCAGCCATCAACCCTGCCTGCCGATGCGGGCAAGACGCCCGTCGCGCTCTTTGGCGCAAGCCAGTTCGATCTGGCATCGAAAATCAGCGCGAGGACCTATCGAGTTTTTGTTTACAGGCCGCTCATCCCGCCGCCGCCGTCCGGATATCCGGTTGTATTCGTTACTGATGGCAACGGTGTGTTCCCGTTGGCCGCGGCGCAGATGGCGCTCATGGGGCTGGCGGGTAAGGCTGCAATCGTCGTCGGCGTAGGCTACCCCACCGACGATTACATGAAGCCGATGATGCTGCGTTATAGGGACCTCACGCCGGTCACAGCAGACAAAACGCTGTTTCCGACGCAGCCGCCGCTCGCTGCAGCCGACCAAGGCGGTGGTTCTGAACTCTTCTACCGCTTTATTACCGAGGAACTGCGGCCCGCGTTGGCCGCCTCCTATCCCATCGATGCGCAAGAACAGACTTTGTACGGTCATTCGCTGGGCGGACTATTCGTTCTCGGCGTCATGTTCAAGCACCCGGAGTCTTTCAAGAACTATGTCGCCAGCAGTCCTTCGATTTGGTGGGACAACCAGTCGGTGCTGAAGGACGAAGGCGATTTTTTGGCCAGGGCAAAGAGCGCAAAGCACCGCATCCGTGTGTTGATCTGCGTGGGCGCCAAGGAACAGGACCCGTATTCCCAGGCGCCGCCCGGAAACCTGTCATTGAGCGAGGTCAACCAGAAAATCGCGGAGGCGCGGATGGTGGATAACGCGCGTGGTTTGGCGCAAAGACTCGCGCAAAGCGGTGCGAAGTCAGGATTCCTCGTGCGATTTCAAGATTTCAGCGCCGAAGATCACATCAGCGTCATTCCGGCCTCGATTAGCCGAACGCTGGAATTCGCGCTCGAGCCCTAGCGGCCCTTGGCTTTCTTGACCGCCTTGACCGGAGCGCGCGTCGCTCTGCGGATTCGCAGGCGGCAAAGCGGCCTCCGTCTCACCGTGCAATGACATCAAGGAGTGTATCAACCCTTCGTCGGTGCTCGAGCACACTCCGAGCACCACGGCCTCGTCGCACCCTTCCGCAGTGACGTAGGCATGGCCCATATTGCTGTCGATATAGATCGACTCGCCGCCATTCAGGACCACCGGATCGTAAAACTCCGTAAGGACCTTGATCGCACCTTTTAGGACGTAGATGTATTCCTCGCCCGAGTGGCGCACCAGCTCGCCGAACTCCTCTGCGCTCTTGGCGCGGATGCGCGTCAAGATCGGGATCATCCGCTTCCGGCGCAGCTCCGGGCACAAGTAATAGTAGTCGTAGTTTTTGGTATTCACCCGCACCGCGTCGTCGGTGAGCCCGATACTGCGGCGCGCGGTCACCGCGGGTTCTATCTCGGTCGGATCTGCGAATAACTCGGATACGCGGATTTCAAGCCGTTGGCTCAACTGCACCAGCTTGTCGTAGCTCAAGGTCAGGCGGTCATGTTCCACTTTGGAGAGAGTGGAGACAGGAATGCTGGTCCGCTCGCTCATCTGGCTCAAGGTCCAGCCGTTGCGCGCCCGTAAAGATCGCAACAAGCTTCCCAGCGTTGGGTGACGCGTTTTCATATCCATCTAAGCCGCCCTTGAAATGATATTTCTTTTGGCCGTTCGCAGCATACCTGCCGCACTGACTGGGTCAATCGCTTCTATGCGCATGAAACACGCTATTGCACAATTTGGTCAAACCGACCTGTATAGAGAATTACATTGACAATTGTCTATACAGGATTATTCTGGCTTAGTTGCGACATGATATCAGGATAAGCAAACGATGTCCGACTCTTCCCTTCGCCTAACCCGCCGCCGCACCTTGCAGGCCATGGCTGGCGCCATGGCTGGCGCCTTGGCTGCTTTCGCGCTGCCCGAGGCGCAAGCGCGCAAGCCGCCGCCGCGCAAGAACCCAAGAACAAGTACCCGCCCAAAGTTTTGGATCTGGTGCAGCGCTCGCTGGTGATCGACATGCTCGCGCCGCTTAAACTGGATTTTCGACCCGAGGCCTATGCGCTGCCGTTGAGCGATTCTGAGGCCGCCATGTTTCGGTCGTGTGGCATCACCGGATTTCACAATTCCGTGGGGGTCGGCGGCGCGAGCGCCTATGAGGACGCGCTGCAATTCATCGCCGCGTGGAGCGGATTTGTCGGGCGCAATTCCCACGTATTCAGTTTGGTGGGTAAAGCCGACGATTTGGAGGCCGCGAAGGCCAAGCAGAAGATTGCAGTCATCATGGGATTGCAAAATGCCGATGAATTTCGCGAACCGAAGGACGTCAAGGCGTTCTACGAATTGGGTCTGCGCTGTGCGCAGCTGACTTATAACACTCAGAATCTGATCGGCAGCGGTTCCACGGAACGGGTCGATGGCGGGATCAGCGACTACGGCGTAGAGATCATCAAGGCGATGAACGAGGTGGGCATGCTCATCGACGTTTCGCACAGCGGCGACAAGACCACCTTGGACGCCATCGAGTTATCCCCCAAGCCCATCGCCTTCACGCACTCGAATTGCCGCGCCCTGAACAATCATCCACGCCTCAAAACCGACGAAGCGATTCGCAAGCTCGCGGCGAAGGGCGGCGTCATGGGCATCACCGGCGTGCGCATGTTCGTCAAAGACAAGGAACCGACCACGGTCGAAGACATCGTCGATCACATCGATCACGTCGTAAAGCTCGTCGGTATCGAGCACGTCGGCATCGGCTCGGACTGCGACTTGATGGGATACGATCACATGCCGCCGGACCAGTACAAACAGCTGAAAGCCGGCTATAAGGCCTCATATGCATTCCGCGACAAGATAGACACCGACGGCTTTGATCATCCCCGCAAGGTGTACGACCTCACGGCGGCCTTGATCCGCCGCGGCTACAGCGATTCGAATATTCAGGCGATCCTCGGCGGCAATTTCCGTCGTCTGCTGGGTATTACCTGGACATAAGTCAACGAAGTTCTAAAGGCTTGGAATGAATACAAAACTCGAAGCGAAGGCGGAGGCCCGAATGCCGCAGGTGCTGGATTTACCTAACCCGTACCTGCTGTTTCTGGGCGACACCACGGAAAAGGGCTACGCCAAGACGGCGTTCGGGCTGCGCGACTGGGCCAGGGACCGATGCGTCGGCGAATGGTCGGCTCCCGGCGCCACCGTCACCACGGATCTACCGCGATTGACGCCGAAGGAGGCGCGGGCGCGCGGTGCCCGCGCGCTGGTCATCGGTGTGGCCAATACCGGAGGTGTGATCGGCGAAAGTTGGATTCCGTCGCTGCTCGAAGCGCTGGAGTCGGGACTCGACATCATCAGCGGCATGCACGCCAAACTCGGCAATGTTCCGCAGCTGAAAGCCGCCGCGGAGCGCCACGGCCGCCGTCTGATCGATGTGCGCACGCCGCCGAAAAATATCCCGATTGCATCCGGCGCCAAGCGCTCCGGCAAACGCCTGTTGACCGTCGGCACGGACTGCGCGGTCGGCAAGAAATACACCGCTCTTGCTCTGGCGCGCGCCTTCACGCAGCGCGGACTTGATGCTGATTTTCGCGCCACCGGGCAGACGGGAATCTTGATTGCGGGCGGCGGCATGCCCATGGACGCCGTGGTCGCCGATTTCGAAGCCGGCGCGGCTGAATTGCTGAGTCCGGCTGCGCCGGCGGGGCATTGGGACGTGATCGAAGGGCAGGGTTCCTTGTTTCATCCGGCTTATGCCGGGGTTTCGCTTGGGCTTCTTCATGGCAGCCAGGCGGACGTGATCGTCGTGTGCCACGACATCGATCGCAAGGAAATGTTGGGACATCCGGGCTACGAGCTGCCCGACGTGTTCGACACCATCGATTTGAATCTGCGGCTCGGCCGACGCACCAACGCGGCCATTCGCTGCGCCGGCGTCAGCTTGAATACCTCGGCGCTCAGTGACAGCGACGCCGCGCGTTTGCTCGGCTCGGAAAGCGCGCGGCTCGGCGTGCCGGTGGCGGACCCCATGCGCCCCGGTGCAGCCTTCGAGAAGCTCGTCGATAAATGCCTCGCGTAATGGCCGATTTGCGCGAAGTAATAATTCTTGGATAACAGCGACCCGGTCGCAAGAAGAGAGACAATGCGTACATTCACGTTGCTGGCCGCCGCACTCCTGACCTTCGGCGCGTTTTCCGCCACCGCCCAAAAGACCTCAGCCCCGGCCGCCCGCCCGCGCCCGCCGCCACCGCCCGAGCCCGCAGCCCCGGCGGCGCCGGCTGCGGCGCCGCTGACCGCGGACGATGTGAACGCCTGGCTGGATGGCTATATGCCCTACGCTCTGCGTACCGGCGATATCGCGGGCGCCGTTGTGGCCGTCGTCAAGGACGGGCAAATCGTCACGGAGCGGGGATTCGGGTATTCGGACGTTGCCAAACGCGCGCCTGTGGATCCTAAACTGACTTTGTTCCGGCCGGGATCGGTGTCCAAACTCTTCACCTGGACTGCGGTGATGCAGCTGGTCGAGCAGGGCAAGATCGATCTTGATGCCGACGTGAATCAATACATCGATTTCAAGATTCCTGCGCGCGACGGCAAGCCGGTCACCATGCGCGAACTCATGCAGCATGTGGCGGGATTCGAAGAGCAGGCCAAGGGCATCATGTCCGAGGATCCCAAGTCGCTGGGATACGAAGCGCTGCTCAAGCAGTGGGTGCCCGAGCGGGTGTTCGCACCCGGCAGCACGCCGGCATATTCGAACTACGGCGCGTCTCTGGCCGGCTACATCGTGCAGCGCATTTCCGGCGAGACCTTCGACGACTATATTGATAAGCACATTTTTGCGCCGCTCGACATGCAGCATTCCACCTTCCGCCAGCCATTGCCGGCGAATCTGGTGCCGCTGATGTCGCAAGGGCTACCCCCGGGCGTCCGAGCCGGCCAAGGGATTTGAGATCGTCGGACCGGCTCCCGCCGGCTCGCTGTCCTCGCCCGGCGAGGACATGGCGCACTTCATGATCGCGCATCTGCAAAACGGCGAATATCACGGCAATCGCATTCTCAAAGCCGAAACCGCCGAAATGATGCACAACAGTCCGCTCACCCTCCTGCCGCCGCTGAATCGGATGGAGTTGGGCTTTTTTGAAACCAATATCAACGGCCGCGAAGTGATCGCGCACCTGGGCGATACGCAGAATTTTCACACCTCACTGCATCTGTTCTTGAAGGAAGGCGTGGGTTTCTACGTCTCATTCAACAGTCTCGGTAAGGAAGGTGCCGCGGGCGCCTTGCGGGGCGCGCTGTTCGATGATTTCGCGGATCGCTATTTCCCCGCCGCCGAGACCAGCGCCACGAAAGTGGACGAGAAAACTTCCGCGGCCACGCGGCCATGCTCCAAGGCCGCTGGGTGAATTCGCGCGGCTCGCAGTCGAGCTTTTTGGCCGCGGTCGGCCTGTTCGGCCAAACCAAGCTCAGTGTCAACGCCAAGGGCGAACTCGTCACGCCGGGGAACGGACTCAACGGCAAGCCGCGGCACTGGGTCGAGATCGCTCCCTTCGTGTGGCGCGATGCGAGATGGCCACGAGCGATTGGCGGCCAAAGTCGTCGACGGCAAAGCGGTGCGCTTCAGCACCGACGGCATTTCCCCGTTCATGGTGTTCGATCGCGTGCCTGCTTCGCAAAACAGTGCGTGGCTGCTGCCGGGGCTGTACTGCGCCATCGGCGCGCTGCTGCTGACCGCAATCTTCTGGCCGATCACGGCCATCGTGCGCCGCCGATTCGGCGCGGCTCTGGCCTTGGGTCCGGATGCACTGCGCGCCTATCGCTTCAGCAAAATCGGATCGATCTTGCTTGCCGCGGGCCTGGGCCTGTGGGCGATGACGATCATCCGCATGTTCAGCGACTTCAACAACCTCAGCAATAGCTTCAATTCGAACGTTCGCTTCACCCAGGCGTTCGGCATTCTCGCGTTTATCGTGGGAACCGTCTTTATCGCGTGGAATCTGTGGACGGTATGGAAGGGCGATGCACGCCGTTGGCCGGCCAAAGTGTGGAGCATCGTGCTCGCCCTGTCGGCGTTCATCGTGCTGTGGTTTGCCTTCACCTTCAATCTGATCGGCTTCGGGGTGAATTTCTAATGGCCGGACTGAAGCTGCGCGCCGAGATTGAGAAGCTGCGTCTGTCGGCGCCGTTCCGTATTTCGGGCTTTGTGTTCGAAGAGCAGGATGTCGTGGTCGTGACGCTTGACGATGGCAAGCATCGCGGCCGCGGCGAAGCCTCCGGCGTGTACTATTTGGGCGATACCGCCCAGGCCATGCTCGCCGAGATTGAGGCGGCGCGCGCGGCGATCGAACAAGGCGTCGACCGGGCCGCGCTTCAGCAATTGCTGCCGCCGGGCGGCGCCCGCAATGCGGTCGATTGCGCTCTGTGGGAGCTGGAAGCGAATCGGCTTGGGGTCGCCGTGTGGGAGCTCGCCGGGCTCGCACCGCCGAAGCCGTTGGTGACGACATTCACATTGGGCGCCGACACACCCGACCTGATGGTTGCCGGGGCGCGCAAGTATGCACAGGCGAAGTCGCTGAAATTGAAATTGACCGGCGATTTGTTGGCGGACATCGAGCGAGTGAAAGCGGTGCGCGCGGCGCGGCCCGAAGTGTGGATGGGCGTGGACGCCAATCAGGGCTACACCATCGACGCGCTCGATTCGTTGCTCGCGGCGCTGGTGCCGGCCAATGTCTCGCTGCTCGAGCAACCCTTGAAGCGCGGGCGCGAGGCCGATCTGGACGGCTTTAAATCGAAGATTCCGATTGCCGCCGATGAGAGCGTGCTGACCCTCGCCGACATCGCCGGGCTGGTCGGACGCTTCGACGTCGTCAATATCAAGCTGGATAAATGCGGCGGCTTGACCGAAGGACTGGCGATGGCGCACGAGGCGCGCCGCTTGGGACTGGGCGTCATGGTGGGCAACATGGTGGGCACGAGTCTGGCGATGGCGCCCGCATTCGTGCTCGGGCAGCTTTGCGACGTCGTCGATTTGGACGGCCCGATATTCCTGGCGAAGGACCGAACGCCCGGCATAACCTACGTCGACGGCAGCGCATGGAGCGGCGAGCAGGTGTGGGGCGGGACGCACGCGTAAGGCGATGAACGCCCGCCCGCAGACTTGGTTCGGTCAGCCGCGCGGGCTCACCATACTTTTTCTGACCGAGATGTGGGAGATTTTCTCCTACTACGGCATGCGCGCGTTGCTGGTCTACTACATGACCAAGCAACTGCTGTTCGGCCAGGAAAAGGCGTCGCTCATCTATGGCGCCTACGTGGCCATGGCCTACTTCACGCCGATCTTCGGCGGCATCATCGCGGACCGCTGGCTCGGCAAGCGCCGCGCGGTGATCATCGGCGGCAGCATCATGGCCGCCGGCCATTTCATGATGGCCTTCGAACCGCTGTTCTATTTTGCGCTGGCGACGATCGCGCTGGGCAATGGACTGTTCTTCCCGAGCTTGCCCAGCCAAATCGACGGCCTGTATCGCCCCGACGATCCGCGCCGTAGCTGGGCCTACAACGTTTATTACGTCGGCATCAATGTGGGCGGGTTCCTGGCGCCGCTCATTTGCGGCACCCTCGGCGAGCTCTACGGCTGGCACTGGGGATTCGGCGCCGCGGGTGTCGGGATGCTGGCCGGACTCGTTATCTACGTACGCGGCGGCAAGTACCTGCCGGAGCAGGCGCGCGTTGAAAAAAGCACGCCCGCGAAGTAGGCTCGGCGGCTGGCACGGCGCCCGCGAGCAGTTATCGCACGACATTCATACTGCTGTTTGCCGTGATCGTCTCGGTCACCGTGTTTCGCGGCGCCTATGAACAAGTCGGAAACACGGTGGCGCTGTGGGCCGACGTCGGCATCGACCGGACGATTGGGGCTTGGACCATTCCGATGACCTGGTTCCAATCTTTGAATCCACTGTTTGTCGTCGTACTCACACCCATGCTATTGGCGCATTGGCGGCGGCGCGCTGCGGCGGGGGAGAGCGGATCATCGATGCGCAAGATGGCGCTCGGCGCCCTGATCGTTGGAGCGGCGTATCTATTGCTCGGCGTCGTGGCGTTCAGCGCGGGCGAGGGCCGCGCGAGCTGGCTATGGCTGGCGGCATTCTTCGCGATCTTTACCTTGGGTGAGCTGTACATTTTGCCGACGGGACTGGGGCTGTTTGCGCGCCTCGCGCCCGCGGGCTACGGCGCCACCACGGTGGCCGCGTGGTATTGCGCGCTGGCCACCGGAAATTTGTCCGCAGGTGCGATCGGCACGCTATGGGCGGGCCGCAGCCACGCCGAATTTTTTGCGATCTTGACGGCCGTCTCGGCGTTCGCCGCCGCCATGCTGTTCGTGCTCGATCGTACCGCCAGGCGAATCGAGGCCGAGCGGGCCGCCCAGATCATCACTCTGACTGCAATTCAACCGGAGCTTCTTGCATGAAAACCACAGCCTTGGCGGTGGGGATGTTGCTGTGCGCGGCCGCCGCCACCGCGGCGCCCCCGTCGGGATTCGAAGATCGCGTCGAGAGTTTGCGCAAGCAAATTGGCGTTCCGGGCATGGCAGTCGCCATTGTCGAGAACGACAAAGTCACGCTGGCGAAAGGATTCGGCGTCAAGCGCTTGGGTTCGCCCGATCCCGTCGACGCCGATACCATTTTCCCGACCGGTTCAACGGGCAAGGCCTTCACGGTGGCCGCGCTCGGGATCCTGGTCGACCAGGGCAAGATCGCCTGGGATGACAAGGTCATCGATCACTTGCCGGGTTTCCAAATGTACGACCCGTGGGTGACGCGCGAGATGACCATCCGTGATCTGCTCGTGCATCGCAGCGGCTTGGGGTTGGGCGCCGGTGATTTGCTGTTCGTGCCGCGCACCAATCTCAGCCGCGCCGAATCGGTGCGGCGATTGCGTTACATCAAGCCTGCCAGCAGTTTTCGCAGCGCCTATGCCTACGACAACATCTTGTACATGGTCGCAGGCCAGTTGATCGAGGATGTGACCGGCGAAACGTGGGAGAAATTTACCGCGAACCACGTGCTCAAGGCGGCCGGGATGCTGCACTCGACCACGGATGACGAAGGACACTTCGCAAATCCGGATCGCGCTCAACCGCATGCGCGCATGAACGGCGGCTTGCGCGGAGTCGGCGATCAATCGGTGCTCAATGAGCGCGACAATCTTGGCAGCAACGCATCGCCGGCCGGGGGCCTGGCGGTCAGCGCCAACGACATGGCGCGCTGGCTGATGATTCAATTGGATTCCGGCGCGTTGCCGAATAACGGCGGCAGACTGTTCAGTGAGGCGGCGCACGATCAAATGTGGACCCCGGTGGTTCTGCAGCCGGTTGGGCCGCGAACCGGCCCATTGGCGGCGACGCAGCCCATGTTCAACACCTATGCACTCGGCTGGGACGTCAGGGATTATCGCGGCGCCAAGATCGTCTGGCACGGCGGCGCGGTATTCGGTTTCTTGACCGCAGTGGTATTGATTCCAGAGAAACAGGTGGGATTTTCGATCGAGATCAACAGCGAGGACGGCGGGATCATCCTCGGACTGATGTACGAACTGCTGGATCATTATCTCGATCAACCCAAGGACACCTGGCCCGAGAAAATTGTGGCCGAAAGACAGCGACGAGTGCAGGAAGCACTGAAGGCCTATCAAACGGCAGCCGCCAAGCCCGCGAAGGTTGGACCCTCGCTGTCCCTCGATCGCTATGTGGGTACTTACGCGGATCCCTGGTATGGGAATATCGAAGTGGCGCAAACCAAGAACGGGCTGACCATCGATTTCAAATCCACGCCACGCATGGGCGGCAGACTCGAGCATTGGCAATACGACAGCTTCGTCACGCGATTTGACGACAAGACCATCGAGCCGGCCTATGTGACCTTCGGTTTAAATGCCGACGGCAAAGTCGAACACATCACGTTGAAGGCGGTGTCGCCGCTCGCGGATTTTAGCTACGACTATCAGGACCTCTCATTCACCCCGATCGCGCAGAAGTCCAAATAAGGTGACCGGTCGCGGACAATGAGTCGGACATTAAAGGCGAGTGTTGGCACAGCAGCGCTGCTGGCGTTTGTAACCGCGGCCGGCATGGCGGGCAGTACCGAGGCTGAACCGCCCGGCCACACGCATGAGCTCACCGCCTCAGATGTCGACGCGTGGCTGGATGGCTATCTGCCATACGCACTGGCAAAAGGCGATATTGCCGGTGCCGCAGTCGTGGTCGTCAAGGATGGACAGGTTTTAACCCAGCGGGGTTATGGCTATGCAGATCTCGCTGCGCGTCGGCGTGTCGATCCGGCGACGACCCTGTTTCGGCCTGGCATTGCCGCAGGGGCTGCCGGCAGCTCGGACATCGATGCGTCGACCCGCGCGCGCGTCATCGACGCCGCCATTGCAAAGCTCAACGAGTTCTACGTTTTTCCCGACGTCGCGAAGAAGATGGGGACGGCGGTGCGGGCCCGCGCCAAGCGCGGCGAATACGATGCAGTGACGGACGGCAATGCGTTCGCCAACCTGCTAACCGAGCACTTTCGCGATGTCAGCCACGATAAACACCTGTCCGTCACATTCAGTCCGATACGATTGCCTGAGGAATCCCCTTCGCCGAGCCCAGACGCCGTTGCGCGGTACCGCGCGGCGATGCAGAACGCCAATTGCGGTTTTGAGAAGGTCGAACACTTAAGCGGCAACATTGGATATTTGAAGTTCGATTTCTTCGCAGATCCCGAGGTCTGCGGCGGCACAGCCATTGCTGCCATGAACTTTCTGGCCAACACCGATGCCGTCATTTTCGATCTGCGGCAAAACGGCGGCGGCGACCCGAAGATGGTGGCATTACTATGCACCTACCTCTTTGCGCAGCAGACCCATCTAAATGACCTGTGGGAGCGCAAGAGCGGTGAAACGCACCAATACTGGACGCTGCCATACGTTCCCGGCAAGCGCTTACCCACCGTACCCGTGTTCGTGCTGACCTCGCATCAGACCTTCTCCGGCGGTGAAGAGTTTTCCAATAATCTCAAAGTGCTGAAGCGTGCGACGATTGTCGGTGAAGCGACCGGCGGCGGCGCCCATCCGGTTGCCGCCCATCGCATCGATGATCACTTCACAATCGGTGTTCCTTTTGCGCGCGCCATCAATCCGATCACCAAGACCAATTGGGAAGGCGTCGGTGTCGAGCCGGACGTAAAAGTCCCGGCGTCCGATGCTCTGACAACCGCACAGACCCTGGCTTCGACGGAAATGAAGCGGTCACTCGACACGAAATAATTTGGCCACCGCCGTTGAAGGGGCGGGGGGCGCGCCATTGTCCGCGACTTGGCGCCCGGTGGCCTCAATGTGCCCATTCGCTGGGGGCAAAGGGATCGTGACACTTGCATGACGCGCTCCAAAGGCTAACTTTCTCAACCAATTTCAATACTTAAGCGCTCTCGTCGGAGATTGCCTACAGAGAAATCGGTGCCGGACGAAAGGCAGTATCCTTACATTGTTCCCCACGACGCATTTCCAGCCATTAGGATGGGCGTTCGTTGTCGCTAAAACTCCGGACTCCCCATGCTGCGCATGAACCCTCCTCCGACCCAGCTGCCCGTTGACGACCGGGCGCTCGAGCAGCGGTACCGCAAGGTGCGCGCAGCGAGCTTGGATCTGGCCGCGCCATTGTCGGATGCCGATGCGACCGTGCAGTCGATGGCGGACGCCAGCCCCGCGAAATGGCATTTGGCGCACACCAGTTGGTTCTTCGAGTCCATGGTGCTCATGCCCCACGGTGCCGGCTACCGGCCTTTCGATGAGCGCTTCAATTTTCTTTTCAATTCCTACTATGAATCCGTGGGTGCCCGGCAGCCGCGGCCGCTGCGCGGCATGCTCACGCGCCCGCGCTTTTCGGGAGGTTCTCT
>CAWEKK010000002.1:0-147706 GCA_963809645.1 uncultured Gammaproteobacteria bacterium
GCTCCACAGGGAGGAGAGTTTCGGGCCTTGCCAGCAATTCCGCCAGATGTCGCTGCGCCGCGACTGGGTCTGAACCGCTGTGGCCGGGCGTGGCCAGCGCCAGCGCGTAGCGCAACCTGTTGCTGGTGGTCGGCTGCAGTTCGGCAGCATCCTTGGCCTGCTGAAACACCTCTGCCTGGCGGGCGGGGTCGCCTTGCGGCAGGTTGCTCATCATTTCCAAAAGGGGCGCCACGGGGGTCACATCCAATTGCGGACGCTCCTGAACGGGGGGCGCCGGTGCCTTGGGTCCACCCATGCAGCCGCTGACGCAAATGCTGATCAGAGCAAATGCTGCGACGCGATCGCCGCTAAGCAGCATGGGCTTTTTCACGCGTTGCCGCGGCGCCCAGCGCGCGCAAGGGGAGCCGCACTCGAAAATGCGCTCCGCCGGCCTTGGCTTCGAAGAGTTCAATACTGCCGCCATGGGCGTTGACGAATTCCGTCACGACCGAGAGCCCGATGCCGGTTCCCTTGACATGACCGCCTTGGGGCGTTTTGCCTTGATAGAAAGCCTCGAAGATGCGATTGCGCTCCTCGGCGGGAATGCCGGGGCCGCTATCCATGACATCCAATATCAGCTGTTCCCGTTCGGCGCGCGCGTGCAATGAAATGGTGCCGCCGCGCGGCGTAAATTTCACGGCATTGGAGAGCAAGTTGTCGAGAATCAACCGCACCTTGCTGCGATCCGCAATCGGCGTGAGATCTTCCACCTGGACATCGAGGCGCACGCGTTGTGCGACCAACGTCAGCTGCTGATTCTCGAGCACGCTCTTGATCAAGGGGCGCAGCTTGAACTCGGAGATCTCCAAGCCGACGCTCTTTGCCTGCCAGGCGCTGAACGACAACAAGTTTTCGATCAATCTCTGCAGCTTCATTCCATTCTCGCGCAAGATTGCCGTGACTTCGCGCTGGCTGCTTTGCAGTTCGCCTACCGCACCGTCCATCAACAGTTCGGTTCCCTCGCGAATATTTGCCAATGGGGTCTTCAATTCATGCGACATGTGTCGCAAAAATCGGTTCTTTTCCTGCGCCAAATCGAGCAAGCGGCCGCGCAGCCATTCCAATTGCGCCGCCAGGCGCTCCAAATCAGCCGGGCCGCGGATGGCAATGGGCCGCGAGAATGTGCCGCGACCCAGTTCGCTGATGGCGCGATCGATGGCGCGAATCGGGCGGCCGAACAAATAGGTGAACACGGCGACCACCGCCAGGGTCATCGGCACCAGCAGCAGCGTCTGCCAGACCAGATTTTGCTGCGCATGTTCCGTCGCCACTTCCAGGCTCGCCGTCTCGTGGTCGATTTGCAGGCTGATGCGATCCGATACGTGGGATGCGGCCTCGGACAGCTGCGGAAAGGCGGCAATCAACTCCGCCATATGGGTCGAGTTCGGCGCCGCGTGCCGCAGGTCCTGCAGCAGCTGCACCGACTTGGATTCCACCGTGCGCACGCCTTGCTGCGATTCTTCATCCAAGGGCAGGGTCAGGAGCTCGTGAATCGCGGTAATCAAACGGGATTGATGCCGCGCGTAGACATCGAGCAGATCCGCGCTGCCGGTGATTTGATACAGGCGCGCCTGGCGCTCGAGCGCCTCGATCTCTTGGAACATGCGCTGATTGTTGCGGGTACCCTGCATGCCGTGCAGGACCAGTTGCTGACTGCGGATCGACAGGCGGTTCATCTGCACGGCCGCATTCACGATTGCAAACAGCAGCGGGGCGGCCACGATCGTAAAACCGATCAGCATCAGTCCACTGAGTGACTTGGGGCGGGGCAAGCGCATGGGCGGCATTCTAGCAGCGTGACGGACTCAAAAAGGAGTGACGGGTTCGTACCTGTAGAATTGCCGCGCATGACTGACGAGGCGCCCTATTCAGAACTGTCCCCCGAAACCGTCCTGGACGCGATCGAAGCGTTGGGGCTGCGCTGCGACGGCCGGGCGCTGGCGCTCAACAGCTACGAAAACAGGGTCTATCAAATCGGGATTGAAGACGGCGCGCCGGTGGTCGCCAAGTTCTATCGCCCGGGACGCTGGAGCGACGCCGCCATCCGCGAGGAACACGCCTTTGCCGGCGAACTTGCGGCGCTGGAAATCCCCGTGGTTGCGCCGTTGCTGCAGGCCGGGGAATCCATGCATGTGCATCGTGGCTTTCGCTATGCGGTGTTCCCGCGCCGCGGAGGACGTTGGCCGGAATTGGGGACCAGCGAGGAGCGCGAATGGGTCGGCCGGTTTCTGGGCCGCATCCATGCCGTCGGCCGCGCAGGCCGCTTCTACGAACGCAATTTCCTCAACATGGATGAGCTGGGCCGCGATGCCCGCGATTTCGTGCTGGACGGCGATTGGATGCCTGATTACTTGGCGGATAAGTACCAAGAGGTGACAGATGAATTGCTCGACGCCATCGAGTCGCGCGCACTCAATTGGGGCGGCGCCGCCGTGGGGCGCATCCTGGGCGACTGCCACCGCGGCAATATCCTGTGGACCGATCAGGGACCTCATTTTGTCGATCTCGATGACTGCCTGACGGGGCCCGCCATCCAAGATCTGTGGATGCTGATCGCCGGCGGGCGCCAGGAAATGCGCACCGAACTCAAGGATCTGCTGACCGGCTACGAGCAGTTCCTTCCCTTTGACCGCGGCGAGATCGCCTTGATCGAGCCGCTGCGCGCCTTGCGCATGATTCACTATTCCGCCTGGCTGGCCCGACGCTGGCATGACCCGGCTTTTCCCAAGGCTTTCCCCTGGTTTGCCGAGCCGCGCTATTGGGAGCAGCACCACCGATCCCTGCAGGACCAACTGGCGGCGGTTCTCGAGCCGCCGCTGGAGTTGTGACGGCTGCACGGCGCAGCGCCTGTTGTGATCGCAGGCATATTTGGTAATGTTACCGGCATGGCCGGCGAGACGATGATCACGAACGTTCGAATTCTGCTGTTCTGCGCGGCGGCGCTGTTGGCCGGCTGCAACCGAGATTCCGGTTCCGCTGCGGCGGCGGCGACCCATGTCAAGCCGAAGGCGCCCATCGCCAAATCGAGCGACACGGCGGCCGAACAAACCGCCGGCATGGTGCAGGCGGCGAGCCAGGGCAAGTCCCAGGTACCGGTCGAATTGAAGTTCGATTTTTCGCAGCGTCCCAAGGTGGGTCAGCCGCTGGAAGTCAATCTGGCGCTGATTGCGCAAATTTCAGCCAGCCCGGCGACAATTCAGGTGAACGGCACGGACGATGTCGCGGTGGCACCGGGCGGCAATCAATTCGATATCCCGGCCGAAGAGGCGGGCGAAGTCTATCGCCATACCGTGAGTGTTACCCCCGGCGCGGAAGGCGTGGTGCTGCTTGGCGTCACGGTCTCGCTGAAGCACGACGAACTGACCGATCAGCGGGCGTTTTCCATTCCCATCATCGCCGAGCGCTGAAACCTAGGCGCGCGGGGTCCCGAGGCCCTATAATGGTGGGTTTCCCGGGGCCTCACTGTGACTCAGAAACTTCGCAACATCGCCATCATTGCACACGTCGATCATGGCAAGACGACGCTCGTTGATCAGCTGTTGCGTCAATCCGGCACGCTCGATGCGCGCAAGGATTTGCAAGAACGCGTCATGGATTCAAACGATCTGGAGCGCGAGCGCGGCATCACGATTCTCGCCAAGAATACCGCGATCACCTGGGGCGACTATCGCATCAACATCGTCGATACGCCGGGGCACGCCGATTTCGGCGGCGAGGTCGAGCGCGTGCTCGCCATGGTCGACTGTGTGTTGCTGCTCGTCGATGCGGTCGATGGCCCCATGCCGCAGACGCGTTTTGTAACGCAGAAGGCCTTCAAACATGGGCTGCGGCCGATCGTGGTCATCAACAAGATCGACCGCGACGAAGCGCGGCCGGGCTGGGTGCTGGATCAGACCTTCGACTTGTTCGATCGTTTGGGCGCAACCGACGAACAACTGGATTTCCCCGTCGTTTATGCCTCGGCATTGCGCGGCTTCGCGGGACTGGAATCGACGGTGCGCGAGGGCGACATGCAGCCCCTGTTCAAAACCATCGTGGAACATTGCCCGCCGCCGGACGTCGATGTCGACGGTCCGTTGCAGCTGCAAGTGACGCTGCTCGACTACTCGAGCTATGTCGGGGCGATCGGCATCGGCCGCATCAAGCGCGGCACCATCAAGCGCGGCATGACCGTGACCGTGGTATCGCGCGAAGGCAAGCAGCGCTCCGAAAAGATCACGCAGATTCTGGGCTTCCATGGGCTGACGCGGGTCGAGGTGGAATCCGCCGGCGCCGGCGATATCGTGGCCTTCGCCGGTATTGCGGAACCCAAGGTCTCGGACACGCTGTGCGATCCGGCCACCGTCGAGCCGTTGCCCAGCTTGACCGTCGATGAACCGACCATCAGCATGACCTTCGAGGTGAACACCTCGCCCTTCCTGGGCCGCGAAGGCAAGTTCGTCACCAGCCGCCAAATCCGCGAACGCCTCGACCGCGAGGCCATCCACAATGTCGCATTGCGCGTCGAACCCACGGCAGATCCGGACAAGTTCGTCGTCTTCGGCCGCGGCGAACTGCATTTGGGCGTATTGCTGGAAAACATGCGGCGGGAAGGCTACGAAATGTCGGTCTCGCAGACCGCGCGTCGTCATCAAGCAGGTCGATGGTGCCGCGCACGAGCCCATCGAACAGGTGACCATCGATGCCGACAGCGATGCCCAAGGCGCCATCATGCAGGCGCTCGGCAGCCGCGGCGGCGATTTGAAGGATATGCAGGCGGACGGGCGCGGACGCGTCCGATTGGAATACATGATTCCCTCGCGCGGCTTGATCGGCTTTCAGACCGAGTTTCGCACCATGACCCGCGGCACCGGCCTGCTGCATCATGTGTTCGATCACTATGGCCCGGTGGTGCAGCGCCAGTTGGGTCAACGGCCGAATGGCGTATTGATCTCCAACGGACAGGGCATCGCACTGGCTTACGCGCTCTTCAGCCTGCAGGAGCGCGGCCGGCTCTGCATTGGGGCGAATGAAGAGGTCTATGAGGGCATGATCATCGGCATGAACAACCGTCTGGATGATCTGGTCGTCAATCCTCTCAAGGGCAAGAAGCTCACCAACATGCGGGCGTCCGGCAAAGACGAGGCAGTGGTGCTGTCTCCGCCCATCCGCTTCTCTCTCGAGCAGGCCATGGAGTTCATCGACGATGACGAACTCATCGAAGTGACCCCGACCTCCATCCGCCTGCGCAAGCGCAACCTGAAAGCAACCGATCGCAAGCGTTCCGAGCGCGAAACCGTCGATCAGGGTATTTGACGGAATCTTGAACGAAACGAGACGCGCGTCACGCCTCTGACGCCGGATCGCCCTAACATCTAACGCATCAGAAACGCCGGGATATCCCGGGTTAGGGTGTGGGAGATTTAGGCCTTGTCACGCGATACCGCGGCTGCCGTGCGCAGCGAGCCTGCACAGCCGGCAGAAGGCTTTAACGCTCTGCTGGAGCGCCAAATCGCGGAGACGCGGGCGCGCGGCGGCGAACTCGATTTCGGCCGCCTGTTAAAGTCAATCAGTGCGCACTATGATCGGCTCGATGCCGAGCGCCGCGGCGTGGTGCGCTCCATGCAGCTGATGTCCGACGAGGCGCAGGCCATGACTCGCGAGATCCGCGAGCAAACGGCCACGCGTTTGCAGGCCATTCTCGACAACGTCAAAGATGCCATCATCACGGTCGACGATGCCGGTCACATAGAATCCTTCAACCATACCGGCGAACGGATTTTCGGCTACACCTCCGCCGAAATTCTCGGTCGCTCCGTGAGGATCCTGCTGGCCGATGTCGACCCGCAAGATCCCTGCGACTATCTCGAGCGCCTTGCGACCAAGGTCGACGATACCCATGTGGATTTGGCGGCCACGCAGACCTGGGGACTCGCCAAGGGCGGCAGCCGCGTCGCCATCGAGGTCGCCGTCAGCAAGGCCAAGCTGAACTGGTTGGACGGCTACATCGTTTGTATTCGCGACATCACCGAGCGGCATCTCGCGGAAAGTTCGGTGCGCGAAAGCGAGGGGCGCTACCGCACGCTGGTGGAACATGCACCGGAGGCCATCGTCGTGTTCGATGTCGACGCGGGAAGATTCGTCGACGTCAACGACAACGCCTGCCGCTTCTTCAAGATGAGCCGTGCGGCGTTGCTCGAAAGCGGCCCGGACAAGATCAGTCCGCCGTTTCAAGCCGATGGCAGCTCCTCTTTCGGCGTCGCGCGCGGCTACATCGAAAGCGCCTTGGGAGGGGCGGTGCCGGTGTTCGAGTGGGTGCACTGCGATTCCGCCGGCCAGAACTTTCCCTGCGAAGTGCGCTTTGTGCGGCTGCCGAGTTCCAGCGGCAGATTGCTGCGCGCGAGCATCATCGACATCAGCGAGCGCAAGCGCGCCGATGCCATCGCCTCGGGCGAGCGCCGCGTGTTCGAGAAGATCGCGGCGAACGCGCCCTTAACCGCGGCGCTCGCAGCGATTTGCGAATTGATCCAGCGCGCCATACCGGACAGCAGTTGCGCGATCAACTTGTTGGATCGCGACAAGCAGGCCTTGAGTTTGGGCGTGGCGCCGAATCTGCCGCGTGAATTTGTGCAGGCGATGGACTTTGCGCCGATCGGCATCCGCTTCGGGTCCTGTTCCGCCGCGGTGTACTTGAGCCGCCTGGTCACGGTTGCCGACATTGAGACGGATGCGCTGTGGGAGTTTCGCCGCGAGGCCGCGCGGCAGGCGGGCATCAGGTCGGCCTGGTCCGCTCCGATCGTGGCCTCCGACGGCCGGGTGGTCGGAACTTTCGCCGTCTACCGGCGGCAAGCCGGCATTCCGCTGTCCCGCGACCATGAACTCATGATGCGCATGGCGCAGATCGCCGGTATCGCCATCGAGCGGCGCGCCGCGGAAGACGCGCTGCGCAACAGCGAGTCGAAATTTCGCGGCCTATTCGAGAGCGTCATGGAGGGCGTTTACCAGACGACGCGCGACGGGCGCATTCTGGTCGCCAATCCGGCCTTCGTTAACCTGCTGGGCTACGCATCGGCCGAAGAGCTCTATGAGGTTCCCGCCGGCGCGTTGTATTGGTACCCCAACGATCGTGAAAATTTCGCGCGCCGCGCTGAGGCCGAAGGCGAACTGCGCAACGAAGAGTACGTCATGCGCCGCAAGGACGGCTCCATGCTGGTGGTTGTGGATAACTGCCGCGTGGTGCGCGATTCCCTGGGACGGGTATGCGGATTCGAGGGCACCCTCACCGACATCACCGAGCGCAAGAAAGCCGAGACCGCCGTATTCCAAGCCAAGGAACGCGCCCAGGTCACGCTGCAATCGATCGGCGACGCGGTCATCACCACCGACTCCGAAGGGCGCATCGACTATATGAATCCGGTCGCCGAGAGCTTGACCGGATGGGAGAACCGCGAAGCGCAGGGGCAGCTGATCGGCAAGGTCTTGACGGTGGTGGATGAGAACACCCATGTGGCGGGCGAGAGCCCGGTCGCGCGCTGCCTGCGCGAAGGCCGGGTTCTCGGCCTCGCCGAACATACGGTGTTGGTCAATCGCCGCGGCCAGGAGATCGCCATTCAGGACTCGGCCGCGCCCATCCGCGATCGCGCCGGCAATCTGATCGGCGCCGTGATGGTGTTCCACGATGTCAGCAAGGAGCGGCGGCTGCATCGCGCGCTGCACTACCAAGCCAGTCACGATGCGCTGACCGGTCTCATCAATCGGCGTGAATTCGAGAATCGTCTGACGGCGGCGGTCGAGGAGGCACGCCAGAATCCGCAGGCGCGCAACGTGCTTTTGTACCTGGATTTGGATCAATTCAAGCTGGTCAACGACACCTGCGGACATCCGGCCGGGGACCTGCTGCTGAAGCAGATCACGGGAGTCATTCAGTCGCGGGTGCGCGGCGGCGACACGCTGGCACGCTTGGGCGGCGATGAGTTCGGCATTCTGCTGCAGGACTGCGGCCAGGATCAGGCGCTGCGTATTGCGGAAAACCTGCGTCAGGGCATACGCGACTATCGCTTCACCTGGCAGGGCGGGGTACTGGCGGTCGGCGCCAGCATCGGCATCGTGGAAATCACCCACGACATTCCGACGGTTGCCAACGTCATGAGCGCCGCCGACGTGGCGTGCTACTCGGCCAAGGATTCGGGGCGCAACCGTGTGCAGTTGTACCGGCCGGACGATGTGCCCGAGCGCCATCGAGAAATGCATTGGGTTTCGAAGCTGGCGCGTGCCCGCGATGAAAGCCGCTTTGAATTGTTCTACCAGCCTATTGTGCCGATCGGCGCCCGGCCGCACGAGCGCGAGCACTTCGAACTGATGCTGCGATTGCGGGACGAGCACGGCACCATCGTGGCGCCGGCAGAATTCATTCCCGCGGCGGAACGCTACAACATCATGCCGTCGATCGATCGCTGGGTGGTGCGCCAGGCGCTCGATCGGGTCGTGCATCGGATTGGATCCGGCGTCAAGCCGTTCACGGTTGCGGTGAATCTGTCCGGTACTTCGCTCAACGATGAGCGGTTTCTGGAATTTCTCATCGCCGAACTCGGCGGCCGCGAGCTGGCGGCCGGGGCGATGTGTTTCGAGATCACCGAAACGGCGGCCATCGAAAATTTGAGCAACGTGGTGTACTTCATGCGCGAGCTGAAAAATCGCGGATGCCACTTCGCGCTGGATGACTTCGGCAGCGGCTTATCGTCGTTCATGTACTTGAAGACGTTGCCGGTCGATTATCTGAAAATTGACGGCCAATTCGTGGAAAATGTCACCCGCGACCCGGTGGACCGCAGTATGGTTGCGGCCATCAGCCAGGTGGGCAACGCCATGGGCATTCAGACCGTCGCCGAGCGGGTGGAATCGCCGGAGGTCCTGGCCGAACTGGGCCGGCTGGGGATCGGTTTTGCCCAGGGCTTCTACATCGCCAAGCCGCGATCGACCGACGAATTTCCTTATTTGCGCTGATTCAGGCGATCGGCGTACTCTTGCCACCGGGCTTGGTGCTTCGGACAACAAGGGAAGGGTTCATCATGATTCTTGGGATGTCTCTCGCCGCATTTACTCAATTACACGTGATCATCAGCCTGATCGCCATTGTCAGCGGCCTCATAGTTGCGTTAGGGATGCTCAGCGCAAAGCGCATGCCCGGACTGACGGCGCTTTTTTTGATCACTACGGTCGCCACCAGCGTTACCGGATTCATGTTCGATACGCCGGTTGACGCGCCGCGCGTCATAGGAAGCTTCGATCCGGCGAAAATCATCGGACTTATCTCTCTGATCGTCCTGGCGCTCGCCATTGCGGCGCTGTACGGCTACAAGCTGGCCGGCGCGTGGCGCGGCACTTACGTCATCTGCGCCCTGGTCGCGCTGTATTTCAATTGCTTCGTGCTGGTGGTGCAGTCCTTCCAGAAGATTTCATTTTTCCACGCCTTGGCACCGACCCAAAAGGAACCGCCGTTTGCCGTGGCCCAGGCGGTGCTGTTGATTGCATTTATCGGGCTTGGCATCGCGGCCTTCCGGAAATTCCGGCCGATGATCCAGGCGTCTGCCATGGCCTGATGGATGCGGGCGCCGTTCAAATCCAGAGCCAAGGCCTCGCGAGCCGGCCTGCTGCTGCTGGCCTTGCTGCTGTTTCGTGCCTATATTCCCGCGGGGCTTCATGCCTGCGAGCGGCGTGCCCTTTGCACTGCAGCTGTGCCCGGCCGGCACAGAAATGCCGGCCCACTGGCACCATCACGCGGGAGGGCATGGCGACTTCGAGTCGTGCCCGTTCGGCAGCGCTCCCGGCGCGGCGCCAATCTCGCAACACATCGACTTCCAGTCTGCGGGACCTGCGCCTTCCCTGCGGATGCCCGCGCCTAAGACGCCGCTACTCGTCCATCGCCCGCAATCGACCCACCAGCCCCGCGGACCTCCTTCACTCGCCTGAATTGATTGCGGCCTGCTGCGCGCCTCCTAAATCTCGAGGCGCGCGCGATTCCGTGGTTTGCCGGCGAGGGTTCCATGTATTCCTGGATTGATCGGTTCGACTTTGCGCTTCGGCGTTTGCCGGTTGCGCGCGCAGCGTCCATTTCTGTTCTGCTGCTTGCAGCACTCGCGCTGACGGCGGGGCCGCTGTATGCCGCCGAGGCGGGCAGCGTGCGCGGCGTCGTGCACGACCAACAGCATCGCCCCTTGTCCGAAGTTCAGGTGAGACTGAAATCGGCCACATCCGACTGGGCGCAAACCTCGGTGACGGATGCGCGCGGTGAATTTTCTTTCATGACCGTGCCGCTGGGCGACTATGTCCTGACCTGCAGCGCCGCGGATTTTGCTCCGAGTGCGCAATCCGTGAGCGTGACCTCCGGCTCCTATCCGATCGCCCACGTGCAGCTGGTCAAGGGGGAGGGCATGGACACCCTGACGGTGACCGCCGCTGCGGAGACAACGGTGCTCAATAGCGCCACACCGACGACCGTGGTGAATCGTCAGGACATTGCCAGGGCGCCGGGCGCCGATCGCAGCAACAGCCTCAGCATGATCACTGACTTTGTGCCGGGCGCGTATGTCGTGCACGACCAACTGCATGTGCGCGGCGGCCACCAGATCACCTGGGCGGTCGATGGCGTTGAAATACCCAACACCAACATCGCCAGCAACCTAGGTCCGCAAATCGACCCGAAGGACATCGACTATCTCGAGGTGCAGCGCGGCAGTTACCAAGCGGATCAGGGCGATCGCACCTATGGCATTTTCAATGTCGTGCCGCGCACGGGTTTCGAGCGCAGCAATCAGGCCGAACTCAGCGTCAGCGCCGGATCTTACGGACAGACCAACGACTACTTCAGCGTGGGCAGCCACACGGAGCGTTTTGCCTACTACGCGAGCCTAAATGCCAATCGCAGCGATCTTGGCATCGCAACCCCGGTGCCGCAGGTCATTCACGACTCGCAGTACGGCTACGGCGGCTTCAGCACCTTGATATTCAACGCGACGCCCGATGATCAATTGCGCTTCGTGTTCTCCGCGCGTCATGACAATTACGACATCCCCAACACGCCGGGTCAGCTTGCGGACGACGCACAGCGCGAAACCGATTCGTTCGCCATTCTCTCGTGGGTGCGCAAGCTGAGTCCTGACGCGGCCCTCACGAGCTCGCTGTTCTATCACCAGAACCGCGCCGATTTGCAGGCCGCGCCCGGTGATTTCCCGATGAGCACCACCGATCAGCGCACTTCTACCTACCTCGGAGGCGAGGAGACCCTGCGCATGCACTTCGCACGGCATGAAATTCAAGCAGGTGTGACGGGCTTCAGCCAGCGCGACAGCGAGGCATTCAACGTGATCTTCAACGACGGCAGCAACGCCCCCATCAGCCAGCTGCAAAGTCCCACAGGATCGCTGGTGGCGGCGTATATCGAGGATACCTACCGACCCGCGGGTTGGCTCACCTTCGAAGGCGGCATCCGGCAAACGCATTTTGCCGGCGGGATCTCGGAAAATGCCGCCAGTCCGCGCATCGGTGTGACGATTCGGTTGCCCGGCGACGGCTGGCTGCTGCGGGGATTTTGGGGGAAGTACTATCAGGCGCCGCCGCTGACCACATTGAGCGGTCCGCTGCTGGAGTTCGCGCAGGCCAACGATTTGGGCTTCATTCCGCTGCACGGCGAGCGCGATGAGGAATACCAGGTCGGGCTGATGATCCCGATTCACGGCTGGACGATCGACGTCGATCATTTCCACACCGCGGCCAGGAACTTTTTTGATCACAACAACATCGGAAACTCCAATGCGTTTTTGCCGCTGACCATCGACGGGGCGTTGATTCAAGGCAATGAAATCGCGGTCCGTTCGCCGCGCATGTGGCAGGTCGGCCAGTTTCACCTCGCCTACTCGAATCAAACCGCGGATGGGTTCGGCGCAATCAACGGCGGATTGACGGATTTCAGTCCTCCCGCCGGCAGCTTCGCGCTGGATCACGATCAACGCAATACCGCCAATGCCGGATTCGACTTGAACCTGCCCCATGACGCCTTTGCCTCGATGAGCGTGTACTACGGCTCAGGTTTTGCCAATGGCGAAGCGCCGCCCAGTCACCTGGCGGGCCATGCGGAAATCAATTTAAGCGCCGGTAAATCTTTCGGCGACTGGTCAGCTTCGTTGACTGTCCTGAATCTTTTCAATAGGCATTTGCTGGTCGACAATAGTCTCACTTTCGGCGGCGTGCATTACAATGACCCGCGCCAGGTTTATGCGCAGATACATTACAAGTTTGGGTATTGAGGATTCCCCATGAGCTTTGAGCTGCAACCGCAGATAGAAAACGAATTGATCAAGTTGCAGCCGCTCGAGGCCGGCGATTTCGAGATTTTGTACGCCGTGGCTTCGGATCCTTTGATCTGGGAGCAGCATCCGAGCCGGGATCGCTATCAGCGGCCGGTGTTCGAAAATTTTTTCAAAGGCGCGATGGAATCAGGCGGCGCCTTTCGGGTGATCGACAATACCAACGGTGAACTGATCGGCAGTTCCCGGTACAGCGACTATGATGAGGCCAGGCGCCAGATCAGCATCGGCTACACCTTCATTGCCCGCAGCAGGTGGGCGCGGCATTACAACCGCGCCTTGAAAACGCTCATGCTGGATCACGCCTTCAAGTTCGTGGATCGCGTAACCTTCAAGGTCGGCATCAACAACTGGCGTTCGCGCAAGGCCATGGAGAAGCTCGGCGGTATTTATATCGGCGAGGAGGCGGTCAGCTATTCCGGCGAGCCCGCCCATCCGAACGTGGTGTTCAAGATCGATGCCGCGGATTGGACCGGGCGCCCGCGCTGATCAGGACACCAGGCGCTGCAAGGTGACGTGCAGACCGTCCTTGGGCTTGGCGATCGGCACGAGCTGCTGAGGCATCACGTAGCCGGGAGCGATGCTCCAACGGTAGCGCAGCAACAATTGATGCATGATCGCCTTCACCTGGAGAGTGGCAAAGTGCTGGCCGATGCACATATGCGCTCCGCCGCCAAAGGGCACCCAGGCAAATGCGTGACGCTTGTCCTCCTGGCGTTCGGGACTGAATCGTTCCGGGTCGAACTTGAATGGCGCGGTCCATAGCGAATCCATGTAGTGCACATGGATCGGGTAGACCCCGACCAGCGTACCGGCCGGAATCTCAAATCCCTGGAAGACCGTGTCCTTGACGCACATCCGCGGCATCGAGGTAAGCGGAGGAGTCAGCCGCAGCGCCTCGCGCATGGTCCATGACAGTTCCTCGACCTGGTCGAGATCATCGAATTCGAGCCGCTTGCGGCCCACGGCAATCGCCTTGGCGCGCAGACGTTCCTGCCACTCCGGATGACGCGCAAGCAGGTACATCATGGTCGTAAGCGTGCTGGTGGTAGTGTCGTGCGCCGCCATCATGAGGAAAATCATGTGATCGATGATTTCCTCGTCGGTGAACCGCTCGCCTTGTTCGCTTTGCGCGTGGCAGAATTCGCTGAAAAAATCGCTGCTGTGGGTCGCGCGCTTCTCCGGCAGGAGTTCACGGAAGCGGCGCACCAGCAGTTCTCGTCCGCGAATGCCGCGCCACATGGTCAGGCCTGGTATCGGCACGCGCACAATGGCCAGCGATGCGGCCACGGTGGCCATGAAGGCGCGATTGAGCGCCTTGGCGCTCTGGCCTAGCTCCACGCCCATGAACACCGACGCCGCCAGATCCAGCGTGAGCTGCTTCAGGAGCGGAAACATCCGGCGCTTCGCGGCATCCTGGTTCGAGGGCAGCCATGTCTCCAGGCCCGAATCGATGGCCGGACTCATCTGCTCCAGATAGGTGCGCAGCGCCGGCTTGCGAAAGGCGACCTGCATGATGCGCCGCTGATAGCGGTGCTGATCGCCGTCCATCGCCATGATGGCCCCGGGAAAAACCTTGCCGATATAGGGTTCCCAACCGCGCGCACTGGAGAACGCGCCGTCGCGATTCTTCCAGACGAACTCCAGCGCGTCGGGCCCCAGCAGGCTGATCATGTCCGCCCCGGCCGATGGCAATCTTCCACGCCGAGCCATGAATTTTCTCGAGCGCCTGCAAATGACCGACCAGATCCTTGCGCATCGACAGTATCTGTCCCAGCACGGAGGATCGCTGGATGGGAAGGGGCTTGCGCAGCGCCGCGCTGGATCCAGCGGGCGAGAGAAGTTCAGTGACTTGTTCGTTCATGCTTCACCGTCGGGGCCATTCGCCGGTGATGGTACCACCTACTTGAACCGGAGCTTCACTCCGCCGAAATAGGCCCGCGGCATGCCGGGGCTTTGGAAGCGATTGTCCACGCCGGGGTCGTTGGAGTCGGCGTTGGGCGGCACGCCGGGTGCCCCGACGCCGGTCGGATCGCCGAATAAACCGAAGGTCGAATAACGCTCGTCGAACAGGTTTTGCACATTGCCAAACAGCTCGACTTGCTTGCTGATTCGGTAGGATGTGCGCAGGCTCACTACGTGGTAGCCCGGCAACTGCGGATTCTGATTGGATTCGTCGCCGCGGTAGAACGAACTGCTGGCCAGCACCAGCGAGCCGCCCACCGACCAACTGTGCGACAGCGAATAGTCGGCCCCCAGCTTCAGGCGGCTCAACGGAATCAGAGGCAGGCGATTCCCCGGCAGCACCTGGATGTTGCCGTCGTCGTCCTGGAAAGGGTTCGACGGCGAATTCAGCAGCAGCGGCGAGCGAAAGGTGGCGTCGATGTAGCTGTATTGCGCGTATCCGGACCATTGCTGCACCGTCGTAGTTCAGGCTCGCTTCAAAACCCTGCCGGCGGGTCGAACCGATGTTCTGAAAAAAGCCGGTGCTGACGGACGTTGCGACGCCGTAGATGTCGTCGTCGGAAGTGGTCCTGAAGACACTGGCATTCCAGGAAAGGCGCGCATCCGGCCGCGACGCGCGGCCGCGCAGCCCCAACTCGACGGTGTGCGCGATGACCTGCCGCAAATTCGGCGGATCGCCCGCCAGGCTCGAGGGCAGCAGGCAGGGTTGCAGCGGGTCGGAGCACTCGATCTCGCTCGCCGTCGGCGCCCGGTTGTTGGTGGAGTAGCCGGCATAGGCGGTCACGCTCGGGGCCAGCTTGTAGGTCGCGCCGAGCGCGGGATTGAAGTGCGTGAATCGGTTGTTGCCGGTCAAGGCTGTGCCGAGCTGATCGGACAGATCGATCTTCGCGATGTTGTAGCGGCCGCTGGCGGTCACCGCCAGCAGCGAAGTCACATCGAAGGTGTCGGTAATGTAAAAGCCGTAGTACTTGTTGTTGGCATTCAAGTTGACCGGAGTCGCCGAAAAGTCCGTTCCTTCAGGCGTATCGACAAACAGTCCCGACGGCAGCACGGTCAGCGAGGAGTCCAGCACACCCACTTCGGTGCCGGAGAAAAAATTGCTCTGCGCCGTATCGAGCGTCGCGCCGATCGCAAAGTCATTGCCATGGCCGAAAAGCGGTGCCGTGCTGGTCAGTTGCAGCGATGCGCCCCAGCCGTCGGAGCGGATACGCTCGAAGTCGTTCTGACCGATGAGCGTTGCGCCGCCGTTCGATATATCGGGGATCAGACCGCCGGCCGAATCGGTCAGCGGCGTGACCCCGTCTCCCTGGCATAGCGCACCCGGCGTGGCGTCAGGCGCACGCGGTATAGTCGGAATTGTCGCCGTTGGCGAGCGTCTGCCGGTAGCTGCGGGAATAGAGCACGCCTTGCATCGCAAGCGTGTCGGTAAATTTCAGTTCGACCGTTGAGCGTGACGAAGTTCAGCGTGTTGAAATTATTTTGCGGACCGGTGAATACGTTTTCGCGGCTGATCGGCGAGCGACTGCACGGGCGCCGCGCCTTGGCCGTACAGTTTGTTGTCCGCGTGCGTGTAGCTCAAATCGAGGCTCGCGCCGCCCTCGCGAAAGCTCAAGTCCGCGTAGTACTGGCGCACCGAGTCGTGCGAAAACAGCCGCCAGCCGTTCTGATCCAGCAACCGGGCCGCCGCATAGAATCCGAAGGCGCCGTTGTTTGTGCCGAATTCCACGGCTCCCTGGCGTTGACCGAAGCTGCCGCCGGACAGTTCGCCGTCGCAGTCCGCGAAAGCTGAAGCCATTTTTCATGGTGACCGAAACGGCGCCGCCGAGCGCGTTCAGGCCGAACAGAGGATTGGCGCTGACGATGTCGACGCGGTCGATGGCGATATCCGGGAACAGATCCCAGTTGACGGTGTCGCCGAACGCTTCGTTGATGCGCACGCCGTTCTGGTAGACCGCCAGGCCTTGCGGCGTGCCCAATACCGGCGATGCCTCGAAACCGCGATATAAAATGTCCGGCTGGAAGGCATCGGCGAGCGTGTCGTTGATATTCACGCTGGCCAAATGGGTGCTCATGCCGTCGATGAGGCTGGCCGCGCCATTCCGGCTCAAATCGCCGGCCCTCAAGGTCTGCACGTTGCCCGGCACTTTGTCGACATTCACCGTCATTCCGGGCACGGGGGTGGTCCCCACGACGGTGATTTCCTCTACCGCCCGGGCCGACGTGGCGGCGGCAATGCAGGTCAGCCCGCTGAGCATGAGCGTGCGATATCGCGGGAAGGGGATTCGATGCTTTGTAGGACCGCGTTGCTGCATTCGGACCGCGATGCTTCCATAGGCGGCATATCTTGAGAATAGGAAAAATTCCCGATTTTTTTCACCGGGCAGGCGGCCGCGCTATGCTGTGGCCGTGAACAGCGAATCTTCAGAGGAGCGCGGCCGCAGAAACTTCGGCGCGGCGCGATATTGCGATCGTCATCGGCGTGTCCTTGATCGCGGCAATCGTGTCCGTGAAGTTCGACGTGAGCGAAGCGCTGGCAAACTGGACCCGCCCGCGCGAAAACCTGCAGCTCGATGAGTTGCCCGGAATCTTCCTGGTCGTTGCCATTTGCCTGATATGGTTCTCGTCGCGGCGGTACTTCGAGGCGAAGCGGCAGCTCTCCCTGCGCGAGGCTGGCGGAGGCCAGGCTGGCAGAGTCCGTGGCGGAAAATCAAAAGCTGGCGCTGAAATACCTGGACATGCAGGAACATGAACGCAAGACGCTCGCTCACGATCTGCACGATGAACTGGGACAATACGTCAATGCGATCAAGCTCGACGCGGTGACGATGCGCGATGCGGCTGCGGACCACGCCGCCATTCGCGACGCGGCGCGTGCCATGATCGTCAACGTCGACCGGGTTTACGATGTGCTGCGCGGCCTGATCCGGCAACTGCGGCCCGGTGGGCCTGGACGATTTAGGCCTGGTTGCGGCTCTCGAACATTGCGCCAACGAGTGGCGCTCGCGGCTGCCGGCGCGCGCAGATCGATATGAGTGCAGTGCGGAGTTGGAAGCACTGGACGAGCATCGCGCCATGGTGATCTTTCGACTGGTGCAGGAAGCCCTGACCAATGTCGCGCGCCACTCCTCGGCAACGCAGGTTCGGATTCGAATCGCGCGGTCTTTATCGGACCGCGGAATTGACATTCGTCATAGCCGATAACGGCCGCGGCGCGGATTTAAGCTCGCCGCGCGCCGGCTTAGGATTGGTCGGCATGCGTGAACGGGTCGCTGCGCTCGATGGATCGATCACCTTGGCAGCCGCAGTCGGCGCGGGATTCAAGTATCACCGCTTTCCTTCCGTTGGCGGAAAACACCATGAGCGACCGCCGCGGACAGGCCAGGATCAGCATCTTGCTGGTCGACGATCATGCAGTGGTGCGTGAAGGATACCGGCGTTTGCTGGAGCGCGATGCGCGCTTGGAAGTCGTGGGCGAGGCGGCCGGACCGCGGCGGAAGCCATGCGCCTGGACGCGGAGCTTGCAGCCCCATGTCGTGGTGCTGGATATAGCGACTGCCCGGGGTGAGCGGCATTGAAGTGCTTAAGGCGGATCCTGGCGCGCAGGAAAGAGGCGTGCGTGCTCATGTTCAGCATGTATCAAGACGGCATCTACGCAGTCCGCGCGTTTCAGGCGGGCGCGCGCGGCTATGTAAGCAAAGCCAGCGCGCCGGATCTCTTGGTCGAAGCGGTGCGCACGGTCGCCTCAGGAGCGCGTTACGTCAGCCCCGATGTCGAGGCGGCGATCGCGAAGCATGATTCTCACAACAGTCACTTGACCGATGCGCTTTCGACGCGCGAGTTGGAAGTGCTGGGCTTGCTGACGCAGGGCTTTGGGGTGGAGGAGATCGGCGAACGGCTGGGATTGAGCCCAAAGACGGCAGCCAATCATCAGTCCTCGATCAAGCAGAAATTGGGTGCCACCAGCGCGCTGCAACTGATCCTCATTGCCCAGCAATTTGGATTGACGTCAGGCAAGTGAGCCGCGCCGGAGTTCGACGCGCTGCGTTGTTGCTGTTGGTCCTGGCTGCGGGCGTCGGGCCGAAGCTCGTATTCATCGACGTTGTACGTGGCCCGGCGCGGCTGGCACATCGACATTGGAATGGCCGCGTCGGATTTGGCGCCGCCGCTCCATGCAAGCGGCGGCCGATCTGCCGGACGTCGCGCTATATCTTTTTCGGCTTTGCCGACAAACATTATCTAATGGCCGCGCATCACAACGGACCGGTGCTCTTCGGGGCGCTGTGGCCCGGGCGCCAGTATCATCCTGACCACCGGATTGCCCAATACGCCGGCTGAGGCCTTCGGCGAGCAACAGGTCATCGCCTTGAGCGTGACCGCCGAGCAGATGCGGGCCCTGCAGTCCTTCATTTGGGGATCGCTGCGCACGCAAGAACGGGGCTGTTGAAGGTCTACAGCCCGGTCCTTACGAGGGCAGTGTCTATTTCCTCGGCACCTCCAAGTATTCGGCGTTTCATACCTGCAACACCTGGGCAGCCGAGGCGCTGCGCGCTGCGGGGCTTCCGCGTTCACACCGGGGGCGTCATGTTCGCGGACCAATTCTGGTCGCAGGTGCGGCGCTGAAGCAAACACAGAATCCGAGCGGCCCTTCGGGAACATCCCTGCTACCGGGCGCCAGCTGCGCCACCCGAAGGCCGCCACTGCGTAGTCGCACCTGCCGCGATTGGCGCTACCTGGCAGGGCGGGCTGGTCCCGTCTTGCGCACACCACGGTGGTGGTCGAACTCGGCGGGACGACGACGGTCGTTTTGGCCGGCGGATTGGGGCTGCCGCTGCTGATGCACCCGCAGAGCATCGCTGAGGCGATCACCAGCGCTGATAGAATTTTCATTGTTTACTCCACAGTGTTCGATTGACAGTCGAGATTTTGCGCACACCGGCTTCTTCGGCGGGAGCACACGGCGCCTGGGCGTATCGGCCGATGCGCCAATGGATTTGTCGTCCGGCGACTACAGCGTCGCAATATCGTTTGGGCATGGCCATATATCCGGGCACTTGCCTATGTTCGACCGGATGCCCGGATAATAAGCGGCATGGCCACAATCGGCACCGAACGAGTACTGACGGTTCATCACTGGAATAAGACCGTCTTCAGCTTCACGACGACGCGTGATCAGGCGCTGCGATTCGAGAACGGGCATTTCATCATGCTGGGGCTGCGCATCGAGGATAAGCCGGTGATGCGCGCCTACAGCATCGCGAGCGCCAATCACGAGGAGCACCTGGAATTCTTCAGCATCAAGGTTCCCGACGGCCCTCTGACCTCGCGCCTGCAGAACATCCAGCCGGGCGATGAGGTTCTCATCAGCCGCAAGCCCACCGGCACGCTGCTGCTGCACGATTTGAAGCCGGGCAAGCGGCTGTATCTGCTGAGCTCCGGCACGGGCCTCGCGCCCTTCATGAGCCTGATCAAGGATCCGGAGATTTATGAGCGCTTCGAGAAAGTCATATTGGTGCACGGCGTGCGCTATCGCAGCGAGCTTGCGTATCGCGACTACATCGAGTGGGAATTGACGCATCACGAATATCTCGGCGAGCAGGTGCGCAAGCAAGCTGGTGTATTTCCCGACGGTGACGCGCGAACGATTCCGCTACCAGGGCCGCGTCACCGAATTGATCGAAACCGGCAAGCTGTTTGCAGACATCGACGTTCCGGCTCTGGATCCGGCCGAGGACCGCGTCATGATCTGCGGCAGTCCCGCGATGCTGGTGGATCTGTCGGCGATTCTCGATGTCCGAGGCTTCAAAATCTCGCCGCATGTCGGCGAACCCGGCGACTATGTCATCGAGCGCGCATTCGTCGCACGGTGAGAGCTGCCGGATGCAATTGACGGATATACAGTATCGGAAGCACCCCACCACTGTATATGCGCGCCGCTCGAGTCCCGCGTAAAATCCGCGCATGCCGCGCAATTTCATCGGCCATCAAACCTTCAAGGGCAGGGGCGTCTTCATCGAACGTTCCCGGCCGGTTCGATTCGCTCACCGTCGAGCAGTGGCACGATGGCTGGTACGAGGATGAAGTCGTCGAGAATCTAAGCGAAACCGTACTGCCCGACCGGGCGCGCAGCGTCATCACGTCGAATAATTCCCCGGACGTGGGATTCGATGTTTCGATCAATCCCTATCGGGGTTGCAGCCACGGCTGTATTTATTGCTTCGCGCGGCCCACCCACGCCTACCTCGGTCTCTCGCCCGGGGCTGGATTTTGAAACGAAGCTTTTCTACAAAGCCGACGCGGTGAAGCATTCTCGAGGCTGAACTTGCGAAGCCGAGATATGTTTGCAAGACCATTGCACTCGGCATCAATACGGACGGCTATCAACCTCTGGAGAAGCGGCTGCAGGTCACACGAGGCATCCTAAGCGTGCTGGCGCGTTGCCGGCATCCGGTGACCATCGTGACCAAGAGCGCCTCATTCTGCGCGACCTCGATTTGCTCGTGGATCTTGCCAAGGATCAGTTGGTCTCGGTCATGTTGAGCGTCACCTCCTTGAGCAGTGACATCAAACGCACGCTCGAACCGCAGAACCGCCTCGCCACAGGCCAGACTGCGCGTCATCCAGCAACTGACCGAAGCCGGAATCCCGGTCGGCGTGCTTGTCGCCCCGGTGATTCCGGCGATCACCGATCATGAGATGGAAGACATCTTGAGCGCTGCCAGGGAGGCCGGTGCGGCGCGCGCCGGCTACGTATTGCTGCGTCTGCCGCACGAGTTGAAGACTCTGTTTCGCGACTGGCTGGCCGAACATTATCCGGATCGCGCCAAGCATGTCATGTCGCTGATCAACCAGGCGAGCGGCGGCAAGGACTATGATTCGCAGTTCGGCACACGCATGCGCGGCACCGGCCCCTATGCCGAATTGCTGCGCACCCGTTTCGAGCTGGCGAAACGCAAGTTGGGGTTTGCGGGCGCCGAGGAACGCTACGAGCTCAATACCAAATTGTTCAACGCGCCGCAGCCCGACACGCCGCAGCTCAGCTCGGGTTTTAAGTCCGCGCCTCGTGCGCTGTTCACGATCAGTTGAAACTTTCGCGTGCGCTCATTGAGCGGGATGTCCGCGACGATCGGTACTTCGAAGGTCACGTTGCCCAGGCCCTTTTGCTCGAGAATTTCGCTGAGGCGTGCTTTGACGCCGGCCACCGCCGCGGCGCGGCCGGCGTCGTCGAGTCGCCGTCTCGACGCAGATTGGAAAGCTGAACGATTGGGGCCGGTGATCTGCATTTGAAATCGCGTCACGCCGATCCACGAATATTTCATTGACGGTGTGCGGACTGATGAAATCCCGTTCCGCCGCTGCCGTTGACGAAGACCGGCATTTGTTCGGTGCGCCCGACCAGGTTCTGGATGAAGATAGCGGCGCGCATCGGAGTCGACTGATGGGACGCAAAATGTCGGACATTCGATAGCGGATCAGCGGCATGGTGTAGTTGAAGAGATTGGTAATCAGCGAATGATCTTCGTGGAACTCGAACATCAAATTATCGTCGAGCAGCGTCATCGTCTCGCCGTCGGGATTCGATATGCCGAGCAGCATGTGCTCGGTGCAGGCATACATGCTCAGCGCGGTCGCATCGCCGAACGCCGAGGAGAGAAATTGCAGGTCCGCCTTGGTGACCATTTCTCCGGTGGCAATGACGGCGGCCGGCTTGATATTCGAGCCTGCCGGCACGTTGTTCATCGCCGAGCATTTTGAGCGCGGTCGTGTAGCCCCACAGCGCATCGGGTTGGAAACCATTCGATCTTGCGCGACGACATCCGCGCAACGGCGTGTTGACCTCGAAGGCCCGGGCATCGATGAATAGCTTTCGAATTCCGTGCTGCATGGACGCCACGCCGGTGACGCCGGCGAAATGGCCGCCGGTGGCGCCATAGAAGGCAATTCTGATGCGCCGCAAATGCCAGCCGAATTCGGGAAATCTGGCACGAAACTCACCGCGAGTTGCGCATGGCGGCTCGGCGTAAGCGCCGATAATCGGCGGGCGCATACAGAAAATAGCCCACCTCGCCGGAGGTGCCCGAGGTGTGCATCACGGTCAGGCGGTTGAACAGCTTCTCCTTGGGATCCGTTGAACGCGACAGGAAATCGGCGATGACTTGTTTGGTGGCGCGCCGATCGGTCACGATGTCGTTGAAATTTTCCATGAGCAGCGACTTGGTCAGCGGCGGAAAATCGGCGGGCGTACAGGTCTGCAAGTCGATGCCGCGCTCGCGGATGATCTTGGCGTAGTAGGGGGCGTGCGACCGAGCGTGACGCACCAGCGCGCGGAATTTCTGCGCCTTGGCCGCCTCCAGTTCGGCGCGTGCGTCCTCGTTAGGCGTTGCGAAAATCATGATAGGTCCATACGACGGCAGAAGGGTTGTACGCCACGCGGTATGTCGATGCGGGTCAATTAGGAATTGCGCAGTTTTTCCTGTAGCCACACTTTGATCAGGGACTGATAGGGCACGTCTCTTGCATTGGCCGCTGTCTTGATGGAATCGAGAAGATGTTGCGGCAGTCGCAAGGAGATGGTCTGCGTGGAGGGCTTTAAGTTTGGCAATGCGGCACTTTCCGCTTTCTTCCAGTCGAGGTACGCGGTTGAATCATTCTTTTCCCAAAAGGTGCGCTCCGCGGTTTCGTTGGCAAATTTAGGAATGGTTTTAAGACGCTTGTTCATAGATCACTCGCTCTTTTCTGTGCATGTCGCGCGCTGATATCGCGCGGATCAGTTGTTCCTCATTTCTCAACGTAAACGTAAGGTGCAGCCGCCGTCCAGCATGGGTCGTACCCAAGGCGTGAAAGCGCGGTTCCGCCTCGCGTGATGTGCTTGAAGTCAGACAGGATGAGCAGCGGAGAATTCGAGAAACACTTGCGCCGCTCAGCTTGCGTCCTACGCCGTGCTGCTCGTTCTTTCGGGCGTTGCCTTCGTCCCAGTCAAATCCGATGACCTTCGAGAAGCCAGCCATCTCTGTATATTATGGTGATATACATGAATTGGCAAGATGAGGCACTCCGTGCATGATGTCCCCAATGACTACCCGCCGTCGCGTGCTGCAGACTCGGCGCCTATCTGGCCGCGAGCGGCGTTTTGCCGAAAGCAGTCGCCGCCGACGCTAAGACGCTGCTGATTTTGGGGGGTACCGGCTTCATCGGACCGCACCTCACGCAGGAAGCGCTGCGGTTGGGCTGGCGGGTGACGCATTTCAATCGCGGCAAGCACAGTCCTCAGGGCGTGCCGAATGTCGAGACGCTGATTGGCGACCGCAAAGGTCAGCTCGATGCTCTGCGCGGCCGCAAGTGGGACGTGGTGATCGATGACACCGGCCAGATACCGAAGTACGTGAAGATGTCGGCTGAATTACTGGCGCCCAACGTCGGCTACTGTCTGTACATATCGAGCATTTCTGCCTATGCCAGTTTTGCCAAGCCGAACGATGAGAGCTCGCCGACGGGAAAACTCTCGAATCCGGACAACGAAGAAATCACGGATGAGACCTACGGACCCATGAAGGCCCTGTGCGAGCAATATTCGGCGGACGCGTTCAAGGGGCGGGCGAGCATCGTTCGGCCCGGCTACATCGTGGGACCTCTCGACGCTTCCGATCGTTTTACCTATTGGCCGGTGCGCGCCTCCAAGGGGGGCGAAATGCTGGCGCCGGGCACGCCGCGCGACCCGATTCAGATCATCGATGTGCGGGACCTGGCGGCGTGGATGATGAAGCTTGCGCAGGACCGCACGACGGGCTACTTCAACGCCATCTCGCCGCCGCGCGCATTTACCATGGGCGACATCATCGCGGCGAGCCTGCGCGCGACGCCGGGCGCCGGCACCAAAGCATCTTGGGTGCCTGAGGATTTCCTGGCCAAGCACTGGAAGGCGGAGGAGTTGGATTTGCCGCCGTGGTCACCGATGACCGGGGAGACGGCCGGTGCATCGCTCACCTCGACGGCGCGCGCCCAAAAAGCCGGACTTAAAACGCGGCCCATGCAGCAGACCGTGCATGACACGCTCGATTGGTTTCGCACATTGCCGCCGGAACGCCAGGCGAAATTGCGCGCCGGGATTGACGCCCGCAAGGAAGCCGACACGCTGCAGGCCTGGCACCTCAGCGGCCGCAAGACTTAAAGGGTCTTAGGCAGGCCGTGTATCCAAGGCGGCCGGTCGACCGCCGCGCTCATGCGATTTTCCAAGGGCGAGGGCGATCAGCATCCACAGTGCCGAGATGAATGCGCCGGCCCAACCAACTCCGGAGGGTCCGAACCCAAATCCGGCAGTGAGCAGCTGGAACATGGAAGCGCTGGTCGCATCTCCGCCCCGGTAGATGAAAGTATCGATCAGGCTCTTCGCCTTGTACTTCTCTTCGCGTGTGCAGATGGTGTAGAGCGAATCCCGGCAGGGCCGGGTAATGGCGTATTCGCCCACCCGGCGCACGGCGAGGACGCCGACCAGCACCGCGAAGGTGGGCAACAGCGCGAAGACCGCATACCCGGCGGTCATCAGCACCGGTACCGACACCAGCATCGCGCGGTGGCCGACCCATTTGTAAAGGCGTCCGAATACGAACAGCTGCGTGATCAGCGAGAAGGTTTGTACCCAGAAGTCAACGTCCGAAAAAAAGCGCGTGCGCTCGTCGCGCGTGGCAAACACTTTGGCGACAAAGGCCTGCTGCTCCAGATACAAGAACGTCGTCGCCCACGACAGCAAGATCACGAACAAAGCGATTCCGAGCAGGTACGGTGAGCGCAGCACCTGATGAAATGCCGCCAGGACACTGCCGCCCAAGGGTGTGTCGACCTCGGCGCCGCGCTGCCTGAACCGAAATGACGGTGCCAGCGGATCACGCGCATCATGAAGAACAGCGAGCTCGCGAGCAGCGTGGCCGAAATGAGCAGCAGATTGATCGTACCCAAGGGTACGGCCAGACGGCTGGCGACGAGGGGACCGACGAGTCCGCCGGTGCTGGCGCCGGCCGCGATGAAGCCGAACATGCGGCCCGCCTGCTCGCGGGTGAACACATCGGCCATCAGGCTCCAGAACACGGCGACAATGAAGAAATTAAAGACGCTGACCCAGACGTAATAAGTGCGCGCGATCCAGGTGTGATCCTGCTGCAGGTTGAACCAGAAATAGAAAGCCAGCAGATTCGCGGTGAAAAAGGCGTACACCCAGGGCAGAAACACCGTGCGGCGCAAGCGGGAGGTCAGCCAGCCGTACACCGGCTGCAGCAGAAGCATGGCGATGAACGTGCCCCAGAACAGGTACGGCAGTTTCTCCACACCGGAGGTGATGCCCATGGTGTCGCGGATGGGCCGCAGAATTGTGTAGCTGGAGAACATGCAAAATAGCGTGGCGAAGGCCGCCAGCAGTGCCGGCAGTTCCTCCGGCTGCACGACCACGAGTCGATGAACGAATCCCGCCGGGGCTGAATCGCTTTTCAAGATCCGCTGCCCGGCCCCGCACGCCAGGCGCTGAGAACCGCCTGCTCGCGTTCCGGCGTCAGGCCCGCGGCAAGTTTTGCCCGCTCGGCCTCCGGACGCTGCAGGTGCCAGGCGAGCGTGTCATTCACCGTCGGTTGGATCGGCCCAATGACAAGTCCGGCTCGCAGCGCCCGCACGACGCTCGCTTCGGCGAATGCGCTGAATTCTCCCGATGCCGGAATCCAAACCGGCATGTCCGACCACGGCTGCACCTGCTGCTTCTCGAGAAACTCGGCGGATACCCAAACCGGGCGCGGCGGCGGCACGGGCTTCACCATCGCGGCGGCCGCCGTGATGCTTGCCTGGACCAGCTCCCCCATGCTGAACATTCCCGGAGGCGAGGTCGCATTGAAGATGCCGACGGTTTGACTTTCGACCAACCCTAAGGCGAATGCGGCAAGATCCCGCGCATCGATGAATTGAATGCGATCCTTCGGCGTGCCGGGAGCCACCATGTCGCCGCCGCGCGCGGCGCGTGCCGGCCAATAGGTGAATCGGTCCGTCGGATCCCGCGGGCCGACGATGAGGCCGGGCCGCACGACGGCCACGCGTCCGGGCATCGCGGTTTCAGCCGCTTTCTCGCACAGCGCCTTTAGCGGGCCGTAGGCGCCGCCGTCAACCTTCTCGGTCGATTCATCCGCAATCTTGCCCAGCGGGGAGTCTTCCGTGTTGGGCTGCGCGAAGCTGGCGTAAACCGAGATCGTGGAAATGAACAGATAGCGCTTTACGTTTGGCGCCAGCAGCTCGGCGGACAGCCGAACATGGCGCGGAACGTAGCCCGAATCGTCGATAACGGCGTCCCACTGCCGGCCTTTGAGCGCGTCGAGCTGAGCGTCGCGATCGCCCTTCAAATGCTCGAGCTGAGGAAACAGCTCGGCATTGGTCTTGCCGCGATTGAACAGCGTCACCGTATGCCCGTGCTTGAGTGCGAGTTCGACAATGTGGACGCCCAGGAATTTGGTGCCGCCCAGAACCAGGATGCGCAACGGTTGCCGCGGTTTTACTTTGGAAGCCGCGCCGGCGGCGCGCGAAGCCGCGATCGCCGCGGACACAGCATAGACAAATTGACGCCTGTTCATCCTTCGACCTCTAGCTTTTAAGCTCTTAAAATTGTGCCCGCCCGCTTCCGGGGGTGGCAGAAAAAAATTCGTGCGCAATACTACTGTTTTGCCGCCAGACTTGCGAAACCTTAAGCGCAGGAAGGCCGAAAGCGGCGAATCGGCAGGGTCGGGCGGGCGGCCGGTAGCGACTGCCAGTCCTGCCGGAAATGACGGATGCGTCACGCGCAACTGCTAAACTTCCGGCCCATGACCCGGAGTCCTGAAAAGATAGATCGGCGGTTGTGCGTCGCTCCAATGATGGATTGGACCGACCGGCATTGCCGCTTTCTGCACCGGCTGTATGCCCCGCATGCGCTGCTCTACACGGAAATGATCGTGGCCGCGGCGATTGTGCGCGGCGACGTGCGGCAGTTGCTCGACCACGATGCGGGGGAGCATCCGGTCGCGTTGCAATTGGGCGGCTGCAACCCGGTGGAATTGGCCAAGGCCGCGCGCATCGGCGAAACGGCCGGCTATGCTGAAATCAACCTGAACGTGGGCTGCCCGAGCGACCGCGTACAGAATGGTTCGTTTGGCGCCTGCCTCATGCTGAAGCCGGCACTGGTCGCCGACTGCGTACGCAGCTTGCGGGATGCCACCCATCTGCCGGTGACGGTCAAGTGCCGCATCGGCATCGACGATCGCGATGACTACGAGTTCTTCTCCTCGTTCGTCGATGCGGTGGCCGCGGCGGGCATCGATGCCCTGATCGTGCACGCGCGCGCGGCAATTCTAGGCGGCCTGTCGCCCAAGCAGAATCGGGAAATTCCGCCGCTGAAACACGATCTCGTGCATCGTCTCAAACGCGAGCGGCCGGAACTGACCGTGGTGTTGAACGGCGGTCTATGCGACGGCGCCGCTGTCGCCCGGCACCTGGGCGAAGGCGTGGACGGCGTAATGATCGGGCGGGCTGCCTATCATCGCCCCGCCTTGCTGGCTGAACTCGAGCGTTCCCACATCGATCCGACCCGGCCGATTCCGGAGCCCTGGCAAATCGTCGAGCGCATGGTGCCTTACGCCAAGGCCTGCGCGCAGCGGGGCATGCGGCTGCATTCGATTACTCGCCATATGCACGGTGTGATGGCAGGGCGCGAAGGTGCCCGGGCGTGGCGCCGGTTTCTCTCGGACGTGGCCGCGCGCCCCGAAGCTGCGCGCGGAAACGCTGTTTTCGGCGTTGCCCATAATAAAACAGGGTATAGCAGCCTAAACGCCTTAAGCGGCCCACCTTGCGTTAAGTATAATGGCCTTGGCAATGGGCAAAGAAATCGAAGTAGCCATCCTATTTGCCGATGTCGTCGGCAGCACCAAGCTCTACGAGTTGTTGGGCGATCTGCGCGCGCGCGACATGGTCGGTATTTGCATCGACGTCATGCGGGCGGCCACTGACCAAAATCACGGCACGGTGATCAAGACGATGGGGGATGAGGTCATGGCCACCTTCCCCACGGCCGACGATGCCTTGAACGCCGCGGCCCAAATGCAGAAACAGATCGTCCTGCATCCGCAGCTCAAGGTGGATGAGCAAACCGTTGCCATCCGCATCGGCTGCAATTTCGGCCCGGTCGTACTCGAGAACCGGGATATTTTTGGATCCGCCGTCCACACGGCGAACCGCATGACCAGTCAGGCCAAGGCCGGCCAGATCATGACCACCGCCACCATGGTGGAACGTCTCTCCTCCGAGTGGCGCGCCTCGGTACGCCAAATCGACGTCGCGACGCTCAAGGGCCGCAGCAGTGAAGTGGCGCTGTTCGAAGTGCTCTGGCAACCCGAGGATGTCACCAGCATGGTGCCCTCGATCGCCATCTCCGCGCGCGAGCGCGAGAAAGGCGGCAAGATCCAGCGCCTGCGCCTTCGCTATCAGGGACAGGAAGTGCTGGTCAGCGATGAGCGCGCCAATATCACCATGGGCCGCGCCGAAGAGAACGACCTGGTGGTCAAAGGCAATCTGATTTCGCGGCTGCATGCCCGTGTGGAGATCAACCGCAACAAGTTCATGTTGGTCGATCAGAGCACGAACGGCACCTTCGTGCTCGGCAAGGATGGCGAAGAGGCGTTCGTGCGCCGCGATTCCATGCAGATTCGCGGTGAAGGATTGATCGGCCTCGGCAAGGCGCCCGACAGCAACTCCTCCCAGGTGATCCGCTACACCTGCGAGGAATGAAGGCGCTGCACCGCGCTTTTCAGCTCAGCTTTGAGCGACTGCGGCACACGCTCGCCGAATTCGCTCAAGTATTTGTCGATGCCCGCAAATTCCTCCTGCCAAAGCTGCGGATTGACCGCCAGCAATTCCTCGATCGCAGCCGGCGCAATTTCCAGTCCTTGCAGATCCAATTCCGAGCGGCTCGGCAGTTGACCGATTGCCGTATCGCGCGCGCCCGCCTTGCCTTTGCAGCGATCAATGATCCAGCGCAGCACGCGCAAGTTCTCGCCATACCCCGGCCATAGGAACTTGCCCGCGTTGTCCTGGCGGAACCAATTGACGTGAAAGATCTGCGGTGGCGACTTGAGTTTGGAGCCGACATTGATCCAATGCGCCCAGTAGTCGCCGAAGTTGTAGCCGGCGAAAGGTTTCATCGCCATGGGGTCTCGCCGCACGACGCCGATCGCGTCGGTCGCCGCCGCGGTCGTTTCTGAGGCCACGCCGGCGCCCACCAACACGCCATGCAGCCAATTGCGCGCCTGGTAGACCAGCGGGGCGAGCGCGCGCCGGCGGCCGCCGAAAACGATGGCGGAGATCGGCACGCCGCCCGGGGCGTCGGCAAGCTTCGAATAGCTGGGATTCTGTTTGGCCGAGACCGTGAAGCGGGAATTCGGTTGCGCCGCGGGGCCGCGCGCGGGATCGTACGGACGGCCCTGCCAGTCAATGACCGGCTTGCCGTCGGTCAATCCTTCCCACCACGGCTGGTTATCCGCGGTCAGTCCAACATTGGTGAAAATCGTGTCCTTGCGGATCATGTCGTACGCATTGCGATTGGTCTTGGCATTGGTCCCGGGCACCACGCCGAAGTATCCGGACTCCGGATTGATGGCGTAGAGGCGGCCGTCCTTCCCGGGGTGAAGCCACGCGATGTCATCACCGACAGTCCAAACCTTCCAGCCCGGGTAGCTCGCCGGGGGAATCAGCATCGCCAGATTGGTTTTGCCGCAGGCGGAGGGGAAGGCACAGGCCAGGTAATGAATCTCACCCTGCGGGTTTTCGATGCCGACGATCAACATGTGCTCCGCCAGCCAGCCCTCGGTGCGTGCTTGCCAACTCGCGATGCGCAGGGCATGACACTTCTTGCCAAGCAGGGCATTGCCGCCGTACCCCGACCCGAAACTCTTGATGGCGAGCTCTTCAGGGAAATGCATGATGAAGCGGCGTTCCGGGTTCAGATCGCCGGTGGAATGCAAGCCTTTGACGAAAGTGCCATCGCGCGTAATGCGTTCGAGCGCCGCGCGGCCCATGCGGGTCATGAGCTGCATGTTCAGCACGACGTAGGCGCTGTCGGTGATTTCCACGCCGCAGCGGGAGAATGGCGAGTCGATCGGTCCCATGCAGTAGGGGACTACGTAGAGCGTGCGCCCCTGCATGCATCCTGTGAAAAGCGCGTCCATTTGGGCGTGTGCTTGCTGCGGTGCCAGCCAGTGATTGTTGGGGCCGGCGTCATCCTTGTTGGTCGTGCATACGAAAGTAAGATGCTCCACCCGCGCCACATCGGAAGGGTGCGAACGCGAGAGCACACAGCCGGGAAAACTTTGCGGATTAAGCGGCAGCAATTGTTTGTCCGCCACCAATTCGCGCTTGAGAGACTCAAACTCCGCGTCACTGCCGTCGCACCAATGGATGGTTTGCGGTTGCGTGAGTTTTGCCACTTCATCGACCCAAGCCGCGACGTCCTGATTCATGGAGGCGAGCGTGACATGCTGTGCTGCTGTGGCCATTGGCTGTCCCTAGAAGAAAGCTTGATAGACCTATAAGGATGACAGATGGGTGTGGGCGCGCCAACTCCCTTCCGAGCGTGAGATTTCTCCGACAATGAATTTGTCTCCCAACGGACGAGAATTTCCAGAAGGTATAGAAGTCAGCTACGGAGCATTCGATAAGCCGTTGATTTTGAAAATTTAACAGCTTGCAATCCAGGCCACGTAGAATACGCAGGTATATGTACAGAGGCCTTTTTTACCGCATCATCGGCTTGTTACTTGCGCTAAATGTTGCACCCGCGGCCTCGGCTCAGGCCGCTTCAAGCCCCTTTGTCGTCACCTCCGTCGCCGAGGTGGAGCGCGCCAATAAGCTGGTTCCGGCGGAGCGCATTGTGTCAGGCGACATGGTCATCTACACCCTCCAGGTGCGCAACACCGGCCCTGTCACCATACCGCCGCCGACCGTGGTATTTCCCGTTCCAGAACACATGATTTACCTGGCGGACTCCGCAGTGGGGCCGGGCATCGAAGTGAGCTATTCGGTCGATGGCGGCCGCAGTTTCGATTCGCCGGAGAACCTGCAGATTAAAGAACACGATGGCGCAGCCCGCGCGCGCCGCAGCCGCGGATTACACGCATATCCGCTGGCAGTTGCAAAACGCCTTGAAAGCCAATTCAGTCGCGTTCGTGCGTTTTCGTGCGCAGGCGAAATAGCCGGCCTGATTTCGTCGTAGGCTACGCACGCGCAAGCATTCTATGAACAGCGACTACCAAGATGTTTTCAGCACGGCGGGGCCGCTCGCGCGGGCGCTGCCTGACTATGCCTATCGCGGCGAGCAGGCGCTCATGGCGAAGGCGGTCGGCGCCGCGCTGGCGAGACTCGAGCCGCTGATCGTCGAGGCCGGTACCGGCACGGGAAAAACCTTTGCCTATCTCGTGCCGGCGCTGTTATCCGGGCGCAGCGTGATCATCTCCACCGGCACGCGCACGCTGCAGGACCAATTGTTTCGCCGCGACGTGCCGATGCTGGCCAAAGCCTTGGGGCTGCCGGCGAAACTCGCGCTGCTCAAAGGCCGCACGAATTATCTTTGCCGGCATCGGCTGGAGCTTGCGACTCAGCAGGGCGCCTTGCTGCGCCTGAACGCAACGTCGCCCGGCTGCTCGCCCGAGTGTCGCGATGGGCCGCGACCACCAAAAGCGGCGATCTTGCCGAACTCACCGACCTGCCGGAGCAGTCCCCGGTGTGGCCGAGCATCACCTCGACGCGGGAGAACTGTCTCGGCCAGGAGTGCCCGCAGTTCTCGCGTTGTCATGTATTCGAGGCGCGCCGCAATGCGCAGGCCGCCGACATCGTCGTGGTGAATCACCATCTGCTGCTGGCCGATCTGGCGCTCAAGGACGAGGGCTTCGGCGATCTGTTGCCCGGTGCGGAGGCTGTGATCCTGGATGAGGCGCACCAGGTTCCGGATATCGCCGCGCAATTCTTCGGCCAGTCCTGGTCGGTGCGTCAGGTGCAAGTCCTGCTGCGCGACATTACCGCCGAGTTGGCGGCCGCCGCGATTCGCGCTCCCACCCTGATCGAAGCCGTGCTGGGCGTCGAAGGACATTTGGACGGATTGCGATATGCGCTGCAACGCGCCGCAGGGCGCTATGACTGGCAGGAATTGCCGGAGCGCTTTCTCGACGCGCTGCCGGAAATCGAGACGGCTTTGAGCGACTTAGGCCGGCAGCTCGAGGATTTGGGAGCGCGGGGCCGGCACCGCCAGTTGCGCGCGGCGCGCTGCGCACCTGGCCAATGCGCTGGCGCAGCTGCGCGAGCTGCCGGACGAATCCGGGTTGCGGTGGGCGGAGGCGGCCGCCACCGGCTTGACGCTGCAATTCACGCCGTTCGAAATCGCCGAGCGCCTGCGCGAGTACGTCGAATCGCGGCCCTGCGCCTGGGTGTTCACCTCGGCGACTCTGGCCATCGCCGCGGACTTTTCGCACTTTGCGGCCAGGATCGGTCTTGGCGATGCGCGCACGCTGCGCATCGACAGTCCGTTCGATTATCGCGATCAAGCTCGCTTGTTTCTGCCGCCGCGCATGCCCGATCCGCAGGATCCGGCATTCGCCGATCGATTCATCGAAGCTTGCGCGCCGCTAATCGAGGCCTGCGGCGGTCGGGCGTTCCTGCTCTACACCAGTTATCGCGGACTGGCGGAAGGCGTCCGGGCGTTGAAGAGCCGGTTTCCGGATCCGCCGTTTCCGGTGTTGGTGCAAGGCGAAGCACCGCGCGAAGCGCTGCTTGAGCCGTTTCCGCGAACTCGGCAACGCGGTGCTGTTGGCCACGGGCAGCTTTTGGGAGGGCGTCGATGTGAAGGGCGATGCGCTTTCCATTGTGGCCATCGACAAGCTGCCCTTCGCGGCCCCCGATGACCCGCTGCTCAAGGCTCGTCTGGAGGGAATTCGCCGCCGCGGCGGCAATCCTTTTTTCGAATATCAATTGCCGCAGGCCGTGTTGGCATTGAAGCAGGGCGTCGGCAGACTGATTCGCGATTTCGACGACTTCGGCGTCATTGTGCTGGGCGATCCGCGCATCAAAACCAAAGCCTACGGGCGCGTATTTTTGGAATCGATGCCGCCCTGTCCCGATTGTGACGGACAGCGCCGCCGCTGCCGAGTTTCTTGCCGGCCGCATGCGCACCCGGCAAATCGCATCTCTCAAGGCGCAGGTCCAATAATGCGTGTGTTGGCGCTCGACGCGGCCACCGAGGTCTGCTCGGTTGCGCTCTGGGTGGATGGCGATCTCATCAAGCGCACGATGGAGTCGGGTAAGAGCAATGCGCGCCAGATCCTTATCCATGGTCGAGCGAAGTGCATGGCCGAAGCGCAGGTCTCGTTGTCCATGCTCGATGGCATCGCCGCCAGTATCGGCCCCGGCGCCTTCACCGGCGTCAGAATCAGCGGTGGCGGTGGCGCAAGGCCTGGCGTTCGGCGCGAGCCTCCCGGTGATCCCGGTCAGCACATTGGAGTCATTGGCGCTGCGGGTCCTGAAAGACGGCCGGGGTCGCGCCCTTGCCTGCCTCGATGCACGCATGGGCGAGCTCTATTGGGGATGCTATGCACGCCGACGCGGTGCGCGGCGTGATTGCTTCCGGCGCGCCGCGCGTGGGACCGCCCGAGAACGTCGACCTTAAGCCCCCCTGATCATTATTTTGGCGTCGGCCGCGGTTTTTCGGCCTACCCGAATCTCGCCAATATTCTCAGGGTTCAGATCGGCGCTGCGGAAATGGCCGCCTTGCCGAGTGCGGGGGAAACGGCCCGGCTCGGCGGGCTGCGGCTGGCGGCCGGCGAGGGGATCGACCCGGCCGATCTGAAGCCCCTCTATTTGAGGGATAAAGTGGCGTTGACCGAGTCCGAACGCGCGCCGCTCGCTAAGCGTGCTGTCATGGAAGTGTCACAATCGAAGCCTGTAATAGTCGGCTTTGGAATCAAGGGATTATGCTATGTCAGCCAGGCGCATCCTCATTGTCGAAGACGAAAAGCCCATTCGCGACATGATCGCCTTCGGATTGCGGCGTGCCGGCTATGAAGTTCGCGAGGCAGAGGATTGCCGCGAAGCACGCGCGCGCATCGTCGACGTTAGGCCGGATCTCATGCTAATCGACTGGATGCTGCCCGACATGAGCGGTTTGGAGCTGACCCGTTCGCTCAAAGCGCGCCAAGGACACCGAGGAGATTCCCGTCATCATGCTGACGGCGAGGGCCGAGGAGCAGGACAAGGTCAATGGTCTCGAGGGGGGTGCGGATGACTACATCACCAAGCCCTTCTCGCCGCGCGAATTGCTGGCGCGCATCCAAGCGGTGCTGCGGCGCGCGGCGCCCGCAGGGCGCCGACGATATCGTCGAAGTTGATGGCCTGAAACTCGACGATTCCAGCCACCGGGTCAGCGCTGGGGAGCGGGAAATCGCCCTGGGGCCCACCGAATACCGTTTGCTGCATTTTTTCATGACCCATCCGGAGCGGGTATTTACGCGCGGTCAGTTGCTCGACCGCGTCTGGGGGGGTAATACTTACGTGGAAGAGCGCACCGTGGACGTGCACATTCGCCGATTGCGAAAGGCGCTCGAACCGTTTTCATTGGAGAAATTAGTGCAAACCGTGCGCGGCGCCGGATACCGATTTTCGACGCGAGACGCTTAAGGTTTAGCTCCTAGCACCATGGCAGCGATGTGGACCTTCGCGCTCGCGCGGCTGGCGGGCATTTTGCTGTTGGGCCTGTGCGTAGGTCTGCTGATAGGGCCCATTTGGCTGTGGATCTTGGGCGCCGCCTGCCTATACCTCGCCTGGCAGTTGCTGAATCTGTACCGCGTGGATCGCTGGTTGCGGCTGCGCTCGCAAATCGACCCGCCCAATATCGGCGGCATTTGGGGCGACATCATCGCCCAAGTCATCCGTCTGCATCGCCGCAAGCAGTACCACAAGCAGCGTCTGGTGCAGCTCTATCGGGAACTGCGGCGCTCGACCGCGGCGCTGCCCGACGGGGTCATTATCTTGAGCACGCAGCGTGAGATCGTCTGGTTCAACCGCCAGGCTGCGCGGCTATTGGGCTTGCGGCGGCCGGTCGATGTGGGCTTGCGCATCGACAATCTGATCCGCGTTCCGGAATTCGCGCGCTATCTGTACGGCGATGACTTTGCCCTGCCGCTGATTATCCGCCCGCCCGTGCAGATCGACATGTATCTGGCGCTGCAGATGGTTCCCTACGGAGGCGGCCAGTCTCTGCTGTTGGTGCGCGACGTGACGCGGCAGATGCGGCTCGAGGCCATGCGCAAGGATTTCGTCGCCAACGCATCGCATGAGCTGCGCACGCCGTTGACCGTAATCTCCGGGTACTTGGACACCCTGGCGGAGGATCCCGTCGGTGGACCCGGCCTGGGACGGTCCCATCAAGGATATGCGCGCGCAGGCGCAGCGCATGAACGCCATCATCGCCGACCTGCTCGAGCTGTCGCGCTTGGAGTCCGCCGACGGCGAGGCGGCGCGCGATCCCGATCGACGTGCCGCGCATGCTGGAGCGGCTGCATCGCGATGCGCTGATCAGCTCCGATCGGCCGCGCCAGGTGCTGTTGGAATTGGACACCGGCGACGGCTTGTACGGCTCGGCGCACGAGATCGAATCCGCCTTCACCAATTTGCTGGTGAACGCCCTGAAGTACACCTTGCCGGAGGGCACGGTGCGCATGCGTTGGTGGACGGACGAGGAAGGCGCGTATTTCTCCGTCATCGACAACGGCATCGGCATTCCCGCAGAGCACATTCCCGCGCCTCACGGAACGCTTCTACCGTGTCGATGCCGGACGATCGCGCGGACAGGGCGGTTCAGGGTTGGGTCTGGCGATCGTCAAGCATGCCTTGCAGCGCCATGGCGGCTGGCTGGACGTGCACAGCGTCGAGGGCAAGGGCAGCACGTTCACCTGCCATTTCCCGCAGCAGCGCATCTGGAAGCTGGCGCTGCGCAACGTCGGCGAGCGCATGAAGGTCACAAATATCATGTACACGGTTGACGTGACGCTGCAATCGGATGTAAACGAACGCAGCACTTCATAAATAGAGTGCGTTCAAGGTCAAACTCTATGGAAACCGCCGATCTTACCCACCACATTTCCCGCCGCTTCAACGAGGACTTGGAGAAGGTGCGCAATCAGGTGCTGCAGATGGGCGGCTTCGTCGAGCAGCAGCTGCACAAGGCGATCACCGCCTTGGTCGAGGGCGACAGCCGGCTGGGCGAATCGGTCGCCACCGACGACTACAAGGTCAACGGCATGGAGCTGTCGATCGACGAGGAATGCAGCCGCATCCTCGCGATTCGCGCGCCGGCGGCCGGCGATTTGCGGGTCATCGTCGCCATCATCAAGACCATCACCGATCTGGAGCGCATCGGCGATGAGGGCGAAAAGATCGGCTATATCGCTTCGCGCCTCGCCACCATGGAACGCCCGGCGGACAAGTACCGCGAGGTGAAGCACCTGGGCCGGCAGGTCGCGCAGATGGTGCACGATGCGCTGGATGCGTTCGCCCGCATGGACTCGCAGGCGGCGCTGAAGACCGCCCAGGAGGACAAAATGGTGGACGAGGAGTACGAGTCCATCCAGCGCCAATGCATCACCTTCATGATGGAAGATCCGCGCACCATCCGGCGTGCGCTCGAGATCATGTGGGTCGTGCGCGCGCTGGAGCGCATCGGCGATCACGCCAAGAATATCTGCGAGTACGTGATCTACATGGTGCACGGCAAGGATATCCGCCATTCCTCGCTCGAGGACGTCGCCAAGCAGATCGACGCGGCGCACGCGCTCATGCGCCGCTGATGACGGCACGCCGAGGGAATCTTCTCGGATTTCTGGCCTGCGCGTGCCTGCTGGCCTACGCCTACTACGCCCAGTTCGTGATGCACCTGGAGCCCTGTCCGCTGTGCATTTTTCAGAGGATCGGCATATTCTGCGCTGGGCGTGTTGTTCCTGATCGCAGCCCTGCATGATCCCGGCGGCCTTCGGCCGGCGGCGTGTACGCGGTGCTGCTCGGCTTGGCGGCGCTGGCCACGATCGGCGTGGCGTTGCGGCATCTGTATCTCCAGAGCCTGCCCCCCGACAGCGTGCCGGCATGCGGCGCATCGCTCGATTTCATGCTCAAGGTGTTTTCGTTGAGCGAGGTGCTGGTCAAGGTGCTCACCGGCTCCGGCGAGTGCGCCAAGGTAACCTGGGAATTTCTCGGGCTCGCGATGCCGGCGTGGGTGCTGATCAGCGCCGTGGTGCTCGGCGCCTGGGGAGTGTGGGTCAACCTGCGCCGCCAGCCGCCGATGCTTGCGCTTCTGATGTCCGAGACCCTGCAATTGACCCAGGAGTTGATTGCGCGTCAATCCGTCAGTCCCACCGACGGCGGCTGCCAGGCGCTGATGATCGAGCGGCTCGCGGCCGCGGGCTTCACCGTCGAGAGCCTGCGTTTCGGCCCGGTCGATAATTTTTGGGCCAAGCGCGGCAGCGGCGGCCCGGTATTCTGCTTCGCGGGCCACACCGACGTGGTGCCTTCGGGGCCGCTGGATGAGTGGCGCAGCGATCCATTCGAGCCGGTCATCAGCGACGGGCTGCTGTACGGGCGCGGCGCGGCGGACATGAAAAGCGGTCTCGCCGCGATGTTGACCGCCAGCGAGGAGTTCATCGCGGCAGTATCCGAAGCACCGCGGCACCATCGCCTTTCTCGATCACCAGCGACGAAGAAGGACCGTCGGTCGACGGCACCCGCCGGGTGGTGGAGGTCCTGCGCGAGCGCCAGGAAAGCATCGATTGGTGCCTGGTGGGCGAACCCTCGAGCGAGAACACGCTGGGGGACACCATCAAGATCGGCCGCCGCGGCAGCTTGAGCGGACGCCTGACCGTGCACGGGGTGCAGGGACACATCGCCTATCCGCAGTTGGCGGACAATCCGGTGCACGCCCTGGCTCCCGCACTTGCCGAGCTCGCAGCGCGCGTATGGGATCGGGGCAACGAGCATTTTCAGCCCACCAGTTTTCAGGTCTCGAATATTTCCGCCGGAACCGGCGCGCCGAATGTGATTCCCGGCGAATTGCGCGCGCGCTTCAATTTGCGCTTTTCCACGGAACAGACCATCGACGGCCTGAAGCAGATCGTCGAAGAAATCCTGCATCGCCACCGCGTCAAGTACAGCCTCGAGTGGTTTGTTTCCGGCCATCCGTTTCTGACCGTTCCCGGAACCTTGTCGCAGGCCGCGACCCGCGCCGTGCAGGAGCAATTGCAGATCAGCCCCAAGCTGACCACCGGCGGCGGCACCTCGGACGGACGGTTCATCGCACCCATGGGCGCGCAGGTGATCGAACTCGGCGTGATCAACGAGACCATCCACAAGGTGAACGAATGCGTGCGCGTGGCGGACATCGATCGATTGCAGGCGATGTATCGGCGTACCCTGGAACTGTTGCTGGCTACGTAATGTCTGGCGTTGAACCATGAACAAATCGAAATCGGCGATCGGCTATATCCTCATCTGCATCATGGCCGCCGGCCTTGCGGGCTGCGCGGCATTTGAAAAGTGCACGCCGGAGAATTGCGCCACCGACGCGCAGATCAAGAAGGATGTGGACGCGATGCTGACTGAACATCGGGAGTTCGGGCCGCCCGGCGTCTTCCACGTGCAGATCATCAACGGTGTGGTGTACATGAACGGCATCGTCAATTCGGAATTGGAGATGCGCAGTACGGAGTCGCTCGTGCGTCAAGTCAGCCAACGTCAAGGACGTCGTGAACAACTTGAACGTGCGCAGCAACGCCCGTTAGCGCGGCCTAGAGCGCTTCGGGCGCCACTGCGCAGCGCAAGCTCCAGTGTCGTGCCGGAATCCGGCGCGCTTTTGATGGTCAATTCGGCGCCGATGAGCTGCGCCTGTTCGCGCAGGCCGATCAACCCAAAATGACCGGGCCGCGACAGCGCGGTATCGAAGCCGATGCCATCATCTTCGATGGCCAATCGCAAGTGCGTGCCGTCGGCCATTTGCAGGCGCAGGCGCACGCGCGAGGCTCGCGCGTGGCGTTCGATATTGCGCAACGCTTCCTCGGTCATGCGAAAGATTATTTCAGCCCTTTCATCGCCAAAGCGCGCGGCGTCGCCATCGATGAGCAACTCGACCGACACGCCGGTTCTGATCCTTAAAGCGCTCGATCGCCTTCGCAATGGCCGGCCCCAGGCCGGTATCGCGCACTGAATTGCCCCGCATCTGGTTGATGGCCGAGCGCGCTTCGTTCAAACCGTCGTGGGCGACTTCTTCGGCGCGCGCGAGTTCATCCGGCAGGGCGCCCGGATCGTGTTCCTGCAGCTTGCGCAACAGGCGCACTTCGCTGAGCATGGCCATCATCGAATGCGCCAACGTGTCGTGCAGATCGCGCGCGATTTGCAGCCGCTCGCGCACGATGGCCGCGTAGCGCGACTCTTCAGCCAGGCGCTCCACCTCGCGCGTCCTTAACCTAACGCGACGTTCCAGCTCGCTGCTCAAAGTGACCAGTTCCGTGCGCTCCTGACGCAGGTCATCGAGCACTTTGGCAAAGGCGCCCGCGAGTTGCGCCACTTCGTCGTGACCGCTGGGGACTTCGATGCGGGCAATCTCGTTGCGGCCGACGGCGGCCGCCGAGCGCGTGAGGTTTTGCAGCCGGTTGGTCAAATGCCGCGCGCCGATCGCACCCAGCACCGAGGTGATCGCCCCCAGCGTGAGGGATATCCACCAGATGCGAATGGCGAGCGCATCGGCACGTTGGTAGACAAACTCTTTGGGCTCGCTGAGCTGCACCTGCCAGGCACCGGAACCCTCGGCATTGATCAGTTTAATCGCCGCCCGGGCTATGAGCGCCGTTTCGCCATTGGCCAGGCGTTCGAAATGCGGCGCGCCGGAGTCGCCCGGAAACGCCGCCGCGGTGTGGGCGTCATCGATGCGCTCGCCGTTCCAGACGGTGTTGCGCAACGCCGCCGGCCCAACGACGATCAGACCGGCGTCATTCAAAATCAAGGTTTGCGCAGAGCCGCGCGGATTCAAGGCCTGGCTGAGATGCTGCACGTCGCCTGATGCCCACGGCCACGTCAGGTGCGCGGCAATCGCGCCGACAACCCGTCCCGATGGGTCCTTGAGCGCCACCGACATGTCGCCCAGAAAGGGTGCTCGGCCGCTCGCCTCGGATTCCTCCACGAGTCCGATCCACAGGCCTGCCAATCCTTGTGTAAGCCATGGCCGTGGTGCGGCCGCGGATTTTACCGAGGCATCGTTTGCGGCGATGACCTGGCCGCTGCCATCCGCCACGGCAATCCAGCCCAAGTCCGGATAGGCGCGGCCCAGGTGTTCGAACAATGCTGCCGCGGGCAGGGCACCCGCGGATCGGATGGCTTCGACCCGGGCGCTGATCGCCTGACCCAGGTCCGAGGCCAATTGCTGCGTTTCGAGGCTTAGGCGGCGCAAATGCTGTTGTACGACAATCTCGCGCGCGACGCTGCCGGCCCACACAGAGGCGGCAACGGCAAAACTTGCCGCAAGTGCCACCATCAGCCAAATGATGCCGGCAGCCAAGCTGCGCCGCGGATCCAAGTCTCGAAGCCGTTCGCTTAACATAAGTAAGAATTTGCTTTCAAATCATTCCCGGCGGGCCGCATGATTGCCGATAGGTGCTCAGGCGGCAAACTCATGGACCCCGAAAAAACATCAGCCCTCGCCAGAGTTCGCGTCCTGATTGCGGAAGATCAGGCGCTGGTCCGGCGCGGCACCACTGTACTGCTATCGATGGAGCCGGACATGGAGGTCGTCGGCCAGGCCTGCGACGGTGTCGAAGCCATCGCCATGGCCGCTCGTCTCCTCCCGGATGTCGTGCTCATGGATCTGCACATGCCGCGCTTGGGCGGCGTCGCGGCCACTCGGGAAATCACGCGAACGCTGCCCGGGACGCAGGTTCTGGTGCTGACCACCCTCAGCGATGACGAGACCGTGTTCGAGGCGATACGCGCGGGCGCGCACGGGTACCTGCTCAAGGATGTTAGCGAACAAGAATTGCTTGACACCATTCGCGCCCTGCGCCGCGGCGAGTCGCGTCTCACTCCCCAGATCGCGCGCAAGGTCATGGATCAGTTTCGCCGTTTGGCCGGCCCGTCCCCCCATCCGGCCGCGGCTGGAAATGCTCAAAAAATTACCGCCGCCGGTGTTGAGACCCTCAACGATAAAGAGGAAAAGATCCTGCGGCTCATCACCGAGGGCATGAGCAATCGGCAAATTGCCGCGGCCATGTTTCTCGCCGAGGGCACGGTCAAAAACTATGTCAGCCGCATCATGGAAAAACTGCACGCCAACACGCGCACGGCGCTGGCCGTGATCTCCGCCAAGACCCGGCGCCGCGATTGAAATAGGCGATCGCTGCCCAGGGTTTGTTGCGAAAAAGATACAAAGACGCACCTCTGTTTGTCATGTATCTGATATATGTGGCGTCCTGTCCGAAAGGCAGTAGAATTATCGGAAAAAGCAATTGTCATGTAGCTGTAACAATACGTCGATTAAATCCAACAATCGAAAACCGCGGGAGTTAATGCAATGCAAAAGTTTCAACTGCGCAAGCCGGTCCTGGCTGCGATGGGCGCCTGCGCTGCCCTTTGCGCCTCACCAGGAGTCGTCCTTGCGGATAACGCATCAGGACATTCAGCGCTCAAGGACCAAGTGCGCCAGATGCAGCAGACAGATCGATCAACTGAGCGCCGCGCCGGGAACGCCTGCGCCGGTTACGGTGGTCAAGAAAACGGATTCGGCCGGTGCGCTGACTTGGAACGGCATTACGCTCTACGGCACCGTGGATATCGGTCTGGAGTACGTGTCGCACGGTGCGCCCTTGAGTCAAACTTGGTCCGGGACTGCCGTCCTTCATCCAGAACTTCAGCAACCACTCGATTTTCTCGGTCAACGGCAACGGTCTGAGCCAGTCGAAGCTCGGCCTGTCCGGGCGTCGAGCCGCTGTTCGGCTCGACCGAGTGGACCGGTGTATTCCGGGTTGAAACCGGCTTCAACCCCTGGTCCGGCAGACTGACCGACGGACCGGGATCGCTTGACGGTCGAACAACGGCAAAGCGGCTGCGATCAAGACTTCCGCGGGCGACTCCAGCCGCGCAGGTCAGGCTTTTAACGGCGTGGCTTACGCGGGCGTCAGTTCCAAGACCTTCGGAACGCTGACGTTTGGCCGACACAACGGCCTGATGCTCGACCTGCTGACCAAGTACGATCCGCAGCAGCAATCGCAGGCGTTTTCTCCGATCGGCCTCTCCGGCACGGCGGGCGGCCTCGGCGACACCGAGAGCAATCGCCTGGACAATTCGCTCAAGTACCAGCTGCAGATTGGCCCGGTGCGCTTCGCGTACCTTCATGGCTTCGGCAGCGACGGCTATTGGCCGCAAAACTCCAACGAGGTCACGCTCGGCATGGATTTGGCGGGCTTCTCGATCGATGCGTTGTACGGCAGGTCCATGGCGAAGTCGCCGCGGCCTCCTTGAGCGCGGCGAACATCACGACGCTCAACACGCCTCCCCAGCCTCTGCCGGGATGGAGTTTGAGCAACACGCTGGCGGGCACCATTTCGGACAACACCGGCTATTCGGTGCAAGCGAGCTACAACGCGAAGGACTACTTTCCGGTGAAGTTCTATGCCGGCTGGGAGCGGATCAAGTTCAACAATCCTTCCCACACGGATCCGGTGGGCACGACAATTGACAGGCGGGTACACGCTGGGCATCGTGAACAACACCGCGTTCAGCATCCAAAAGATCCTGCAGATTTCTTGGGTGGGCACCGTTGGTCGGTCACGCCTGATTTCGACCTGACCGGCGCGTTCTATGGCTACAACCAGAAGAGCTTCGCGGCCAATGGTTGCACCAACGCCAGCGCCGCTTCCTGCGCCGGCACGATGGCTGACGTCTCCCTGGTCGCCGACTATCACTTCACCAAGCGGTTCGACACCTACGCGGGCGTCAACTACTCGAAGGTGCAGGACGGCCTGTCCAACGGCTTCATATTTACCTCTGAATACAGCCCGATGGTGGGCGTGCGCTTCAACTTCTAAGCTGCGATGATCGCGGATGCGGTTCATGGCTTACGGCCATGAACCGCCTTTTTCGCCCGCGCTGGCGTTCTCGACACGCCCCCAGCGACGCGCGTAGCGATCAGCCTCCTAAGCATAAAAAGGAGGCGGCCTCGCGATGAACAACCCAGAAAAAAAACGCGGTGGTTGGAGCTGGTGGTACCTGCTCTTCGTCATCCAATTTGCCGTCGCTCTCTGGCCGCCGCTCTATAACAAGGCCGAGCCCTACTCTGTTCGGAATTCCATTCTTTTATTGGTTCCAGCTGTCTCTGGGTGATCGTCAGCGCCGTATTCACGGCCGATCGTTTATTTCGCCCGTCGAAGAATAAGAAAAGACATAGGGGATTAGCCGTGCAGGAATTGAACTGGGTTGCACTGACGATCTTTGTCTTGCTGTTCGGCTTCATTACCTGGCTGGGATTCGCCGCGGCGCGCTGGCGCCGGGGCGATTTGGATCTGCTGCATGAGTGGGGCTTGGGGGGACGGCGCTTCGGTACCGTCATCACCTGGTTCTTGGTCGGCGGCGATGTCTATACCGCCTACACCTTCATCGCCGTGCCGGCGCTCGCCTTCGGCGCCGGGGCCGTGGCTTTCTTCGCGGTGCCCTACACCATCATCATCTATCCGTTGATGTTCCTGATCTTTCGGCGCCTGTGGAATGTCTGCCACAAGCACGGCTACATCACCGCGGGGGATTTCGTCAAGGGCCGTTTCGGCAATCGCTGGCTGGCGCTCGCGGTGTGCATCACGGGCATCGTCGCGACCATGCCCTACATCGCCTTGCAGCTGGTCGGCTTACAGGTGGTCATCGGAGCGATGGGCATTTCCGGAACCGGACTGATGGCCGACCTGCCGCTGTTCATTGCCTTCGTGATTTTGGCGGCATTCACCTATTCCAGCGGACTGCGCGCGCCGGCCTCGATCGCCGTCGTCAAAGATATTCTGATCTACATCACCGCGATTGTCGCCGTGATCGTCATTCCCTATCGAACTGGGCGGTTTCGGCAAAATCTTCGCCTCCGTGCCGGCGCAGAAGCTGCTGCTGGCCGTGCCGGGTCCGAATACCACCGGCGCCTACAGCGGCTACGCCACGTTGGCGCTGGGTTCCGCGTTCGCGCTCTTCTTGTATCCGCATTCGCTGACCGGCATCTTGAGCGCGAGCAGCGGCAAGGTCATCCGCCGCAACGCCGCCATGCTGCCGGGCTACACCTTCATGCTGGGGCTGCTGGCGCTGTTCGGCTTCTTCGTCATCGCCAGCGGCGTCGACAAGCTTCCGGAATACGCCGCGGGCTTCAAGCAATTCGGCAATAACTTTGCGGTCCCCGCGTTGCTGCTGCACAGTTTCCCGGCGTGGTTCGCAGGCGTCGCATTCGCGGCGATCGGCATCGGCGCGCTGGTGCCGGCGGCCATCATGTCGATCGCCGCGGCCAATCTGTACACGCGCAACATCCACCGGGAGTTCATCAACAAGAATCCGACCGACAAGCAGGAATCGCAGGTCGCGAAGTTGACCTCGCTGATCGTCAAGGTCGGCGCGCTGGTGTTTATCTTGTTCGTGCCGACCAAGTACGCCATTCAGCTGCAGCTGCTGGGCGGCATCTGGATCATCCAAACTCTGCCGCCGGTGATGTTGGGCGCTTACACCCGCTGGTTCAATTCCTGGGCGATGCTGGCCGGCTGGGCGGTGGGCACTTTCGCCGGAACCTGGATGGCCATTCTCGGTGAAGCTGACCAACACCTTTCCGCTGCACATTGGCGGTCACACCTTCCCGGGGTACAGCGCGGTCTACAGCGTAATCCTCAATCTCGTGGTCGCCATCGTGCTGACGCCGGTGTTCAACGCCATGGCGCGAACAAGGCGGACCAGACGGTCGCGGCTGATTATCAGGCTTGAGCACGCGCCGGAATCGGTCGGCCAAGGCTTGGCGGCCGCTAAGCCCTTGTTTCGATTCGGCTGTAACAAAAACGTCACAATTCATCTCGATAATCGCCCCAACCCAAAGTCTGAGGCCCGAAGAGCGCCCAGACGGGTATCAACTGGAGCGCCAACAGATGAAAATTTACAAACGCCTTCTGATACTGGGCGTCGCAGCCTCTTTGAGCGTCGCGGCTTCCGCCGCGGATATCTCGGGCGCCGGCGCAACTTTTCCCTATCCGATTTATGCGAAGTGGGCTGATGCCTACAAGAAGCTCACCGGCGTCGGCCTCAACTACCAGTCCATCGGCTCGGGCGGCGGCATCAAGCAGATCAAGGCCAAGACGGTCACCTTCGGCGCCTCGGACATGCCCTTGAAGCCGGACGATCTGAAGTCCTCGGGCCTGATTCAATTCCCCATGATCATCGGCGGCGTCGTGCCGGTGGTCAACATCAAGGGCGTCTGCGCCGGGCCAACTGCATCTGGACGGCGCGACGGTTGCCGCCATCTACCTGGGCGACATCACGCAGTGGAATGATGCCGGCGATCAAGAAGCTCAATCCCAAACTGACCCTGCCGAGCACGGCCATTGCACCGGTTTACCGCTCGGATGGATCCGGGACCAATTTCTTGTTTTCCGACTACCTGTCCAAGTCGAGCCCCAAGTTTCAGTCCAGCATCGGCGCCAACACCTCGGTGCAATGGCCGGTGGGCATCGGCGCCAAGGGCAACGAAGGCGTGGCGAACATGACCACCCAGACCGACGGCGCCATCGGCTATGTCGAATATGCCTACGCCAAGCAAAACAAGATGTCCTTCACCTTGCTCACCAACAAGGCGGGCAATGCGGTCGCGCCGAGCGCGGAGTCCTTTCAAGCCGCCGCGGCCACCGCGGATTGGGCGGGCGCCGACAGCTACTATCTGATTCTGACCGACCAGCCCGGCGCCAAGAGCTGGCCCATCACCGGCGCCAGCTTCATTCTGGTCTACAAGCAGCCGGATGATGCGGCGGCGGTCGGCGAAGCGCTGAAGTTCTTTGCGTGGGCCTACAAGGATGGCGCTGCCATGGCGGGCGAACTTGACTACGTGCCGCTGCCCGCTGCGCTTGATTGCCCAGGTGAAAAAGACCTGGACTGCGCAAATCACCTCGGGCGGCCGCCCGGTTTGGAGCGGCAAGTAATCGCAGGTTCGCGGATTAGCTAGCCAAGATTTAGGTGGTTAGGATACGGTCGAGCCCGGCGTAGCAATATGCCGGGCTCGAGTTACTTTAGGCGCAACGCGGAGCGGAAACTGACATCGTGGCGATCATAGATCCGAGGCACGCCGCAAAGCAGCTGATCTTACGAGAGAGTTTTCCGCTCGGCCACGTTGATCGCGGCGATTCTGGTGCTTGTTGATTCTGGGCGGCGTGGCCGTATCGTTGCTGCGCGGTGCATGGCCCGCGCTGTCTCACTTCCGCTTCTCCTTCGTCACCCGCGAGATTTGGAATCCGGTCACCGATCAGTTCGGCGCGCTGGCGCCGATTTACGGCACGGTGGTCACCTCGCTGATTGCCATGCTGCTTGCGGTGCCGACCGGATTCGGAATCGCTCTGTTTCTGACGGAGTTGTGTCCGCCCTTGCTGAAGCGGCCCGATCGGCGTCGCGGTCGAACTGCTGGCCGCGGTGCCCAGCATCATCTTCGGCATCTGGGGCTTGTTCGTGCTCGCGCCGGTGCTGCAACGGCACGTGCAGCCTTGGTTGATACGCAATCTCGGCGACCTTCCGGCCATCGGCCATTTGTTCAAGGGGCCGCCCTATGGAATCGGCATCCTGACCGCCGGCGTGGTGCTCGCCATCATGGTGCTGCCGTTCATTGCGGCCACCATGCGCGACGTATTCGATACGGTGCCGCCCATGTTGAAGGAATCCGGCTATGGTCTCGGCGCCACGACCTGGGAAGTCATTTGGAATGTGGTCGTGCCGCACTCGCGGGTCGGCATCGTCGGCGGGATCATGCTGGGTCTGGGACGTGCGCTCGGCGAAACCATGGCGGTGACCTTCGTGATCGGCAATGCGCATCGCATCAGCTCCTCGTTGCTGGCGCCGGGCACCACCATCTCCTCGGCAATCGCCAATGAATTCACCGAAGCGGTGGGCGACCTTTACACCTCCTCGCTCATTGCGCTCGGCCTGTTGCTGTTCTTGATCACCTTCACCGTGATTGCGGCGGCGCAGGCGATGCTGCGCAGGCTCGAACGGCGCACCGGAGCGGTCGCATGAATCGACGCCTGCTGCGCAAAATCAAGAACGGCGCATTCCTGGCGCTGTCGCTCGATCGCCACTCTCACCGGACTGGCCTGCCTGGCCGCCATCCTGTGGACGCTGATTTCGCACGGCGTGTCGGGTCTGTCGGGGCGCATTTTCACGGAGATGACGCCGCCGCCCGGCAGTCAGGGCGGCCTGCTCAACGCGCTTGTACGGCAGCGCCGTGATGACGCTCCTGGGAATTCTGATCGGTTCGCCCGATCGGCGTGCTCGCGGGCACCTATCTTGCGGAGTACGGCAAAAGCTCACGCTTGAGCACGGCCATTCGCTTCATCAACGATGTGCTCCTGAGCGCGCCTTCGATCATCGTCGGCTTGTTCATCTATGAGATCGTGGTGGTGCGCATGGGTCATTTTTCCGCGATCGCGGGCGCGCTGGCGCTGGCGGTGCTGGCGATCCCGGTGACGTTGCGTACCACCGAGGACATGCTGAATCTGGTGCCCCTCGGCATGAAGGATTCCTCCGCGGCGCTCGGCGCCTATCCCTGGCGCACCGATCTTGAGCGTGCTGTATCCGGCCGCGCGCAGCGGCATCGTCACCGGATTGCTGCTGGCCATCGCGCGCATCAGCGGCGAAACCGCGCCGCTGCTGTTCACGGCGCTCAACAATCAATTCTGGAGCCACGAATCTGAATGCGCCGATGGCCAATCTGCCGGTGGTGATCTTCCAGTTCGCGTTGAGCCCCTACAAGGATTGGCAGGATCTGGCCTGGGCGGGCGCTCTGATCATCACCGTGACCATTCTGATCTTGAGTATTTCCGCGCGAGTCTTGCTCGCGCTGCTGCAGTCCGAGCGCGGGGCGGGGCGATGATCCCCTCGACCAAACCGCCGAAGCATTTGAAAATGCGCGTGCCGTATCCGGCGGCCGCGGAGCCGGCCCAGGACCTCGGTCCGCCGAAGATCGAAGTGCGTTCGCTGAATTTCTATCTACGGCGCGGTGCAATCGCTGCACGACATCAACATGACGCTGGCCGATCGCTCGATTTCGGCCTTCATCGGACCGTCGGGCTGCGGCAAGTCGACGCTGCTGCGCGTGATGAACCGGATGTATGCGCTCTATCCCGAGGCAGCGTGCCGAGGGTGAAGTGCTGATCGGCGGCCGCGACATTCTCGGGCCCACGGTGGATGTCGCCGAACTGCGCTACCGGGTGGGCATGGTGTTTCAGAAACCCACGCCATTTCCCATGTCGGTGTTCGAGAATGTCGCCTTCGGCTTGCGCCTGGCCGGCGGCATGCGCGGCGCCGATCTCAAGGTGCGGGTGGAATCGGCGCTGCGCGATGCGGCCATCTGGGATGAGGTCAAGGACAAACTCACTGCCGACGGCCGCAGTCTGTCCGGCGGTCAGCAGCAACGGCTGTGCATCGCCCGCGCCATCGCGGTGCAGCCCGAGGTGCTGCTGCTCGATGAACCGACGGCGGCGCTCGATCCGATTTCGACGCTGCGCGTCGAGGAAACGCTGCAGGCGCTGCGCGAGAAATATTGCATCGTGATCGTCACCCACAATTTGCAGCAGGCGGCGCGCGTGTCGAACGTCACCGGATTCATGTTCATGGGCGAACTGGTCGAGATCGGTCCCTCCAGCGAGATCTTCACCTCGCCGAAGAACCGCAAGACCGACGACTACATCACCGGACGCTTCGGCTGAGCGCACATGCATGAGCTCAGCAGCCGATCGCGCCGCTGCGCCGCGGAGCGCTCGCGCCGTGTCGCGCGGACGCGCGCGACAAGGTGTTCGATCCGGTGATGACCGCGCGCGGCGTCAGCGTGCACCTACGGCGACAAGTGCGCCGTCAGAAATGTGAGCCTCGACATCGGACGCAATCAGGTGCTGGCGTTGATCGGCCCCTCGGGGTGCGGCAAGTCCACTTTTCTGCGCTGTCTGAATCGCATGAACGACACCATTGCCAGCGCGCGCGTCGAGGGCACGATCACGCTGGATGGACAGGACATCTACGACCAAGAGCAGGACGTGGCGCAGCTGCGCGCGCGCGTCGGCATCGTGTTTCAGAAACCCACGCCGTTCCCGCATTCGATCTACGCCAATGTGGCCTACGGACCGCGAATTCACGGATTGACCAAGAGCCGCGCCGACATGGATGAACTGGTCCAGACCAGTCTGGCGCGCGCCGGCTTGTGGGAAGAGGTCAAGGATCGACTATCGACGCCGGGCACCAGCTTGTCGGGCGGCCAGCAGCAACGGCTGTGCATTGCGCGAACCATCGCGGTCAATCCGGAGGTCATTCTCATGGACGAGCCCACCTCGGCGCTGGATCCCATCGCGAGCGCCAGGATCGAGGATTTGATCGATGAACTGCGCGAGAATTATGCGATCACCATCGTGACCCACAACATGCAGCAGGCCGCGCGCGTCTCGCAGCGCACCGCTTATTTTCATCTGGGCGATCTGGTCGAGATCGGCCCGACCGACCTGGTGTTCACCAATCCGCAGCAGAAGCTCACCGAGGACTACATCACCGGCCGCTTCGGCTAAGCGCCGCCATCATGCGATGCTAGCGCTGCGACGGGATGAAATCCTCGAGCACCGCCGCTGCGCATCAGATCCGGCGGCAGCAGACCCTGGCCCAGGATGAAGTCGTGGAATTTCTTCTGCGTCGAATTTCTTGCCCAAGGCCGCCTCGGTTTCCTTGCGCAGCGACGAGCAGGCGCGTGTAGCCGTAGAAATAGCTGTTGGCTTGTCCCGGGACTGCGGAAGGTAAATCGCTCGACTTCTTCCTTGGCGAAGGCATGACTCAGCATCACATCCTTCTCGAGCACCGCGTAGGCCTGCGCCTCGGTCACGGCGCCGCTTTGCAGTTCGGGATCCAGGAAGGCGCGGGCCGCGCGCAGCAGCCGCAGTTGCAGCGTCAGCAGCTGGCCCTCGGCCGGCTCGTAGGGCTGCATGATGTACTCGGCGTACAGACCCCAGCCCTCGGCGTTGGTGGAATTGAAGGCATACAGAGCGCGCGCGCAGACTCACGCCCTGCTCGACCATGGAATCGAACTGCAATTCGTGCCCGGGCCGCGCCTCGTGCGCCGTCAGCGTCCAGGCGACGGCGTCGAAGGTGAAGTCATCGTACTTGTCCTCGGCGCCGCCGGTCGCCGAGGGAATGTTGAGCGGCAGCACGAATTGGCCGCGCTGTCCGGTGTTGTGCAGGAACGGCGGCGGCGACATATGCGGCGCCGGCTGCTGCGCGGTCTCCGCCGGCGTCGCGAGGCGAATGATGGCGGGGCGGGTCGGCAGGGTGACCAGATTGTTCGCCACGATGATCTTTTCGATCTCGTGCAGCCGGTTCTCGAAGAACGGCAGAATGGCCTCACCGGTGATTTGTTTCTTTTTCAGTTCGGCAATCACGGCGCGATAGTCGCTGGACGCGTAGCCGTTTGCTCTTGGCCATTTGCGCGGCGAGCGGCGCCATCTCGGACTGGTATTGCGTGAACGCGGCATGCGCCATCTTGGCGATTTGCGCCGGAGGAATGTCGATGCCGTAGCCCTCGAACGCCAGTGCGTACTTCTCCGGCGGCAGGCGAAAATCGGTGCGCGCCTTGGGCAGGATGTTGCCCTTGATCCAGGCATCGTAGTCGGCCAGTTGCAGCTTCAGTTTCTCGTATGCCGGTTCCCAACCGCTCAAGCTTGTACTTCTTGAACAGTGCCGCGATGCCCTCGACGTAGTTCGAGTTGCGTCCGAGCTCGGTCTCGAGCTGTTCCCTTGATGGATAGATGACGCCCGGGCTTGGCGATCTGTTCGATCTCGCGCTCTTTCAACCGATCGGTGAACGGCTTGTAGCCCGGCTCGACACCCGCATATTTGCGCAGTCGCACCAAGGCCGCCGGGCGCCGCTGCTCCGGGACCTGATCGTCCAGCAGTCCGTGCAGGCCGCGAAATACCAATGCGCTGGCGTTGTAAAAGGGCACCTCGTGCGCCAGATCGAAGTCCTGCACGCGAAACTGCAGATTGAAGCTCTTCTGCAGAATGGCAATATCCTCTTGGACGTGTTTGTCGGCGACCGTGGCGCGGCAGCCTTGACCTTCGCCAGCGCGGCTTCGAGTTCATGCCGCTCCGCAATTTCATCGGCGCGCGACGGGTCCGTGATGCGCTCGTCGAATTCAGCGGCGCCTTGCACCGACCCCTGCTCGGGCGAGTGCTCAAGCTGCACGTGGAGCAGCATGTTGGTGAGTTCGTTGCTTTGCTTGATCCAGGGCTTCTCCGCCGGCTCGCTGCCGGACGGCTGTTGGGCCATCGCCCCGAAAGAAAGCGCGCTCAGAAGAAAAACCGTGTTCAGCCGATACATGTTGTTTCGCAATCCACTTCAGGTGACGTGGGCGGCATTGTAGCGAATGGCATGTCTATTTGGAGCGCTGCAAGAATGATTGCCGCTCGCATCTACCGCGAACATGCCGGCACTTAAGGATGCCCGCCGATAAATCGATAGCCGGCATCGGTAAGGCTGCTCCTGACCTGGTTCATCTGCGCGTTGTCAGCCGCGGCGGTCGCGTGAATGTCATAGACGGATCCGCTGGGAACTCTCAGTTCGTCTCGGATGAAGGGAATGAGCTCGGCGCAGGGTATGGTGCTGCCTTGAGCTTCGCTGTACAGGGCGGCAACACAGGTGTGATGCGCGCCGTCCACGGTAACGATCACGTCCGGCTTGCCGGCGATGGGCGGAGTTACCGCCGCGCCGGGCATGGGCGCGTTTGTGGAGGAGCCGCAACCGGCGAGCTGAAGTGCGGCAATCATGATGGCGACGAAAATACGCTTCATGGAGCCAATACTAGGTGATTGCCGCCGGCCGCGTCATTTTTTTGCCGGTATCTGCGCCTCCAGCGCGCCGCGAACGCGCGCAACTTCATTGGCCGAGACGGCGGATGCTTGGTTCCCCCAGCTCGTGCGAATGAACGTCAACAGCTGCGCGGCCTCATCATTCGATAGTCTCCAGGCGAATCCCGGCATGCCCAAGGGCGAGGGAGCAGCCGCGGTACCCGGGAGGGAGCTGCCTGCCAACACCAGGCGGATGAGCGAGCCAGGATCTGCGGCAAGCACCGAAGGATTGCCGGCGATCTTGGGAAGTGCGTGGGGACTGCCGCCCCCATCGGTGCGGTGGCACACGGCGCAGTTGTCATCGTACAGCTCGGCGCCGCGGCCCGCCTCGTGGCCCTGCGCCAGCGCGGCCGCTGTTGCCGGATTCGCCGCGAACTTGGGCAGGTCGCCCGGCGAAGGCGGCAAGGTCTTGAGATACGCGGCGATTGCCTGCAGGTCGGCATCGTTCAGATATTGAGTGCTGTGCACCACGACGTCGCTCATGGGTGCGCCGATCACGGTCTGCTGCGAGTTGCGCGCGGTGCGCAGCGTTGCAACGATATCGTCGGTCGACCAGGCGCCAAGACCATCGCCGATATTGCCGCGCAGATTGACTGCAACCCATCCGCCTATTTGCTGGCCGCCGGCAAGAAAGGCCGTCGAGGCATCATCCAGCGCCTTCTCCTGCAATGTGACGGCGCGCGGTGTATGGCAGGCGCCGCAATGGCCGGGGCCCTCGACCAGGTAAGCGCCGCGCGCGACAACAGGATCGGCGTAATTCGCTGCGCTGAAGGCGGGTGCATCAGGGGAGGGCGCGAAAAGTTTGCGCCAGATGGCCACGGGCCAGCGGATCGACAGCGGCCAGGGAATGCCGTTCGCATGCTCGGCGCTCGATACTGGTTCGACCGCATGCATGAAATAGGCATAAAGAGCCGCAACGTCCGGGTCGCTCATCACGGCATACGAGGGATACGGCATGGCCGGGTACAGCGTCACGCCCTCATCGTCGATGCCGCGGCGCACCGCGCGATCGAAATCATCCAGGCGTAAATTTGCCGATGCCGGATTCAGGATCGGGCGTTATGTTGGTGCTGTAGATCGCGCCCAACGGTGAATCAATCGCCAGGCCGCCGGCGAAGGGTTTGCCGCCGGGCGCCGTGTGGCAGGCGGTGCAATCCGCGGCCACGGCCAAATACCTGCCGCGTTCGATCGATGCCGCATCCGCGGCCGCCGCTTGCCCCGCAGCGATTGAACGGGTGTGGGTCGGCAGCAGCGCAAAGATCAAGGCGCCGACGAACAGCACTGACCACGAGGCTTGAGGAGAACGAGCACACGTGCGCGCGGAGCTTTTCATGGCCGACTACGTATGCACCAGGGCGCCCGGACTCTTGATGTACTGCTCGCGGATGGCCTTGGCAGCCCAATAGGTAAGCGCCCCGACCATGCCGGTCGGGTTGTAGCCATTGTTTTGCGGAAACGCGTTGGCGCCCGGGGCAAATACGTTGGGCACCTGCCAAGACTGCAGATAGCGGTTGAGCGCGGAAGTCTTCGGATCCGCGCCCATGATGGCACCGCCGCAGGTATGCGTACTCTGGTAGCGTGTGATGTTGTAGTGCTCGCCCGCCTTCTTTGCGTCTCCCGACAGCGCCTTGGGATTGAGCACCTTGCACATGTCCAGCGCCTTGCCGACCAGGAATTGCGAGGCGCGAATCTCGTTGTCATTCCAATCGAAGGTCATGCGCAGCAGCGGCCGGCCGAAGCCATCCCGGTAGGTCGGATCCAGATCCAAGTAATTGGATCGATACGCCATGCAGGCGCCCTGCACTTCGTAATAAAAGGAATGCCGGAAGGCGTCTTTGACTCCCTGTTTCCATGCGCTGCCCCAGTTGGGCACTCCCGGCGCCGTTGGAATGCCGCGGATCGGGCCCGAACCCGGCTGTCTGGCCCAGATCACGCCGCCGCCGACGAAGCCCGCCTTGACGCTGTCCAGTTGATTGCCGTTCAGGTCGTCGAAGGTGGCGCCGCCGCCGCCGATGCCGATGAAGCCATTGGCCTGCACGCTGTCGTCGAAGAACAGCGTCACGCGGTTTAAGTTTTGGTAGGAATAGTTGCGGCCGACCGTGCCCGTGCCTGCAACCGGATCGTAGGGTTCGCCGATCCCGGACAGCAGCATGAGATGCACGTTAAAGAGGGAAAAGGCACACAGCAACACCAGATCCGCCGGCTGTTCGGTTTCTTTGCCCTCTGCGTCCAGATAGGTAACTCCCGTGGCGCGGCTCCCGGCACTGTCCAGATTTACTTTCAGTACCTGCGCATGCGCGCGCAGCTCAAATTCCTTGCGCAGGCGCAGCACCGGCAAAATGCTTACATTGGGGGAAGCCTTGGAGTAGTTGAGGCAGCCATAGTCGCTGCAAAATCCGCAGAAGTTGCAGGGCCCCATTTGACAGCCGTACGGGTTGACGTACGGGGCCGAGGCGTTGGACGCGGGAATCGGATACGGGCTGTAGCCCATCTCGCGCGCCGCCTTGTAAAACAGTTCCGCCCCGAGATAGTTGCGATTCGGCGGCAGCGGAAATTCGCGCGAGCGCGAACCTTCGAACGGATTGCCGCCGGGGACTTTGGCGCCGTTGAGTACTCCCGCCTTGCCCGAGGTGCCGCAGACATATTCGAAGTGGTCGAAGTGCGGCTCCAGGTCTTCATAGCTGACCGGAAAATCCGCGATGCTCATACCCTCGGGAATGAACTTGGCGCCGTAGCGCTGCTTTAAGTTGCTGCGCAGATTGAAGTCTTCGCGCAATGCTCGAAAGTGGCAGCCCGACCAGTGCGTTCCGGCGCCGCCCACGCCGGTGCCGGGTTTGAAAGAGCCCATCTGCCGATACGGCACGGCGGTGTCTTTGCTGCTGTGGCGTGCGGTGATGGTTTCCTTCGACGAGGCTTTGCAAATACTTGCGATGAATCGAGCCTTCAAGTTCGTCCACCACGCGCGGATAGGCGAAGTCCGGCTGGGTATCGCGATCCGGGCCGCGCTCGAGTGCCACCACGCGCAGGCCCGCGTCGGTCAGCTCCTTCGCCATGATGGCGCCGGTCCATCCCATCCCCACGATGACGGCATCAACCTTGGGCTTGACGATCGGCCATGTTCAGCCTCTCTTGCCGGCAAGATCGACGGGCGGCAGCGGGTAGGGCTGGTCGCGGACTTCGACCCAGTTGGTGTAGTCGGCGCGCATTCCGGGGTAACCGATCATTTTCCAGGCCGCCATGCCCTTGTTGCCGCCGTGTTTCGGATCGCAGAAGTAGCCCATGCGGGTTTCATTCAAAAGCTGATTGAAAAATTCCCTGGCGGATATGTTTTCAAGCTCCAATTTGCCGGCCTCGGCCGACTTGAGCAGGCGTCTCCTGATCGGTGTGCTCGAGCTGCGCGAAGGATTTGCCCTGAATGTTTTGCCGCAGTGGGCGTCGATGCCCTTGATGCCGACGCGCACGATATCCCGCACCGGCAGCCGGCCTTGGTAGCCGAATTGCGGTGCGGCTTCGACGAAAGGCCCTTGCATGTACCAAATGTCGCCGCTCGCGTAGGGCGTCTGCATGTGGCGGTCGATGAATTCGGGCACGCCCGCTTGCAACGCGCCGGGGCCGATCTCGTCGGCGGGTATCAAGCGATCGCAGGCCGCGAGTATGAACGCCCACTCGGCGGCGCTGAAAAAGGTTGGCTTGTAATCAACTTCGGGGGCGGCTTCGGCGGGCTTGTCCGTCTCACGTGCGCAACCGGCGATTGCGACGGCGGCCAGGGATCCCAAGCTCAGGCTCTTGAATAGCTGCCGGCGAGATGGTGAAGGCGCTTTGTTGTCGCTCATTCTTGTCCCTGTCGCGTCCCGAGCGGGCCAAATCTTACCTGGACGCGCGGCGGAAATTCAGTCGCTGTTGCGCAGCAATTCGTTCAGCGAGGTCTTGGCGCGCGTTTGCGCATCCACGCGCTTGACGATGACGGCACAGGCGAGGCCGTACTTGCCGTTGGCAGCCGGCAGGGTGCCGGGCACAACCACCGCGCCGGCGGGTACGCGGCCGTAGAGAATTTCGTCCCGTTCGCGATCGTAAATGCGCGTGCTTTGGCCGATGAACACGCCCATGGAAATGACGGCGCCGGCTTCAACCACCACGCCCTCGACGATCTCGGAGCGCGCGCCGATGAAGCAGTTGTCCTCGACGATGGTGGGGCCGGCCTGCAGCGGCTCGAGCACGCCGCCGATGCCGACGCCGCCCGACAAGTGCACGTTCTTGCCGATCTGGGCGCAGGACCCGACCGTCGCCCAAGTATCGACCATGGTGCCGCTGTCCACATAGGCGCCCACATTGACATAGCTGGGCATCAACACAGCGTTGGCGGCTATGTAAGCGCCGCGCCGCACGGTCGCCGGCGGCACCACGCGCACTCCGGCGGCGGCAAACCGCTCGGCGCTCCAACCGCTGAATTTCAAGGGCACCTTGTCGTAGAAATTGAGGGCACCGGCTGCCATGGCCTCATTGTCGTTGATCCGAAAGGAGAGCAGCACGGCCTTTTTCAGCCACTCGTTGACGCGCCAGCCGCCGGCTGCCGGCTGCGCCACGCGCAGCTTCCCTTCGTTCAGCAAGTCGATTGCGCTCTCAATCGCCGTGCGCAGCGCGGAGGGCACACTGCGCGGGTTGAGCTTGCGCCCGTGCCTCGTAGGCGTCATCGATTACCGCACGCAGATCGTCGTAGGAATTCAAGTCCGCCCCACGTCGCGGCGATCCAACGCCTGCATCAGCGATTCCTGGACGCGCCGGCAGACATCTTCCGCAAGCAGGCCGCCATCCGCGCCGGTAATGTAGAACACATCCTCCGCGCGCTCGCCGACCGTCATGATCTTGGCGCCGTTGATGGCGACTCTTTCGGCCCGGAAGACCTTGCCGACTTCGGACAGCAGGCCCGGGCGGTCCGCCGCGATCAGCTCCAAAATGGTGCGCTCATTGCGGCTGTCGACACTGAAATTGACCTGGGTCGGCGTCCAAAACATACGCACCTGGCGCGGCGCCCGGCGGGTCACCGCGGGCGGCGAGTCCTCGCTCTGCTTGAGCACCCGGTACAAGCCGCGTTCGATTTCGGCGATGCGCGCCGGATCCGCAATCACTGCGCCGCTGTCTTCGAGCACCACGTAGGTTTCCAAGCTGAAGCCATTGGCGCTGGATATCAGCCGAGCATCCACGACATTCAAGCCCATTTGATCGAGGACGCCGGTGGTACGCGCGAAACTGCGCAGACGCCTCGGCGTGTAGGTGAGCACGGCAGTGCCGCCGCGATCGGTCAGCTGCCGCACGGCGACCAAGGGACCGTCGTCACCGGGCTGGCGCGCCGCCAGCAGCACCGTATGCCAGGCTATTTCCTCCGGCGTGTAGCGCAGAAAGTACGCCTCGGTCCACTGCGTCCAGACGGCCGCGGCTTGTTTGAGGGTAATGTCCGGGGGGAGCTTTGCCAGCGCCTGGTCCTGGGTCTCGCGGATCAGCTGCTCTTGGTCGATCGGCGTCTCGAGCCCGCGGCGCAGGGCCCGCTTGGTGCGTTCGTAGAATTCTTCAAAGAGACGCGCTTTCCAGGAATTCCACAATTTAGGATTGGTGCCGCGCACGTCGGCGACGGTCAGGACATACAAATAGTCCAAATGGACCTGATCGCCGACCAGCCGTGCGAAACCCTGAATGATCTCCGGATCGCTGATGTCCTTTTTCTGCGAAGTGATCGAGAGGATCAAATGATTGCGCACCAGCCACGCCACCAAGCGCGCTTCGTAGCGCCCCAAACCTTGCTCCAGGCAAAATGCTTCGGCGTCCACCGCGCCCAATTCGGAGTGATCGCCGCCGCGGCCCTTGGCGATGTCGTGAAACAGCGCCGCTAGATAGGCAACTTCCTGGCGCGGCAGGGATTGCATTATCTGGCTCAAGGCGGGGAATTCATCGTTGAACTTCGGCATTGCGAAGCGGCGCAGGTTGCTGACGACGAACAGCGTGTGCGCATCGACCGTATAGGCATGAAAGAGGTCGTATTGCATGCGGCCGACGACGCGTCCGAATGCCGGGATGTAGCGTCCCAGCACGCCGTACAGGTTCATGCGCCGCAGCTCATGGGTCACGCCCACCGGCGCGCACAGAATCTCGATGAACAGCCGGTGATGACGCGGATTCTGACGAAACTCCTCATCGATGAGCCAGACATGCGTGCCGATCAGGCGTATGGTTTCGGCGCGCACGCCGCGCAATTCCGGATGCTGTTGCAGCAGGACGAACAGTTCCAGCAACGCCGACGGATTGCGGGCAAATACTTCCGCATGCGTCACTTCCAGGTAGTCGTTGCGAATTTGGAAGCGCGCGTTGATCGGCAGCGGCGGGGCGCTTTGCGTCAGGATGGCTTCGCGAAACAGCTGCAGCAGCATTTCGTTCAGAAGGCTGATATCCATGACCGTGCGGTAATACTTCTGCATCAGCTGTTCGACGGCCAGCGTGAAACTTGCATCCTCGTAGCCGAACAGTTTCGCGAGCTTGATCTGATAATCGAACAGCAGCCGATCCTCGCGCCGGCCGGTCAACACGTGCAGCCCGAAGCGCACCCGCCATAGGAAGGACTGCGCCGCTTGCAGCTTGCGCAGTTCCTCGCGGGTCAGAAATCCATGCGCGACCAGCTCATCGAGCGTATCCGTCCCGAAGTGCCGCTTGGCCACCCAGCCGATGGTTTGGATGTCGCGCAATCCGCCGGGGCTCGATTTGACGTTCGGCTCCAGGTTATAGGCGGTATCGAAATAGCGATGATGGCGCTCGGTTTGTTCCTTGACCTTCGCCTCGAAGAAGTCCTGCGAAGACCAGAGGCGGTCGGGAGCCAGGGCGCGCCGCATGCCGGCGAACAGCGGCTCCGGCCCCGAGAGCAAGCGCGCCTCGAACAGCGTGGTTGCGACGCTGATATCGGCCAGGCTTTCGCGCTGGCAGTCGTCGATGGAGCGCACGCTGTGCCCCACCTCCAGGCCGATATCCCACAGGAAAGTGAGAAAACGCTCGATGTCGGGCTGCCAGTCCGCCGAGTCGCTCTTCGGCAGGAGCACCATGATGTCGATATCGGAACTCGGGTGCAGTTCGCCGCGGCCATAGCCGCCCACCGCCACCAATCCCAAGTCGCCGGCAAACCTTCCCGTGTGATTGACCCACGCGGCACGCAGCGCAATGTCGACCAGTCGTGCCCGATCGCGCACCAGATCTTCAATCGGTTCGTCCGCGACGAAGCGATCTTTGAGCAGTTCGGTGCCCTGATCGAGCACTTGACGAAAGGTGAGCGGCGAGAATTGTCCCTCTTCGAGGGCGGTCGGGACGGCCGTGAGATAGGCCCAGTCGGCTATTTGCTCTAGGAACTTGCCGAGTGCGTTCAAGAAGCCGCCGCCGCCGCGGGCGCGCTGACGCTGGCGCCCAATGTGAGCACCTCGTATCCCGCATCGGTCACCAATATCGTGTGCTCCCATTGCGCCGACAGCGACTGATCTTTCGTAACCACGGTCCAGCCGTCGGGCAGCAGGCGCACATCGCGCCGTCCCGCGTTGATCATGGGTTCAATGGTAAAGGTCATGCCGGCCGCCAGTTCCAACCCGGTACCCGGCTTGCCGTAGTGAAGCACCTGCGGGTCTTCATGATAGATACGGCCGATGCCGTGACCACAGTATTCGCGCACCACGGAGAAGTTATTGGCCTCGGCGTAAGTCTGAATCGCATGGCCGATGTCGCCCAAGCGGGCGCCGGGCTTGACCTCTCGGATGCCCCGCCACATGGCCTCATGGCACGCGGAGGTGAGACGGCGGGCGAGGATGGCGGCATTGCCGACGAGGTACATACGGCTGGTGTCGCCGTGAAAGCCGTCACGGATCACGGTGACGTCGATATTGATGATGTCGCCGCTCTTCAGGCGCTTATCGCCCGGTATGCCGTGGCAGACCACGTGATTGATGGAGGTACAGATGGTCTTGGGAAACCCGCGATAGTTGAGGTTCGCGGGAACGGACTTCAGCTCATCGACGATGAAATCGTGGCAACGCTTGTCCAGCTCATCCGTGCTCACCCCAGGCTGAACATAGGGTTCGATCATGTCCAGGACGCTGGCCGCGAGGCGGCCGGCGGCGCGCATTTTGTCCTGTTCTGCGGGCGTTTTGATGGTCACATTCATAGGTAAAGACAGGCAAACCTTTAAGGGGCGGCGGGCTTTGTTTCCACCGGGGGTTCATGGTATAAAGCGCGGCTATTTTTAACAACCCCGCACGCGTGTCGTCACAATCGACTGGGTGCCCGGCAAGCAGTGAAAATGGAGGCGCATCGCCATTTTCAAGGCAAAACCGGGTTGCCGATTGGGATACGCGGAGGCTCAACCCGACCAGGAGTGTTTTATGACCAGCGTGTCCATGCGGCAAATGCTGGAAGCGGGCGTCCATTTTGGACACCAAACCCGCTTCTGGAACCCGAAAATGGCTCCCTTCATTTTCGGCGAACGCAACAAAATCCACATTATCAATCTGGAAAAGACCCAGCCTCTGTATGCACAGGCCGCGGCTTTCATCAAAGGCGTCGCCTCGGGAGGCGGCAAAGTGCTGTTCGTCGGCACCAAGCGCTCGGCGCGGGATGCAGTCCAGAAAGAGGCCACTCGTGCCGTCATGCCCTATGTGAACCAGCGCTGGCTGGGCGGCATGCTCACGAATTTCAAGACCATTCGTCAGTCCATCAAGCGCTTGAATGAGCTGGACGAAATGGCGCAAAGCGGCGCTTTGGAGCGGCGCGGTAAGAAAGAGGCGCAGATGCTGCGCCGGGAAATGGACAAGCTGCTGCGCAGCCTCGGCGGCATCCGCGACATGACGGCGTTGCCCGATGCGCTCTTCGTCATCGACGTCGGCCACGAACAAATCGCCATTCACGAAGCCCAAAAGCTCGGCATCCCGGTCGTTGCCGTGGTGGACACCAATTGCTCGCCGGACGGCATCGACTACGTCATCCCGGGCAACGACGACGCCATGCGTGCCATCCTGCTGTATGCGGGCGGCATCGCCGATTCGGTGCTGGAAGGCAAGGCATCGCTGCCCGAGGTTCCCGTGGGCGAGGATGAATTCGTCGAACTGGACGAGGAAGGCAATCCGAAGAAGCGCAGCGCCGGCGGCGGGCGCCGTCCCGCGGCGCCGTCGCGCGGCGGTCAACGCAAGCCGCCGCCGCGCCGCAAAGTACCCGTCACCGTCGTACCGAGCGTCGCCGCCGTTGCGGCATCGCTGGACGAAGTGGAGGTCGAGAGCCGACGACGTCGATGCTCCGGATACGCCGCCCGCGGAAACGCGGCCGGCCAGTGCTCCGCGGCGCCGGCCCGCCGGACGCCGGGCTCCCGCGCGCGGCGCGTAAAATCGTGGCTCAAGCGCGGTGCGTTCATTCGCGCCGCAGCCTGCCCAAACCAGCTCTAAGAGGAGCCGCCAAAGCCGGCGGCTGTAGGAAACGATGAACATCACGGCAGATTCGGTCAAACAACTCCGCGAGCGCACCGGCGCCGGGATGATGGAGTGCAAGAAGGCGCTGGTCGAAACCAAGGGCAACTTGGAGGCGGCGGCCGAGCTGATGCGCAAGAGCGGTCTTGCGAAGGCGGACAAGAAGGCCGCGCGCATCGCCGCCGAAGGCACCGTGGCGATCGAACGCTCCGGCGCCGATGCGGCGCTGGTCGAGATCAATTGCGAGACCGACTTCGTCGCGCGCAGCGATGAATTCCAGGCCTTTGCGCGCGCGGTCGCCGCGGCGGCGCTCAAATCGGCGCCCTCGAGCCTGGAGGAGCTGCTCAAAGTGTCGCACGAGGGCTCGACCCTCGATGAGCGGCGGCGTGCGCTGATCGCCAAGATCGGCGAGAACATGGCGGTACGGCGCTTCGTGCGCGTCTCCTCGCCCGGACCCCTCGGCACCTATATTCACGGTTCCAGGATCGGCAGCGTCGCGGCTTTGCAGGGCGGCGACGAGGCGTTGGCGCGCGATATCGCCATGCATGTCGCTGCTGCGAATCCGGCCTACATCGATGCCGGCGACGTGCCGGCCGATCTGCTCAATAAGGAGCGGGAAATCTTGAACGAGCAGACCAAGGGCGAGAAAAAGCCGCCCGAGATCATCGCCAAGATGGTGGAAGGACGGCTGCGCAAATACCTGGCGGAAATCACGCTGATGGGCCAGCCCTTCATCAAGGACGAGGATATGACGGTGGAGAAGCTGCTCAAGAAGGCGGGTGCCAAGGTCACCATGTTTGCGCGCTACGAAGTGGGCGCCGGCATCGAAAAGAAACAGGACGACTTCGTGGGCGAAGTGATGGCGCAGGTGAAGGCGCAAGAAAAACACTAAGCGACTATGACCAGCAAACCCGGCACGGCTCGTTATCGAAGAATCTTAGTCAAATTGTCCGGCGAAGCCTTGCTGGGCAATGAGGACTACGGCATCGATCCGGTCATTCTCAAGCGCATCGCCGGGGAGATTCGCGACCTGACCCAGATGGGGGTTCAGGTCGCGGTCGTATTGGGAGGCGGGAATATTTTTCGCGGGGCCGGCCTGGCGCGCGCCGGAATGGACCGGGTGACGGCGGATCACATGGGCATGCTGGCCACCGTGATCAACGCGCTCGCCATGCAAGATGCGCTCGAGAGCCTGGGTACCTATGCGCGGGTGATGTCTGCGCTGCGCATCAACGAGGTTTGCGAGGACTACATCAGGCGCAGGGCGGTGCGGCATCTTGAGAAGGGCCGTGTCGTGATATTCGGCGCCGGCACCGGCAATCCGTTTTTCACCACCGACACCGCCGCCAGCTTGCGCGCCATCGAGATCAACGCCGAAATCCTGCTGAAGGCCACCAAGGTAAACGGGATTTACGACTCGGATCCGGTTACCAACCCCAATGCCAAGCGCTATGCGCGGTTGACCTTCGACAAGGTGCTCAGCGACCGGCTCAACGTCATGGACGCGACTGCGATCGTCATGTGCAGGGAAAATAACCTGCCTCTGCAGGTCTTTAATCTGTTTAACGCCGGCGATTTGCTGCGTATTGTCCAAGGCGAAGACGTCGGCACCGTGGTATCGGCCGAACCATAAAGTTTAGGGGGATACATGCTCGAGGACGTAAAAAAGGACGCGACCGTGCGCATGCAGAAGTGCGTGGCGGCATTCAAGGAGCAGTTGAAGAAATTGCGGACCGGACGTGCTCATACCAGCCTCATCGAGCACATCAAGGTCGACTACTACGGTTCGGAGATGCCCCTGAATCAAGTGGCCAACATCGCCACTGAGGATGCGCGTACCTTGACGGTCAGCCCCTGGGAAAAGGCCATGGTGCCGATCATCGAAAAGGCGATCTACAAATCCGATCTCGGGCTCACGCCGAACACCGCGGGGCAGATCATCCGTATTCACATGCCGGCGCTGACCGAAGAGCGGCGGCGCGACATCATCAAGGTCGTCAAGGCGGAAGCGGAGAATGCGCGCGTCGCGGTGCGCGGCGTGCGCCGCGAAATCAACAATGAACTGAAAGAAATGCTCAAGGAGAAGCTGATCGCGCAGGATGACGATCGGCGCGCCCAGGATGACATTCAAAAATTGACCGACAAGCACGTCGCCGACATCGACCACGCAATGGCCGACAAGGAAAAGGAGCTCATGCAGGTCTGACCGCATGGGGACCCGCATCGCTCAAACGCCCATGGCCGACTCGCCGCAGCATGTAGCAATCATCATGGACGGAAACGGCCGCTGGGCGCGCTCCCGCGGCATGCCGCGGGTTGCCGGGCACCGCGCCAGCGTCAAGGTGGTGCGCAAGATCGTAGAGGAGTGCGCTGCGCGAAAGGTGCGCTACCTGACCCTGTTCGCGTTCAGCAGCGAGAACTGGCGGCGGCCCCCGGACGAAGTTGGCGTGCTGATGGGATTGTTTCTCGATGCGCTGGTGCGCGAGGTGGCGGATCTGCATCGCAACCAAGTGCGGCTGCGCTTCATCGGCGATCGTGAATCCCTGGGTACGGAGCTCAAACAACGCATGCAGGATGCGGAAGCGCTGACGGCGGCGAATGGCGGCTTGGGGTTGCATGGTGGCGGTGGCCTACGGCGGCCGCTGGGATATCACGCAAGCCAGCCGCTCGCTGGCGCAGGATGTTGCGGCCGGAAAATTGGCCGCCGCGGAAATTACCGAGGAGCTCATCGGCGCGCGCCTGGCGCTCGCTGATATTCCGGATCCGGATCTGTTGATCCGTACCGGCGGCGAGCAACGCGTCAGCAACTTTTTGCTGTGGAATCTCGCCTACACCGAATTGTATTTCACCGCCGCGCTCTGGCCGGAATTTTCGCCGGCGCATCTGCAGAGCGCCTTTGATCATTTCAGGCCAGCGGGAACGCCGCTTCGGCAAGACCTCGGCGCAGGTCGCGGCGAAGGCTGATGCGTAAGGGCGTTCATGCTTAGAACCCGTGTGGTTACCGGCTGCATCTTGGGTGCTCTGCTGCTGCTCGGCATATTTTTTCTGCCGCCGCTGATGGCCGTGCTGGCTTTCGGCGCGGTCTTTACCCTCGGGGCCTGGGAATTTGCCGGGTTCGGCTCGCTGCGCGGCGTCCTCGCCCGCGGCGCGTACACGGTTGCGGTAGCGCTCGTGCTGTTCGCCAGTTGGCGTTGGAGCGCGGAGCCGGGCCGCTTGCTCACGCTGTTGAGCGCTGCGTGCCTCTGGTGGCTGATCGCGCTTCTTTGGTTGTCCCTGGCGCCGACGCGCCACCGGCCCGTTCTCACCCTTGTTTGCGGCGTGGCCGTTTTGGCCCCGGCATTTGTTGCGCTGGCAAGGTTGCAGATATCAGAGCCGGGATTCGGATCCGCGCATGGGCCGCCGATCGTGTTGTGGCTGGTGCTCATGGTCTGCGCCGCGGACATCGGCGCTTACTTCGCCGGACGGGCCTTCGGACAACGCAAATTGGCGCCGCGCGTTAGTCCGGGGAAGACCTGGGAGGGCGCGCTGGGCGGGCTTGCGATGGTGGCTCTGGTTGCCGGCTGCGGCGCAGTGTATTTTGGCCTGTCGCCCGCGGCCTTGGTCGCATTCGGGTGCTGCGTGGGAATCTTTTCCATCATTGGCGATCTGACTGAGAGCATGTTCAAACGCGCCGCGGCGCTCAAAGACAGCGGCACGTTGCTGCCGGGGCATGGGGGGTTGTTGGATCGCATCGACAGTGTAACGGCGGCGGCGCCCCTGTACGCGCTGGGGTTGTTCGGCTCCGGCGCGATCTCGTAGCACCATGCAACGCGGTATCGCCATTTTGGGTTCGACGGGCAGCATCGGGCGCAGCACTCTGGCCGTCATCGCGCTGCATCCGGAACGCTTCAAGGTCGCCGTGCTGGGCGCCTTCAACAGTTGGCAGGCGATTGTGGAGCAGGCGCGGGAATTCCAGCGCGCAGACCGTGGTGCTGGTCGATGAGCAGGCCGCGGCGAAGGCGCGCGCCGCCCTGCGCGAGAGCGGATCGACAACCCGGGTCGAGAGCGGCGCGCAAGCGCTTGCCGACGCCGCCGGCGGCGCCGATGTCCAGATGGTCATGGCCGCGATAGTCGGTGCGGCAGGATTGGCGTCGACACTGGCGGCGGTGCGCGCCGGCAAACGGGTGTTCCTCGCCAATAAAGAGGCCCTGGTCATGACCGGCCGCCTCTTGATGGACGAAGTGCGCCGGGCCGGCGCCGAACTGATTCCCATCGACAGCGAGCACAACGCCATTTTCCAATGCATGCCCGGCGGTTATCTGCCCGGCGACGCGGCGCGCGGCGTGACCCGCGTGATACTCACCGCTTCGGGTGGTCCATTTCGCTGCGCGTCCGCGGCAACCATGGCGCAGGTCACTCCCGATGAAGCCTGCGCGCATCCGAAATGGAAAATGGGCCGCAAGATTTCCGTGGACTCGGCGACGCTGATGAACAAGGGTCTCGAGGTCATCGAGGCGACCTTGCTGTTCGGTCTGCCCGAATCGCGGGTGGACGTGGTCGTGCACCCGCAAAGCGTGGTGCATTCGCTGGTCGAATACGCCGACGGATCGATGTTGGCGCAGCTCGGCGCACCTGATATGCGCACCCCCATCGCACAGGCGTTGGCGTGGCCCGAGCGGTTTACTTCCGGTGTACAATCCTTGGACCTGGTGGCGATTGGACAATTAGAATTCGAGCCTCCGGATCACGTGCGCTTCCCGAGTTTGACGCTGGCTCGCGCCGCTGCGCGCGCCGGGGGCACTGCTCCCACGGTGCTGAACGCGGCCAATGAGGTCGCGGTTCAGGCGTTTCTTGACCGGCGCTTGAACTTTGTAGGGATTTCAACGGTCATTGACAAGGTACTGCAGCGGCTCAGTGCGTCGCCCGTCGAGGCTCTGGGCGATGTTTTGGAAGCCGACGCTGCTGCGCGACGTCTCGCGGTTACCATGATTGAGCTTAGCGCTGGAGCCCCTGCATGATGTTTTTGGTTATTCCCGCAGCCTTCTTGGTTGCGATCAGCATCTTAGTTGCCGTGCATGAGTTCGGACACTACTGGGTCGCGAAGAAACTCGGTTTCAAGGTACTGCGGTTCAGCATCGGCTTTGGCAAGCCGCTGATCACGCGGGTCGGCAAAGACGCCGATCGCACCGAGTATTGCCTGGCGGCTATCCCGTTGGGCGGCTACGTCAAGCTGCTCGACGAGCGCGAGGGCGACGTGGCTGCCGCTGAAATTCACCGCTCCTTCACCCGGCGCCCGATCTCGCATCGCATCGCCGTGCTGTTGGCGGGACCGGCGATGAATCTGCTGTTTGCCTCGCTGCTCTACGCAATTTTGGCGATGGTCGGAACCGAGGTGGTGAGACCCGTCGTCGGCCAGGTGCGGCTCGACGGCCCGGCCGCGGCCGCGGGATTGCAGCGTGGCGATCAAATCGTCCGGGTCGGGCAACGCAATGTCGCCGATACGGAGGAATTGCAGATCGCCCTCATACGTCAATTCACCGACGATGGCTTGATCCCGCTCACCGTGCGGCGCGACGGCGCCGAGCGATCCGTGATGCTGCGCGTGACCGCGGATCGGCGCACCTTGACCGAACCTGGCAAGCTGCTGCCCGGGCTCGGTTTCGATCTGGCGACCTGGAATGCGGCAGTCATGATCGATTCGGTGTCGGCGGACAGCGCCGGCGCCCGCGCCGGACTGCGCGCCGGCGATCGCTTGTTCGCTGTGGATGGGCAGCCTATCGCGAACAGCAGCCAGTTCATATCGCTCGTGAGCGCCGCCGCGGATCGCAATATTTCCATCGGAGTCGAGCGCCGCGGCGAACGATTGAGTATTGTAGCGGCGGTTCCGCGCGTCAACGTCGATGGCAGGCAGATCGGCCGGCTGGGCATCAACCTCAAGGAGGGGGCGCCGGCGTGGCCGCCGGGATTGGTCGAGACGCACCGCTCGGGACCGATCGATGCGCTGCTGCTGGGTGCCAAGAAAACCTGGGAGATGTCCGCGCTGACGGTGCAGATGCTCTGGCGCATGCTGACCGGCCAGGTTTCCGCGAAGAACATCAGCGGGGTGGTCAGCATCGCAGAGTTCGCCGGCATCAGCGCCTCATTGGGGCTGACGGCGTACATGGCGTTTCTGGCCATCATCAGCGTGAGCTTGGGCGTTCTCAACCTGCTGCCCGTTCCGCTGCTGGACGGCGGCCAGGTGGTTTATCAAGCCGTGGAAGCGATCAAGGGCAGTCCGCTTTCCGAGCGCACGCAGCTCTTTGGCCAGCAGATCGGCATAGCGCTGTTGGTGGTGCTGATGAGTTTGGCTTTCTATAACGATATATCGAGACATTTGCATTAAACGGGACATCATGATCAAACCCAAATTCCAGCCGCACGAGCGGCGTTGCCCGCGCAGCGCCGCCCATAAAAATTGCACCCGGTCGTTGCCGCGTGCGGCTTGAATTTCGCGTAGCTTTGTTGGTGGCGCTGGCCGGCCAACTGTTCTGCGCCGGCGTGCGGGCGCAAGCGGCTCAGGACCAGTTTACCGTCGGCGACATTCGCATCGAAGGCCTGCAGCGAATTTCCGAGGGCACGGTATTCAACTACCTGCCGGTGAACATCGGCGACCACCTGGATGGTGCACGTGTCGGCGAGGCCATGCGGGCCCTGTACGCGACCGGATTCTTCCGCGATGTCGAATTGCGCCGCGACGGCAACACCTTGTTGGTCGTGGTGGTGGAACGTCCGTCCATCGCCAAGTTCGAGATCAAGGGCAATAAGGACATCAAGACCGAGGATCTGCAAAAGAGTTTGCGCAATGTCGGCCTCGCCACCGGCAAGACCTTCGATCGTTCCGTGCTCGACGAGGTCAAGCAATATCTGACCGACCAGTATTTCAGCCGCGGCAAGTACGCCGTGCGCGTCGACACCAAGATCACCGATCTGCCCGGCAACAAGGTCGACATCATCGTCGACATCAAGGAGGGCAAGCGCGCCAAGATCGAGCAGATCAACATAGTGGGCAACACCAAATTCAAGGAAAAGGACATCCTCGACAGCTTCGAGTTGAAGACGCCGAACTGGCTGTCCTGGTACAAGCAGGACGACCGCTATTCGCGCGAATCTCTGACCGGCGATCTGGAAAAACTGCGCTCCTACTACATGGACAGGGGCTACGCGAATTTCCAGATCGAGTCGACGCAGGTGACGATTGCGCCCGAAAAAGACGACATGTATATCACCGTGAATATCAACGAAGGCGAGGTGTTCAAGGTCAGCGATATCAAGCTTGCCGGCACCATGGTGGTCCCCGAATCGCAGCTGCGGCGCCTGCTGCTGATCAAGCCGGGCGACACCTATTCACGCAAGCTGGTCACCTCCACCCAGCAGCTCATGAGCTATCGGCTGGGCGCGGACGGCTATGCGTTTGCCAAGATCGATCCGGTGCCCACCGCCGACAACGAGCATAAGACCGTGGCGCTGACGTTCTTTGTCGAGCCCGGCAACCGCGTCTACGTGCGCCACATCAATTTCAACAACACGACGGCGATCAACGATGAAACGCTGCGCCGCGAAATGCGTCAGTTGGAAGGCGGTTGGCTGTCGAACTCGGCGGTCGAGCGTTCCAAAGAGCGCTTGCAGCGCCTGCCGTACGTGGAAAAAGTGGAGTTCGAGAACAAGCCCGTGGCGGGCAGCGCGGATCTCGTGGACGTCGACTTCAACATCAAAGAGGGTTTGCCGGGCCAGTTCGGCGGCGGCATCGGCTACTCTGAATCGCAGAAATTCAGCCTCAACGGCAACTTCGTGCACAGCAATTTCATGGGCACGGGCGATCGCATCGCGGTGGAAATCAATGCCGGCAAGTACAGCAAGAGCTACACCTTTGCGCACACCGATCCATACACCACGATCGACGGAGTTGCCCGCACAACCTCGTTGACACTGCGCGATATCACCCAGTTCGTCGCCGCGTCCTCGGCGTTCTCGACCAAGCAGATCACCGCCGCGGTGCAGTGGGCATATCCCATCACCGAATACCAGTATTTGAGTCTCGGCACCTCCGCAAACAAGAACAGCCTGGTGGTATCGCAGGGCTACAGCGCGCAGCAGTCGGTCGATTGGGTCAAGGCAAACGGCAATACGTTTCAGCGCGACCTGACCGACACCAACGGCGACGGCGTGGTGAATTCGTTGGACAGTCCTTACACCGTGTACGGCACGGATTTCTACACCTACGAACTGACCGGCGGTTGGTCGTACGAAGGCCGCAACCGCGCACTGTTCCCCGACCGCGGCATGAAGATAGCGATTTCGGCGCGCTACGCGCTGCCCTTGAGCGATGTCCGCTATTACCAGACGAACTTCGATTTCATTACCTATATACCGTTGTGGCGCCAGTTCCTGCTGTCCGTGCAGGCCTCGGTGGACTACGCTTCGGCGCTCGGCAGTACCACTTCTTTGCCGCCCTACCTCAATTACTTCGCCGGTGGGCCGGACAGCGTGAGAGGCTTTCGCGAGAGCCGCTTGGGACCCAAGGACAACATCGGCATCGGCAACCCCTATGGCGGCAACTTCCGCGTGGTCAACCGCTATGAGCTTATCCTGCCGGTACCGGACAAGTGGAAAAGCGCGGCCCGCATCAGCTTTTTCTACGACATCGGCAACGTGTTCCAAACCGGAAGCAAGGTCAAATTCCTGGGGGTCGATGACATAACGCCGGTCGATTATCACTTCAGTTATGCTAATCTCAAACAATCAACCGGCGTTGCAGTGCAATGGCTCGCCCCCTTGGGTCTGTTCCGTTTCTCGTACGGAATTCCTTTGAATCCATACCCGGGCGACACGGTACGATTCGGCGACGAGACGGAGCGGTTTCAATTTTCCATCGGTCAAGCGTTTTGACCGCAATTTGAGGTCTTAAAGAGCAATATGTCGACTTATCTTCGCAGCATTCCGCTCTTGGCGTTGGGCCTGTGCGGACTCATGGTGTCGCAGCAGGCGAGCGCTGAAATCAAGATCGGATACGTGGATTTTCAGAAGCTCATGACGGAGGCTCCGCAGGTCAAGAGCGCCATGCAATCCTTGCAGAATGAGTTCGGGCCGCGGCAGCGCGAATTGGTGGCCATGCAGAACGACCTCAAGGCGCGCGACGAGAAGCTGGCGAAGGAAGGTGCGATCATGGCCGAAGCCGACCGCGCCAAGGCCGAGAAAACGCTGCGCGACCAGCAGCGCGAATTTTCCCGCAAGGGCGGCGAATTTCAAGATGATCTGTCGACCCGGAAAAATGAAGAGCTCGGCAAGGTTCAGCGCTACCTGCTTGAAGAGATCCGAACCTATTCGAGCGCGCAAGGCTTCGATTTGGTGCTGGGCGAGGGCGTCTTTTACACCAAGCCTCAGTTGGACATCACGGCACAGGTTTTGGAAGTGCTGAAATCCAAGCCGGCAAACGCGCCGGGCAGCAAACCTGCGGCTGCCGCGCCGGCGAAACCTCCCGGCGCCAAATAAACGGTCACCGCAGCAGCGCTCTTCGAGGAGTGCCCGGGTAGGGAGCCTTCAGTGCCGGCAGAATTCAGTCTGGGGGAACTGGCGGTTCGGTTTGGGCTCACGCTGCGCGGCGAGCCCGGCCTCAAGATTTGGAGCGTCGCGACGCTGTCCCGCGCGCAAGCGGGCTCCTTGAGCTTTCTGGCCAACTCCCGCTACCGCAGGCAATTGCAGAGCACGCAGGCGACCGCGGTGCTGGTCAGCGCGGAGGATGAACCGCATTGTCCGGCGGCCGCATTGATCCATCCCAACCCCTATCTGGCGTACGCGCGCATTGCGGCGCTGCTGCATCCGGAATCGCATCCGACGCCCGGGGTTCATCCGAGTGCCGTTGTCGGCAGCAGGGCGCATATAGCGCTGTCCGCAAGCATCGGCCCCCTGGCGGTGATCGAGGATGATGCGACGATCGGCGAACGCGTCTCGATCGGCCCCGGCTGCATCGTTCAGCACGGCGCACGGGTCGGGCGCGATTCTGTGCTGGTATCGCGGGTCAATTTGTACCCGGGCGTGGCCTTGGGCGAGCGCTGCATACTGCACGCCGGTGCCGTGATCGGCGCCGACGGGTTCGGTTTTGCACCCGACGCCGGCACATGGGTGAAAGTACCGCAGGTCGGCAGCGTGCGGATCGGCGATGACGTGGAGATCGGGGCGAATACCACCATCGATCGGGGCGCCATTGATGATACGGTTGTGGAGAACGGGGTCAAACTGGACAATCAGATCCAGGTGGGCCACAACGTCGTTATCGGCGCGCATACGGCGATTGCGGCCTGTACCGGCATTTCCGGGAGCACGGTCATCGGCCAGCGCTGCATGATCGGCGGAATGGTGGGTTTCGCGGGTCATTTGAGCATCGCCGACGATGTGGTGGTCACCGGCTACAGCTTGGTAAGCGCTTCCATCAAACAGCCCGGGAGCTACTCGAGCGGCATGCCGGCGGTGGAGACACGATTGTGGCGGCGAATTGTCGCCCATTTACGGCGATTGGACGATAGGAGAGCGAATGTCGGAGTCCGATAGATTGGATATAGCAGCGATCATGCGGCAGCTGCCGCATCGGTATCCCTTCTTGTTGGTGGATCGGGTGTTGGAATGCGTCGCGGGACAGCACTGTCTCGCGCTGAAAAACGTAACGGTCAACGAACCGTTCTTTCAGGGGCATTTCCCGCACCGGCCGGTGATGCCCGGCGTCTTGATCATCGAGGCGTTGGCTCAGGCCGCCGGCATACTGGCGTTCAAGACCGCCAAGGTCGTGCCTGACATCAATACGCGCTTTTACTTCGTCGCCATCGACAACGCGCGCTTTCGCAAGCCGGTCGAGCCCGGCGATCAGCTGATGCTGCGGGTGCAATTGAAGCGTTCCTTCAAGGGGATTTGGAAATTCGAGTGCCTGGCGACAGTGGATGGCGCCGAGGTCGCATCGGCGGAGATCATGGTGGCGCCCGAGACCAAGACGCCGAAGGGAGCTCAGGGATGATCGATTCGCGGGCGGTGGTCTCGCCGCAAGCACAAATCGCGGCAGATGTTCAAATCGGCCCGTTCAGCGTGATCGGCGCCGATGTCGTCATCGGAGCGCGCACCTGGATCGGCCCGCACGCAGTCATCAACGGGCCGACGCGCATCGGCGCCGACAATAAGATCTTTCAGTTCGCCTCATTGGGAGATGCGCCGCAGGATAAGAAATACAACGGTGAGCCGACACGCCTCGAGATCGGCGACCGCAATGTGTTTCGCGAATCCGTCACGGTAAACCGCGGCACCACGCACGATCAGGGCGTGACGCGCATCGGCGACGACAATCTTCTGATGGCCTATTCGCATGTCGCGCATGATTGCCGGCTCGGCAATCAAATTGTCATGGCGAATTGCGCCACGCTTGGCGGCCATGTGGAGGTCGGCGATTGGGTGACCATGGGCGGACTGTCCGCCGTGCATCAGCACACCAAGATCGGCGCGCACTGCTTCATCGCGCACAATGCCGCCGTCACGCGCGACGTGCCGCCCTACGTCATGGCGGTCGGCCGGCCTGCGGAGCCGCATAGCGTCAATGCCGTGGGTCTGCAGCGGCGCGGCTTCACTGCCGCGCAGATTCTGAATATTCGCCGTGCCTATCGAACCCTGTACCGTTCGGGCCTGAAACTGAAAGCAGCGATGGAGGAGCTCGAAAAGGCGGCAGCCACGCAGCCGGAGATCGTGCCCTTCGTCGAATTTATCAAGCGTAGCTCGCGCAGCATCGTTCGCTAGGAGCAGCCTCCATGCCTCAGCCACTGCGAGTGGGACTGCTGGCGGGTGAAGCGTCAGGCGATACCTTGGGCGCGGATCTCATCAACGCGCTGCGCCGGCGCGCCCCGGACGCCAAGTTCTTCGGCGTGGCGGGGCCCAAAATGCAGGCCGCCGGTTGCGAGGTTTGGGAACCGGCCGAGTCCTTTGCGGTGATGGGATTATTCGATGTGCTGCGCGATCTGCCCAGGTTGGCGCGTCTGCTCGCCCGCATCAAGCGCATGTTCCTGACCGCGCGCCCGGATGTGTTCATCGGCATCGATGCACCGGATACCAATTTGCGGGTGGCGCGCAAACTGCATGCCGCCGGCATCCCCACCGTGCAATACGTGAGTCCACAGGTGTGGGCGTGGCGCCAAAGCCGCGTGCACAATATTGGACAATCGGTGGACTTGGTGTTGTGCCTGCTGCCGTTCGAAAAACGCTTCTACGATGAGCATGGCATACGCGCCGAGTTTGTCGGTCATCCGCTGGCCGATGCCATTCCGGAAATTGTGGATCGCGAAGCGGCGCGGCGCGCTTTGGGTCTGGATGAACACGCCAGGGTGATTGCGTTGCTGCCCGGAAGCCGGCGCGGCGAGGTGGCGCGGCTCGCCGGGGATTTCGCCGCGACCGTACGCTGGCTCGCCGGCCAGAGGCCGGACTTGAAATTCATCGCGCCGATGGCAAGCGCTGCGACGCGGCAGATTTTTTCCCGTGTGCTCGAGCAGGATGCACCTTCGATCGAGGTGCAGCTGATCGACGGTCATGCGACCACGGCGCTGGCTGCCGCCGATGTGGTCTTGGTCGCTTCAGGTACCGCCAGCCTGGAGACCGCCCTCTGCAAGCGTCCCATGGTCGTGGTGTACCGCCTGGGCGCACTCACCGCCTGGGTGCTGCTGCGCCTCAATCTGGTCAAATCCAAGTTTTTTGCCCAACCAAATCTACTTGCGGATCGGCGCGTCGTCGGCGAATATTTTCAGCAGCAAATTGTCCCAGAGTCGATCGGAGCGGAGCTCTTGATGTGGCTTGACGATCCCGAACGGCGCGGCGCCTTGGAACAAGAGTTCTCGCGTATCCACGCCGATCTGCGCCGTGGTGCCGGTACCCGGGCGGCGCAGGCTATTCTGGATCTCTTGAGCACGCGCGGGACCGCCGCGGCTTCCCCGCCGTGAGGCGGGTGGCCGGAATCGATGAGGCGGGCCGGGGACCCCTGGCGGGCCCGGTGGTGGCGGCCGCCGTGATCTTGCGGCCGCGCCGGCCCATCGAAGGCGTGGCCGATTCCAAGTCCTTGACTCCGCAGGAGCGTACCCGCCTCAGCATCGAGATCCGGCGCGAAGCATTATGTTTCGGCATTGGTTGGGCCGACCATGTTGAGATCGACGCCTTGAATATTCTGCAGGCCACGTTTCTGGCCATGCGCCGTGCGCTTTTGGCCATGAACCTCACGCCCGACCATGTGCTGGTGGATGGCAACCGGCTGCCCACCTTGCATGGATTGGGAAAGGTGCTCACGGCGCGTGCCATCATAGATGGGGATGTCACGCAGCCCGGCGATCAGTGCGGCATCTATTCTCGCGAAAACGGCAAGAGATAGTTTTATGAATCAAATGGATACGGTATATCCCGCATATTCATTCGCAACTCATAAGGGGTATGCGACCCCGGACCATCAACGCCTATTGAGCTTGCACGGGCCCTGTCCGCTGCACCGGCGCTCCTTCGAGCCGGTACGCTTGGCCATGCGGTGCGAACTTTGAGCCGATTCGTTCACTTACGCTTGCACACCGAGTACTCGCTGGTGGACGGCATTGTGCGCGTACCGGAATTGATGGCCGCCGCCGCGGCGGCGGGCATGCCCGCGATCGCTCTGACCGATCAAAGCAATCTGTTCGCGATGGTGAAGTTCTACAAGGAAGCGCAGGCCGCCGGAATCAAGCCCTTGATCGGCGTCGATGCGTGGATCCGCGAACCGGGCGAGCGCGCGCCGCCGTCGCGTATCGTCTTTCTTTGTCAGAATCTCGTCGGCTACCGCCGTTTGACCCAACTCGTGACTCGCTCATACCTTGAAGGCCAGCATCGCGGCGCGCCGATGTTGGAGCGCAGCTGGATAAGCCAAGAAGCCCTGCAGGGACTTATCGTGCTCTCGGGAGGGTTTGAGGGCGACATCGGCCAGGCTTTCGCTCGCGGCAAGGACGATGAGGCGCAGCGGTGTCTCGAACGGTGGCAATCCTATTGCGGCGATCGCTTCTACCTCGAAGTGCAACGCACCGGCCGGGCGGGCGAGCAGGTCTGTTCTGAGGCGGCTTTGGATCTCGCGCAGTCGCGCGGCGTTGCCGCGGTGGCCACCAACGATGTCCGGTTCTTGACGCGCGCGGAATTTGAGGCGCACGAGGCGCGCGTCTGCATCCACGACGGCGCGCAGCTGGGAGATGCGAGCCGTGCGCGGCGCTACTCCGAAGAGCAATACTTGAAATCGCCGGCCGAAATGGCCGCGCTGTTTCAGGACGTGCCGGAACTGTTGGCGAACACGGTGGAAATTGCCAAGCGATGCTCGCTGGAAATCCGCCTGGGCGCCTCGATGCTGCCGGCGTATCCCGTGCCCGCCGGATCGAGCACCGAAGAATTCCTGCGCGGGGAATCGCAGCAGGGGCTGCGCGTGCGCATCGCGGCATCGCCGGCATTGGCAGCTTCGGCCGCGGTCGCGGCGTACGATGCGCGTCTCGAGCTCGAGCTCGGCGTGATCTGCGCCATGGGTTTTGCCGGATACTTTTTGATCGTTGCCGATTTCATCCGCTGGGCGCGCGAGAATGGCGTGCCGGTGGGGCCCGGACGCGGCTCCGGCGCCGGTTCGCTCGTGGCGTACGCGCTCGGCATCACGGATCTCGATCCCATCGAACATGATCTGCTGTTCGAACGATTCTTGAATCCGGAGCGCGTCTCGATGCCGGACTTCGACGTCGACTTCTGCATGGAAGGGCGCGACCGGGTCATCGAGTACGTCGCGAACAAGTACGGCCGCGAGCGGGTGTCGCAGATCATTACCTACGGCACGTTGGCCGCCAAGGCGGTGGTGCGCGATGTCGGCCGCGTTCTCGGCCACCCTTATGGCTACGTGGACAAGATCGCCAAGCTGATTCCCTTGGAGATCGGCATGACGCTCGACAAGGCGCTCGAGCAGGAAGAAGAGCTCAAGCGCTTGTACGACGGCGAAGGCGAGGTTCGCGAGCTCATTGATTTGGCGCGCACACTCGAGGGCCTGGCGCGCAATGCCGGCACGCACGCCGGCGGCGTGGTCATCGCTCCCTCGATCCTGACCGACTTCACACCGCTGTACTGTGAAGAAGGCAGCAGCACGCCGGTTACGCAATTCGACAAGGACGATGTCGAGGCGGCAGGCCTGGTCAAGTTCGACTTTTTAGGACTGCGAACTCTCACCATCATCGACTGGGTGGTGCGCGACATCAATGAAGAACGCGCCCGCAGCGGCGAGGCACCGTTGGTGATGAGTGCCTTGCCCATGGACGACGCGGCGACCTACGCGTTGCTCAAGAGCACCAAGACCACCGCGGTATTTCAGCTTGAATCGCGCGGCATGAAAGATTTGATCCGGCGGCTGCAGCCCGATCGCTTCGGCGACATCGTGGCGCTCGTGGCATTGTTCCGGCCGGGCCCGCTGCAGTCCGGCATGGTGGAGGATTTCATCGCGCGCAAGCACGATACCACCGGCGCGACCATCGATTACTTGCATCCGGATTTGCAGCCGGTTCTGGCGGCGACTTACGGCGTGATCCTGTACCAGGAGCAGGTCATGCAGATCGCGCAGATCCTGGCGGGCTACACGCTGGGCGGCGCGGATCTTTTGCGCCGTGCCATGGGCAAGAAGAAGCCCGAGGAGATGGCGAAGCAGCGCTCGGTGTTCGTCAGCGGCGCTGTGGCGCGCGGCGTGCGGGAGGCGCAAGCGACGCTTATTTTCGATCTCATGGAGAAATTCGCCGGCTACGGCTTCAACAAGTCGCACTCGGCGGCATACGCGTTGCTGTCCTATCAAACCGCGTGGCTCAAGGCGCACTATCCGGCGGCCTACATGGCGGCGGTGTTGTCATCGGACATGGACAAGACCGAAAAGGTTGTGACGCTGATCGACGAGTGCGCCGGCATGGGTCTGAAGGTGCTGCCGCCCGATGTGAACGCATCGGTGTATGCCTTCCGCGTTGCCGGAGCCGCGAGCATCCGTTACGGCATGGGCGCCATCAAGGGCGTGGGCGCGTCGGCGGTCGAGGCCATTATCGAGGAGCGCGCAAAAAACGGATCCGTTCGGCAGCCTGCCCGATCTTTGCCGGCGCATCGATCTGGCGCGCGTGAATCGGCGCGTGCTGGAGGCGCTCATCCGTTCGGGAAGCCTCGATCTCATCGGACCCAATCGAGCCTCCTTGACTGCGGAGCTCGACCGCGCAATGCATTTGGGCGAGCAGAACTCGCGCGCCATCAGCGTCGGGCAGGTGGATTTGTTTGGCTTGAGCGCCGCCGAAAATGCCGCGGTCGCGGATTGGTCGGAAGCTGAGCGTCTGGCCGGCGAGCGTGAAACGCTGGGTTTGTTTTTAAGCGGTCATCCCATCACGCCGTATGAACCGGACTTGAAATTCCTGGTGAGTGCGCGGCTCGCCGATGTCGGCGGCCCTAGGCCGCCGCCTGCGGCGGAAGGCGCGCGAAGCTGGTCGGCGGGCAAGCCTGCGACGGTGGCCGGCCTGGTTTTGGAGATCAGGCGCCGGCCGAATCGCGTGACCTTGATATTGGACGATCGCAGTGCGCGCCTCGAGGTCAGCCTGTACGAAGAGGTCTTTCAGCAGCATCGGGATATCATTGTCAAAGACGCCATTCTGATCATCGACGGCACGCTGCGATTCGATGACTTCATCGAGGCTTGGCGCCTGCAGGGCAAGTCCTTGATGGATATAGACCGGGCACGGGAGCGCTTCGCGCGCCGCCTCTGGCTGCGCTGGCCGCAAGAATTCGACGGCCCTCAGGGCATGAATCGCTTCGAACAGGTGCTCAAACCTTACTTGCGCGGGCCCTGCGGGGTGAGCGTGGCGGTCAATCGCCCCGATTACAGCGGCAAGGTCAATCTTTCCGATGCCTGGTCGGTGCGGGCGTCGCGGGATCTGCTCGATAAGCTCACCCACATTGTTGGCCGCGACGGGTGGTATTTAGTGTATGGTCCGCGAAATGACGTCCGCGGCGAGGAATCATCTTCATGGCGATGAATTTTCTGGAATTTGAACAGCCGATCGCGGAGCTCGAAGCCAAGATCGAGGAACTCAAGTTCATCGGCAGCGATGCCAGCGTCAATATCACAGAAGAGATCAAACGCCTGCAATCCAAGAGCAGGGCGCTCACGACCAGTATTTTTGCCAATCTCACCCCCTGGCAGATCACCGAACTGGCGCGCCATCCGCAGCGCCCCTACACGCTGGACTACGTCTCGATGATTTTCAGCGACTGGCAGGAATTGCACGGCGATCGCATGTACAGCGACGACTTGGCCATCGTGGGCGGTCTGGCGCGCATCGACGGAATGCCGGTGATGTTGATCGGCCACCAAAAGGGCCGCGACACCAAGGAGCGGGTGCGCCGCAACTACGGCATGCCCAAGCCGGAAGGCTATCGCAAGGCGCTGCGCCTGATGAAAATGGCAGAGCGCTTCCGCATTCCGGTCGTGACCCTGATCGACACGCCGGGCGCCTATCCCGGCATCGGATCGGAAGAGCGCGGCCAAAGCGAAGCCATCGCGCGCAACCTGTTCGAGATGTCGAATCTTGCCGCGCCGGTATTGAGCGTCGTCATCGGCGAGGGTGGGTCCGGCGGCGCGCTGGCCATCGGCGTCTGCGATCATTTGGTGATGCTGCAGTTCAGCGTCTATTCCGTCATTTCACCGGAAGCCTGCGCGTCGATCCTGTGGAAGAGCACCGACAAGAAGGAGATCGCTGCGGAGGCGATGGGCGGCACGGCGGAGCGGCTCTACAAACTAAAGCTGGTCGATGAGGTTCTGAAGGAACCGCACGGCGGCGCACACCGCGATCCGCAGCTGATGGCGGAGACCATGAAACAGAGCATCGTCAAGAACTTAGGCGAACTCCGTAACAAGCCGATCACACAGTTGCTTGACGCGCGCCAGGCTCGCCTGCGCGGATTCGGCGCGTTCCGCGACGCTTGAATCGAGAACAGTTTCGCGGGATGAGCTCCTCCGCGTCATCTTTGCACGCGGCGCTTGATGCTTGCGTCCCCGCCGAGGCCGCAGGTCTCGCGGTGGCTTTGAGCGGCGGTCCCGATTCGGCCGCATTGCTGGCTGCGGCGGCTCGGCTCGAGCCGCGCTTTCGCGAATTGCCGTTGCGCGCCATCCACATCGATCACCAGCTGCAGGCGGCGGCGGCGGATTTTCGCCTGGTGTGCGAGTCGCTGTGCAGCCGCTTTGCGGTTCCATTGACGACGGTTGCGATTGAGGTCGCGGTTGCATCCGGCACGTCCATCGAGGCTGCCGCGCGGCACGCGCGCTATGCAGCCTTCGCATCGCAGTTGCGGCCTCGGGAATGCCTTCTCACGGCTCATCACCGCAAGGATCAGGCCGAGACGGTCTTGCTGCAGGCATTGCGCGGCGCGGGCGTCAAGGGCATGTCGGCAATGCCGAACTGCCGCGCGCTCGGCGCGGGCTGGCATGTGCGGCCGCTGCTCGAGCTGCAGCAGAGCGATTTGCGGCAGCTCAGCGGTGAGCTGAAGCTCGGGGCCATCGACCCCATGAACGAGGACCTGCGCTTTGACCGCGTGTATTTGCGCCAAGCTGTTTGGCCGCTGCTCGAGAAACGTTGGCCCGGGGCGGAGATTGCCTTGTCGCGCACTGCCGGACATCTTGCAGACGCGCAGGCAGCTGCTCGATCTCGCCGCCGGCGCGGACGTGGCTCGCTTACGCGACGGTGAGGCGCTGTCGGTGCAGGGCCTGCGCGCTCTGTCATCGCTGAAGCGCATCAACGCCGTGCGCTTGTGGCTGAGTGATGCAGGCGTGGCGGTCCCTTCCACCGCGCGCCTTCTCGAGGCGCTGCGGCAGGTATTCGACGCCGGCGCGGATCAGCAACCGAGCGTCGTGTGGGGCATCAAAGCGCTGCGCCGCTATCGAGACCGGCTGTTCGTGACCGAGGCCGAACCGCCGCGGCTTGAGGACGCGCGTTCCTGGCCTGTCGCGCCAGGATCCTCCATCGAGTTGGGTCCGCGTTTGGGTAAATTGATCTGGCTCGCGCAATCAGGGGGTCTTGCCCGAGAAAAATTGCCCGCCGTTGTCGTGGTGCGGCGGCGCGAGGGAGGTGAAACCCTTAAGCCTGCTCGATTGGCCAAGATGCAAACCGTCCAGCATCTGTGTCAATCATTCGGGGTGCTGCCATGGATGCGGGATGCGCTGCCGCTGGTATTTGCGGGCGATGAATTGATCGCGGTTGCCGATCTGTGGCTGGATGCGCGGTGGTGCGCAGCGGCGCATGCGCCCGGGCTTCGGGTCGCGTGGAACAACGGCCCTGCGGTGAGCTGATGCGGCCTGCGGTGAGCTGATGCTGCCTGTGGTGAGCTAATGCGGATTGTCGAGGCCGCGCCGATCTGCTAATCTGAACTCCCGTCGAATTCCCATTGTTCTTTGGCTTCGTTTGGACCTCTGCTCCGGCGGACGGCAAACGTTTAATCGGCGGTCACTATGAATCGATTCGTTTTCGTCACCGGCGGCGTGGTTTCCTCGCTGGGCAAAGGCATTGCCTCGGCATCGCTTGGTGCGATTCTCGAGGCGCGCGGGCTCAAAATCAGCATGGTCAAGCTGGATCCCTACATCAATGTGGATCCCGGCACCATGAGCCCCTTTCAGCACGGCGAAGTGTTCGTTACCGCGGACGGCACCGAGACCGATCTGGATTTGGGCCATTACGAGCGGTTTGTGCGCACCACCACCGGGCGCAACAGCAATTTCACGACCGGCAGAATTTACGAGCGCGTCATCGCGAAGGAGCGGCGCGGCGATTATCTGGGTGCGACGGTCCAGGTCATTCCGCACATCACCGACGAAATCAAACACCGCATCCGCATGGGTGCGGGCGATTCGGATGTCTGCATGGTGGAGATCGGCGGCACGGTCGGCGATATCGAATCGCTGCCGTTTCTCGAGGCGATTCGCCAAATGGGCGTCGAACTCGGGCGCGACAAGGTTCTGTATATGCATTTGACGCTGGTGCCCATTCTCGGGGGCGCCGGTGAAATCAAAACCAAGCCGACGCAGCACTCGGTCAAGGAACTGCGCGGCATCGGCATTCAGCCGGATATTTTATTGTGCCGCTGCAGCCAGACGCTTCCCGATGAGCAGCGCCGCAAAATAGCCCTGTTCACCAATGTCGAAGAGCGGGCGGTCATTTCGGCGGTGGACTCCGACGATATTTATAAGATTCCGATGCTGCTCCACGAACAGGATTTGGATGACATCGTCATCGACAAGCTGCGCTTGAACGCCCCGCCCACCGATCTGTCCGAATGGCGCGCGGTCGTGGTCGCCAAGCAAAATCCGGAAGCGGTGGTGGACATCGGCATGGTGGGCAAATACGTGCAGATCCGCGACTCGTATATTTCCTTGAACGAGTCGCTGATGCATGGCGGCATCAAGACCCGCACACGCGTGAATATTCATTATTTCGAGTCGCAGGACATCGAGCGCTCGGGTGCCTCGGCGCTGCAAAAAATGGATGCCATTCTGGTCCCGGGCGGCTTCGGCGATCGCGGCATCGAGGGCAAGATTCAAGCGATCCGCTTTGCACGCGAAAACGGCATCCCCTATCTTGGCATCTGTCTGGGGATGCAGCTCGCCATCATCGAGTACGCGCGCAATGTGCTGGCGCTCAAGGGAGCCAACAGCACGGAATTCGATCGCGCCACCAATCATCCGGTGATCGCCTTGATCACCGAATGGCAGGATTTGGAGCGCGGCCAACAGGTGCGCGATGAGAAGTCGGACCTGGGCGGCAGCATGAGGCTGGGCGCACAGGAGGCCAGGCTCGTCCCCGGTTCATTGGCGCGCGCGCTGTACGGCAAGGAATCGATTTTCGAACGTCATCGTCACCGCTATGAGTTCAACAATCATTATCTCGATGAATTGGCGGCCGCCGGATTGAGTTTCTCCGGGTTCTCCGCGGACGGGCTGGTCGAGTTCATCGAACTGCCCGGTCATCCCTGGTTTGTGGCCAGTCAGTTCCATCCTGAATTTACCTCGACGCCAAGGGACGGCCATCCCTTGTTCACGGGATTTGTCAGGGCGGCGCGCGAATACCGGGCCTCGTTGCAGCCGGGCCGCGCCACCGCATGAGCGCCTAAGCGCATGAACTTGACTTCCTTCGAAGCCGGGCCCGATCGCCCGTTCTTTCTCATCGCCGGCCCGTGCGTGATCGAGAGCGAGGGGTTGGTGCTCGATGTTGCAGGCCGCTTGAAGGAAATGACCGGCGCGCTGAAGATTCCTTTCATTTTCAAGGCGTCCTTCGACAAGGCGAACCGCTCGTCGCGCGCGAGTTTTCGCGGTCCCGGCCTGGAGGGCGGCTTAAAGGCGCTCTCGCTGGTGCGCGAGAAGATCGGCGTGCCGGTCCTGACGGACGTGCATGAAGACACGCCGCTCAATGAGGTTGCCGCCGTCGTCGATGTTCTGCAGACGCCGGCCTTCCTGTGCCGTCAGACGAATTTCATCGTGGCCGCCTGCTCGCAGGGACGACCTGTGAACATCAAGAAGGGCCAGTTTCTCTCTCCCTGGGAAATGCAAAACGTGGTCGACAAGGCGCGCTCCACCGGCAATACCCAGATCATGGTTTGCGAGCGCGGATTTTCGTTCGGCTACAACAATCTGGTATCGGACATGCGCTCCCTTGCCGTGATGCGCGCGACCGGCTGTCCGGTGGTGTTCGACGCGACGCATTCCGTGCAGCTGCCCGGCGGCAAGGGCGACTCTTCCGGCGGGCAGCGGGAATTCGTGCCGTTGTTGGCGCGCGCCGCCGTGGCGGCGGGGGTCTCCGGGATCTTTATGGAAACGCATCCTAATCCCGCCGAGGCGCTGTCCGATGGGCCGAATGCCTGGCCCTTGGATCGTATGAAATCGCTTTTGAGCACGCTGACCGAGCTGGATCGTGCGGTGAAAAGACAACCCTTCGAGGAATCATTGTTATGAGCCGGATCGTCGATGTTCGCGGGCGCCAAATAATCGATTCGCGCGGCAATCCCACCGTCGAGGCGGACGTGGTGCTGGATTCCGGCACCATCGGCCGGGCGGCGGTACCGTCGGGTGCGTCCACCGGCTCGCGCGAGGCGGTCGAGTTGCGCGACGGCGATATGCAGCGCTTCGGCGGCAAGGGCGTGCTCAAAGCGGTAGGCGCGGTGAACGGCCCGATACGCGATGCGGTCATGGGCGCAACTCCTCAGGATCAGGCGGCCCTCGATGCCAAGATGATCAAGTTGGACGGCACCGAGAACAAATCGAATCTTGGCGCCAACGCGATTCTGGCGGTGTCGCTGGCAACTGCGCACGCGGCCGCGACCGATCAAGGATTGCCTTTGTACCGTCATTTGGCGCGCAGCGGCGATTTGACTCTGCCCGTGCCCATGATGAACATCATCAACGGCGGCGCGCACGCGGATAACAGCGTCGATATCCAGGAATTCATGATTCTGCCCATTGGGGCGCCGTCCTTCTCCGAGGCAGTGCGTTATGGGGCGGAAGTGTTCCATACGCTGAAAAAAGTGCTGCACGCCAAGGGTTTGAACACCGCCGTCGGGGATGAGGGTGGCTTCGCGCCGGATCTGCCGTCCAACGAGGCGGCGCTCACCACGATACTGGAAGCCATCGACAAGGCAGGATATCAGGCGGGCAAGGACATTTACCTGGGGTTGGATGTTGCCAGCACCGAATTCTACAGGGACGGTGTGTACGAGCTCGCGAGTGAAGGGCGAAGATTCAATTCCGCGGAATTCGCCGATTATCTGGCGGGCCTGGCGGCGAAATATCCCATCGTAACCATCGAAGACGGCATGAGCGAGGGCGACTGGGACGGTTGGGCCCTGCTCACGCGTAAATTGGGCGCGAAAATTCAATTGGTTGGCGATGATTTGTTCGTGACCAATACCAAGATATTTGCGGAAGGGATCGCCAAGAAGATCGCCAACGCGATTCTCATCAAGCCAAATCAAATCGGCACCCTGACCGAGACGTTGGCGGCCATCGACATGGCGTTCAAGGCCAAGTACGCGGCGGTGGTCTCGCACCGTTCGGGAGAAACCGAAGATGCGACCATCGCCGACATCGCGGCCGCGACCACCGCGACGCAGATCAAGACCGGTTCCATGTCGCGCTCGGACCGAATTGCCAAATACAATCAGCTGCTGCGGATCGAAGCTGAGCTCGGCGCCAAGGCCGGCTACGCGGGTGTCCGCGCTTTATCCGTTCCAATCTCTTAAGAGTTCATGCTAAGCTCCTGTCCCCATGAGGATTTTCTCTGCCGTTCTGGCAATCGCGTTGATCATGCTGCAAGGCCGGCTGTGGTTTTCGGAGCGCGGTTTGCGCGAAGTTACCGGGCTGCAAGCCTCCGTCGCTGCGCAACGGGCGGCCAACCTTGAGCAGTCGGAACGCAACCGGCAACTGAGCGCCGAAGTGGCAAATCTCAAGACGGGCTTGACCGCACTCGAGGAACGGGCCCGCAGCGAACTGGGCATGGTCGCTGCGAGCGAAACCTTTTACCAAGTCGTGAGAGCCAACACGCCGGCTCCCGCCGCACCCGCAGCTCCCGTCACCGCTCGCGCGGAATGAGCGGGCCTGCGACGCGCCGCCTCTGGGCCATCGTTCCCGCGGCCGGCCGCGGCGAGCGATTTGCCGCCGCCGCCCCGCAGGGAATTCCCAAACAATACGCCTCGCTGCTCGGGCGCAGCGTGCTCGAGTGGTCGCTGCGGGCGCTGCTCAATGAGCCGCGCATCCACGGCATCGTGGTGGTGCTCGCGCCCGGCGATGAGCGCTGGCCGCAAGCGGCACAGAGACTGAATTCGCCCAAGCTGCTGACCGCGATCGGCGGCGCACAGCGGCAGGACTCGGTCATGAACGGCTTGGAGCATCTGGCCTCGCGTGCGGCCGACGACGACTGGGTCATGGTGCATGATGCGGCGCGCCCCTGTCTCAGCAGCAGCGACATCGCTGCCTTGGCGGATGCGCTCGAGCAGCACGTCACCGGGCACTGCGCATGCCGGCGCGGTGCTCGCGGCGCCGATTGTCGACACGGTGAAACGCGAGTCGCTCGAGCGGGGTGCAGACCGTGGATCGCGCCGGCTTGTGGCGCGCCCTCACGCCGCAGGTATTTGCTTTCGCGCGCTGCGCCATGCGTTGCAGGACGCCGCCCGCGCGGGCGTTGCGGTGACCGACGAAGCGCAGGCCATGGAGCGTATCGGCATTCGTGCCGCGCTGGTGACCGGATCGCCGTTCAACATCAAGGTGACCCGGGTCGAGGACTTGAGTGTGGCAGCCGGCATTCTCAAGATGGGGGAGAGCAGTCAAATGCGGATCGGACACGGAACCGACGTACACGCCTTCGGCGCGGGCGATCATGTGGTGCTGGGCGGCGTGAGCATCCCCCACACCCAGGGCATTGTCGCGCACTCCGACGGCGATGTCGTCATTCACGCACTGTGCGATGCCTTGCTCGGTGCTTTGGGGGACGGCGACATCGGTCAGCATTTTCCCGACAGCGATCCGCGCTACCGCGGCGCCGACAGCCGCGTGTTTCTGCGCGCGGTGGCCGGGCGCATGCAGGCGGCGGGCATGCATCTGGTCAACGCCGACATCACGGTGCTCGCGGAGGCGCCGCGCATCGGCGCCCACCGGCATGCGATGGCGGAAAATCTCGCGGCGGACCTGAAGGTCGCGGCGCAGGTCATCAACATCAAGGCGACCACCACGGAACGCTTGGGGTTCATCGGGCGCAAGGAAGGACTGGCCGCGATGGCCTCAGTGCTTCTGGCGCTCTGAGGGCTGATTCCTCGTTTCTTTTATTCAAGATCGCCTCGATGGTCTCGAGCGACACCAACAGATCCTTGTGCACCACCTGGGCGTGCTTGGTCGGATTGACGCCGGTGCTGCTGCGGATGAACAGCGGGTCGGCAAACAGCGTGCGCAGCTGCTTGAGCGCATGGCTGACCGCAGGTTGCGAAATCATGAGTATTTTCGAGGCGCGGGTTACCGAGCGCTCGCGCATCAGCACGGCGAATATCACCAACAGATTCAAATTCACGTTGTCGAAGTTCTTCGGATTCACGCTAGCGCACCCGCCGCTGGCGCGGCATCTTGGCCAGGTTCTGGCAGATTTCCTCACGCACCACCTTGCCGATCAGCGCAATCGACTTGCGCATGAACGCGCTCTTCGGGCGCCGCGTTGAAGTCACGAGCGAGAGCGGAAACATCAAGGTCGGATTCAATATGGGCGCTATCAAAACGTGCCTTGCCCACGGCGAGGACTTGATCGCATTCAGCGACAGCACTCCGAACCCGTGTCCTTGACGCACCAGATCGACGATGGCGGGGATGCATTCGACTTCATGCGCGATCTGAATTTTCTTGCCGATGTTCGAAAGTGCGTGTTCCACGGTCATGCGATTTGCGTGCGGGCGGCCCGGAATGACCAGCGGATAGTCGGCGAGCTCGCTCAAGGAGATGGATGGCGGATGCTTTTTGGTTCGAGCGGGGGCGATCAGGAACAGCTGATCGTCGAGCAGCGGCGTGACATCGAAATCTTCACACGCGGTGGCATTGTAGGCCAGCGCGCAATCGATGCGTCCGACGCTCAATCGTTCCAGGATATAAGCGGACAAGCCCTCTGAGAAGGCCAGCTGCGATTTCGGCAAGTGCTTGGCGAACGCTTTGACCAGCGGCACGGTGACGACGTTGCCGAGGCTGGCGGGCAGTCCCAAGGTAATGTGCCCGGCGTCGCCGCTGCGGCTGGTCTCCAATTCCTGGCGCGCCCGTCCCACTTGCATGAGGATGCCGCGAGTGTGCTCGAGAAGCTGCGATCCGGCATGGGTCAGCACCACGCCGCGGCCGTTGCGGTCGAATAAATCCTGGCCGAACTCGCTTTCCAGTTCGGCAATCTGACGGCTCAGGGTGGGCTGGCCGACGGCAAGGAAGGCCGCGGCATTGGTGAAACTGCCGAGCTCAGCAACGTGGCGGAAATATTCGAGCTGCTTGAGATCCATCGTCGATCCGATATCAGTTATCTGTTATTCACATAACAGCGTAAATTCATGCATATTCAGTATACCCGCGATTTTGCGGCGGAAGCTAGTCGGCCCCGCTGCCGGCAGCCGGCCGGCTTTATTTGGCGCCCGGCAATTCCGCTAAGATGGCTGCCATGATTGGGACGGTTCTCATCGTTGGCGGCGGACAGGCTGGAGCCCAGGCGGTCGATACTCTGCGCCGCGAAGGATTCAAAGGCAGGCTGGTCCTCGTCAGCGAAGAGGACATGCTGCCCTACCAGCGCCCGCCGCTGTCGAAGAAGTATCTCTGCGGCGAGATGCCGGCCGACCGGCTGCTGTTCCGGCACCGTGCCTTCTATGACGAGCATGCGGTCGAGCTCATGCTCGGCGTCCGCGCCATAGGGCTCGACAGCCGCGCACGCCGCGTGACCTTATCGAGCGGCGAGCAGGTCGCCTACGACCGCTTACTGCTGTGTCTGGGGTCCTGCGCGCGGCGGCTGACGTGCCCGGGAGCGGATCTCGCCGGAGCGCACTATTTGCGCAAGATCGGCGATGCCGCCGCGATTCACCAGGACTTGAAGCCGGGCGCCCGCGTGGTCATCATCGGCGGCGGCTATATCGGGCTGGAAACCGCCGCCACCGCCCGCCATATGGGCTGCGCCGTCACCGTCCTGGAAATGGCGGACCGCGTGATGAATCGCGTCGTCGCCTCGAATGTTTCCGAATACTTTGCGCACGAGCATCGCACCCAAGGCGTCAAGATCGTCTGCAACACGCGCGTGGTGCGGCTCGAAGGACGCGGCCGCGTGGAGAGCGTCATTTGCGCCGACGGCAGCACCTACCCGGCGGATTTGTTGATCGTTGGCGTCGGTGCCCTCGCGAACTCGCAATTGGCAAGCGAAGCCGGCTTGAAATGCGAGAACGGCATCCTGGTCGATGAATACTGCCGCACCAGCGATCCTGACATATTCGCCGCCGGGGATTGCACCAATTATTTCTCGCCGCGCTACCAGGCGCGTGTGCGGCTCGAATCCGTGGACAACGCCTTTGAGCAGGCCAAGGCGGCCGCACTGAACATTCTCGACAAGCCGGTCGCTTATGAGCGCGTGCCGTGGTTCTGGTCCGATCAGTACGACAACAAACTGCTGATCGTCGGATTATCGGCGGGACACGACCAGCAATTGACGCGCGGCGATCCGGCCACCCGCAGCTTCAGCGTTTGCTACCTCAAGGGCGGAGAACTCACGGCGGTTGAAGCCATCAATCATTCGAAGGACTACATGGCCGCCCGCAGGTTGATTGCCGAGCACATGCGCCCAAGCATCGACAAGCTCGCCGATCCGCAGCTCGCGCTCAAGGACGCTGTCGCTTAGCGGGCGTGCTTGCGGTCGGCAGCGGTCCTGCTGGGTGCATCCGCGAGCTGCACGCGGTCATCCAGCATTGTGCGAGCTGGTCGGCTTCCGGTCCCTTGCGGATACTTCAGCAGAAAGGCCTGCAGCGCCGGGGCCGAGCCGTCCTTCGCGGCGGCTTTCCAATCGTCTGCGCGCTGCAGTGCCGTGAGCCGGTAGTGCGCCTCGTTCGCGTGTACGCCGCCGCTCTCCGTCGACAGATATGCCTGATAGCCGGCGATGCTGTTCGCGGCTTGCGCCTCGGTCCAAGCCTGATCGTCCTGCAACGCCAGAATCCGGCCGCGGGCGTTGTCGGCCCGCTTGTCATCGCCATGCTTTTGGACAAACGATTGATACGCGGCCAGCGTATTGGCGGCCGTTGCTCTGTACCAATCGCTCTGCGCCGAATCGCAGGCGTAGAGAGCCGCGGTTGCGCAGGCGCCGAGCGCCGTAATGGTTCGGATGTTCATGCACGCCTCCTTCCTCCCCTCTTATATACGATACATTGTGTATGCTAAAGTTCCTTAGGTGCACGGCAACATTTCAAATTACAAATCGCGCGGCAGGCCGCGCGATGAGGGCATCGACAGGGACGTCATCGCGGCAGTCCTCGCGGTACTGCGCAGCCGCGGCTACCGCGCGGTGACCATTGAAAACATCGCCCGGCGCGTGCAGCGCGCGCGCACCAGCATTTACCGGCGCTGGCCCAGCAAGCGGCATTTAGTGGCCTTTGCGGTGGTTCATGAACTCGGCAGCGAACCGGCGCCGGATACCGGCTCCCTGCGCGAAGATCTCAAAGCGGCGGTGGCCACGTTGCGGCGGGCTTTTGCGGGACCGTTGGGCGCCGCGCTGGGCGGCCTGGCGGCGGATATGGCGCACGATCCCAAGCTGGCGCGATTGATCGGTGCTGCGGTGCTCGCGCCGCGCCGCAATTCCATGCGCGCGGCGCTGGTGCGCGGCATAACCCGCCGCGAGATCGCCGCCGGCGTCGATCTTGAGTTGCTGCTCGACATGCTGACCGCCCCGTATTATTTCCGGGCGCTGTTCGGGCACCGGCCCATCACCGCCGGCATGAACGCCAGAGTTGTCGATTACGCGCTGCGCGCCGCCGCGCCCTAGGCGTCAGGCCGAAGCAAGACGTAGACAGCGCCGGTGCCGCCGTCGATTGCGCGCGCGGAGGTGAATGCCATGACATCGACGTGCCGGCGCAGCCAGAGATTCACGGCAGTTTTGAGCACCGGGCCGCGCGCGCCGGAGCGATAGCCCTTGCCGTGCACGATTCGCACGCAGCGGCGGCCGGAATTGCGGCTGTGCGCGATGAATTCCACGAGCCGGTCGCGTGCGGCCGTTTGGTTCAGGCCGTGAAGATCGAGCTCATCCTCGAGAGGATACAAACCCGCGCCGCAGCCGGCGCATCACCTGGTCGCGTACCCCGCTGCGTTGAAACGTCAGTGCCGCCGCGGCAGTTTCGCCATCCGCCGCGTCTGAAATCAGCGGCATCGCGGCATCGAGATTCTCCACGGCAGCCGCGCCTGAAGGCGCGCGGGCTTACGCGGCGCTTGCGCACCGCAATTGCCAAACGCGAAGGTGATTGCAGCAGCGGTTTGACGTCGCGCATCGCGCTGCGAAATGCACTCGCCTCCGAGTTGTCTTCCTCGGAGCCTTGCTTAGGGTTGCGCTTGTTGCCCATGGATCCAATCTTCGCGGCTATCGGGGTTTCGAGCGTTACAGTATAGTCCGCACGGCGGCACCCGCCAGCGCGGCGCAGACTGTTAAGTAGTGAAGATTCTTCTTTCCAATGACGATGGCTACCGCGCCGAGGGCCTGGCGGCGCTCGCGGAAGCGATCAAGCCGCTGGGGCCGGTGACCATCGTGGCCCCGGATCGAAATCGCAGCGGCGCGAGCAACTCGCTGACGCTCGATGTTCCGGTGCGGGCAGTGCGTTACGATAACGACGCCTACTACGTGAACGGTACGCCCACCGACTGCGTGCACCTGGCGATTTCAGGATTGTTTGCTTTCGAACACGACATCGTTGTGACCGGCGTCAATGACGGCGCGAATCTGGGCGACGACACGCTGTACTCAGGTACGGTGGCGGCAGCCGTCGAAGGGCGCTTTCTGGGTCTGCCGGCGGTGGCGGTTTCGTTGTGCCTGACGCGCGGACAGCCCGCGCAATTTCGCGAGCGCCGCACGGGTGGCTGCGCAATTGGTGCAGCGTGTGGCGGAGCGTCCGCTGCAAGGGTTGGAGGAGGGACCGGTTATCCTCAATGTCAACGTTCCAGACCTGCCCGATGGGCAATTGCGCGGCATCAAGGTGACGCGGCTGGGCAGCCGGCATCGCGCCAAGCCCATTGTCAGGGCAAGAGACCCGCGCGGGCGCGAGGTCTACTGGGTTGGCAATGCCGGTGCGGGACAGGATGCGGGTCCGGGCACGGATTTTCACGCCGTGGCTGAGGGGTACGCCTCGATCACGCCGCTGCAAATCGACCTGACGCGCCATGCGGTGTTGACCGATCTGAAGAGATGGCTCGAGCTTGAGTAATTTTACGGAAGGCCCCCGTCTCAGCGGCATCGGCATGACCTCGGCGCGAACCCGAGAACGGCTGGTTCAGCGGCTGCAGGAGCAGGGTATCGTCGATCAACGTGTCCTCGATCGGATACGCAATGTGCCGCGCCACCTGTTCATGGATGAGGCGCTGGCGAGCCGCGCCTATGAGGATACGGCGTTGCCCATTGGCTTCGGACAAACCATCTCGCAGCCCTTTGTCGTGGCAAAGATGACCGAGGCATTGTTGGCGGCCGGAGGGGCGCCGCGGGTGTTGGAGATCGGCACCGGATGCGGCTATCAAACCGCCGTACTCTCGCCGCTGGTGTCGGAGCTGTATACCATCGAACGAATTGCTCCTTTGCTGGGACGTGCGCGCCGCACGTTGCGGGAACTGCGCATTCGCAACGTCAATTTTCGCCACGACGATGGCAACGTCGGCTGGCCTGCGCGGGCGCCCTTTGACGGCATCCTGCTGACGGCTGCGCCCCACACGGTGCCTCCGGCGCTTTTTGAGCAGCTCAAGCCGGGGGGTCGCTTGATTGCACCGGTGGGCCCCGAAGGCAGGCAGGAATTATTCCGCTACACCAAGGGCGAAACTCGAATTGACCGCCAGTCGTTGGGTGCGGTGAGTTTCGTTCCGTTGGTCTCGGGATTGCAGCGCTAGCATTGCGCGGCGCGGGCCGTATTTGCGCGCTCAGCCTGTTCGGGGCACTGCTGGTCGGCTGCGCGAGTACGGCGCCCGATGAACCAGGATTTGTATATCGTGCGGCCGCAGGACACGGTGTACAGCATCGCCTGGCGCCACGGACTCGATTTTCGCGACCTGGCACGCTGGAATAATATCGGGCCTGATTTTCGCATCACGGTAGGGCAGGCGCTTCGCCTGACGCCGAATGAGGCGGCGGTGTCCGCAATAAGACCGCCGGCGCCGCAGTCACGCTCGGCGCACGCAGCCTCGCTCGGTACCGCAGCCTCGCTCGGTACCGCCATCCCCGGCGGGCTCCGCAACGCCTCCTTGGGCTTGGCCCATCGATCCGGCCGGTGCGCCGCGCGCGGTGCCGGGCGGTGGAATCATTCTGTCAGGCCGCTTGGGTCAGGACGTGCGAGCGGCCGCCGCGGGCCGGGTGGTCTACGCGGGCACCGGCATTCGCGGCTACGGCAACTTGATCATCATCAAGCACGGAGAAAATTGGTTGTCCGCCTATGCGCACAACCGCGAGTCCCTGGTGCGCGAGGGACAAGAAATATCCTCGGGTCAGGTGATCGGCCACATGGGCGAAGGGGCGCCGGGAAAGCCTGCTTTGTATTTCGAGATTCGTCGCAACGGCAAACCGGTCGACCCCTTGAAATTTTTACCGATCCCCTAGTGACGGTGATTTCGAGATTAAAGTTGTAACTGTATGATTTATAAATATTTCATATGATTAATTAAAGTTGTCGGGGACTTGCGACAGATTATTTCATATGTTTTACTGCGCGCGGTCCGGAAGATCCATTGCGGGGCGTTAGGCTTACACGGTTAATCGAAAAACAACAACAAGATCAATTAGAAGAAGAACATTTCTCGATAATTACTTTGGTTGTGTATTTCGCTTAACGCCCTGCCGTTTTTTCCTAACGCTTCAAATCAGCAACAGCGCCGCGACGCGCCGTTGTTCCCCCACCAAGACATTGAAGGTGCGGCAGGCCGCACTCGTATCCATCGCTTCAAATCCAATGCCCGCCTTGAGAAACCGGGCGGCAAACGAAGCGGCGGGAAAGATCTGGCGCGTACCGGTCCCCAAAAGGACCAATTCCGGCTCGAGCGCGAGCACGCACGATACGTCGATGGCAACCAAGTCTTCGAGATTTTGGATGTTCGCCTCGGGGATCACGGTTGAAGCGCTGAGGATGACCGCGCCACGATAGACCTGATCATTGACGCGCAACTCGCCTCCGCCGTAAGCACGGATGAGATTGATGCCGGAACTGGAATCCTGGGTGAACCGCATACCCTTAAGATACTCAAATTGCCGCAGGAGCGTTTGTGCCCAGCCAGTTTTTTCGTTTCGATGCTCGCGGCGCCGACTTCAGGCGCTCGGCGCTGCTGGAACGGTTGCTGGCGCGCGCCGACGATTGCGTGTCCGTCACCGACTGGCGCGCCGCCGCCTTCCGCGTGATCGCGCCGCAGACGGCCGCCATGCCCGCGGTCGCCGCCGCGGCGCTGTGCGCCGATCGCGGCGCCGTGGACGCAGCCTGGGTTTGCGCCGCGACGCCGGTACACTACGTGGCTGAAATGACCAGCGTTCGGCTGCCGCATGACGGTATGCTGTCCTTGGATCCCGGTGCGGCGCAGATCCTGGCGTCGGACTTCAATCGCGTCTGGCAGGGCTCCGGCATTCAACTCACGGCGGCGCGCTCGGGCGGGCTCTTTTGCCTGTTTGACCGGACTCTCGATGTGGCGGCGAGCGATCCTGCAGGAGTCCCTGGGCCGGCACATTGAAGAATATCTTCCAACCGGCGTCGATTCCGCGTCGCCTGAGGCAATTGATCAGCGAGACGGAAATGTGGTTATTTGAGCACCGCGTGAATAGAACACGCAGCGAGCTAGGAGTGCCGATTATCAATGGCCTGTGGTTTTGGGGCGGCGGCGTGCCGGTTGCGTCCCTGCCGGCCGTGCAGGGTTGGGCCGAAGGCAATGATCTTTTTTTCAATTCCTTTGGCGCATCAAGGGAAGGAACAGGCGAGAGCGGCGTCATTGTAGCCGGTGCTCCGGGCAGCGATGCGTGGCGCGGTGCCGAATCGCGTTGGCTCAGACCGGCGGCCGAGAAACTGCGCAGCCGCCGCCTTGCGCGGCTGGAGATTTCGGCGGGGGATCGTATTTTCACTGTGACACCACGCGGCATGCGGCGGTTTTGGCGCACGGCCAAGCCTTGGTGGGAAACTTTCGGGTGAACACCGTGGAAATTCGCCGGCGCAGTACCGCAGTCTGCCCAGGATTCGCCGGGCACCTGCATCCGGTGCTCCGGCGCGTGTACGCGGCGCGCGGCGTCGGCAACGACGCCGAACTGGACCTGTCTCTCGACCGGTTGCTGCCGGTGGGATCCTTGGAAGGCCTCGACGCGGCAACGCGAGTTGTTGACGGCGCAGCGCGCGGCGGGCCGGGTGCTCATCATCGGCGACTTCGATGCCGATGGCGCCACCAGCACGGCGTTGGTTGTGCGGGCTTTGCGTGCGCTGCGTTTCGCGCATGTCGATTTCTTGGTGCCCAACCGCTTTCGCTTCGGCTACGGCCTGACGCCGGAAATCGTTGCCTTGGCGGCCGCGCGTTCGCCGACGTTGATCGTGACCGTCGACAATGGCGTGTCGAGCATTGCCGGGGTCGAAGCCGCGCGCGCGATCGGCGTGCCCGTGCTCGTCACCGATCACCATCTGCCGGGACCGCAGCTGCCGCGGGCAGCCATCATCGTGAATCCCAATCTGCCGGGCAGCCGCTTCGCGAGCCCCGCGCTGGCCGGCGTCGGCGTTGCGTTTTATTTGATTGCCGCACTGGCGAAAGCGCTGGGCGAGGACAGCGTGCGCGTGGCCGACTGGTTGGATCTGGTGGCGCTTGGAACGGTGGCCGACATGGTGCCATTGGACCGCAACAATCGAATCTTGGTTGCGCAGGGCATCAAGCGCATCCGTGCCGGGCGTTGCGTAACCGGCATTCGCGCGTTGCTGGAGACCGCCGGGCGCGGCTTGGAACAACTGACGGCCGCGGATCTCGGTTTTGCCGTCGCGCCGCGCTTGAATGCCGCCGGAAGGCTGACCGACATGAGTGTGGGAATCGCCTGCCTGTTGGCCGATGAGGCCGGGGAGGCAGGGCGGCTGGCCGGCCTGCTGGCAAAGCTCAATGAGGAGCGGCGTGAAATCGAACAACGGATGCAGTTCGAAGCGGCGATACTTGCGGATGATATGCGCGCAACTGCGGCGGGCGATGCACTCGGAGTCTGTCTTTTCGATGAGGGCTGGCATCAGGGCGTCGTGGGGCTGGTGGCCGGCAGAATCAAAGACCGGCTGCATCGTCCGGTCATCGCCTTTGCCCGCGCCGAAGACGGCTCGCTGCGCGGTTCGGCGCGTTCGGTTTCCGGCGTCAACATCCGGGATGCGCTCGAGAGCATCGCCGCACGGCAGCCGGACCTCATCGAAAGATTCGGCGGACACGCCATGGCGGCGGGTCTGTCATTGCGCGCAGAAAATCTGCCGGCGTTCAGCGCGGCATTCGCCGCAGAGGTGGCGGTTCGCGCCGACCGCGATTCATTGACCGGTGTGATCCATTCGGACGGGCCGTTGAGCGCGGCCGAGCTTTGCATGGATACGGCCCAGGCGCTGCGCAGCGCCGGGCCCTGGGGTCAAGGGTTTCCCGAGCCCATCTTTGACGGCGAGTTCAAGGTGGTGGATTCGAGGGTCGTCGGCGACAAGCACCTCAAGTTGCGGCTGTGCACCGCGCCGGGCGGCTCGGAAGCTTTCGATGCAATCGCATTCGGCTACCTCGGCGGTCCCTCTGACACCGGCGCACTGGCGCACGGGCGCAACCATACAGCTTGCCTATCGCCTCGGAGATCAACGAATACCGCGGTGCCGCGCGCGTGCAGCTCAATTGTCAGCATCTCAAGCTGCAGTGAGCGGTGTGTTAGGATTTGCGGCTATGGAAATCAATCAGATCAAACGGTCGATCAAAGATCTCGAGGAACGCACCGATTCCTTGAGGAGGTATCTTTGATTACGACAACAAGCACGAACGCCTTCAGGAAGTAACACGCGAACTCGAGCAGCCCGGGATCTGGGACAAGCCCGACCGCGCGCAGGATTTGGGCAAGGAACGCGCCAGGCTCGAACAAGTCGTCGGCAGTCTCGACAAGCTCAAGCGCGGCTTGAGCGACGCCGCCGAGTTGATCGATCTGGCGGCTGCCGAGTCGGACGATTCGACCGCGCAGGAAATCGAAGCCGATGTCAACGCTTCCGCCGCCGAGGTCGAGCGGCTCGAATTCCAGAGAATGTTCCCCGGCAAGATGGATTCGCACAATGCGTTTCTGGATATTCAAGCGGGCGCCGGCGGCACCGAGGCACAGGACTGGGCGGCGATGCTGCTGCGCATGTACTTGAAGTGGGCGGATTCGCACGGCATCAAGACCGAGATCATCGATCAAAGTCCCGGCGAAGTGGCGGGCATCAAGGGCGCGACCATCGAGATGATCGGCGATTACGCCTACGGCTGGCTGCGCACCGAAACCGGCGTGCACCGCCTGGTGCGAAAATCGCCGTTTGACTCCGGCAACCGCCGCCACACCTCGTTTGCTTCCGTATTCGTGTCGCCCGAAGTCGACGATGACATCGATATCGAGATCAACCCTGCCGATCTGCGGACCGATGTGTACCGCTCGAGCGGTGCGGGAGGCCAGCACGTCAACAAAACCGAATCCGCGGTGCGCATCACCCACATTCCGAGCGGCATCGTCGTGGCCTGCCAGGGCGAACGCAGCCAGCACAAGAACCGCTCGACCGCGATGAAGATGCTGAAGGCCAAGCTCTATGAGCTCGAATTCAACAAGCGCAATGCCGCCGCCAAGGTGCTGGAGGACTCCAAATCGGACGTAAGCTGGGGAAACCAGATCCGCAGCTATGTTCTGGATCAATCGCGCATCAAGGATTTGCGCACCGGTGTGGAAATAGGCAACACCACGGCCGTTCTTGACGGCGCGCTGGATGAATTCATGCAAGCTAGTTTGAAGCAGGGTCTGTAACCTAAGGTCTTATGAGCGACAACGACGAAAATCATCTGATCGCCGAACGCCGCGCAAAGCTGGCCAGGCTGCGCGAGCGCGGCAGCGCATATCCCAACGACTTCCGCCGCAATGCGTTGGCGGGCGATCTGATGACGGCATACAGCGCGAAGCCGGCCGAGGCGCTGGACGCGGCCGCGGTGCGCGTCAGTGTGGCGGGCCGAATGCGCGCCAAGCGCGTCATGGGCAGGGCGAGTTTCGCCAAGCTGGAGGACTCGAGCGGCGCGATTCAGATGTTTTTGCAGCAAAGCGCGCTCGGCGACGTTTACGATGAATTCAAGGGTTGGGATGTCGGCGATGTGGTGGGTGCCGAGGGGGTCCTGTTCCGCACGAAAACCGACGAACTATCGGTGCGCGTGGACAAGTTGCGGCTGCTGACCAAGTCGCTGCGGCCGTTGCCCGACAAGTGGCACGGCATAGCGGATACGGAAATGCGCTACCGGCGCCGTTACGTCGATTTGATCATGAACGAAGAGAGCCGGCGCGTGTTCGAGACGCGCACGGCGATCGTGCGCTATTTGCGCGCATTCCTGGATTCGCGCGGCTTTCTCGAGGTCGAGACGCCGATGCTGCATCCGATTCCCGGGGGCGCCGCGGCGCGGCCCTTCAAGACCCACCACAATGCCCTCGATGTGGGGATGTACCTGCGCATCGCGCCCGAGTTGTACCTGAAGCGCCTGACCGTGGGCGGTTTCGAGCGCGTCTATGAAATAAACCGGAATTTCCGCAATGAAGGCGTGTCGACGCAGCACAACCCGGAATTCACCATGCTGGAGCTGTACCAGGCCTACGCCGACTATACGGATCTGATGGAGTTGATCGAAAAACTATTCCAGGGCCTCGCGGATACGCTGCTCGGTTCGCGCAAGCTGCAGTATCAAGGCACGGAGTTCGATCTGTCGAAGAGCTTTGCGCGCATGAGCATCGAAGACATCATTCTGGCGAACAATGCCGATTTGGATCCGATGTCACTGCGCGACGCCGCGTATCTGCGCCGCGTCTGCGATCACATGAAGATTCCTTACAAGGCCGGCGATGGACCGGGCAAGCTGCAGATCGAAATCTTCGAAAAGACCGGCGAACATACGCTGATCCAGCCCACATTCGCGTATGCGTACCCTGCGGAAGTCTCGCCCCTGTCGAGACGCAACGATCAGGATCCCTTCATCACCGATCGCTGGGAATTTTTCATCGGCGGCCGCGAGCTCGCAAATGGATTTTCGGAACTGAACGACCCCGAAGATCAGGCGCAGCGATTCAAGGATCAGGTCGCCCGCAAGGACGCCGGCGATGAGGAAGCCATGTACTACGATGCGGACTACGTACGGGCACTGGATTACGGCATGCCGCCCACCGCGGGCTTAGGGTTAGGCGTCGATCGATTGGTAATGTTGTACACCAACTCGCCTTCGATCCGCGATGTGCTGTTATTTCCGCACATGCGGCCCGAATAGTCAGAATTTATAGGGCAGCGGCAACTCGGCCGCCGCGACCAAATCCTCGGTCGCTTCAGCGGCCGCCGGCGGGTTGGGATCCACGTTCAGCACCGCGAGCGCTTCGATCCGCCCGGCGCTCTCGACCACTTCCGTAAGACGCCCCTGCCGGCCGTCGGTCAGGTGCAATGCCTGTCCGATGCTCCAGTTGCCCGCGGGCAGCAACAAGCGGAACAGGCGGCGCTTGATCCTGCCTAAGTGCTGCGTGCGCGCGATGATCTCCTGACCGGTGTAGCAGCCCTTGCTGAAGCTGATTCCGTCCAGCAGGTCGAGATTCAGCATCTGCGCAACGAATGCTTCGCTGGTCGCCGCGTAGATCTGCGGCAGGCCCGCGTGAATATCGGCGAGCCGCCATGCTGCTTCAAGGTGCCTGGCGCCGGCCGTGTCGGTCTCAGGCGGAATCTGTTCCGGAGTTGCGATGATCCAGCAGCGATTCGGGTCGCGGCCCACGGGTGCCAGCCCCAAGCCGTCGCGCTCCAGGTAGCCGGCGGCCGATTCGGGCATGGCGGCGAAACGGCCGGCAACCACCAGAGAATCGCCCGCGTCTTCGATGCGCACTTTTGCACGCAAAATGAATTTGCGCAGGCGCTCCAACGTAGGCTGCAGGATTTCGCGCGGTAGAATCGCCGCAACGCCGCTCGAATGGGGCAGCAGATATATGAGCGCCAGCACGCGGCCCTGCGCGCTGGAATACGCGGCGAAAACAGGAATATTTTCGGTCAGGCGCTGCGTGTCATTGGAAATTTGACCCTGCAGGAAATCGAGCGCATCGGCGCCGCTGAATCGCAAGATCCCCAGATGCGCTAAACGGCCTGACGGTGCTGCGGCAGTGGACATTATATATGAGATGGGAGCGGCGGCCGCGATGTCAAGCCCCTCGCAGATGCACCGTTGGCCGCGATTTTCTGGCAAACTTTCACCCGTGATGCCGAATTCAGAAGATCTGCCGCCTGCGACGCCGTCAACCGATGCGCAATGCGTCGCTGACAAGCCTCCCGTCGAGATCGGCGGACGCGAAGGGCCGGAGCCGACGCGTTTTGGCGACTGGGAATTCCGTGGCCGCTGCATCGATTTCTAACTGCGCTTTGCGCTTGCGACAGTTCGCTGCAAGGGGCACATGATGCCGCCACGCATCCGACCGACTTCGCCGCATGCGCTCATTTATCGCTGGCAGATCGGCAATACGCTGTCGATCGTGCATCGGCTGACCGGCGCAGCGTTGGCCGTCGGCCTGCTTGCATTGAGCTACTGGCTCGTGTGCCTGGCCAGCGGTCCGGAATCCTATGCCTCTGCCGCGCGCCGGTTCGCGAGTCCGCTCGGCCTCATGCTGCTGCTCGGCTGGACTTTCGCTTTTTTGTATCACCTGCTGAACGGCGTGCGCCACTTATTCTGGGATGCCGGCCGGGGATTCGAGCGCAGGCAACGGCATGCCAGCGGCTGGGCGGTCGTGTTCGGCGCGGTGGCATTGACCCTGTGCGTGGCGGCCTGGGTTTGGCCCCGGTTTTCATGAGTTTGCGCAGTCCTCTGGGCCGGGTGTCGGGGCTTGGATCCGCCAAGGACGGGACGGCGCATTGGTGGTCGCAAAGAGTAACGGCGATCGCGCTGTTGCCGCTCACCTTGTGGTTCGTGATCTCACTGCTGAGCTTGCCCGCTCTGGATTTCGAGACCGTGCGAACCTGGCTGGCCTATCCGATGAGCGGGTTCCTGGCGGCACTGCTGGTGGCGGTGCTGACTTATCACTCCTACCTGGGCACCACGGTGATCGTTGAGGACTATGTTCATTCCAGCGGCATGAAGGTGCTCAGCCTGATGAGCTTGAGATTTCTCTACGTGCTGTCCGGCGGTGCTGCGATATTTGCGATTTTGCGCGTGGTGTTTGGATTTTCACGACTATGAGCGAGTATAGATTCATCGATCACACCTACGATGTGGTCGTGGTGGGCGCGGGCGGGGCAGGACTGCGCGCCACTTTCGGTCTTGCTGAAGCGGGTCTTGCCACCGCCTGCCTGACGAAGGTGTTTCCGACGCGCAGCCATACAGTCGCCGCGCAGGGCGGCATCTCCGCCGCCCTCGGCAACATGGGCGCGGATGATTGGCGCTGGCACATGTATGACACCGTCAAGGGTTCGGATTGGCTGGGCGACCAGGATGCCATCGAATTCATGTGCAAGGAGGCGCCGGCGGCCGTCATCGAACTGGAGCACTACGGCGTGCCGTTTTCACGAACCGAGGACGGGCGCATTTATCAGCGGCCGTTCGGCGGCATGACCACGCACTACGGCAAGGGAATCGCACAACGGACCTGCGCCGCGGCCGATCGCACCGGTCACGCCATGCTGCACACGCTGTATCAGCAGTCGCTGAAGCATGAAGCCAGTTTCTTCATCGAATACTTTGCGCTCGACCTGCTCATGGAAAATGGCGAGTGCCGGGGCGTCGTGGCGCTCGACATGTCTGACGGCAGCCTGCACCGCTTCCGTGCGCACCAGGTGATCCTGGCGACCGGCGGCTATGGACGCGCCTGGTTTTCATGCACCTCGGCGCACACCTGCACGGGCGATGGCGGGGGCATGGCGCTGCGCGCCGGCCTGCCGCTCCAGGACATGGAGTTCGTGCAGTTTCATCCCACCGGCATTTATGGCGCAGGCTGCTTGATCACCGAAGGCTCGCGGGGCGAGGGGGGGTATCTGACCAACGCCGCCGGCGAGAGGTTCATGGAGCGCTATGCGCCCAATGCCAAGGACCTGGCATCGCGCGACGTCGTCAGCCGTTCCATGACCATCGAAATCCGCGAAGGACGGGGCGTGGGCAACCTCAAGGATCATATCGATCTGCACTTGGAACACTTGGGTCCCGCCGTCATCAAGGAGCGATTGCCCGGCATCGCGGAAACTGCGCGGATCTTCGCCGGTGTGGATGTCAACAGGGAGCCCATACCGGTCTTACCCACGGTTCACTACAACATGGGCGGCATCCCCTGCAATGTGCATGGCGAGGCGCTGACACGCACCGCCGATGGCGAGAAGCCGGTGCCCGGACTCATGGCGGTGGGCGAAGCTGCCTGCGTGTCGGTGCACGGCGCGAACCGCCTGGGCTCAAACTCGCTGCTCGATCTGGTGGTTTTCGGGCGCGAGGCGGCGCAACACTGCGCGCGGGTGGTGAAGGCAGGCTCCGCGCATCGGGCGCTGAAGGCCGACGCGGCTGCGCCGGCGGTCGAGCGGCTGGACAAATTGCGCAACGCCAAGGGCTCGCAGCGCACCGCCGACATTCGTCTGAACATGCAGCGCGTCATGCAAAGCGATGCCGCGGTCTTTCGCACCGCCGAAACGCTGAACGACGGCAAGCGCAAGCTGGCGGAGGTGTTCGCATCGTTCGCCGACGTGAAGGTTACGGATCGATCCCTGGTATGGAACAGCGATCTGATCGAAACCTTGGAATTGGACAATTTGCTGGGGCAGGCGATCGCCACGCTGCATTCGGCCGAGAATCGCAAGGAAAGCCGCGGCGCTCAGGCGCGCGAGGATTTCCCGAACAGAGACGACCAGAAGTGGCTGAAGCACACGCTGTGCTGGGTGGACCCGTCCGGCCACAGCCGCTTCGATTACCGCCCGGTGCATCTGAATACCCTGACCGACGAGGTCGAATCGATTCCCCCGAAGGCGCGGACCTATTGAGGAGCATTGATGGCTGAGTTTTTTCTTCCGCCCAATTCCAAGGTGCGCAAAGACGGCCGCGTATACAAGGCGCCGGCCGGCGCGGCCAATATCCGCGTCTTCAAAATCTACCGTTTCGATCCTGACAGCAGCGAGAACCCGCGTCTCGACACCTACGAAGTCGACATGGATCACTGCGGCCCGATGGTGTTGGACGCCTTGATCAAGATCAAGAACGAGATCGACACCACCCTGACTTTCCGCCGCTCCTGCCGTGAGGGCATCTGCGGTTCCTGCGCGATGAACATCGACGGCAAGAACGCATTGGCGTGCATCAGCGCCTGCGAGGACGTCAAACACGACATAAAAATCTATCCCTTGCCGCATCTGCCGGTGATCAAGGATTTGGTTCCCGATCTGACCAATTTCTATGCCCAGTACGCCTCGATCAAGCCGTGGCTGCAGACACGCACGCCGCCGCCGCCCGACGGCGAACGCCTGCAATCCAAAGAGGATCAGGAGAAGGTCGATCGGCCTTCGGCATGCATCTTGTGCGCCTGTTGCTCCACCAGCTGCCCGAGTTATTGGTGGAACAGTGATCGCTACCTGGGGCCGGCGGCATTGCTGGCCGCTTACAGATGGATCGTCGACACCCGCGACGAGAGCGCCGGCGAGCGGCTGGACAATCTCGAGGATCCCTTCCGACTGTACCGCTGTCACACCATCATGAACTGCACTGAAGCCTGCCCCAAGGACCTCAACCCCGCCAAGGCCATAGCTGAGATCAAGCAGATGATGGTCCACCGGCGCCATTGATGCCCACGGAAGAAGGCCGATTGCGCTGGCGTTGCCGGCGCGGCATGAAAGAGCTCGATATTTTGCTGACTCGCTACCTGGAGCAGCGCTACGGCCTGGCCTCGGCCGAGGAGCAGGAGGCGTTCCGGGTCTTGTTGGAGACCCAGGATCCGGTGATTTATGCCTATTGTCTGGGCCAGGAACGACCCCCTGAGCACCTTGCGGTCCTGATCGAACGAATTACGGCCGGCTCGCAGCCCACGGAGCCTGTCTGAGCATCCCATGGCCTCTAACGCGGCCTGTCCCGGCTGATAGAATCAACCGTGTGCGCAAATTCACGTTTAATCATTGCGGCGCGGGAATTGTCGAACTTTTCCGCGCGCGGTCGGTCTATCGCGACAGGCGTAGGTTTACGCTCGCCGGTTTGTGATCACCCATGAGCGTCGAGGAGAGTGATCTCAAACTGGTCGAGAGAGTCCAGCGCGGCGAGCGCGCGGCGTTCGATTTATTGGTACTGCGATACCAGCACAAGGTGCTGAAGCTGATCATGCGTTACGTGCACGATGCAACTGAGGCTGAAGACATCGCACAAGAGGCATTCGTCAAGGCGTTCCGGGCGCTGCAGTCGTTTCGCGGTGACAGCGCGTTCTACACCTGGCTGTACCGGATCGCGATCAACACCGCGAAGAACGCGCTGGTCGCGACCAAACGACGGCCCATGGACTACGACCTGGATTTGCAGGACCCGGAGCAATATGAGCTGCATGCCCGGCTGGCTGAATCCGAGACGCCGGAAGGCCTGCTGCTCACCGATGAGATTCGTGAAACCGTGAATCGAGCGATTGAGAACCTGCCCGAGGACCTGCGTACCGCGATCGTCCTGCGGGAGTTGGAAGGATTGAGCTACGAGGATATCGCGCAGACGATGGACTGTCCGGTGGGCACGGTGCGCTCGCGGATCTTCCGCGCGCGGGAAGCGATTGACAAAAAGCTGCGGCCGATTTTTGATGGCGGCCTAGGCAGGCCTGAGGACACATGAGCGAACAAATTCGTGAACAAGTCTCGGCGTTTCTCGACGGGGAATTGCCCAACACGGAAACCGAACTGCTGCTGAAGCGCTTGACCCGGGACGGCGAGTTGCGCGAGAGCTTCGGACGCTACGCGTTGATCGGCGAGGCGCTGCGCGGCGGCGCGGGGTCGCAGATCTTGACGCGCGGTTTTGCCGCCCGGGTGAATCTGGCAATCGATGGCGAACCGGTGCCGGCAGCCCAGGCGCTCAAGGCTCGCACCCCGCGTTGGTGGCGGCCGCTTGCCGGGGTCGCGGTCGCCGCGGGCGTGGCCACGGTCGCAATCGTTGCCCTGCAACAACGCGCGATCTCGCCGGGCTTGCATGCCGCCGCACCGGCCACGGCGCAAAACGTCGCGGCGCCGCTTCCTGGCTCGGCGCGAAATCAGTCGCCGGTGCAGAGTAGCGGAGGACCCCGCGAGGCACTCTCTTATACGGTGCCCGCAACCTCGGTGGACACGCCCTCGGCGCTGGCGCCGGCCCGTTTGACCAATTATGTCTTCGCGCACAGCAAGTACTCCTCCGGCTTAGGAAGGCGCGGCGTGCTGGCCGACCTGTTGATTGAGGACGAGCCGCCCTTGGCGCCTGCGCCGCGGGTTGTCCAGCCTGCTGTGACCCCGGATGCCCGCATCGCTCCATGACGTCTTCCTCGTACGCCTTTGCCGGTTGGTTTGTTCCCTGCGCCTTGGTCGGCGCATTGATGACAAGCGTTCCGCAGCTCGCCCGCGGCTCCGACGATCCGCGCGAGTGGCTGGAGCGCATGAACAAGGCGCTGGCGACGCGCAATTACGACGGCACTTTTTTTCATATCAGCGGGGGCCGCGTCGAGACCATGCGCATCGTTCACCGGGTGCGCTCGGGGAGAGTGACTGAGCGGCTGCAGTCGCTGGACGGTTCGGGCCGCGAGTTCGTGCGCGCCAATGACGAGCTGACCTGCTACCTGCCGGATCAGCATACGGTGCTGGTGGAACCGCGCCAGGATCGGGGCCCGTTCCTGGGGTCCTTGCCGCAATTTGACTCGAGCGTCGGTGATTTTTATCGCATCGAAGCGCTTCCGGCCACGCATATTCTCGGCCGTCCGGTTCGGGGCATTGCAGTGAACCCAAAGGACCAATTTCGCTTCGGTTACCGCCTATGGCTGGATGAAAAGACGGCCATGCCCCTCAAAACCCAGCTGTGCGACTCGCGCGGCCAGGTTATCGAGCAGATTTTCTTCGCGCGGCTGGACATGCCGGACAACATCCCAGACAGCGATTTGGCGCCGACCGTGCGCACCGACGGCATGCGCTGGGTGCGACAGGGGCCTTCCCTTGACAATGCCTCTGCCGCGCTCGCCGCCTACCGGGCCAGTCAATTGCCGCCGGGCTTTCGATTGACGGTGCAAGGAGCGCAAACGCTGGGCGGTGCATCCGCGCCGGCCAGCCACCTGGTCTATTCCGACGGTCTGGCCACGGTGTCGGTGTTCGTCGAAGAGCAGGGGGTGTCGACATCCGGCATTGCCGCTACACCGGATCCGCAAGCGCAGCCTCCCATGCAGGGGCTGGCCCGTGTGGGTTCAGGTTACGCGTTCTCCACGGTCGTTCAGGGTCATCAAGTGACCGCGGTCGGCGAAGTCCCGGCGCAAACGGTCGAATTTATCGCCCACTCGGTCAAAATCTCCGGCAACGAGATTCCTCGTCATTGAAGCGATTTCGGCTGTATTCGCGCCCTGGATGCGGCCTATGCGAGGAGATGCAGAGCGAGCTTGCGGCGCTGCCTTCCGCTCGGGGAGTGCCTGTGGATGTCGTCGACGTCGATCTTGAGCCGGCGGCGAAGGCTCGCTACGGCCACAAGATTCCGGTGCTGTTGTTCGGCGGGGAATTGGTGTGCCATGGCCATTTAGACGCCGAGGAAGTGGATAAGACCCTCAGCTTTCATCGACGCCCGGTATAATGCTGGTTTGCTTAGACCCAGGCCTCGATGAAGAATATCCGCAATTTTTCCATTATTGCTCATGTCGACCACGGCAAATCCACGTTGGCCGATCGGTTCATTCAGGAATGCGGTGGACTCGACGCGCGCGAGATGCAGGCGCAGGTGCTCGACTCCATGGACCTGGAGCGGGAGCGCGGCATCACCATCAAAGCGCAAAGCGTCACGCTGGGCTTCAAATCCGTCAGCGGCGAGCTATACCAGCTGAATTTCATCGACACGCCGGGTCACGTGGATTTTTCCTACGAGGTTTCGCGCTCGCTGGCGGCCTGCGAAGGAGCGCTGCTGGTGGTCGATGCCGCACAGGGCGTCGAGGCGCAGAGCGTCGCCAATTGCTACACGGCCTTGGAGCAGGGTTTGGAGGTGCTGCCGGTCATCAACAAGATCGATTTGCCCTCGGCGGATCCAGCCAAGGTCATTCACGAAATCGAAGAAATCATCGGCATTCCGGCGGAGGACGCGGCGCTGGTGAGCGCAAAGACCGGCCAAGGCGTGCCTGAGTTGCTGGAACAGCTGGTCAAGCGAATTCCGGCGCCGAAAGGCGACCCGGACGGCCCTTGCAGGCTTTGATCATCGATTCATGGTTCGACAATTACGTGGGCGTGGTTTCGCTGGTGCGGGTGATGAACGGCGCGTTGCGGACCGGCGAGAAGATCAGGGTGATGTCGACCGGACGCAGCCACCAGATCGACAGACTCGGCCGCTTTTCGCCCAAACCGGTCACCCGCGAATCGCTGGAAACGGGCGAGGTGGGATTCGTCATCGCCGGCATCAAGGAAATCGACGGCGCGCCGGTGGGCGACACGATCACGTTGGAGAACAACCCGGCGAAGCAGCCGCTTGCGGGTTTCAAGCAAGTGCAGCCGCGGGTGTTTGCGGGATTATTTCCGGTCAGTTCCGATGACTACGAACAGTTTCGCGATGCGCTCAAAAAACTGAAGCTGAATGATTCGGCGCTGCATTTCGAGCCGGAAGTATCGACCGCGTTGGGATTTGGATTTCGTTGCGGGTTCCTGGGGTTGCTGCACATGGACATCGTGCAGGAGCGCCTGGAGCGCGAATACGGATTGAATCTGATCACCAGCGCGCCGACCGTCATTTACGAAGTGCTCCTCACCGACGGTTCCGTCATCAATGTCGACAATCCGACCAAGCTGCCGCCGACGGATCGGATCGAAGAGCTACGCGAACCCATCATCACCGCCAATATATTGGTACCGCCGGATCACGTGGGGGCGGTGCTGACCCTGTGCAGCGAAAAGCGCGGAGTTCAGAAAAAGATGCTGTTCCTGGGCAGCCAGGTGTCGTTGCAGTACGAACTGCCGCTGGCGGAAATCGTGCTCGATTTCTTCGATCGGCTCAAATCCTCGAGCCGCGGCTATGCTTCGTTCGACTACGAATTCAGCCATTTTCAGGCTGCGCCGCTCGTCAAGCTCGATGTCCTGATCAACGGCGACCCGGTCGATGCCCTGTCGCTCATCGTGCATCGCGACAATTCCTATTCCCGCGGCCGTGAGCTGGTCGACAAAATGCAGGAGCTGATTCCGCGCCAGATGTTCGACATCGCGGTTCAGGCGGCGATCGGCAGCCACATCATCGCGCGCGCCAGCGTCAAGGCGATGCGCAAGAACGTGCTGGCGAAATGCTACGGCGGCGACATCACCCGCAAGCGCAAGCTGCTCGAAAAGCAGAAGGCCGGCAAGAAGCGCATGAAGCAGGTCGGATCGGTCGAGATTCCGCAGGAGGCTTTTCTCGCCGTGCTGCAGGTGGGTAAGAAGACCAACTAAGGCTTAAGGTGAGCGGTTCTGAACCGGAGAGCTATTCGTGAATGACGGCGATCGACTTTTCATAGGTCTTTTGTGCGCGGGCGTTTTGCGTGCTGGTGATACTGATCGATGGTTGGTTTTTGCGGCCGCAGCGCGACCCGGGCGCCACCAATGTGGACGAACCCTTGCTGCCGAAATTGGCGGGATATGCGCTGGTCGGATTGTCGCTCGCCATGCTGTGGCGGTTGTTTCGCTACGAAGCAGTGGATTTCAGCCTCATGCTGGTGATCGTCGGCGCCCTGTCGGCGATCATTTGGGCGGCGGATGCGGCCTTTTTCGCCCGCCGCCGCCGGCTCGCGGCGGCCTCCGCCGGCACGCCCGCAGAGCGTGTGCGCGAGCCGCATCGCCGTCGAATATGCGCGCTCGTTTTTCCCGGTCATCATCCTGGTGCTGGTGATCCGCTCTTTCTTGTTCGAGCCGTTTCGCATTCCGTCGGATTCGATGATGCCGACCTTGTACGACGGCGACTTCATATTCGTCACCAAGTATTCCTACGGCTTGCGTTTGCCGGTCACGAATACGCTGGTGTTTGCCACGGGTACGCCGAAGCGCGGCGATGTGATCGTGTTCCGGCTGCCGCCCAATCCGAAGATCAACTACATCAAGCGCCTGGTGGGGCTGCCCGGCGATCGCGTGCGCGTCGACGAGAACAATCTGCTGTACGTGAACGACAAGCTCATGCCGCAGACGCCGGGCCCCGACCTATACGGGACCCAAGCAGGACCTTTACAACTACACCGGGGTTCCCACGGCATTTGAACAGTTGGACGCCAAGCGCCATCGCCTCATGTTTGCCAATGGCAGCGTCAGAAGCGGCGAATGGGTGGTCCCGCCGGGCCATTACTTCTTCATGGGCGACAACCGCAACAACAGCAAGGACAGCCGCTGGCTCGACGAAATGGATGCGCCGGGCTTCGTGCCGGAGCAGAATCTGGTCGGTAAAGCGGTGCGAATATGGCTTAATCTTGATACTCGTGACGGACCTCTCTGGAGAAGGATCGGGAATGCGATTGAATAGGGGTTCTTATAGGGAGGCTTTATGCGCCAGCACCAGCAAGGCATGACATTCATCGGTTTGCTATGCATTCTCGCGTTGGCGGGGGTGGTCGTTTACGCGGGAGTGCGGCTGGCCCCGCTCTATCTGAATTACATGAAAATCGCGCGGACGCTCGAGGCTGTCGCCACCGAGGTCAAGGGTGAAAATCCCGGATCCGCAGGCAATACGTAATTCGATCGACCGTCACTTCAATATCGAAGATCCGACCGGGTGTCACGGTCAAGGACATCGAGATCACCAAGGACGACGGCGGGGTGCAGATGCATGTGGCTTACGACGACTCGTACCGTACGCTGGGGAATGTCTCGCTTACCGTGCACTTCGACAAGACAGTGAAGGTGCGGTGATTCCGCTGCGCAAGTCCGGATGATATTGCGGATTGGGTTCGGCGCTCGTTCGGCCATGTGTTCGTGACGCCGGCACTCTGCCAGCACGGCACTGACTCACCGCAGTGCCGGTGCCGATCACAACGAGCGCCTGGAGTTTCTGGGCGATTCCATTCTCAATTGCAGCGTGGCGCGCCTGCTCTACGATGCGCATCCGCAAGCCGACGAGGGCGCGTTGTCGCGCCTGCGGGCCTCGTTGGTGAGCGGCGAGACCCTGGCGCAGATCGCGGCCGACTTGAGGATCGGCGAGCATCTGCGCCTCGGGCCCGGCGAGCTGAAGTCCGGCGGCTTTCGCCGCGCGTCCATTCTGGCGGACGCGCTCGAGGCGATGTTGGGCGCCATCTTCCTGGATGCCGGATACGATGCGGCGGCGGCAGTCGTGGCACGCATTGCGGCCCCCAGCATGTTGGACCTGCCGGCCGCCGAGATCCTTGAAGGACCCCAAGACGCGACTGCAGGAAATCTTGCAGGCGCGGGGGCTGGCGCTGCCGACCTACACCTCTGACGGCGGTGACCGGCGATCCGCACGCGCAATCCTTCACGGTCACCTGCGAGGTCCCGGTGTTCGGCGTCGTCCGCGGTGGGCGAGGGCGGCGAGCCGGCGCCGCGCGGAGCAGTTGGCCGCGGCGAAAATCATCGACTTGCTGCCCGCCGAAATGCACAAACGCCATATGAGCGATCCCAATTTTCGCGCCGGCCACGTCGCCATTGTCGGCCGCCCCAATGTCGGCAAATCGACCTTGGTCAATGCGCTGGTGGGCCGCAAGGTGACCATCGTGACCGCCAAGCCGCAGACCACGCGGCATCGGATTTTGGGCCTGGTCAATCGGCCCGACGCACAGTTGGTGCTGGTCGATACGCCGGGCCTGCATGAGTCGACGCGCCGCGTGATGAATCAGTATATGAACCGCGTGGCGATCTCCTCGTCGCAGGACGCCGATGTCATTCTGTTCGTGATCGAGGCGCATGCGTTTCACGGATGAGGATATGTGGGTGTGGGAGCGGGTGCGCGGCTTGAAGCAGCCGCTGTTTCTGGTCGTCAACAAGGTGGACCAGGTGTTCCCGAAGGACAAGATGCTGCCTTTTCTCGAGGAGATGACCGAACGCGCGTGCCGGCCTCGGGAATCATTCCGGTCTCAGCGCTTCGAGTCGGATAATCTGGACCGATTGGTCGATCTGGTCGGCTCGCGGCTGCCGATGTCGCCGCCGCTGTTCGCCGCCGGACGTGGTTACCGATCGCGACGAGCCGTTCCATGCCGCGGAAGTCGTGCGCGAGAAGCTGACCTTGAAGCTGCGCGAGGAGCTGCCTTACGGCATCAACGTGCAAATCGAGCGCTTTGCGGACGAAGACAATCGAATTATGATCAACGCGGTCATTTGGGTCGAACGCGCCGGACAAAAGGCCATCGTGATCGGCCAGGGCGGCGAGCGTTTGAAGGAAATCGGACGGCTGGCGCGCATCGAGCTCAATGATCTGTGGCAGCGCTCCGTGCATCTGGAGCTTTGGGTCAAGGTCAAGGAAAATTGGGCTGACAGCGAAATGGCACTGCGCCAATTTGGGTACGACACGTTGTGAAGAGCACGCGGCGCGTATGGCTGGCACCGGCCTACGTCTTGCACCAGTATGCCTATCGGGACACCAGCCGCATCGTCGAAGTGTTCACGGCGGAGCATGGCCGGCTCACGCTGTTCGCGCGCGGCGCCAATGGGCCGAAATCGACGCTCAAGGGCGTGCTGCGGCCCTTCCAGCGCTTGTTGGTTTCGTGGACGGGCAGTCGCCGAGGCCTGTCCGTTGGTGACGGCGGAAACCGATGGCTCGATCACCAATCTCGCGCCTGAGCGGCTCATGAGCGGATTCTACTTGAACGAATTGCTCCTGAAATTGACCGAGCGACGCGATCCGCATCCGGAGATCTTCTTCTCTCATATGCCTCCTGCGTGCAGGCGTTGTGCGGCGGCGAGGTCGAGGAGCCGACTCTGCGGCGATTCGAAAAGCGTCTGCTGAATGAGTTGGGCTATGGCTTGGAATTGACGCAGACCGGCGATGGGCTGCCGGTGGAACAGGACAAGTATTATCGCTTCGCCCTGCAAAGCGGTCCGCAGCTGTGCGTGGCCGAGGCCCCGGGCGCCGATCTACGGCCAGTCCCTGGCGGATCTTCAGGCAGAGAGTTTCGCGGATGCCCGCTCGTTGCGCGACGCCAAGCGGGTGCTGCGCGCCGCCATCGATGTCTGTCTGGACGGGCGATCTCTGAAGTCTCGCGAAGTCATGCTGGCGCTGCGCCATCGGGAGCCGCTGCGCGAGACAGGCTCCCGGGAGCGTTCGTGAGCGAACCCAAACTGCACGCGGGCATTGCGCTCGGCGTGAACATCGATCACGTGGCGACGCTGCGCCAGGCGCGCCGCGCGCGCTACCCCGATCCCTTGTATGCGGCACTGCTGGCCGAGGAGGCGGGCGCGGACAGCATTACCCTGCATCTGCGCGAGGACCGGCGCCACATCCAGGATCGCGATGTGACCGCGATGCGCGAGGCCTTGCAGACCCGCATGAATCTGGAAATGGCGGTGACCGAGGAGATGGTGCGCATCGCGCTTCAGGTCAGCCCGCAGGACGCCTGCTTGGTGCCGGAGTCGCGCCAGGAAGTCACCACCGAAGGGCGGGCTGGATGTCGCGGGACAGAGCGCGCGGGTGCAGGATGTCGCGGCAGCGCTTGCCGCCGCGTCGGATTCGCGTCTCTTTGTTCATCGACCCGGACGAGGGCCAGATCGAGGCGGCGCGCCGCGTCGGCGCCCCGGTCATTGAGTTGCACACCGGTGCCTATGCGGAGGCCGCCGGCGCTGCCCGGGCGCGCGAATTCGAACGGCTGCGCACGGCGGCGAAGTTCGCGGCCTCGCTGGGATTGACGGTCAATGCCGGTCACGGCCTGAACTATCACAACGTCGAGCCGATCGCCGCCATCCCTGAAATCATCGAACTTAACATCGGTCATGCGATCGTGGCGCGCTCCATCGTCGACGGATTGGCGCAAGGCGGTGCGCGACATGAAGGAGTTGATGCGCCGGGCCCGGGCAGGCTTGTGATCGCATGATTTTCGGCATCGGCATCGACGTTTTGAAGGTTGATCGGGTCGAACGGGTCTATCAGAAACACGGTGAGCGTTTCGTACGGCATTTGTTGCTGCCCGAGGAGCGTGCGCAGCTCGAGCGGACGGCGCGGCCGGTGCGCTTTCTGGCCATGCGCTTTGCGGCCAAGGAAGCCATCGTCAAGGGTATGGGAACCGGGTTTTCGCATGGCGTGTGGATCCGCGATGTCGGCATCGTGCAAAACTCCTGGGGCAAACCGGAAGTGGTGTATTCCGCGCGCGGCGCCAAGGTGCGCGACGGGTTGGGAATAGGCGAAGGACACGTCACCTTGACCGACGAGGCCGGCCTGGTGGTTGCGGTTGCAATTCTCATGCGGCGCGCTGCGCCTTGAATACCCTGGTGTTCGACATCGAGACCGTGCCGGACACGGATCTCGGGCGGCGGCTCTACGATTTGCGCGATCTGTCGGACGAACATGTGGCGCAGATCATGTTCACGAAGCGCCGCCAGGAAACCGGCAGCGAGTTCCTCTCGCACGAGCAGCAGCGAATCGTCGCGATCTCGGTGGTCATGCGCTCGCGCGAGTCGTTGAAGGTGTGGAGCCTGGGCGATGAGTCCGCGTCGGAGAAGGACCTGATCGAACGCTTTTTCGACGGCCTGGACAAGTACACGCCGGATCTGGTGTCCTGGAACGGCGCGGGCTTCGATCTGCCGGTGCTGCACTATCGCAGTCTGCTGCACAGCGTGTCGGCGGCCCGCTACTGGGAGATGGGAGACTCCGACCAGAGCTTCAGATACAGCAATTATTTGAGCCGCTTTCATTGGCGGCACATGGATTTGATGGACATTCTGTCCGGCTTCCAGGGCCGCGGCCGGGCAAGCCTGCAGGATATCGCCATGCTGCTCGGATTTCCCGGGAAACTGGGCATGCACGGCTCTGAAGTGTGGAGCACTTTTCTGCAGGGCGGCCTGGCGCGCATTCGCGACTACTGCGAAACCGACGTGCTCAACACCTATCTCATCTATCTGCGATTCGAGCTGATTCGCGGACACCTGATCGCGGCCGCAGCACGCTCACGAGGTCGCGCGTGTACGAAAATTGCTGGCTGATTCGAACGCACCCCACCTCAAAGAATTCGCGGCAGCGTGGCCCGAGATTTAAATTTAGGCGCGGTGCAGGAAGCCGATATCGTCGATCTCGCCCACGACGGCCGCGGCGTGGCGCGCATCGACGGCAAGGCGGTGTTCGTCGATGGCGCGTTGCCGTCGGAACGTGTGCGCCTGCGCATTCTCAAGCGGCGCCGGCACATGGACGAAGCCGGGCTGGTCGATGTTCTGACGCCATCCGCCGATCGGGTCGCACCGCGCTGCGCGCATTTTGGCGTTTGCGGAGGTTGCTCGCTGCAGCATCTTTCTCGCCGCCGCGCAGCTTCAGGCCAAAGAGCGGCAATTGCTCGAGAATCTACAGCGCATCGGCAATGTTCAGCCGCTCCGTGTCCTCGCGCCCTTGCGCGGTCCCGAATGGGCCTACCGGCGCAGGGCGCGGCTCGGCATCAAGTATGTTCACAAGAAGGGCAGGGTTCTGGCGGGTTTTCGCGAACGCGAAAAGCCCTACATTGCCGACATCAAGCGCTGCGAAGTATTGCTGGAACCGCTAGGGCGTCTGCCCGAGGCGCTTGCGGCGCTGACCGAGACGCTGGACGATTCGCGAAAAGCTGCCGCAGGTGGAGGTCGCCGCGGGTGATGACCGCACCGCACTGGTATTGCGGGTGTTGCAAGCGCCAGGCGCGGCGGACCTTGAAAAAATCGCGACCTTCGGTGCGGCGCGCGGCCTGCAGATTTTCTTGCAGCCCGGAGGTCTCGAGTCGGTGCGGCCGCTGCGCGACGACTATGCGCCGCTGAGCTACGCATTGGATGGCGGACGCACCGTGATTGAATTCGGACCTGTCGATTTCATACAGGTGAACCGCGACATCAATGCCTCGATGGTCGACGCCGCAATGACGTTACTGGGACCTGCGCCTGCCGATGCGGCGCTCGATCTGTTCTGCGGCTTGGGCAATTTCACACTGCCGCTGGCGCGCCGTGCACGGCGCGTGGTAGGTGTCGAGGGGGATGCGGCATTGGTGTCCAAGGCGCGCGCCAACGCTGTGCGCAACGGCATCGGCAATGCGCAATTCGCGGCGGCAAATCTGTTCGAGCCGAATGGCTTCGGCACATGGGCAAACGAGCGCTACGACCTGGTGCTGCTCGATCCGCCGCGGGCCGGCGCGGCGGAACTCATTGCGCGCATGAAGCAGTGGAGTCCGCGGCGGGTCGTGTATATTTCCTGCCATCCGGGCAGTTTGGCGCGGGACGCGGGAATCCTGGGCGGGCAAGGGTTCACGCTGACCGCAGCGGGGGTGATGGACATGTTTCCGCATACGACGCACGTTGAATCGATGGCCGTGTTCGATCGGGGCGGCGCATGAGCTTGGGTCCGCTCATGGTCGATATCGCCGGGACGGAGTTGACGCCCGAGGACATCCAGGTGCTGTCGCACCCGCTGGTGGGCAGCGTCATTTTGTTCAGCCGCAATTATCGCGACGCGGCGCAAGTGACGCAGCTCACCGCCGCGATCCGTGCTGTGCGTACCCCGCATTTGCTGGTTGCCGTCGATCATGAAGGCGGCCGGGTCCAGCGTTTTCGCGAGGGCTTTACGCGGTTGCCGTCGGCACGCTCCCTGGGGCGCCGCTACGATGAGGATCGGCGCGCGGGATTGGCGGCGGCGCAAGCGGCGGGGTGGCTGATGGCGATCGAATTGCGCGCCGTCGGCGTGGATTTCAGCTTTGCGCCCTGCGTGGACCTCGACTACGGGGTGAGCGAAGTCATCGGCGACCGGTCCTTCCATCGCGACCCGGACGCGGTGGGCGCCCTGGCGGTGGCCTATATGGCGGGAATGCGCGAGGCCGGCATGGCAGCGGTGGCCAAGCATTTTCCGGGCCACGGCGCGGTGATCGCCGATTCCCATGTGGCCCTGCCCATCGACCGGCGCAATTTCGCCGATTTGGAGCCTGATATACGGCCTTATCGGCTGCTCATCGAGAACAATCTGGCCGGGGTCATGCCGGCCCACGTGGTATTCCCGGCCCTGGACTTCAGCGCCGGCCAGCCTGTCGAAGCAATGGGTCACCGGCGTGCTGCGCGGGGAACTGGGCTTTCACGGCTGCGTCTTTGCCGACGACCTCACGATGGCCGGGGCGGCCGCTTTTGGGGGGATGATCGAGCGGACCGAGCTGGCAATTGCTGCAGGTTGCGACGTCCTGCCCATTTGCAACGATAGACAAGCGGTAAAGTCTGTGCTCGATCATTTCGGGCCGGATCGAGGCTCGCCGGCCTCGCAGGCCCGGGTGGTTCGAATGCGTGCACGGGGTGAGGCCCCGATCAATCTTGGAGCGGACCGGCAGTGGCAGCAGAGCGTAATGTTAATCGCAAGCCTTGCGGCGACACCCCCGTTGGTGCTGACGGAGGGGAGTCGTGACGGAGCTTTGATCCGGACCTGTATCGGCGCCTGGTCGAGAGTTCCACCGAGGGGGTGGTATTGATCGACGCACAGGGCGCCGATCACCCGGTGATCTACGTCAATCCTGCCTTCGAGGCTTTAACCGGCTATTCGGCCGCTGAGCTCAAAGGGCGAAATCTGCGCCTGCTGCAGGCGGACGATCGCGAGCAGGACGGCCGTCACCGCTTGCGCGATGCCTTGAGCCGGGGCGAAACCTGCCGCGTATTGCTGCGCAATTACCGCAAGGACGGCACGCTTGTTCTGGAACGAAATGACGGTCATGCCGCTGCGCCATCCCGACGGCTGCGTGACTCACTTCGCGGGCCATCATCGCGACGCCGGCGAGCGCTTGCGCATCGATTCCAAAGTCGCCAAGGACACCTTGAGCGGCGCGCACCAACCGACCGCGATTGCGGTGCGCGACGATCGCCTCACAGGCCTGTATACGCTGCCGTATCTCGAAGAGCTCTTGAAGCGCGATTGGGCGGTTGCGCATCGCGAACAGCGCAGCATCGCCATGTTCGCGGTGGACATCGATGCCTTGGATCTTTACAACACGACCTTCGGCCGCGCGGCGGGCGACTCGACCATACGCCGCGTGGCGCATGTGGTGTCCGCATGCCTGCGCCGCTCGAGCGACGTGACGGCGCGCATCGACGGCGGCAGCCTGATCGCATTTGCGCCGGGACTCTCCATCGAGCAGGCCATGCGCGTCGGGCAGCTCATGGCCGAGCGGGTGCGGGACTTGCGCATCCATCATCCGCGCTCGGCGGTGCTGCGTTACATCAGCATCAGCGTCGGGCGTTTGCGCCGCCGTGCCCGGCGCCGCCGACAATCCTTCCGATCTCCTGCAGAAAGCGCAACAGCAGCTGCAGTTCGCCAAGAAATCAGGGCGAAACCAGGCGGCTTAGAACAGGGAAGGGAAAAAGAGTCAAGGCACGAAGGCAGCAGTGCCTTGACTCTTTTTCGCCTCCCCTGACGAATGCTCGAGCCGATCAATGTCACACGCCGAGGAGCCGCCCCGCGGTCTCATAGGGGCAAATCTCTTGCGTGCTAGACTGCATATGACTTCGAATATATCAACCGCAAGCGAGGGAGCGATTGGACGCATCGGCAATCGCCAGCCGCGAGGCCGGCCTGCACAAAGATCTGAGCCGCCCGCAGCTCATCATGATCGGTCTGGGCGGCGCCATCGGCACCGGGCTTGTTCATGGGCAGCGGCGTTGCGATCGGCTATGCAGGACCGGCGGTGATCGTGAGCTATGCGATTGCCGCCATCGCCGCGGTGGCCATCGTCTTCAGCCTGTCGGAGATGGCGGTGATGCATCCGACCGCCGGTTCGTTCGGCACTTACGCCGAGATCTACTTGAATCCCTGGGCGGGCACTGGTGGCCCGCTACTCCTACTGGATGGCGCAGGTGATCGCCGTGGGCGCCGAGGCGGTGGCGGCCGGCATATACATGACCTTCTGGTTTCCGGGCACGCCGGTGTGGCTCTGGTCGTTGGGCTTTGCCTTTGTGCTGCTGTATTTCAATTCGCGCTCGGTCAATAATTTCGGCTCCATCGAATATTGGTTCGCGCTGATCAAGGTGGTGGCCATCGTCATCTTCATCATCCTGGGCGCGGCGACCATCTTCGGGCTGTGGACCAAGCCGGTCGGTTTTCACAATCTCACCGGTCTGCCCGGCGGATTCATGCCGCACGGATTCGGCGGCGTGTGGATGGCGGTGATCTTGGGGATCTTGTCGTTCAACGGCATCGAAGTGATCGCCGTCACGTCCGGCGAGGCCAAGGATCCGGTGCGCACGATTCCGGCGGCGTTGCGCACCATGGCGCTGCGGCTGTTTCTGTTTTACATCCTGGCGCTCACCGTCGTGGTCACCTTTGTTCCTTGGACCGAGACCGGCGCCACCGTCGTGACCCAAAGCCCGTTCGTGCGGATCTTCGCGCACTCCGGCATCCGCCATGCCGCCGGCATCATGAATTTCGTGGTCTTGAGCGCCGCGCTCTCGAGCATGAATACCAATGTGTATCTGTGCTCGCGGATGCTGTTCTCCCTGTCGCGCGGCGGATTTGCGCCGCGGATTCTTGGGCAAGCTCGGCAAGAACGGCACGCCGATCACGGCCATTCTGGTCTCCGGCGCCTGCATCCTGGCGGCCGCGGGTCTGTCGAAGCTGACCCCGCTCGCCTACAACTACTTGTTCGGCGTCGCGCTGTTCGACGCGATGATCGTGTGGATCATCATTCTGCTGAGCCACTTGAGCTTCCGGCGCCGACACAAGCTGGCCGATCTGCCGGTGCGCACGCCGGGATTTCCCTGCGTACAGATTCGTCGGACTGCTGCTGCTCGTGCGCGGTATTGGTGACCATGGGACTCGACAAGGAAACCTGGCGCATCTCCTGGATCGTGGGCGTTCCCTGGCTGCTGCTGCTGTCGTTGGGCTACTTCATCATGAAAGCGCGGCGCGCACGCAAGGCGATCCGCGCCGGCGCTGAACACAGACGCAGGCTGATCTTAGGCGCGCTGGCGCGCTCAAGGCATCTGGCCGCGCAGGATCGCCGCGAACATCTCGCTGTCGATATTGCCGCCGGAAATGACGGCGCACACCTTGGATTGCGGATACTGTGCGGCAAGCGCGGCGGCGACCGACACCGCGCCGGCGCCTTCGGCCACGACGCGGTTGTTTTCCGCCAGCAGTTTGATGGCCTGCGCTACCTGCGCCAGCGAGACGGTGATGACCTCGTCGATCATGGTGCGCAGCAGCGGCCACATCTCAGGCAGCACGCGACCGTAGCCCACGCCGCTGACGAACCCGGCATCGTGCGCGGTCGCCGTCGGGGCGCCGGCGGCGAAAGCCGATTGCAGCGGGTGCGCGCTGGCCAGTTCACAGGCGATGATCTTTACCTGAGGGTTCAGGGCGCGCACGGCGCAGGCAATGCCGGATGCCAGCCCGCCGCCGCCGAAGGGAACGAGGATCGCCTCGACGTCCGGCCATTGCTCCAGGATCTCGACGCCGATCGTGGCATCGCCGGCGAGCGAGGCCGGATCGCGCACCGCATCGATGTAGACGCCCTCTTGTTCCTCGAGCGTACCGGCTTCGATGGCACGCCACCAAACCTCGTCGGGACGCATGTCGATCCGCGTTCCCAAGCGCCGCAATTTTTCGAGTTTCGCCTGCGGCGCGCTCGCAGGCACGATGGCGGTCGCGCCAATTCCGAGACGGCGCGCCATCCAGGCGACGCCGAGCGCGCTGTTGCCCGAGCTGGTGGTGTAAATGCCGGCGTTCAGGTCCGAGCGGTTCCTGCTCAACACGGCATTGCCGATCGGCCGGATTTTGAACGAGCCGATCGGCTGCAGGTTTTCCAGCTTCAGGCGAATTGTCTTGCCGGGCGGTGCGATATCGCAGCCGACCAGCGGAGATATCGTGCTCAAGCCGGCAATGCGGCTCCGAGCGGCCTCGATCTGCGTCATGCCCACCGGCTTTACTGCGTCGAACAAACGATGTCCTTTCAGGTTCCAAGGCGCCGCGCGCGCCGCGCCCATAATTGCATGTTTATATGACTGTGCATATAATTCAATTTCCGTATTTCTTCGCAGCCTGGGACGACTTCGACATGGAACATAACTTCGAGGCGCTGCGCAAGGAATTCCCGGTTCTGCAGCGCAAGACCTATCTCAACAGCGGCTCTTATTGTGCACTTGCGAACGAGGTGCGGGCCGCGTTCGACGCCTACATGGAAGATCGGCTGCTGGTGGGCGCGAATTGGGACGTGTGGGTCACCAAGAACGAATCGGTGCGCGCGTTGACGGCGACGCTGCTGCACGCCTCGCCCGATGAGATCGCCGTGACGGCGTCCGTGTCCGCCGGATTGAATGCGCTGGCGAGCGCGCTGAACTTTACCGGGCCGCGCAACAAGGTCGTGGTCAGCGATTTCGAGTTTCCCACCAATGCGCAGATCTGGCATGCGCAGGAGCCGCGCGGCGCGCAGGTCGTGCATGTGCCGCGTGCCGCGGACGGCTATATTCCGGCCGAGATGTTCGCCAAGGCGATCGACGAACAAACGCAGCTCGTGGCGATCACCCATGTGTGCTTCCGCAACGGCGCGAAGCTCGATATTCCCGGCATCGTGCGCCTCGCGCGCGCCAAGGGTGCCAATGGTGCTGCTGGACTGCTATCAGTCGGTCGGTTCGCTCGATATCGACGTCAAAGCGCTGGATGTCGATTTCGCGGCCGGCGGCATGCTCAAGTATCTGCTGGGGACGGCGGGCATCGGCTTTCTATATGCAAGGGAGTCGTGCGTCCGCTCGCTGGTGCCCACCAACAGCGGCTGGTTCGCGCAGGCGAATATTGCTGCGATGGACATCACGGCGAATCGTCCGGCGCCGAGTGCGCGCCGTTTTGAGGCGGGCACGCCGCCGGTGGTCAATTGCTATGCGGCCGAGGCCGGCCTCAAGTTCCTGCTCAAGGTCGGCACGCCGGCCATCGAGAAGCGCAACCTTGCGCTGACGCGGCGCTGCATGGAACGACTGCAGGAGATCGGTTGGCCGAGCATCACGCCGCCGCAGGATGCGCGCCGCGGCGCCACCGTTGCGGTGCCGTCGCGCGACAGCGCAGGACTGTCCGCGGAGTTGATGAAGCACGACATCGTTACTTCGTATCGCGACGACAATGTCCGGGCGAGCTTCCATTTTTACAACAATGACGACGACGTCGAGTCCTTCATAGCCGCAATGCAGGAATTGCGCGGTTCTTTCGGGCCACGCGTTGAATGCTTAGGACAGGCTCCTAATGGAAATTCGCGTGTTGCGCGGCGCCGAGGTGCGCCAATTGCTGCCGATGGCCGAGTGCATCGATCTGATGCAGCGGACCATGATCGCCGTCTCGGAGGGGCGGGTGGTGCTGCCGCTGCGCTCGATTCTGGCGATGCCGGGCGATCGCGGAATGATGGGCATGATGCCGGGCTATCTTGCCGACCCGGAGTGTTTCGGAGTCAAGCTGGTCAGCCTGATTCCGCGCAACAAGCCGCCGCAATATTCCTCGCACTTAGGATTGGTGCTGTTATTCGAGGCGGAGCACGGACAACCCGTGGCGCTGCTCGATGCCGCAGAAATCACCGCGATTCGCACCGCTGCGGCGAGCGGATGGCCACCCGGTTGCTGGCGCAGGAGCGGGCCGCAGATCTGGCGCTGTTGGGCGCCGGCGAGCAGGCCCGCAGCCATCTTGAGGCCATGCTGGCGGTTCGTCCGATACGGCGCATTCGGGTGTGGGCGCGCGACCGGGCCAAAGCGAAGCTGTTCGCGGATTCTCAAGGTGCGCAGCATCGCAGTCGTCATCGAGACTTGCGCCACGGTGCGCGAGGCGATTGCCGGAGCCGACATTATTTGCACGACGACCAAGGCGCGCGAGCCGATCCTGGAAGGGGATTGGTTGACGCCGGGCGTACATTTGAATGTGGTCGGTTCCAGCATCGCGGCGGCCGCGGAGATCGATATCCCGGCCGTCGTCAAGACCCGCTTTTTCGTCGATTGCCGCAACTCGACCATTAATGAAGGCGGCGAATATCTGCGCGCCCTGCGTGCCGGCGCCATCACGCCCGAGCACATTCTGGGCGAAATCGGCGAGGTGGCCAATGGCTCGAAGGCCGGCCGCTGCTCACCTCTGGATATGACGCTTTACAAGTCGCTCGGCATCGCTCCGCAGGATTTGGCCTCGGCGCATCACGTTCTTGAGAAAGCACGCGCGGCCGGCGTTGGGCAGGTCGTTGACTTCTAGCGCACTGTCGCTGCCCAGCGCGGCGCAGGTCGCCGCCGCGCGCGATAATATCCGTCCCTTTGCAGTGCGCACGCCGCTTCTGCGGCTGAACGCGGATCTGCCGGGCGGCGCCAAGGTCTTCCTCAAGCTTGAAAACCTGCAGCCCTGGGGCTCGTTCAAAATCCGCGCCGCGGTCAATGCCTTGAAGACCATGGATGCGGCACACCTGCAGCGCGGCGTGTTGACCGCGAGCGCCGGCAACTTCGGTCAGGGTCTGGCTTTTGCCGCACGCGCGATGGGCGTGCCTGCAACGGTGGTCGTGCCGAATGCCGCCGCCGAAACCAAGGTCAGGGCGCTGGTTGAGCTGGGAGCGAAGGTGATCCGCCGGTCCTTCGACGAGTGGTGGACTGTTCTTACCAGCCGCGCCTGCCCAGGCGAAGAAGGCGTCTTTGTCCACCCGGTCGCCGAGCCTGGCGTGCTGGCGGGCAACGCTACGATTGCAACTGAAATTCTTGAAGATCTGCCGGGCTGCGATGCGGTGATCGTACCGTTTGGCGGCGGTGGTTTGATCTGCGGCATCGGTTCGGTGATGCGGCGGCTTCGCCCGGCGGTGCGGATGATTGTGGCCGAATCGGAAGCTGCCCAACCGGCCGCGGCTGCGTTGCTGCACGGCGGTCCCATGACGGTTCCGCACCGGCAGAGTTTCGTCGATGGCATGGGCAGCACCACGGTGCTCGCGGAAATGTGGCCGCTGCTGCGTGCGGCGGCGGACCGGGCGGAATGCGCCTCATTCGAACAGATTGCCGCGGCGATACGGCTGCTCGCCGGCCGCCATCATGTCATTGCCGAAGCCGCCGGCGCAGCGTCGGTCGCCGTGGCTTTGGCAGCAGGGTCAGCCAACGGCAATATAGTCTGCATCGTCTCCGGTGGTAACATCGATACGGAAAAATTTGCCGCTATCCTCGCCGGTCAGAGTCCCTTTTAAGCAGCATGGCGCAACCTAGGAAAAAACAAGCCGCGGCGGCTTCCGGCGCACCGTCCAAAACGGCGGATCGAGCGCTGTTCGATGACTTCCTGCCGCATCTGATTGCGCGATTGGCCTATCAGCTGAACGCGGATCTGATCGAAAAGCTGCGGCGTGAAGGCATCAATGTCACCCGCTGGCGCATTCTGGCGGTGCTCGCGATGGGTGATGGGATCACCATTAACGAGATCATCGATCGCGCCATGGTGCAGCAGTCGGCGCTCAGCCGCGCGCTCATGCGCATGGAAAAGGAAAACTATGTGCGCCGGGTTCTGCGGCGCGAAGACGCCCGCTGCGTTGAGGTCTATCTCACGGAGAAGGGGCGCGCGCTGTTCAATTCACTGAATATTCTGGTGCGGCGCCGCGAGCAGCGGCTGTTGGAAGGCTTCACTCCCTCGGCAACCGAAGCGGCCTTCAAGCTGATTCGGCGCCTGAGCCGCAATATGGCTCACGCGCTGCGGCGAGGCGCTGACGGAGTATTGCGGGAGAGGCCATGAGCAGCACCAAGACGCCGGCGCGCATTGCCAATCGCAAGGGCTACTACTTCGAGGTCAAGGCCGGGAAACGCTACTTGTGGTGCAGCTGTGGACGCTCTCAGTCCCAGCCGTTTTGCGATGGATCCCATGCGGGCAGCGGTTTTTTGCCGGTTGTCTTCACGCCGATGCGCGACGAAGACGTTATTTTCTGCGGCTGCAAGCAGACCGGCACGGGACCCTTTTGCGACGGGGCGCACAGCAACTTGCCCGGCGGTTACCTTACGGATGATCCGGACAGTTCTGAAAATCAAAAAGTCTCGTTGGTGGAGGCGGGCCCCGGACCGATCGTACGCCTTGACGGGCAGTGCTACGTGTTTTCCACTGCGCGGGCGCTTTTCCTCGCGCGCGGCGCGATGCGCTACTGCCAGGTCGTCACGCCGAGCCTCGGCGCGTTGTTTCAATCGCAATTCTACGCGGAGGTCTTGAGGGGCAGCTCGCCGGTGATTTCGGCCGACGGACGCCATACGGTGCTGTTTGTGATTCAGGGCAGCGGCGACATCGAGATTGGCGGCCGACGCTTCGCGGTGCAACCGCTCACAGGCATCTATGTGCGGCCTGCGGAAGCCTATCGCGTGCATAACACGTCCTCGGCTGCGCTCAAGTTCTTCGTCTCGAATGGACCCGGCAGCGAGGACTTGGTGCTGAGCGACTCGATGCCGGCGGCTTTTGAGCCGCAGTTTCCGGATCGGGTCGCCTCCATCGACCCGTCGCAGCGGCACAAAATGGCCGAGCGCTATTATCAGATGCTGGTCAACCGCGAACACGGTTCGACCGTGGTGACGCAGTTCATCGGCAACATTCCGCTGTCCAAAGCCGAACCCCACCGGCATTTATACGAAGAGGCGTTGATCTTCCTCAATGGCGAAGGCGTCGTCTGGACCGAAAGGACCAAGACTGCGGTGGCCGCCGGCGATGTGCTGTTCTTGCCGCGCAAGCAGCTGCATTCGGTTCAATGCACAACGCCCGGCGGATTTGATATCGTCGGTGTCATCTATCCCGGGGACAACCCCTCCATCAATTACTAGAGCAACATGGCCACCCACTCACAGACCCTCTCGACCTTGGTTGACGGCATCTTGCGCGGCGGCATTCGCGTCGTGGATCTGACGGTGCCGCTGGAAGCGGCCACCCAAACCATTCGCCTGCCCGAGCAATTTGCTCCCTCGAAGCCGTTCGAACTGCAGGAAATCTCGCGTTACGACTCGCGCGGTCCGGCCTGGTACTGGAACAACATCAGCTGCGGCGAACACACCGGTACCCATTTCGATGCGCCCATTCATTGGGTGACGGGCAAGGACTATCCGGACAACGCAACCCACAACATCCCGGTGGAGCGCTTCATCGGTCCCGCCTGTGTCATCGACGTTTCCAAGCAGGTCAAGAGCAGCGCTGATTTTCTGCTGACGCAGAGCATCGTTGAGCAATGGGAAAGCCAACACGGACGCATCCCCAGCCGCGCGTGGGTGCTGATTCGCACCGACTGGTCGAAGCGCCCGGGCGATTCGTTTCTCAATTTCGCCGCCGACGGCTCGCATACCCCCGGCTTTCATCCGGAATGCGTGCCGTTCCTGGCGCGGGAACGCGATATCCTGGGAGTGGGTGTGGAGACGGTGGGAACGGACGCCGGTCAGGCGCACACCTTCAATCCGATGTTCCCGTGCCATACCATCATGCATGGTGCCAACCGATTCGGGCTCGCAAGCCTGACCAATCTGGATCAGCTGCCGCCCACGGGTGCCGTGGTGATTGCGCCGCCGCTGAAGATCGTCAACGGCTCGGGCAGTCCGCTCCGGGTGCTTGCGTTGGTGCCGGTCTGACGATCGCTTAAGATCGGTCTGTCCGGAAGCCGGCCATGCAAGCTCGCGCTGTCATGCAAAGTCTGGCGTTGGCCGCTGCGCTTTGCAGCGCCACCGCAGCCAACAGCGGCGACTCGCCGCCCCGCAAGCTCACCGTCGATGCCACGCTCACGGTGGGAATGCTGCGCCCCTTGAGCGGCGTACAGGCCGCCGACGCCGAGGGTGCGCCGTTCTACCGCTCGGCGCACATCGACCTGGTACGCATTCACGATCTGCAGGGCGCGGGGGACATCGACGCGATCTTTCCCGATTTGAGCGCCGATGCGGAGAATCCGAAAAGCTATAATTTCGCGGCGACCGATCGGATTGTTTCCTCCATCAGGTCGGCGGGCGCGGAGCCGCTGTTTTGCATCGGCAGAAGCAGCGCCGCCGGCCCGACGCCGCCCTCGGACCTGGAGAAGTGGGCGCAGATTGTCCGGCACATCGTGCTTCACTACAACGCCGGATGGGACAAGGGATTGCGCGCAGCCATACGCTATTGGGAGGTCTGGAACGCGCCGGATTCGCAGCTCTCCTGGAGCGGTTCGCCCGAGGAATACTACGCGCTGTACGAGAAGACGGCGAACGCCGTGCAAGCGGCCGATGCCGACGCCCTGATCGGCGGTCCGGCGCTCTCCAAACCGCTGATCGCCGGCGCCTACCGGGAGAAGTTTCTCGATTTCGCGCGCATGCGCCGCCTGCCGGTGGATTTTTTCTCCTGGCATTTCTACAGCGTGGATTCAAACGATCCTTATCTTTTCGTCTCGATCGCGAGGCAGCTGCGGATAATTCTCGATGCGCGCGGTTTCGGCTCTGCCAGGAACGTGCTGGACGAGTGGAACGCCGATCCGGCCGATCAGGACATGGCCAAGGCCGCGCGCGCAGCCTTCACGGCGAGTGCACTGATCTACATGCTGGGTGGTCCCATCGATGCGCAGACCTATCATCGCGCCGATGCCGCGGTGCGCGATCCCGGCGGCGCCCTCAATGCAGTCGGCTTCGCGCTTAGCGCCTTTGGCGGCCTGAAGAGCACTCCGATCCTCATCAGGACGGCGGGCGGAGACGATGCAGGTCTGGCACTCGTGGCAGGCCGCTCCAAAGACCAACGGCTCATTCAGATTCTCATCAGCAACTATCAAATCGCGCCGCGCTACTTGGGTGCCCGCGACAGCTGGGATACCTCGCTGCCGGAACGCCGCCTGCTCCAATACCGGGACAACGGCGGCTATGAGGCCACGATCAGCGTACCGGCCTCCGGCAAGTATCAAGTGAAACGCTACCGAATCGATGACTCGGCGAATTTCACCCTGGTCGACCAAAGCCGTGCAGAACGGTCCCACCTTGCAGGTACAGGCCGTGCTGCCGCCGCCGGCGGTCGAACTCATTGTCATCAATGCAAAATGAATCAAACCGGTTTTAGGCCCAGGCGCAGCAGGTCGGCGATTTCCGCGGCAATCTGCGCCTTGCGCTGATCGTCGCCGCGGAGCAATCCTTTGGCCAGCCAGCTGCCGGCACCGCGCAGAAACAGCAGCAGGCAGTCCCGATTGACGTCGCGCATGGACTGTTCTTTGTGCGCTTCCGCGCACAGCGCTCGATAGGCTTGCACCAGCACCCGGCCACGCTCGCTCGCCAGCACCTTTTCCGCGTCGCTCAGCGAGTCGTAGCCGGTGGAGGAGCGCAGGGGTTCGATGTCGTCACGTTGATGCGAAATGGAATTGGCGCGCAGCACCGCGATCAAAGTCTCGATCGCAGAGCCGCCCTGAGCCGCGGCCTGTTCGCGAATGAACGAAAAAATCCGATCGGTGCGAGCGTAACAGGCGGAAAGTATGGTCTGCTTGTCGCCGACGTAGTGGTACAGGGTGCGCTTGGTGGCGCCCACGGCGGAGGCGATATCGTCGAGCGAGGTGGTATCGACGCCTCGCCGATTGAACAGCTGCGAGGCGGCGGCAAGGATCTTTTCGCGCTTGGCGTCGAATTGCGCGCCGCGATCGAACAACCCTCCGGGTTGAGCGAGCAGCGGCGAGAAATCGATCGGCGGCGGATCGACCGTGCGCGAGCGATCCGCATCGAAGCCTTTCGCCAGGATGTCGTTGGCGGCGGCGATGATGTCGCCGCGCGTTACGCGCAGCGCCTGGGCCAGCGCCGAATTCAGCGGTATCGAATGTATGATGCTGATGATGGTCCGCGCCGCAATCTCGAAATCGCAAAAGCGGATGTTGCCTGCTTTGGCGCCGGCTTCCAGAAGGCTGGCGAGCCGCGCCACGACCGCTTCGAAGACGCCGAGGACGGTTTCGCGCGCGGCCTGGTCGAGCAGTCCGATCTCGCTCAAGGCCGCGAGTTCCGGTTCGTCCGGGTCCAATGTCCTGGTGATGAAATCGCCCACGACCCGCAAGGTGCCGCCGCCGGATTGCGCGGCTTCGCCCAGGCGCCTCGCCATGATCTCGGACGATCGCAGGTACACCTGAAACATCAGGTCTTCGCGGTCTTCGACGTAGTAGTAGAGCGACGCGCGGGAGAATCCGAGCTTGTCCGCGACGGCCGTCAGGGACGTCATGGATATGCCCTTGGAATTCAACTCGTGGGCAGCCTGATCGAGCAGCTGCTCGCGCCGGGATTTGCCGGCGGCATCGGGGCGGCGCGCGGTTGCCGCGTTTTTGCTGACCAGGCGCATCGGATCAGTATTCTATTGCGCAGCCCTGAGGCTGGGTTTCCGGGGTCTGCACATGCCGGCCGGCAACCACGTCATCGAGCGCGGATTTCATGTATTCGTGCCCGGCGGCCTGGTCCGCGAACACTTGTTGGTCCATCGCGCCCTGGTAAGCCAGCTTGCCGTCGCGATCGATGAGGAAAAAACTCGGCGTGGTCTTGGCGCCGTAGCTGCGCGCGATTTTGCCGTCGACATCGAACAGGAAGGCCGTGACCGTTGCGTGTGTTTCTGCAATGCGCGCTCGGGCCGCAGCGGGCGTGAGATAGCCGGCGCGGTCGGGAGCGGCGGTATCGATGGCAAGCCAGACCACTTGCTTCGAGGTCGCGTAGCGCTGTAGTGCCTGCATGGTGCCGTTCTTATATTTAACAGCGGTAAAAGGACAGACCGGATTGGTCCATTCCAGAACCACGAGCGAGCCTAAGTAATCGTGCAAGCTGTGCCGTGTGCCGTCGGCTCCGGGGCCGATAAATTGCGGTGCTGCCGCGCCGATATTGACCCGGCCAAGTCCGGCGGCTGGGCAACTGCAACCGCGCCCACACCGGCCGCCCCGGCGCTGCAAGAGATCAAGGCGGCCCGTGCGAATCCCTTCGAAGCAAAGGAGACAACACGGGCCGCCGAGAGCCGATTACTGACCGCCTCCGCTCTTGTCCGGCGCAGCTTGCGCTGGAGCCGGCGCCGACGGGCCGCAGCAGGCTGCTGTGAGGCCTGTTGACGGCGTTTCATCATCGCGCCTTGCGCTGCCGCCAACTCATTCGGCTCGATGAAGCCGTCATGATCGGAGTCGATCTTGGCGAAGGAATCCGCGAACTGCTTGCCGATCGGGCCGGTCAATTCCGACATGTCCAGCTTGCCGTTCATCTTGGTGTCCAGCATGCCGAACACGCGATTTTCGGTCAGCAATTTATCGTAGCTCGCGTACTGATCCATCTTGTCCGAGGTCTCGCCGATCCACTCGTAGTGGAAGGCGGTGTAGAGCATTTCGTCGAAGGACTGATCGCCCCACGGTACGACGCGATTGTGATCCGGATTGGCCGGATTTCTCACGGAGTTGTCATACGTGTAGACGGCCAACAGCTTCGATCCCGCCGGAACCTTGACCGGCTCGACGAAATTGTATTCGCGCTGCCAGTTGAAGTCGTAGTGCGGCAAGGACACCAGCAAGGTCTTCTTGCCGGCCGGGTCGATCAGATAAAACTGCGAGGAGGCGCCGCGATAGTGGGCGTGCGGGAACGCGCTGAACAACAACATGTCCTTGGGGACATCGATGTAGGCCTGCCGTTCGATGCTTTCCTGGTTGGCAGGCAGGACAATGTTCGCGTTCAACACGACCGAATTGCGCATGACGTACTTCGGCTTGTCCTTGTAGAAGTACAGCGCAATCTGCGAGTGCTCCGTGACCTGCTGACCGTACGGCGTGTAGTGCACCTGGAAGCCGACCGCGCCGCCGGGGGGCAAATACGCGCCGGTGTCTTTCGGTTCGACGAAGGATTCGGCACCAACGGCATAACCGCCGAGTGAAGTTCCCCACTTGCTTTCATTCGCAACCTGGCCGGGTCCGGGCACTTCCGCCAGATAGCCGGTGAGGATGTGGTGAACGGTTTGGCGATTCACGACCTTGATGGTCGAGGCGCGCAACCACTTGCCCTCCTTCAGAGGATTGACGACCCAGGGACGCTGGTAGTCGACGATGCCGTTGGCCGGAATGGTGTAGGCGGGAACGTCCAACACCAGGTCGGGCTTGCCCAACGGCCACTCGGGCGCCACAAAATTCTTCGCGGCCAAAGGATCGGGACCCGTGCCGCGCGGCGCGCCGGCTTCAACCCAATGCACCAGCGTCTTGATCTGGGCGGCACTCAAGCTGCGATCGCCGAGGAAATGTCCGACGCTGGGGTCGGCGCGCCAGGGCGGCATGCGCTGCGTGCGGATCATTTCGCGAATCATCGGCGCAAACGGCGCGATCTCTTCGAACTTGGTGAAGGGCATCGGACCGATGCCGCCCGGCTCGTGGCAGGACACGCACTTGTCTTCAAACATCGGCGCGATGTTCTTGACGTAGGTTACTTTGCTGGTCGCGATCTTGGCGCGCTCCGGAAAGTCGATGATGCAACCGACCGGTTCAACGCGGGCGACGGCCACCGGCTTGCCGGCCAGCATGGAATCGAGCGCATCTTTGGCCCAAGTGTGATCAGCCGCGGCCTTTTGACGCTCGTAAGTGACCTTGTCGTCGATCGGACCGCGATAGACGATTTTCCAGGTCTTCGGATCGATGACGATGGCCTCCGCGGTACGGGTCACGCCGAGCTGTTCGCCGACCAGCTGATTGCTGTCCAACAGGATGGGTATGTTGTAACCGTAGGCTTTTGCCTCGGCGGCAACCGCGTCGCGCGTGTCCGACGGCGTGGAGTTCAACATGAAAAACTCGACGCCTTTCGCCGCGTATTGATCCTGCAGCCCCTTGACGGCGGCGCTGGTGTTGCGGCTGACCGGACAGTTGTTTGCCTGGGTGATCAGCACCACTGCGCTGGCATCTCCCAGCTGACGCAGTTCGTGTGAATGATGATCTTGATCGGGCAGGCGAAAGTCATCAACCGTGACGGGCAACGCCACTTCGGCGGGCGCTTTCGCTGCCGTGGGGGTTGCGCCGCTTAGGCCTATGTAGCTTGAGGCCGCGACCGCAATCAATGCCGCTGCCGCGGCCGATGTACGAGTCTTCTTCATAGTCGTTAACCTTCCCCTGTGGTTCGCCATGGTGATGCGCGCAGCTAGAGTGCGCGCAGAGTCTACGTTTCGGTGTCATTATGCCACCAAATGTGGGGGCTGTCTCCAGGAATGGTTTTAGCGATGATTCGTGCGTTAATGGCCCATGAATCGAACCTCTGGGCCCCTGTCTGGGCCGCTGCGCGGGCTGAAATGGCTGGGCTGGACGCTGTTGACGCTCATGCTGCTGCTGCTTGGCGGCCGCCGCCGCGCTGGACTTGGGCTACGGTCGAACTCCCGTGGTCAAGCTGCTGGCCATGGCTGCCGGCCGGCCGCTGCGCGTGGACGGGGAGCTGCGTCTGCAAATCCTCTCCCTGAATCCGCGCCTTACGGCCAAACGCGTCACCATCTTCAGCCCCTCCTGGACGCCTCCGGCGGTTGCGGCCGAAATCGGCACGATTACGCTGGTTTTGCAGATGCCGTGGCCCGGCCGCGACCTCGTCATCGAACGGCTGGAAATCGCGGATGCGACGCTGCACCTGTTTTGCGATGCCACCGGACACGCGAATTGGCTGCAGAAAAATCCCGACAAAAGTTCCCCTCAAGGACTGCCGATAATCCGTTCCTTGCTCGTTTCGCCCTTGCGTGTGCGGCTGGACGATGCGCAAATGCACCGACAATTCGACGGCACGGTCCTGATCGAGGATGGCAGGGGCAAGGACCCAGCATTGCACATCGAGGCCAAGGGGCAACTGAACGGCAGGACGGTCAATATCGAGTTGCGGGGCGATCCGCTGCGTACCGCGAGCAGCGATCGGCACTACGCGTTTTCCTTCACCGAGCGCTCGAGCGGCTCGCATCTCGTGGGCAGCGGCTTCCTGCTGCAGCCTTTCGATTTGCGCAGGTTTGATGCGAACTTCGAGGCCTCGGGCGCGGACCTCAAGGATATGTACTATCTCACCGGCACCCGGTTGATCGACACCGCAAGCTACCGGCTGTCGGGCAAACTTGCCCGGCGCGGGATTACCTCGTCGTTCACCGATTACTCGCTCAGCTTCGGACAGAGCGATGTGCGCGGCACGATTTCCATCGACACTTCAGCGGGGCAATCGACCATTCGCGCGAACCTCAATTCTCAATCGCTGCGGATGTCCGACGTGGGCGCGCGCGCTGCGGGCCGCGATATTGAGCCGCAGACCAACGCCGCCTTGCTCCTGCCCAGTGCCGCCCCGGATACCAGCGCGCTGCGCCGATTTGCAGGAAACGTCGAATACCATGCGCGCAGCGTGCAAGCCGGGCGCCTGACCTTGAGCGCCGTCGCGATGAAGGTGACGCTCGATCACGGCCAAGTGACAGCCGCGCCGGTGTCGGCGGATCTGCTGGGCGGCAAGCTGCAGGGCACCGTCAGAATCGATGCGCGGAAAGAAATTCCTGCAGTCAGCGTAGAAGTTAGAATCAGCGATTTGCAGCTGGGACAATATGTCGGCAAGAAACCCGGACCGCCTGCCATCGAAGGGCCATTGCAATTGCGCGCCAATCTCAAAGGGCTGGGGAAATCGCTGCACGAGGCCGCGGCGAGCGCCGACGGCACCGTGACGGCCACATTGCCGGGCGGCATGGTGAGGGACTCGCTGGCGGAGCTCACCGGCATCGATTTGCGGGGGCTGGGACTATTGCTCGCCAAAAACAACAAGGAAGTGCCGGTGCGCTGCGGAATCGCGAGTTTTCAGGCCAACAATGGCATCCTGACGGCGCAGCGCCTGGTGCTCGATACCGAGCCGGTCGTCATCAGCGGCGAGGGTTCCGTGAATTTAAATACCGAAGCTTTGGATCTTACTTTGCGCGGCTTCCCCAAGAACCTGCGCGTCCTGCAATTGCGCGCGCCGATCGTCATTCGCGGCACCCTGAAAGCGCCTTCGTTCGGCATACAGGCGCAGGATTCAAAGCTGGTGCTCGTCGATCCGGGCAAGGCGAAGAACCTCGACTGCGGGTCATTACTGCGATGAACCTCGCGGCGCCCGTCGGCAAGACCGATCATGCACAGGGACCGGAAGACGCCCCGGTCACTCTGTTGGAGTACGGCGATTACCAGTGTCCGTTCTGCGCGGATATGCAGCCCATGCTCAAGGCCATCGCGAAAAAAATGGGCGGCCAGATGCGTTTGGTGTTCAGGCATATGCCGCTGATCGAAATGCATCCGTACGCGCAGTTTGCCGCCGAAGCGGCCGAGGCAGCCGGCGCGCAGGGAAAATTTTGGCAAATGCACGAGGCCATTTATCAGCAGCAATCGGAATTAGGCACCGATTTGCTGCACCAACTTGCCGTCAAGCTCAAGCTGGATATCGCGCAATTCTCCGCCGAACTCGATGCGCGCCGCTATCGGCCCAGAGTCAAGCGCGACTTCATGAGCGGCATGCGCAGCGGCGTGGCGGGCACGCCGTCATTCTTCATCAACGGCAAACGCTACGAGGACGCGCTGGATCTGGGTTCACTCATGTCGGCCGTCGGGCGCGCTTAGGCCTTCACGAATTCCAGCAGGCGATTGTTGGCGGGCAGATCGTGATCGGTGCGCAGCCGCAGTCCGTGGCGCGCCGCCAGGGTGCTCACTTCCGCGACATCGCGCAGACCCGAAAGCGGATCGCGATCTTGCAGCATGCGGTCGAAATCGCGATTGCTGTCGGAGGTATGGCGGGCGCCGTAGCGGAACGGCCCGTAGACGCATAGCACCCCGTCCGGCGTCAATAGCGTATCGAGACCGCGGAACATCGCCATCACTTCTGCCCAGCCCATGATGTGCAGGGTATTGGCGGTGTAGACGGCATCGACGCTGCGCAGCGGCCAGACCGTTTGTTTGACATCGAGCACCGTGGGCTGGCGCAGATTGCGCGAACCTTCGAGCTTTACCCGCGCGGCCAGATCCGGCAGATACGCCAGCTGTTCGGTTGGATGCCAGGTCAGGTGCAAAAGCTGCGCGGCGAAATGGACCGCATGCTGACCGGTGCCGCTGCCAATTTCCAAGACCTGCGTGCGATCGGCAAACGCCACGCGCAATACCTCAAGTATCGGCTGCTTGTTGCGTTCGCAGGCTTCGGAGAAAGGCAACATGGTTGCAATGTTAACCCACTCCCGCGTTCGCTATCCAAACCGGGAATCTTTAGCTAGAGTGGCGCCCCAAATTGCATGACCTTTAGGAGATATTTGATGGCGACTTCCCTGTATGATTTTTCCATCCCGGCATTGGTGCGCGGGCTGACCAATATGTCGGCGATCCTCGACAAGGCTGCTGCATATGCGGCGGCGAAGAAGATCGACGGCACGGTACTGACGCAGTCGCGCTTATTCCCCGATATGCATCCGTTGAGCCGCCAGGTGCAGATCGCCTGCGACACAGCCAAAGGGGCGGCCGGCCGGTTGGCGGGAATCGAAGTGCCGAAGCACGAGGACACCGAAACCACGTTGCCCGAGCTCAAGGCGCGCATCGCAAAGACCGTCGATTATCTGCAGACCATAACGGCGGCGAAATTTCCCGGCGACGATGGGCGCGCCATAGAATTGAAATTTCCGAATGGAACCTGGAAATTCACGGCGCTCAGCTACCTGAACGATTTTGTTCTGCCGAATTTCTACTTTCATTCCAGCATGGTGTATGCGCTGCTGCGCAAGAGCGGCGTTGAAATCGGCAAGGGCGATTTCCTGGGCGCCATTCAGTAACTTGCGCGGCGGCCGGTCGGGCGGTGCGTGGACAAGCGCCGTCCCGGCCGTCGGCGGCGCCTCTCCTTAGGGCTATGCCAGCTGGTCGACCAGCTGTTCGACGCGCGTAAACAACGCCTCTTCGGTGCGCGCGATGTGCGCGAATCTTAGCTTGAGCGGTCCGTCGAGGCGGTATTCCTTCGGTTTCCCCTGGATCAGCTTGAGCACGCGTTTCGGGTCGATCTTGTTCTGCTCCTCAAACAGGATGTAGCCGTTGCTCGCGCCGGCGTCGATCTTGCGGATGCCGAGCGCGGCGGCCCGCAGTTTAAGATAGGTTGAACGGAACAAGGACTGCGCGAACGGCGGGATCGGACCGAAGCGGTCGATCATTTCGACTTTGAGTTCGTCCAGCTCCTCGCGCGTCGGCGTGCCGGCAATGCGTTTGTAGAGCATCAGGCGCAAATGCACGTCCGGCACGTAGTCCTCGGGAATGAGTGCCGGCAGATGCAGCTCGACTTCGGGCCCGGCCGCCAACGGGCTTTCCAGATCGGCCTGTTTGCCGGCCTTGAGCGCCGCGACCGCGCGCTCCAGCAGTTCCATGTACAGGTTGTAGCCGATTTCCTGGATCTGGCCGCTTTGTTCATCGCCCAGCAATTCGCCTGCGCCGCGAATTTCCAGATCGTGCGTCGCCAGCGTAAAGCCGGCGCCGAGTTCTTCAAGCGACTCGAGCGCCTCGAGCCGCTTGATGGCATCGGCGGTCATGGCCTTGCGCGGCGGCGTGATCAGATAAGCGTAGGCGCGGTGGTGCGAGCGGCCCACCCGGCCCCTGAGCTGATGAATCTGCGCCAGACCGAATCGATCGGCGCGGTCGATGACAATGGTGTTGGCGGTCGGCACGTCGATTCCGCTCTCGATGATCGTGGTGCAGACCAACACGTTGAAGCGGCGGTGATAAAAATCCAGCATCAATTGTTCGAGTTCGCGTTCGCGCATCTGGCCGTGACCGACCGCAACATTCGCTTCCGGCACCAGTTCGCGGATCGCTTGGGCGGTTTTTTCGATGGTTTCAATGGTGTTGTGTACGAAGTAGATTTGGCCGCCGCGGCGAATTTCACGCAAGGCCGCTTCGCGCACCACGGTCTCATTCCACTCGAGCACGAAAGTCTTGACCGCAAGGCGTTCTGCCGGAGGCGTGGTGATCAAGGACAGATCGCGCAGTCCGCCCATCGCCATGTTGAGAGTGCGCGGGATGGGGGTTGCGGTCAGGGTGAGAACATCGACCTCGGTGCGCAGAGCTTTCAGTTTTTCCTTGTCGCGCACGCCGAAGCGGTGTTCTTCATCGATCACCACCAATCCCAAATCCTTGAACCGCACTTTGCCCTGCAACAATCGTTGCGTTGCGATCACGATGTCCACGGTGCCCGCGGCGACGCCGGCGATGACGCCCTCGGCTTCTTTATTGGTGCGAAAGCGCGACAGACTTTCAACGCGCACCGGCCAATCGGCGAACCGATCCACAAAAGTTGTGTAATGCTGCTGCGCCAACAACGTGGTCGGCACCAGCACCGCGACTTGCTTGCCCGCCTGCACGGCGATGAAGGCCGCGCGCAAGGCGACCTCCGTCTTGCCGAAACCGACATCGCCGCAAATCACGCGGTCCATCGGCTTGTCGGATTTCAGGTCCGCGATGACTTGTTCGATGGCGGCGGCCTGATCGGCAGTCTCCTCGAAAGGAAAACCCGCCTGGAAGGCGCGGTATTCCGCCTCGCCGGCCAGCATGCGCGTGCCTTGCCGCGCGGCGCGCCGCGAGTACAGGTCCAATAATTCCGCCGCGACATCGCGGATCCGTTGCGCCGCTTTGCGGCGCGCTTTCTGCCACTGATCGCCGCCGAGCTTGTGCAGCGGCGCCGTTTCAGCCGGCGCGCCGGTGTAGCGCGATACCAAGTGCAGCGACTGGACCGGGACGTACAGCTTGTCGCCGTCCGCATACTCGAGCACCAGAAATTCGCCGGTATAGCCGGCGATATCCATGGTCTGCAGCCCGACGTAGCGGCCCACGCCGTAGGTCTCGTGCACCACCGGGGCGCCGATGCGCAGATCCGACAATTCCTTGAGTATTTTGGCCGGATCGCGCTCGGCCCGCCGCCGCCGGCGTTCTTGACCCGCGCGATCGCCGAATAATTGCGACTCGGTCAGGATTTCCAGCGCAGGCGATTCGAGCGTGAGACCCGACACCGCCGCCGATACGGTGATTCCGAGCTTCGCGGCGCTGGCTTGGAAAGCGGCAAAGCCGTCGAAGATCTTCGGCGTCTCGCCGCGGCCGCGCAAAAGATCGAGGATGAGTTCGCGCCGGCCGGCCGATTCGGCGACGATCAGAATGCGTCCGCCGGCGGCGCTGATATGCCCGGCCAGTTGCGCCGCCGGTTGCTCAGCCCGGGCATCGATGCGCACGATGGCCGGCACTGCGCTGGGAAAGTTCTGGAAACGGCCGGCGGTTTCCGGCGGCCACTCGAAAGCGTGCAATTGAACTCTTCGGCCAGGGCGCCAGCGCGTCCCGAAATTCGCGCGGCGTCGCATAGATCTCGGCCGGATCGAGGATCGGCCGGTGCCGATCATGACGCAGCTGCTCATGGCGATCGCCGATTCCCTGCCACAAGGCATCGGCGCGAGCGGCGGCGTCGTTGATGTCCACGATCACGCTGGCCGGCGGCAAGTACTCGAATAAGTGCGAGGTGCGCTCGAAGAACAGCGGCAGGAAGTATTCGATTCCGCCCGGCGCAATCCCGGTGCTGACGTCGCGATAGACCGTCTGCTCCGAAAGATCTCCGCTGAAGCGCAGGCGGTAGCGGTGGCGAAATTCACGGACCGCCTCCGCATTCAAAGGCGTCTCGCGCGCCGGCAGCAGCTGAATGCGATCCAGCTTTTCGAGCGAACGCTGGGTCTCGGGATCGAAGCGCCGGATGCTGTCGACATCCCGGTCCAGCAAGTCGATTCGATACGGGGTATCCGAGCCCATGGGAAATACATCGATCAGCGAGCCGCGGACTGCAAACTCGCCGTGCGCCACCACTTGAGTAACCGCCACGTAGCCCGCCGTCACCAATTGCGTGCGCAGCGCCTCAAGATCGAGTGTTTCGTTGACGTGTACTTTGAGAGAGTAAGCATCGATGTAGCTGCGCGGCGCCAAGCGCTGCAGCAGCGTGTCGATGGCCACCAACCAGACGCCGCGGCGCGCCCGGGGCAGCTCGGCCAAGTGTCGCAAGGCGCGCCGAGGTGATATCGGGGTGGGCCGAGAAACTGTCGTAGGGCAGGGTTTCCAGGTCGGGAAACACCCTGACGTGAAGGTTCGGCCCGGCGAAGAAGCGCACTTCTTCGCTTAAGGATTCCGCCTCGCGCGAGTCTCTGCGCGATGACGATGAGCGGCCCCGGGGCATTCGGCGCGGCCGTGGCGATCGCCAGGGCAGGGGCCGCACCATAGAGCTTGCCCCATTTGACCGAGCGCTCGTCGTTATCGGGAAGGATGGGATCGACTAAGGGCATTTGAAGCATTTCAAAAATAAAAAACGCCCGCCGCGAACAATGTCGCGGTGGGTCCTTGGAGTGGATTTTAAATGATTGCGCGAGCCTTTAGGCGGTTACGCGCTGCCCGAGATTTACGAGCTGACAACTACGCTGTGAATGACATGCTCGTGCTCGAAATACACGACGAACCCGGGATACTCCCAGCGCGAGATCGGCGGCTGTCCCACAGCGGGAACCTTGCTGGCGGGAGTGCCGAATTTGCCCGCAACCTGGTCCATGGTCATGCCGCGCGTCGGCGTTGCGACCTCGGACTGTTTGACGGCGATGCCGTTGTCGACGGCAATAGTCTCGGCCCCCGCGAGGCCGCTCGCGAGCACGGTGGCTAGCAGCAGAATTCGATACCTCATGGCGTACCTCATATGTTACCGATATCCTATGTTTACTTTGGGCCCCCCGAAACTATACCACTGCCTTTATGGACCAATACTTGACTCAATTAACACTCTGATTGTGTTGCCATTTAACCGGTCCGTGTAAGGATTAGCCGCCGCTCATGTTCCAACCTCTCCCTGTCTTCGTGGGTCTGCGTTACTCGCTGGCTCGGGAGCACAGCTTTTTCGTGTCTTTTATCACCTGGGTGTCGCTGCTTGGCGTCGCCGTGGGCGTGGCGGCCCTGATTACCGTGCTGTCGGTGATGAATGGCTTCGAGACCGAACTGCGGGGGCGACTGCTCAGCCTGTCGGCACACGCGACGCTGACTTTGGGCGGTGCGCCGATACCGGACTGGAGGGCGCGGATCGCCCGGCTGCAGGGTTCGCCCGGCCTGATCGGTGCCGCACCCTACCTGGACACGGACGCCATGCTCAGCAAGCAGTCCTCCATGAGCGGGGCGATCGTTCGCGGCATTGAGCCTGAATGGGAGCCGAAGGTATCGGCCATCGCCGATTCCATGCGCGAGGGCAAGCTGACCGATCTTAAGCCCGGTATGAATCGAATCATTCTCGGGCGAATGCTGGCCTATCAACTGCAGGTCGGTCCCGGCGACACCGTGGTCGTGATGATCCCGGGGAATTCGAGCGGCGGCCGCTTTGCGCCGCGCCTGCAGGAATTCGAGGTCGTGGGGATTTTCGAGGTGGGCTTGCAGGAACATGACAGTGTTTTAGCGCTCATCGATTTGAGCGACGCTGAGGCGTTGCGCGGTTTGGCGGGACCTACGGGAATTCGGTTGAAATTTGACGACGTGCTGCAGGCGCCCGGCTTGGCTCGCAGCGCGGCCGCGCGCTTGCAGCCACCGCTGCAGGTGCGCGACTGGACCCAGGAGAACGAAGCCTATTTTCGCGCCATCCGCATTGAGAAGACGACGACCGGGTTGATCCTCATGCTGATCGTCGCGGTGGCGATGTTCAATATCGTGGCAACGCTGGTCATGGTCGTGAACGACAAGCGCACCGATATCGCGATCTTGAGAACCTTGGGCTTGAGTCCGCGCGGTGTGCTGGCCGTTTTCATAACGCAAGGCGCGCTGATCGGCTGGATCGGTACGGCGCTTGGAGTGGGGCTCGGCGTGGCGCTGGCCTTGAATGTCGATGTCATCGTGCCCTTCTTAGAAACCAATTTCGGCTTCCACATCCTCGATCCGGATGTGTATTACGCTTCCGGGATACCGAGCGAGCTGCACCCGCCGGACGTGGTCCGAATTGGCGCCGCAGCATTGCTGCTCACGTTGCTTGCGACCGTCTATCCCGCCTATCAAGCCTCGCGCACACAACCGGCAGAGGCGCTGCGTTACGAATGAAGCGCTATTGGTACGAAGGATTTTTGGGCTTTCGCTACCTGCGCGCCTCGCCGCGGCGCGGCTTCGTGTCCTTGATCGCCGGCATCGCCATCGTGGGACTGGCCCTGGGTGTCGCGGTGCTGATCATCGTGCTGTCGGTCATGAACGGCTTCGAGGAGGTCTTGCGCACCCGGATTTTGAGCCTGACGGCGCACGCGACCATTTCCGGCATCGAAGGCCGCATCGCCGATTGGCACGCGGATGTTGCAAAACTCGAGCAGTTTCCCGGGATCAACGCTGTGGCGCCCTACATCGAGGCGCAGGGCTTGATGACTCACGGCGATAAATCCTCCGGCGTGCTATTGCGCGGCATCAGCCCTGAGGCCGAATCGCGGGTCGTGGACTTGCGTCCGCATCTTTTGAGCGGCCAGTTGGCCGATCTGACGCCGGGCAGCTATCGGGTGATTCTGGGCAAGGACCTGGCCGAGGAGCTGCGGCGTCAAAGTCGGCGATCGGGTCGTGCTGATCGTCGCATTGGGCGACGTCACGCCGCTCGGCGTCATTCCACGCATGCGGGCTTTCGAAGTGGCGGGCATTCTTTCCGTCGGCATGTACGAATACGATCGGCGCATCGCGTTGATGGCAATGCAGGATGCCGCGAAGCTACTGCGCATGGGCGATGATGTCACCGGAATACGCCTGAACCTTGCGGATATGTATGCAGCGCCGCGCGTAAGCCGCGCCGCGGCGCTCGCGATCGGCGGCGGCGTCGAGATCCAGGACTGGACCAACGAGCACGTGAATTTTTTCCGCTCCATCACCATCACCAAGCGCATTTTGTTCGTGATGCTGTCGTTGATGGTCGCGGTGGCGGCATTCAACATTGTTTCCACCATGGTCATGGTGGTGAAGGACAAACGGCGCGACATCGCGATTCTGCGCACCTTCGGCTCCTCGCCGCGCAGCATCCTGTCCGTGTTCGTGGTGCAGGGCAGTCTTATCGGGCTGCTGGGCATCCTGTGCGGCGTGCTGCTCGGCGTGCTCATCTCGGTGAACCTGCAGGAACTGGTGCACGCGCTGGAAGCTGTCGTTGGCTTCAAGTTCCTGGATGCGCGGGTGTATTTCATGAGCGACCTGCCGGCGCATGTGCGGGCCAGCGATGTGCTGCGAATTTGCGGATTTGCATTCGTACTGGCGTGCATTTCCACCGTGTACCCGGCGGTGCGCGCCGCACGTTTGTTGCCGGCGGAATCTTTGCGAAATGATTGAGGGTAAAAAGATGTCGATTGCCAATGACACGGTGCTCGAGGGCGTTGACCTGGTCAAGGAGTTCGTCCAGGGCGCAGTGACGCTGCAGGTGCTGCGCGGCGCGAGCATCCAAGTGCGCGGCGGCGAGCGCATCGCCATCGTCGGCGCATCCGGCTCCGGGAAGACCACGTTGCTGCAGCTGCTCGGCGGCCTGGATTTGCCGACTCGAGGCACCGTGGGGATCGCCGGCTCGGCCATGGATCGCCTGAGCGATACCGAGCGCGGGCGCCTGCGCAACCAAGCCGTCGGCTTTGTCTATCAATTTCACCACTTGCTGCCTGAATTTACGGCGCTGGAAAATGTGGCCATGCCCTTGCTGGTGCGGCGCATGAGTCCGCAGGCGGCGAAGCAGGAGGCTGCTGCGCTGCTGGCACGCGTCGGCTTGGCGGAACGCCTGCATCATCGGCCCTCGCAGCTCTCCGGCGGGGAACGTCAGCGTGCGGCTGTGGCCCGTGCGCTGGTAACGCGCCCCAGGCTGGTGCTGGCGGATGAACCCACGGGAAATCTCGACGGCAAGAATGCCGCCCAGGTGTTCGAACTCATGCTCGAGCTGAATCGCGAACTTGGGACCAGTCTGGTGATCGTGACCCACGACGAACGGCTGGCGGCGCGGCTCGACCGCGTGCTGACGCTGACGGACGGAATCCTAGTCGAGCGCGGCGCTGCGGTTGCTTAAGCGCGCCCGGCGTCTGCGCAATTGGTAGAGTACGTGCGCGCGCCAGACAGCCTGCGCCAGCACATAGCCGCATGCCGCGGAAATCAGACCCAGCACCAAGGCGCCCAGCAGCAGCGGCGGCCAGAGCGTCCCCATGTCCGCCCACAAGGTCCGGTGGCTGATGGCATGCAGGAAGGGCATCAAGTCCAATGCCTAACAGCTTCGCGCCCACCCACAGCGATCCGGCCACCTGGGGAACCCACGTGAACGGGTTGCTGACGAACACCGTGGCGATCAGCACCGGTAGGTTCAGGCGAAAATACACGCCAAGCAGCACGCAGGCGACCAGATGCACCGGCAGGGGCGTGGGGGGAATAAAGGCGATGAACAGACCCAGCGCAAATGAGCGCGTTACGTTGGCGCGATTGAACGACCAGCAGCGGCGGTCCAGCATGATGGCCGTGAAATACTTCAGGCACCAATGACTTTCCAGTGCCTTTCGGTCCGGTGTGACGCTTTTGAGCCAGCGTTTCATGGTTTCGGTGTTACGCCTCCCGCAACCGCATTATGCCGATTTCGTGACGCCTGCACTCGACTCCGCGACCATTCGGTAAATCAATGGCTTGTAGCGGGTGCCAAAAGCGCTGTCTGAACAGTCGGCGCTCAAGTATCATGCCCGCAACTTTTATTTGACTTAAACGAGGGCGCAATGTGGGAGATTATCCGCGCGGGCGGCGGCTTCATGTGGCCGATCATTTTATGTTCCATCGTGGCGGTCGCCATCATATTGGAGCGCCTTTGGACTCTCCAGAGCAATCGCGTCATCCCGCGTGACCTGGCGCAAAAGGTCTGGAACTGGATCGAAGCGGATCAACTGAGCGACAAACTGGTGGTTGCACTGGAGCAGAACTCACCCCTGGGCAAGCTCTTGGCAATTGGACTGGCCAATCGCGACAAGCCGCGCGAGATCATGGTGGAGCGCCTGGAAGACGGCGGCCGCCATGTGATTCACGATTTGGAGCGCTTTCTCAATTCGCTCGGCACCATCGCGGCGGTGGCGCCGTTGCTCGGCTTATTGGGCACGGTCGCCGGCATCATCCATGCATTCAATGCCATCACCGCCAGCGGACTTGGAGATCCTAGAACACTATCCGGCGGCATCGGCGAAGCGCTCATTACGACCGCCGCGGGACTGACGGTGGCGATCCCTTCGCTCATTGCCTACCGATTTCTCCGCGGCAAGGTCGAGCGGCTGGTCATTCGCATGGAAAAGGAAGCCATGAAGCTGGTCGATGCGCTCGATGAGCGCGGGGGGTTCGCGAAGCGATGAACCTGCGTCCCCGCCGTCAAGAAGATCCCGAGATCAATCTGATCAACATGATTGACGTGCTGCTGGTGCTGCTGATTTTCTTCATGGTCTCGACCACCTTCAACCAGGAAGGACGGGTCAAGGTCCAGTTGCCGCAATCCAGCGATACGCCGATACCTCGAGGTGCGCACGAACCGCTGATCATCACCGTCACGGCGGAAGGCGCCTACCGCGTCAATGAGCGCACCTTGATCAATTCCAGCCCCGATACCTTGCGCGCCGCTTTGCAGAAGGAAGCCGGTACGGATCGCGGACCCATCACCATCCGCGCCGACGCCCGAACCACCCACCAAGCCGTGGTGACAGCCATGGACGTGGCGGGAAAGCTGGGCTTTGCGCAACTCAATATCGCCACTGTGCATGAGGACTCGCACCCTTGAGCGCCGGCGCGGCGGCCGCGAAACCCGCCGCTGACGGCTGGGCGAATCTATCGCCGTTTGATCAAGTATGCCCGGCCGCACGCGGGCATGTTTTTCGTCGGCGTTCTGGGCGCCATTCTGTTCGCCGTTTCCAATGCCTCATTGGCATACCTGGTGAAGCGTTTCATGAAGGGCACTTTCGTCCTGCAGGATCCGAACATCATTTGGGAGGTGCCGGTCGGCGTTGTAGTGTTGTTCACGCTGCGCGGAGTGGGCGACTACATCGCCAATTATTTTCCCAGCTGGGTCGGCCGGCAGGTCATCAAGAGCCTGCGCCGCGATCTGTTTCAGCACTTCATGCGATTGCCGATCGCTTATTCGGACAGCCAACAATCCGGCCACCTGCTCTCCAAATTGACCAACAATATCGAGCTGGTGGCCGCAGCCGCCACCAATGCCGCCATATCGCTCATCAGCGATACCGTGAGCATCGTCATTCTTGTGGGATATCTGTTTTACCTGAACTGGCATCTTGCCGCGTTTTGCATCGGCGCCGCGCCCGTCATTGCCTGGCTGATGCAGATCGCCAATCGCAGCTTCCGGCGCTACAGCCAGCGCATCCAAAATTCGATGGGTGATATCACGCGCGTGGCTAAAGAAGCCATCGACGCGTTGCGCCTGATCAAGATCTTCAACGCCGAGGATCACCAGGCGCAGAGATTCGAGCAGGTGAATGAGCATAACCGCGCATCCAACATGAAACTGGTGCGCGCCAAGTCCATCAGCAACCCGGTGGTTCAATGCATCGCCGCAATCGCCTTGGGCAGCGTGCTGTGGGTGGCGATTCACCAGGTGCAAGCCGGCGACCTGACGCTGGATGAATTCTTTGGCTTCTTGACCGCGCTGTTTCTCATTCCCTCGCCGCTGCGCAGCTTGGTGAACATGAGCGGACCGCTGCAGCAGGGCATTGCCGCCGGCCAAAGCGTGTTCGAGGTTTTGGACCAGCCGACCGAGGGCGGCGGCGGCACACGGGCGATTGCCCGCGCACGCGGCGAGATTGAATTTCGCAATGTGTCCTTTTCCTACGGAGCGGAAAAGGGCGATGTGCTGCATGACGTCAGTTTTCACGTCCGTCCGGGCGAGACTGTGGCGATCGTCGGCCGATCGGGAAGCGGCAAGACCACGCTGGTGGGTCTGGTGCCGCGCTTCTACGATGTGCAGCAGGGCGCGGTGCTGCTGGACGGCGCCGATGTGCGCGAATATCGCTTGACCGACTTGCGCTCGCAGGTAAGCCTGGTGAGTCAGGATGTCGTTTTGTTCAACGACACCATCCGCAACAACATCGCCTTCAACGCGGTGGGCAAGACCGACGCCGAAGTCGAGGCGGCGTCGCGGGCGGCAAACGTCATGGAGTTTGTCGCCCAGCAACCGCAGGGATTCGACACGCTGCTCACCGACCGCGGACAGAACTTCTCGGGCGGCCAGCGGCAGCGCATCTCCATTGCGCGGGCGCTGCTCAAGGATTCGCCCGTATTGATTCTCGATGAAGCCACGGCGGCGCTCGACAACGAATCGGAACGCAAGGTTCAACAGGAACTTGCGCTGCTCATGCGGGGCCGTACCACGCTGGTGATTGCACATCGCCTGTCGACCGTGGAGAGCGCCGATCGCATCATCGTGCTCGATCAGGGCCGGATCGTTGAAACCGGCAGTCACCGCGAACTGCTGGCGCAGGGCGGACTGTATGCAGCGCTGCACGGGATGCAGTTCAACGCTTGACACGAGCGCGCCAACCATGTCGGCTCAATCCTGGCTCAACAACATGTGGTACGGCGGCACGCCGGCCTGGTGGCTGAAATCTCTGTCCGCAGTCTATGGTGCGGCGACGCGGGCGCGGCGCTCGATCTATACGCGCGGCCTGGCGCGCTCGATACGCCTGCCCTGTGCGGTGATTGTGGTCGGCAACCTCACCGTGGGCGGCACCGGCAAGACTCCCTTGGTGTGCTGGCTGGCTGAGCAGTTGACCGGACGCGGGTTGCGCCCCGGCGTGGTGACGCGCGGCTACGGCGGCTCTTCCCGGGCCGCGCGGCTGGTGCAGCCTGCCGACGGGCCGGAGCTGGTGGGCGACGAAGCCATCCTATTGGCGCGCCGCAGCCGCGTGCCGGTTGCCACAGGCGCAGATCGTCCGGCCGCGGCCCAATTGCTGCTCAAGGCCGGCTGCGATGTCATCTTGAGCGACGACGGCCTGCAGCACTATGCGTTGGCGCGCGATTGCGAGATTGTTGTAATCGACGGCGATCGCCGCTTCGGCAACGGGCGTTTGCTGCCCGCGGGGCCGCTGCGCGAGGCGCCGGCGCGTCTGGCCGGCGTGGATGCCGTCGTGCAGAACGGCGGAGCAATACTGAACGACGGGGCTTTGCAGATGCGCCTGCTGGCAACCAGCGCCGTCGCGATGAAGTACGGGAGTTCCAAGCCGCTGCGCGAGTTTGCCGGCCGGCCGGTGCATGCGATTGCCGCCATCGGCAATCCGCAACGATTTTTCGCCATGCTGCGTGCGGTCGGCATCAGCGTGATCGAGCATCCCCTGCCGGATCACGCGCGGCTCGCGCGCGACGATATATCCTTCGCCGATGATCTCCCGGTGCTCATGACCGAGAAAGATGCCGTAAAATGCCGCGAGATTGCCGGTCCGCACCATTGGTACGTGCCGGTAAGCGTGGCTTTCGCCGCCGGCGATGCCGATAAGCTGCGCGGCATCGTGCTTGGGTCGATCGAGAAGCGCGCGGCGCGCGCCTGAGGGACAATGGATAAGCGCTTGCTGGAATTGTTGGTTTGCCCGATCTGCAAGGGACCGTTGCGCAGCGCAGGCAGCGGCAATTCGCTCGAGCTCATTTGCCGGCCGGATCGGCTGGCCTATGCCGTGCGCGACGGGATCCCGCTCATGTTGCCCGACGAGGCGCGCGCCTTGAACGCCGACGATCCCCTGTTGGAAGCCTAGGAGCCTGTCTGAGCCAGCAAGCTGGTCCGTTTCACGTCGTCATACCGGCGCGTTTTGCGTCGACACGGCTGCCCGGTAAACCGTTGCTCACGATCGGCGACCAGCCGTTGCTGCAATGGGTTTGGCAAAGCGCCGTCGCCAGCGGCGCCGCTTCGGTCTTGGTGGCCACGGACGATGAACGAATTCGCGCTGCGGCATTGAAATTCGGCGCCGATTGCGTGATGACATCGACGCGATCACGTTTCAGGCACGGATCGGATCGCCGAAGCGGTGCGCGCAAGGGATTTTCCGCCGATGATATCGTGGTCAATCTGCAGGGCGATGAACCCATGATGCCGGCGCCGGTGATCGCGAGCGTGGCGCAGGCCTTGAGCGAGGCGGCGGGACGCGATATCGCGTACCGCGGTCGCGCCCATCGAATCGTTGCGGGAATTTCTCGATCCCAATTGCGTGAAAGCGTTGCGCGCGCGCGATGGACGGGCGCTTTATTTCAGCCGCGCGCCGGTCCCCTGGCCGCGCGACAACACCTCGGCAGACCGGCCCGTCTCGTTTGCGGGCGCTTGGCGGCATATCGGAATTTATGCCTACCGGGTGCGCAGCCTGCTGCAATTCGCGGCCTGGCCGCCGACGCCACTCGAAATCGACCGAAAAGCTCGAGCAGCTGCGCGCCCTTGAATACGGCATGCACATTCACCTGGTGGCGTGGCCGAAATCGCCGCCGCCGGCGTCGACACGCCGGCAGATCTCGAGCGCGT
>CAWEKK010000003.1:0-44586 GCA_963809645.1 uncultured Gammaproteobacteria bacterium
ATCCCGATGGGACGCCTGGGAGAAATAGCGGAGAGCGCCGCCATGATCTGCTTCATGGCGAGCGAGGAATGCAGCTTCACCACAGCGTCCGTCTTCGATACCTCCGGCGGACGAACCACATACTGACGAGCAGACCCAAGGCTGAGGGAGTTCGATGAAGCTTTCTAAGATCGGCGGCGAGCCCGCGGCCTTCATCGTGGAAAAGCACATGGCGCGGTTTCTGGAGGGCCGCGACCCCTCGGAGGTCGAGCGAATCTGGGACCAGATGTAGTTCGCCACTCAGTTCTATGGCCGAAAGGGGCTGGTCGTAAACGCGATCTCGGGCGTGGATCTGGCGCTGTGGGATCTTCTCGGGAAATTACGCAAGGAGCCGGTGTATCAGCTGTTGGGTGGTGCCGTTCGCGATGAACTTCAGTTCTATGCCACCGGCGCAGAGACAGGGGAATGGCCCGAATCGCTGGAAGCCGTCCACCCGTCCACCGTTGGGGAGGGACGGATTCGGCCGCGGTGACACCCGCGCGGCACTGCGCCGCTTCTTTGAAGTCGATCGGCGCCATGTGGTGTTGGCGGCGCTCGCGCTTTGATCAGAAGATCCTTGTCGCGCGTTGGCGACGGCGATTGCGCATTACGGCGACTTCACAGATCTTTTCCTGTTTGCTGCTTTTCACGCGGCCGGAATCGCACAACAATACCTGCATGCGGGCCTTAACTTCGACGCTCAAGGCGGTGCCGCTGGTTCTCGCGCTTTTGGCGATTGCAGCATGCAGCGGCAGTGCGGTCGTGACCATTACCGCTACACCCTCCTCGGACCCCTTTATCACTTATCGCGTGGGGCTGGCCTCCATTCAGCTCAAGACTTCCAGCGGCAAGCCCGGCTTGACGATTCTGCCCGCGGAAACGCCGGTAGATTTTACAAGGACGTTCGATCTTAGCGAAGTGTTGGGCGCGCCGGCCGTGGCCAAGGGCTCTTACAGCAGTGCGGAGATCACCCTCGACTACAGTTCCGCGTTGATCATCTACGATGATGGCAGTCTTGACGGCATTGCGCTGACGCCGCTTGCCATCGATGGAAAAGCGCTGGGTCTGGCGAGGGTCACCGTGGCCCTCGATCCTGCCGATCCCATCCGCAGTGCTGCGAAGCAGGCAGCCCGGCTGTCGTTGAACTTCAATCTCGCGGCGTCGAACACAGTCGATCTAAACCGGAATACCGTCACCGTTACGCCGATGATTACGGCGAGCACATTGCCGATCGATGCCAAGCAGGTTCGCATCCGCGGCCCGTTGTTGGGGGCGAACAGCACTTCCTATGCAACCGGCGTGCAGCCATTCGACAGCGCCACGCTCGGCTTGGGTCAGTTGTCCGGTGCGCCGACTGATCAGACCACTTATGAGATCAATGGGTTTGTGTTCACCGGGGCCCCGGGACAGGCACAGTTTGCGGCGTTGCCGGCGAAAACCTTGGCGACGGTGTTCGGCACGCTGACCGCGTCAACAGCGGCCACGACCGCGGCCGCTGTTCCGACGGCGCCCGCGAGCGCTGCCTCTACGGCGACATCCAGCGTGACCTTCACGGCATCGCAAGTCTTGGTCGACAGTAGCGTGCAAGGCTTGGGCCTGGATCATATTTCGGGAGTTGTATCAGCGCGCAGCGGCAACACGCTAGCTATCGAAGATGCCACACTCCAGAACAACGGCACCGGTACCTTTGTTCCGGGCACGACCCTAGTCAACGTCGGCCCGAACACATTGGTCACTTTTTTTGGCGAGGGCGCCACCGAGACGATCAGCCCCCAACAAATTTCCGTGGGATCTGTCATAGAGGCCTTTGGCACCGCGGGGACGACCAGCGCCGGCCAAACCCTGCTGGATGTCAGTGCTGGCCGGGTGCGCCTCGATATCGTTTCGGCGTCGGGTACCGTGACCGCGCAGGGCAGCAACTCGCTGACGCTCAATTTGTCCACGCTGGGCGGCCGCGCCATCAGCTCTTTCGATTTTGTCGGCAGCGGTGCGGATCCGACCCACTACGGAGTGACCACAAGCGGGTTGGATCTGACGAATTCAACGGTGGGAGCGGCGGTTATCGTCAACGGGTTCGTCAACCAGTTTGCAACGGCTTCGCCCAACTTCACTGCCTCGGTCTTGCTCGATCCGACCACCATTACAGCGGAACTCGTGATCGATTGGAGCGGCGGTACAGCGGCGCCGTTTACCAGTTTCGACAGTACTTCAATTGATTTGAATGTCGCCAACGCCGGCATCGGTCCCCGCCACCAAATCCAAATCGGATCGCAGATCGTCGACCTCGTAGGCCTCGCCGCCGATCCGGTGATTTCGCCGAGCAGCGGTGCCGCCGCGCTTTTTTCGATCGGTCATCAGGTCTCATTGACTGTCGAAAACTTCAATACATACGGTGCCTTCATCACTCAATTGCAATCGGAACTGAACGGCACCACCCTGGCGACCGGGATGACCGCGGTCGGTCAATTTGCAGTATCGACGTCGGCTTTTTCGGCGTCGAGCATCACGCTTTTTTTGAACAACTAATGCCGGGGTGCGCGTCTAGGGAGAGAGGCCCTTGCCGCTGAAGGTTACCCGGCGCGAGTTGCTGCGCGCGACATCGATGATGGCGATGCCGGCGGTCTTTTCGCGCCGGGCGCACGCCGCGGCAGCGGCGTTGCCGCCGCCGACCTTTCATTACGCCTACGTGGGCACGTACACACCCAACGGCGGCGGCATTTATCTTTTCCGGATCGACAGCGCAACTGCCTCGCTGACTCAGCTTCAGGTTGTCGACGATATTCGCAATCCAACGTGGCTGGCCGTCAATGCCGCCCAGAACCGACTGTATGCGGTGAGCGAAATCGACAATTACCAGGGCACCCACAATGGCGCCATCGTTTCGTACGCCATAGATAGCGCCAGTTTGCAGATCACTAGGTTGGGGGCGGTGAACTCCGGCGGCACCGCGCCGGCACATATCAGCGTGCACCCTTCCGGAAAGTTTGTGATTGCGGCGAACTATGGCGGCGGCAGCGTTGCGCTGTTTCCGGTGCGGGCCGATGGGGCGCTCGGCGAAGCCTCCGATATCAGGCCGAGCGTAGGGCCACGGCATCATGCGCGCGTCCCAGGCGATCCACCCGGGCAATTCGCGGTCAGCGATCATGATAGTCCGCACGTGCACATGGCCGCGTGGGATCCCGGCGGCCAATTCGTACTTGCAAACGACGCCGGGCTCGATCTGACACTCGTTTGGCGCTTCGATGCCGGAGCGGGCAAGCTGCTGCCGGCTGAGGCGCCCGTCATCGCCGCACCGGCAGGTTCAGCTCCGCGGCATTTTGTCTTTCATCCCAACGGGCACGTGTTCTACAACCTGTACGAACATGACGGCAAAATCGCAGTCTACGATTACGATGGGTCGCGCGGCGGGCTCAAGCTCAAGCAGGTTCTATCGAGCTTGCCGCCGAAATTCGCGGGCAGCAACCTGTCCTCTGAAATCATCATGACCGCCGATGGCCGGTTTCTCTACGTCGCGAATCGCCTGCACGATGCGGTGTCGATATTTGCGGTGGCCGCCGACGGCCAATTGCGCAGCATCGCGGAGGCCTGGGTGCATTCCGCTTCACCGCGCAGTTTGTGCATAGACCCTGCCGGCGCGCTTCTGTACTCATGCAATCAGCGCGGCGATTCGATTACTTCCTTTCATCTGAATCCGGCGTCCGGCATGCTCACTTTCACCGGCCGATTCGAGGCCGTCGGCAGCCCGGCGTGCATGACCATCCTCAAGCGGTCCTAAACCGCGATATACTCAAGACCTGATGCATACGCGCCAACACGGTTGAAGAGTATGGAAATCGCGATGATTGGTTTGGGCCGCATGGGTGCGAACATGGCGCAGCGGCTGATGCGGGGCGGCCATAAAGTCGTGGGCTACGATCCGGCCGCGGCGGCGCGGTCGCTCTCTGGAGAAAAACGGTGCGCAGACCGCGGCTTCGCTCGATCAGATGGTCGCAAAACTGCAGGCGCCGCGAACGGTCTGGCTCATGGTCCCGGCCGGTGAAATTACCGACAGCACGATCACCCAACTCGTGCCGCTGCTGGCCGCAGGCGACACGATCATCGACGGCGGCAACTCCAACTACCGCGATACCCAGCGGCGCGCGGCGATGGTAGCTGCGCGCAAAATTCAATATGTCGACTGCGGCACCAGCGGCGGCGTTTGGGGATTGGCGGAAGGCTACAGCCTGATGATCGGCGGGGACGAAGCGGTGGTGGAACGTCTGCGGCCGATTTTCGAGACATTGGCGCCGGCACGGGATAAAGGCTGGGGCCGGGTGGGTCCGGTTGGCTCGGGTCACTACACCAAAATGGTCCACAACGGCATTGAGTACGGAATGATGCAGGCCTACGCCGAGGGCTTTTCAATCCTGCAGCATAAAAGCGAATTCAAGCTGGATTTGGCGCAAGTGGCCGAGATTTGGCGCTACGGCAGCGTGGTGCGTTCCTGGCTTTTGGATCTCACCGCCAATGCTCTGGAGAAGAATCCCACGCTGGCGGGCATCGCCCCGTACGTGGCCGACTCGGGCGAAGGCCGCTGGACCGTTGCCGACGCCATCGAACTCGGCGTCTCTGCTCCGGTTATTACGCTGTCGTTGCTCGAACGGTTGCGCTCTCGGGATGACGACTCGTTCACCGATAAGTTGCTGGCGGCGATGCGCAATCAATTCGGTGGTCACGAAATCAAGAAAGAGTGATCGAGACCCGGCGTGAGAATTCTCGTTGTCGGCGCCGGCGCGATCGGCGGTTATTTCGGATCCCGGCTTCTCGCAGCGGGTCGCGATGTCACTTTTCTGGTTCGGCCACGCAGAGCCGAGCAACTGCGCCGCAACGGTTTGCTGGTGAGCAGTCCGCTGGGCAATCTCAAGTTGCCGACTCCACCGCTGGTGGAAGCCCGGGATCTAAGAGGAATTGTTCGGCCTGATCATTGTCAGCAGCAAATCCTATGACCTGGAAGCGTCGATCAAGGACTTTGCACCCGGCATGGGCCCCGATTCGCGGGTACTGCCCTTGCTGAACGGCATGCGTCACCTCGATCAGTTGGACGCGCACTTCGGTGCGCAACGGGTACTGGGCGGCGTGGCGCGCATTTCGTCGACTTTGGATGCCGACGGCGGCATTCATCAGCTGGGCACCTTCAATGCCCTGGCGTTCGGCGCCCGAGGCGCGGGAATCGATATCGGCGAAATTGCCGACGGGCTGCGCGTGCCGGGATTCGAGGCACATTTGAGCGGCAACATCGTGCTTGAGATGTGGGAAAAGTGGGTGTTCATTGCCGCGGCGGCATCGACGACCAGTCTGATGCGTGCCAGCGTCGGCGACATTCTGGCCGCCGATGCCCGCGACATTCCGGTGCAGTTGCTGCAGGAATGCGCCGCGATCGCCGCCGAGCACGGCTTCGCGCCGCGCGAGGCGGCCAATCAGGGCAGCGTTGGCGGTGCTTACCGCGCCAGGTTCCGACTTCACCGCATCGATGTTGCGCGACATCGAGCAGGGCGGCCGCATCGAGGCAGATCACATTGTCGGCGACCTTCTTGGACGCGCGCCGAAGACGTTGCGCTCGCCGCTGCTCGCCACGGCCTACGCGCACCTGCGCGCCTATGAGGCGAGGCGCAAGCGCGAATCCGCCAATGCCCAGGAGCCTGTCTGAGTATTCAGACAGGCTCCTAGATCGACGGCACCGGGGCTTTGTGGCGGCTGACCGCCGCGCCGTCCTGCGCGCGCAAGCGCACGAACACCAGGGTGGAGACGATGGTCAAGAGGGCCAAGCCGAGAAGCGCCAGATGAATGCCGCGCAGCAGCTGCGGCGCAGTGGCGCGCAATCGATCGGGAATGAATAAAGCGGCGGCAAGCGAGGCGGTGGCGATGCCGAAGCTGACCGCCAATTGCTGCACGGTGCTGGCAATGGTACTGGCGCCGCTGGCCTCATGTTCGCCGACATCGGCGTACGCCAGCGTATTCATGCTGGTGTACTGCAGTGAAGTGAGGAAGCCGTAGGTGAATGCCATCGCAACTATCAGCCATACCGGTGTTTGCAGGCTGATGGTGGCGAAGAGCATGATCATCACGCCCAATAGAATGGTGTTGCTGACCAGCACGGCGCGGTAGCCGAAGCGCTTCAAGATCAGCGGCATGGTCAATTTCAGACTCATCGCGGCGAAGGCCTGCGGCATGATCAAAAGACCGGACTGAATCGGGGAGAAACCCAAACCAACCTGGTAGAGGAGCGGCAGCAAGAAGGGTATTCCGCCTATCCCCAGGCGCGTGAACAGATTGCCGCTGACGGCGACTCGAAAGGTGCGGATGGCGAGCAGCTTGAGCCGCAACAGCGGGTGAGCGGTGCGCTTGGTGTGCAGACCATATGCCGCCAGCAGTGCGGCGGAAATCCCCAGCAATCCCAGCATTTCACGGCCGCTCAAGGTGGTTTCGCCGAACACCTCGAGCACATAGGACAAGAGGGCTATCCCGGATCCGAATAACACCAATCCGATGATATCCAGCGGATAGTTGCGCTTCTCGCGGTAGTTCGGCAGATGCCGATAGACCATATACAGACCGCAGCAGTCCGATCGGTATGTTGACAAAGAAAATCACGCTCCAGTGAAAATACCCGATAATCGCGCCGCCGATGACCGGCCCGAGCATGGGGCCCACCAGCCCGGGAATGGCAACGAAGCTCATGGCATTGATGAGTTCGGATTTTGCGAAGGTGCGCACCATGGTGATGCGTCCCACCGGCAGCATCATGGCGCCGCCTCCGCCTTGCAAGATGCGGCATGCCACCAGCAAGTGGATATCGTGAGATATGCCGCAGAGGAAGGAGCCGAGCGTGAAAATGCCGATGGCCGAGGCGAACACGCGGCGCGTGCCGAAACGATTGGCCATCCAGCCGCTGATGGGAATGAAGACGGCCAGGCTCAAGGTATAGCTTGCAAGTACCGCCTTCATGCTCAGGGGCGGTACATCGAGAGCCTGCGCGATGGCGGGGACGGCCGTATTGAGAATGGTGGTATCCAGGGATTCCATGAAGAATCCCACGGCGACCAACCAGGGCAGCAACCGCTTGGCGGTGGGCGTCAGCGCTGTGTCGTCGGAATCCGCCAAGCGAGCGCGCCGCTAAGCGCCCGCCAGCGCCGCATCGACAATGGTCTGTGCCTCGCGGATCAATCGGCGCAAGTGATCATCGTCGTGAAAGCTTTCCGCGTAGATCTTGTAGATGTCTTCCGTTCCGGACGGGCGCGCTGCGAACCAGCCGCCGCGCGACGATCACTTTCACGCCGCCGATGGGCGCGTTGTTGCCCGGCGCCTCTGTCAGGACCTGATCGATCGGTTCACCGGCAAGTTCCGTGATGCGCACCTGTTCCCGATTGAGCTTGGCAAGCTTGGCCTTTTGCGCAGGGGTCGCCGGCGCGTCGATGCGATCGGCAAATGAGGTGCCGAGTTCCTGCGTGAGCTCGCGGTAGCGCTCGCCGGGATCCTTCCCGGTGCGCGCCGTCATTTCCGCCGACAGCAGCGCCGGCACGATCCCATCCTTGTCGGTGGTCCACACCCGTCCGTCGATCCGGCTGAACGAGGCCCCGGCGCTCTCCTCGCCGCCGAATCCCAGTTTTCCGTCCACCAGGCCCGCCACGAACCATTTGAAGCCGACCGGCACTTCGTACACGGTGCGCTTGAGCCGCGCGCCGACCCGATCGATCATCGCGCTGCTCACGACGGTCTTGCCGATGGCAGCGTCGGCTCGCCAGCCGCTGCGATGGCCGAATAAATAATCGATTGCCGTCGACAGGTAGTGGTTGGGGGGCATCAGCCCGTTGCTGTTCGTGACGATGCCGTGCCGGTCATGGTCGGTATCGCAGGCGAACGCGATGTCGTAGCGGCCCTTGAGGTGGATGAGCCGCTGCATGGCGTAGGGAGAGGAAGGATCCATGCGAATTTTTCCGTCCCAATCCAACGTCATGAATTTGAAGGTCGGGTCCACTTCGGCATTGACGACATCCAGATCGAGACCATAGCGCTCAGCGATGCGCGGCCAATAATGCACGCCTGCGCCGCCGAGGGGATCGACTCCCATGCGGATCTTGGAATCCCGGATGACTTTCATGTCCAAAATATTGCCGAGATCGTCCACATAGTTCTTTACGTAGTCGTGCGAGTGCGTTCCGGCCGCGCGCCGTGCCGCGGTATAAGGCGTTCTCTTGATGCCGGCAGCGTTTTCCGGCCGCAGCAAATCGTTCGCCCGATTCTCGATCCACTTGGTGATCTCCGAGTCCGCCGGACCGCCGTTGGTCGGGTTGTACTTGAAGCCGCCATTGTCGGGAGGATTGTGGGAGGGCGTGATGACAATGCCGTCGGCCAGGCCGGATTGGCGGCCGTGGTTGTAAGTGAGAATGGCATGCGAGACGGCCGGGGTCGGCGTGTATTCGTCATCCGCCGCAATCATGACCTCGACGCCATTCGCCGCGAGCACCTCCAGTGCACTGGCAAAGGCCGGCGCCGATAGCGCGTGGGTGTCGAATCCCATGAACAACGGTCCGTTGATGCCCTGCCCGGTGCGGTATTCGCAGATCGCCTGGCTGATCGCCAGCACATGCGCTTCGTTGAAGCCGATGTCGAAGGATGATCCGCGATGTCCCGACGTGCCGAAGGCAACACGTTGCGAAGGGACGGCCGGATCCGGACGCTCGCTGTAATACGCAGTGATCAGCCGCGGAACGTTCACCAGCGCGGCGGCGGGGGCCGGCTTGCCGGCCAAGGGGTTCAGCCGCGAACTCATGTGGTCGCCAACGCCGCGCTCTTGTCCTTGATGCGCTGCATGAGTTCAGTCCAGGACTTGACGAACGAGGCAGCGCCATCCACTTGCAGCTGCGCGGCAAGGGCGTCGACATCGACGCCGGCGCGCGCGAAAGCTGCCAGCACTTCTTCGGCATCGCCGCCGTCTTTGGCCATGACGCCTTGAAGTTTGCCGCTCTCTGCGAACGCCAGCAGGGTCTTCTCGGGCATCGTGTCGACGGTCTCGGGCGCCGCCAGTGCCTCGACATACAGACCCGGCGGGGATTTCGGATCCTTGGTTCCGGTGCTGGCCCACAACATGCGCTGCTTGCGCGCGCCCTTGGCGTCAAGATCCTTCCAGCGCTTTGTGCCGATCAATTCGCAATGTGCCCGGTAGGTGCGCTGCATGATGGCGATGCCGAGCCGGTTGCTCAATTCCTGCGGCACTTTGTCGGCGACGGCGCGATCCCAGCGGCTGACGAATACGGAAGCCACCGAACTGATTTTGGGGTCGAGACCCGCGGCGATGCGCCGCTCAATCGCGCGCATGTAGGCCTCGGCGACTTTCAGGTATTGTTCGCGCGAGAACAACAGCGTCACATTGATCGGGACGCCGGCAAATATGGCCTCCTCGATTGCGGGCACTCCCGCCGGGGTGCCCGGAATCTTGACATATAGATTCGGGCGATTCGCCTGTTTGAAAATACGCCGCGCTGCGTCAATGGTTCCCGCAGTGTCATTTGCCAGCAGCGGCGATACTTCCATCGACACCCAGCCATCGGTACCCTGCGTGCGATCGAATTCCGGCCGGAACAGATCCGCGGCACGCCGCAGATCCTCGAGCGCCAATTCGATGAACAGATCTTCTCCCGACATGCCGGCCGCAGCCTTTTGCCGGATGCCCTTGTCGTAGGCGGCAGTCTTGCCGATGGCTTCGTCGAAAATCGTGGGATTCGAGGTAAGGCCCGTGACCGAGAATTGTTCGATGTAGCGGCGCAACGTTCCATTGTCGAGAATTTCCCGCGTAATGTTGTCGAGCCAGAGGCTTTGGCCCAGATCGTGCAGATTTTTCGTCATACTCATGGGCGCACCTCGAAATCCGTTAGGTTGTGATTGAGAAGATCCCCGATGCGCTCGATGATCATATCGGGCGCTGGGACCACCCAGTTGGACTCCGCTGCCAGCGCATAGTGCCCCTGACGCACGAACACCGTGGTCAGCGAGGTACCGAGCACCGACTTCATTGCGGCCAGCAGATTGGCCTTGTCATCGACCATAACATAGTGCTCCGCGGGATAGCGCCGCTGCACGTGGTCCAGCACTTTTTCCTTGTGCACATAGATCATGACGCGGCCCTCCACTGCATCCCAAATGCCGGAATGCTGGATCTTTCGCGGTTGAAAAACGATATCGCCATCCGACAGCACCACCGGAAAACCCAGCGTGCGAAGATGTGCAACGGCCTGCAACGCCTGGGGGAATAGCCGGTTCGCGAAAGGGTACTCGAGCAGAAACTGCGACATGTCGAGCAGCTTGGGATCGTCGTCCAGTCCGGCGCGGAAGTCCTGCAAGCTTCCCAGGTAATCGGCGAGTCCGAGAGTCGCGCGCCGCCGGCCGAAGATATCCCAGTAGCGCGCGCGTTCGGCCGCGCCGAATGCCTGCTCCAGGCGATCGCCGAGGTCGGCGCTGAAGCGGTCGTTGTCCAATAGGGTGTTGTCGACGTCGAGCAGAAATACGACGCCGTCCTTCGTCAGCACGGCGCCGATTTCTCCGGTTGCGGGTCATGCCAGGTCTCTCCGCCATCGACAATCTTGCCCGCGGCCGCAGGGCCCCAGGTGCCGGGCTCGTATTCGCTGACCGGCAAACCGCAGGTCAACACCGGGTCCACCACGCGCCATGCCGCCTCCACGCTGTCGTCCTGAGTGAATAACGAGGTATCGCCGCGCACGGCATCCCCGAGCAGTCGCTCATAGGGAGATTTCTCCTCCTCCGTATGGTGGCGCGCAATCAGTTCGACCGGTTCGCCGCGCATGTCCTCGCCGTTGAGCTTCGCTAGCGCGCCTTCGCCGATGACCACTTCGGGGCTCAAGCGCAGGCGGAAGTAGTTTGCCGGCATCCGGTCGCTGGGATCGAAGATGGCGAGCGGCGGCCGCTTGAGCGTGACTCTGACTTCGGTCGCCGTGATCGGCAGGTTCTTGCCGGCACGGATGTAGAAGGGCACGTCCGCCCAGCGCCAGGTGTCGATGTGCATGCGCAACGCGACAAAGGTTTCGACCTGCGAGTCCTTGGCGACGCCGCTCTCGTTGCGATAGCCGCGGAATTGGCCGCGCACCACTTCTTTGGGATCCAAGGGTTGCATGGCACGGAATATCCGCAGCTTCTCCGCCTGCATGGTCTTGGGATCGTGACCGACCGGCGCATCCATCGCCAGCAATGTCACGACCTGCAGCAGGTGGTTTTGCACCACGTCGCGGACAGTACCGACTTCCTCGTAGAAGGCGCCGCGGCCCTCGACGCCGAAATTCTCCGCCATGGTGATTTGAATGTCGCGGATGTATTCGCGGTTCCATATCGGCTCGAGGAAGGTGTTGGCGAAGCGGAAGTACAATATATTTTGCACCGCCTCTTTTCCCAGATAATGATCGATGCGGAAAATGGCGGATTCGCTGAAAACTTCATGCAGGGTTTTATCGAGGGCCTGGGCGCTGGCCAGATCGCGGCCGAAGGGCTTTTCCACGATGACCCGGGCATTTTCGGCGCAGCCGCACTTCTGCAAGCCCTGCACCACGCTGGCAAACAAACTGGGCGGAATCGCCAGATAGTGAATCGGGCTTTTCGCAAGTCCAATCGCGCTCTTCAGCTTGGCGAAAGTCTCAGGGTCGGCGTAATCGCCATCGACATAGCGCAACAGCGCGGCCAACTTCGCGAAACTCTGTTCATCGAAGTCTCCGTTGTGCTGCACGCTGTCGCGGGCGCGCTCTTTGAGCTTTTGCAAATTCCAGCCGGCGCGGGCCATGCCGATAATCGGTATGTGGAAACCGCCCCGGCGCACCATGGCGTACAGCGCCGGGAAAATCTTCTTGTAGGCAAGATCGCCGGTGGCGCCAAAAAACACGAAGGCATCCGATTCAATTCTGTTCATTTAACGTCTCGCTTTGAGCTCGCGGCGCAGCTGTTGCAGTTCTTCGATCAACTCGACGGCGAGGGCCACCCCGGCTAGATTCAATTCCAGGTCCCGTTGCAAGCGCAGAGCCAGACGGGCACGGCGCAGTGCCGATCCGCTGAAGCGCCATTGGCGGCTGACTTCAACGACGTTGAGGACTCCCTCCTCGACAAACTCCACAATGTGCCGCTCATCGACGGCGCACATTCGGCTCAAGTCTTCGATGCTGAGCATTACGGATTCGTCGAATACGGTACCGGGCAAGGGCGTGTCGTCGGCTGGGATCATTTTAGGCTCCAAGGCTCGCGCGAGGATTGAACGGCAGAGCGGCGGCCAACGCCGCATAGGCAGCCTTGGCCTTCTCGTCGCCCGCGGGCGGCAAGGCTATCTGCAGCACAACGTAAAAATCACCCGGCGGGTTGGCGGGAATGCCGCGCCCCTTCAAGCGCAATTTACTTCCGGCGTGGGATGCCGTTGGAATTTTCAAATCGACCATTCCGCCGGGGGTGGGTGTCTTCACGGTCGCGCCCAGGGCTGCCTCCCACGGCGCCACGGGCAATTCCAAGGTCAGGTCCCGGCCCTCGACGCGATACAGCGGATGAGGCTGAAAATCCACTTCAATATAGAGATCGCCCGGTTTTCCGCTGCCGTGTGCGCGGGCGCCCTGACCGGCGAGACGGATCTGTTGTCCGGCGAGAATTCCCTTTGGCACTTGCACGTTCAAGGTCCGTTCCTTGGAAGCGAGCCTGCCTTCAGGATCGATTTCGGGCATCTGCAGGGTGAAGGCACGAGCACCCCCGTTCAGCGAGGCCTCCAAGTCGAGCAGCACCTTGGCATGATGATCCTCGCCGTGTTCGGCATGAAAGCCGCGGCGGTTGGCGCCTCCAGAGCGTGCCTGGGCGCCGAACAAAGCGTCGAAGAAATCGCTGTACGCCGAGTTGCCCGGACCCGCGCCGCTGAACTCGAAGCCCGAGTCCCAGTTGGGCGGCGGCCTGAAGTCCTCTCCGGGGCGGTAGTCCTTGCCCAATCGATCGTAGGCGGCACGCTTTTCGGGACTCTTCAGCACCTCGTAGGCTTCGCCGACTTCCTTGAACCGCGCTTCGGCGTCTTTCTCTTTGCTGACGTCCGGATGGTACTTGCGCGCGAGTTTGCGATAGGCCTGCTTGATTTGCGCTTCGGTCGCGTCGCGCGCCACGCCCATCACATTGTAATAATCCTTGAATTCCACCGATCACCTGGTAATGAGATTTCGAAGAATACTATGCGCGGCAACGCGTGAGCCCCAGACTCCGTGTAAGAGCAATCCTACGCTACAATTGATACGCCACCGTGAGCAGCAGCCCTTCGCAAAGATCGCGCAGCAGACCCGCGGGCCGGGCGTCGAACGGCCGGCTTCCGGGAATCAGCGCGGTGATCCATTCGGCGAGCCAATCTATTTCCGCCCTGCCGTAGAAAACCACAGCACACTCATAGTTGAGCAGCAGGCTGCGCGAGTCGAGATTCACCGACCCCGACAAGCCAAGAGAGGTGTCGAAGACCACGGCTTTCGCATGGCTCATATGGGGCAGCAGATGCACTTTGACGCCCGCCTGGCTCAAGGATCGCAGCGCGCGGTTGCGTGCGAAGTCCGCCAATTTGTGATTGGAGCTCTGCGGTATGCAAAGATCGATCTGCACGCCGCGCCGCGCCGCCAGTCGCATCGCGGTCTCCAGGCTGACATCGGGGACGAAGTACGGTGTAACCGCCAGCATGCGGTGGCGGGCTTGAAAACAAGCATCGATCAACAGCGCGTGCACGGTATCTTCCGGCTGATCGGGCCCGCTCGGGAGAAACTGCGCGTCGCCGCCGGTGCGCGGCACAGCAGAGCCGACGCACGGCAGCGCTGCAACTGCCGGCTTCGCGCAGGCCGCAACCCAGTCGCTTTCAAATTGCGCCGCCGCGGCGCTTGCCACCGATCCTTGCAAATCAAAGGTCAAGTCCTGCCATGGCGGCACCCCGGCGCGGCCCGAGAAATATTCGGCGGCAAGATTGCGCCCACCGGCCCACAAGCGCTCGCCATCTGCGATCACCAATTTTCGATGATTGCGCAGATTGCGCGGACCCTGGGTCCTACGCGCGAATAAGGGACTGAACACCGCAGTTTCCACCCCGCCAAGCTGCAACGAGTTGAAGCATGCTTTGGGCAACTGAATGGCGCCGACTCCATCGAGCAGCAGTCTGACTTCCACTCCACTGCGCGCACGTTCGATCATGCGCTGCATGACTTCGCGGCCGAAAGCGTCGCTGCCCAAGATGTAGGTGCAAATATCCAGCCGCGCGACTGCGCCCGACATCGTCGAAAACAAGGCTGCGGCCGATTCGCCGCCGTCGCGATGCATGCTGATGAGAGCAGGCGAGGCCGCGGGCAAGCCAAAACTCTCGATCAAGTCCTGCGCCCAGTGTCCGGCAAAGGATCTCGCGCCTGAGCGCGAGACGTTCTTGCGCGGCAGTTTGCGCCGTCCAAACAGCAGGTACATGGGCAATACCAAATAGGGCAGGGCGATCATTCCCAGGACCCACGCGATGGCGATGGATGGCGGCCGGCGCTCGCGCTCAGCGCGAGTGGTCAATATATACGCGAGCACGCTCAGGACAATGACCAGCGAATGGATGCTGATTGGCGGCAGCCAGGCGTTCATGGACTATTGAGATGTCTCAAGGCGGCGCAGGATGGGCGGGAGCAGATCGGGCAAATCTTCGGCGAGAAGGCCTGCTCCAAAGTCGGCAGCCGCCGCGCCATGCATCCATACCGCCGCAGCGGCGGCGGCGAACGCGTCCATGCCCTGGGCGAGCAATCCTAGGATGAACCCGCCGAGAACATCGCCGGATCCTGCGGTCGCCAGCGTCGCCGGGGCATTGCTGTTGATGATGGCGCGGCCGTCGGGGGCGGCGATGATGGTGTCGGCGCCTTTCAAAACGATGACGGCGGCGCTTTGTTGGGCGGCGCGGCGGGCGCGCGCCAATTTGTCGCCCGACACGGCAAAGAGACGTTTGAATTCTCCCTCGTGCGGCGTCAGCACGCACGGTCCGCGGATGGCCTGGAAAAGTTCATCCGCTCGTGCGGCAAATACGCTGATGGCATCCGCATCGATGACCACGGGTTTGCCGGTGGCCAACATGGCGAGCGTCCGCGAGCGGTTCGCATCATTGATTCCCGCGCCGGGTCCGATCAAAAACGCGCTGTAACGCGGATCGCGAAGCAGTCGGGCAAAATCCTGATCCCGCGACAGCGCCTGCACCATGATGCTGGTGAGCGCGGCGGCGTAGATGGCGAAAGCACGTTCGTCGGCCGCGATCGTGGTCAGCCCGGCCCCGCAGCGCGCTGCGGCCCGCGCCGCCATGCGCGCGGCGCCGGTCATGGGATAACCCCCATAAAGCAGCGCATGGCCGCGGCTGTACTTGTTGCCGGCGGCTTGCGATTGAGGCAATTGAGCGCGCCACAACGCCGGCGCGTTCTCCCAGGTGTCCGGCGCCACGGCAGCCAGCACGGCGCGCGTCACGCCGATGTCGGCAACCACGACATCGCCGCATGCCTCGCGCCCGGGCAACAATAAATGTCCCGGTTTCTTGCAAACGAAGGTGACCGTGCAGACGGCCGGCGCCGCGCCCAAATTCTCGCCGCTGTCTCCCATGATGCCGCTGGGAATATCCACCGCCACGATCGGTATTCGATGCCGCGTCGCCAAGCCAAGCACCTCGCCGGCCTGCCGGTCCAGGCTGCGGCTCAATCCCGATCCAAACACCGCATCGACAACCAAACCCGCATTTTCCAGCGCCGCCGAAGTCAGCGGTTCGATGTTCCCGCTCCAGCGTCGCGCGTGATGTTGGGCATCGCCCCGCAGGTTGGCAACCTCGCCCAGCAAGGCGACCCGCACCGGCCAGCCGGATTGCGCCAAGGCGAGGGCGACCACGAAGCCATCGCCGCCATTGTTGCCCGGCCCGCATAACACGGTAACGGGACGCGCGTATGAATCGGCGCTCAATTTCGCGCGCGACGGCTTCGCCGGCGCGCTGCATGAGCAACGCGCCCGGCGTGCCTGCAGCGATGGCCAAGCGGTCGGCCTCATGCATTTGCGCGACGCTGAAGCACGGGCGAATTCACAGCCGGCCCGCCGCGGCGCCAACGGCGGTGGTGACCGCCATGGCCAGCGCGCTCCAAAAGGCGACGCGCAATGCGCCGATTCGCACATTCGCGCCGCCGACTTTGCGCCGACCAGCCGCCAAGGAAGAGCAGGCAAGCAAGACAGGCACTCGCGATGGCGGCAATCAGGTACCGCGGCGGAGCAAGGGCAACCACCGACAGCGGCAGCGCGGCGCCGATTGAAAAGCTGCCGGCCGACGCCAACGCGGCCTGCAATGGCCGTGCGCGTCGAAGCCGGCGACAGTCCCAATTCGTCGCGCGCATGCGAGCCCAAGGCATCGTGCGCCATCAGCTGATCCGCCACCTTGCGTGCCAGACGCGGATTCGAGTGCCGCGGCGTATGTAGATCTCGGTCAATTCGCGCCGTTCCCCCGCGAAATCATCGCGCAGTTCGGCACGCTCCTGCGCCAGCGCAGCCGCTTCGGTGTCGGCCTGGGAATGCACCGACACATACTCGCCGGCCGCCATGGACATGGCGCCGGCGACCAGGGCCGCCGTGCCGCTCAACAACAGCGTGGGATGCGAGGCATGGGCGGCGGCGAGACCCAGCAGCAGACTGGAGGTTGAAACAATGCCGTCATTCGCGCCGAGTACGGAAGCGCGCAGCCATCCGGCCGTTCCCAGTTTATGACGGTCGTGATCTCTAGGACGCATTGCAATCCTGTATATGCGAACAGGCAATGGGCTGGGTGAACCGCACTGCGGCGAATGTAATGGTAGCTAGCCGCCTGCAAGCCGGGTAGTCTTTGCTGGAAATAATAAGTGCCTCGCCGCCGCACACCAGGCCGCCGGTCAATAGGGAAGTCACATGCACAATCCTTTGTTCTGGATAGAGTGGCTTGATCGTCTCGATCGCGTCTTGAAGAGTGCGCGCCAGGACGTGACGGTGCTGAAGCGGCGGTCAGCCCGCGCGGCCTTGAGGCGATAGAGCGCTCGAAGCGTCAGCTCGCCGCGCTCATGAACGATTTACGTCTGTTGGATCGCGAGGTGCTGGCGGCCGGTGCGACACCGAGTGCCGCGGATGCTCTGCAGATCCGCGCTCGAAATCACCGTCGCGCAACTCGGCCAGCCTCGCCGCAATTCCCGCTGCAAGCGCACCGGGAGCACTTGATCGGATGCTCGCCGCCGCGCGATGCGGCTTTGCGCGATAGCTGCTATGAAGCCGCGATGCTGCTGATGCCGAAGCGCCGCCGCGCATAGCCGCGCAACGCGCGCCGACCGGGGCTACGCTCTGCGGGTTTTCGGGCCCCAAATGTAACCAAAGCACGAACCCCAACAACGGCATGACGATGACAACCACGGTCCACAGCACCTTATTGCCGGTGTCCGCGCTGCTTTGAAAAATGTTCACGATCGCCCAAACGTCGGCGACCAGAACAATGAGACCGAAAAGGCCGCCTCGATACATGTATTTTCCCCGGAAGCTACAGGATCAACAGAATTCCCCCAATTGCACTCAATAGCAATACCAGTTGCTCGAACAGGATCTGATTGACGCGCGTGAGCAGCCAACGCCCGGCGAGCGCACCCAAAAGCACCGCCGGCGCCAGCGCCAGATTGAAGCCGAAACTCTGGCTGGTGATCAGCCCGAGGTCGACCATGAAGGGCACCTTGAACAGATTCAACAGCATGAAAAACACCGCCGCGGTGCCGACGTATTCCATTTTTGGAAGGCGCATGGCGATCAGATAGATCGCCATCAGCGGCCCGGCGGCATTGGCCACCAAGGTGATGAAACCCGAAATCATGCCGATGGCCGCTGCGACGGACCAATGAAACGCCGGCGCTTCCGTATCGCTTGCGGGAGCCACGTAGCGGCGCCAAAAGCTCAAGGCTACCAACGACACGATGATCCAACCGACCAAGATTCGCGCGGTGTGATCGGATATACGTCCGAGCGTGAGGTATCCCAGCACCACGCCGGCGGCGGTCCAGGGAAACAACCGCCACACGAAGCGCCACTGGGTATGCTTACGGTAGGAAAAGACAGCGACCAGGTCGCCGAATATCAACAGCGGCAGCACCAATCCGCTGGCCTGCTTGCTGCTCGGGAATACGTGATTGAACAGCGCGATCGAGAGAATGCTCAGGCCGGCGATTCCGGTTTTGGAGACGCCCACCATGAAGGCGCCGAGCGCCGCGAATACCCACAGCAGGGGATCGCTCAGCAATTAATTGTTGACGAAGAACTGACGGAGGCGGTGCAGGTCGATGACAACATCATAGTGCTGTCCCGCAGGCAGGACCGGCCCGGTGGCGAAGTCGTAGCGCGCATCAAGATTGGCCATGTTGGGATGCAGGTCGTGCATGGCACGCTTGAACATCTCGCGCGGTACCCACTCGGAATTCGAGGATAGCGAGCCGAATTCGTCGTGGTAAATCGTGGCCGTAGAAATGTCCGCGGGCCGCGATGCAATCGCGAATATGCGCGGCCGTCCGCTGTCCAGATTGACCTGCTTGGCGCCCGCAATGATCAGCTGCCATTCATTGCCCTGCGGCACGGCAATCAGAGCGTAGACGTGATGCTGCGCGCTGAAGAATGCCGTTGAAATGGCAAGCATCGCCGTCAAGCGGCGCGCGTTCGCGCTCCAGCGCACCGTCAGCGCGCTGACCGATGCAACCAGGAAGCAGAGCAGGACGCCGCTCATCGCGAGAATTGTGCGATAAGTCGCGTAGCGCTCGGAAGCGAGCATGCTTACCGCGAAGGCAAACACGGGCAGGCCGAGCAGCCCCGACAACCAGATAATGCCGCGCTCCATCCCATGACGGCGCCATTCCAGATAGGCGCCGGCGAGCAGGATGGCGCCGACGATTGCAGCGCAGGCGAAGTACAGCACGTGATCGCGGTGGTTGTTGTCGTTCAATACGAACAGGCTCAAGGCGTTCGGCAGCGGTTCCTGCAGGAACCACGCGATTTTTTCACCCCAATGCGATTCGAACGCAATGCGCCCGGACTTGACGAAAATATGCGCCGCGTACAGCAGCGACATCGTGCAATAGGCGAGTCCCAGAGCTACCTGCGACAAATCCAAGATGCATTCCGACCCAGCGCACCGTTTGCAGCAAGCTGCGCTGCCGTTGCGCGATCAATGCGCCCGCCAGCGGCACAAGATAAAACAGCGCGCTCGGCTGATAAATCAGCGCGCTTACCAGCATCAAGCCCAAGGCCACAGACCATTGTGCAATGGCGCGTCCCAGTCCCCCACGCAGACCGGCCGCCAACGCGCCTTCGGCAGTGAAAAAGCCACCGACTGCGAGCAAGGCAGTGGCTGCGTACGGCCAGCCGATAGCCCAGCCCGCAATCACTTGCGCGGAAGGCACCAAGCTGATCAATACCGCGAAAGCACAGGCTGGTGTTATTGGTCCAGCCGAGCGCGCGCAGTCCTCGAAAGCTCACCAATGAAATTGCGCCGAGCATCAGGGCTGCGATAAACCGCAGCCACTGCAGATTCTGTACCGAGGAGGTCTGGCCGTAGGTGGCCTGCAGCAACCAGCCATATATCGGCCGCGCGTGCGAGGCACAGAATTGCAGCACCTTCCCGACTTCCTCATGCGCCTCGCGCAGATTGGAATAGTCGTCGCGCAGACCGTAATCATGAAATGTGGCCGGCCAGAAGGCGATGAGCGGCACCAGGAACAGCACAAGCGGTGAGCATCCATCCGCGGACGCGCAGCCCCGTGCGCCGCCCAGCGATCGCACCCGCGGTTCCAATGGGAACGGCGATGACTGCCGCTTCACTCAGCGCCGCTTCGCTCAGCGCCGCTTCGCTAAGCGCGGTTTCGCTGATGACTGTTTTCGATACGCTACTCATCTTTCGTCAATGGCACCTTGAATGCTGCATTGCACTAACTCGCGGCTACTATCACCTTTTGCCAGGCTGCAATCAGTGCAAGAGCAACGGTGAAAATATCCAGGCTAGGAACTGATTCTATCGACGCCGCGCCGGAATTCAGTGCCGGATTGCCGGAAACTGCGTTAAATATCTGTTAACTAGCCAGAAACTGCGGCGTTTCGATCGCTGCGCAGGAATTCTTGCCGCTGTGTTTGGGGCGGTACAAAGCCGAGTCGGGTGCCCATTAGCGGGCAGCGCTTATATTCCGTGCAGCAGCATGGTTTCTTGATGCAGGTCCCATCGGCCAAACACCTGCCGGGATAGGCTTTGTGCGAAGGATAGCCACCCATGCTGCGCCTCGCCATTCTCCTCGCAAGTTTGCTGACCGCATCGAGCGCCGCGGCCAATGCGAAGATTTATACCTTTCTGGATGCGCAAGGACAGCGGCACTACACCGACGTGCCGGACAACAACCGCTATCGGCTGTTGGTTTTGTCGCCGCAAGACAGGACCGTGAGCGGCGATCGTTATGACGTGCAGTTGTTGGCGAGAGCGACCCGGTACGACGCCATCATCGAACACGCCGCGATTTCCGCGGCCTTGGAGCCCAACCTTTTGCGGGCAGTCATCGTGGTGGAATCAGGCTTCAATTCCCGCGCGGTATCCAAACGCGGCGCGGTGGGCCTCATGCAGCTGATGCCGGCGACGGCTAGCCGCTATGGCGTTTCGAACCCGTTCGATGCGCGCCAAAACGTGCACGGCGGCGCCCGGTACCTGAAATTTCTGATTGAGCGATTCGGACACGATGTCCGCTTGGCGCTGGCCGCATACAACGCGGGAGAAGACGCGGTGGTTCGCAACGGCGGCCAAATTCCGCCCTTTAGCGAGACCATGGCGTACGTGCCGCGGGTGCTTAAGATCTACAAGATGCTCGCCGACCAGCCTCGTACGACCTAATTGACTTATAGTAAGCATTAGCTTACGGTAAGCCATGGCTTACCAAAATGCCCTTGTGGCGCTGTCCGATCCTACCCGACGCCGCGTGTTCGAGCAGCTGCGCCGGGGCCCTATGTCGGTCGGAAAAATTGCCGCCGAGATGCCGGTGAGCCGGCCTGCGGTATCCCAACATCTCGGAGTACTCAAAAGGGCGGGGCTCGTGGCAGACCGAGCCGAGGGTACGCGCCGCGTTTATTACATCGACCCGCATGGACTTGCTGCGATCCGAACGTGGCTCGACCAATTTTGGGACGGTGCGCTTTCGGCATTTAAAGCGGAGTTGGAAAAAGGGGAGGCGGGGAAATGATCAAAATCGCACCGGTGCGTAAGCAAGTGACCGTCAGCGCGACGCAGGAACGCGCTTTTGCTTTGTTCACCGAAGGGATGTCGCGTTGGTGGCCCGCAACCCATTCGATACTCAAATCTCCCCTGAAACAATACGTGGTTGAGCCTCACGTGGGCGGCCGCTGGTACGCCGTGGCGGAGGACGGTTCGACCGGCCAAACCGGTTATGTCATTGAATGGCAGCCGCCGCAGCGGCTGGTGCTTGCCTGGCAGCTCAGCGGCGATTGGCAATTCGATCGGGAACTTGTTACCGAGGTTGAAGTGCGGTTTATTGCCGAAGAGGCAAACATCACCCGGGTCGAACTGGAACATCGCAATCTGCAACGTATGGGCGATAAAGCAGCTCAAGTGCGCGGCATGGTCGACGCACCGGGAGGATGGACTGCGATTCTGGAGGCTTTTAGAAACTGTGCGGCGAAAGATTAAGGGAGATGCAAATGCGTAACCAGATAGGGCTGTGTTGCGGGCTGTGTTGGGGATGTTGGCGCCGCTGTTTAGCGGAGCCGCGCGTGCCGATGTGCAAAGCGTGGGCGCCACCGGCTTCGAGGTGAAGGAGACGGTTCATGTCGCGGCGGCCGCCGACAAGGTCTATGCCGCGCTGCTGCAGCCGGCACGGTGGTGGAATCCCGAACACACTTTTTCAGGCAATGCTGCAAATCTGGTTTTGGAGGCGCGCGCCGGCGGCTGTTGGTGCGAGAACCTGCCGGATGGCGGCTCAGTGGAACATTTGCACGTGGTCTATGTCGCGCCCGGCAAGGTGCTGCGCCTGCGCGGCGCTCTCGGGCCCTTCCAAGGGCTGGGCGTCGATGGCGCAATGACCTGGACCGTGAAAAGCGGCGCCGGCGGCACCGACCTCAGCGTGAGCTACAGCGTCGGCGGCTATGCCAAAGACGGCTTCGACGGCGCGGCGAAAGCCGCCGATCGCGTGCTCGCTGAGCAAATCGAGCGCTTAAGAAAACTTATCGACGCTTGACAGGTTTGACCGCTACTCCTGCGATCTCGAAATGTGCGCCGCGCACCAGCTTGGGGATGCCGACGAATGCGCGCGCCGGGTAGTTGTCGTGAAAATACGAGCGATAGACCGCGTTGAACTTGTCGTAAAGATCGAGATCGGTGCAATAAACAGTCACTGACACGAGATCGGCCATCGTCAGGCCGCCCCGTTCCAAGGACTGCTTCACCGCGTCCATCAAGAAACGCACTTCCGCCTCCGCATCCGCCGGGATTTTCCCCGCGGCAGGGTCAACTCCCAAGTGGCCGCCCACATAGAAAGTGCCCCCGACCATCACACCATTGCTGAACGGCGCCGATGTCTTGGGATCCGCTCCGGGCGGAGTAATGAAGGTCCGGTCTGCATCGGCGGCGTGGGCCGCCGCCGCGAGAAGGCCGCCGAGCAAAATTACCAATACTTTGTTCATTGAAGTCTCCATTCAGGCTTTCGCCACCGCGCCGGCGGGAGTGAGTTTGTCAATCGCCTGCGGCAGCACCTGCGAAAGCTTCGCGGCCAATACGTCGGGCGACAAGCCGACTTTGGCAGCCAGCTCCTTTACCGTGTCGGAGCCGAAAGCTTGATGAATTTGATCGGGCGTGATCGCTTGATTGGCACCGGTCCCCACCCAGGAGCGAACCGTGCCCCCCAGCCCCTGCTGTTCCAACTGCGTGACGATGCCTTGCACTCCGCCATGCTTTTGAATGAGTCCGTTGATCACCGTGGCCATTTCCGCACCGACCACGCCGCCTAAAATGCCGTCGAACACGCCCATAAACCCTCCGTGATATTCGCTTAAGGTTGACTAAAAGCCGAAGACCAGATTCACGCTCGCCACCGTATCGACCTTCTTGAGCGGTGCCGGCGGTTTGGTGTTGTCCGAGATTCCATAGCCGACACTGAGTGCCAACTTATCCGACATCTTGACCACCAGCGCAAGGTCATCATGCAGCAATGTGTTGCTGGAACCCGCCTCCATGAGGAATTTATTGGTGAGAGTGGTTGTCTTGGTGAAGGCGTGCGAGAAGTCGACCCCGATGGTCGCGATCGCATCTTCGGAGGTATCGAGCGGGGTGCGGGAGATGACGGCTCCGTTTGCATCCTTGTCGATGATCTCGGGACGAAGCCGCCGGTAGCCGGCACCGACCTGCGCGGTCAGTTTGGTATCCTCCGTATTCATGATTTTGTAGCCGACACCGGCGGTCACGCTCGCCTGATATTCAAACCCGTCGAATAGATCGTGCTCGTAGCGCAATCCGCCGAAAGCGAACAGGTCCCCCGAAATGCTGTAGTTGGATTGGCCGCGCGCCTCCCATCGTTCCGCGGAGACGATACCGTTGTTCTTTCCGTACAAGCCGACGACGTAAATCTCATTTTTCCAGGCGCCATCGTAACGCAGCAGCGTCGACATTGCCGTTCAAGGATTCGGCGTCGCTGTTGCCGTGCGAGCTCAAGAGTCCGAATTGCCCTTTGCCGATCAACACTCCCTGCGGCGGCGGCGGAGCTTCGTCGCTCCATCCGGTCACAGGCGCAGCGAGAGCGATGAGCATGATTGCGTATTTGCGGTGGGTAGCCATGAGAGTTCCTTTGGTAAACGAAGAGGAAATAAAGCGAAAGTCATTCCCTGACGCGCTTCTCGTGCACGCGGATTCCCGGCCTTGAGGCGGCGCGTTAAGCGCGTTTCGCCAGCAGGTCGCGGATTTCCTCGAGGAGCATTTCGGATCTCGGCGGAGGCGGCGGCGGGGGCGCTGCGGCAGGCGCGGGCTTCTTGAGCTTGTTGATGCCCTTGATGCACATGAAAAGCACGATCGCGATGATCGTAAAGTCAAAAATCGTTTGAATGAAGGCGCCGTACTTGATCAGCACGGCTTTACCGCCGGGATCGGCGCCGAGACTGATCGCAAGGTCCGAGAAGTTCACGTCACCGATGACCTTGCCGAGTATCGGCATGATCACGTCGCCGACCATCGAGGAGACGATTTTTCCGAACGCCGCACCGATGATCACGCCGACCGCCAAGTCAACCACGTTTCCCTTCATCGCAAATTCTTTGAATTCTGAAGCTAATCCCATGGCACTCTCCCTCCTGCAAGGTGTTAGAACTCAGCGTGCAATCGTACAGCAATCACCGAGACAGGCCCACGATCGCGGTTGTAGGCCGGGTGACTGATCCATTGATAGTCCAGCGCAACATGGATGAAATCAAGGACAGCAGCGGAATAGTAGCTCTCGATGATCTGTTCCGGTCGCGGATGCGGCAGTTGTCCATCGCCGATCAACAGCCCGAGTCCGCCGGCGTCAAGGTAGTTTTTGCGCGAGCCGGAAATGGCGTTGTTGACCGCCGCCAGCGCGATGGTGTCGTCCGCGCGATGCCAGCGCGATCCCCGCAATGACAGCCCCACGGCGAAAGTCCGATCGACGTCGGTGAATTCGTATGCCTCGACATTTCCGCCGGCCCCGCCGGCGCGGATGAAAGCGCCAAGGTTCGCCGTAATCTCCTGTTCCCCGCTGAAGCTGATGCCGCTGCGAGTTCGATAGCGGCGCACAGCCGCGATATCCACCGGCGTGTTGGTACTCTCCGCGAGTGCGACGGCTTCGTCGAGCAACCCCATTTGACCGCGGCTTTGGTAGGCAGTGACCAGGACTCGGCCCGGTCTATCCATGAACTGATGGCGATGCTCCAGTTCCAGATTGGTTTGATACTCATGGAATCCCGGCTCCAAGTACACGCTATTCGGCACGTCCGACAGGTCGAACAGGCCGGCACGCAAGGTCCAGTCATTCACATACCACTCGACCGCCGCGCCCACCGTGTAGCCCCACGCATCGGCGGCGTAGTCGAACGTGCCGGTATCGATCACGGTCCAGTTCAAGAAATCGGCGCGCGCGTCGTGAGCGAATTTATTGGTGTCGAATACATCCACGACGCTGAATTTTCCCACCGTCAGCACCACGCGGTTGTCGCTGTGCGAGCTGCGCAGCTGGTTGGCGGCGGCCTGTACCTCTTGCGGATTGCCGGATAAATCGAATGTCTGACGGACGAAAGCCCGCTGCAATCGAAAGTAAGGTTGATTGCTGCCCACCTTGTAGGCTTCGCCGCTCGGAAAGCCGGCAACGCCCAACGTGCCATCGAGTCCAAATCCCTGATCGAATTCACCGTTGATCCATCCTTCGGCTCCCGGCCACAGTCGCGCGCCCAAATATAAGGTCGCATCGGTGGTCTCGGCCTGGGCGTTCGGAGTGAGACTGTGCGCGCCGCGATAGGGCGCGTTGAATCCGCCGGTTCCCTGTTCAACGTAGGTGAACTGTCCGTGAACGGCAAAGGCTTGGTCCTCGGCCGCCGCTGATGCGGCCAACGACAGTCCGAGCAAGCCGATCGCACCCCGCCTCCCGATCATGGCTGCCAGAAGGCACGCGCGAGAAACAGCGCGCCCAGTACGGCGAACAGCACGGCGGCGCCGTAGTGGATCGCTTTGAGCGGCAACCTGTCGGCAAACGCTTTCCCCAGGAACACCACGGGTACATTGGCGATCATCATGCCGGCCGTGGTGCCGGTCACGACGGCCGCAAGATTCGGGTACGCGGCCGCAAGCGCCAGCGTGGCGATTTGCGTTTTGTCGCCGATCTCCGCGATAAAAAAACTGGTCAAGGTGGCCAGGAACGCGCCCATGGCGCCTTTGGCGCCGGTGTTTTCATCCAGTTTGTCGGGTTTTAAAGTCCAAAGCGCCATGGCGATCATGCTGATGCCCACCACCGCTCCCAGTGTGCGCGGCTTGAGCAGGCTGCCAAACCAAACGCCGATGACGCCGGCGGCCGCATGATTGGCCAATGTCGCGCACAATATTCCCGCGATGATCGGCCAGGGCCGCCGGTAACGCGCCGCCAGGACCAGCGACAGGAGCTGCGTACGATCGCCGATCTCGGCAACCGATATAGTGGTGATCGAGACCAAAAAGGCTTCCATCGCGAACTCCGGACACACGGCGAGTGGACAGACAACTATGAATGCGGTGTGCTGTCAATTGAAATGCAAGGAGATGCAATGAGTGCGGGTGAATCAAACAACGGCATCAAGGTACTGGCCGCCGGCGGCGGAGTAGACGAGATCTTGGACCGCCTCGAAGGTCTGGCGAAACAGCGCGGCCTAACCGTGTTCGCGCGAATTAATTTTGCACGGGACGCGGCGGCGGTGGGCCTCGCAATGCCGCCGACACAGCTGTTGATCCTGGGCAATCCGGCCGGGGGAACGCCTCTGATGGCGGCCGCGCCCGGCACCGCCCTGGATCTGCCGTTGAAGGTCCTGGCATGGCAGGATCAAGCCGATCGCTGCTGGGTTTCCTTCAACACGCCGGAGTATCTGCAGCAGCGACACGGCTTTCCGGCAGCACTGATGGCCAACATCGCCGGACTGGAAAAGCTGGTGCAGGCCGCGGCTACTGCATCCGATCGAGCATAGGAAAATGGCGCCGCGCGTAGTCTAGGATCTCCGCGTCGCTCGGATGGTCGGCATTTTCAATCGCGACGATGGATTTGCCCACCTGCGGGTATTTGTCGCGCAGATACGCGGCGAACTCTTGCTTGGTCTGCGCGGGGCCGATCAATAATATTTCGTGGGCGCCCTCAAGCGCCTTGGCGACGTCGTCGAAGAAATGATGGTCAGCCTGGGATCGATGTCCGCCGTGCAAGCTTTTGCGGGTATGGACGCGCTGGTGTTGGTCCTTGGCGTGCACCACGGTCTCGTTTTGATCCGACGGGCTGAAGTGCCATGCGGTCGCTTTCTGATGATCGATCCAAACAACCGCATGATAGTGTGACATTGTAATCTCTCCTAAACCCTGTTCGCTTATTGTAAGCCGCGGACGCGTCCGCGTCTGGCCTGCGATGTCGGTGTTTGTCCTACGGCGCTAACGGCGTACGCGCCGGGATTGGCAATGGAGGAATGAACATGCAGCAAGTCAAAGCAACCCCTGTGCTCGATGCGCAGACGGCGCGCAAGATGGACGCGTACTGGCGCGCCGCAAATTTCTTGTCGGTCGGGCAGATTTACCTGTGCGGCAATCCGTTGCTCAAAGAACCGCTGACGATCGGGCACATCAAGCGCATGTTGTTGGGCCACTGGGGAACCACCCCGGGTCAGAACTTCATTTACACCCACTTGAACCGGGTCATCAAGAAATATGATTTGAACATGATTTACATGTCCGGGCCCGGGCACGGCGGCCCGGCGGTGGTGAGCGGTACCTATCTTGAGGGTACTTACAGCGAAGTCTATTCCAACATCAGTCGGGACGAAGCCGGCCTGGAGCGCCTGTTTACCCAGTTCTCCTTCCCGGGCGGAATTCCCAGCCACGCCTCCGCAGAATGTCCGGGCTCGATTCATGAGGGCGGCGAGCTGGGCTATTCGCTGAGTCATGCATTCGGCGCCGTATTCGACAATCCCAGTCTCACGGTTGCCTGCGTGATCGGCGACGGCGAAGCGGAGACCGGGCCGCTTGCCACTTCCTGGCATTCCAACAAGTTCCTGAACGCGGCAAGCGACGGCGCGGTGTTGCCGATTCTGCATCTTAACGGCTACAAGATCGCCAACCCAACGCTGTTGGCGCGAATTCCACGCGATCAACTGGTGCAACTGCTCAACGGTTATGGCTGGGCGCCGTTGCTTGTCGAAGGCGATGAACCGATGCCGATGCACGAAGCGATGGCGGCGGCGCTCGACACGGCGACCGAGGCGATACTCAAGATTCAGGCCGGCGCGCGCAAATCCCCGGACCGCCTTGATCAACCTCGTTGGCCCATGATTGTGCTGATTTCGCCCAAGGGCTGGACAGGGCCCAAGATGATCGACGGCAAACGCATCGAGGGCACATTCCGATCGCATCAAGTGCCGCTCTCGGATCCGGCAAAAAATCCGCAACATCTCGCGCAATTGGAACAATGGCTGCGCAGCTATCGTCCGGAAGAATTGTTCGATGAGGGCGGCCGCCTCCGGTCTGACCTTCAGGAGTTGGCGCCGGGCGGCGAACGGCGCATGGGGGCGAATCCCAATGCCAATGGCGGATTATTGCTGCGCGAGCTGCGCATGCCGAACTTCGCGGACTACGCGGTCGAGGTTGCCAAGCCGGGGATCGGCGGGATCGGCGATACCCGTGTGCTGGCCAAATTCCTCCGGGATGTGGCCAAGCTCAACAATGCGCCGCGAAATTTCCGCATCTTCGGTCCGGACGAAACCATCTCCAATGGCCTGGAAGCGGTGTTCGAGGTCACCAATCGGCAATGGCTGGCGGATACGGCGCGCGACGATGAATATTTGGCGCGGAGCGGCCAGGTGATGGAAATGCTCAGCGAGCATCAATGCGAGGGTTGGCTGGAAGGCTACTTGTTGACGGGAAGACATGGGCTCTTCAACTGCTACGAAGCTTTCATTCACATTGTCGATTCGATGTTCAACCAACACGCGAAGTGGCTCAAGGTTACCGCGGGACTGGCGTGGCGGCGCAAAATCGCTTCGCTGAATTACTTGTTGAGCTCCCATGTCTGGCGCCAGGATCACAATGGGTTTACCCATCAGGATCCGGGGTTTCTCGACCATGTGGTCAACAAGAAAGCGCAGATCGTGCGGGTGTACCTGCCTCCCGACGCGAACTGCCTGCTGTCAGTCATGGACCATTGTCTGCGCAGCCGCCACTACGTCAATGTCGTGGTGGCGGGCAAGCACCCGGCGCCGCAGTGGCTGTCGATGGATGCTGCCATCAATCATTGCAGCGAGGGCATCGGCATTTGGCAATGGGCCAGCAATGACCAACGCAGCGAGCCCGACGTGGTGATGGCCTGCGCCGGCGATGTGCCGACGCTCGAAATCCTGGGTGCAGTGTCGATCCTGCGCCAGGAAGTGCCCGAGTTGAAAGTGCGCGTCGTCAATGTGGTCGATCTTATGAAGCTGCAGCCCTCATCGGAGCATCCGCACGGCCTTGGCGATGATGAATTCGACGCATTGTTCACCAAGGACAAGCCGGTGATTTTCGCCTTCCACGGCTATCCCTGGCTGATCCACCGGCTTACCTACCGCCGCCGCAATCACGCCAATCTGCACGTGCGCGGCTATAAAGAGGAGGGCACCATCACCACTCCGTTCGACATGGCGGTTCTCAACGACATGGATCGCTTTCATCTGGTGATGGATACCATCAACAGGCTGCCACAGATCGGAGGCCGGGCCGACCATCTCAGGCAGCAGCTGCAGGACAAGCTGGTGGAGCACAAACGGTACATCGATAAGAACGGCGAGGACATGCCGGAAATCAGAAATTGGCGCTGGAAGGACTAACGGTGATTGTCCTACAGGGCGTATAGCGGCGAACCGACAGTTCCTACGGACACACACCTACGTACCCGGCGGCTGCAAGACTAATAATGCCCGGTCATCAGCCGCGCCGAGGGGTTCGAAATTTCCAGCAACATTGAACGGTCAGGACAGACCGCGGGATCGCCGTTCCCCCGAGGCGCGAACTGGGATGGACGAGGGGTCAATTTCTCGCTGTTTTCGGAGTCTTCCGAGTCGGTGGAGTTGTGCCTGTTCGACCCTGACGGCACTCATGAGCGGCGCATCCGCATCCGTGAACGCACCAACGGCGCCTGGCATCTGTATGTGCCGGATATCGGGCCCGGACAGCTGTATGGGTACCGGGTCTATGGGCCCTACATCCCCGAGAGCGGACTGCGATTCAATCCGAACAAGTTGCTGCTGGATCCTTATGCCAAGGCGATAGGCCGGGAACTCACCTGGGCCGACGAGCTGTTTGCTTATCAGCTGGGCGATCCCAGCGCAGATTTGTCATTCGACGATCGCGATAGCGCCCCGTTCGCGCCCTTGGGCGCGGTGATCGATTCGAATTTCGACTGGAGCGGCGAACAGCGTCCTTCCTATCCGGCGCACGAAGCGTTGATCTACGAGGCTCACGTGCGCGGCATGACACGCATGCACCCGCAAGTGCCGGAGCACCTGCGCGGCACGTATGCAGGGATGGCATCCGAACCAATCATCAAACATCTTCAGGCCATGGGCGTGACGGCGCTCGAACTGATGCCCGTGCACTACTTCGTACAGGATCGGCACCTGACCGAGCGAGGATTGCGCAACTATTGGGGCTACAACACGTTGGGATTTTTTGCGCCCGAGATGAGCTATGGGTCCAACCCGCAATCACCGCACGAAGTGGTGAGAGAGTTCAAAGGGATGGTCAAAATTCTGCACAACGCCGGAATCGAAGTGATCCTGGATGTCGTATACAACCACACGGCGGAAGGCAATCAGGCCGGTCCGACCCTGTCGTTTCGCGGCATCGATAATCTGGCCTACTACCGCACGGTGCCGGGCGATGCGCGGCACTACATGGATTTCACTGGCTGCGGCAACACCTTGAACATGGTGCATCCGCACTCGCTGCAGCTGCTCATGGACAGTCTGCGCTACTGGGTTACAGAAATGCACGTCGACGGCTTCAGGTTCGACCTGGCCTCGGCGCTGGCGCGCGAATTGAAAGACGTCGATCAGCTTGGCGCGTTCTTCGACACGATTTATCAGGATCCGACCCTGGCCCCGGTGAAATTGATTGCCGAACCCTGGGATTTGGGCGAAGGCGGCTATCAAGTCGGAAACTTTCCGCTTGGGTGGATGGAGTGGAACGGCAAGTATCGGGATACGGTGCGCAAATTCTGGAAGGGCGACATGGGTTTGCACTCGGAAATCGCCACCCGCCTGGCCGGCAGCGCGGATCTTTATGAAACTACGCGCCGGCCGCCCTCGGCAAGCGTCAATTTTGTCACCGCGCATGATGGTTTCACGCTCGCCGATCTGGTGAGCTACGAACAAAAACACAACGAAGAGAATGGCGAAGACAACCGCGACGGCGCGGACGACAACAGTTCCTGGAACTGCGGCGCCGAGGGCCCGACTGATGACCCAAAGATCATCGAGCTGCGGGAGCGACAGAAGCGCAACTTCTGGTGCTCGCTCATGTTCGCGCAAGGTTCGCCCATGATCAGCGGCGGCGACGAACTCAGCCGCACGCAGCTGGGCAACAACAACGGCTATTGCCAGGACAGCGAATTGTCCTGGACCCACTGGGATTTGGATGCGCCGCGTGCCGGGTTCCTGGACTTCGCGCTGCGCGTGATCCACTATCGCAAAAAGCATCCCAATCTTCATCGCAGCACATTCTACGACCATGATCCCGATGCCAAGCACCCGGACAAGAACATTGTCTGGTTCCGGGCGGACGGCAAACGCATGGGCAGCAAGGACTGGGAGGACGGCGGCTGGATGCGTACGCTCGGCATGTTCATGAACGGTACGGCGTCGGAAATTCGCGACGCACAAGGTCAGTGCGCCGAGGACACCGATTTCTTGCTGCTGCTCAACGCGCATCACGAGCCTGTTGATTTTCGCATTTCGCATGAGCTCTATCATGGCGGTTGGAAGGTGGCGTTCGACACGGCGCGCCCGCAGCTGGAGATCGACAAGGAATCGGTAAAGCGCAACCGCCTGGTGAATCTCACGGCCCGCTCGCTGGTGCTGCTCAGCCATGAACGGTAGTTGGATTGCCACCTACCGGCTGCAGTTGCATGCCGATTTTCCCTTGCCGGCGGCGCAACGGGTGCTGGGGTATCTGGCCGATTTGGGAATCAGTCACGTGTACCTGTCCCCCTGCCTGCAGGCGGTGCCCGGCAGCCAGCATGGCTATGATGTGGTCGATCCCAGCCGAATCAGCGCGGATCTTGGCGGCGAAGCGGCGTGGTCGGATTTCGTGCGCGCTGCTCGGGATTGCGGCTTGGGAGTTTTGCTCGACATCGTGCCGAATCATATGTCGGCCTCGCACCACAACCGCTGGTGGGACGATGTGCTCAGGCACGGACCGTACAGCAAATTCGTCCAATTCTTCGATATCAGAAATACGCCGCTGCTGCCCTTCTGCGTGCACCTGTGCTCCCTGGCAAAGCCCTATGGCGAGACCTTGCAAGCGGGCGAGCTGAGTCTGGAACTCATCGATCACGAGCCGCGTGTCAGGCACTATGAAAATACCTGGCCGCTGGCGCCGGCTTCATGGGCGCAGTTTCTGCACGCAAGAAATGCGGAGTGCTTCGGCGAACTGGAACGGCTGCGGGCAATCGCGGCGCCCACCACCGAAGATCAATGCGCTTACCGCCGCCATGCAGCGCGGGCGCAAGCGCTGCTGGCCGAGGCCGCCGCCGCCGGAGGTCTGCAAGACGCACTGGCCGGGGTGCAGCGCGACCCTGAACGGCTGGACTCGGTATTGCGCCAGCAGAACTTCCAATTGCACGGCTGGAAGCTGGCCGGCGAACTCGCCAACTATCGGCGGTTTTTCGACATCGATACGTTGATCGGCATTCGTGCGGAGCTGCCCGCGGTGGCCGATGCCACGCACGCGCGCATCACGCAAATGATTGCCGCCGGCGACATCGCAGGCGTGCGCGTCGATCACCCCGACGGTTTGCGCGAGCCGCTGCAATATTTCCAGCGCCTGCGCCGTCTGCTGCCCGCGGGCCGAATCTACGTCGAGAAAATTTTGGAAAACGATGAACGGCTCAACGAGGAGTGGCCCATCGACGGGACCGTGGGCTATGACTTTCTGGCGAAGGTGAATCGCCTATGGATGGACGATCAACGCACCGACGTCTTGACCGCGACGTACGCGGATTTCACCGGACATTCGATCGACTTCGGCAAATTGGTGCGCGAGAAGAAGCGCGCCATTCTTGCCGGCACGTTTTCCGCGGCGCAAGACCTGCTGGCAAATGCCGCGCTCGACATTGCGCGCAGCTCGTGGCAGACCCGCGATTTGAGTCCACGGCAGCTGCGCGAGGCGCTCGAGAAATTGATAACGGCGCTGCCCGTCTATCGAACCTACCGGGACGCCAAGGCAATGCATGATGCGGACCGGCGGGTGCTGCTCGGGGCGCTGCAAAGCGCGCGCATCGGTGCGCCGGAGATCGATGCCGCGGCGTTCGATTTCCTGGCGGCGCTGTTCACCAAGGCGGATCTCGACGAGGCCGAGGCGCAATTCGTGGCCAGATGGCAGCAATTGACCCCCTCGGTCATGGCCAAGGGGGTCGAAGATACAATGTTCTATTGCTTCGACCGGTTGGTGTCGTGCAACGAAGTGGGCTCCCAGGCCTCCCTCGTGGGTATTTCGGCCGATAAGTTCCACGAATTCTGCCACTACTTGAGCGACCGCTGGCCGAACAACATGCTCGCCACCTCGACACACGACACCAAACGCAGCGAGGACGTGCGCGCCCGCATTTCGCTGCTATCGGAGATTCCGGAACGTTGGTCGGAAGCGCTGCATCAGTGGTCGCAGTTGAATGCCAATGCGTGGCAGAACCGCCTTCCGGACCGGCACGCCGAGTATCTGTTGTATCAAACGCTGATCGGCGCGTGGCCCATCGATCGCGATCGGGCCTGGGGCTACATGCTGAAGGCCTGCCGCGAAGCGAAGATCAATACCTCCTGGCATGAGCCCAACGTCAGTTTTGAAGAGAAGATTCGCGGCTTTGTCGGCGGGGTATTCGAGACACCGGAGTTCCTGGAAAGCCTGGAAGAATTTATAGAACCGCTGATTCTGCCGGGGCGGATCAACAGCCTGGCGCAAACGCTGATCAAAATGGTTGCGCCGGGCGTTCCCGATTTCTATCAAGGCACCGAATTGTGGGACTTGAGTCTGGTCGACCCGGATAACCGCCGGCCGGTGGACTTCGCGCTGCGTGCGGGGTTGATGGAGCGTGCGCGGAGTGCGAGTGCGGCCGAGGCGCTGTCCGACTGGGATTCGGGTTTGCCCAAGCTCTGGATGACGGCGCGGGTGCTCAAAGCCCGCAACGAGCGCAGCGAGGATTTTTCCGAGGCCAGCAAGTATCAGCCGCTGGTCGCGCAAGGAAGCCATTTAGGCCGATTGTTGGCGTTTCGCCGCGGTGAAAATCTGATCGCCGCCGTGCCGCGCTTTACGCTGACCCTTGCCGGAGACTGGGCCGACACGAGATTGCCGTTGCCGGGCGGGTTGTGGCGCAACTGTTTTACCGACGAGATGATTCAGCGCGAAGTAGCGCCCGATGCGCTTTTTGCCTCGTTTCCGGTGGCGCTGTTGATCCGGGACGCCGGATGATTTTCACGGTCTGGGCGCCGCACGCGACGACGGTCGAATTGCTGGCGGGTGAGCGCCGCTTGGCTCTGCAGCCGGCGACGGAGGGTTACTGGCAAATCGAAGCCGCGCCCGACCTCGCGAACGGATACCGATATTCCATCGACGGCGCCCCCGCGCTGCCGGATCCACGCTCGCGCTGGCAGCCGGCGGGCGTACATGGGGCGTCGCATCTGTTCGAGGGCGGCCCTGCTCCCAGGATGTCCGCGCAACGCGGCTTTCAGGCGGCGCCGCTGTCCGAGGCAATCATCTATGAACTGCACGTGGGCACCTTCACGGAAGATGGGACCTATGCTGCCGCGCAGAGCAAGTTGCCGCATCTTTGCGGCCTCGGCATCACGCATATTGAATTGATGCCGTTGGCGGCGTTCCCGGGCCAGCGCGGCTGGGGCTACGATGGTGTCGACTTGTACGCACCGTTTTCTCCCTACGGCACGCCGGCGCAACTTGTTGCGTTTGTGAACGCCTGTCACGCGCACGGGTTGGCGGTGCTGCTCGACGTGGTTTACAACCACCTTGGGCCGGACGGCAATTATCTTGCGCACTTTGGCCCGTACTTCACCGACCGTTATCGGACCGGCTGGGGCGCGGCAATCAATTACGATGGCCCGCATAGCGATCAGGTGCGCCGCTTTGTCATCGACAATGCGCTCATGTGGCTCGAGGACTACGGATTTGACGGCCTGCGGTTGGACGCCGTGCACGCCATCTTCAGCTTCGAGGCAGTGCACGTGCTCGAGGAGTTGTCGATTGCGGTCAAAGCGCTGGGCAAAGAACTGAGCCGCTCCTTCGTGCTCATTGCCGAAAGCGATCTGAATGATCCGCGCCTGGTGCATGCGCTGCCGCGCGGCGGATATGGACTGGATGCGCACTGGTCCGATGACTTTCACCACGCGATCCACCGGTATTTCACCGGAGAGAGCAATGGTTACTATGCCGACTTTCACGGGTTGCAGGACGTGGCAAGCGTGCTGCGGGACGGTTATGTGTATCAAGGACAATACTCGGTGCACCGGGGCAGGAGACATGGCAGGGCGCCGCTCGGAGTGGCCGCTCATCAGCTGGTGGTGAGTGCGCAGAACCATGATCAAGTCGGAAACCGCGCGCAGGGGGAGCGCTTGAGCATGCTGTTGGACGTGCCGCAGCTCAAGGCGATCGCGGCGCTCACGCTGCTAGCGCCGTTCGTGCCGCTGCTGTTTCAAGGGGAGGAGTGGGGCGCGCGCACGCCCTTTCTCTATTTCACGGATCACCAGGATCACGAATTGGGCCGAATGGTTGCCGATGGGCGCACCCGGGAGTTCAGCGCATTTGGATGGCAGGGCGCGGTCCCGAACCCCCAGGATCCCACGACCTTCGCGCGCTCCAAATTGAATTGGTCGGAACTCTCCGAGCCGCGCCATGCCGAACTTATGGAGTGGTACCGGCGGCTCATTCGGCTCAGGCGCGACCAGGTGAAGATGCCCGCCGAAAGCCGGATCGATTCACCCAAACCTGAAATTAAATTCGATGCCGCGGCCGACTGGCTTACCTTCGTTCATAATGGCGTGCTGGCGATATTCAACCTGGGCGATGTGCCGCGGCGAATATCGATGCCGCGCGGCGAGTGGAAGTTGACATTGAGGTCCGATGCGAAGGGCGAGCGGGCGCTCGATGCCGTGCCTCCCCGCACGACGCTGATTTATATCGGGGGTTGAGGCCTAATGAATTTACCGGATCTGCGCCAGTTCATCGAGAATGTCTGGCAGAAGTCGATCCTTGAGCGGCTGCAAGCCTATGTGCGCATTCCGAACAAGTCCCCGGCGTTCGATCCGGATTGGGAACGCCACGGCTACATGGATCAGGCGATCGAGCTGATGGCTGAGTGGTGCCGTGCCCAACCGGTACCCGGAATGCGGGTCGATGTGCGCCGCCTGCCCGGCCTCACGCCTTTGTTGCTGCTGGATATACCGGGCGAATTGCCGGAATGTGTCCTGCTTTACGGACATCTCGATAAGCAGCCGGAGTTCACGGGTTGGCTGCCCGGCTTGGGTCCCTGGGAGCCGGTGATTCGCGACGGCAAATTGTATGGACGCGGCGGTGCCGACGATGGCTATGCCGTATTCAGTTCACTGACGTCGATCGCTGCGCTCAAGGCGCAAGCAGTGGCGCTGCCTCGCTGCGTGTTGATGATCGAGGCGACGGAGGAGAGCGGCAGCATCCACTTGCCGGCGCACCTCGACGCCCTGGGCAGCCGGATCGGCGAGCCTTCCTTGGTGATTTGTCTCGACGCGGAATGCGGCAACTTCGAGCAGCTCTGGACCACGACCTCTCTGCGCGGCAATCTTGTCGGCAGGCTCAAAGTACGAGTCCTGACCGAGGGAGCGCATTCGGGCCTAGCGTCCGGCATTGCGCCGACGCCTTTCCGGCTGCTCGAACAGCTCATTGCGCGAATTGAGGATCCGGTCAGCGGAGACCTGAAGCTCGATGAGCTGCGCGCCGACATTCCGGCGGATCGGCGCGCGCAGACCGCAGCGGCGGCCGCGGTTTTAGGCGCACAATTCCTCGACAAGATTCCCTTTGCGCCGGGCGTGAAAGCCGGTGTCGGCGGATGCGGTGGAACTGCTGATCAATAATACTTGGCGGCCGTCGTTGGCGGTCACCGGTGCGGACGGTTTGCCGCCGCTCAGTGCGGCCGGCAATGTGTTGTTGCCGGAGATCTCACTGAAGATATCGTTGCGCTTGCCGCCGACGGTCGACCCTGGGCGCGCGGGCCGCGCGGTTCAGGACGCCCTGCAGCGCGATCCTCCCTACGGCGCCCAGGTCAGCTTCGATCCGGAGTCCTCGTCCGGCGGTTGGAACGCGCCGGCTTTCGCACCGTGGTTTGCCGAATCCATGCAGCGTTCATCCCAGCATGTGTTCGGGCGCGACGCCGTAAGTCTGGGCGGAGGCGGCACCATTCCCTTCTTGAGAATGTTGGGCGAGCGCTTCCCGCAAACTCAGTTCTTTGTGACCGGGGTATTGGGTCCGCTCTCAAATGCACACGGACCCAACGAATTTCTGCACATCGATTACGCGACGCGGCTCACGGAGTGCGTGAGCCTGGTGCTCGCCGATTTCGCGGCCCACTGTCGCTCACAGGCCTAATTGGCGCGAGAAATAGGTGTACTCGCGCGAATGCATTTTGGCCTTCTCATCGAGGGTGGCCCCGGCGCCATGCCCGCCCTCGATAACCTCGAAATACAAATAGGGCACGCCCAGCGACGCGAGTTTGGCGGCAAACTTTCGCGCATGTTGCGGGCCCACGCGATCGTCTTTGGTCGTCGACCAAATGAGCGCCTCCGGATATTTCACGCCGCTTTTCAGATTGTTATAAGGCGAGATGGAAGCGAGAAATGCACGCTCCTCAGGAACCGACACGCTGCCGTATTCCGCCACCCAGGAACTGCCGGCGGCTATTTGTTCGTAGCGCAGCATGTCAAGCAGCGGGACTTGTATATCGACGGCGCGCCACAGCGTCGGATGTTGGATGAATTCCACGCCCATCAGCAGCCCGCCATTGGAGCCGCCCATGATTCCGAGATGCGCGGAACTCGTGAACCCTTTCGCGATGAGATCTTCGGCGACCGCCGCGAAATCGTCGTAGATGCGCTGGCGATGAGTTTTCAGTCCTGCTTCGTGCCAGGCCGGTCCGAATTCGCCGCCGCCGCGGATATTGGCGAGCACGAAGGCCCCGCCCCGTTCCAGCCATAATTTGCCCAACTCCGCCGAATACGTCGGCGTGCGTGCATCCAGGAACCCGCCATAGGCATTGAGTATGGTCGGCGTGCTGCCGTCCATCTTCATGGAGAGGGGCCGGACGATGAAGTACGGAATCTTGGTGCCGTCTTTCGAAGATGCTGCAAATTGCTCGACCACATCATGCGACGCATCGAACTTCGCGGGCAACGACTTGGACGTTGTCAGGGTGGCCTTGCCAAGATCGGCAAGCAGCAACTTCGGCGGGGTCAGAAACCCAGTCACCTGCAAATAAGCCTGCTCGCTGTGCAGATCCGTGTCGATCAGATTGACCGAAATATTGTCCGGCAGCTCAAGTTGACGCCGCGACCAGCGATTGCCCGGTTCCGGGGTGTAGGAATAGGCGCGCCCGTTGACGTTGTCGAGAGTGTGAACCAGCAAGTGTCCGCGCGTGGCGCCCGCTTCGACGAATGCCTCGCTCGCGGCGCGCGCGTACAGCAAAGAAGGCTGTAAATGCTGCGGATCGGCCGACGCCGCTTTGAGCTCGAGCGACACCAATGATCCCTGCGGCAGCGTTGCCTGGCCCGCGCGCTTCCAATCCTCATGCAGGCTCACGATCAGGCGCCCGTCGAGCAGCGCGAGCAGTTCGCTCTTCATCGGCAGCGCCAATTTTTCGGGGCCTTTGGAACCCAGGAGAAAGAATTCGAATTCGAAAATCGAAACCGCGCGCTGAATGAACACGGCGCTGTGGCCGGACCCGTCGCTTAAGGAAAGGGGAGACACGCCGACGTCCTCCGCCGATCCGCGGTACACCTCCACGGCAGCGGCCAGAGGCTGACCACGCTTGACACGCTTCACGACGAAGGCATATCCGGAATGCGTCATTTCCCCCGGCTGCCACTCGCGCGCGAGCAGCAACGTATCGGCATCCAACCAGACGACATCCTGCTTGCCGCTCGGCAGCGAGAATCCATCCTCGACAAATGCGCCTTGCCCTAGGTCGAATTCGCGCAGCGTTACCGCATCCTCACCCCCGTCCGACAGGTTGATGATACAGCGCTGCTCCTCGGGTTCGCGGCAGATGGCGCCCTTCCAGAACCAGTTGGCCTTTGCCGACGTGGACAGCGCATCCAGATCGATAACGGTGCGCCAATTGGGTGCGGGCCTTTGGAAGTCCGCTTGGCTGGTTTGACGCCAGATTCCGTGTACATGGTCGGCGTCCTGCCAGAAATTAAAAACTCGACCGGCGATGATGGCGGGCTCGGGGATCCTGTCCTGTGCCTCGACGATCTGTTTGGCATCGCGGAAGAGCGATTTGAAGCGCGGATCCGCTGCAAGCACGCCGTCGGTTTTGGCGTTCTCCGCCTTGACCCAATTCATCGAGCGATCGCTGTGCGCTTCTTCGAGCCACAAGAATGGGTCCTCTGTCGCGGGGGCGGCGGCCGCCGTTAGGTTGAGTGCGGTGCTGGCGACGACGGCGATTAGCAGGCGGGGATTTTTCATGCGGCGAAATATACACGCACCGCGACGGCGCAAAAGAATTGCTGTATCGCAGCATATCAGAATGACTATAATTGACACTGTGTCAGAAACTGACTATCGTTCAGCGCATGTCCTATATCGCCGAACGTCGAGTCGAGGAAAAAGAGCGCCGGCGCACCGAAATCTTAGATGCCGCCGAGGCCCTGTACGAGAAGGAAGGGTGGGATCTGGTCACGGTCGACCAAGTCGCTCGAAGGGCGCGTTTGTCGCGAGCTCTGGTGTATGTGTACTTCAGGGACAAAGAAGAAATTCTTTTCGCCATTGGCGAACGGGCTATGCAGCTGCTTCGCGATCGCTTCATCGCCGCCGCTGCGGGACAAAAGATGGGCATGGAGAAGGTCGAGGCCATCGGCCGATCGTACATGGCATATGCCTTTGAATTTCCCCACTATTTTGACTTCTGTTCAAGGTTCCACGCGCATTCCGGCGGTCCCGACGCCGGCTCGCACGATCTGGCCTGCCGCGACGCGGGCGATGAAAGCATCGGCGCGGTGGTGAAGGCCATCGAGTGCGGAATTGCGGATGGCAGCATCCGTGCGAGCATTGGCGATCCCATGATGTTGGCCGTGACTCTTTGGTCCTTTACGCATGGGCTCATTCAACTTGCCATGGCGAAAGGCGCCGATATGGCCCGCTTTGGAATCGGCATTCCTGACTTAAGCAATTACGGTTTTGGCCTGCTGCGGCTGGTTGCCCAGAGCTCGCCGATCCGCTCCGAACACAAACCCGTGTAATTTTTTTTGCCGAGCACCTGACACATGTCTAGTTTCCCAACAAGCGAGAAAAAAAGACATGCGCAAGTTCTGCCGCCGGAAGGTCAGCCATGACACAGCACATCGTGATCATTTGGATGGCAACAGCCGTCGCCACTTTTTCCGGACTGATTGATGCGCGCGCCGCGCGCTTCGTGCAAGGCCTGTTCTCTAAAGTGGCGAAGCCCCGCTCGGGGCAAACGACAAAGAAACCGATGCATGCGTGCTGGATGATTCGACGCAGGTCGTGCACCGAGTCAGGATTCAAACCGGCCGCATGAACTTAGGAAAATAAAGAACTCCATCGTGCGGTAGATTTTACAAACCACCTGCGCCAGTGCGGCAACGCTGGATCAAGCCATTCGCGCTTCGCGCGCAAATCGCTTTCGCGCTCACATAGCTTTCGCTGATTATGTCAGATGCATGTGTCGGCTCCGTGACGACACATGGCCGCCACACGGTGGTAAGAGCTAGTCGATGCCGTCCATTTAGGACTAGAGTAACGCCCGTAGGCGACACGGCGCGGCTGGATGCTGAACAGCCAAAGGTGTTCGCCACTACAAAGAAAATCATACGGGGTCAATTTCAATGGAGGTCATATGAGAATCCGCTCAGCGGCAACGAGCGTTACGCTCGGCGCTGCCATCTCTCTCGTGAGCATGTCGCTCGTGCAAAGCGCATCCGCAGCCAAGCGCGTCGACTCGCTCGGCGCGGCAGATCCGAACACTGTCACTCATTTCCGAGTCTACTTGCCGCTCACTCATACCGACACTCTTGAGAAGCTGTTGCAGAGTCAGACGGACACGACATCGCCGAATTACCATCAATGGTTGACCCCGGCGCAATTCAAGCAGCAGTTCGGGCCGAGCCGCTCCGATGTTGCCAAGACCAAGCAGCTGCTTCAGTCGGCCGGGTTCACCGTAGTCGCAGAGAACACCCAGAATCTCGAAGTCGAAGGCCCGGTCTCGGCGGTCGAGAGCATGTTCAGCACACAGATCGAGAAAGTGCAGGTGAAGCCGGGCCACGTGGCCATGGCGGCTGCCAATCACCATTTGACCCTGCCGCAGTCGCTCGCACAGATGGGAGCTGTGATTCCTGAATTCGCGCCGCATCTGCTCGCGCACGTGCATTCCAAAGCGCTGAAACCTTTGGCGACTCCAAAACCGCTGGCGGCCGTGAGTCCGCTTGCGGTGAGCGGACCCACCGCGCGGCTTGCGACCACATTCAGCTTCTATTACGCGAACGATCTGAATGAGGCGTACCAATTGCCCTCGTTTCAGACTGAGGTGACGCCCCTGTTCTCGCGCCACAAGGAGCAAATCGCCGGAGTTGGTGCGCACATCGGCATTTTGATCTCATCGGTCATCGGTCCGGAAGATCTCGCCAAGTCCTTCAACTCCACCGTGTTCATCGGCGGCCTGATCAGGACGTTCAGGCGTATACGGCGAACTCCAACCTGCCGGTGCCCACCGTGACGATCCGTCCGGTGGACGGCGGCAGTGGTCCGTTCGACCCGACCACCGATGATGCGTCCGAGGCATCGCTCGATACGCAGATGTCGCTGGGGACAGCACCGGGCGCCAAGGAGACGCTGTATGACATGCCGGTGCTGACGGACGCTGACATCATGGCGGGCTACACGGCGGTAGACGAGGACAACAACGTCGACGTCGTGAGCTCGTCATTCGGCGAATGCGAGCTGGATTTCACCGCCGCTTACAACGGCGGCACGGATTTTACGAGCATCCTCAAAACCTTCCACGCAGTGTTCCAGCAAGGCAACGCCCAGGGCATCACTTTCTGGCGAGTCCGGCGACAACGGCGCGCCAGGCTGCGTGTCCCAGACATTCGCCGATTCGCCCGTTCTCACCGACGGGACCAATTTCGTGCTCGGAGTCGAGAACCCCGCGGACGACCCGAGCGTGACGGCCGTCGGCGGGACGAACCTGCAAACCGTCGCGACACCGGGCGTGGATGACGCGACGTATTCGAGGAAAATGCCGACTTCGATCGGCGGCTGCCGACCCAGTTTCTGCTGCCAGCGGACGGTCGGCAGCGTCGGCAACAATACCTGGGGTTCCGGCGGCGGCTTCAGCCAGGTCTTCTCGAAGCCGCTGTACCAGTTCCTGGTCAACACCGGCAGCAACGTCACCGCGCGGTGCCGGATGTTTCCCGACGACGGGCGGCCGCCCGGGCGATGCAGATCTAGCCGCGCAGGACTGCACGCAGTTGCCGCGCAGCGCCATCATTGTTTGGCTGGGCGGCGGGCCGGCCCTGCTGATCGGCACCAGCTCTTCGTCGCCCGAGATGGCGGGCGTGCTGGCGCTGGCGGTCGAGCTGAATCGCGGACGTCTCGGCAACGTCAATCCGTTGATCTATGCCCTGTCGGCCGTGCGACCATTGCAGGCGGCACCCGGGCGCCCAAGGCGTTGCAGTTCTTCCATCGCAATATTTCCGGCGACAACAATGGCTTCACCGTCAAGCCGGGGCAGGCCTACAGCGAAGTGCTGGGCAACAGCACGCTCGATGTGAAGAACTTCCTGCAGCTGCAGGGCGCCGCGCCGGCTGGTACGCCGAGCACGCCGAGCAATCCGTAATTCACAAGGCCGATTTGTAAGCTGATTTGGACGGCAGGGTTTACACCCTGCCGTCTTTTTTTGAGTTCGTGCTATTTCAAGCCGCCGCGCTCGGACGAGCCGATACGCGCGCATGCCAGTTCCGCAGATGCGTCAGTTCCGCCGGCGTCTCGATGCCGATGAAGGCCGCAAAATCAAGGGTGGTCAGCGCGACGATGTCGGCCATTGAGAAATGTCCGGCAGCAATAAATTCACGTTCCCGCAATTCGTCATTGAGCCAATGCATGGACTTGAGCGATCTTTCGCGGCTGGCTTCTCCGAAATCCTTGAATTGCGGCCCGAGATGGGCCGTGTACTTGTGAGTATTCACCCACACTGCGCCGATGCGGCTCATCAGTGTGAATTCGATTCGGCGTACCCACATTTCCACCTGTGCGCGTTGCCAGGCATCGTTGCCGAATAGTGCGGGCGCCGGATGCAGCTCTTCCAGATAGCGGCAGATCGCAATGCTCTCGGACAAGGTCGATCCATCGTCCAGCTCCAGTACCGGCACTTGACCGAGCGAGTTCTTGGTCATGAAGTCGGGATCTTTGTGCGCGCGCTGCCGCAGCGGTACATGCACAAAGGGGATGGAGAGCCCTTTCTCCGCGAGAAATATCCGTACCCGGCGCGGATTGGGCGCCGGGTTGTGTTCGTTGTATAGCTTCATGGTTCGCCGCGCGGGTAACTGACCGGATGCTCAATTATAATCCCGGCAGCCGCGAGACCAACGACTATCCAGGATACCTCATGAATTCATCGCCTTTGCCGCAATCCACGCCCGAAGATGTCGGACTTTCGACCGCGGGCCTCAATCGTCTCGGCCGCGTGATGAGCGGCGAGGTGCAGCGCGGACGCGTTCCCGGGGCGGTGGCGCTGATTGCACGGCGCGGTCAATTGGCCTACTTCGAGAGTTTCGGCCAGCGCGATCCCGCGTCCGGCGCGCCGATGGCGAAGGACAGCATTTTTCGCATCTATTCCATGACCAAGCCCATCGTGTCGGTGGCGGCGATGATGTTGTGGGAGGAGGGGCGGTTCCTGCTCAGCGATCCTGCGGCCAAGTATCTGCCGGAATTCGGCGCTGTCAGCGTCGCGGCGGCGCCGGGAGCGGACAACGGCCGAGTTGCGGCCGACAGGCCTATCACCATTCAGGACTTATTGCGCCACACTTCAGGCTTGACCTATGAATTTCGCGGCAACGGGCCGGTCCACAAAATGTACATGGCTGCGCGGATCCACAGCCGCGATCAAAGCAATGCCGATCAAGTTGCCGCTTTGGCCAGGATGCCGCTGCTGCATCAGCCGGGGACGAAGTGGGAATACAGCCGCTCCACAGACGTCGTGGGGCGGCTGATCGAAGTTCTCTCGGGGGTTTCGCTCGGAGAATATCTGCGGCGGCGCATATTCGACCCCCTGGGAATGA
>CAWEKK010000004.1:0-42168 GCA_963809645.1 uncultured Gammaproteobacteria bacterium
GAACTCGCCCAGGTAATCTATGAACACCTCCATCCCGGACGTTAAGCCCAAGTCTCATTTGAACCTGCCAAACACGCTGACGTGGCTGCGCATTCTGATGATTCCGGGCGTGGTGATTCTCTACTACCTGCCGTTTTGGTGGGCGCACCCGGCGGCGGGCGTCGGTTTCGCGCTGGCGGGAATCACCGATTCTCTCGACGGATATTTCGCGCGCAAGCTGGGGCTGACTTCACGGCTCGGCGCCTTCCTGGATCCGGTCGCCGAGAAAATCATCGTGGCCGCCGCCCTGGTGCTCATCGTGAGCGCCGACTCACGCTGGTTTGTGGTGATCATGGCCATTGTCATTATCGGCCGGGAAATCGCGGTGTCGGCGCTGCGCGAGTGGATGGCCGAGATCGGCGCCCGCAGCCGCATCAAAGTGTCGCAGGTGGCCAAGTACAAAACCATCATGCAAATCACCGGATTGTCGATGATGCCGTTTCATCACAATTTGCTCGGCATCGCCATCTACAAGCTCGGCGTGCTCCTGACCGCGGTCGCGGCAGTGCTGACGCTGTGGTCCATGATTCTGTATTTGCGCCTGGCGTGGCCCGAATTGCGCGACAGTTCCGGTCGGTCGCGACGGCGGCCGGCGGTGACCGCCGACCCTATTTGCGGCCATCCAGCAGGGAAATTGCGCTGCGGTTCAAGGCGTTAGCTGCAGATTTTGCCGGCTTGTCCTTGACTCTGAGCGTTACGGCCCTACAATTGCGCCTCTGTTTCGGGCGGGAATAGCTCAGTTGGTAGAGCGCAACCTTGCCAAGGTTGAGGTCGCGAGTTCGAGCCCTCGTTTCCGCTCCACTTTTTTATAGCGAGCACAAGAGTTTAGTCGCGGTCCGGACAATTCCTGGCAAGATCCGAACAGTCACGCTGCAGCATCCGCAGTGCTTTTCATCCGGTCGCCGACATGAGCGCAACACCGGGGCGCTCATGCGGCCCAGCATACCGCCCCGACATCGACGGGCTGCGGGCACTCGCCGTCATTGCCGTCATCCTTTTTCACAGTGGCATTCCAGGGTTCGACGGGGGATATGTCGGAGTTGATGTCTTTTTCGTGATCTCCGGTTATCTGATCACTCAGCTGTTGGAGGAATCGCGCGATGAGTCCGCGCGTCGCACGCTCGGCTGCCTTCTACGTGCGACGTATGAGGCGCATCCTGCCAGCATTGTTGGCCACCTGCCTAGTGACGGCGATCGTCGCTGTGGCGTTATTTACGCCCGACGAGCTGGTGAACGTCGGAAAATACCTCGCGGCGACGCCGGTACTGCTGAGCAACGTCGCAACCTGGACGGAGAGGAGCGGCTACTTCGCGCCAGACATCCGGCAGCTTCCACTCAGCCATCTGTGGTCGATTTCAGTGGAAGAGCAGTTCTATTTGATCTATCCGATACTGTTGATTGCCATCACCCGGTACCGACTGCCTTATCGGCGCCTGACGCTGGTCGTTCTGGCTGCGGTTTCCCTGGCGTTATGCGTCTGGGCTTCGCACTATAAGCCGGCGGCGAACTACTTTCTCGCGCCGACGCGCGCTTGGGAACTACTGCTCGGCGCAATGCTGGCAATTGGCGGGACGCCGCGAATAGGGCACCGCATCGCCACTGAGGCCCTGGCGGTTGCGAGCCTGTTGGGAATCGCGATCGTCGTGCACCTGTACACGGAGGAGACCCGGTACCCGGGAACCGCGACGATGCTGCCGTGCCTGGCCACCGCCGCGTTGCTCGCCACTGGCAGCAGCCCCCGGCCGGCGCTCGTCAACCGCATGCTCTCCTGGCCGCCGCTGGTTTTCGTCGGACTCATTTCCTATTCACTCTATCTGTGGCACCAGCCGCTGCTCGTCTTCGTTAGCTACTACCGCATTGCGCCCCTCACACCTGTCGCTACGGCTGTGCCGCTCGCCGCCACACTGCTGGTGGCAGCCGCGAGCTGGCGCTTCATCGAACGGCCGGTGAGAGCCCGCGTGCTCATGAAGAGCACGCGAACCCTGCTGGTCGGCGTGGGTGTCGGAAGCGCCGGCATCCTCCTCGCGGGCCTTGTGCTGTGGAACTCCGACGGCTTCCCGCACCGATTCCCGCCGGAGGCACGGGGACTGATCGTGAGCATGATCCGCGACTCCGGACCTGGTTCGTTGCGTAGAGGAGGTGTCTCTGGAGCAGGTCAGTGCGGGGAGAGTGTGCAACTACGGACCGGGCGACAGCTCCCCAAGGTGCTGGTGTGGGGCGACAGTCACGCGCTGGCGTTGATGCCGGCCGTCAACGCATTGGCGAAGGCGCATGGCATGCACACGTATTTCGTCGCGAAGTACGATTGCCTGCCGCTGTTCGCCCCACCGAACCCGACCAAGATCGATGCGGCTACTGACAGATACGGATGCGCGACCTTCAACGCCGCGGTCGTCGAGGCCATCGCACGACTCGAACCCGAACTCATCATCCTCGACGGGGCCTGGGCCGCTGCCGAACCCCCCCCGCACGTGCCAGACATCGCTGCCGGCATCGAACAGACCGTCAGCCGCGTCGGCGATCACTCGCGCTCAATCTGTGTCGTATTCGCAGTTCCAAAGCTGAAGTATGCGGTTTCCCATGCGCTGCTCGTGGCGCGCCGCCGGCATATTCCGGATGACTTTCTGAGGCTGAGCCGCGCTGATGCCCTGGCCCAGCACCGCGACATGGAGCACGATGTGCGCGCCATCGCTCAGCGCAGCGGGCTCAAGGTGGTGGATCCCAAGGACGTCCTGTGTCCGGCAGACTCCTGCCTCTACAAGGCCGACGACCGATCGCTCTACTTCGACGACAGTCACCTGTCGGTTTACGGCGCGTTGTATGTGGCGCGCACGCTCGAGCCATGCTTCGCGGTCGATCGACGCTAGGTATCCCCGGCGTTTCGATCGCGGAACTACGCTTCTATCTAGGCGGCAGAGTGCTTCAAGATCCGCCGACAGGCTTATAGGAGAATTTCTGGCCCGCCACCGATGCCTCGTACATCAGGCCTCCCTTCGCGATGGTAAAGACCGCCATTCCTTTCGGTATCCGCCGACGGTGGCCGCCCCGTTCTGGCTGCTGCTCTTACCGGCGGTCGAGCCCGTAGTGCCTGCCGAAGCACCTGCCGAAGCCTGGATCGCCACCGCGCCGACGGAGGCGTCGAAGGCGAAGTTTCCCGAGGTGAATTTGTCGAAGGCTTCTTTGTCCTTGAAGAATATCATCTGGCTGTAGGCCTGCCCTCCGGCTTGGAAACCCACGCTCACCTGAGTCATTGAGGTATCGCCGACGTGTTTACCTTGCTGAAAGACACGGCCCTTGCCATGCGCGGCGCCCACCCCCAAACCGCCTTTGGCGATGTTGGGAAAAACGGCGTACCCATAGCTATCAGCGAAGAACGCGGAACTTGCTCCGGCATCCTTGAACTTGGCGATCGTGTCGCTGTAGTCGTCAGCCCAAGCAGCGGCGGCAGGCAGCATCAACGCCGCGATTGCGAAAAAAACGTGCATCCTTTTCATCGGTAAACTCCTGATTAGAGAGCAACGGCATATCCCGACGGGAAATTCGACTTCCGGCCATTTTGGTGACAATTCCCGCTCTTGTCGCAGGGACCAAAGGCCCATTGCAATCGCGACCACAATTCGTTTGTTTGAGCGCGCTCGGGCTTCGTATTGGTCCGTGGCTTCCGTTGGTGCTAAGGTGTTGCTCGCAGCGAAAAAACACGCTCCTTCCGCCGGCTCTTCCGGAGGGCGAGTGATCCGGTCGCACCTTGTACGGCATTAAGCGACCTGTTGGACTAAAAATATCTTGATAATCCAATGAGTTAGCCAAGTCTTCGCGATGCCATCAATGCGGAACTGATCACGGGTCCGCACATGCAGGTCAGCGGGCCGGCCTTGGGCATCACCGGCGGTCACTGCGACGGAATCTCTGCCTTTTGAGTACCGCGCGCAGGGCGGCGGCGTTGCCGATGCGCATCGCCTCGGCCGCCGGGTCGCGGCCCACGCGTACGGTGCGCAAGGTATTCTCTGGGCGACGCAGGCGGGCGTCGATTCGATTGAGCATGGCTCGTACATGAACGCATGAGGCGGATTGAGTGGCGCCGCGGATGATGTAAACTGCGCAAAGAACCCCGGCGCGCCCGGGGTTTGATGTTTTGACCAAAGGGCTAAGTGGCAGAGTGGTCATGCAGCGGCCTGCAAAGCCGTGTACGCCGGTTCGATTCCGACCTTAGCCTCCATCAGAAAATAACCGCCTTCGGTGCGCGCGCTGTGCTCAATCGAACCACAAATACTGCCACGCGATGCCGTAGGTCACGAAGTCCCCGCCGACGCGGGTCGTCGCGCCATCGCTCGCGGCGAATTTCACCGATTGACGGGCGCTAAGCGGCAACGAAAAAGTCAGTCCCAGCCGGGAATTGGCTTCGAGATTGTTTTGGCGAATGCCGTTTTGCGTGGTACGGCCGCCATTGTAGTAGGTGGCATCGAAGGCCACCCACATTCGCGGGCGAATGGTGTAGCTGACGTGGCCTTGCAAGGAAAAGAGGGGGGCCTGCTCGCGTCGTACTCCACCGAAGAAGTCCGGGTTCTCGGTGTAGAACCAAGCGGCGACGTAGGTCTCGAAGAACCAATGCCCGTGAGGGTATGCGAAGCCGATTTCGGGCTTAAATCCCCAACGGTTGGTTCCGATGTTGATGAGTTTGGCGGAGTCGTACTGGCCCGTCGGCGCCAAGACGGTCAAGCTCGCTCCGATCGTTGCCTCCGGCTTGCGTACGGCGAATTGCGCCGGCGTCAGCGCGGGGCCGCCGAGCAAATTCACGGCAAACCTTAGCTGGGTGTCCGCCAGGCCGGAGCGTGTGATCTCCGCGGATTGTTGGCCTACGTCGCCCGAAACCGTGCCCCAAACATAGGGTGTCGCGAGCCCCGCACTGGCAGAACGGCCGAAGAAATCGAATGTGCGGCCGTAGGCCGCGACTGCAGCATTTAAGCGCGCTTCAACATTGCTTATGGGAACCGACGGATCGAACACCACATCGCCGGTCGAACGGGTGGAGGAGAGCACCACGAAATTGGCGCCAATGGGACTCGGTGAATAGGCGCGCGGCTCGAGCTCTTGCGCCCCGCACCTTCCCGCCGCGACCAGATAAAACAGCAGGCCAAGAATGGCAAGCGCCGAAGGGGGGTGCTTGACGTATTGGGATGCACGCGACCCACACGATTCTGCCGGAGGCATACTCCCTAGAATGAGCAGCTCGGGTCAGCCTGTATATACGCCTAAGGCCCACTACAGAGATGCTTAAGCGCCTGAAAACAGCAAACAACGCTGAACTGGCTCATAATGCCGCGATTCTTGCGCGTGGAGCTCTTGATGTCGGAAGAAATCTCGAATCTGTTCAACTTGAAAACGACCGGTCCGGTCGATTTGCGGCGCATCGGCGCGCACCCGGACCACTGGTATCCGCTGGCGTGGTGCGACGAGCTCAAGGTCGGCAAGACCTCGAGCCGACGCTTCGCCGGCGATCCCATCGTGCTGTATCGCGGCAAGAGCGGCAAGGTGTTTGCGCTGGAGGATCGGTGCGCACATCGCCAGGTGCCACTGCACCTGGGCGTGGTGAGCGGGGACGAGCTCAAGTGCCACTATCACGGCTGGGTATACAACGGCACCGGCAAGTGCGTGGACGTGCCGTATCTGGGCAAGGAGCGGCTGCCCAACGGCGTGAGGAGTTACCCGGCGCGCGAAATCGACGGGCTGATATTCGTGTTTCCGGGCGATCCGTCGCTGGCGGAGAGCCGCATGCCCGGGACTCTGGGCTCCTCGCAGCGCAAGGACTACAAGACGCGGCGGCTGAATCGCGAAGTCGCCTGCCACTACACCTTCATGCACGAGAACCTGTTCGACATGAATCACCAGTTCATGCATCGCAAGCAGATGGGATCGATCAGAGCCCGCTGCCTGGGGCGCAATCACGGCGAGAATTGGGCGCAGGTCGAATACAGCTTCAGCCGCACGGAGGGAAAGTCGTCCGTGGGCGAGCAGGTCATCGTCGACCTGATGCGCAAGCGCGGCGAAGCGAAGAAGGACTTTTCCGATCACATGCGCATCCGCACCGACTACCCAACGCAGAGCCTGAAGGTCTGGGTGGGCCGCGATATCAAGCAACGGATGATCCGGTGCTCGACGTGTGGCTGGGCTACACGCCGCTGGATGCCGAGCAGCGCACCAACCGCACCTACGGCTACCTGTCGGTGAAGAAGCCGCGGCTTCCCGGGGATCATTCACGTGGTGTGGCCGTTCGTGACGTGGTTCACCGAAAACATTTTCCGCGAGGACAAGGAAATCGTCGAGTACGAGCAGCGGGCCTACGATGCGCAGGGGGCGGATTGGAACAACGAAGTGTTTCCGCCGATCCGGGACCTGCGCAGCGTTTTGGCTCGCTGCGGCGTGCCTATGGAGTAAGCGCCCCCGGCGCGCCGCTGCCGCCCGATTCCCCTCGGCACCGCAGAAATGCCCGGCGGCGCTATATTTCACTTTGATGACGACGCATAATTAGACTTAAAATAACCTACGCGATGCACTCATGCTGAACCCGGAACCGTTGCCCTATTCAATCCCTGCGGTGCGTCCTTGGGATGCCCGCTTGGCGCGCCGTCTGGTCGCGCCGCTGGTCGATAGCTGGGTGCGGCCCAACCATCTGACCACCCTGCGTTTGGTGGTTGGGTTGGCTGCCGCCGCTGTCTTTGTGCCGGGAAGCTTCGCATGGTCCAATGTGGCGGCATTGCTGCTGGTGCTGTCGAATTTTCTCGATCATACCGACGGTGAACTGGCACGCATGAGCGGAAGGACCAGCCGGCTGGGTCATCTTTATGATCTGGCCAGCGATGCGGCCGTGACTATTTTGCTTTTCATCGCCATTGGCATTGGCGTCGGTACAAAGCAGCGGCTTGAACTGGGCGTGCCGCCGGCGATTCTGGGTGCGGTAGCCGGGACGGCGGTCGCGCTGATTTTTTATCTGCGCATGCGCATTGAACAGCAGATGGGAAAAGCGGCGACCCAGCAGGCTTCATTTGGAGGCTTTGAAACCGAAGATGTGCTTTATCTGGTTCCCCTGGCGACGCTGAGCAATGCGCTGGTGCCTATGCTGCTTGCAGCGGCCATTTGCGCGCCGCTCTTTGCCATATGGGTGATTTTCGATTATCGACGGGTGCTGCGCCGAGACCGCCGAATCGCGACTGGGACCGCCGGATAAGCGTGGCTGCGACCGGAACCTCAGACGAGGCGTCCCTAAACTCACGGCTGGATTCCCTCGACCTGCAGGGCTTGCGCGGCGAGTACGCCAGGCAGGGTTCCTTTCTCTTTGTCGAGAATTTTTTGCCGGCCGCGATGACGGCGCAATTGATCGCTGCCGTTGCAGCGCTCAAGGGCTCGGTCAATCGCAACTACCTGCCCGGGCACAAACAAGGCGGCAGCGTCAGCCGCCATGCCATCGACAAGCACGCCCCGGTGATTGCCGAGCTTTACCGCTCGCCGGCATTGCGGCGTTGGCTCGATGGCCTCACGGGCGAGCATCTTCAGCCATCGCCGGCCGACGATCCGCATGCCTATGCGCTCTACTTTTACACGCGGGCGGGCGATCATATCGGATGGCACTACGACACCTCGTACTACGCCGGCCGCCGCTACACGCTGCTGTTGGGCGTGATTGACGATTCGTCCTGCCGCCTGGACTACGAATTGCACACGCGCGCCAAAGGCGCCGCGGTGGAATCGGGTTCGATCCAAATACCGCCGGGCGGATTGGTGATCTTCGATGGAGACGCGCTCCGACACCGCATCAGTCCCGCGCGCGAAGGTGAAAACCGCGTGTCCTTGACGTTCGAGTATGTGACGGACCCACGTATGCATCCCTGGTGGCGCCTCATCTCCAACATGAAGGATGCATTTGCATATTTCGGTTTTCGTCAGGTATTTCATCGGCTCCTGGGCCGCAGCGAATGACCCGAACGGCGAGCTGGCTGTTGAGCATCGGCGTGATGCTGTTCGTAGGCGTGCTCGTCTCCCAGGACCTGCCGGCGATCTTCGCCACGCTGGCGCATGCCGGTTGGGGATTGTTGCTGGTGGCTCTATTTCACTTGCTGCCGCTGCTGCTCGATGCCATGGCCATTTGCGTGCTGTTCGCCTCGGGATCGAGCAGCGCTCCACTGCGCGATTCCTTGCTGGCGCGCTGGGTGGGCGAATCCGCCAACAGCTTGATGCCGGCGGGCCAGATCGGCGGCCCGCTACTCATGGCGCGTCATCTGGCGCGGCGCGGCTTACCGATGGAAGAGGCCGCTGCCGCGATCACGGTCAGCACGACCTTGCAAACGTTTGCGCAAATTGCATTCGCACTGCTGGGCGTGGTGATCCTGGGAACGCAAAACAGCCATTTTTCGCCGGCGGCACTGCGCACCGCCGCGCTGCTCGCCAGCGCCTTTCTGGCCGTTCAAGTCGGTGGGTTTTATCTGATTCAGCGGCGCGGACTGTTCAGCAAGCTGATGCGCGCGGTACGGCGATTCTCGCGCAAGCGCGATTGGTCGCAATGGGTGACGCAGGCGCAGGCGATCGACCTGGCCGTGCAGGATACCTATCGGCGCAACGGTCCGGTGACGGCCAGCTTCCTGCTCAGCCTGATCGGTTGGATTGTCGGTACGGGCGAGGTGTATTTGATCGCGTGGCTCTTGGGCACGCCGGTGAGCTGGCGCGATGCCTTCGTGCTGGAGAGTTTGGGCCAGGCGGTACGCGGCGCCGGATTTGCCATTCCCGGCGCGCTGGGTGTGCAGGAGGGCGGTTATTTGCTGCTGGCACCGCTGGCGGGATTGGCGCCGGATGCGGCGCTCGCGCTGTCGCTGGCGAAACGCGCACGTGAACTGTTGTTAGGCTTGCCTGGATTGCTCTATTTACGGTTTGCCGGCCACGCTGTCACGGCTGCCCCCGGTGCAGCCCCTCCTTGAGTTACTATTCTAAGACCCCTGATTGATGGAAGGAACTTGATGCGCGCGATTATTCTGGCGGCCGGCCGCGGCATTCGCCTGCAATTGCCTGAGGACGCTCAACTGCCCAAATGCCTGCTGTGTTTCGATGGTATGACCCTGCTCGAAAGGCACTTGCGCATGCTGAAGAACAGCGGAATCGACGAGGTGGTACTGGCGCTGGGTTTTCGGCACGAACTGGTGGAGGCCGAGCTCGATCGGCTGGCGTGGAGCCCGCGCCCGCAGATTGTAATCAACGCGCAATTTGAACTGGGCAGCGTCCTGACCGTGCACACCGTTGCCGATGCCATGACGAGCGGCGGCGAAATCATATTGATGGATGCGGACGTGCTTTATGACGAGCGCATCCTAAAAGCATTGGTGGCCGGTGACCGCCCGGTCAACCGCTTGTTGATCGATTGCGATTTTGAGCCTGGCGATGAACCCGTCAAGCTGTGCGTGCAGGCCGGTGTGCCCATCGAGCTGCGCAAACAATTGTCGGCGGATTTGAAATACGACACGATCGGCGAATCGGTGGGCTTCTTCCGCTTTGATCCTGCCGGCGCCCGACGCCTTGCGGCATGGGTGGCGGATTACGTCGACTCGGGACGCTCCCATATGCCGCACGAGGAAGCGGTGCGCGATTTGCTGAGGGAGCGCAGCCAGGTGTTCGACGTGGCCGACGTCAGTGGGTCGCCGTGGATCGAAATTGATTTTCCTGTGGATGTGGTGCGGGCAACCAAAGAAGTGCTGCCGCAACTTCAGCCTATATCGAGAGGTACGCAATGAACGCATCAATACGCCCGTCGGCCGGGGCCGCCTATCAGAAAAGCGCAAAGACAAATGCGTCTTCGCGCAGCAGCATGTTGCGCCAGATGCTGCAAAGCGCGGAGCTGGAGTTTCTCATGGAGGCGCACAACGGCTTGTCGGCGCGCATTGTGCGGGAGGCGGGATTCAAGGGAATCTGGGCCTCCGGGCTGTCGATATCGGCGCAGTTCGGCGTACGCGACAACAATGAAGCCAGTTGGACCCAGGTCGTGGACATGCTCGAGTTCATGGCCGATGCCAGCGATCTACCCATTCTTCTCGATGGCGACACGGGGTATGGCAATTTCAACAATATGCGCCGACTGGTGCGCAAGCTGGAGCAGCGGGGAATCGCCGGCGTCTGCATAGAGGACAAGCAGTTTCCAAAGACCAATAGCTTTCTGAACGGCGAGCGCCAACCGCTGGCTGAAATCGAGGAGTTCGTCGGCAAGATAGCGGCCGGAAAGGACACCCAGCACGATCCGAATTTTTCGATCGTCGCGCGGGTCGAGGCGTTGATAGCGGGGTGGGGAATGGACGAGGCCCTGCGCCGAGCCGAGGCTTACCGGCGGGCGGGCGCCGACGCGATTCTCATTCACAGCAAGCTCTCGAAACCGGACGAGATTGTGACCTTCGCAAAAGAATGGGCGCGCCGCTCGCCGCTGGTCATCGTACCGACTCGTTACTACAGCACCCCCACGGAGGTGTTTCGCCAGGCCGGCATCAGCACGGTGATTTGGGCGAACCACTTGGTGCGCGCCGCCGCTTCGGCAATGCAGAGCGTCGCCAAGGAGATCTTCGAGAGTCAGACTCTGGTGAATGTGGAGGATCGCATAGTCCCGGTCAACGAAATCTTTCGCTTGCAGGATGCGGATGAATACTCGGCGGCCGAGCGCATCTATCTGTCGACTTCCGGCACGGCGCGCGCGGCCGTGGTTTTGGCTGCGAGCCGCGGGAAGGGGCTCGAATCGATGACAGAGGATCGGCCCAAGGTCATGCTCCCGATCGCCGGGAAGCCGCTGCTGCGCTGGCTGGTGGATGGTTTCAAGAAGGAACAGATCAACGACATTACCGTGGTCGGCGGGTATCGCGCCGACGCCATCGACACGGCCGGCATAAAGCTTGTGGTGAATGAGCGCCATGCCCAGAGCGGCGAATTGACTTCGCTGGCCTGCGCAATAGGATCGCTCGACTCTGAAGCCGTCATTGCCTACGGCGACTTGTTGTTCCGCAGCTACGTTCTGCGCGATCTGCTGGACTCTACCGCGGATTTCTCGGTTGTGGTTGATTCGCTGATGACCAGCGAGAGTAATCACACCGTGCGCGATTTCGCCTACTGTTCGCGCGGCGACGACCGCGGCCTGTTCGGCAAGCCTGTATTGCTGGAGCGCGTGAGCAGCGAGGCGCAAGCAGGGCAGGCCCCGCACGGGAGATGGATCGGCTTGCTGAACGTGAGCCGCGCGGGTCTGATGAAACTCAAGGAGTTGATAGCGGTGCTGCGCGGCGGGGACAATTTCGATTCACTCGACATACCGGCGTTGCTCAATGCGTTGATCGCCCGAGGCTCGGCGGTTGAGGTGAAATATGTCCACGGTCATTGGCGCGGCGTGAATGATCTGGAGGACCTGCGCCAGGCGGTCGACTTCGCACACGCGCAGACGCCTTATCATCGATGATCGAAGCGCGGCATTTCGTCGAAGCGGCGCGCGAGCGGGGATTTGACTGGTATGCCGGGGTACCTTGTTCTTTCCTGACGCCTTTCATCAACTATGTGCTTCAGGACCCGCAGCTGCATTACGTCTCCATGGCCAATGAGGGCGATGCAGTCGCCCTCATTGCCGGCGTGGCGTTGGGCGGCAGCGCCAAGGCCCCGCATGGCCGCGGTATCGCGATGATGCAAAACTCGGGGCTGGGCAATGCGGTCAGTCCGCTGACTTCGCTGACCTGGACTTTCCGCTTGCCGCAGCTGTTGATCATCACCTGGCGTGCGCAACCCGGGACTGCGGACGAACCGCAGCACGCATTGATGGGCCCAATTACTCCCGAGATGCTTGAGAGCATGCAGATACCCTGGGAGCTATTTCCAATGGAGGTCGAGCAGATTGGTCCGGCTCTCGACCGGGCGACGGCGCACATGGATCAGACCGGACGGCCTTACGCCTTGGTCATGCAGAAAGGCAGCGTCGCCGCCCATCCGCTGAAATCGGGCTTGGGCGCCGGCGGGGACGCAGCTCGAACCATCGAAGCAACACGGCATTTGACCGCCGAGGCTGACCCTTCCCGACACGATGCATTGCAGCGTGTTGTCAATGGGACCGTCCCGGCATCCACGGTGCTGCTGGCGACCACGGGCTTTTGCGGGCGCGAGTTATACGCGATTGACGATCGCGCCAATCATTTCTACATGGTCGGATCGATGGGCTGCGTGGCGGCTCTGGCATTGGGTTTGGCGCTGGCGCGGCCTGATCTGCGCGTGCTCGCGTTGGATGGCGACGGGGCGGCCCTCATGCGTCTGGGTGCATTGGCCACCGCGGGAGTGTATGGGCCGCCGAATTTTTGGCACCTGTTGCTGGACAACGGGGTGCACGATTCGACCGGCGGCCAAGCGACGGTCTCGCGGTCCGTGGCATTGGCGAAAGTCGCCGCCGCCTGCGGCTATGCCTCGGCCTTCGAAACCAACGACCTCGACCAGATCTCGGGCTGGCTGCATGAAGCGCCAATCGACGGCGCTCGCTTTGCGCGCCTTTTCATTCGCCCGGGGGCGCCCAGCGATTTGCCGCGTCCGTCGCTGGCTCCCGTCGATGTAAAACTCCGTCTGATGCGGCACATCGGCGCACCGGGGCGAATGCGCTGATGTTGCTGCTCAATCCAGGACCGGTCACTTTGAGCGAGCGAGTCAGGCAGAGCATGCTGCAGGCCGATCTCTGCCACCGCGAGAGCGAATTTTTCGACTTGCAAGACGAGGCCCGGAGCCGCTTGTTGGCGACCTATTCTCTAGACCCCGCGCAGTGGACGGCCGTGCTGATGACCGCGTCCGGCACCGCAGCGGTCGAGAGCATGGTGGCTGCGCTGGTGCCAAAAAACGGCCGCCTGCTCATCGTTGAGAATGGCGTTTACGGTGAGCGCATCGCGCTCATTTGTGCGCAATACGCCATTGCGCATGAAAGAATTGTCGGCGACTGGATGCAGGCCCCTGACATTACGGCTATCGCCGCGCGGCTCGCGTCCCCGGACAAAGGCGCTCGTTTCACCCATGTTGCGATTGTTCATCATGAAACGACGACCGGGCGGCTGAATGACCTGCGCGCTCTCACCTCGCTTTGCCGTGAGCACGGTGCCAATCTGCTGGTCGATGCGGTGAGCAGTTTCGGCGCCGAGGCGATCGACTTCACAGGCCCGGCCCTGACGGCCGCGGCGGCAACCGCGAACAAATGTCTGCATGGCGTACCGGGCGCCGCATTCGTGATCGTGCGGCGGAGCGAATTGCAGCGTGCTGCCAGCCGCACCTACTATCTTGATCTGGCCAGGCTCGCGCGCTTGCAAGACCAACGCAATACGCCCTTCACACCGGCCGTGCACGTTTACTATGCATTGGTCGAGGCGTTGCGGGAGTATGACGAGCAAGGCGGGCGAATGGCGCGCTATCGGCACTACGCTGCATTGGCGGAGCGCGTTCGCGCCGGCCTCGCTGCCCTGGGCGTCGCCGCCACCATAGCTCCGGAGGATTCTTCAGTGGTTTTGCGCGCCTATAATTTGCCTGCGGGCGTCCAATACACGCACTTGCATGATGCATTGAAAGCCGACGGCTTCGTCATTTATGCCGGACAGGGAAATTTGTCGCAGAGCCTGTTCCGAATATCGACCATGGGCCATTTGAACGCGGCCGACATCGATCGTCTTCTGCAGAGTTTTACGCGGTTGCTGCAATGAAGGGCTGCACTTTTGCCGGCGCCGTCGCATCGCTCGCGCTGGCGGCACCTTGCTGGGCTGACGGCTCCATGGGCGCAGGCAGCGAGCCGGGCGGCGACGTGCCAGCCGGGCCGCAGCCGGTGGAACCGCCGCCGGGCCCCGCCAAGCCTGCATGGACCAAGTGGTTCAACCCCGCGACCGCGCCATTCATACCCGTGCCTATGATTGCCGTCGATCCAGACAGCGGCACGACCATCGGCTTGATACCCACCTGGGTGACGACCGATGAGAATCACAATGTCAGCCGCATCATCGCGCCCGATATTATTTACAGCCAGAATTTTGGGGTGGGTACGCACATGCGCATTTTTTCCTATTCATCGGCCGACCAACAGTGGTCGCTGGTGGCGGGGATCAAGCAAAGAGTCGAGCGCGAGTTCGATGCTGAATACCAAGTCGGCCGGTTACGGGAGGATCGCTGGTCGATCAATTACAGTCTGGTGTACGACCGCGACGGCACCACGCGCTTCTACGGCATCGGCAATGAAACTCACCAAAGTGCGCAGACCAACTACACCAATAACCAAGCGCTTGCGCAGGTGCAGGTCGGATTGAACTTGAGCCATACCTGGCAATTGCTCTACACGACTCGATTTCAAGCGGTGGATGTGTTGCCCGGCACGCTAAACGATGTCCCCTCGATCGAAACGCAATTTCCGCAAGCGCTTGGCTCTGACAAGCAGTTCCTCAACCGTCTGTCCTTGGTCTATGAAACGCGCGACGACCTGGCCGTACCGGGCCACGGCATGAAGTGGGTGCTGTACGTGGGCGCCTCCGCCAAGAACGGTCTGATCAACGATTCCTCATACAGCGAGGCGGGAATCGATGGGCGCGGCATTTGGCCGGTCGCACCTAATACCGTATTGGCCGCGCATGCGTCGCTGCGCTACCTGCCCACCGTCAATGACATTCCGTTTTGGGCGTTGAGCAACATCGGCGGCGGTGAAAGCGTGATCGGCGGCGAGCAGCCGCTGCGCGGCTTTGGCGCGGGAAGATTTTACGATCGAGATTCCTTCTCGGCGACCGTGGAACTGCGCCGCAGGGTCTTTTCCTTCGACGCGGTCACCACGCTGCTCGACATCGAAGTCGCACCGTTTGCAGACTTCGGCCGGGTCTTTGCGCAATCGAGCACCAATCCGCTCGAGCACGTTCACCAGGTCTACGGGATTGGATTTCGCGGCATCGCGCGTCCCTTCGTCGTAGGTTACGTCGATGTGGGCTACGGCAGCGAAGGCGCGGCGGTATTCACCGGCCTCAATTATCCTTTCTAGCTGCTAAAATTCCGGACGGCAACGGTTGGATTTGAGGCAGCCGCCCGCCTAGCTAACGGCATCCGGCGGGGGAACCACGCTGCCTGCGGCGGCCTGTTCCGGCTGCTGTTCGACGATCTCGTACCAAATCGCGTTCAACACTGCAAACGACAGCGCGAGTCCGGTGCCCAAAATCCAGCTGAAATACCACATCAGTAGCCGCCCTCATGGTCATGCATGTTCTCGAGGGTTATCCGGCCGCGCAGCACTCTGAACACCCAACCGGTATACACGAGAATAACGGGGAGAAACACCAGCACCGCGCCCAACATCAGCAGCAATGTCTTGTCGCTGCTCGAGGCATCCCACACGGTTAAACTGTGGTTGGGAAAGGTGGAAGAGGGCATCAAAAAGGGGAACAAAGCGAATCCGCCGGTCAAAATGGTGCCGGCCTGCACCAGCACGCTGGCGGCAAAAGCGGCACCCGCTCGCCGCGCGTGCAGCAATCCATGCGCGGCCACCGCGCCGAGCACCGCACACGCCGGCGCTGCCCACATCCAGGGCCAGAGGCGGAAATTGTTGAACCAGGCACCCGCAACGAACACGACGGTTTTGTGCGTGGGGTCGGAGGGGCCGTTATGATCGATCACGCTGGTCAGCGCGTACCCGGCCAGCGCCGAATGGACCCAAATGCCGGCACTCAGAAACGCAGCGAGAAACACGGCAGATGCAATGCTGCCGACCAGTCGGGCCCGCCCCGCCATCGGCTCATCGACTTTGAATGCCGCATAAGCAGCGCCGTGCAATAGAAACATCGAGAGGCTGATGACGCCCCCGAGCAACGCGAAGGGATGCAGCAGATTGAAGAAGCTCCCTGTTACGACCGGTCGCTGCAGGCTGTCGAAATAAAACGGTACGCCCAGGAATAGATTGGCAAAAGCGACTCCGAGCAACAGTGCGGGCACGGCTCCGCCCAAAGTCAACGCCACGTCCCAGACGGAGCGCCAGCGCCGATCGGCGAGTTTGTCGCGAAATACGAAGCCCACTGGACGCAAAATCAACGCCAGCAACACCAGGAACATGGCCAAATACAAGCCCGAAAAGGAGGTTGCGTACAGCAGCGGCCACGCCGCAAAGGCCGCACCGCCGCCGAGCACAAACCAAACCTGGTTGCCCTCCCACACCGGCTCAATCGACGAGAGCAGGGCACGGCGCTCGGCATCGGTTCGTCCGAGAAACGTGAAGCTGGCACCCACGCCCATGTCGAACCCGTCAGTAACGGCGAAGCCAATCAGCAGCACGCCAAGGATCAGCCACCAGATGAGCCGCAGGGTTGCGTAGTCCAACAGGCTGCTCATGACGAATACCCCAGTCCGTCGGGCCCGCGGCGTATCGTGCGTGTCAGCAGAAAAGCATCCACTATCGCCAAAACAGAATAAAACACGACGAAGCCTGCCAGCGAAGCCCAGACATTTCCGGCAGACGTGCGCGAGACTCCGAGAAATGTGGGCAGCACGCCGTCCACCACCCAGGGTTGGCGGCCGTATTCAGCCACTATCCAACCGATTTCGATCGCGATCCACGGCAGCGGCAAGCTGAAAAACGCCACCTTGAGGAACCAGCGGTGCGAATCGAACCTATGGCGAGTCGCCAAATAGAATGCGGTCGCGAATAGCGCAATGAAAAAGAGGCCGAGTCCCACCATCAGTCTGAAAGACCAGAACAGCACCGGCACATTCGGGACCGTCGACCATGCGGCGGCATCGATTTGTTCGGCGGTTGCGCTTGCCGGGTTTTCAACGTAGCGCAGCAACAGTAATGCATAGCCCAAGTCGGATTGATTTGCCTCAAAGCGCCGCAGTACGGCGGCATCCGGCGGCTCGCCCGCTGTGCGCAGCAGCTGCATCGCACTATAGGCTTCGATACCCGAGACAATGCGCGCGCGCGCCCGGGCCACCAAATCGTTTATCCCCAGCACCGGTTGATCGATCGAGCGCGTGGCAATCAGCCCCAACAACCACGGAATTCTGATCTCGGCGTGCGTTTTGCGCGACGCGACATCGGGAAATCCGAACAAGGTGAAACTTGCCGGGGGCGCAGCCGTTTGCCATTCCGCTTCGATGGCGGCGATCTTCATTTTTTGATTCTCGCCATCGAGATACCCTGACTCATCGCCGAGCACGACCACTGAGATCGAGCATGCCAGGCCGAAACTCGCCGCCACAGCCATGGAGCGCTTGGCAAACGCAACATTGCGGCCGCGAAGCAAATACCATGCGCTGATCGACAACACAAAGATCGAACCCATTACGTAGCCCGCGGCTATGGTATGCACAAATTTCGCCTGCGCGACCGGATTGAACAGTACCTCGCTGAAGGAGGATAGTTCCATGCGCATGGTGCGATAATTGAAATGCGCCCCAACCGGATGCTGCATCCAGCCGTTGGCAATCAGAATCCAGAGCGCCGAGAGACTCGAGCCGAGCGCCACCAGGGCGGTGACGATGAGGTGCGCGATCTTGGACAGCCTGGCCCAGCCGAAGAAGAACAGTCCCACAAAGGTGGACTCCAGGAAGAATGCCATCAGGCCCTCGATCGCAAGAGGGGCGCCGAATATATCGCCGACGTAGTGCGCGTAGTAGGCCCAGTTCGTGCCGAATTGAAACTCCATCGTGATGCCGGTTGCGACACCCATCGCGAAATTTATGCCGAAGAGCACGCCCCAGAACTGGGTCATGCGCTTCCAGATATCGCGGCCGGTCATGACGTACACCGACTCCATGATGAGCAGCATCATGGATAAGCCGAGCGTCAAGGGAACGAACAGGAAGTGATAGAGCGCGGTCAGCGCGAATTGCAGTCGCGAGAGAGTAACGACGTCAAGTTCTATCATGCGCCGTGCCTACTAAAGAAAAGGAACCAAAGCAGGATCAGTCCCAATAGCTTGGCGGCGAGTGCCCAGGCAATTTTAACCTTGAGCTCACGCTGCCAGAGTCCGGGTTGATGGTGTGCGCCCATAGAATCGCCGCCGCGATGGCTCCATTCTAGATGAATGAGAGGATGCGAATGGTGCATAATTAGGCCATGAATGAAACCAGAGGGCCGCGGCTACGCCCCGTAGGCCCCTTGCTCGTTACACGTTCGCGCACCCCGGCCGAGATACGCACCGCCTGCGTCACTGTGCTGTTCGCCGATCTTCGCGGCTACACAGGGATGGTCGAGCGCTTGCCCGCGGCGCACGTTGTGCCGTTGCTGGAGGAGTTTTTCCGCGTGCTCAGCGCTGCCGCCGGCAAATTCGGCGGCGAGGTTTATCACATGGGCGGCGACGGAATCATGGCCGGATTCGGGGTTGGCGCGGAGAGCAGCAATGGTGCATCGCAGGGTTTGGCGGCCGGCCATGCCATGTTGGAAGCCTTCTCGCCGGTTGCAGAACGTTGGCGTCGCGAACTGTCAATTGAGGCCGGAATCGGCATCGGCATCCATTTGGGGGAGGTCGCCTTCGGGGTGTTCGGACCGCCCAAGCGTGCGACGACGACCCTGGTGGGCGACACCGTGAATGTCGCCGCTCGGCTGTGCAGCCGGGCACGTGCCGGGGAAGTGCTATTTTCTTGCGCAGTCGCGGCTGCGCTTAGCATTACCGCCGATAGCAATGGGAGCGCCGCAGCGACATCGTTTTTGCAGTTGCCGCAATTCGAATTGCGCGGCCGGCGTGGGCCCATTGATATTTGGTGCGTACCCGCCCCGCAGCGCCTGGCGCTCTAAGCGCGCCTTGGGAGTGGTGCCCCGAGCCGGGGTCGAACCGGCATGACCTTTCGGTCAACGGATTTTCTTGCCTGCTACGGCTTTCGCCGCCGCGCAATGCGCGTTTGGGGTCTGGAGTGCGCCACGACCATGAGCGTCCGTTAGAACTGCCGTTAGGTCCCCGCCGTCCACTCTCTACACCTGCCGACCCTTCTTCGAGGTCCGGATTGGCTCGGCGTTACCACGGGACGTCCCAGAGGATTCGCCGACTTTGACGGGATCCGGCAGGGCGTTTCCGCGGCTGCCGCTCAATAATGTTTTAAGTCCGTTGCGTCTACCAATTTCGCCATCGGGGCCACGCGCCAGTGTACCTGGGAACGCCGCCCTACGGCGAGATGAAGGAAGGCACAGGTCCCCGCCAAGGAGCGGGTCCCGTGCCTTCTAAGTGCTAGCGATCGAGCTTGGTGACCTTCGAACCGTTCAGCGAAGCATCGCCGATCAATCCTTTTTCGCCGAATACGAATGCCAGGATGGGCCGCTGCAGGGTCTGGGTGTCGTAATCGCCGCCCGCGCCTTTGGACAGAATCGCGACGCCGGTGTCGGCACCGATCGACCAACCATGGCTGTTGGTGAATTTGTCCAACGCTTCCTGCGTCATGAACAGAATGACTTCCTCATGCTTGGCCACGCCCAGTGTCAGGCCGACCGATGCTGAAGCAGTGCTGTAGTAGGCGACATTCTTACCGTCAATGCGCAGTGCGCCTTCGCCGAATTCGCCGCCGACTCCTGCGCCGCCCTTGGTAACGTGCGGAAACACCAGGACGCCCTTGGCTCGTGCCACGAGATCTTTGTGCTGGGGATTCATTTGGTAAAACTGATGCATCGTCTCGTGGACGCGCTCATCAATTTCGGCCTTGGTGGCGCCAAAGGACACGGCGCTGAGAAGCAAAGCCGCGGCTGCGAAGCCTGACGCCGCGAAAAGATTGCGAGATTTCATAAAGTTCCCTTATTGGCTAATTAACGCGATCAGTGTACGCAGTCGTACGTGCGGCGATAGCCAGCGGCGGCCCGTCCGCTGGTAGGTGGTTGCTTACGCCTTTACAAGTAAGCATGCATTACCAGCGCATCCCATCTTGCGGTGTCGGATATCTCCTACGCGGCAGGCTCGGGGAATGCAGGCGCTACGCGCTGTCGGATGAGGGCCCGCGCAGTCAGAACGGGTTCGGGTAAACTAGATCGACAAGTGAATAGAGGAACTCTCGTCGCGCTGCTGCCGTTACGGTGGCTGAACCGATTCTCGCTGGCGCCGACCGATCTGCTGCGCGATCGGGTCTATCGTCGACTGTGGACCTCCATACTGATCTCCTCCTTTGGCGGTCAAGTAACCTTGCTCGCCATCCCGCTCACGGCAGCCGTTCTCATGCATGCCGCCCCAACCCAAATGGGCCTGTTGACTGCGATGGAAATCATTCCTTTCGCGCTGTTCTCGTTGCCCACGGGAGTGGTGCTCGATCGCGTTAGAAAATTGCCGGTTTATATATTCGGCGAGCTCTCCATTGCCTGCGGCGTCGCCACCGTGCCGATAGCCTGGTGGCTCGGTTGGCTGTCGATGCCCTGGCTGTACTTCGTCGCGTTCTCTGATCGGCGCCGTGAACACGACCGCCGGCAGCGCCGCCCAGATTGTTTTGACGCAGATCGTTCCGCGCCCGCGCCTGGTGGAAGCTCATGCAAAAAACGCACTGGCCTCGGCGACCGCGGAAGTGACGGGGCCCGCCGCAGCGGGCGCATTGATCAAGTTGACGGGCGCGCCGATTGCGTTGTTGGCGAACGCGGGATTGTTGCTGACATCGGCGTTCATCTTGCGCGGCGTACCGGTCAAGGAAACGCCGAGTAAGACGAATCCGCCATTTTGGGCGGCTATGCGCGAAGGTTTGGACTTTGTGCGCGGCCACAGGCTGCTGGTCACCATGGCCGTCTGCGTCGGTGTTTGGCAAATGTGCAGCCAGGCAGCGACCGTTGTGCAAATTCTATTTGCAATTCATCAGTTGGGGCTTTCGGAGCGCGGCATCGGCTTCAGTTACGTGGCGCTGGGTGTCGGCACGGTGTTTGCGAGCGCGAATGGACACCGGGTGGTGAGGCGGTTGGGTCCGGGGCCGACGCTGGTATTGGGTCTGGCGATTTCCGGTGCCGGCTGGTTGATGCTCGCGTTGTCGCCGGCCAATTCCCTGGGTGTTGTGGCTTACGCGGGCATGTTGCTGATGTACGGGGTGGGCGCCATCTTCATTTTCATCAATTTCCTGTCATTGCGTCAGTCTGTCACGCCGGCTCCCATGCTGGGGCGAATGACCAGCACCATGCGCTGGTTGATTCTGCTTCCCGCAGGTCCTGGCGCGCTGCTCGGCGGGTGGTTGGGCGAGCATGTCGGATTGCGGACATCGCTCGGATTCTCCGGCGTTACCGCTCTATTGTTAGCCTGCGTGGCGTGGCAGTTGCCCGTGATTCGCAGCGTGAAAACATTACCAACTCTTAAGGCTGAGGCCGTAACGCCATATTCTTCCGATTCTCAATGACTTAAGCGCTCAACGCGCTGCGGCAAATGCGGTCTCGTCCTACATACCTGCCCAATCCGTCAACGGAACATATGCGCGTGCCGTTTAGGCAATAAGTTTGGCCGCCTTTCGGCCGAATGACATCAAAGAAAGAAGGAGTGGTGAATGAAAGCTTCTCAAAGGGCATTATTTCTGGGCTTATGCATGGCCGCGAGTGCGGTGACAGTGCCGACGATCGCATCGGCAGGAGTTGCAATTGATATCGATATCGCGCCGCCGCCGCTACGGGTCGAAACGGTGCCGCCGCCCCGCGCCGGATACGTTTGGGCGCCAGGGTATTGGGACTACCGCGGCCATGACCACGTATGGGTGGGGGGTCGTTGGGTTGGGGAGCGCCACGGGTACCACTGGGTCTCCGATCGCTGGGAGCAACGCGGGCCGCATTGGCATCATGAGCCGGGGCATTGGGAGCGATAAGCTCTCGATCGAGGGGTCGATAAAGAATTGCGGCGCGGACTTAAACGCGCCGTAATTTTTTTGCAGCAGCCGGCGCCGCGCAATGATCTTTGGCATAGAGTGCGGCCTTAAGATGCGTAGTGAAAATTCGTTGCGGGTCGGCCTGCTCTCGGACACCCACGGTCTTTTGCGGCCAGAGGCGCGCGCATTCGCCGTCGGTTGCGACTACATTATTCACGGCGGCGACATCGGATCGGCCGCAATACTCGATGAGCTCGGCGGGATCGCGCCGGTGATCGCAGTGAAGGGCAACAACGACACCGGAAAATGGGCCGCCCATCTGCCCGCAACGGAGATGATCAGAATTGCCGGAGTATTCGTCTATGTGATCCATGATATTTCGCAACTCGATCTCGAGCCGCACGCGGCCGGCATGAACATCATCGTATCCGGTCATTCGCATCAGCCGCTGATCGAAAATCGCGACGGCATCTTGTACATCAACCCGGGGAGCTGCGGACCCCGGCGCTTCAAACTTCCCATATCGGCCGGCGAGATGATCGTCTCCGGGACCAAGGTCCGGGCCCGGACTCTTGAATTGGCGGATTAATAGCCCGTCTCGGTGGTGCCCTTGCCTGGCGTGAGGAGGCGATAAATCAAGGCACCGATCGCCCCGCCAATCAGCGGCGCGACCCAGAACAACCAGAGTTGTGAAATCGCCCAGCCCTGAACAAAGACCGCAGGTCCGGTGCTGCGTGCGGGATTAACCGAGGTATTCGTGACGGGAATACTGATCAAATGAATCAAGGTGAGGGTCAAGCCGATCGCCAGGGGCGCAAAGCCCACCGGGGCCTTTTTATCGGTGGCACCCATGATCACGAATAGGAAGATCGCGGTCATGGTTACTTCGCAAACCAATCCGGCAGCCATGCTGTAATGGCCAGGTGAATGATCGCCAAAGCCGTTGGCCGCGAGGCCGCCCGCCAAGGGATCCGAACCGTTTCCCCCGGCGATGAATACCAGGATCCACGCGGCTACGATGCCGCCGAGGACTTGAACGAACCAGTAGGGCAGCATCTCTTTTGCCGGGTGGCGGCCTCCGATCACCAGACCAAACGTGACCGCGGGATTGAGATGACAGCCCGACACCTCTCCGATGGTGTAGGCCATGGTCACAACGGTCAGGCCGAATGCCAAGGACACGCCCAGCAGCCCAATACCCACATGGGGAAAGGCGGCAGCCAGGACGGCGCTGCCGCAGCCTCCGAGGACCAGCCAAAAAGTTCCGATGAACTCCGCAGCGAGCTTTTTGGTCAAGGGCATAAACGACTCCTGTCCTTCGGGTGTTTTCTACGGGCGATGCTCACACGGCCGCTGCCGCAGAAGCGAAAGTACCAGAAATGAACACCCCGTTAAACCATAACGATGAGTGCCGGTACTCACCCGATATAACCGTGCTCATTTGGGACGTACTGTCGACCCGGAGAAGTGATGCTCTCGATTCTGGTTTGCCACTCTTATTTTTTGCGGCTGGACCAAAAGCAGATCGCACGGGCGAAACCTTATCCGCCGCTGGCCACGCTGCAGGTTGTGTCCTTGTTGCGCGAAGCCGGGCACAACGTTTCGTTTTTCGATGCAATGCTTGCCGAAGGGATCAATGAATATGATCGATTGCTGGAGACCGAGGCTCCGCAGCTGGTCCTATTCTACGAGGACAATTTCAATTTCTTGAGCAAGATGTGTCTGGCGACCATGCGGCGGGCCGCCTGCGACATGATTGGTGCGGCGCGCCATTCGGGAGCGAGAGTCATCGCAGCCGGCCCGGATGTGAGCGATGCTCCCGGAGCGTATCTTCGCGCGGGTGCCGACCTGGCGCTGATCGGCGAGGGGTTGTCGGCGCTGCTCGAACTTTTGCCGCGGCTGGATTCACGACCCAAGAGGCCCCCTGAAGACCTCATGCGCGGCCTGTCAGGCATCGCTTGCCTCAGCGGCGATAAAGTCATTGCGGCGAGCGGCGGCCGCGGCGTTGCGCTGGCGCAAGCCGCAGGACTTGCTGCCTGGGATTTGGTCGACATGGAACAATATCGTGCGGTTTGGAAAAAAACCCACGGCTACTTTAGTTTGAATATGGCCGCTTCCCGCGGCTGCTCCTTCCGCTGCAGTTGGTGCTCCAAACCCATTTGGGGCAACCAATATCTGCAGCGCAGCCCGCTGGAAGTTGCCGCTGAAATGGCGCATCTCAAGCGCGCATTCAGTCCGGACCACATTTGGTTTGCCGACGATATTTTTGGATTCCGGGTTGACTGGGTGTCGCAATTCGCTGCGGCCACCCTGGCTGCCGATGCGCAGATCCCATTCTCGATACAGACCAGAGCGGACCTGATCAGCGAACGGATGGCGCTGGCACTGCGCGACGCCGGATGCAAAGAGGCCTGGATCGGCGCCGAGAGCGGCAGCCAGAAGGTACTGGATGCCATGAACAAAGGCACGACGGTCGCCGAAATTCTCACCGCCCGCGAGCGGCTGAAGCGCGCGGGAATTCGGGTCGGCTTCTTCATTCAGCTGGGGTATTTGGACGAGCAGCTCGAGGATGTTTTGGCGACGCGCGAGTTGCTTGCAACCGCGGAGCCGGACGAAATTGGCGTCAGCGTTTCATATCCCTTGCCCGGCACAAAATTCTACGATCTGGTCAAGGCACAGCTACGGGCCAAGACGCATTGGCAGGAAAGTAACGATCTGGACATGATGTTCCAGGGGACTTACACGTCTGACTTTTATCGCGCCGTGCGCAACCTATTGCACGATCAAATCTCTATGCAGACAGCCGAGTTACCGCTCCTGCCCGAACATGAGAGGGCGGCAGACGCGATCGAACGGCGCTGGCAGGAATTGTTGCGCAACGAGGTGAAATACCGCTCTTCCAGTCAGAGGTCCGCGGCGATCGCGTAGGCTACGGTGCGCGCAATGCAATCCAACGCTGCCGTGCCTGCACCCGCTGAACTGCAACTGCTCCTGTGCAAGGTTACGGAGAGACTGGCGCGCGAACTCGCAAGTCCGAGTGAGACCGCTCCGGATTGGTCGGAGTTCGAGTGGACAATTGCGCGTGCGGTGGCGGCCATGCACGGAATCTCTCCCTTGCTGTCGCGTTCGTTGTTGTGGCGAGGGCCTGGCCCATGGAAGAGCTTTCTGGACGAGCAAAGAGCCCACACGCGGGCCAGGCACGGGCGCATTCAAGAGCTTTTGCAGTCCATAAACCAGAAGGCGCTCGAAACGGGTATTGCCGCGACGGCATTGAAGGGCGCGGCGCTTCATCAATTGGGCCTGTACGAGGCGGGCGATAGACCGATGGCGGATGTCGATCTGCTCGTGCGCCCGGCTGATGTGGAGCGGACCGCTGCATTGCTGGCATCCTTGGGATTTCAACAGACCGGCGAATCTTGGAAGGAGCGGGTGTTTACGCCGATAGACGCGCCTGCGGCCGCCGACCTGGGCGAACACTCGGCTAACAGCTTGAAGATCGAGCTGCACGAGCGAATATGCGAAAGGCTGCCGTTGCGCTTGACCGAGGTGTCGGAGAGCATATTTCCCGCGGAGCCCCGCCCGGGCTTGAACTGCTATCCATCGAATGGCGCGCTCATGCGTCACTTGTTGCTGCACGCCGCCGGCTCGATGGCGTTTCAGTGCCTGCGCATACTGCAGCTGCATGACATTGCATTACTCGCAAGGCTCATGACCGATGCGGATTGGAATGTAATCATCGCACCCAACTCGTCCGCTCGTTTGTGGTGGGCCTATCCACCGCTGGAACTGGCATCCCGATATTATCGCGCGAGCGTGCCCGCGCGCGTGCTGGCGGCGTTGAAAAGTGACTGTCCCTATATTCTGCGGGCGGTGGGAACTCACAAATCGCTGGTAGAAGTTTCCTACTCGTATCTCTGGATAAAGGCGCTTCCCGGCATCGAATGGTCGCAGTCCCTCCCTGAGATATTGGACTTTGCGTTGAGCCGAGTGCGCCCAGACGCAGCGCATCTAGCTCTTCGCGAAAACCAAGCCGCCAGCCAGGTTTGGGCAAAACAGGGCGATTGGTCGAGTCTCTCGCAGGCTCGGCGCATTGTGCGCTGGCTGTCCTCGCGGCAAACGCGTCCAGCGACCATGCACGCGGTACGCGCGGCGCTCGAACGAGCACTATGAAGCGTCAATTCAGAGTTCACTCAGCGCTCAGCAGCGTCGCCGTCCGCAAGCAGCTGCAGAAGCGCGTCGGCAGCCTCCGCTGGACTGCGACCTCTGCGCAATTCAAACGCGGGAGCAGCGGCAATGCGCTTGCGAAACGTCGCCCATCCCGGCTGATTGACCGCGTACGACTGGCTTTTTTTGAATCGCGCGAGAGCCTCATTGCCGTGCAGCGGTGTCAGCAGGACTCCGCGGCGCGCCGGTTGCGCGGAAATAAATACGACACCGGCGACTTTCAACGGACTTGCCGCGAGGCGAAATTTCGTGCGGCGCAAGTCAAGCTCGAATTTCTCCACGCCGCTGCGGCGGCGAATAATAGGAGATCTGCGGATCACGGATGCGCTGGAAGCCGGCAGCGATTGCAGCGAGTCGCAGCGCACGTGCAGAAAATTGGCAATTCCCGTGGCAAGCATCGTATCCGGCGTCACAAATACGCTGTCCTCGGCGAGGAAATCCATGCCGCGCAACAGGCAGTGCAGCGATGCAGTCGACTTTCCGGCGCCGCTGTCACCGAACAAAAGAAGCCCGCGACCTTCGTGTCCGACACAGGCGCCGTGCAGCGGCATCAGCCCTTGAGCGCGCGCCGCGAGTGTGAACACTGCGAACTCGATGAGTTCGTATCGGGTGTGGTACGGGAACCGGAGTCTGTCGCGCGAAACAATCACCAGGCCGGATCTTTGATCGCTGGACAGCACGGCGAAGTCCGAGAAAGTCGTCGTTCCGCACAACAGCCCGGCTCCAGAGAGCATCTCGATTGGGGCCGGATCGCCCATTGCTCGGCGACGAGCGCGAGGTGCGGGCGTAACTCTGACGCAGATGCGCGGCGGGGCTTTGGCGAGCTTGTGCTGCGGCAGGCCGGCATAGGCCCAGTCCACCAAGCGGCGCAGCCCGGGGCTTCCGCATTCGAACTCGAACGCGCCGCCGAGCAGATGCATCCGCGCGCGGGACACGGGCTGCGCCTGTTCATGGAAAGGATCGGCCGAAACATCCGGCGGGCCAGCTTTCGTGGAGCGCATCAGAAGCTCTGAGTGGAACAACGATGACTATATCACTTCATGCGGAAGGCGAATCGGTAAACAACTCGCAGAAGCAGCTCCACGAAACACGCGATGCCTTCGATAGCGTTGCTGCGGACTACGACGGACCGCGGGGCAATAATGCGCTCATCCAGGACATGCGCAACGAGATGTGGCGCATGCTCGATGAGACGTTCGCGCCGGGCAGCCGGCTGATGGACATCGGGTGCGGCACGGGGTTGGATGCCGTACGCATGGCCCAAGTCGGACATCACGTCACGGCGACCGATTGGTCGCAACGAATGGTGGATCGCACCCGCCAGCGCGCCGAGCGCGCGCAATTGGCCGACAGCGTGCAGGCTATCGCAGTCGGAGGTCATGAACTCTCGCGCATCGATGAGCCGGCTCAATTCGACGGCGCCTATTCCAACCTCGGTGCCCTCAACTGTGTGCCAAATCTTGCTGAAATGGCGGAGCAGTGCGCGCGACTTCTCAAGCCCCGCGCGGCGCTGGTGTTTTCCGTGATCGGCCGGATTTGTCCCTGGGAGATTGGGTACTACACTCTGAGGCGCAACTGGGCGCGTCTCAGAGTGCGTTTTGCTCCTGGAATGGTGCCTGTGAGCATGAACAAGCGGGTGGTGTGGACGCGCTACTATACCCCGCGAGAATTCTACGGCGCGTTCGAGCGTCAATTCATTTTGGAGCATTGGCGGGGACTGTGTGTGCTTGCGCCGCCGCCGTATATAACGCAGATAAGAGAGAAGCACGTCCGCTTGTACGAGGGGCTGTGGCGCCTCGATCGCCTTGCTTCTGGATGGCCGGTGCTGCGGAACATGGGCGATCACTTCGTGATGGCATTGACGAAGCGATGACCGAGATATCAATGAGATGACCGAGACATCAATGAGTGGGCGACCCGACGAGTTCACGGCCATGAGGGCATTTGTCACCGGCTGCGCCGGATTCATCGGCAGCAGCCTGACCGACCGCCTGTTGTCGAACGGCTGCACGGTTGTGGGGTTCGATGACTTCTCCACCGGTCAGCCGCAATTTCTCGATGGTGCCGCGAAACATCCGCGCTTCCGCCTGGTGGAAGGAGATCTGCTCGACACCGGCGCGCTGCAAGCGGCGATGCGCGGCGCCGACTGCGTGTTCCACCTCGCTGCAAATGCCGACGTGCGCCTTGGCACCGAGCATCCGCGCAAAGACCTCGAACAAAATACAGTTGCAACGCTCAATGTACTCGAGTCTATGCGCGCCAACGGCATCAGGAAGATTGCATTTACCTCCACGGCCTCCGTGTATGGCGAGACCACGGTTTTCCCCACTCCGGAAAATGCGCCATTTCCTGTGCAAACTTCGCTGTACGGCGCTTCCAAGCTCGCCTGCGAGGGGCTGATCACGGCATATTGTGAAGGCTTTGCATTTCAATCCTGGATATTCCGGCTCGTCTCGATCCTCGGCGAGCGCTATTCCCACGGCCATGTGTTTGATTTCTGCAAGCAGCTGCGAAGCCATCCAACCAAGCTGACGGTGCTTGGAAATGGCAGGCAGCGCAAGTCATACCTGTATGTTCAGGATTGCCTGGATGCGGTTTCATTGGCGATGTCCCGGGCAAAGGCCCGGGTGAATGTATTCAATTTGGGCGTCGATTCATGTTGTGAGGTGAACGACTCGATCGCCTGGATAAGCGCCGCGTTGGATCTGAGTCCACAAGTCACCTACGCCGGCGGCGACCGCGGCTGGGCGGGCGACATCCCAGTCATCCATCCTGATACCACGAGAATACGCGCACTCGGCTGGCAGCCGAAGCTCGGCATCGACGAGAGCATCCGCAGGACTGTCGCATTCTTGCGCAACAACCCATGGATTTTTGAGCGCAGGGACCCAGAGTCCGGCGCGGAGCGGCCGCCGGTTGTAGAGCCGGCTTGCCTGGCAACCCTGAGATGATTATCGCGCGCAGTCCTCTTCGTATAACCCTTGGAGGGGGGGGCACTGACTTGCCGGCGTACTACCGCGGCTATGACGGATTCTTGCTCGCCGCCGCGATCGACAAGTACGTGTACGTCACGATAAATCGACCTTTTGCCCAAGGTATTTACCTCAAATATTCCGCGCTCGAGCATGTTCAGAAGGTGGATCAAGTCCGACATCCGATCATTCGCGAGGCGCTGCTGCGGCAGGATCTCAGGACGCCGCAGATCGAGATCACAACCCTCGCTGACATTCCAGCCGGGACCGGCCTCGGATCCTCCGGAAGCTTCACCACGGCGCTGCTGAAGGCCTTGTACGCCCACCGGCGAAAATTGATACATCCTCAGGAACTTGCGGAACTCGCCTGCCATCTTGAAATTGATTGCCTGCACGAGCCCATCGGCAAGCAAGACCAGTACATTGCGGCTTATGGCGGACTGACGTGCTTCACGTTTCACCAGGACAATCGCGTAACGGTGGAACCGCTGCTCGTATCGATGGGCACGATGTTCGATCTTGAGGACAACCTGTTGCTGTTCTTCACCGGCTTCAGCCGCAGAACCGCAGGAATCCTCGAGGACCAGCAGATGCGCTGCCAGTCGAATGACGAGGCAATGCTGCGCAATCTTCACTACGTCAAGGAAGTGGGCTATCGCAGTCGCGCGGCCCTGGAGTCGGGCAATCTGGTGCAATTCGGCGAACTTATGCACGAACACTGGGAGCACAAAAAGCGGCGCTCCAGCCGGACGAGCAACGAGCAGATCGACGAGTGGTATGCGTTGGCCCGGTGCAACGGCGCGGTGGGCGGCAAGCTGGTCGGTGCAGGCGGCGGGGGATTTCTGATGTTCTACGCCACGGATCGGAATCTGCTTCGGCATGCAATGGCGAAGGCCGGGCTGGAAGAAGTCCGCTTCAAATTCGACTTCGAGGGTACCAAGGTGATTCTGTCGTGAATACGCTGCCCGTTGCAATACTCGCGGGTGGCCTGGCCACGCGCCTGCATCCGGTCGCCGAAAAGGTGCCGAAGACGCTGCTGCCGATAGCGGGCCGCCCGTTCATTCACTGGCAACTCGCGCTGCTGGCGCAGCAGGGCATCAACGAAGTCGTGATGTGCATCGGCCATCTCGGCGAACAGATTCAAGCTGCCGTGGGTGATGGCAGAGCCTTTGGCGTGACGGTTCGCTATTCCTTCGATGGGAAGACTCTGCTCGGAACAGGCGGTGCATTGAGACGCGCGCTGCCGATGTTGGGCGCGGCGTTCTTTGTCCTATACGGCGATTCGTATCTGCGCTGCTCCTTCGCCGCAGCTCAGGCTGCCTATGAGGCGAGCGCCGCTCTCGGACTGATGACGGTGTTCTGCAACCAGGACCGCTGGGAGAAGAGTAACGTTCTACTGCGGGAGGGGAGGGTTGCCGAGTACGACAAACACTCGCCGCGGTCGGGCATGCAGCATGTCGATTACGGGCTCAGTATCTTGTCGATACGGGCTCTGCTAAGAGCCCCCGCAAAAGCTGAATTTGATCTGGGCGACCTCTATTGCGAACTCGCCTCGCGCGGCGAGCTTGCGGCTCTGACGGTCAACGAGCGTTTTTACGAAGTCGGCTCTGTTGCCGGCATCGAAGCGACCGAACACTACCTGACGGGCCGGGGCGGCAGATGAACCACGTGGACCAGTACCTGGAGGATGCCGCTGAGATCATTCGCAAGCTGGATAAGACAGCAATCGAGAAAGTGGCCGCGTTGCTGGCGCGGGTGAAATTCGATGGCGGACGTCTGTTCTTTCTCGGCGTCGGTGGTAGCGCCGCCAACTGCTCGCATGCCGTGAATGATTTTCGCAAAATCGCGGGTATCGAATGCTATGCGCCGACCGACAACGTTTCCGAGCTCACGGCCCGAACAAATGATGAAGGATGGCAAAGCGTCTTTGCCGAGTGGCTCAAAGTCAGCAGGCTGTCGGCCAGGGATGCACTATTCATCATGTCTGTGGGCGGTGGGGACGTGGAGAGGAACATCAGTTCCAATCTCGTCGGCGCAATGAAACATGCCAAGACGGTCGGTGCCAAAGTGACCGGTGTCGTCGGCCGCGACGGAGGATTCACGGCGCGGGCCGCCGATGCCTGCGTCATTATTCCTCCCGTCAACGCGCAGACGATCACTTCGCACACGGAAGCGTTCCAGGCGTTGATCTGGCATCTACTCGTCTCGCATCCGCTACTGCGGGAGAATCAAACCAAGTGGGAATCGGTGACGAAATGATGCGTCCGGCAGTATTTCTGGACCGAGACGGCGTCATCAGCCGTCCGACTGTTCGGGAGGGCAAGCCGTATCCTCCGCGCTCTCTCGCCGAGCTGGAGCTTCTGTCCGGCGTACAGGATGCCCTGCGGGCACTCAAGGCGGGTGGGTATTGTCTGGTGATGGTAACCAACCAACCGGACATAGCGCGCGGTACCGCGCTCAAAACGGTCGTTGACAGCATGAACGACTGGCTGCAGTCCGTTCTTTCTTTGGATGCAGTCCTGATGTGCGCTCACGACGACCGAGACCTGTGCCAGTGCCGGAAGCCGCTGCCGGGTCTAATCACACAAGCCGCTCGAGAACTGCGCATCGAGTGTAAAAACAGCTACATGATTGGTGACCGCTGGCGCGATATCGAGGCCGGAAGACGCGCTGGGTGCAAGACATTTTTCATCGATCGTGGTTATGACGAGCGAGCACCGGAAACATACGATTTCCGCGTGGGTTCTCTGCCGGATGCTGCGCGGATCATCTTACAAATGGACACGCTCTCGTGACCACGATACACAGCTTGAAAGTCAAGATCTTTGCGGATGGCGCCGATGCGCCCGAAATGCTGGAAATGTACTCAAAGCCCTACATAAAAGGCCTGACTACGAACCCAACTCTCATGCGCAAGGCCGGCATCTCAAACTATCGGGCGTTCGCGCGGGAGATCCTTGCCCATATCAGGGATAAACCCCTGTCGTTCGAAGTGGTGTGCGATGAATTCGCGGAGATGGAACGCCAGGCGTTCGAGATCTCTGGTTGGGCCGACAATGTGTATGTGAAGATCCCGGTGACGAACACCCGAGGCGAGGCAAGCTATGCCCTGATTCGCCGGCTTGCGAGCCGCGGTGTCAAGCTCAACATCACCGCAATAATGACCCTGGTCCAGGTGCGGGAAGTCGTGTCCGCGCTGAACCCTGAGGTCGCCAGCTTTGTCTCCGTATTTGCGGGACGCATCGCAGATACGGGCGTGGACCCTTTGCCGCTCATGGCCGATGCGGTTCAGATGCTCAAAACGCGATCTAAGGCGGAGCTCATCTGGGCAAGTCCGCGTGAAGTGCTCAATATTTTTCACGCCGACAGTATTGGCTGTCACGTCGTTACCGCAACCCGCGACATACTGAATAAACTGCCGCTCGTCGGCTACAACCTGGACGAGTATTCTCTCGATACCGTACGCATGTTTTATCGCGACGCGATTGCGGCAGGATTCTCCCCGTGCCAATGAGCCACTCCGACGTGCCGCATCAGACTTTGCAGCTGACGGCTTGGAACTCGGCGCCAGGGCGTGTCGGGGAACGACTGCTCGACTATGCGCGGGCTCACGCCCCGCAACTCATCCGCTTTGTGTTGATCGGCGCAAGTATCTCGCTACTGAATCTCTCGTTTCTGTACTGCTTGCGTAGGCTGCTGCACCTTGCGGACCCAATTGCGGTCACGGCAATGTACATACTCGGCGCCCTATTGCATTTCCCGGCGCATCGCTGGATTACCTACGGTGCCCAAGACCAGCCGATCCGTCCGCAAGGGTTGCGCTATGCGATCATGTTGGTGTGCAATTTTGTGATCATGCAGACAATCGTCGCTCTGGCGTCACGCATGTCGATATCGCCTTACATTGCCGTGATGGGCTCCACCGGCTGTACCATGATCTTCAATTTCCTCGTCATGACGCACATCGTCTTCACGAAGAGGCGAACGCGGTGACAGTAGACAGCAATTCGGTCTGCGCACCCCTTGCAGATCTGCGCGCGCGTGCTGATCGAATTGACGTCGCCGTCACTGCTGAGCTGCCGCACGAGGTGGTGGATGTTCTGCGTCTGCGCGGTGTGGTGGAGGGGGCAGTGCTACTGCTGACTGGTTGTGCGCCGAACGGCTACGGCCATAAAGCGGCGCCACAGTTCCAACTCACCTGCGGTGTTATCGCCGAGGGGCCGGCGCTGGCGAGCCGTGGCAGCTTCGCCGCCGTCGTCTTGATGCTTGACGGCCTTGGTGCAAGCGAGTTCGAGTCGACTCTTGCGGCAATCGCCCCGCAGCTGGCGTCGGGCACCTTGCTGGTGGTGCTCACTTTGCATGCCCGTCGCTCGAGACGTGCAGACGCGGCTGGCCATCGGGATTCGGCACACCTGGCGCTGCTGCGGTCCGGCTATGACCGCATATGGATGCATTCTCACGGCAAGAGGCTGTGCATTTCGGCGCAGCGCCGCTGCGGTGCGCCCGCCGGCAGGAAGTGTTCGATCCTGGTGCCGGTGTTCAACGAGAAGGATACGTTTCTGGAACTCATGCGGGCGTTGCTTGCGAAGCGCCTGGACCACTTGGGTCTTGAGCGCGAGATCATTCTCATCGAGAGCAATTCGAGCGATGGTACGCGCGAGCTGGTTGCGGGCTTTGAGACCACGCCGGGGGTCCGAATCATCTTCCAGGATCGTCCGCGCGGCAAGGGCCACGCAGTGCGTGCTGGTTTGGCAGTGGCCACCGGCGACATCGTGCTGATTCAGGACGCGGATCTTGAATACGACTTGAACGACTACGACGCTCTGCTCGAACCGCTGCTCTCCGGTCGCGCGGCCTTCGTACTAGGATGCCGGCACGGGGGCCGCTTCAGGATGCGCAGATTTCCGCACCAGCGGCTGCTTGGGGAGGTGCTCAACGTCGCGCACGTGCTCCTCGCGAGTCTGATCAATGTGCTGTACCGCCAAAACATGAAAGATCCTTTCACCATGTTCAAAGTCTTCCGGCGCGACTGCATCTACGGGCTTGAGTTCGAGTGCAATGGCTTCGATTTTGATCATGAACTCGTCATCAAACTGGTGTTGAAAGGTTATCGGCCTCTGGAAATTCCGGTCAACTATTGCGCACGTTCATTCAGTCAAGGCAAAAAGATTCGACTTTTTCGCGATCCGCCGACTTTGATCGCTGCAGACTTCAAGTACCGCCTGCGGCGTTTGCGACCCCGGTTCCATTGAGGAATGCCACGAGGATGTCTCCCCGCAATTCCCGGGGAGACTTGTCGAGCCGGTCCATCAGCCTCGCCAGCAGCCTCAGCTTAGTCCCGCCGTACTTCCACACTGATCCGAACGTGTGCACGTCCTCGATTCTGTAGCCGCATTCAGCTGCGCAGTTGCGCAGCGCGTAAGGGTGCAGCGGTGAAATATGCCCAGAATAACGGTAGTCGGCCTGGCTGAACCACTGAAAGTGTCCCCTACGTAAGAAGTGCGCCTTGGAGACGGGCGAGTCAGGATTGGGCGTGGAGAGTATGAGCCGCGGACTCATTTTCCGGCATTGCCGCAGGAAGTGCCGCGGGTTCTCTACATGTTCGATGATTTCGCAGGCCACGATCGCATCGTATTCCTCTTGGGCGAAATCCAGATTCAGGTCAGCTTTACGGAAAGGAATGCTCAGCCTGAAATTGTCTTCCACATAGTCCGAGGCGGAGACTGCATAGCCTTCATCCAACAACCTCTGGGAGAGTGCGCCGGAGCCTGCGCCCAGGTCCAATATTGTCGCAGGTGGGGGCATATGTCGTGCGACGACCTCCACGACGTGGCCGTGTAAACCTGGGCGGGCATACGTAGGCAGGCCCTTGTAGCGCTCCGCGCCGCCCGACTCATTGCTTGAGGCCTCTTGCCAAAGGCGAGTGCGTTCGTCTGTCAGGTTCATAGCGGCACGGAAGCATCCCGACGGCCCGAGGGTCTTGGATATGCAATGAAGTAGACGCAGCACATAAACATCGCAAAAAGCAGGAACAGTCTTGGATAGGCCAACAAAGAGAGTCCACCGTGCCCTTCAAATGGGTACGTGTAATTGTAGGGAAAGAATCCAATGAGCGTGTACGTGCCAAGGATGAAGTAGGCCGCGGTGACGGAGCCTCTGCCCAGGAAATAGTCGATGAGAAACGCGACCGGGAGCCAAAGCAGGGCGCAGGTATAGGTTGCCGTTGCCGGCGCGATCAACAGCACGAGTATTCCGAGAATTCCGATGGACGGCGCGATGGCACTCGAAGCGCCTCCTCGGGCGAGCTTGACCAGCGTCGCGACCGCAATGAACAGGATCGTGGCCTTTGTGGCTATCAAACTGACGGTCCGCAGGACAGGTGCGTTTACCAGTGGCCGCGGATTTTGAACAGCATCAAAAACGAACAAACGATTGAACAACGTGTCAAACGACTGATATACCGCGGTAAAGGGAACGGTACGGTCCTGCAATGTGAGATGGCCCACCAGGTGATTCCCGAAGACCGACAGTAAAAAGATTTCGTGCACTTTCCAGCCTAAGACGGCGATGCTGACGAGACCGACAGCTGCAATCACCGCCGCACCGCCCAGCAATACCTTCCATTCTTTTCGGAATGCAAAGTAGGCAAGGATGACCACCGGAAAATATTTGATCGGCACGAAAAGACCAAAACAGATACCGGCCAGCCAATGCCTGCGCCTAAGGTACAGATAGTATCCGAGGATGCAGAATGTCGACGTAAGAATGTACAGGCTGCCCGAAACGCAGACCGCTGATGATGGCCAGACCTGATGACAAAATTAGCAGTGCCGAATCGACCGGATTCCACGCAAGAATTTTGGCCAAAAGGTATATCGAGCAGATGACGCACAGTACATTCAGGGCGGTCAAGATACGCAGCGCGTTGAGCGGCTCGAAGCGCGCGAGAGGAACAAGGAGCAGGGCGGTTGGGGGCGGAAAGGGGGCAAACTTGCCTGGGAAAGGTCCCTCCAATCCATAGTGACGGATTTGCTCTCGAAACCAGTCATCATCGTAGAGTCTCTGCGTATCCTGCCCGTCCATGACGATCCTGGCGGCGGTGAAATAGCCCGGGAAATCCGAGTCAATCTGGGACAGCGCGGGTACAACGCCTTTATGAAAGACGTAGGCGGCAACGCCAAGCAACATCAAGATCGTCCATGCCCGGCTAAAGAATGAATTCATAGATCTTGGTCTCGAGGGGGAAACCACGCCGTGGTTTTCAGGCGTCATAGGCCATTGATTCCTTATCGCCACGGTATGGTAACGTTAGCCGGCTTTTAAATCCCTGCAGCCATGAGAAACTTCGTGATTTATTTGCTGCATCACAGGCATCCTTGGTCTACAAGAACGATCGTCTAACCAGTTTGGATGGCATGCGAGGACTGGCGGCAATCGCCGTCGCCACGATGCATGGCTCCGCAATATTCAATTTGGGTTGGGGACCTAAACACGCGTATTTGGCCGTGGACTTTTTCTTCCTGCTGAGCGGCTACGTCATCGCCAGGGCTTTCGATCGACGCCTACGCCAGGGATGGGTGATCGGCTTTCTGCAGGCTCGCATGATCCGACTCTACCCGATTATTGTCGTTGGTTCTCTCATGGGGTTCTTGATGCTGATCGGTCGCACTTTCTCGACGCGCAGCGCGACAGTTGCTCAGGCCTTGTTGGATACGGTCAGCGCGCTTTTGGTGATTCCGACGCCTCCGTTACTTTCGCAGGAGTGGCGCGTATATCCAGCTGATCCGCCGCTTTGGTCCCTATTCTATGAGCTCGCGGCGAATGTTCTGTATGCCGTTTCAGCCCCGCTGCTACGGCACATCCACCTGTGGCTGATTGTCTGCCTTTCCGGTTTTGCATTGGCTTGCGCCGTTGTCGTGCTGAACGGCGACACCTTCGGATTGGTTCATTTCGAGCTGGGCGCCTTGCGTGTGATGTTTTCATTCTTTCTGGGCGTGTCATTCTATCGCGCGCTCGGCCCGAACCCGAGGAGGTATACGTTGCCAATTGTGGCTACTCCGCTGATCTTTGCGATTTTGGCAGTGGTTCTGTTCGCGCCGGGGCCCCCGGGCTGGGCTTATGATTTGGTCGCTGTTCTTGCACTCTTTCCGGCCATTCTTATCCTCGCGGTAATGTCCAATCCCGCCCGCAGCCGATTACACTCCGCTTTTGTGAACCTCGGCCTGGCGTCCTATCCGCTCTATGTTGTGCACTTTCCATTTTTTTGGTTGGTCTCCAAAGTGTTGTTCCACAATTCCGGGGCGTCCCTACGCGCCTTCGGTATGGTCATGAGCTTAGCGGTGGTGCTGCCACTCTCGTGGCTGTTGGCCAAATCTTATGATCAGCCGGTCCGCAGCTGGTTGACCGCCCGCCTGACCCCGCGTTCAACCAGAAACCCGTTCGCGGCCATGTGAGCTGTAAGTCCTACGGCCTTTCCAAGCTCCTGCCCAGGAATAGCCAGCTCTCTTGCACTCCGGCCGGCATCTTGGCAAGACGTTTTCTCAAGCGATAGCGCACCATCCAAAATACGAGCTGCGGATCGCGAACGATCGCTAGCGTAGACGAGGGCCAATTACCGGTGGGTGGATGCCCCGCGGAACCGCGCGGAAGCAATTCCGCATGCAGCGTCTCGAAGCCCGAGTCGCCCAGCTGTCTGGACCAGTGTTGCCATGTCAGCGGCTCACGCGAGCCAACGGAAATTCCGAACAAGCGTTTGGTGAGGTCGTGTAGGTCTCTGCTCTTGGCAGGGGTGATTCTTTCGGTCCAGACAGCCTCGACGAACGCCAAATAGCCGCCGGGCTTGAGTAAGGTCCTGGCATGCGCAAAGACCTGTGCGAGGTCCATTTGGAAAAATACGCTCTCCGCGACGATCGCGTCATAAGGCGCTGCCGACCCATGGTCCAATAGCGACTCACATCGGGCTGACGCCCCGAGTCGCTTCTGGAGCTTTGCAAAGAGTATGGGATCCGGCTCGATCGCAGTCACGTCCCATCCGAGCGATGCCATACGTGCCGCAGTATTGCCGATCCCGGCACCAACCTCCAGAACGCGGTGGACGTTTCGCTCGGCCAGCCACCGCAGAATCTGCGCGGTCGCCGGCGCGCCCCCGGGATGAAGATCTCCCATGCCCAACCTGGCGCGAAATTGATGATACTTGAGCAAGGTTCGGCCTCTGAGCGGGCGTTTAAGTGCTAGCGGATGTTTGCGGCCCGCGTCTGAACCGGCACGAGCTGACCGTACTTTCCGGTCCCGACAATCCTTCCCTTACGCACCTCGAAAATGAGATCGCAATGCTTGAGTGCGCCCGTCCGGTGAGCGATTACCAGGATCGTTCTGTTCGGCCGCAGCATCTCCAGCATCTCGATGATCTCGCCTTCGGCAGTAGCGTCCAGGGCGCTGGTTGCTTCATCCAGGATCAACAACGACGCGTCGCGATACAGCGCTCGCGCGATTGCCAAGCGCTGCCGCTGCCCACCGCTCAAGCGGCATCCCCTGTCTCCCAGCCGCTCCTCATATCCGTCCGGAAGGTCGGCAACGCATTCCGTGAGCCGGGCCAGGCGCACTGCCGCTTCCAAGCGTTGTGGTTCGATTTGCGCCGGCGGAATTCCGAAAGCGATATTCTCTGCCAGCGTTGCGTCGAACAAAAATACCTGTTGTGGGACGTAGGCAATGGTCGACTGCCACGCAGCGCAATTCGTGCGATCGAGGCGTATTCCGTCGACTTCGATGTGTCCCGACTGCGGCGTCAGCAGCCCGCTCACGATGTCGAGCAGAGTGGTCTTGCCGGAACCGTTGGCGCCCATGAAGCCCACAATTGTCCCAGCCGGAATGACGAGCGAAACATTTGATACCGCCGCAGAGCGATCGGGAGAATGACGAAAAGACACGTCGCACACTCGTATGTCGCGTCGCGGTCTGGCGCTCCAGGCGCGATCCGGCGCATCAGCTCGCACGGCGGTTCTTGCGGGGTGGGCGCGCCCCAAGTCGATCTCGATGCCGGCAAATGCGGGATACTCGGCGCGAATCTTCACGATTGCCGCAAATGCTTGTTGTAGCGCGGGCAGCAAACGATAGGCCGCAAATCCGACGAAACTGAGTTGAGCCATCCACGGATCGTCGGCCGCCGTTCGGCCCCGCAAATACACCGCGACCCCTGCCAGGCAGCAGATGGTGAGGCACTCAAGGACATATTTCGGACTCTGCGAGATTGCCAGAGTGTTGCAAACGGCTCTGGAAATCGTTCGACACTGCGCGGCGAACCTCTGAACGAAGAAATCGCGTGCTTGCGCTATCGTGACCTCTTTGATCGCCGCAAAGCTTTCATTGACTGTCCGCGCGCGCTCGGCGTAGTAACGGCTCTGCGCTTGTCCATTGCGCAGCAGCCGCCCGCGGGCGATCACGTATATGGCCGCGTAGCTTGCGCCGAACCCGAAGACAGCCACGATAGCGACGACGGGGTTGAGAATCACGATTGAGGCCACGATGCACAGGATCGTTACGAGATTCGTCACGAGTATGAGCGCCTGTTGCAGGATGCCGGACGTCACGCGTGTGGTTTCCTGGAGAACCTTACTTGCAAGCACCGAACTGTTGGTGCGAGTATGAAATGCGTAATCGCGGTGCATGTATTCATTAAACAGGCGGACGTAAAGCGTATCGCCCACGCGAAAGGCAAACCGATTGATCGCCAATAAACCGAAGAGGTTGACGGCGTTGGCGATAAGTACGACGGCGGCGAACGCCAACCCGAGTGCGATCACGATCGAACGGTCGTTGGCGAAATGCAGCCTTTGCAACAACAGCCGCAAGACCGCGTTGTGGCTGATGGCGTTGGGATCGGTAAGCGCGGTAAAGAACGGCAGCACCGCAGCGATGCCGCCAACTGTCGATAGGCCCATCACGACCGAGAGCAGCTGCAGCCATATGAGCTGCCCACGTTGATGGCGATCCAGCAGGCGCCAAAGAGATTTTAGTACCGCCATAGTCCGCTCACGGCTCGACTACCCCGTGCCGCGACGCCTGCGGCGCGGTTCGGCGGTATTCCCGGATGAGCGTCCTCACTCGAGCTGGCAGGCAAAGATGGGCCAGAACTCTCCCGACGCTGGCCCACCAGACTGCGCAGCGCCATGAAAAATACCAGCTGGACGCCAACGTTCGCCACGCAGCGCTGCGGTTCCCAGCGGTAGCATTGGCAGCGGCGAGCAGCGCGGCGTTGCGTGCGCGCTCGGTTCGCACGGCAGTACGCCGGCGCGAATCGGGCACCAAAGTCAATATCTGCTCCAGCATTCTGTCCCGCGCGACCAAGGCACCAATTCCGAAATCGCTGAAGTGCTCATCGTGACATCGCACACAGGCGAGCGGACGCCTCACAACTCCCACCTCGCACTGCATGGCGAGCCTTAGCCATAGATGGTAGTCCTCGTGTTGCCCCTGACACTCGTCGAAGCCCCCCACTTTTTCAAGCATTTGCCCGCTCACGATGACGGTCGGCATTGCAATGCCTGCCTTCAGAGTCAACAGATGTTGGAATATGTTCCCCTCGTAGTACACCCAGCTTGAACTGAGCGCCGCGTTTATTTGCGCACCGGCATGATTTATGTGATTGATCGCCGTGTAGCTCCAGTGCCGATACGGCCCTGCGCGCAGCGCGCCCATCTGTACCTCGAGTTTCGTCGGCATCCACAAATCATCAGAGTCGAGAAAGGCCATGTAATCTCCTCGGGCTTCGCGCAGGGCAGCATTGCGCGCAGCGCCAGGATTGCCAGCGCGCGCTAGCCAGAGCACCTTTACCCTTGGAAGGAGCGCGAGGCTGCTCAGGTAGGCTCGGGTCTTCTCCTCTGACCCATCATCGGCGATCACCAATTCCCAATCTTCATATGTCTGAGCAAACACGGAATCGACAGCAGGCCGTAAGTATTGAAGACGGTTGAATGTCGGTAGAATTACCGATACCGCTGGCGGCCGGAGTGTTTGCTCGCTGGCCATCAGCCGCCTCGGCTAGGACCGACTAAAACGCGTGCAACCCGCCGAATACTTGCGGGCGTCACTGCACGCGCTGCCGTCCCGGCGCTCCCTAGCCACCATTCCCGATAGCCCCATGAATACTTTGAGCTTTTCAGCAGGGTGCGCAGTGCCGTCCAGCGGCCCCCGCAAGCAACCTGAGTGCGCGCCAGGCCAGCGGCCGCCTTGGCGCGCTCCCTACGCAAAAGAGATTGCAAAGGATGATCAGCGCCGGGGGCGAGCATCTTTTCGAGCGCGCGCCCGCGATCTTCGAACGCAATGGCATCATCAGTGTAGTGCTCTGCGTGGCGGCGCTTCAGCAGCAATGTGTCTCGAATTCCGTCCATTTCGCTCAACCCAGCAAAACGCAGAAATAGATCGTAGTCTTCGCACATCCGCTGCTTGAGGTCGAATCCTCCGACTTGCTCGAGTAGTCGCCGCCTCACGATTAAGCTCGATGTTGCAATGACGGTTTCCATCTTGATCAAGCTCTCGAGAATCCAGCCCTCTGCGGCCGGCCACCACCGTGACCGCGTCCCGCCGAGGAGCTCTCCCGATTCGTCGATCACGGAAAAGGCCGTGTGGCCCCATCCGCGCTCCGGATGAACACGAAGGGAAGCGACCTGCAGGGCGAGTTTCGCGGGCAACCAAACGTCGTCGGAATCCAAAAAAGCGACATATTCGCCCAGAGCTGCCTGCAACGCGGCGTTGCGCACGGCTCCGGGATTGCCGGTGTGGGCCAACCGTAGGACCTTGACCCGCGGTCGTTCCGCCAGCGCCGCGACGTAGGCCGCGGTTTCCCCTTGCGATCCGTCATCTGCGACGACGAGCTCCCAGTCGGTGAATGTCTGAGCGAAAACCGAATCGATCGCCGGACGCAAGTACTGCAGCCGATTGAAGGTTGGCAAGACCACTGACACTGCGGGGCTGGTCACGGGTTAGCCTCAATATTCACAAGCCTGCCTCATAAGCTCATTACCCTGGGATCCCTGAGCTGGATCACTTTCTTGCAGAGATCAAGCTCCCATGGGCGATCATATTTGCGGTATCTGTAGCGCCATGAGGCGAGCGCACGCAACGCAGACTTTCCGAAAGAAGGTGCGCGTATGTCCATGATCGT
>CAWEKK010000005.1:0-213585 GCA_963809645.1 uncultured Gammaproteobacteria bacterium
GGCCAGAAGGACGAGGAGGGGCGAGATTCGAAGAGCCCAGGGCAGGGATCCAACAAGAATCAGCGCTGAGGCTGCAACTTTCTTGGGAAGCCGGCGGATGATACGCCGGCTTTTTCGTGTTGGACGCAGCCTAGGCATTGTGATCCGGGAAGTCGAAGACGGATGTCACGGGGCCGTGCGCATGTATGCGGCGGCAATTGCCGGGCAGAAAGTTTCCTACAAGCCGCGGGGCGCCGGGTGATAAGTGTACTTTTAGGTTCGACAACGAGGTGAAGGAGCTTCTATGGAAAATCAAGTCAAGGACACATTGCAGGATGTAGGGGGGGGGGAATTCCAAGACGCGGTAGGCGGCGCCACCGGCGATGCGGCTTTACAAGCCAAAGGCAAACTTCGGCAGGCCGCGGGACAGCTGCAGGAGTCTTACGGGCAAGCGCTGGATACGGTGCGCGAGACGACTGCAAGTAACCCGATCGCCACTCTAGCAGCCGTGGCAGGTGTTAGTTTCATGTTGGGAGTTCTGTGGGCGCGTCGGGATTAGGTTGCGAGTCCAGCGCTCACACGCCATACACCACGCATAACGCATCCGTTGAACGCGTACTGGCTCCTTGGATGAGCTACTGACGAAGTAAACCTGTCTTCTGCTCGCGCCGTTCGCAGCCCAGCTCCTCGACGCTGGCGAAGCCGCGCGAGAGCACATCGCCGAGGGCTTCCTCGCACTGCGCCTGCGTGGCGTACACATGAACTTCGTGCTGGCGTGTATCGCCCACCTGCAAGAAGAGGAGCACCCACACGATACTCATGGCGATTCGGCCGGCGCGTTCAGTGGCGTCGTGACATCAAGTCGCAGGCCTAACACGGCGGCTCCCTTGACTGCTGATTTCACAGTTATCCTCCCTCGATCTTTCATCTTTCGCTCTGCACGAGGCTGACACACGGAAATGATCGGGGAGTTGACGCAGTTCGCAGAAGGCGCGGCAACGGTGGAGATGGCGGGCAAAAGTAAAAGGCCGGTCGCAAATTTGCCTGTGATTGTCGGCGTTTTCCGCATCACGTATGAGCCGAGTTCTCTGGCTACGTGTGATTGATGGTCGGAGCTCGGCGCATTGCAATGACGATCGGCAATCAGAGGCCGGTATCGACGGCGTTGGGTCCGCTCCCCGTTGCTACCGTACCGATGAACGTGAGCGCGCCGCCCGTGCCGAGGCTGTACTCTGTGACCGTATTGTCGTTGAAATTCGCGACATAGACATATCGGCCCGAGGCGTCAACCGTGATGTACCAAGGGCCGCTTCCGGCCGCTATCGCGCCGATGGCAACGAGCGCACCGCCAGTTCCAATTTGATATTCCGATACCGTGTTGCCACCGTGATTGGCCGCATAAACATAGTGCCCGGTGGGATCGATCACGAGCGACTCGGGCAGGCTCCCCGCGGCGATCGAGCCGATTGAGGTGAGCGCGCCGCCTGTACCAATCGTGTACTCAGAGACGGTGCCCTCGTTGTAGTTCGCCACGTAGGCATATCGGCCTGTGGAATCAATGGCGACCGATTGGGGCAGGCTGCCCGCCGCCACCGTCCCCGCGGAGACAAGCGTGCCGCCGGTGCCGATCGCGAACTCCGAGACGTCGTTGCTGTTTTGATTCGCTGTGTAGACGTAGTGGCCCGTGGGATCGATGGCGATGCACGCCGGTCCGCTGCCTGCCGCTGATGGTGCCGATGGTCGTGAGCACGCCGCCCAGGCCAATCGAGTATTCCGAAACGGAATTGCTGCCTAAATTCGCGACGTACACATAACTGCTGGTCGGATCGACAATGATGGACGCTGGGTTGATCCCGGTGGCCACCGTGCCGATCGCCGTGAGCGTGCCATCGCTCCCGATCGTATATTCCGATAGCGTGTTGTCGACCCAGTTGGCGACATAGATGTAGCGGCCCGATGGCGCGACTGCAATAGCGTTGGGCTCAACGCCGGTTGCTTGGGTGCCGATCGAAGTCAGCACGCCGGACGCGCCAATGGTGTATTCGCGACACGGTGTTGTCGGATTGATTTGACGCATAGGCATACTCCGGCGCGGCGGTCGCCGTCAGCGTCGCGACTGGCGACGTCACCGTGCCCAAAGCCGCGCCGATCGAGGTTGTGCCGACTCCCGCAGCCGTTGCGAGTCCGCTCGAGCCTGCCGCATTGCTGATCGAAGCGATCGTCGTATCCGACGACGTCCACGTCACTGACGCGGTCAGGTTCTGCGTCGAGTTATCCGTGTATGTCCCGGTTGCGGTGAACTGCTGGGTGGTTCCATCGGATATGCTGGGACTGAGCGGCGTGATTGCAATCGATACCAGCGTGGCGGCCGTCACTGTCAATCCGGTGGAACCGGAGATCGTCCCCAGCGTTGCGGTGATTGCAGCCGTTCCCTGACCGGCCGAGCTTGCCAATCCCCTGGAACCGGACGCGTTGCTGATAGAAGCGACCGTCGTGTCGGAGCTGCTCCAGCTCACCGAGTTCGTCAGGGGCTGGGTTGAGTTATCCGTATAAGTTCCCGTCGCCGCGAACTGTTGGCTGGTGCCGTTCGCGATGCTGGGATTCGCCGGTATCACGGCGATCGATACCAGCGCCGCGGGCGTCACCGTCAAGCCGGTTGAGCCGAGGATCGTGCCCAGAGTCGCGGTGATCGTGACCGATCCCTGACCGACCGACGTCGCCAGCCCATTGGAGCCCGATGCGTTGCTGATGGTTGCAACGGTGGCGTCTGAAGAACTCCAGGTGACCGCCGCCGTCACATCGTGTGTTGAGGTGTCTGTGTACGTGCCGGTTGCGGCGAACAGTTGCTGAGTGCCATTGGCGATGCTGGGATTTGCCGGTATCAGCGCGATCGACACGAGCACCGCGGGCGTCACCGTTAGATTCGTCGATCCGGATACAGTGCCGCTGGCAGCGGTGATCGTTACCGATCCCGGACTGACACCCTTGGCGAGCCCGTGAGAGGCGGACGCATTGCTCACCGACGCCACGGTGGTGTCGGAAGAGGTCCACGCAACCGAAGCGGTGAGGTCCTGTGTCGAGTTATCGGTATAAAGGCCGGTCGCAATGAACTGGCTGTTGAGGCCGTTGGCAATGCTCGGGTTCGCCGGAGTCACGCCGATCGACATGAGCGTTGCGGGAGTGACGTTCAGACACGGTGGACGCGGACGCACCGCGCCAAAGTGGCGGTGATCGTCACAGAGCCAGGATTGAGTCCCACCCCAAGCCCGTCATAACCCAACGCATTGCTCATCGTTGCCACAGTCGGATCGGAACTGCTCCACTGGACTTGTGCCGTGAGGTTTTGCGTTGAGCCATCGGTGTAGGTTCCGATCGCGGTGAACTGAGATTTCAAACCCTTGGCGATGCTGGGGTTCATCGGCGTCACGCCCAGGGACACGAGGGTCGCGGCAGTAACAGTCAAGTTGGTCGATCCGGAGATCCCTCCCAGAGTCGCTGAGATCGTGGCCGAACCAGGGGTTACGGTCGTGGCGACTCCATTCGACCCGGGCAGATTGCTGACCGATGCCACGCTCGCAGCCGAGGAACTCCATGTGACTGAACCCGTCAGGTCATGTGTCGAATGATCCGTATAGATACCGGTCGCCTGCAGCGCATCGCTCAAACCATTGGCGATGCTCGGATTCGTCGGCGTGACCTCGATCGACACCAGGGTCGCGGAGGTCACGGTCAAAGCAGTGGATGCGGATACCGCGCCGAGAGTCGCCGAGATCATCGTCGATCCCGCACCGGTGGTCGTGGTCACTCCGTTCGAGCCCGGCGTATTGTTGATCGACGCAACGGAATTGACAGAGGAAGTCCAAATTACCGACGCGCTAATGTCGTGCACCGAATTATCCGTATAGACGCCGGTCGCAACAAAACGATCGGTCAGGCCGTTGGCCACGCTTGCGTTGGTCGGCGTCAGATCGATCACCACCAAAGTCGCCGGGGTTACGTTGAGGCTGGTCGAGCCGGACATTCTCCCCATCTTTGCGGTGATCATGGTGGACCCAGGGCCGGCCGTGGTTGCAAGTCCCGCGCTGCTGATCCTGGCAGCGGCCGCATTGGCCGAACTCCACGTCACTCGTGACGAGACATCCTGTTTCGAGCCATCAGAGTACAGACCGGTCGCCGTGAATTGACTCGATAAGCCCATCGCAACGCTGCTGTCCGGTGGTCCTACCTCTATGGAGGCGAGTTGCGCCGTCGGCGGCGGGTAAGGTCCGGACGAGGAATGACATCCGCTCGCCAACGCCATGGCGCATAGCAGGTGCAGCGCAACCAGCTGCTTACGTCTACCAAAAAATGCAGGCGCGAAACACAGTGCACGTGGGAGGATCATTCATTGACTCCACGATCGCCTGCTTCATTGCAGGCGCGAAAATTGTAGGGATTAACCCTACAGTCAATCCGTGACGCGACCTGCGGCAACCCTGAAACGTTTCGAGCGGTGGTTCACCCCCGAGAGAAATTGTTGATTATTATGTCCGGGTCGCTGTACTTATTATGTCGTCATCGCCAAGAACGCCGCCGTTCTCGTCGCAAATATGGCGTGCTTGTTCGCAACTGCGTTTGAACGCGCTCAATTTGTCGATGTGAGGCCGTCGCCATGGTGAGTCGACGCATCACGGATGGATCAGAAGGTCCAGCGCCGGGAAACGCGCAGATTTTCTATTTCGGTGTCCGGCAGGACGAGCGTAAAAAGGAGTGGGACAAGAAGCCGTCGGCGACTTGAACGGGGACTACCTATTCATTCGGGTAGGGTGTCCCGTCTTTGCGTGTAAAGCCCCCGGTGCCCGCGCGCGTGAACCGCATGTCGATATCCGAATACTCTCCTTCGTCTTCCTCTTTGCGGGATCCCACTTCGAGCACGACTGCGTCTCGCGGCGATCGATTCTGCAAGTGGTGACCGTCTTTGACGCCCGCCTTGAATCCGGCGCTGTCGCCGGCGCGAAGGGTTTCTTCTCCGGAGTCGGTGATTAGCACTAACTCGCCCTCGAGGACAAATATGAATTCATCCTCTGCTGTATGCCAATGCCGCTGACTAGACCAAGTCCCGGGGGGCAGCCGCATCAGGTTCACTCCGAAGTCACTGAGGCCCGCCGAATCTCCCAGTCTCTGCCGCGCTCGTGCCGCACAAGGTTTATCGAAAGGCGCCGGGTATTTTGAACCGACAACCACGGGCACATTTTTCAAATCAACTCGCTTCGGCATCGGCGATCTCCTGTCTCAAGAATGCGTTCTCACCAACGGATGCAACTGCGTCGCCATCGCCTTTTCTGAATAGCGGATGGCCATCGAGCGCCCCTTGTCGCGCTCGCCATAAACGCCGCCAGGCGAGTAGCTGCGTCGCGCCGAATGGATGCCTCGCAGATGCGCGATTTTGGCTTTCATCATCGGACGGCAGCGCATCGTAAGCCGCGTACTGGTCGGCAAAGAGCGTATCGCCTCCGACGGGTGGAATGACTCTGCCGTAAAGCAGAGTGCCGTCTGGCGGGGACTCGAGAAAGCTCCAGTCGGAGTGCCACGCCTCGGCAAATACCGGCGTGGTCTCATTGGCTTCGCGGCGCACTTCGACGACGCGCGGATGGCCTGGGATCGCCGCAATGAAGGGATCATCGCCAGGCGGCCCCAGCGCTGCGGCGAAGCGCTCCAAATCTGCAATGAAAGTTCCTGGCCGCAAATACCGATGACTTGATGTTTGAGCCAAGCATCGCGGATGAAGTCAATCTCCGGCGGCGACTGCGGTTGTGAAAGGTCCGCGCCATGAATCAACGCGCCGCAACTCGCTCCCGAAGGCTCGACGCGAAGCGTCATCGCGGTCTCCCCGTAACATGCCAGCGATGATCGTCCGGCAGTTTGCTCGTCAAGAAGCGGCGCGGAGGCATTGGATGGGGCGAAGCTCCGCTCAAAGTAAGAGGGCCCGACGATGCGCGAACATCGACCGGGCCCCGACCTAAAATGACTTAGTGGGAGTCATTTAACGGCCGATGAGAATCATAGTTCAACGCTCCATTCGTGTGCTGCGCCTTCAAGTGTCAGCGAATTCCGACGCATGCTTTGGTGCACAAAGTTAGCGGAACAGCCGCGGCGCAAAATCGTTGAGAGCGCGGCGCCAGGTCTGCCACTCATGAGCGGTTCCGCTCGATTCAATCAATTCGAGCCGAACACCCGCCGTGCGCAGGGCTTGGGCGGCACCTCCAATTCCGTTTCTGAAGCGCTCGGACTCCTCGGTGCCCACGCCGAGCCACAGCAGCTTTACCTGCTTGTTGAACGCCGGCGGATCCGCGAACGCGCCTCCGTATGCCGTCTTGGTGTCGAAGGCGGCGGCTTGGCTTCCCGAGGCGGTCAGATCGGCGGCGTTGAGGTTCGGAATTATTGGACCGCTGAACGAGCCGATATAGGCAAACTTGTCCAAATGTTGGAGCGTGATGTACAGGGTTTGCATGCCGCCCATCGACAACCCTGCCATGGCACGGTGTTGCCGGTCCGGAATGGTTCTGTAAGAGTTGTCGATCATGGGGATCAAATCATCGACGACGACTGCTTCGAATGCGCTGAAGGCGGAATGTAAATCCCGCAGCCAGTCGCCGGAGCCGACGCTCGCCGCGGACGCTCCCGCTTTGATTGCATAACCGCGATCCATTACCACAATCATAGGGCGTGCCTTGCCCGCGGCGATGAGATTGTCGAGTATGAATTGGGCTTTGCCTTGCCGCGTCCAGCCGGTTTCATTCTCGCCCGATCCGTGTTGCAGGATCAGTACGGGATAGCGGGAATGCGGTTGTCGATCGTAGTTCGGAGGCGTGTACACAAACGCGCGGCGCCACTCTCCGGTCGTCCTCGATAGATACCACTTGGCGCGCACTTCACCGTGCGGCACATTCGCAATCGCATAGTAATCCGCGCCGGGTTCCGGGACCTCAATTCCGCTCGTTTCCTTGCCATAACCAAAGTAGGTCTCGCTGCCCGCGTCGTTGACCGGCACGCCGTCGAGAACGAACCAATAATAGTGAAATCCGGGAACACTCGGGGGAGTGGTCACGTTCCAGGAGCCGTCGGCGGCTTTGGTCATGGGGAACGGCCCCTTGCCTAGTCCATCGCCGCCCGCCACCGCCACACTGAGGGCGTCCGGCGCAGCCAGCGTGAACGTAATGCGTCGGTCCGGATGAATGCTCGGGGTCAACGCACCCGGCACATTAGAGGTCGCCGGCGAGGATTCATCCGCCAGGGCTGAACCCGAGATGAGGAGCGCAATGGCAAGGCTCGCGAAGAGATTTCTCATAAATGTGCTACCTCGGGAGCCGCGCTCTCCGTGTGCTCGCGGCCGCCTTGCGGGATTCGCTAATGGGCCTCGTCCGATTCGCCTCCCGCGCATTTGCATACTCGATAGCGGCGCACCGGCAGGCTTTGGGTTTGTTCCATCTCAAAGTCCAGCAATGCTTGACTTGGGCTGCTTGCTTCGTGATCCACCAATTCATCCCCGGTGGGATGCTGGCCCTTCGCGGCGCCGTACTGAACGAAACGGCAGGTGGGGAGGTGGACGGTGGTCTGGCGAATGTAAGTGCTGATTCGGATCCGATAAAGCGGCATGCCGGTAGCTTACCATCGGTCTGCAAATTCGGTGCTATAGGTCGCTGAATGAGCCGCCAAACCGTGATCGGGCGCATGCAGCCGCCGCGTCCACGCTTGTACGATACCCTAGGATATAAGAGCAGGGGCGAGTCGTGCGCACATTGGTAGCAGCCGCGTGTCTTGGAATTGCCGGGCCGGCGTTGGCCGATAACGAGGTGCTGTCGTGCATGGTCACCGAGACGGCGGTAAATCATGCGCAGCGGACGTTCGACCTGACTGATTGATCGAACAAATCAGCTGGTGTATGTCGGCAAGACGATCTCGACCGCCGCCATCACGGAAAGCCGCATCACGTTTCGCGTGGATCTGGGAACCGGCGTTCCCTTTACCTTCGCCATCGATCGGGCGAGCGGTGCGATCCGCGTCTCAGGCGCCACAGGTCCGTTGTACAACGGCCAGTGCAAGGCTGCCGACGCCGCTCATGCGAGCCCGGAAAAAGGGTAGGGCGTCCCTTGCCCAATCCGTCAGTGGGTCAGCGTCGCTCCCGCCAGCTTTCCGATGGCACCCAGCGTGGTCTGCGCGGCATTTAGACCGAGCCGAAAATCCGCATCGGAGTAGGTTGCGTATACATCCGACGGTTGATGCCATTGCGGATCCCAACCGGCGCCGATTTCCCGGCCGCGCTCGTTCTCACGCAGGCTGATCGCCGGCACCAGGTCCATGAAGGGTGTGCTGTCCGTGTTGGTCATGTGCGGTCCAACAGCCGCAGGATAGTCAGTGGCATACGCCTCGTTCGCTGCGTAGAAGGCCCATGCCAATTTCTGCGCTCCGTCGACTGCCTTGGAGAGGGATTGAAATTCAATGTTCACGTCTGCTTCCGGGCGTTGTTCCTTTGACAGGGTGCCGTCGGCGCGCGGCATGCCGTGATCGAAGAGCATCATGTCATGCTGAACCATGCCCAGCCACTTGGGTTCCGGATAGCGCCCGGATCCCGCTGGATTTTCCTTGCCCTGCAGCGCCGCTCGTTGATCGACGTAGGCGCGTGCGCCATTGAGCCCGGTTTCCTCGTTGTTCCAGAGCGCGAAGCGGATCGAACGTTCGGTCTTTACGTCCGGCGATGAAAAGACTCGCGCCAATTCCATCACCAATGCCGTTCCGGAACCGTCGTCATTGGCGGCCTCACCCCATCCGTGACCGTCCATGTGCGCGCCGACGATGTACATTTCCTCAGGATGGGTCGAGCCGACCTTGGTGCAATACACTTCCTCGCGTTCGCCGGGCTCAGTCGGCTGCGAGTTCAACGCGCGCAGCTTCTCGTCCGTTTGCAGCAAAGGGTCGGTATTGACGCCGGTATGGGCGCGCAGGCCGCGGTAACGGCCGCCGCCCTGCGCCGCATCGGGAGAGGTTGGCGGTCCGCTGGGCCTGCGGGTTTCGGTGGGAGAATACTGATACTTGATCCGCGCAGATGTCCGCGCAGCCGTAGCGCTTGAGTTGTGCCTCGATCCAATCCACGGCGGCACGATTTCGCTCCGTCCCCTGGCGGCGATCTCCAAAGCGCGTCAGTCCCTTGATCGTTGCCTTGTATTTCTCCAGGTCCAGGCGGCCCACCAGGACCTGGATCGGGTCTGGTTGCTTTGCCTCGGTTCCCTCTGCCTGGGCCGCTGACGCGGGGGTGGCCGCTGCCATGACAATGAATCCCATAATCGCCGTCGCAGATCGGTACATGGTGCCTCCGTTAAAGGGCGATTAGTTTACTCGAGGGATGAGACGTGGATCCCATATTCGAAAAAATGCCGTTTCCCGCCGCATGGCGCTGCGGTTTTTCGTCATGCTATGGGGCCGGCGGATACCGGCCGTCTGAATCGGAGCGCACAAATGAAGACAGTCTCTTGCATGTTGTATCGGCCGCGTTGCTCTTGTTTGGTTCGATTAGTCATGCCCGCGGAACGCCTAGTTCGTCGTTCGCGCCTCGCGGGCCCGAACCGCATTCCTCGCTTAGCGACAAGCAGCACTCCAGCAAGCCTGCCAAGCAGTACCGGGACGCAGACTGGCTCAAAAAAAGGCAGCCATACCGCGAAGCCGAAAAACGGCGGCGCGGGTCACACGCCGAGCGCGCACTAGCGCTGCAACAGGCCAATCACGGCGGCGCGGGCGCTGGGCGAATGTATGGGCAGGGCGAGCACATCTCCGGGGCGCGCCCAGTCAAGGGCGTAGCGGGCCGCGTCCAGTTCGTTGTCGCGGACCGGCAGCGCGGATTCCGGCACACCCTGGCGCAGCAGTTCGGCGCGGATGATGCGCGGTATTTCGCCCGGCGCGCGGCCGCGCAAGTGCGCTTCATCTTCCTTGATGACGATCAAATCGGGGTTGAAGCCGGCGGCCACGCGCGCCAAATCGGCGATGTCGGCATCCTTGCGATTGCCGGCATGGCCGAGCAGTAATCCTAGACGTCCCCCGCCACGCATTTGCTCCGCTACCGACAGCAGGCCGCGCAACCCGTCCGGGTTGTGGGCGTAGTCGATCAGCACCCGGGCGCCGCGGTATTCGAAACGCATCATCCGGCCCGGGTTGTCCGCGCCGGTTGCACCGAAACCCTTAAATACCGAGGCGATCGTGTCGGCCGCTATTCCGAGCGCAGCCGCTGCCAGCGCCGCGGCCGCGAGATTTGCCACATTGTAGGCAGCGATGCCGCCGATCGAGAGAGGCATTGCAGCGATCGCGCCGAGATCGTTCTGGACCCCCGCGCGCTGCAGTACCAACTGGCCTTCCCGCAAGCCGCAAGTCGCAGCGCCTTCTGCACGATACTCACGCATGTAAGGGGAATCGGTGTCGATTGCAAACCAGGCAAGCTCAGGAACTCGTCCATACCGATGTATAAGTTCCGGAGCTTTGATCCGCAGCAACGAATCATCCGCATTCAACACCAAAAGCCCTTCGCCAATGACGGCGGCAACGCTGAGCTTGACGTCCGCGAGCCCGGCAAGATCGTGGATACCGTACTCACCAAAATGATCGGAGCTGATGTTGGTGACCACCGCGACGTCGGCATGGGCAACGGCAAGACCACGCCGCAGAATGCCGCCGCGCGCGGCTTCCAAGATAGCCGCCTGGCTGCGCCGATCGCGCATCACCAGCCGCGCGCCGGCGGGTCCGGAGTAGTCGCCCACCGCCAGGGATTCATCACCGATGAATACGCCGTCGGTGCAGTTATAGCCGGCTCGCCAGCCGTGCGCCCGCGCACAGGCTGCGAGCAAGCGAACCGTCGTGGTCTTGCCGTTGGAACCCGTGACGATTGCGGTGGGGATATCGGAGAGTTGCGTCCAGGGCACGTCATCGATATTCGGCAGGCTGCTCAAGATGTAGGTGCGGCTACCGGCACCGGCTCCCAAGGTCAATTCATTGTCATCGACAAAGTAAGGCAGCGCGCGGTCCGCGGCCGCTTGGAGCAGAGCACGCATTTTTGGCGCGGCTTCCCGGCGTGACAGCTGTGTGAACCGCGCGAGTGCCGCGCTTTCCGCGAGGACAGGCCCGCACTGCACGGTTGGGCCGGCGCCCGATTGCGCGCCTTCGTTTGCTGCCGCAACCAGTGCAGCTTCCAGGCCAGCCCAGCGCTGCGGATCCCGCTCCACGAGTGCCGCGCACAGCGCCCATTCATTGATTTCAGTGGCGAGCAACAACTGATCCTGGGGCGCTGCAATGGCCAGCAAGACCCCGCCCGCGTGCCGGCGCGCAATGGTTCTGCGGTCGGCCCACCCGAGTTGCGCGCCCGCCCGGTCAACCCGCGCACGCCAGGCCTCGATCATCGCGTCATCGAGGGACGCTCGCACCACATCGAGCACAGCGCCTGTCGAGGCAAAAAATAAGTTGCTGCCGGTCAGCCGCCGGGAATCCTCGAAGGGCAGCTCGCCCGGAACGTTCAGTCGTCGCTCTCCGGCGCCAATCGCACACCGCGCTCATCGCGAATCAGACCGTCCAAGCTAAAATCCGGGCCGGCAGCCGTCTCGAATTTATCTTCGCTCTTGGTCTCGGGCGGCGGCGATCGTACCGCGCGCGCCGCCGGATTGGCGGGTGGCGCTCCGACCGGCTTGAACTTGGTGATTTGTTTCCACGAACGCGCCAAGGCATCGGCAAATATAAGCAGAAGATCCCCGGGTTCACCCATGCGCAGGGCGGCCTCGACGGCTTCCTGTTCATCCGGAATAATCGAAATGACGCTGTCCGGGACTCCTGCGGCGCGCAGGGCCTGCGCTTGAATGCGCGGTACTTCATCTCCCGCACGGTTCCGTAAATTGTCGTCGCGCCGGCAAATATAGTGATCAAAGCGGCCCGCCACGGCGTTCGCGATTGCCACGAGATCCTCATCGCGCCGGTCTCCCGGGCCTGCGAGCACGACGATGCGCCGGCCGGCAACATCCAAACGCGCGGCCAGATCGGCCATCATCCCGACCGCGTGCGCATTGTGACCATAGTCGAACAGCACTTTGAACGGGTGTTCGTTGAACACATTCATGCGGCCCGGAGCCTGGAAGAAGGTCGAGTCGAAAGTGCGCAGCCCCTGGCGAATCGCATCGAGTTTGATGCCCAACGAAAATGCCATGGCGGCGGCAAACATGGCGTTTTGCACGTTGTGGGTGGCGCGGCCCTCCAGGGTGGCCGGAATCAAATGCGTCCACAGCAGCGGGATGTGGCCGCCGCGATCGTAGAGCGTCATCATTTGACCGTTGACGCCGGCTTCGAGCGCGCAAGCGCGGCCGCCGGCGCGTATGTGCTCGCGTACCAGCGTGTGGTGGGGATTCATGGTCACGTAGCAAATGCTCTTCGCTTCCGTATGGCCGGCCATTCTCAACACCAGCGGATCGTCGGCGTTCAGCACCGCGCAGTCGGTGGCGACCTCAACGACGATGCGCTTCAGTTCGCTGAGCTGCTCGAGGGTATCGATACCCTTGAGTCCCAGATGATCGGCCTGCACATTGAGCACGGCACCGACGTTCACTTCATTGACGCCCATGCCGGCGCGCAGCAATCCGCCGCGCGCCGTTTCCAGCACGGCGATGTCGATCTGCGGATCCGCCAGCACCATGCGGGCCGACACGGGGCCGGTCATATCGCCCTGCACCGTGCGCTGGCCGTCGATGTATACCCCATCCGTGGTTGTCAGCCCAGGCGTGTAGCCTGCCATTTTGGTGATATGCGCGAGCATGCGCGCCGTGGTGGTCTTGCCGTTCGTGCCGGTCACGGCGGCGATCGGCACGCGTACCGAGGTGCCGGCCGGAAACAGCATGTCGATGACCGGAGCGGCCACATCGCGGGGCGTACCCTCGCTCGGTGCCACGTGCATTCTAAATCCGGGCGCTGCATTGACCTCGCAGATGCCGCCGCCGATCGATCGGTAACTCTCGGTAATGTCCTTGGAGAGAAAATCCACGCCGCCGACGTCCAGACCGATCGCGCGCACGGCCCGTTCCGCCATCTCGCGGTTGTCGGGATGAATGACATCGGTAACATCGGTGGCGGTACCGCCCGTGGACAGATTGGCGGTCGAGCGCAACAGCACCGCTTGCCCTTGGAGAGGTACGGAGTCTGGCTTGAGGTTCACCTGTTCGAGCATTTTATGCGCCTGTGCATCGAGCTCGAGCCGGGTCAGAACTTTTTCGTGGCCCACCCCGCGGCGCGGATCTTGATTGACCAGTTCAATGAGTTGCTCCACGGTATGCTCGCCGTCGCCGACGATGTGACCGGGCGTGCGGCGCGTCGCGGCGACCAGCACGCCGTTGACGACCAAGAGGCGATGATCATCGCCTTCCAAAAACGTCTCGACGATGACCGAGCGCGCGTGCTCGCGCGCCGTAGCGTAGCCGAGCGCGACCTCCTGATCGTTGGCGAGTCGGATCGAAATGCCGCGGCCGTGATTGCCGTTGTAAGGCTTGGTCACGACCGGAAATCCAATGCGCTTGGCGGCACGAATGGCCTGCGCTTCGCTTTGCACCAGTTCCTGTTTCGGCACCGGCAGCCCGAGAGTCGCCAAGATCTTGTTGGTCTCTTCCTTATCGCTCGCCAGTTCGACCGCGATGTGCGAGGTGCTGCTGGTCACCGTCGCCTGGATACGCTGCTGAAATTTGCCGTGCCCCAATTGCACCAGCGATTGGTCGTTGAGGCGCAGCCACGGGATGCCGCGATGCTCGGCGGCGCGCACCAGCGAGGAAGTCGACGGGCCGAGCGCCCGGCGCTGGGCGAACCGAATGAACTCATCGCGCGCTTGCTGCCAATTCCAGCCGTCGGGAACGGAATCCTGGGGACGAATCGAGGCGGGCAGCAGCGAACAGAGCAGCCGCAGGCCCAGATCGCCCGCCGCGATGCCTTCGTCGCGCTGCGCGTATTCGTAGACGACGGTGTAGACACCCGGTGCTCCGGCGCTGCGCGTTTTACCGAAGGTCACCTCTTCGCCGGCAATATTTTGCAGCTCAATGGCAACATGCTCCAGAACATGGCCCAGCCAGGTTCCCTCATCCTCCCGCATGCGGCGAAAAAAGCCGCCCGGCACGCGATAGGAACAGCCATGTTGCGCAAGACCCGGCAGTGCGGCCGCCAGCGCGTCGACAAAACCTCCGCCCAGCCGCCCGGTGGGCCATGCCTCCAGCGCCCCTAAGTCAAGCTCGAGTCGGATGACGGGAAAGCGCGCATACAGCGAAGGGCCCACATAGACAGAACGATCTAGAATTCGCATGAATGCTCCGCTGCCCTTTTTTAGTCATCAATCTTTGGCGGTAACAAGTCCACCGGCCGACGCCACTCGGGTATGCAGATTAAAGGTCGCGCCCGCTACCAGAATATGCAGGCGCAGACCCAGCACGCATACCGGTTGCCCTTCGCTTACCTCGCCAATGGAGGAAAAGCTGACTTCGGAGGCGTCGACGATGGTCACGCCGCCGCTGCCTTGGACTTCGACGGTTTCGTCCGGCCCAATAAACGCTGCGGTGTCCTCATCGAGCCCAATGCCGATGGCGAACGGATTGTAGGCGAGGGCGGTGATGAGGCGGCCCAGGCGGTCGCGCTGCCGGAAATGCTGATCGATGATGAAGCGATTGGTCAGGCCCAGCCCGGGCGCGAGCCGGACGCTGCCGGATATGACCGCCGATCCCTCATCGCCGAACGCAATCATGTGTTCGCTCAAGATGCTGGCCCCCGCGCTGGTGCCGCCGACGGTGACACCGCGGGCATTGCTGACGCGAATGAGCTTCGCCACCGGCGTGCCTCCGAGGAGAGTCGTGAGCCGCAATTGATTGCCGCCGGTGAAAAAGATGCCGGTGGCCTCCTCGAGGCGGCGCAGGCGTCCCGGCTCCTGGCAATCCCGGCGGGTATCAAAATCCATGACTGCGACCTCGGCAGCGCCCAACTCGTTAAAGATTTTTTCGTAGCGCGCTCCGGTCTCGTGCATGCGGCTCGCGGTGGGGATGACCACGATATTCGCATCCGAACCGCCTGACACGCGCACGAAACGCTCGAGGATTTGACGGTCGTTCTCTTTGTTTTCCGCACCGCCGATCGGAACGATCCACCCGCGTGTCTCGCCGTCGGGAATTTTACTGGGCATTATTGGCAGCGTCTCCTGATGTGGTGCAGCTTGAATGATGACGGTTTGCGCGCGAACTGTCGTCCCCCGCGGCCGGTTGCGGCTGCTGTGCAATAGCGGCGCGCCGCTTGAGGGAATTTAGTCTTCGTTAAATTATTAAGTATAGTTTATAATATATTGAAAAATAACATATTATTATATGCGATACGCGCGCTCTATTCCAGCCGGGGCGCATGACATCGGGCACCTGATCGATCCTGCTTCCTGCACGGTACCGCTTCGGCACAGCGGCGTGCTTGCCTGCTATTTCTCTCGACACCGAGGCGCAAAACAGTTTACCGTCGAGGTTGTTCGAGCCCGAGGGAATCAGCCCAGCAAGAGTGCTGCCCCGGTGCGACATAACGGCCTTGGGATCGTAGGCCGTAAGCTGGAGCGGGCGTACACAGTACCGGCGCACCCAGACCATGAACTAAAGGGGGCGGGGTGCTATGGCGTTGACTGAGGACGTGATCCTTGAGACGCACAGTCTGGTTAAGGACTTCAATGGGTTTATCGCAGTCGATGGTGTTTCCGTACGCGTCAAGCAGGGAGAGATCCACGCGCTGATCGGGCCGAACGGCGCCGGCAAGACGACGTTCTTCAATTTGCTGACCAAGTTTTTACAGCCGACCTCCGGCACCATCTTTTACCGGGGGCGGAATATCACCGGCGAGAGGCCCGCCGACATCGCGCGGCGCGGCGTGGTGCGCTCCTTTCAAATTTGCGCGGTCTTTCCTCATCTCACGGCTCTTGAGAATGTGCGCGTCGCTCTGCAGCGCAATTTGGGCACATCGTTCTATTTCTGGCGTTCCGAAAAGAGCCTCTCCAGCCTTGATCGGCGCGCACTGGAGTTGCTGGCGGAGGTGCACCTGGAAAACTGGGCGCGTACCTTGGCGGCGGATTTGCCCTACGGACGCAAACGCGCGCTCGAGCTGGCGACTACGTTGGCGCTCGAGCCGGACTTGATGCTGCTGGATGAGCCCACGCAAGGCATGGGGCACGAGGACGTCTCGCACGTCACGCGCCTGATCAAGAAAGTGGCCGCGAATCGTACCGTGCTCATGGTCGAGCACAATATGAGCGTCGTCTCCTCGATCGCCGATACGATTTCGGTTCTGCAGCGAGGCCGGGTTATTGCCGCCGGTCCTTACGCGGAAGTTTCGAGGAATCCGCAGGTCATCGAAGCCTACATGGGAACCTCGAGCCAAGCGCTCGCGGGAACGGACTGATGCCGCGGGAGATGCTAAGGGTCGAGAACCTCGAGGCCTGGTACGGCGAATCGCACATCCTGCATGGCGTGGAATTTGCGGTACAAGAAGGCGAGGTGGTCACGCTCTTGGGGCGCAATGGCGCCGGACGAACGACCACCCTGCGCTCGATAATGGGCTTGGTCGGCGCGCGCAAGGGTTCGGTATTGATCGAAGGGGCCGAATCCGTCGGCCTGGCGCCTCACCAAATCGCCCGAATGGGCGTAGGGTACTGTCCCGAGGAGCGCGGTATCTTCGCTTCTTTGTCCACCGAGGAGAACCTTCTGCTGCCGCCGCGGCTGAAAGGAGCCCCGGGGATGCAGCTCGCGGAGATTTACGATATTTTTCCAAATCTGCTCGAGCGTGCCGACAGTCCGGGGACGCGATTATCCGGCGGCGAACAGCAGATGCTGGCGGTGGCACGCATCCTGCGTACCGGCGCGCGGCTGCTGCTGTTGGACGAGATTTCTGAGGGGCTGGCGCCGGTGATCGTGCAAAAACTCGGCGATGTGATTCGCACGTTACGGGCCAAGGGCATTACGGTGGTTCTGGTTGAACAGAATTTCCGTTTTGCAGCACCGCTGGCAGACCGCTTCTATGTGATGGAGCACGGCAAGATCGTCAAGCAGTTCGCACAATCCGAACTTGCTTCGCAGATGGGGTTGTTGCAGGAGTTTTTAGGCGTTTGAAAAAACACAGAACAGGAAAAGGAATAAAGAAATGACGCGCAAATCAACCATCATGGCGCTCGGCGCGCTGCTCGGTCTATACGCATCCTCGCAAGCCAATGCCGCCGCCGATCAGGTGGTCATCGGCGATATCGACGACATGTCGGGCGTCTATGCGGACGTCATGGGCCAGGCCGGCATCGATGTCATCAATATGGCCATCGCCGACTTCGGCGGCACGGTGCTCGGCAAAAAGATCACGGTGCTCAGCGTCGATCATCAGAACAAGCCGGATATCGGCGCGTCCAAGTTCCGCGAGTGGGCCGATCAGAACGGCTTGACCCTGGTGCTGGGCGGATCGAATACCGGCGTGAGCATCGCCATGTCCAAGGTTGCGGCGGCTAAGAAGATTCCCTTCATCGCCATCGGCGCCGGCGGCGCCTCGCTGACGGGCGCGGATTGCACGCCCTATACGATTCACTACGCCTACGACACCACCGCGCTCGGCAACGGCACGGCGAGCGCGATCGTCAAGGAGGGCGGCAAGACCTGGTTCTTCGTGACCGCCGATTACGCCTTCGGTACGCAGTTGCAAGACGCGGCAACCAAGGTGGTGCTGGCCAACGGCGGCAAGGTATTGGGCGCTGTGCGTGCGCCGCTCGGCACGACCGATTACTCATCGTTCCTGTTGCAGGCTCAGGCTTCGGGCGCACAGGTGTTGGGGCTCGCGAATGCCGGCACCGATTTCTCAAACTCGCTCAAGGCGGCCAACGAATTCGGCATCACCAAAACCATGACGCCCGCGGCGCTGCTGGCCTTTCTGACGGACATTCACGCGGTGACGCTGCAAACCGCGCATGGTCTGTACTTGACCACCGGCTTCTACTGGGACCTGAATGATGAGACCCGCGCGTTCGGCAAACGCTTCTTTGCCAAGGTGAACCGGATGCCGACGATGGATCAGGCCGCGTCTACTCCGCCACGATGCAGTACCTGACCGCGGTCAAGGCCGTGGGCTCGACCGATTCGGACAAGGTGATGGCGCAGTTCAAGAAGACCAAGATCAACGACTTCTTTGCCAAGGACGGCTACATTCGCGCCGACGGCCTGATGGTTCACACCATGTACGTCATGAAGGTCAAGACGCCGGCGGAATCGAAGTACCCCTGGGACTATTACAAGGTGGTCAAGACCATGTCGGGCGAGGAAGCCGACGGCGCGCAGCCGGATGCCAGCTGTCCCTTGGTCAAGAAGTAATCAGGCCCGGCCACGCTCTCTTGAAACGCGCCGCCGAACGATGATATCTGATCTGTGACGACGGTCTTCGGCGTGCCGCTGCCCGCGATCCTCGGTCAGCTCATGCTGGGTCTGGTCAATGGATCGTTCTATGCGATGTTGAGTCTCGGGCTGGCGGTGATTTTCGGGCTGCTTGGCATCGTCAATTTCGCGCATGGTGCCTTCTATATGCTCGGGGCATTTGCCGCTTATCTGGGCTTGCAGTTTCTCGGAATCAATTATTGGTGCGCGCTGCTGCTGGCGCCGCTGGCGGTGGGACTTTTCGGGATCGTGATCGAGCGGCTGTTCCTGAGGCATCTGTACCAAGTGGAACCGGTGTACGGACTGCTGTTGACCTTTGGCATTGCCATGATCGCCGAGGGCGTCATGCGAAGCCAATTCGGCGCCTCCGGTAAATCCTATCCGGTACCGCCATTGCTGCAGGGCGGCTTCAATCTGGGCTTCATGGTGTTGCCCATCTACCGCGCATGGGTCGTTCTCGCTTCGGTCACGGTGTGCGGCATCACTTGGTTTCTGATCGAGCGCACGCAATTGGGAGCGATGCTGCGTGCGGCCACGGAGAACGCGAAACTGGTGCAGGCCTTCGGCATCAATGTGCCGGTCATGGTGATGTGCACCTACGGCGCGGGCGTGGCACTGGCCGCGCTGGCAGGAGTGCTCGCGGCGCCGGTGATGCAGGTCAGCCCGCTGATGGGTTCATCGCTTGTGATCGTGGTGTTCGCGGTCGTGGTCATCGGCGGTATGGGCTCGATCGTCGGCGCCATCGTCAGCGGCTTGGTGCTCGGACTCATCGAGGGGCTGACCAAGGTCATCTATCCCGAAGCGTCGAATATCGTGGTGTTTGTCATCATGGCTCTGGTGCTGATTTGGCGGCCCGCCGGTCTGTTCGGAAAAGAGCAATAGATGCGCGCGCAAATTGCCGTGTACGTCGTCCTGGCGGTAGTCGCGTTGGTGGCACCGTTTGTCGGCCTATATCCGGTGTTTCTCATGAAATTGCTGTGCTTCGCATTGTTCGCCTGTGCCTTCAATCTATTGCTCGGCTTCACGAAAATGTTGTCGTTCGGCCATGCGGCGTACTTCGGTTCGTCCGCGTACATCACGGGCTGGCTGGTGACGGCCCATGGCTGGGGAACGATCGAAGGAATTTTGGGCGGCGTCGCGGTCTCGATGCTGCTCGGGACTGTCATCGGCGCGATCGCCGTGCGCCGTCAGGGCATTTATTTCGCGATGATCACACTGGCACTCGCGCAGCTGGTGTACTTCGTCTGCCTGCAGGCACAGTTCACGGGCGGCGAGAACGGTCTGCAGAGCATACCGCGGGGCAGCCTGTTTGGAGTGCTCGGCCTCGGCAACGATCGGACCATGTACTACTTCGTGCTGGCGATATTTGCGGCTGTATCTCTTTATCCGCCGCGTTGTGCATTCGCCGTTCGGCCAGGTGCTCAAGGCGATCCGCGCAAACGAGCCGCGCGCCGTGTCCTTGGGCTACAAGGTCGACCGCTACAAGCTCGTGGCGTTTGTGCTGTCGGCCAGCCTGGCGGGTCTGGCAGGTTCGTTCAAGGCGTTGGTGTTGGGATTTGCCACGCTCTCGGATGTCAGCCAGGGCAATTCCGGCGAGGTGGTGCTGATGACCTTGCTCGGCGGCAGCGGTACGTTTTTCGGTCCTGTCGTCGGCGCAAATGTGGTGGTCACGCTCGAGGAGTATCTGTCTGATCTCGTGGGCGCATGGGTTTCGGTGATCATCGGCGCGATCTTCGTGATCTGCGTGCTGACTTTTCGGCGCGGTGTCGTGGGCGAGATCCAGCGTCGCTTCTCCGAGCGCGAAAGCTGACCGACGCGAGCCACGGCTCATCGGAAGCGTGCGCCTTGCCGGGCAAGTTCCTGTTGGAGGGCGTCGAGACTGGCGCAGAATTAATCGGCGCGTTGCGGTCAGCAGCCTAATGCCGCATGCAGCGATCCCAATTGGTGTTCTGCATGGCGAAGGATCTCGGCGCAGTGTTGCGATGTAAGATGCAAACGCCCGAATGATTTGATGTCATCGGTCTCAACAGTCCGCGGCCCCGGCTTGCGCAGCACGCGCGCCAACGCCACCGCGACCACAAGCACATCCGTGAGGTCGGGATCGCCTTTGCCGCCGCGATCGTAATCATCCTGATCACCCAGCGCGTCGCTCATGTGCTGGTCAAATCCCCAGTTTTCGCAACACCGCCTTTCCGATAGCCGCGTGCCAGCTCGCGATCATGTCGACGAACGTGCGATTCTGGTAGAGCGTGTCGGATTTACCCACCGATCGAACCATGATGTAAAGACGGCCGATTCCATGCAGCAAGCCGGTCAGAAAGCGCCTCCTCGGGGCTCACCCGGGTGCGCCGCGCCAGAACCTGGGCAAATGGCAGCGACCGATATGCTTTCCTCCCATAGCGACATTGAGCGGCTTTGAAATGGCAGCGCAATGCCGGCGCCAGCCGCAATTGTTTGACGGCAAAGGACATGGCGGCGCTCTGCACCGGACGGTGGCCGAGCCGCGTAATTGCCGCGCGCAGGTCGGTCAAATGCCTGCCTGCCGGATTGAATGCCGCCGAGTTCGCGGCTTGCAGCAAGCGCGCTGCCAGCCGGGGTTCAGTGCCGACGATCTTGACGATCTCAGTCAGACTGACATTGGGTTGTGCGAGCGCTTTGCGAATCCGCATGACAACATCGGGGAAAAGCATGGGGAAGGTTGACGGTTCCCTTGGATATTTCCGCGGCGAAACTCCCCAGGAATTCGAGCGCCGAGGCCCGCTCCTCGGCGTTGGTGGCCGCCGCTTTCGCGCGAGGCGGCAGGCCTCACGGAGGCGGGCAGGTTTCGGCTGAGCGGCGGCCTTTGGCGGCGCACTCGCGTGGGCAGGGGGCGCGGGTGTTTCCTGCAACCGATTCTTTCAGTTTGCCGGGAGGTGCTGTATGTGACATTCGCCATAATTGTTTACCAAAAGAATTGCGTGCTCGCGCGAAAGTGCCTCCGTGCGCCTCCATAAGCTGAACATTGCGTCCTCGTGGCTGCTCTCGCCCTAATTTTCGGCTGCGCTCGGCAAATCTTGACTAAATATCTTAGCGGCGTGTAGGGGATTCCCTGAGTGCACGTGCGTCCATGCTGCGGCGCGCAACGGGTTGCGGACTCTGCATCGGTCGGCCAAGATGAATCGATGAAGCCGGACGGCGGGATAGGACTATTTCGTAAGGCCTTGCTTGTGGTGGGAGTCGCCGCGGCGTCGCCCGTCTGGTCGCAAGCCGCCTCTTATCAAGTGTATGTGTCGAACGAGCAATCCGGCGACGTCACTGTGATCAACGGCGGCGACTTCAGCGTCGTCGCGACCATTGCGGTGGGCAAGCGGCCGCGCGGTATTCACGCCAGTCCGGACGGGAAGACTGTTTACGTGGCATTGAGCGGTACGCCGATCGAAGGCGCGCCGCAAATCGATGCCCGGGGCAATCCGGTATTCGCCAACAAGAGGGACGATGACGACGATGACGAATGCCGACAAGGCCGCCGACGGAATCGGCGTCGTGGATACCGCCAGCAAGCAGCTGCGCCGGAAACTCAATGCGGGATCGGATCCGGAGGAATTCGCTCTGAGCAAGGACGGCAAGCATATCTACATTTCCAATGAAGATACCAAGACGGCCAGCGTGATCAATATCGCGACGAGCAAGCGGGAACATCTCATTCCGGTGGGTCAAGAGCCGGAGGGCGTGACCACGACGCCCGATGGGAAACAGTTTTATGTCACTTGTGAGGCGGGCGGCGACATCTTTGCGATCAGCACTCTTGATTTTACCGTTGCGGCGCATTTCAAGGTAAATGGGCGGCCGCGCAGCGTGGAATTTCTGACAAAAAGCGCCATCGGCTTCATTCCATCCGAATCCGCGGGCGAGATGAATGTCGTCGATACCACGAATGCCACGGTGCTGAAGACGCTGACGCTGCCTGCCGGCTCGCGGCCGATGCGCGTCCGCATTTCACCTGACGAAACGAAACTCTATGTGAGCAATGGGCGCGCCGGAACGGTGTCCGTGCTCGATACGCATACCTATGAACTGCTCGACACCATCAAAGTGGGTCCTCGTCCTTGGGGGATCGGAATTTCACCCGATGGAAAATTCCTTTTTGCGGCCAATGGCTATTCCAACGATGTGTCGGTGGTGGATCTCGACACCAACAAGGAAGTGGCGCGGGTGAAGGCCGGATCGAGCCCGTGGGGCGTCGCCGTTGTCAGGGTTATTTCCCGACGATGAACACCTGTTGCTCGACGATGCTACGGGTAAATCCTTCCTTATAGGCGCGGGCGCGCAAAATAGCCGGACTGGCGACTCTGATCGGCTTGTCGTAGCGCATGTCGGATGTGCCCGGTTCCGAGCCATCCAATGTGTAGCGAATGTCGGCGCCCGGTTCAGCTGAGAGCGAAATTTCGACCGGGGTTGCGAAGCGGCCGCCTTGCGGAGCGATAACCGGGGGCGCCAACACCGCGCGGCCCGGCATGCTGGTTATCCACTCGTTGAGAAGATGCACACCTTTTTCGTCGATGGTTTTGCGCGCCAACGGCGGCATCTTGGTGTCGCCGAGGGTATTGACGCGCATGTAGATGATCGAACGCCAGATGTCATGGGGTGAAATGACGCGCGGTCTGTCGATACCCTCATCGATCAAGACCGGTCCATCGATCAATGCCTGGCGATCAAGCGGCGTGTCGTAGCGGGCGTCGAAGTTCGCGACCGTGCCCCCGGGGCGATGACACTGGGAACAATTGGCATCGAGATACGAGCGGGCGCGATCTTGCAGCGTGCGCGTCGCGTCATCGGACGCGGCGAGGACGGGGAAGGCGAGCCGTTCGTCATCCCTCACCCCCGGCGCAAACAATCCGATATGGCTCCACGCGCGCAACTGATTGTCCGAAACGCCGGAGGGATAGGTAAAGATACGGTTCAGCTGGCGTGTCTTTACGCCCAGCACGCCGCCTGCCTTGGCAGTGTGGCATTCCAAGCAGTCAGTGCGGCTCGGGTAGTACCATTCTTGAGCGTGTATCGCACCGCTCGAGGATTTGACGGGAATGACTTCGGTTTGGGCAACATCCAGCAAGTCAGCATCGCTGTCATCAGCGCGCCATTTGTAGACCGCCCCGTAGACCTCACCGGCGGCGTCGCGCACCAGCAGACGAGTCTCGAGACGGCGTTTGATGCCGGGATTTGCACCATCAGTCGGCAATTCAAACGTCTTCACGAACACGGTGCCGGCCGGGAAACCCCATTCTCCGGTCGGTGCGAAGGCGATCTTACCGTCCGGAACCGCGATCATGCGCAACTTGTCGGCGCCATCCGACCAGAAAGGCACAATGAGATCGTAGGGAATGAGTCCCGGGCTGGGAATCAAGCGGGCGGTGTCGCTGAAAACTCCGGTTTGCGACAGCAGCCTTGGGAGTTCGCCGTCGGCGCGCGGCGGCATGCGCAGGTAAGGGAGCGTCGGGGACCGGTTTGCCATGCCATACGGCGCGGATCGCGTGCAGCTCAGCGAAACCGCGACGAGAAACGCAAGACTGGTAACTGCCGCGGCCTTCAATCGATACCTGTGCTCTGACCTCAATATATAGTACCGAATTAATCACCCATTGCCATGAGATGCCCATGAAGCCCAGCTTACCGATGCTCTTGAGCGTGAACGGCGGCTATGTCGATACCGCCGGTTTTCTTGCGCTTCACGGTCTGTTTACCACCCATGTGACCGGCAACTTTGTGACGCTCGGTGCCGCGCTGGTGCTGGGAACCAGCGGTGCCGTCGCCAAGCTCCTGGCTCTGCCCGTTTTCTGCGTCGTGGTCATGGCGGTTCGGCTGATCAGCGTCGCGCTCGCAACGAGCCGCTTGCCGGGTTTGCGCACCATACTGGCTCTGAAAGTCGCGCTGTTGTTTCTCGGCTCGGGGCTGGCGATTGGACTGGGACCCTTCGAGAGCGGCGATGGTTGGGCCGCGGTACTCACCGGCATGACTCTCGTGTCGGCGATGGCGATCCAAAACGCCATCCACAGAATTCATATGAATGCCTTACCGCCCACCACCATCATGACAGGGAACACCACGCAGGTGATGATCGACCTCGCCGACTTGTTGCGCGGCATGCCGGCGGATACCCGCAACGCAATCCATGCGCGGCTGTATCGGATGTCCGGGAGTCTTGCTGCATTCGCCCTGGGCTGCGCGGCGGCGGCACTGATGTACGCCAAACAGGGCATCTGGTGCTTTGCGCTGCCGCCCATCGTCGGCGTCTGCACATTGTGGTTGGGCCAACGCGGCTGACGTGGATTATTCAGACAGGCGTCCATGTCCTCATTTGTCCGCCGTTTCCGATGTCCTGAGATAGGAACACACGACGAGATTGGGAGGTACCATGGAAAATACCATCAGCCGCAGCGCTGGCCGCATCGGCCTCGAATGCCAACAATCTGCACTGCGGAACACCGGCCGCTCCACGATCAAGCAGTTGAAATTGGTCATGCTGTGGCTTGCAGTGCTTCTTCCGCTGGTCTGGGGGGCGATGGACGCGGTGCGGGACGTGAGGTATTTATTCCCGTAGGCGGACGAGTTCGTCAGGAGAGGCTCCTTGCCCTGAGGCGGTGGCGCCGCAAGATGCTGCGGTATACTGCACCCAGAACAACGCTGGGGAGTCTTCATGTCTCAATCTGTTTTTACGGCAGCGGCGCTGCTGACGCTTTCGTGGGTCTCGATCGAAAACATTGGTGCACAAACTCCCGCAGCGCCGTCCACTGCCCCCGCGGCCCCCGCTGCAGCCGCTCCCGCAGATTATGGCAATCCTGATATTTGGTTGTGCAGACCCGGCCGCCAGGATGCTTGCACGGTCACTCAGGACGCGACCATCGTGGCGGTCAATGGAAAATTGACGCGCGAAACATTCCATCCTGCCAAGAATCCGCCGATCGATTGCTTTTACGTCTATCCGACGGTGTCCGGGGAGCCGGGCGGCAATTCTGATTTGAACATCACCAATGCGGAAAAGTCGGTGGTGAATGCGCAATTTGCGCGCTTCGCCGCCAAATGCCGGCTGTTCGCCCCGATGTATCGGCAGGTCACGCTCACGGCGCTGCGCGCGATGATCGCCGGCAAACCGATCCCGGTTGACCGCGACCTGGGATACAACGATGTTCTCTCCGCGTGGAACACCTATCTCGCGCACGACAACAACGGCCGGGGCGTCGTCCTCGTAGGCCACAGTCAAGGATCGGGCGTCCTGACGCGGTTGATCAAGGAAGAGATCGACGGCAAGCCTGTCGAAGCGAAAATCATCTCAGCCATTCTCATGGGGACCAGCTTGCCGGTGCCGAAGGGGGCCGACGTCGGCGGTGCGTTCAAGCATATTGCGGTGTGCCGCTCGAACAGCCAGATCGGTTGCGTCATTGCCTTCGCGGATTTCAGGGACAACGTGCCTCCACCCGCGAATTCTCGCTTCGGCAAGGCGCCCGAGGGCATGCAGGCCGTGTGCGCCAATCCGGCGGCACTCGGCGGTGGATCCGGCATGCTCGATGCCTATCTGGCGGCATGGCGCATCTCCACCGGCGCTGACGGGCCTCGCGAACCCTACGTCTGGACCCAACCGCCGAAGTCCATTGAGACCTCCTTCGTGAAGGTGCCGGGGCTCTTGAGCGCCGAATGCGTGGTCAACGAGCATGGATCTTATCTTGCCGTCACATTGCATCCGACTCCGGGCGGCGCGCGCGTGAATGACATTTCCGGCGACGTCGTGGTGAATGGACAGGTCCTGGAGGATTGGGGTCTGCATCTGATTGATGCCAACCTCACCATGGGCAACCTCGTCGCCATCGTCGGCGATGAAACCAAGACCTACCTGGCCAAGGCCAAGAAATAGCGGGATCGCGGCACGGCGGCGCCGCGATTGGACTCCTGTTTGATCAAGATAACGCTCGGCGACCATGATTGGGTAGATATCGAGCCCTATCTCGATCAGGCGCTTGAGCTGCCCGCGAGCGAACGCGATGACTACGTCACTGAGCTGGCGGCGCAGCGCCCTGGGATCGCGGCCGCGCTCAAAGAGCTGCTGGCTGAGCGCGACGAACTCGAATCGAAAGGGTTTCTCAACGATCCTGTAATGAATTTGAGCGACGGGTCGCTGCTCGGTCAGCAGGTCGGCGCCTACACGATCGATTCGCTTATCGGCCGCGGCGGCATGGGCGAAGTCTGGCTGGCGCTTCGCAGCGATGGGCGCTTCGAAGGCAAATTCGCGCTCAAATTTCTCGATAGCTTTGCCGCCTCTGCGGTGGCGCTCGATCAAGCGTTCAGGCGCGAAGGCCGGCTGCTGGCGCGCCTGTCCCATCTGCATATCGCGCGGCTGATCGATGCCGGCGTCACCTCCGGCGGACGGCCGTATCTGGTGCTCGAATACATAGACGGCGAGCGCATCGACCGCTATTGCGAATCGCACTCGCTCGGAATTGAGGCGCGGGTACGGTTGCTGTTGGACGTGCTCTCCGCCTTGGCGCACGCGCACAGCAATCTGGTGGTCCATCGCGACATCAAGCCGTCCAATGTCCTGGTCACAAAGGACGGCGTCGCCAAGCTGGTCGACTTTGGCATCGGCAAGCTGCTCAGCCCGGACATTCAAGGCGAGGATAGCTCCGGCCTGCCTGCCACGCGCTTGGAGGACTCCGCGTTGACCCCGGAATATGCGGCGCCGGAGCAGTTCTTGGGCGAGCCCGCGTCCACCGCCACCGATGTTTATCAACTGGGTGTGCTGATGTTCGTTCTGCTCGCCGGCCGGTTGACCCATTGCAACCCAGGGAACCACGCGCGCCGAGCGCATCAAAGCCACGCTGGACACGGAGCCGATGCGCCTGTCGTTTGCAGCGGCGCGCGACACGCGCAAGACGTTGCGCGGCGATCTGGATGCCATCGTCTCGAAGGCACTGCGTAAGTTGCCGCAGGAGCGCTACCCGACCGCCGCGGCATTGGCGGATGACCTGAAGCGATACCTCGCCAATGAACCGGTGTCCGCGCGCGACAACCTGCTCGGCTACCGCATGCGTAAATTCGTGCGCCGCTACCGTGGGGCAGTGATCGGCACGGCGGCGGCAATTTTGGCCCTGATCGCCACCACCGGCTTCGCGCTGCTGCAAATGCGCGAAGCTCAAACCCAGCGCGACTTGTCGCGCGCACAGGCGAAACGCGCCGAAGTGCAGGCGGAGTTCGTGACATTGATGATGTCGACCGTTGGAGATAAACCGGCCACCGCTGAACAGCTTCTGGACGCCGGCCGGCAATTGCTCGACAAGCAGTACGGCAACGATCCTCGATTCCGGGCAACGGCCATGGCCAATTTGTCGGCCCGCTACGCGGACCTTGGGCTCACAAAAAAGGCGCACGCCGCCTTGGAAAGCGCGGATGCTCTGGCTCATCAACTCAATGATCCATTGCTCATCGCCAGAACTCAATGCGGCCTGGGAGAATCAGAACTGGATCTGGGCCATACCGATTTAGCGGTGGCGAGAGTGAGGACAGGACGCGCCGCCTTGGATTTGGCGGCTCATCCGGATCCCGGCACAATCGAAGACTGCACTGAAGCGGAAGCGGATCTCAGCGACGCTCAGGGCAACCCAGTGGCGGCCATTAAAATCGCCGAACGGGCGCTGGCGCTGCTGGAGAGCATGGGGGAGCTGCATGACATGCGTTATCCCTCTCTCCTGGGAAAGATATCGGACTTCTACAAAGAGGCCGGAGACACTCACGCGGGCTTTGCATACGGCGAGAGGTCGCTGGCCGCCTCCGAGGACATCGGGCTGGGCGACACCGACCAATCCATGACCGCCATGCACAATCTGGCGTCGAGCTTGAGCGGATTCGGCGAGGTCAAAGCAGCGTGCGCACGCGAACAAGAGGTGGTCTCCCGGCTGCAGGCCACCGGCAGGACCATCATTACGGCCTTGGCGGTATTCCACGGCAATTGCTTTCTTCGGGCCGGCGACGCCGTGCAGGCGCTGTTATGGTTCGACAAAGGCTTGAAAACTGCGCAGGACGAGAACGAGGCGTCGCTGCAAATGCATGCGCTGGCGTACCGCGCGAGGGGTTTGATCGCGCTCGAACGCTTTGCGGAAGCGGCCGCGGATCTCGCCCGGGTGGAAGCGCTCGCCAAGGAAAACATCGCCATGGGAAGGACGGCCGCGGCGCGTGCCCAAATCGTGCGCGCGCAATTACTGCTGGCAGTCGGCCGCGCCGAGGCGGCGCAGCGCATATTGGATTCCATCCTGCCGCCGCTGCGCGAACCCAAAGCACCGCTGCGCACGCTTCTTCCCTGGGCGCTGATCGGTGAAGTCAATGTCGCGATGGCGCAGAAGCGCTATGGCGATGCCGCCCGATTGGCGGGGGAACTGCTCGATGAAGATCTGCGGCGGGCGCGCAATCCCGCGGCAAGCGCCGATGTAGGCGAGGCATCGCTGCTGCTGGCTCAAGCCAAGGCGGCGATCGGCGATCGAGCAGGTGCGCATGATGCCGCGCGCCAGGCGGTAACGTCCCTGACTGCCGGGCTGGGCGCGGACCATGCCCTCACGCGCGCCGCGATGGATCTGCAATAATGCCGCCGCCTTTTTTATTCTCCTGGGGTGATACATGTTGAAACGTCTCTTGCCCGCGGTATTTGCCCTCGTGCTCATGGGCGCGGCCGCACCCGTCGAGTATTCGATTCAGGCCATCCGCTATGGCATCTCTCCCGACGTTCCGGTCGGCGCCCTGGTGGTCGGCGGGCCGATGGATGAGAAGGTCGACGTGAACTTTGTCGTTTGGCTGATTCGCGGCGGCGGGCGCAATATTCTGTTCGACAGCGGCTTTCACCGCGAGCGCTGGTTCAAGCAATGGAAGGTCACCGACTACCTGCAACCCGACGAAGCGGTACGGCAAGCCGGCGTGAAGCCGGAAGAGGTCACGGACATCGTGATCAGTCATGCGCACTGGGATCACATGGGCGGGATCGATCTGTTTCCCAAGGCGACCGTGTGGATTCAAAAAGACGAGTTTCGCTACTACACCGGCGAGGCCTGGCAGGCCGGCGGAAAGAGCGGAGGAATCGATCCGGATGATGTCCAGCAGCTGGTCCGGTTGAACACCGAAGGGCGATTGCGCTTGGTGGATGGCGACAATGTGGAAATACTGCCGGGCATTCGAGTATTCGTCGGGTCGCGGCACACCTACGCCTCACAGTATCTGCGCGTCGATGGCAAGCCGCCGTTCGTGTTGGCTTCCGACAACGTGTACTTTTACCGCAATTTGGCCGAACGCAAGGCGAGCGCCACGTTCAGCGAGGCGGACCATCCGGGGAACCTCAAGGCGCAGGAGCGCATGATTGAGTTGGCGGGGTCGGTTGACCGCATCATTCCGGGCCACGATCCGCTGCAGTTTCAGAAGTTTCCCACCCAGGGGCGAGTGGCGACGATCAAGTAGCTGCCATTTGATCGAGCGCGCTCTGAAAGGTCGCAGCGCGCTCCGCGCCTAAGAATGCGGGCTGAAGTCCGCCAGTGCATCGCCGCGCCAGGATTTGGCGATTTGGCCCTCACGCCAGACGATGACAATCTTGGGCGTAAAGGCCGGCCAAAACTTGTTGCCCTGAAACTTTGCCACGCGATCTCTTGCTTTTTGGCAGCCGGCTCTTTGCGGTCAGCTCTTGAGGCGCAGCCGGCCGGTAAAATCGCGTTTGCCGATCGGCAGTCCCTTCCAGCGCAATATGCCGTAGGCGGTTGCGGCATGAAAATAAAAATTAGGCTGGGAAAACGACAGCAGAAAATCCTCGGCGGTGAACTTCATTTGGCGTTCGCCGAAGGCGAAACGCATGTCGCGCCCGACAAAGGCGTCAATCTCCGCCGCCTCGAGCGCCTCGACCGCGGCGAGCGTTTCGGCGATTCTGCTCTTGAGCGCCGCAAATGATTGCGGCGGCGGCGTCATGTCGGGGGAAAAAACGCCTTTGCGCACCCCCTCGATTGCTCCCAGAGAGTGCACCGCGGTCGACTTTATCTGATAGGCGAACGGCAGCATGTCCGCCGCAAGGCGTGCCTGAATGATCTCGTCGGGCGCCAGCTTTTGTTCCGCGCAAAAGGTCTCCGCCTTGGCAATCAATCCACCGACCGCACCCAATATTTGGCGATAGGACGGTATGGTGGCGGCATACAAGGAAAACGCCATGGTTAGCTCCTAGCCGCCGGTTTTTTGCTGTGCCTGCCATTTCGCGACGGCAGCCATGGTGTTCTCGACATGTTTGTCCGGATCGAGCGCCGTGTATTCGTAGATTATGGTGCCGTTCGGCGCGATCACGTAGGAAGTTCGTTTTGAATACGAAACGAGGAACATGTTGGAATCGTATGCAGTGGAGATCTTCTTATCCTCATCGGATGCCACCGCAAACTTGTTGCGGCATTCGCTGACGGAAAATTTATTGAGCGTGTCGATGGAGTCGTGCGACACGCCGATCACGGTGGCGCCCATGGCCTTGAATTTATCGGTGGCCTCGGCGAACTCATGCGCTTCGACCGTGCAGCCCTTGGTAAAGGCCGCCGGATAGAAATACAGCACGACCGGGCCTCTCTTCAGTGCGTCGGCCAGTGAAAACGTGAACGGAGTTCCCGGCGAGCGTCGCCTGGGTGGTGAATGCGGGTGCTTGCGCACCGGGTTTCAGCGCCGCATACAGCGGTGAGGCGAACACCAGACATCCGAGTCCTAGAGTCATCAAACGACGCATGATAATTCTCCGTTGTGGGTCGATCTGCCTCAATGCGAGGCGCTGCATTTCGCGGGCAGTCCGGGTTTGCCGGCCGGCTTCGCCAAGACAGGGCTCAGTGTACCCTCGGCAGCCAATTGATCAAAGGTCCATAAATCGAGCTTTTCGGCGTCGATTCCATCGTACGGATTGGCGTCGGCGACACCGGTATGCATGGCCCGAATCCAGGCGGCCCACTGGGTAGGCCGGCGCGAGCGATGTAGAATCGGTCGGTCGCTATTGTTTGATCGCGTTATGCGCATGTTGCCCCTCAAGCCTAGGCCACACCATTGACAATGAGCCGCGACGACGAGGACCGTATCTTGCACGGTTTGTACTATTACCGTGAGAACATCGACGAGGATGTGCAGGTTTCGAGCGAGCAGCTGTTTTGGCTCGCCATGCATCCCCTGCAGGAAGGCGAGGCGTGGAGCAAGGACGGAAAACTGCAGAGTTTGGATCCCTCCGAGTTCCCGGAGGAAATTCGCGGCAAAGCTGATGACCGCAAAACTCGAGCTGCCGTTGCGCTACCTGCAGTACCGCCGCTTGATCACCTACGCGCGGCGCAGCGACGGAATGCTTTACGCGGCGGTCACCTTCGCCGGCGCGGATCGCGCCATACGCCTGCACACCCGGCGGGGCCGCATGGACCTGTGGTATCGCGAACACCGCGACGGCATCCTCGGCGTGTCGATCACGGTTTTGATTTCGCTGGTGACTGCGCTCATCACCGCTCTTGGTGATCAATAAAATACTGCGGTTCTGATCAAGCAACGGCCGGCCAGAGGGGCTGCCGTGCCTATGCGCGGTGTTGGCTGACCTGCCGGCGCGCCTGCGCACAGGTAATAAAGGCGGCGTAGCTCCACGCCAATTGCTGGGCGGATCGCTGTACGCCGGTGTGCTGGTCGAATTGTTCGGACAGCTCGCCGCTCGGCGGCGTATAGGCGCGTACCGTTTGCAGAAATGCATCGCCGCGGGCGATCAGCGCCGCCGCGGCCGGTGAATGCACGGCAGCGCGATAACAGAATTCGGCCGCGGCAAGCGTCGAGAAATAATAGGCGCCGCCCGAATAATAAACGTCGCCCGCATAGCGTCCCATGGCCGGCCCCCGTTCAGCGCCGCGGTTGCGGTTGATGGCATATTCGGCGTCGAACAATGCCTCGAGTTGCCCCAGCGTGGCGAGCATGCGCGGGTCCCGCGCCGAGTGCGTCGGGCCGCCGCCGCCGGCGTGGATCGCGGCAAATATGACCGAGATATCGAGCTCCTTGGAGGAGGGCGCGTCTCGATTCCAATACACGCGATTTGTAGAACTGCAGATCCTCGCGCCAGTAGCCATCGAGGAGGGCGAGAATCGCGGCCGACTCGGCGCGACAGTCGGCGGCGTCGTTTTTGGCGCCGCGCTGCTCCGAGCCACGCGGCACCGGCTTCGAGCGCCGCGGCGGCCGTCCGCAGCGTGTAATAGTGCAGGCCCTTTTCTTCTTCCCAGATGTCGAAGCAGGCCTCGCGCCAACGGCTGCCGGGTAAAGGCAAGATCGGCGGCAAGCAACGTGTCAACGGCGGCGGACAGCTCGGCGTCCAGCCGCGCGCTCTGCCGCCATTGCAGCAACGCGATGGCGCGCATCGCCGGACCGTCATTTTGCGGACGCGGCCATCTTGAGATATCGAGCGTGCCGTCCGGATTGACGCGAGTCTCTGCCGATACCGCCTCACCGTGGGCCGCCGACAAGTCCTCCTCCGTCCGCACAAATTGGCGGAAGTCCGGCGCGACTGCCTCGCGCCAAGGCGATCCGGTCAAGCGCCGGCCGTCAAGATTTTGCAGCGACAGGCTGAAATGCACGAAGTCGGCAAGATCGGCGAGAAAGTTGCCCTCGATGCGCGGATCGTGGAACAGTACGCGCAACGCATCGATCACCACGGCGGAGTCGCGAAACCAGTGAAAAAAATAATCCGGTTCCGGATCGTATGCGCCGAGCACCGGCGATGCGACGATCGAGCCTTTGATGCGGCCGCACGATTTGCGCGAATCCTGCGCGAATCTTGACGATCCCAACGGGGGAAACACTGCGCATCAAGGCCGTCGCGCTGTGACGATACTGACGCTCGATCCAGTCATCGAGCGCTTCCATCACCGCGTAAAGCTCAGTGACCGCAGGCCTGCCTGAATTTCCGGCGCCTTCATGAACAGCTTCCAAAGCAGGCCGGTGCGGTAATTTTCGATCATGATCACAATCGGTCCCTGGTCGATGGCAAGATAGGTATCGGCGTACCAATCCTTCGCCTCGCAGAAGGCATCGACGAAGCCGAATCGACCCCAGATCTTATCGCCGAGCGTCAGGAAGTGACGCAGCGCTTGCATGGCCTCTTGCGGTGCATAAGGCATGCTCGACAATGCGGCGGTGGGGGAAATGGTGCCGTCGTCGTTGTCGGGGGAGTGGGTGGCATATCCGTCGGCGCCGTCGCTCGCGGTCAGGCCCCAGCAGGACGCGCTGTAGCCTTGGTGATGCAGCGGATTGCGCGCGCAATGCGCGTGATTGATTCGCACGTGACTGACATTTTGTTCCCAGTAGTCGGCGTAGCGATCCTTTAATCCGCGCGGATCGATGCCGCAGAAAGAATACTGCGAGAAGAACAGCGGGCCGCCGTACGGCGAGCCCAGCGGCAGCGGAATTTCGTAGTAGGACTTGCCGTTGAGGAAATTGCGGCCGGCGGCAAAACCTTGATGAAAGACGCCGGGATCGATCGGATAGCGCGGCGCCGCGGCTGCCAGCAGGTAGGTGATCAGGCATTCGTTCCAGCCGCGGATCTCGAGTTCCAGCGCCCAGCCGTTGTTGGGACTCCAATGCCACTGAGCACCGGGCGGCCGCGTGTGTACCAGTCCCATTCCACGTCGTTCCACAGGTAATTGACCAGACCTCTGATCTTGGATTCTTCAGGGGACTCACGGGTGAAGTATTCGCGTGCGCACAACAGTCCCATGAGCAGGAAGGAGGTCTCGACCAGATCGCCGCCGTCGTCCTTGCGGGTGAACGGAATTGTCGCACCGCTGCGCCCGTTCATGAAATGAGGAAATACACCGTGAAAGCAGGTCGGCGCGGCTCAACAAATCGAGCATGTGTCCGATGCGTTCCGCCGCCGCGGCCCGCGTCACCCAGCCGCGCTCGACGGCGACGATGAGCGCCATCACGCCGAATCCCGAACCGCCGGTGGCGACCAGATCATCAGAGGGATTGGCAGTGGTGGTGCAGCGATCGGGCGCGAGCCCGCTGACCGGGTGCGCGGCTTCCCAAAAGAAGCCGAAGGTCTGACGCTGTACCGCCTCCAGCAGTTCCTCGTCGCTCAAAGCCGCAAGACCGGCGGCGCCAATATTCGCTTGTTTGCACATGCTAATGGCTCGTCGCCGGGAGCGGCGCCGCAAGCGTCGCTTTGGGAGTCGCGCAACTTTTTTGCTGCCGGGTCCATGACCAGGTGCAATACCCTCGAAAACGTATGGTGCGCATCGCTGCGGCCAATGTGGATGATGCCGGATTGCGCAAGATCCTTGCTGAAGATGTCGATGGCGCGATCGAGCGCCGTGTCATCCAGCGAGTCGAGCACCTCGTCGATGAGCACCCAGGGTGCCTTGTGAAGGATCACCCGGGCCAACGCCAGCGCCTGCTGCTCGTCCTCGTTCAATTCACGATCCCAACGATCCGTGGCATCGAGCTGCGGAGCCAGGCGCTCCAAGCCAACGCGCGCCAGGGCATCGCAACAGACGGCTGTTTCAAATGTGTCGGTGGGCTTGGGATAGGCCAGCACTTCGCGCAACGTGCCGGGCGGAAGATAGGGGGTGCGCGGCATGTAAAGGATTTCCTCATCCGACGGATGAGTGACGTTCCCCGAACCCCATGGCCACAGTCCCGCCAGCGCGCGAAACAGCAGAGTCTTGCCGGTTCCGGATTCGCCGACAATCAGCACGCGTTCGCCGCGTTTGATCTGCACTTGCTTCTCCTGAAGCATGGTGCTGCCGCTGGGCGAGGCGATCTGAAGATTGTCCACAGCGAATTCTCCCGCGGGACCCGCGCTGTAGACAATGCGATTTTCCACATCGTGCATGACGTCGGTGTCGATCACCGCGCGCCGGAAACCCGCCACGCGCAGCAAGGTCGCGCGCCAGTCGGCAATGGTACTGAAATTGTCGACGAACCAGCGCAACGAGGACTGGACCTGCAGAAAGGCGCCGGACGCCAGCATGAGGCCGCCGAAGGTGAGATTGCCGGCGAAATACAGCGGTGCCGCCACCAGGATCGGCGCCACCAGTGTGAACCACCCATAGCCTGCGGTGATCCAGGTGAGATTGGTGAGGCCGGTCACCAGCCTGGCGGTGGCCGCAAGCACGCCCGCAGATCCACTTCGATGCGCCGCGCCTCGTCCGCTTCGCCGCCGCTCAAGGCGATGGCATCGATATGCTCATTCACGCGCACCAGCGAGAAGCGCATGTCGGCTTCGCGTGCGTAGCGCTCCGCGTTGCGATCGACCAGGCTGCGGCCCACCCAATAGCTGACCAGCGATGCCGATCCCGGAATACACGATCGCCGCCCACACCATATATCCCGGAATCACCAGTTGGCGGCCGTCGAAGTGGAAGGCAAAATTATTCGACAATCCCCACAGGACTTTCACGAAGCTCGCCAGCAGGATCGACGATTGCAGCAGCCCGATTCCCAGATCGGCCGAGAGCTCGGTGAGGTGGCGCGCGTCCTCGTGCATACGCTGGTCGGGATTCACGCCCATCGGCGCCGGCGTTCGCCAGCCGAAACGCCCGGCCGGGCACCAGCCAGTTTTGAATCAGATCGTGGGCCAGACCTTGGCGCAGCTTGAGCTTCAAGGTTTCGCCGAGCCAGCGCTGTCCTACATTTAGGACCAGAAGAGTTCCGGCGATCACGCCAAATACGCCGAGCTGTCGGAGGAATTGCGCAAAATCACGATGCGACAGCGCATCATAGAAGGGCTGATTCCAGGTGTTGAGCCGAATTTGACCGTAGGCGGTGGCTGCAATGACGAAAAACAAGGAACCCGACAGTAGGAACAGCGTGTTGCGCACCGGCGCGGCCCATAAGGCCCGCGCCATCATGCCAAGTTGCGGCAGCAAGCGGGATTCCGCCAGTTCCTCCGACGTCCGCGGGACTCGCCGTTTGCTCAGTCATGTCTCTGTTCATGCGCGTCTCTCAAGCCGGTGGTTCCTCCATTATCATTCACGTCGCCAGCTTTCAGGGAGCTAAACTTCAGTGAGCCGTGTCGAAAGTTTGTTAAGCCGCATGACGCTGACCGAAAAGCTCGGTCAGCTCACCATGACCGCCTGCGGCAACGCGGTTACCGGGCCGACCATCGCCGGTGATTCGACCGAGGCCATCAAAAGCGGCGCCATCGGCAATCTGCTGAACCTGGTCGGTGCGAAGAACGTGCACGAAATGCAGCGGTTGGCGGTCGAAGAGTCGCGGCTCGGGATTCCACTGCTGATCGGCTACGACGTCATCCACGGTCACCGGATTCTTTTTCCCATTCCCCTGGGCGAAGCGGCATCGTTCGATCCGCAATCCTGGGAGCTGAGCGCCCGCGAGGCGGCCAAGGAGGCCGCCGCCGACGGCTTGGCCATGACATTCGCTCCCATGCTCGACGTCGCACGCGATCCGCGCTGGGGCCGCATTGCCGAAGGTTCCGGCGAGGATCCGCTGGTGGCCGCCCGCATGGCTGAGGCGAAGGTGCGGGGGTTCCAGGGCGCCGATCTATCGCAGGCGGACGCGCTCGCGGCGTGCGCCAAACACTATTGCGCCTATGGGTGCGTGACGGCGGGACGCGATTACGCCTCGGTGGACATTTCGGAGCGCACACTGCACGAAGTGCACATGGTGCCGTTCGCCGCCGCGATCTGCGCCGGGGTGGCGGCGATTATGCCGGCGTTCACCGATCTTGACGGCATCCCGATGACCGCAAACAAGGAGTTGCTGCGCGATTGGCTGCGCGGACGTTTTGGATTTGACGGCGTCATCATCAGCGACTACAACGCCATCGCGGAACTGATCCACCACGGCATTGCCTCGGACTTGCCCGAGGCGGCCGCACTGTCGCTTAAGGCGGGTGTGGACATCGACATGATGGCCGATGCCTATCGCCACGGCCTGCCCGTCGCCCTGAAACGCGGCGCGGTCAGCGTGGCAGACATCGATCAGTCGGTGCGCCGCGTATTGCGGCTGAAGGAGCGGCTCGGACTGTTCGACGATCCTTATCGCCGCGGCAAGAGCCCCGAGCCGTCAGCGGCTCTCGCGGCGCGGCGCCATCTGGCGCGCGGTATCGCCGGGCGCTCGATCGTGATGCTCAAGAACGAAGCCGATGTCCTGCCGCTTGCTGCCTCAGTGCGGCGACTCACGCTGATCGGTCCGTTGGCGGATGCATCGGCCGAGATGCGCGGTGTATGGTGGGGCGCCGCAGCGCCTGAAGGGCACATAACAGTGCTCGAGGGTCTGCGCGCGGCGCTGCCGCAGACCGAGATTCTCTATTCCCAAGGTGTTGGCATCGAAAGCGGGGACGCGGGCGGTATTCAAGCCAGTCTTGATGACGGTGCGGCTGCCGACGCCATTATCCTGTGCGTAGGGGAAGCGGCGGTGATGAGCGGCGAAGCCGCCAGCCGCGCGCATCTGGGGCTGCCCGGCATTCAGCGGCAGCTGGCGGAGGCTGTGTTCGAGCGTGCGCGGCGTTCTGCCATCCCGGTGGTCGTCGTCTTGTTCTCAGGCCGTCCGCTCATCGTCCCCGAATTGGTTGAGGGTGCCGACGCGGTTCTGGCGGCGTGGTTTCCGGGCAGCGAGGCAGGCAATGCCATCGCCGATGTGATCACGGGGCGGCTAAGCCCCGGCGGCCGCACGCCGGTCACTTGGCCGCGCGCGGCCGGACAAGTGCCGATTTTCTTCAGCGAACGTCCGAGCGGCAGGCCGTTCGATCTCAACAATCGATTCACGAGCAAATACCTCGATGTTGTCAATGAGCCCTTATTTCCCTTTGGTTTCGGGCTCACCTTCGGACGCTTTCAGTTCTCGAATCTGCGTCTATCTGCGGACACCCTCGGTATTGGCGACGCTGTCGATGTCCAGGTCGATGTCGTCAATCGTGGGGCGAGAGAAGCCCAGGAAACCGTTTTCCTGTTTGTGCACGACAAGATTGCCTGCGTCTCGCGTCCCAAGCTGGAACTGAAGGGATTTGCCAAGATCAGTTTGGCGCCGGGCACGGTCGGCACGGTGAGTTTTTTACTGCCGGCAACGGAACTGCGTTTCCTCGGCAAAGATCTCGAGCCGGTGTTCGAGCCAGGAGAGGTGGAGATTCTGATCGGTCCCTATGCCGATAGGACGCAGCTTTTGACGGCGAGCATTCAGTTGGCCGCTCCATGCCCCGGCGAATCAAAGCCATAAGGCACTCCCGATCGCTCGCAACGGGCTGCGCCTTGGTGCTGCGTATGATGAGCGTCGCTGCGCAGCCGCAGCCGCAGTTGCAGCGCAGCCGCAGTCGCAGCGGGCCGCAGTCGCAGCCTCAGTCAGCGCCTCGCTATCAAATCGGCAGCGCCAGCCGCGACGGCATCGGCAAGTTTTATTATCAACGCGAAATTGCTCGGGTCATGGGGTTCGAGGGTGCCGAGTGGCTCGAGCGAGCCGACCGCGGCCGGGAAGAGCGGCCGGACCTGTTGGTGAGGACGCTGCATCTTGCGCCCGGGATGAATGTTGCGGACATCGGCGCCGGCTCGGGCTATTTATCCCAGCGGATGGCGCCCTTGATTGCGCCGGGCAGAGTGCTCGCGGTGGATGTGCAGCCGCAGATGGTGGAGCTGCTGAAGGCACTTTCTGCACAGCCACGCCTGCGAAATATCGTGCCCATCTTAGGATCGACCGAAAACGTAAACTTACAGGAAAATTCGATCGACCTGGCGATCATGGTTGATACCTACCACGAGCTCAGCGAACCTTATGAGATTGTCCGCAGCGTCATCGCGGCGCTGAAGTCAGGCGGCCGGCTGGTACTGGTGGAATACCGGGGAGAAGACTCTTCGGTGCCCATCAAGCCGCTGCATAAGATGACGGTTGCCCAGGTCCGGCGCGAAATGCAGCAATTTCCGCTCGCCCTCGAGCGTGTCGACGAGCAATTGCCAATTCAACATATTCTGATTTTTAGAAAGAATTAATATTATATATATTATATAGTTACGGATAGAAATATGAGATGTCATTTCTCGGTTAATTTTCTAAGAATGCGGCTGGCCGTTGGCGGCCGCGCAGGCCCATTGGTAGACGTTTTCACTGGGTGTGCCGGGCACGATCGGAACCCAGACGGCCTGCTTCACATCGGTCGCATTGCTCTCCTGGCTGCCGGAAATATTGTTTTCCGAGTAATAGATGATCAGTAGCGCCCGCGCGCGCTCGTTTGCGCAGTCGTATTGGATTTTTTCCACGTAACTGAAATAAACCGTACCGCCGTCGCTGCGCTGCGGCTCCGGATACTCCTCGCGCAGCCACGCCGTGACGAGGTGACCGGAGCGCTTCATTTGATGCTCGGTGCTGAAGGATGCCCACGATCCATCGGGCGCGACAGCCCTGAATTGCCAGCCGCCCGTAGTCATGGGATTCAAAGTACGTACCCATGCCATGGGGTCCGCCTTGCGAGCGGCGCGCTGTGCCGCCAGCCTCTCGGCCCGCACCTTTTCCTCGGCCTGGGCTTGGGCCCGCTGAGCGTCCCACATTTTCTGTTGTTCCGGCGTCTGTGCAGGGCAGATACCATTTAGCAGAATCAGGCAGCCGGCCGTCAGGGCCGCAATCAATCGGCAGTGTGCGCGCGTCATGGCTGGCATTTTAAGTCACTCGACGGCCTGAAAACGATAGTTATAAGCGATGCGATGATAGTAGTGGCGGATGAGAACGCCATCGCGCATGAGCACATCATCTTCAATGGGGCCCATGCGCTCCACTCGTGCGTTGATAAACCGATCGTCGAGTTCTCCGGGGCTCCACGCAACCAACAGCAGGTTTCGGCCGGCTTGCGCCTGCGGCGGCATCCAGCGGTCGAACATCAAGCCCATTCCGCCAAATAGGCCGCTATTCGCGGTGTTCAAGTCCGGAGGGACTATGCCTGCCGCCGTAGTACGATACTTCGCTGGCGATGGCGTAGCGGTCCATGCCCACAATCAGAAGATCGTCACCGGTCTCTTTGCGGTACGCATCCGCGGTTGCGACGACATGCGCGCTTAAATCGCGCCAGCCGACCGGAATCGCCTCGATGTGCTTGTCGTAACCCACGCCGGGCAGTCCGAGAACCAGATAATGCAGCCCGACGCCGTAAATCAGCATCATGACGACCAGAGTAGGCATCCAGGCGAGGCGAATCCAGCGGAGGAAACGTCCCCCCTGCGCTCGGGTCTCGATCATGGCGTAGCCCATTGCCGGTAGTGCCGCCGTCAGGGGCGCGCCGGTCCAATCGAGCTTGACTTCATGGCGCAAGCTGAAGCCTGCAAAGACCGTCAGCGGCAGGAGAATGGCGAGACCGAACAATCGCCGGCGCCGCGCCGCTTCCGCGGCGGCACCGGACTGTCCTGTGAAAAATATTGCGATCAGGGCCAGCAGGCCCGTCGGCGTGATCAGCACCATGATGGACGCAATCAGTTTGTGCAGGGCGAACTGCGGCGACTCGGCGAGCCTTCGCGAAGTTTGAAACGCGAATGAGGCCCAGTCGTGCTGCGCATTCCAAATGATGACCGGAGAGAAAATTGCCAACGCGAGCAGGGCGCCGACATAGGGTGCCGGGCGCCGCCACCAGATGCGGGAATCCTTATCCCAGAGCATGAAGGCCGCCGTCACCGCTCCGAGGATGGCGATGGAATACTTGGAGATCCATGCCGATCCCAAGACACATGCCGGCAAGCCACCAGGCGCGGGACCGATTGCCGATCAGCGCGCGCTCGAGAAAGTACAGCGACGCGGCCCACGCGGCTGCCAAAGGGGTGTCCGGCGTCATGAGAAAGCCCGAGAGGAAAAAGTACGGCAGGGCCTGGGTCAGCAGCAAGGCGGCGAACGCCGCCGCCTGGCCGAACAGGTTGCGCGTCAACTTATAAACAAAAATAGACGTGATCGCTCCACAGCACAACGCGCCGGCGCGAACGCCGAATTCCGTCTGGCCGAACATCGTCGTGCCGGCCTTGATCAGCCAGGCCACCATCGGCGGATGATCGAGATATCCGAAGTCCAGGTGCCGGGAGTAATTCCAGTAATAGGTTTCCTCCGGCATCAACTCGACCGATCCGGCATACACGCAGCGCAAAACCAAGGCGTAGGCGATGAGCCCGAATGCAGGATTGCGCCAACGCGGCCAGGTGACTGCAAGGCCGAGCGCCGCCGCAAAAAAAATCGCGATTTGCGGGGCCCAGCCCCATCGTTGCACGAGCAGCGCCAGGACGCCGGCGCGCAAGAACAGCGCCATCGATCCGGCCACCGCGCCGCGCCACCAAGGGGGGCGAGTGTCTGCAGGATCCGCAGCAGTCGGCGCGATGCGCCGATTCAGCAGCCACGTGAGCGCGTAGCCGATAAGGAATGCATAGACATTGCCGGCACGCAGCGGCAGGCCGGCGCTTGCAAAAGCGCAGAAGGCCGCGATGTCGATCAGCGGCGCGGACAGAATTCCGATGCGCCGCATGTTTTGCGCCGCTACAGCCACTTGGCTCTTTTGAAGCGAAAATAGAGCAGCACGTCGATGGCTGCCATGAAGAGCAACGAGATCGCGTAGCCGTAGCGCCATTTCAATTCCGGCATGTGCTCGAAGTTCATGCCGTAGATGCCTGCGATCATGGTGGGCACGGCCAACAAAGCGGCATAGGCGGCGAGACGCTTCATGGTCTCGTTCTCCTGCAGGGTGACCATGGACAGGTTCACGGAGATGGCGGTCGCGATGGTGTCGCGGATCGAATCGGCGGTCTGGTTCAAGCGCTGCAAATGATCGTAGATATCGCGAAAATATTCGCTGATCTTCGTGCATAGCACGGGAACGCGCGCACCGGACAGGTTCGACACGCCTTCCAGCAGCGGCGCCACGGCATGCTTCATGACCATCAGCCGCTGCTTGATCGCGTACAGGGCTTCAATGTTGTCGCGCGGCGCTCCTTCCGGCGCGAAAATGCGCTCTTCAACCGTATCGAGTTCGTCTTCCAGTCCGTCGAGAATAGGGAAGTAGCGGTCCACCACCGCGTCGATGATGGCATACAGTACAAAGCCGGGGCCCTGACGCAGCAGCTTGGGTTCCCGCTCGCAGCGGGCACGCACCTCGCCGAAGCCTCGTTGCGCCCGGCTGCGCACCGATACCACGTAGTTGGGCCCGGCAAATACGGCCAGCTCGCCTACGTGGTAGTCCTCGCCGGCCGGCTCCACCAAATGCAAAATGGCAAACAGCGAGTCGCCGTATTCTTGGACCTTGGGCCGCTGGTGGCCCACGAGGGCGTCCTCGACGGCGAGGGGGTGCAGGTCGAAGGCCTTCTGCATCTCGGCCAGTTCGTTTGCCTCGGGATCATGCAGCGCCACCCACACGAAACACTGCGGCCGGTGCAAATACTCGGGAATCTGTCCGGGCGCGATATCGCCGATCTTGGTGCCGTCCTGATACGCGACGCAGCTGATGAGCATGCGCCGAAGTCTACGGCAAAGACGCGAGGCTCGGGGGCACGGCCTGCGCCGCCGCGACGGGTTCCTGCGCCGCTGTTTCGTGTACGTTCGTATCGGGCCCGTCAAGCGCGATGCTCATGACGACCCGCAGACCCGGCGCGTTGTCGCGCAGCTCCAAGGGGCTGCCGTGCAGTTTGGCAACAGCCTGCACCAGGCTGAGTCCCAATCCCACACCGGGCGTACCGCGGCTGGAATCGCCGCGATAGAAGCGCTCCATCACCTTGCGCTTTTCATCGTCGTCGATTCCCGGTCCGTTGTCCGACACGGAAATTTCCGCCCGCAGGTCCTCGCGCCGCTGGACGGCGACTTCAATCGCGCCGTTTTCGGGCGCGTACTTGAGTGCGTTGTCGATCAGATTGCTCAAGGCCTGCGCGAGCAACACCGGATCGCCCGATACGCGCAGCGGTCCGTGCGCGCGCACTTTCAGTTCGATGTTCTTGAGCTCCGCCGCGGGCTCATAGAATTCGACGGCATTCGCGGCCAGATCGGCCGCATCGAGCGACACGAAGCCGGAGCGGCGCATACCGGCATCGATTTCAGCCAGACGCAGCAGCGCGTCGAAGATGCGGATGACCCGGTCGACGTCGGCGACCGCGCCGTCGATCTCGGCGTAGGTCTCCTCGGTCGAGGGCCGCATCAGCGACAGTTCCTCGAGCCGCGAGCGCAGCTCCGCAAGCGGGGTGCGCAGGTCATGCGCGATGGAATTCGATACATTGCGCACGCCATGCACCAGCAATTCGATCTGGTCGAGCATGCCGTTGATGGTGCGCGTCAGGGTATTGAGCTCATCGTCGCTCAGGTGGGTCGGCAGGCGATGCTTGAGGTCGCCGTGAATGATGGCCGAGACGGTCTGGCGAATGCTGTAGATGCGGGTCATCAACGCGCGGCGCGTGATGATGCCGATCAGCAATCCGGCGATGCACAGCACCGCGACCGCGGCGGCGAGGCCGTACCAGAAGCGGGTTTGCAGGGGCTGAAACAAAGCATTGTCCCGCCCGACCAGCAGCTTGTAGCTGCCGAGGACGGCAACGTGCAGCAGCGCGTCCTGATTGGCGTGTTTGCTGGTGTCCACGCGGGCGATGTAATTGCCCGGCGCGGTCGGCACCCCGTTGGGCCACGCGTGCAGATTGCCCGAGATCGGCCGCATCGATGCATCGGTGAGCAGCAAAATCCGCTCGCCGGCGATCTGCATGCCGACGCGGGCATCGATGTAGCTCTTCAGCGCCTCGGCGCCGTCGCGACGGTAGACGTCGGTGAGCCGTTGCGCATCGGCCTGCAAGATTTCCGCGCGTCCGTCCTGGATCGTGACCTGCCACGCATACCACAGCGGCGCGGCGAACAGCACCAGCGCCGTGAGTCCCAGCGCGACGTAGCCGACGGCCAGCGACAGCGCCGAAGAGCGCATCATGCTAGTCATTCGCGCTCACCGTGTAGCCCGCATTGCGCACCGTGCGCAACAGAGGGCGCTCGAACTCGGCGTCGATCTTCTGGCGCAGCTTGCTGATGTGCACATCGACCACGTTGGTTTGCGGATCAAAATGATAGTCCCAGACATTTTCCAGCAGCATGGTGCGCGTCACCACCTGGCCGGCGTGCCGCATGAGGTATTCGAGCAGCTTGAATTCGCGCGGTTGCAGCGAAATCGGCCGATCGCCGCGCGTCACCTTGCGCGTCAGCGGATCCATGTGCAAATCGCCGACCACCAGCGGGATCTCATGATCGACACCTTGCGCCCGGCGGTGCAGGGCGTCAATTCGCGCCAGCAGCTCGCCGAATGCAAAGGGCTTGGTCAGATAATCGTCGCCGCCGCTGCGCAGCCCGCGAATGCGGTCATCGACTTCCGACAGGGCGCTTAAGATCAGGATCGGCGTGCGTTTGCCGGCCTTGCGCAGCACTTCGATGATGGCCAGACCGTCGATGTCGCCCGGCAGCATGCGATCCATGATGATCACATCATACGGTTCACTGGCGGCGAGGAACATGCCGTCGCGGCCGTTGGCCGCATGATCGGTGGTGTGTCCGGCTTCCTGCAGGCCTTTGATGACGAATTGGGAGACCCGCTCGTTATCCTCGACCAGCAGGATTTTCATGGGCGGCCTCCGAGCGGGGAGGACGTCTCGGCCGTGGGCCCGGCGGCGGCCTCGGCCTCGGCCTCGGCATGTTTGCGCCTGCGCCGGCCGCGCATCCTGGCGCTGAATTCGTCCAAATATAAGTAAATGACAGGCGTCGTGAACAGCGTCAGCGCCTGGCTCAGGATCAGGCCGCCCATCATGGTGTAGCCAAGCGGTTGGCGCAGTTCGGAGCCGGTGCCATGACCCAAGGCCAGGGGGACCGCGCCCAGGAGCGCGGCCATGGTGGTCATCATGATGGGCCTGAATCTCATCAGGCAGGCGCTGCGGATCGAATCGTGCGGCGAAAGATGCTGCTCGCGCTCTGCTTGCAGTGCGAAGTCGACCATCATGATGCCGTTTTTCTTCACCAGTCCGATCAAGCAGGATGATGCCGATGAGCGCGATGACCGACAGATCAATGTGAAATATGAGCAGCACCAGCAGGGCGCCGACGCCGGCCGAGGGCAGCGTCGATAGGATCGTCAACGGATGAATGTAGCTCTCGTAGAGCATGCCAAGAATGATGTAGACCGCGACCAGCGCAGCCAAAATGAGGTATGGCTGGCTCTTCAGTGAACTTTGGAATGCCTGGGCCGTGCCCTGAAAGTTGCCGGTGATGGTGGCCGGCAGATGCATCTGCACAGAGGCGCGGGTGATCGCGTCCACCGCATCGCCGAGCGCCGCGCCGGCTGCGAGATTGAATGACAGCGTCACGGCCGGAAACTGGCCTTGATGCTGGATCGACAGGTAGGTCACGTGCTGCGTATCGAACTTGGTCATGGCGGAGAGCGGCACCATTTGTCCGCTCAGCGGCGATTTCAGGTACAGCTTCTTGAGCGAGTCGGGATCGCTTTGCAGCGATGGAGTGATCTCCAACACCACGTGGTAGCTGTTCGCCTGCGTGAAGAACTGCGCCGCCTGGCGCTGGCCGAAGGCGTCGTAGAGGGTCTGGTCGATGGCCTGCGGTTGGATGCCGAAGCGGGCGGCCTGGTCGCGATCGATGGTCAGCGACAACATGCCGCTGCTGGTCTGCTGATCCGAGGCCACGTCGCGCAGCATCGGTAGTTTCTGCAGCGAGGCCAGCAGCTTCGGCGCCCATTCGTTGAGCTCGTCGATATCCGAGTCCTGCAGCGTGTATTGATATTGAGTGCGCGAGGTTCGGCCGCCGACATTCAGATCCTGCGCCGCCTGCAGGAACAACGTGATGCCGGGCACCTTGGCCAGCTGCGGCCGCAGCCGGTCGATGATCTGGTCCGCCGATGCCGAGCGTTCACTGCGGGGCTTGAGTCCCAGCATGGTCCATGCGGTGTTGATCGGCCGGCTGCCGCCAATGCCGGTGCCGAAAGTCGCGACGTCAGGGTCGCGCTGCACGACATCCGTGATCATGTGCTGGCGCCGCACCATCTCGTCGAAAGAGATGTCCTGCGGCGCATCGGCGAGCCCGGAGATGATGCCGGTGTCCTGCTGCGGAAAAAACCCCTTGGGAATGTAGATGTACAGCAGTACCGTCGCGGCCAGGGTGAGCAGAAAGGTGGTGAGCGTCGCGCGCTTGTGATCCAGGACGAAATCCAGACCACGCGTGTAGCCGGCCAGGACCTTGTCGAAGCCACGCTCGATGATCATGTAGAGCCGGCCGTGTTTGGCGTGTTTCTCGTCGCGCAGGAACAAGGCGCACATCGTGGGCGAAAGCGTCAAGGCCACGAATGCCGATACCGCAATGGTCATGGTCATGGTGATCGCGAATTCCCGGAACAGTCTGCCGATGATGCCGCCCATGAGCAGCAATGGAATGAAGACCGCGACCAGAGAGATGCTCATCGACAGGATGGTGAATCCGATTTCGCCGGCGCCCTTCAGGGTCGCCTGCATCGGCGTCAAACCCGCCTCGATGTGCCGGTAGACATTTTCCAGCATGACGATGGCATCATCGACCACGAATCCCACGGCAATCGTCAATGCCATCAAGGATAGATTGTCCAGGCTGTAATTCAGCACGAACATCATGGCGATGGTGCCGAACAGGGCGAGCGGTACGGTCACGCCCGGGATGATGGTCGCCCAGGCATTGCGCAGAAAGATGAAGATCACCATCACCACCAGGACGATGGTGATGCAGAGAGTGATCTCCACGTCCTCGACCGATGCGCGGATGGTGGTGGTGCGGTTGGCGACGGTATCGATCTTGATCGAGGGCGGCACCGATGCCATCGCGTGGGGCAGCAGCGCCTGCACGCGCTCGACCGCGTCGATGACATTGGCTCCGGGCTGTTTGTAGATCAGCAGCAGAATGCCGTTGCGGCCGTTCTGCCAGGCGGTGAGGTAGCGGTTCTCGGGCCCGTCGACGGCCACGCCGATGTCCTTGATGCGCACCGCGGCGCCGTTCTTGTAGGCCACCACCACATCGTTCCAGGGTGCGGCCTTGAGCAGCTGGTCATTGTCGTAAATCGTCATGCTGCGCATCGGCCCGTTGATCGAACCTTTGGGTGCATCCACCGTCGCCGCCGAAATGACCGAGGCGACGTCCTCCATCTGCAGGCCGAGCGCCGCGAGTTTGACGGGATCGATCTGGACGCGCACCGCGGGCTTCTGTTGACCGCCGATGCTCACCTGCGCGATGCCCGGAATCTGGGAAATCTGCTGCGCCAGAATGTTTTCTGCGTAGTCGTCTACGGTCGTGACCGGCAGCACGTCGGAATACACAGACAGAATTAGGATGGAGGAGTCGGCCGGATTGACCTTTCTGTAGGTGGGTGGGGTGGGCAGATTTTTCGGCAACTGTCCGCCGGCCGCGTCGATGCCGCTCTGCACGTCCTGGGCGGCGGCATCAATGTTGCGGTTCAAGTCGAATTGCAGGGTGATCCCGGTGGTGCCCAAGGCGTTGGTCGAGGTCATTTGCGACAGCCCGGGGATCTGGGCGAACTGAGTCTCCAACGGCGTGGCTACGGAGGATGCCATGGTTTCCGGGCTGGCGCCCGGCAGCGACGCCGAGACGGAAATCGTCGGAAAGTCCACCTGCGGCAGAGGCGCGACCGGCAGCAGGGGGAACACCACGACGCCGACCAGGAAAATGCCGCCCATCAGCAGCGACGTGGCGATCGGCCTGCGGACGAAGGGTTCGGAAATGCTCATGATGTCTTTGGCGCCCCGGCGTTGTCGCGTACGTGCACCCCCGCCTGCAGTCGATATTGATTGCTGGTCACCACGCGCTCATTCAAGGCGATGCCTTTCCTGATGACCGTCATGCCGCCGCTGTCCTCGCCGAGTTCCAAGGGGCGCACTTCCACGGTCGAATCGCCTTCGACCACATAGGTAAAAGGACCATTGGGGCCCAGCTGCACGGCGGCTGTCGGCACCGTCAACGCATTGCGCTCGGTGCGCACCAGTACGCGGGCATTCACGTATTGCCCGGGCCACAACGTGTTGTGCTCGTTATTGAAGGTCGCCTTGAACTTGGCGGTGCCCGTGGCCTGGTTGATTTCATTGTCGATCAGCGCCAGGGTGCCCTGGTCCAGCACGGTGCTGCCGTCCCGCGAAAGCGTGGTGACCTGCACCGGCCCGGCGGCGAGCGCCGCGCCGACAGCGCTCAAATCCTCTTCCGGCAGCGTGAATACCACGGATATCGGCTGCACCTGCGTCACCACCACGATGCCGGTGGTGTCCGCCGCATGCACGATGTTGCCCGGATCGATCAGCCGGATTCCGGTGCGGCCGTTGATGGGCGAGGTGATGCGGGTGTAGTCGAGTTGGGTGCGCGCGTTGTCGACCAGCGCCTGATCGACCTTTACCTGAGCATCGAGCTGATCGACCGTGGCGCGCGCCGTATCGACCGTCTGTTTGCTCGCCAGGTCCTGGGGCTGCAATAGAATGTAGCGGTCAAGATCGCGCTTGGCGTTTGCCAGCATCGCCGCATCCTTTGCCTTGGTCGCCAGTGCCTGGGCGTAGGCGGCTTGGTTTGGGCGCGGGTCGATCTCCGCCAGCAAGTCCCCTTTGCGCACGGTTTGACCTTCGGTGAAGCCGATCTTCTGCAGCTCGCCGTCGACCCGTGCGGTCACCGTCACGGTATAGAACGCCTGCACGGTGCCCAAGCCCTCGAGATAGATCGGCACGTCGCTGTGATTCACGTCTGCGGTATCCACGGCAACCGCCGCTGGGGCGTTGCGCGCGGCGGCATCGGCCGGCTTGTGAACCAGAATCCGCCAGGCGATGAGCAGCAGCGCGGCGAGCGCGAGGCCTGCCAACGGGGCGCGCTTTTGGAATGTCGAGAATTGCGTCATCTATCTCACCCTTGCTGCCATCCGCCGCCGAGCGCCGTGTACAAATCCACCAGCGATTGCAGATGTAAATATTGAATCTGGACCAGCTCGTCCTCGGCACTGAAGAGTGCGTTCTCGGTATTGAGCACCGTCAGTACGTTGACCGTTCCCGCCGACATCTGCGTTTGTGCGAACTGAAAGGCGCGGCGCGCACGCTCGACGGCTTGTTGCTGACGCGTCTGCTGTTCGTGGGTTTGCTGCGCGGCAACCAATGCGTTCTCGACATTGCTGAAGGCTGAAATAACGGTCTTGTGGTAAGCGCTCAACAACTCGGCATAGTGTGCGTTGCTGAAAACGACGGCGCCGCGCAAGGCGCCGCCGTGGAATATCGGCTGCATAAGACCCGCGGAAATCGACCAAACGCGATTGGCGGGGTTGATGAGCGAGGCGAGCGCCGAGCTTGCATAGCCGCCGCCAGCGGTCAATTGAATGCTCGGAAACAACGCCGCGCGCGCCACGGTGATATCTGCATTCGCCGAAATCAGTTGTTGTTCCGATTCGGCAATGTCCGGACGGCGCGCCAGCAGCTGCGAGGGCAGGCCTTCCACCACTTGCGGGCTCAACAGTGCATTGAGGGTGCCGCTATCGACGTCGATCGATTCCGGGGTCTTGCCGATCAGCACCGCCAGCGCGTTCACCGATTGTCTGAACTGCTGCTGCAGCGGCGGTATCGCCGCGAATAGCAGGGCGACCGTCGTTTCTTGCTGCGCAACGTCCAATCCCGTCGCAATGCCGGCGGTTTGCTCCAAGCGCAAGCCGTGCAGAATTTTTTCCCCGTTGGCAAGATTGTCCCGTGCCACCTGCAGACGATCGCGAAACTGCAGCGCCTGGAAATAGGTGGTGGCCACGCTGCTGACCACCGTCAGGGCGACGGTTTCTTGATCATAGCGGCTGGCGACCGCGGTGGCGCGTGCCGCGGCGCGCTGGGCGCGATTTTTGCCCCAGAAATCCAACTCGTAGCTCGCGCTTAAAGCCGGACCGAAGCTGTCGACGGTGGCCGGGCCGACGCCGCTTATCTGAGCGCGCTGGCGCGTGGCATCAAAGCCAAGATCCACCGAGGGCAGCAACGGGGCGCCGGCAATGCGTGCCTGTGCATCTGCTTCTTGAACGCGCGCGATGGCGACCGCCAGATCGTCATTATTGCGTTCCGCCTCGGCGATCAACTGATCGAGTATCTCCGAACCGAATCCGTGCCACCAGTCCTTGGCGGGCCATACGGCGGCGGCAGTATCGGGCGCCTCGCGCCAGGCGGCCGGCGGCGGAATGTCGGGCCGTTTATAAGCGGGGCCCACGCTGCAGGCGGCGAGCGCGAAGAGCGCGCAGGCAAACGCCGCCGTTGTGAAAGCATAGCGATTCATGAGCGTCACGCTGAACTGAAGGCGATTAAAGGCGCGTGGTCGGATTGTTAAGATAAGTTAATAACCTGAGTTAGACTAATCCCATGATCAAACCCATGAATGTCCTGGGCGGCGCGCTGCTCGGCAGCCTGATGATGAGTTCAGCCGGCATGGCAGAGGAGGCGGCGCCGGATCCGGCGATGGCGGCAGCGCTGAGCCGTATTCGCGATGCCGGTCTCAAGGATGACTGGACGTATCGGCGGCTTGCGGACCTTTGCGACAAGATCGGGCCGCGGTTGAGCGGTTCGCGCCAGGCGGAAGCGGCGGTCGAACAGATTGCGGCGGCAATGCGCGCGAGCGGCCTTGATGTCGTCCTGCAACCGGTGAAGGTGCCGCACTGGATACGCGGCGAGGAACAAGCTGAAATCACGGAATATGCCGGACGGCCTGCCGGCGTGACGCAACGGCTGCGTTTGACCACTCTCGGCGGCTCGGTCGCCACCCCGGCACAAGGAATCACGGGGCAAGTCCTGGTGGTTCATAGCTTCGATGAATTGCCGGCGCACGCGGGCGATGCGCGCGGCAAGATCGTGGTGTTCGACGTGCCGTTCAACGAGGTTCTGGCTGTGAACGGACGCGCCGACGCCGCTTACGGACAAGGCGTGATGTATCGCGTGCAGGGGGCGAGCGCTGCGGCGCGCTTCGGCGCAACAGCGGCTCTGGTGCGAACCGTGGGAGGCGCCAATTACCGGCTGCCGCACACCGGGGTCATGGCCTACGATCCGAAAGTACCCAAAATTCCGACTGCGGCTTTGAGCGCCGAAGATGCCATGTGGATATCGCGGCTGGCTGCCGACGGCCCCGTCACGCTGCGCATCAAACTCCTCCCGCAAATCCTAACCGATGTCGACAGCCACAATGTCATGGCGGATTGGCCCGGGCGGGAGCATCCCGAAGAAGTCGTCATTGTCTCCGGTCATTTGGATTCTTGGGATCTCGCGCAGGGCGCGATCGATGATGGGGCGGGCGTGGCCTCCGCGATGGGTGCGGTGCACTTGCTGCAGTCGCTCGGGTTGCGCGCGCGCCGAACCATTCGTTTTGTGGGCTGGATGAGCGAGGAAAATGGCAGCGCCGGCGGCCAAACGTATTCGAAGCTCGACAGCGCAGCACTGCTGCAACAGACTGCCGCAATCGAAAGCGACAGTGGCGCAGGCACGCCCTTGGGCGTTTCGGCGCATGTGCCCGCCGAGGCAGTGTCCCTCTTCAAGCCGCTGATGGCTGCGCTGGCACCAATGGGCGCCAGCATCTTCGACAGACGCGAGGAAGCCCGCGGCTCTGATGTGGCCTACCTCGATGCGGCCGGAGTGCCGACCCTCGCCCCACTCGTCGATACAAGAACCTATTTCGACTACCACCACAGTGCTGCCGACACGCTGGATAAAATTGATCCTGAGAACATTCGGCGGCAGGCTGCGCTCATGGCCATGATGGCTTATTTCGTGGCGGAGATGCCGCAAGCGTTGCCCAGATTGCCGCCCTCGAAGCCGCGGGAGTTTTAGCTGGGGCCGCTTCCAGCGCCATGAGCCTCATCGCGTCGCGTTGTTAGCCGCGCCTGTCGCGTTAGCGGCGCCTACTGGGTATCGTCGCGGCCGTCCTTCCCGGTCAACGGCGCCGAATCGTCCTCGAGTTCCAGTCCGTCGTCGTACAAGGTGTCTTCCTCGCCGTCCAGCCGCAAGGTTGCGTCCGTTTTGCGTTTCATCTCGGAGTCAACGTGGTCCGCGGCATCCTTTTGTTCGGAGCCGTCCAGAGCACGCCCACGCAGCTTCGACTCGCCGCTCCTTTGAACCGCGTCCCCATCATCAGTCTTAATGTCGCCCATACACACGCTCCTTGGGTTTCAACCGCCGCGGCGACAGGGTATCCCTCGAGGTCAGTCAACCCCCATTCCGCGCGCGGAGCATTTCGTGTAGGTGCAAACCGACAGATCGGTCGACCGGCAGGTCGGTCGGGATCCAGCCCGAACCTGCTAGCCTATAAGCTTGAATGAGAACAATCCTCTCCACCATTCTCCTGTCGAGCGCACTGTGGTGGTGTGCCGGCGCCGGCGCGGCGGATCCTCAAACCTACCAGGTGGAGTTTGTCTCCGTGGGAAACGGTGACATTGATGACACGTTGAAAGCCACGTCCGATTTGCAGTCGCTGCGCTCCTCGGCACCGGTCAGTCCGTTCGGTTTGATTGCCCGGGCGCGCGGCGACGCCGACCGGCTCAAAACAGTCCTCGAAAGTTTCGGCTATTACGAGTCGCGCGTGATCATCAAGATCAATGGCAAGTTGCTTGCCGAGCCCGATCTTGGCGAGACCTTGAGCGCGCTGCCGCAGGGCAGCAAGGCGACGGTTGAAATCCGCTTCACCCTGGGAACTCTGTATCAATTGCGGCGAATCGACATCGACGGCGACGTGCCGGAATCGATCAACGCACGCGCCATACTCGGCTTGACGACGGGTCAACCCGCAGTTGCCGCGACGGTGCTCGCGGGCGGCGCGCGACTTCTGACGGCGCTGCAGGAGCAGGGCTACGCCTTCGCACAAGTCGATCCGCCAGTCGCCTATGAGGCGGCGGATGCGCCGGCTCTCGATCTGTCCTTTCACGTGGTGGCGGGCGGCAAATTCAAGGTTGGCGAGGTTCGCATCGAGGGATTGAAGCGCATACACGAAGCGTTTCTTCGTAAGAGATTGCTGCTGCGCGCCGGCGATCCCTTCAGGCCTTCAGCCATTGAAGCTGCCCGCAAGGATCTGCTGGCCATGAATGTGTTTGCTCAAATTGCCGTGCAGATCGGGTCGAAAGCGGATGCCTCGGGAGGCGTACCGGTCACATTCCAAATGCGCGAGCGGCAGCGCCACGCCATCGGCGTCAACGCGGCGTACTCCAGCGACCTGGGCGGCAGCGGCGGCGTGACCTGGACTGACCGCAATGTCTTTGGCAATGCGCAACAACTGTCCTTCGCCGCCTCGGTGATCAATGTCGGCGGCAACGACTCGAACGGCACCGGCTATGACACCAGCGTAAAATATCTCATCCCGGATTTTCTACACCGCGATCAATCGCTGCAACTCGCCGTGGGCGCCATCAAACAGTTTTTGCAGGCATACGATCAAACGGCCAAGACCGCGGGTGCGACCCTGACCCGCAAGCTGTCCAGCATTTGGAGCGCCAGCGCAGGTTTGACGACCATGGATGAACAGATCGTCCAGGTCGGGGAAAATTTCAATTACACCCTGATCGCGGTGCCTTTGAGCGTCAGCTACGATTCGACCAATCTGCCGACGCCCCTGGAGGATCCGCGCCACGGTTTCCGCGGGTTCTTGAGCGTGACGCCGACACTGGCGATCGGAGAACCCAATGCAACATTCATCATCACGCAGTTGCGAGTGTCGGCTTACTATGATCTGGAGAAGGTCTTGCCCATTGCACCGGGGCGCACCGTGCTGGCGGCGCGCGCGCTGGCGGGCATCGCGCTCGGCGCCGGGGAGTTCAGCTTGCCGCCGGATCAGCGATTTTACGCGGGCGGCACCGCAACGGTGCGCGGCTATGGCTATCAATTGGTGGGCCCGAGATTCTGTTCGCAGAGCACGTCGACGCCGACCGGCCATAGCATCGTCACCACTAACGGTACCTGTCCTGAGGGCAGCGTGCCGACCGATATCCCAACCGGCGGTACCGCCATAACCGCGGCCGGATTGGAGTTGCGCCAGCGCTTCGGCACGAACTGGGGCGCTGTGGGTTTCGTGGACGCCGGACAAGTCAGTGCAAGCCTGAAGGCGGCGCCCGATGAGATTCGCGTTGGCGCCGGCGCCGGCTTACGCTACTACACCCCGATTGGGCCGATCAGGCTCGACGTGGCAGTTCCGGTGAGTCGTCGCCCCGGCGAGGACTCGTTCGAGATCTACATTGGGCTGGGGCAGGCATTTTGATGCGCCGGACTCGTAACATTGTGGCTTGGGGTGCGGGTGCAGCGGCACTGCTGCTGATCCTGATCGTCGTCGCCGTCTTGATTGCGGGAAATACCGCGGCCGGACGACTGCAGATAGAAAAACTCACTGCCCGGTTGACGGACGGTGCAGTGCAGCTCACGGGTCTTGGCCGGATCGTTTCCCCGACACTTGACCCTGGCGCAATTGCAGCTACGCGACAGCGCCGGCGTCTGGCTCACCGCGAGAGGGATCGAGCTGGATTGGCGGCCGCTTGCCTACCTTAAGGGCGGACTGCAGGTGGATCGGCTGCACGTCACCGGTGTGGATATGCAACGCCTGCCGCAAAGTTCGGCCGCCGCCGGCGGCGAGCCGTCGATACCGCGCATCGATGTAGATCGCGTGACCATCGATTTGCTGCAATTGGGTCCGCAATTGGCTGGCGCGCCGGCATCGCTGGTGGCCGGCGGCAGCGCCCATTTGCGTTCCATACGCGACATGCTTTTTGACGCATCGGCGCGGCGGACCGACGGCGATGGCAGCTATGAGTTGCATTTGCATTTCGATGCCAAGCGCATGGATGCTTCCCTGCAGCTGCACGAGCCCGCCAACGGGCCGCTGGAGAATATCCTCTCTTTGCCGGGTCTGGGTGACCTGCAGGCAACGATCAACTTGCAGGGGCTGCGTGAGGCGGAACACCTCACGGTGGCGCTGCAGGCGGGAGCATTGCAAGGCCACGCGGATGGCAGCCTAAACTTGCAGGAACTGTCGGGCGACCTGAGCTTCGATTTCGCCGCGGCGGCGATGACTCCGCGCGCGGATCTGGCGTGGGAGCGAGCCCAATTGCGCGGGCGCTGGCACGGCAGCATCAAGGCACCGTCCGGCGAGGGGCATCTCATCGTCAGCGGCTTGAAAGTTCCGGGGCACACCCAATTCGCCGCGATCAACGCCGATCTTACGGCGGATCTCGGCAGGGCCGAGCTGCATGCGCTCGTTGAGGGTCTGCGCGTTCCCTTCCCACAGCTCGGATTCTTGGAGAAGGATCCGGTAACGCTCGACGCCTCGATGCGCCTCGCCGATCCAGGCCGACCGGTCGAGTTGACCGCGACTCACCGGCTGTTCTCCTTGCAAGGGCAGGCAGTTACCGCCGGTGAGCAACGCGCCAGCGCGACCTTGCGGCTGCCGAATCTAACGCCATTCGCGGCAATCGCGGGACAAACTGTGCGCGGCAGCGCCACGATCAATGCCCAGGTGGACGGCTATCCCGCCGCCGTGAACATGAAATTGAACGCCGCCGCGGCGCTCGTTCCGGGAACGCAGTTTTGGGCGGGTGCGGTCGGGGAGCGCGCCAGCCTGGATTTCCGCGGCATATACCGCGGCGGCGTGTTGTCGGTTGAGAGTGCCAAATTCTCCGGCAACGCGCTGACCTTGGCGGCGAGCGGCACGGTTGGCGGGACGATCAAGGCAAGATGGGATGCCGAACTGCCGAATCTCAGTCTGTTATCGACGGCGCTTACGGGCACATTAAAAGGATCAGGCTCGCTCGCCGGGCCGATGTCGGCGCTGGCCGCCGAGGCCCATCTCGACGCGAAGTTGTCCGTCCGTGGATCGCCGCCAGGAGAGCTGTCCGCAGAACTCAGCGCGCGCGGCCTGCCGGCGGCGTTGAGCGGGACTCTCACCGCGCAGGGAATGCTCGGTGCCGCGCCGCTGCAGGTGGATATTGCCGTCGAACCTGGGGCCGCAGACTCGCTGCACGCGCTCATCCGCCAGGTCAATTGGAAAAGCGCGCATCTCGAGGGCGATGTAACGCTTGCAGCCGGACATGCGGCCCAGACGCGTGGCGAGCTCACGGCGACCGTTGAACATCTGACAGATTTGCAGCCTCTGCTCGGAACCGAAATAGCGGGCAAACTGCAAGCGCACGTGGCTCTGCTTCCCGAGGCAGAGCGCACCAGCGCTCGCTTGTCTGTGGACGCACGCCAGATGACGTTCAAAGGGCTCGCCGGCGATGTGCATTTGACGGGAAGTGGCTTTACGGATTCTTTCGATTACCAGTTGCAGGTCGAGATCCCAAAGCTCCATGGCGCGGCGGCCAGCGTGAAGGCCGATGGCAATTTGAATCTGGATTCGCAACAGCTGAACATTGCCGCTGTGCACGCCACCTACCGGGACCAAACCGTGCGTTTGCTCGCACCCGTACGTGTGGATTTCGCCGCCGGCCTGGCGGTCGATTCGCTGAGGTTAGGAGCGCAGAAAGCCGAACTCGACCTCGAAGGGCGGGTTACGCCCGACCTGTCGCTGCGCGCGTCGCTCAGCCATGTCGGCCCCGACCTGATCAATGCATTCGTACCGAACCTGCTGACCGGCGGTTCCATCGACGCGCACGCCGACTTGGGCGGCAGTACTGCGCTGCCGACCGGCGAGATTAAGCTCACGGCGTCGAGCATTCAGATGGCAGATGACGCCGCTCTGGGCGTGCCGGCGGTCAACTTTCAATTGACCGCCGGCCTGCGTGGAGCGACCGCGGACATCGACGCGCGGCTGGACGCCGGATCAGAATCGCAGCTGCGCGCCGCCGGTGAGGCGCCGATCGCAATGGATGGAGCGGTCGATATGAAGATCAGCGGCAAGCTCGATGTCGGCATGTTCAATCCGCTGCTCGAGGCGCGCGGACAGCACGCCGCCGGACAGATCGAAATCGACGGCGACGTCACCGGCAGTGTTGCGGATCCGAAGATCGCCGGCACTTACAATTTGTCGCAGGGCGCCTTCAACGATTACGGCCACGGCATCTCTATTTCCAGAATCAATGCACGGATCGTCGGCGAGGACAGAACTCTACAGATCAAGTCGTTTACCGCGTCCGCGGATACCGGAACCTTATCAATGAGCGGCTCGGTCGGGGTTTTACAGTCCGGCATCCCCGTGGATCTGAAAATAAACGCAAGCAACGCGGAGCCCATTGTCAGCAAATTGTTTACTGCGAACTTGAGCGCTGACGTGCAAATCAAGGGCAGCGCGCGGGAGCGCCTCGACGTCAGCGGCAAAGTGCACTTGAATCGCACCTTGATCGGCATTCCCAACAGTCTGCCGCCGAATGTAGCCGTGCTCGATGTCCGCCGCCGCGGCAAGAAAACCGCCGTGGTGGCCGATAAGCGGTTGGTCATCGGCCTCGACGTGGCGGTCGAGGCGCCGAATGAAATCTTGGTCAAAGGGCGTGGACTGGACGCCGAGATGGGCGGCGAACTGCACATCGGCGGGACCACGGATGCGCCATCCGTGACCGGCGGCTTCGCTTTGCAGCGCGGCAGCTTTTCCTTCGCATCGAATCGGCTGAATTTCACCGCCGGGCGGGTCGCCTTCAATGGCGCCGGCCTCAAGAACAAGATCGACCCGACCCTGGATTTCACCGCGCAGACCAGTGTCGGCACCACCACCGCCATCATGCGAATCACAGGATTCGCGGACGCACCGCTTTTCGAATTCACCAGCAACCCGGTGCTCCCGCCGGATGAAATCCTGGCGCAACTCCTGTTCGGCACTCAGATGAGCCAATTGAGCGCCTTTCAGGTGGCGCAAATCGGCTATGCGCTGGCATCCTTGGGCGGTCTGGGCGGCGACCGGGATCCGCTGGCGAAGTTGCAGAATCGCCTGGGGCTTGACCGGCTCACCATCGGCGCCGGTATGAGCACCACCGCGACCGGACAGGACACCGGGGCGAGCATCGAGGCGGGCCGCTATATTTCCAAGCGTGTTTACGTCGAGGGTAGGCAGAGCAGCAACGGGGTCAGCCAGCTGCAAGCCGACATCGACCTAAGCAAGGGTCTGAAGCTGCAAACCCGCCTGGGTAACGGCACGACTTCAGTCCAGGGAACCACGCCGGAGAACGACCCCGGCAGCAGTATCGGGCTGATCTATCAGTTCGAGTATTGAAGGGGGCGGCCGAGAAAATAACAGCGAAATGCACCCCGTGACGATTACAATGTTGGCGACGAGTCGCGCAAATTATTCAAACGACCCTAGAGAGATTCCAAATAATGACCCTGAGCTTCGGTAGAATCATGTTCTGCTTGTCCTTGAGTGCGGCGCTTTTTCCGCCCGCCGCGAATGCCGCCGAGAAAACGGCAGCCGATGCGCCGGCCAAGATCGCCTTGGTGCCCGAGCCCACGGAATCGCCGCGCTATTTGAAGGACGAAAAGCAGATCAGCTCAGGTTCGGTGACGGTCGCAGGACGCGCGATCGGCTATCAGGCGGAAGCGGGAATTTTGGTGGTGCACGTCAAGGATCCGATGGACGATGATCCCCGGCCGCACGAAGAGCGCAAGACGGTCCGCCGCCGCCGCAGCCGCCGGAGGTCGGTATGTCCTACGTGGCCTACTTTCGAGGCGACAAGGAGGATGTTCGCCGCCCCATCACATTCATCTACAACGGCGGCCCAGGCTCATCGACCGTCTGGCTGCACATGGGCGCCTTCGGACCGAAGCGCGTGGTGACCGCGGACGATACGCATAGTCCGGCCGCGCCATACCGCGTGATCGACAACGAGTACACGCTGCTCGATGCCAGCGACTTGGTATTCGTCGATGCACCGGGAACGGGATTCGGACATCTGCGCGGCACCGACAAGGAAAAGGCCTTCTACGGCGTCGATCAGGATGCGCACGCATTCGCCAATTTCATCGTGGAGTTCTTGTCGCGCCACAATCGCTGGAATTCGCCGAAGTATCTGTTCGGCGAAAGCTACGGCACCACCCGTACGGCAGCGCTCTGGCCAGCTATTCTGGAGAACGAGAAGTCGCTTGGATCTGAACGGCGTCATTCTGCTGTCTCAGATTCTGAACTTCGACAACAGCGTCGACGGGCCGCAGTTCAACCCGGGCATGGATTTACCCTATGCGCTGGCGTTGCCAACCTACACCGCCACCGCTTGGTACCACCACAAGCTGCCGAATCAGCCGGCGGCGCTGGAGCCGCTGTTGCAAAGAGGTGGAGAGCTTCGCCATGACCGAGTACGTGCAGGCGCTCGCCGCGGGCTCGACCTTGAGCGCGGAGCGCAAACCGAGCCATTGCGTGAAGCTGCACGACTACACCGGCCTGCCGGCCGACTACATCGAACGCGCCAATCTGCGCGTCAATGGCGGCGAGTTCGAGAAGACGCTGTTGGGCGCCGAGATCACCACGGGACGGCTCGATACGCGCTTCGCGGGACCCGACCATCGATCCGATGAGCAAGGAGGCGGACTACGACCCGCAATCGGCGGCCATCTCTTCGGCTTACGTCTCGGCCTTCAACGACTACGTGCGAACATCGCTCAAGTTCGGCGACAAGAAGACCTACAAGGCGGAGTATGACGTCGGCAAGTATTGGGATTTTCTGCATCAGCCGCCGGGCGTCGAGCGGCAAGATTCCCGGTCCCGTCAATGTCATGCCGGATCTTGCGGTCGCGATGAAGCAAAATCCCAATCTCAAGGTGCAGCTGAACGGTGGCTACTACGATCTGGCCACGCCGTATTTCGCCGCCGAGTACGAGTTGCGTCACTTGCCGATCCAGAGCACGCTACAGGGCAATATCGAGATGCATTTCTACACCTCGGGTCATATGGTGTATGCCCATGAGCCGGACCTGAAGGCGCTGCATGCCAATGTTGCGGCGTTTATCGAGAAGACCAAGAACGGGCCCCGGCAAGTAGCCGGCTCGTAGTGGCTGAAATTTTTGGGGTAAATATGTAATAAATTCAGCGCAACAGCCGGCGAAAGTTGGTTTTTGCGGCATTTCGCGCTGGTATGTAAATTGCTTGGTCTCGTACCGCACATCAGGAGTGTCTATGAATAATCAAATGCACACGCAATCCGCCTGAGTTCCGGAGTGCGGCCGAACACGCAGGGTTCATTGGCGGGCAGCGCCGGCATCGCGGCAGCCGAACAGGCGGCGGGGTCGTCGCTCGTCTATCCGGGCCGCGAACTGGCCACCGACTTCTACGTGCGAATGTTTGGCCGTTACCGGCAGCGTCAATTCGCGGCATGGAACGGCGAAAGTTTGACCGCGCGGGCCGGTAGCCGAGGTTCCGCATTGCCGTTCACGCTGGTGTTCGCAGATCCTGAGGCGGTCTGGTCCGCGGTTCTCGAGCACGATCCTCTGGTGCTCGCCGAGTCGTATTTTCGGGGCGACCTGGAAATCGAGGGGGACTTTTTCGCCGCCTTGAGCATCAAGGATCATCTGGACGCGCTGCGATGTCCGCGCGGGGAACAAGTTCGCGTCGCCACGATGGCGTGCGGCTGCGGATGCAGAATGCCGCGACCCGCAAGGCAAGGAAGGCGGCGTGCGCTGGCCCTGATGCGCCGCGCGTGAAGGCGCACTCGAAGGCGGAGAATCGCGACGCCATACATTTTCATTACGATGTTTCGAATGAGTTTCTACGCACTGTGGTTGGATCGCGCCATGGTGTATTCATGCGCCTACTTCGAATCGCCCGATGTGGATCTCGACAGCGCCCAGCAGGCAAAGCTCGAGCACATCTGCCGCAAGCTGTCTCTGCAAATCCGGCGAGAAGTTTCTGGACATCGGTTGCGGCTGGGGCGCGTTGGTGATCCACGCGGCACGGCACTACGGTGTGCAGGCCCATGGCGTGACCTTGAGTCCGCAGCAGCTGAAAGTGGCGCGCGACCGCATTGCGCGAAGCCGGCCTCACCGGCCAGGTCAGCGTCGAACTGATGGATTACCGTGATTTACCGGGCGAGTCGGTTTACGACAAGGTGGCCAGCGTGGGCATGTTCGAGCACGTCGGGCTCAAGAACCTGCCCGTGTATTTCTCCACGGTGCACCGCCTGCTCAAGCCTCGCGGCCTTTTCCTCAATCATGGCATTACGCATGACTCGGAAGGGTGGGTGACGAAACTTGTCCACCGAGTTCATCAATCGCTATGTATTTCCGGACGGGCAGCTCGACACCATCGGCAATATACAACGCGTGATGGAGCGCGAGAAACTGGAGATCGCCGATGTGGAGGGCCTGCGCGCGCACTATGCCATGACGTTGCGCCATTGGGTGGCGCGCCTCGAGAGCAACCGCGAACGCGCTCTGGAGCACGTCAACGCAGCGACCTATCGTGTATGGCAGATGTACATGGCGGCCGCTGCGCTGGATTTCGAATTGGGGAAAATCGGTATTTACCAGGTGCTGGCGAGCAAACGAGCGGCGGGTGTTCCCGACCTGCCGCTGACACGGCGTCATTTGTACAGCTAGCTGGACCGCGGGGCCGACTTACTGCTTTTCCTTGATGGCATGCAGCAGCGCGTGCGCGTCGGCCGGCTTGGTCATTTCCTGACTTCGTGATCGGGCCCGGAGCGCAACGCCGTGAGATCGGGCCGCAACTCATCGATCATCTGCAGGAGTTTGGTGACCTTCTGTTCGGTCAGCAGGTTGATTTGCAGGTCCAGATGCGCCCGATGTTCCGCCGCCTGCGACATTCGGTTTTGCCGTATGAGTACCGCAACCGTCAGCAGCAAGGCGGTGGCACTGACCAGGCCCTGCAGCCAGGCGAAGGGCGGTGCATCCAGCGGGTGCCACCCCCGATGCATGCCCCAGAGGTTCACGGCGATCCAGGCGGCGATAAAGGCGACGGCGAACGCAAAGAATGCCGGACTGCCAAAGAATCGACTGATGCGCTCGATCGCCAGCTGCAGGCCGGATATCTGTGCCTCTTCCCGGCTTTTGAAGCGCGACAAAACCTCAAGATTTTCCTTCGCCGGTGTAGACAGATCGGCTGAGGAGGGCGTGCCGTTTTCGCGATCGCTCATCGCTCAAAGATACGCCAAAGCGTGCGTGGGTTCGACGCTAAGGCGCCCGCCATCGCGGCGAGATGCTGTAGGCAGGCGCCGACACGAGGCGCGCTTGCGTGCAGGATAGACGCGGCCGATGCGATACTTCACATTACAGCTGGTCCTACAGAATCAAGGAAAAATTTATGCGTTTCGTAATCCTTATCGTTGCCGCCGCCGTATGGGGCGGCTTACCATCTCCGGCGCAAGCAGGGACCGACTGGCCCAGCTATAACCGCACGCTCACTTCCGATCGCTACGCGACGCTCGAAAAGATCGACAACAAAAACGTGGCGGGCCTGAAAGTGCTGTGCAGCTTCGACACCGGCGAACAGCTTTCCTTTCAGACCGGGCTGGTGCAAGTCGATGGAGCTCTGTTCGCAACCACCGAGCGCGATACTTTTTCCATCGATCCGAATTCCTGCAAGCTCAACTGGCGCAGCCATGAGGATTCTGCCTCGGGCGATTTGAAGGTCAATCGCGGAATTGCATGGCTCGACCATCGAGTGTTCCGCGGAACTGCCGACGGCAAGGTGATCGCCTACGATGCCAAAAACGGCAAGCGCCTGTGGTCGACGGTCATTGCGGATGCAGCGAAGGGCGAATCGGTGCCGGCGGCGCCGATTGCGTGGAACGGAATGGTCTTTATCGGCAACGCCGGCGGCGACAACAAGGGCGTGAAAGGACGCATGTACGCGCTCGATGACAAGGATGGCCACATCGTCTGGGAGTTCTATCTGGTGCCCAAGGGTCAGGGGGATACGGCCCGCGGACCCGCGGCCCCGGATCCAAAATCGGCCTACGCCGCGACCTGGAAGGAAGCCAAGGGGTTTCCGATCACGGGCGGCGCCACCTGGACTTCCTATTCGCTCGATCCGGTGACCGGGCTCTTATACGTACCCGCCGGCAACCCTGCGCCCGATTTTCATAAGGAATCGCGCCCGGGCGAAAATTTGTTCGCCAGCTCGATTGTGATTCTCGATGCGAAGACCGGTGCTTACCAACGGCACTTTCAACTCGTCAAACGCGATTTTCACGACTGGGATGTCTCCGCGCCGCCCGCCCTGTTCCTCAGCAATAAAGGCCATCGAATGCTGGCCGAGGCGCCGAAGGACGGACACTTGTACTTGATCGATTTGACTACCGGCAAGATCGTCTACCGCAAGCCGGTCACGACGATCAGCAACGAGGAGGTGCCGATGACCGCGCAAGGCACGCGGTTTTGTCCCGGTTCCCAAGGCGGCGCGGAGTGGAACGGAGCAGCGTTCGATCCGGCTGACAATCTCATCTTTACCGGCGAGGTTGACTGGTGCACGACCGTGAACGCCGTGCCGGCCAATTCGCTCGCCAGTACGCCGGCGGGCAAGCCTTGGAGCGGCGCCACTCAGGGCTTCGGCAAACAGGACGACCCGAAAGCGTGGTCGGGCTGGCTGACGGCCAGCAACGCCGATTCCGGCGAACGCAACTGGCAATTCCACGCCCCGTATCCCCTGATCGGCGGCATCACTCCGACCACCGGCCGATTGGTCCTGTTCGGCGATATGGGTGGGACGTTCTACGCGTTCGACGCCGGCAGCGGCAAGAAGCTATGGTCCAAGGATCTTGGCGGTGCGATCGGCGGCGGCGTCATCACCTATGATACGGGTGCCGGGCAGAAAATCGCGGTCGCCACTGGCATGACGTCGCCAATCTGGCCCACGGCAAAGGTGAACGGCAAAATCGTGGTCCTGGGACTCTAGAGGGCGCCGTGGCCGCGGGGAATGCGCGCAAGAGCAGGGTCCTGCCGCTTCGCTCCTCAGTTCTTCAGCCGATAGCCGGTCTTGAATATCCAGGCCACCACGCGCCAAACAGACCGCAAAAAATCCCACCGTCACGGCGATGCTGACGCCGACGCTGACATCCGCCGCGCCGTAAAAGCTCCAGCGAAAGCCGCTGATCAAGTACACGATGGGATTGAAAAGACTGAAGGTGCGCCAGGCGGGCGGCAGCATGTCGATGGAATAGAAGGCGCCGCCCAAAAACGTCAGCGGCGTGATGATGAGCATCGGAATGAATTGCAGATGCTCGAAGCCCTTGGCCCAGATGCCGATGATGAATCCAAACAAACTGAAAGTGCCCGCCGTCATCAGCAGGAAGGCGATCATCCAGAACGGATGCAGTATCTTGATCGGCACGAACAACGATGCCGTCGCGAGAATGATCAACGCCCAGCACCACCGACTTGGATGCCGCCGCGCCCACATAGGCGATGACGATTTCGACGGTAGGACACGGGGGCCGACAGCAGTTCGTAGATCGTGCCGGTGAACTTGGGAAAATAGATGCCGAAGGAGGCGTTGGACAGGCTTTCGGTGAACAGCGCCAGCATGATGAGTCCCGGCACGATGAACGCGCCGTAGCTGACCCCGCTGGCCAGGGTCAGGCGCGAACCGATCGCCGCCCCGAATACCACGAAGTACAGGGACGTGGTGATGACGGGCGTGACCAGGCTTTGCACCAGGGTGCGCAGCGCCCGGGCAATTTCGAATTTATAGATCGCCCAGACGCCGTGGCGATTGAAGGCAGGCGAGTGACGGCGGGTGGGCTCATGTTATGCGCGCTCGCTCACCAGATTGACGAATATGTCTTCCAGCGAACTTTGCTGGGTCTGCAGGTCCTTGATCTCCATGCGAGCTCGCTCAAGCGCTTGAGCAACGAGGAAATGTCCACGCTGTCGGCGCTGTCGACGTGTACACCAGATCATGCCGTCGCACTTGAGTTCAAGCTCCCACGATTCAGTTCGGCGGGAATGCTCTGCAGCGGCCTTTGCAGGTGCAGCGTCAGTTGCTTCTTGCCGAGTTTTTTCATCAGCTCCTTCTTGTCTTCGACCAGCATCAAGGTGCCCTTGTTGATCACGCCGATCCGGTCCGCCATTTCCTCCGCTTCCTCGATGTAGTGGGTGGTCAGGATGATGGTGACGCCCTCTGTCGCGCAGTCCGCGCACCAACGCCCACATGTCGCGGCGCAATTCGACGTCGACACCGGCCGTCGGTTCATCCAGGAACAGAATCTGCGGTTCGTGCGACAAGGCCTTGGCAATCATGACTCGCCGCTTCATGCCGCCGGACAGCGTCATGATCTTGTCCATTGCGCTTGTCCAACAGCGACAAATCGCGCAGCAGGCCCTCGATGAACTGCGGATTCGGCGCCCGGCCAAACAGGCCGCGGCTGAATGTCACGGTCGCCCACACCGTTTCAAAGGCATCGGTGCTCAGTTCCTGCGGCACCAGGCCGATCAGGGAACGGGCGGCGCGATAGTCGCGCACGATGTCATGGCCGTCGGCGGTCACCGTGCCGCTACTCGCGGTCACGATGCCGCAGACGATGTTGATCAGCGTGGTCTTGCCGGCGCCGTTGGGCCCGAGCAGCGCAAAAATCTCGCCCTTGTCGATGGTCGAGATCCACGCGCTTCAAGCGCTTCGAAGCCCGTGGCGTAGGACTTGGTGACCCCGCTGATGGAAATTATCGGCTGCATGCTTCCGTTACTGGCCGATGCGCTTGACCAGCGCGCGGGTGAATTCCGCGGTGTTGGCGCGGCCGCCCAGATCTCCGGTGCGTGACCTTGTCGAGATTCAGCGTTTGATCGATGGCGGTTCGCAGTCGAGTCGGCCATGTGCGGCAAGTGACAATGCTCGAGCATCATCGCCGCCGCGAGCAGCAGGGCAATGGGATTGGCGATCCCTTTGCCGGCGATGTCCGGCGCGGAACCGTGCACCGCCTCGAAAATCGCCGCATCGGCGCCGATGTTGCCGCCGGGCGTCATCCCGAGACCGCCCACCAGTCCGGCGACCAAATCGGAGAGGATGTCGCCGAACAGATTGGTGGTCACCAGACATGTCGAATTGCCATGGATTCAGCACCAGCTTCATGGCGCAGGCGTCGATGATGACGGTTTCCAGGATGAACTTGCCCTTGTACTTGCGTTCGTACAGTTCCAGTCCGGTCTCCAGGAAGATTCCCGGTCAAGGCCTTCATGATGTTGGCCTTGTGAACGATGGCCACCTTTTTTCGGCCCGTCGCAATCGCGTGCTCGAAGGCAAATTCGCAGCAGCCGACGGCTGCCCTGGCGGCGTGTTGACACCCGTGGCCATGGCCACGCGCGTGCGGGTCATCGTCGATTGGAATGTAGGTCTCGTGCCCGATGTACAAGCCCTCGAGGTTTTCGCGCACGACGACCAGGTCAATCTTGTCGAATCGGCCGCCGGGAATCAGCGTGCGCGCCGGTCGCAAATTGGCATAGAGCTTGAATTGCTTCACGCAAGCGCACATTGGAGGATCGGTAGCCGCCGCCCGAAGGAGTCTCGAGCGGCCCTTTGAGCGCGAGCCGCGTGCGCTCTGATGCTGTCGAGGTTTGCGGCGGCAGCGGGTCCCCGGCGCTCTTGACGCCTTCCAGGCCGGCGATCTGCCGATCCCACTCGAAACGGCGCACCGAGCGCCTCCAGCGCCGCGAGCATGGCGTCCATGATTTCGGGGCCAATCCCGTCTCCCGGGATCAGCGTGGCAGGAATCGGTTGCGACATCTGGTTCAGGTTCTCGAGCTGATGAAGGGCGGATTAGGATACTCGAAGTCGCTGATCTAGACTGCGTGCAACTCTTTGGGAGAAGCCTATTGATACAGCGACGAAATCATTTCCGCAACGCGGCGCTGGGTGGAAATATCGGTGATCGGCCTTAATCTGTGCCCGTTCGCGGAGAATCCCTATCGGGCCGATCGGGTGCGCTTCCGTGTCAGCGAACAGCGCAGTGCCGCCGGATTGCTGGAGGAGCTGCGTGTCGGAGCTGAAGAGGTTCGCCGCTGCGGATCCCAAGCGAGCGCGAGACCACGCTGCTGATTCATCCCGTGGGTGCTCACGGATTTTATCGAGTACAACGATTTCCTCGAGGTCTGCGATGCCGCGGTCGTCGAGCTCGACCTCGAAGGCGAGTTGCAGATGGCCAGCTTTCATCCGCAATATCAGTTCGCGGGGTCGCAGCCCGATGACATCGAAAACTACACCAACCGCTCGCCGTATCCCATGTTGCACCTGCTGCGCGAGGCGAGCGTGGAGCGCGCCGTCGCAGCGGTCGGCGACGCGACGAGATCTACCGCAGAAATATCCGCACGCTGCGCGACCTCGGGCAATGCCGGCTGGCGGCGTCTATGGCGCGACTAGCGATTTGCGCATGGGGATGAACTCGATTGTCTCTCCCGATTCCCACGTCGAAATGCACCATGGGCCGCGGATGTAGCCGCGCGCCGCATAGAGCTTTGACGCCGGGCAGGGTGGCCATGAGTTCAACCGACGCGAATCCGTGCGCGCGTGCCTGCCTTCTCGCAATGATCGAGCAGCAGCGGTGCCGATCCCGCGACGGGCGTGTGCGGGATCGACAAAGAAGGCGCGAATCTTCGCGGCTTGAGATCTTAGGATCGAGGGTCGAAGAATCGCGGCCGCGCGCGCGCATCGCCGCCGAACAGCGTCGATCGAAAGCTCCAGCCGCCGCAGCCGACCAGTTGTCCCGCATCCTCGACCACGAAATAAGTCTCGTCGGCCAGCAATTGGCTGTCGACGCCGAACGCCCCGCGCAGCGCGCCTTCGATTTGCGCGCGGACGATAGTCCTCGGAACTCAAACCCCGGGCGGATCGCGCGATCAGCGCCGTCGAGCGCGGGCACATCGGCCGAGCGTGGCCGTGCGCAACGTCAGGGTGCATGTGGCGAGCGCGGATACTCGCCGGGCCCGCGGCGCCTTATTGCGGGAGTCGCGTCCGTAGTAATCCGGATAGTCGCTGCTCAGTCCCTTGAAGCGCCGGTGCACCCACAGGTACTGCTCCGGCACCCGGCGAACCTGCGCCTCCAGCAATCGATTGTAGCGTTCGACATCGTCGACCGGATCAGCGCCCGGGAAAATTCTCGAACGCCGGTCCGATCACCACGCGGTAGCCGGCATTGCCCGGCAGTCGCTCGCCAAAGTAGGTCATGACCGCGGCGCCGGAAATTCGCGCCAGCCGCGAGGTGGCGGGGTTGCTGGCCGCGGGTATGCCGAAGAAATTGACCATGGCCGCTCCCTTATTGCGGTAACTCTGGTCCGGTGCAAACCAGACCGCCTCGTTCTTCTTGAGGGCGCGAACCATGGCTGCGAATGTCATCCTTCGGGATGGGCTTGCCGTGACGGCAGAAGCTCTTGAACATGATGTGCGACAGGAGCGCGTTCTTCATCGGGCGATACACGACATTGAGCGGCACCACCGTCCCGAGGATGCGGGTGGTGATTTCGATGGTCGTGAAATGGCCGCCCACCAGGATGGCGCCGCGGCCCTTGGCAAGCGCCGCCTGCAGATGATGCAGACCCTGGACATCGGCGAGCTTGTTGAGGCGCCGATCGCTGCTCCACCAGGTATCGGCGGTTTCACACAGCGCCATGCCGAGACTGCGGCAATGCCGGCGCAACAAATCCTCGCGCTGCGCTTGCGCGAGAGTTCCGGCAGGCATAGCGCGATATTCCGGCGGGCGATCCGCACGTAGCGGCAAGGGCAGAGTCGCAACAGAGTACCCAGGGCGTGGCCCACCTGGCGCTGCGCGGGGAAGGGAAGCAGTTCCACGGCACGCATGACCGCCAAACCCACCCAGGTGATCCAGTACTTGGGTAGAAAATAGGCTGATGGCATCCGAATGCTGATCATTAATGGTAGCGGTTCCCGGCGTACGCTACGCGGGCGGTACAGAATAGCCGCTTGGCGGGCGGTTACCAGAGTTTGGCTGCAATGAGGGGCCGCAGCATAGAGCGGCCGTGATTGTAGGAAACAGAGGCAAAATATTCGTAGTTATTCAGTAAATTGCTGTAGTATTCGCGCCGGTTCGTGATTTCTACTTGGTCCGTTTTTGGTCACCGCGCCGCTCCGGCGTCTCCTTGGCCACAACCCACAAAGCAGGTTTCTTCGATCCAGGTGGCTGGCATTCCGCTTAAGGCATTGTACTGAAGCGTAAGCAAGCGTGACCGGCCGATAGTTTCTTTTGTAGTAGGTATTCTTCACATGACGAAAATGTATGTTGGCAATCTCCCGTTCTCAATGGACGAATCCGCAGTGCGCGCGCTGTTCGAAAAGCATGGCGCGGTACAGTCGGTGGCGTTGATCAATGATCGCGACACCGGTCGGCCCCGCGGCTTCGGCTTCGTTGAAATGGCCAGCGCAGACGCTGCGCGCGCCATGCAGGCCTTGAACGGCCACGACGTCGACGGGCGAGCGCTGAAGGTGAACGAGGCTCAGGAGCGCACCGGCGGCGGCGGCGGTGGTGGTGGTGGCGGCGGCGGATCGCGTGGTCCGAAGCGCTGGTAATAGCGTTTAAGATTTAAGCGATTACTAAGGCCGCAGCAATGCGGCCTTAAGTTTTTAAGCGGTTTGGCTATCGGCGATCAGGGTTTACGCCTGAAGTGGCTTTGCCTATAATCGCGGCCCTCGACGGGGCTCGGATTGGCTTTAGGGTTGGGGCTTTAAGGTCCATCCTCACGGCGTTGGCACGCGGTTTTTTGATTTGGCCCCTTCTAGGGGCTTTTTCGTTGGGTAGATGGAAGGGGGCCGATGGTCCCCTTTTTTGTTTAAGGGTCTGGATGAGAAATGCGCGACGCCTTGATGCGCTTGTTAGAGCCGCCGATCGAGGCGCTCGGGTTTGAGGTGGTCGATATCGAGTATGCGCGCGCAGGACGCGGCGGTGTGCTGCGGATATTCATTGATCGGCCCGGCCAGGAAGGCGGCGTCACGGTGGATGATTGCGCACAGCGTCAGTCATGCGGTGAGCGAGGTGCTCGAGATCCAGGATCCGATCAAGGGGCATTACACGCTGGAAGTCTCTTCGCCGGGATTTGATCGGATTTTGCGCACGCGCGCGCATTTCGAGCGGTTTGTCGGGCGAGCGGATATTTGCCGAGTTGAAGGTGCCGATGGACGGCCGGCGGCGGTTTGTCGGGGTATTGAAGTCGGTGTCAAGCGACACGATTGTAGTGGAAGTCGACGGCAAGGCGTACGACCTGCCGCTCGATCGAATTCAGAAGGCGCGATTGCGGCCGGAGTGAGCAGGAGTCTGGATTTATGAACAAAGAAATTTTGATGGCCGTCGATGCCGTTTCCAACGAAAAGGGCGTCGACAAGGAAATTATATTCGACGCGCTCGAAGCCGCGCTCGCGTCCGCGACACGCAAGAAGCACGGCGAGGAACTGGACGTGCGCGTTTCGATCAACCGCAAGACCGGCGGCTACGATACCTTTCGCCGCTGGAAGGTGTTCGCCGACGATTCCAGCGAACTGGAAGTGCCGGAGCGCGAGCTGCGTTTGGATGATGCGCGCGATATCGACAAGGACGTGGAGCCGGGCGGCTTCGTCGAGGAACCGATGGAATCGGTGCCCTTCGGACGAATCCTCGCGCAGACCGCCAAGCAGGTCATCGTGCAAAAGGTGCGCGAGGCCGAGCGCGCGCAGGTCGTCGACGCCTACAAGGATCGGGCCGGAACGCTGGTCAGCGGCATCGTCAAGCGCGTCGACCGCAACGGCGTGTATGTGGATCTCGGCGCCAACGCCGAAGGCTTCATCGCGCGCGAAGAGATGATCCCGCGCGAACCGGTGCGTTCCCAGGATCGCATCAAGGCCTACTTGAAGGAGGTGCGCACCGAACCGCGCGGCCCGCAATTGTTCCTGTCGCGCACGGCGCCTGAGTTCTTGATCGAATTATTCAAGCTGGAAGTGCCGGAGGTGGGCCAGGGCCTGATCAATATTCTGGCGGCGGCGCGCGATGCGGGAGTGCGCGCCAAAATTGCCGTGCGCAGCAATGATCCGCGCGTCGATCCGGTCGGCGCCTGCGTCGGCATGCGCGGTTCGCGCGTGCAGGCGGTTTCCAATGAAATCGCCGGCGAGCGCGTCGACATCATTCCGTTCGACGACAACAATGCGCAGTTCGTGATCAATGCCATGGCGCCCGCCGAGGTGACCTCCATCGTGGTCGACGAGGACTCGCATTCGATGGACATTGCCGTCTCCGAGGACAAGCTTTCGCAGGCCATCGGCCGCGGCGGTCAGAATATCCGTCTGGCCAGCGAATTGACGGGCTGGGAATTGAACGTCATGAGCGAATCGCAGGCCGAGGCGAAGAGCGAGACCGAGTCGCTGGCGCTGCGCGAGACCTTCATGAAGCAGCTGGATGTCGACGCCGACGTCGCAAGCATCTTGGTGCAGGAGGGTTTCTCGACCATCGAAGAAATCGCCTACGTGCCCGCCAGCGAATTGAACGGCATCGAAGAGTTCGACGAGGAAATCGTCAAGGAACTGCGCACCCGGGCACGCGACGTGCTGCTGACCCAGGCGATCGCCAGCGAGGAATCGATGGACGGCGCCGAGCCGGGCGCCGATCTGGTCGAAATCACCGGCGAGACGCTGGGCAAGGCGCTGGCGCGCAAGGGCGTCCGCACGCGCGATGATCTGGCCGACCTGGCGGTCGATGAGCTGGTCGAGATGGGCAGCGTGGATGAGAAGAAAGCCGCCGAACTGATCATGAATGCCCGCAAGCATTGGTTCGCGGAAGAAGCTAAGGTTTAGGAGCAAGTATGGCAGATGTAACCGTCGCTCAATTCGCTGAGGTGCTGAAGGTTCCGGTCGATCGGCTGCTGCAGCAGCTCGATCAAGCCGGCATCAAGGTCGACGGCGCTGAGGACATGATCAGCGAGGATGCCAAGCACGAATTGCTGACGCATCTGCGCCGCAGCCATGGCCATGACGAATCCCAGGGCGATGCAGCGCCGCGCAAAATCACTCTGCGCCGCAAATCGCAGTCCGAACTGAAGCTCGCCAGCCCGCAGGGGCGGGCGCGAACCGTCAATGTCGAGGTGCGCAGCAAGCGAACCTACGTCAAGCGCGAAGTGCTCGAGGATCAGGCGCGCCATCAACAGGAAGAGATCGACAAGCAGCGCGAGACCGAAGAGCAGGCCAAGGCCGCGCTCGGAACGCGCGGAGAATGATCGCCTCGAAAAGGAGCGCCAGGACCGCGAACGCCAGGAAGAAGAGAGCCGACGCCGCAGCGACGAGGAGAATCGCAAGCGCACCGCCGAAGAGGAAGCGCGGCGCGCGGCGGAAGTGCAGGCGCGCGAAGTGGCCGAGCGTGAACGCAAGGCCGCCGCCGCGAAGCCGGGCAAGGCGTCCCGCGAAGTGGTCGACGACAAGGCGACGCGCTACGGCCGGCAGGAACTGCACATCGTCGGCGATGTGAGTTCGCGGCACAAGAAGAAGAAGTCGCGGGACGGACGGCGCCGTTCGGTGGGCGGCGAGGCGGACACCAAGCATGGATTCGAGATGCCGACCGCGCGCGTGGTGCGCGAGGTGGCGATCGGCGAAGCCATGACGGTGGGCGAGCTGGCGCAAAAGATGGCGGTCAAAGCCACGGAAGTCATCAAGGTCATGATGAATATGGGCGTGATGGCCACGATCAATCAAATGATCGAGCAGGATACCGCGGTGCTGGTGGTCGAGGAGATGGGCCACACGGCGGTGCTGCGCAAGGAAAATATCATCGAAGACGACTTGCAGGGCGAAACGGATTCCTCGCTGGAAGTGTTGCCGCGCCCGCCGGTGGTGACGGTCATGGGCCACGTCGATCATGGCAAGACCTCGCTGCTCGACTATATCCGGCGCAGCAAGGTGGCCGCGGGCGAGGCCGGCGGAATCACCCAGCACATCGGCGCTTATCACGTGGAAACGGCCAAGGGTATGGTGACGTTCCTCGATACCCCGGGCCACGCGGCATTTACCTCGATGCGCGCGCGCGGCGCGCAGGTCACGGACATCGTCATTCTGGTGGTAGGCGCCGACGACGGCGTCATGCCGCAGACAGTCGAAGCCATTCAGCATGCGCAGGCGGCCAAGGTGCCGATTGTCGTGGCGCTCAATAAGATGGACAAGCCGGAGGCCGACGCGGAGAAGGTCAAACAGGAATTGACCAAGTACGGCGTGATTCCCGAGGAATGGGGCGGCGAGAATATTTTTGTGCCGGTGTCGGCGCGCACCGGTCAGGGCGTCGATCAGTTGCTCGACAGCATTCTGCTGCAGGCTGAAGTGCTCGAACTCAAGGCGCCGACCGCGGGTCTCGCGGCCGGCTACGTCATCGAGTCGAGCCTTGAAAAGGGCCGCGGCGCCGTGGCGACGGTACTGGTGCTGCGCGGCACCTTGAAGCTCGGGGATCCGCTGCTGATCGGTCAGGAATTCGGGCGCGTGCGCGCGCTGTTCGATGAGGCGGGACATCCGGTTGATTCGGCGGGACCGTCCATTCCGGTGGTGGTACTGGGACTGTCGGGCGCGCCGAATGCGGGCGATGAACTGCTGGTGGTGGAAAGCGAACGCAAGGCGCGCGAAGTGGCGATGCATCGTCAATCCAAGTCGCGCGACGTCAAGCTGGCGCAGAAAGCCACCAACATGCAGGACGTGTTCTCGACCATGGGCGAGAGCAAGGCCGACCTGGTGCAATTGTTGGTGAAGGCGGACGTGCAGGGCAGCGCCGAGGCGCTGCGCGATTCCTTGAACGGATTGTCGACCCCGGAAGTGGCGGTAAATATCGTGGCGTCCGGCGTCGGCGGACTCACCGAGTCCGATGTCACGCTGGCGGCCGCTTCGAAGGCGCGGATCATCGCCTTCAACGTGCGCGGCGATGCAGCCGCGCGTGCCGCCATCAAGGATCATGGCGTCGATGTGCGTTACTACAGCATCATTTACGAAGCCATCGACGACATCAAAGCGGTGTTGACCGGCATGTTGTCGCCGGAGGTCAAGGAATCGATCGTCGGGCTTGCCGAGGTCCGGAGCGTATTCCGTTCCAGCAAATTCGGCACGGTCGCCGGCTGCATGGTCATCGACGGCTACGTACGCCGCAATTTCCCGATCCGCGTGCTGCGCGACAACGTGGTGATCTTCGAAGGCGCCTTGGAATCGCTGAAACGCTTCAAGGACGATGTCAACGAGGTGCGCGCCGGCACCGAGTGCGGCATCGGCGTGAAGAACTACAGCGACGTGCGCGAAGGCGATCAGATCGAGTGCTATTCACGTGTCGAAGTTGCCAGAACTCTGTAAGGCGCAAGCGCCACCTTTGGACGGGGTCGATGCGACCCCGTTGAGTGCTCGCTGGCGAGCATGGGATTACATGCCTAAACAAGACAATCCCCGGGCCAAGCGCCTGGGCGAGCAGATCCAGCGCGAGATCACGGAACTGCTGCGGCGCGAAGTCAAGGACGAACGGATCGGCAATGTCACCATCACTGCGGTCAATGTCAGCGGCGATCTGCGCACCGCGCGGGTTTACTACTTGGTGTTCGGCAAGGAAGGGCCGGACCCGAAAGTGCAGCAAGGTCTGACGAGCGCCGCCGGATTCCTGCGCAATGCCTTGTCGAAGTCGCTGATGATCCGCTATACGCCGACCCTGACGTTCGAACTCGATACGACGATCGAACATGGCGTGCGCCTTACCCAGCTGATCGATTCATTGAAGAAGCCCGACTCGCAGGCTGCCGCGGGAACCGCCGGCCCGGACGAGCACGACCATATAATCGACGAGGGCTAGGAGCCGTATGAAACTCAGACAGGCTCCTAAATGCCCGCCGATATTCACGGCATTCTGCTGCTCGATAAGCCCCTGGGCCTGAGTTCCGCGGGCGCGGTTGCACGCGTCAAGCGGTTGTTCAACGCGCGCAAGGCCGGACATACCGGCTCGCTGGATCCATTGGCATCGGGCCTCTTGCCGATTTGTTTCGGCGAGGCGACCAAGTTCGGCACGCAATTGCTGGACGCCGACAAGACTTATCGCGTGACGGTGCGTCTCGGCGAACGCACGGCGAGCGCGGATCGGGAGTCCGCGGTAATCGAAACGCGTCCGCTGCCGCGTTCACACGCGAACAGATGCAAGGCGCGCTGGCTGAATTTCCGCGCGATTACCAGCAGATTCCGCCGATGCATTCGGCGCTGAAGCAGGACGGCAAGCCCTTGTACGAGTATGCCCGCGCCGGCATTACGCGCGAGCGCGCCGCGCGCACCATCACCATCCACGAGCTGCAATTGCTCGATTGGCAGCCGCCGGATCTGTTCTTCGATGTGCGTTGCACGAAAGGCGCCTATATCCGCGTTCTCGCGGAGGATTTGGCGGCGCAGTTGGGAACCATCGGCCATTTGTCGGCCCTGCGCCGGATCGGCGTGGCGCCCTTTACCGCCGAGCCGCAATGGTCCTTTGAGGCATTGGAGGCGATGAGCCTGGAAGGCCGCCATCGGACCCTGTTGCCGGTGGATGCGGCATTGTGCGCCTGGCGCCGCTTCGATTTGCCCCCCGGGGGGGTGAGCGCGCTTCGCCAGGGCCAGAGCCTGAACATCGCCCTGGAAGTGCCCGGAATGGTGCGTATCTATGCGGCGGGCTTGGGATTTCTCGGTTTGGGCGAGATTGAGACGGCGGGCCTGCTCAAGCCGCTGCGACTTATTTCGTCCGCCACGAATCGTGCTTGAGGGCAAGTGCCGCGACGCGTACAATGCGCGGCTTCTTAAAAGGTCCTAAGTTATTGATTGAGGGTTTGATTTCAATGCCACTTACTCGTGAAGAAAAGACGGGCGTCGTCGGTAAATTTCAGCGCAGCGCGCACGATACCGGTTCCCCCGAAGTTCAAATTGCCTTGTTGTCCGAGCGCATCAACGGCTTGAGCCAGCATTTCACCACGCACAAAGCCGACCATGCATCGCGTCGCGGACTGCTCAAGATGGTCAATCAGCGCCGCAAGCTGCTCGATTACCTGAAGAGCAGAACTCCGGACAAGTACGCGCAATTGGTCGAACGCTTAGGGTTACGCCGCTAACAGGCGCCGCTGCAGGCGCAATTCGCACCTGCGTCTTTCACTTCGAATCAAAGGGGCTCTACGTGAGCGCTATCAAAAAAAGTTTTCAATATGGTGATCACACGGTAACCATCGAGACGGGCGAGCTCGCACGCCAGGCCGACGGCGCCGTGCTCGTGACCATGAGCGAGACCGTGGTTCTGGTCACCGCAGTGGGCCTGAAGAAGGCGACGCCGGGCCGCGATTTCTTTCCGCTGACTGTCAATTACATCGAAAAAACTTACGCGGCGGGACGCATTCCCGGCGGGTTTTTCAAGCGCGAGGGACGTCCTACTGAAAAGGAGACTCTGACTTCGCGTCTGATCGATCGGCCGATCCGCCCGCTGTTTCCCGAAGGTTTCATCAACGACGTTCAAGTCGTGGCTCAGGTCATTTCCGTCAACAGCGAAGTCGATCCTGATATTGCCTCGTTGCTCGGCGCATCCGCGGCGCTGGCCATTTCCGGCATGCCATTTCTGGGGCCCATCGGCGGCGCCCGCGTCGGCTACATCGACGGCAAGTACATTCTGAATCCCACGACCACCCAACTTGCCACCTCGCAGCTCGATCTGGTGGTTGCCGGCACCGCGGAAGGCGTGCTGATGGTCGAGTCGGAGGCCGACGGCCTCAATGAAGAAGTCATGCTGGGTGCGGTAACGTTCGGTCACGAACAGATGCAGATCGCCATCAAGGTCATCAACGAACTCGCCGCGGAAGCGGGCAAGCCGAAGTGGTCATGGGTCGCGCCGGAGCCCAACAAGGAACTTCAATCGGCAGTCAGCGGATTCGCCGAGGCGGCCGTTGCCGCCGCGTACACACTCACCGAAAAGATGCAGCGCTACGCCAAGATCAAGGAGATCAAGGCGGCCGCGGTCGAAGCTCTAGCCAAGGGCGAGCCGGCGAAATTTACCGCCGAACAGGTGGGCGCCGAGTTCTCCAATCTGGAATATCGATTGGTGCGCGGCAAAATTCTCGATGGCCAGCCTCGCATCGACGGCCGCGACACCAAGACCGTGCGCGCCATCAACATCCGCACCGGCGTGCTCGCGCGAACTCACGGTTCGGCATTGTTCACCCGTGGCGAGACCCAGGCTCTGGTCGTGACGACGTTGGGAACCGGGCGCGATGCGCAGATCATCGACGGCCTGATGGGCGAGAAGAAAGAGCCCTTCATGCTGCACTACAATTTTCCCCCGTTCAGCGTCGGCGAAACCGGCATGATGGGTTCGCCGAAACGGCGCGAAATCGGCCACGGCAATCTCGCCAAGCGCGGCGTGAAGGCGGTCATGCCCGGCGTGGAGAAATTTCCCTATGTCATCCGCGTGGTCTCGGAGATTCTCGAGTCGAATGGCTCGAGTTCGATGGCCTCGGTATGCGGCACCAGCCTGGCACTGATGGATGCCGGCGTGCCGATCAAGGCGCCGGTCGCCGGCGTGGCAATGGGTCTGGTCAAGGAAGGAACGCGCTTCCAGGTGCTCACCGATATTTTGGGCGACGAAGATCATCTCGGCGACATGGATTTCAAGGTGGCCGGAACCAAGGACGGCATCACGGCGCTGCAGATGGACATCAAGATCACCAGCATCACGCGCGAGATCATGAAGGTGGCGTTGGATCAGGCGCGCGACGGCCGCTTGCACATCTTCGGCGAAATGAACAAGGTGCTCTCCAAGCCGCGCGAGAACATGTCCGAGTGGGCTCCGACCATCATCACCTTGAAGATCGATCCGGAAAAGATCCGCGATGTGATCGGCAAGGGCGGCGCGGTCATTCGCCAGATCACCGAGGAGACCGGCACTTCGATCGATATCGAGAACGACGGCACGGTGAAAATTGCGTCCGTTCAGGGTGCGGCCGGCCGCGAAGCGCAGCGGCGCATCGAGCTGATCACGGCCGATGTCGAAGTGGGCCGGGTGTACGAGGGCAAGGTCGCCCGGCTCATGGACTTCGGCGCCTTCGTGACCATTCTTCCCGGCCGCGACGGCTTGGTGCACATCTCGCAAATCTCCGAGGAGCGCGTCGAACGCGTCGGCGACAAGCTCAAGGAAGGCGATGTGGTGCGCGTCAAGGTGCTCGAGGTCGACCGCCAGGGCCGCGTGCGCCTGTCCATGCGCAACGTCGACGCAGCGTAATCTTCGGCGCGGCAGTCGTAAAGCCTGCCGCACTTTTCTTCAGGCGGAGCCGGCCGTTCTAGCCGTCGCGCACCAAATCCGACGCGACTCGCGGGCGCGGCGGCTCCCCGCCTGCCACGGTCTTTACGCGCTCTCTAAGCTGCGCCGGAGGCTGCTGGGTCATGAGCTGCTTCAAGCTCTGTTCCAGGTGCGGACTCACCTGGCCTTGCAGACTGGTGCCGTAGGAGCGGATCACCCCGACCATGAATTCCAGGCTTAGGATCGGCTCAGCCAGATGCTCCTGCTCGGCAATGACCTGCAGCAGAATGCTGCGCGTAATGTCGGCATTGTTCTTCTTGTCGACAACGACGAATTCGATCCTTTCGACCACCAAGCGCCTGACATCAGCCAAGGTGATGTAGCGGCTTTCGACCGTGTCATAGAGGCGTCGATTCGGATATTTTTTAATCACTCGCGGTTCGCTCATGGGGCTCCTCGCTCGTGTTGGCGGGCACCACCGGAGGATGCCGGTTCGTGCCAGTCCACGTCTATCAGTCTTAAGCACTACGAGACCAAAGAATAGCGCAATGCAGCGCTAAGGCAAATCGGCATTTTTTTCGTAGTGTTATTAGTCATTTACACACAAAACTAGACGTTTCGGCACCCCACCGATGTCCCATTGCGCGATCGCCCAGTCCCATGCAGCCGTGATTGCGGCCGATCCTAGTGCCGCCGGCGGCGCCAGCCCCAGCAGCGAAAAGATGGATAGCAGCTGCGCGACGGGCGATTCGGCGCCGACCTGCACGCTGCGCCGCGACTTCGCGAGCTTGCCGCCGTCGGCCTCGGTGAGCACCGGCACATGCGCGTAGTTGGGCTCGGGCAATCCCAGCAGCCGCTGCAGGTAGATTTGCCGCGGCGTGTTATCCAGCAGATCCGCGCCGCGAACGATGTGGGTGACGCCCTGGGCGGCATCGTCGATCACCACCGCCAGCACGTAGGCGAATATTCGATCGCGCCGCTGCAGAATAATGTCGCCGACCGCGCCGGCCACGTCCTGGCGATAGCTACCCTGAATGCGGTCGGTGAATCTAATAAAGCCGGGTTCGACACGCAGGCGAGATGCAGCCGGCAGCGGCGGTACCGGCGAACGTTCCCGGCACGTTCCCGGATAGCGCAGCTCATCCTCCAGTTGCGCGCGGCTGCAGGAGCAGGCAAAGGTCAGATGTTGGGCATGCAGCCGGCGCAGCGCCGCCTGGTAATGCTCGCGCCGATCATGCTGGCGCATGATGGGTCCGTCCCACTCGAAGCCGAATTGCTCGAGCGTGCGGACGATGCCGTCCGCCGAGCCCGGAGCTTCTCTCGGCCGATCGAGATCTTCGATGCGCAACAGCCAACGCCCGCCGTGGGCGCGGGCATCCAGATAACTGGCCACCGCCGTGTACAGAGAGCCCAGGTGCAAATCGCCCGAGGGCGTCGGAGCGAATCGACCTACATAGGGCGGCCGGATGCTAGCGGTAGCGGTCGTCGCGGTCGCCGTACTGCTTTTCCCGCCGTTCGCGCCGCTCCTGGGCCTCGACAGACAAGGTGGCGACCGGACGGGCCTCCAGGCGCTTGATGCCGATTTCCTCGCCGGTTTCCAAGCAATAGCCATACGATCCGTCCTCGATGCGCTTCAGCGCCTCGTCGATCTTGCGGATCAACTTACGCTCGCGATCGCGCGTGCGCAGCTCGAGGCTGAACTCTTCTTCCTGCGTGGCGCGGTCATTCGGATCGGGAAAATTGGCCGCTTCGTCCTTCATGTGCAGCACGGTGCGATCGACTTCCACCATCAGGTCTCGCTTCCAATTCTGCAGAATGCGGGCGAAATGCTCCAACTGCTCCTTGTTCATGTATTGCTCGCCGCGGCGGGCAATATAGGGTTTCACATTGCGCGGACCCGCCAGCAGACTGGCGGACGCCGAACCCTCGCTCTCGAGGTCTTCGTCATTCGGCAGCGCACGCTGCGGCATTACGAGCGGGCGGGGATCGAATTTGAGCGGCGCAATTTTTTCGCTGCTGGGCTTCGGCGCCGGCGTCGGCACGGGCTTGAGCGCCGCCGGCTTGGCGCGCGCTGCTTTTGTGATCGCGGGCTTCGCGGTCATGGGTTTTGATGCGGGTTTGGTCGTTTTCACTGTTACCTTCGATGTGGCGATTGGCTTTGCTTTCGTCGGCGGCCCCGCCGCCTTTTTAGGAGCGGCTGCTTTATGAGTCGCTTTTTTGGGTGTCGCCTTTCCTGGCCGCTTAGCCGCTTTATTGGGTTTCTTCGAGGGCATTTGTAGTTTTCCGCCTCCTAACGAAAGAGCGCGCGATTATACCGACGCAGTCAGGCCTGTACAGAGCGCGCGCAAAACATATTTATTTTACTTAACTCTTTGATTTTTAAATTAATTCTTTACGGCAATTCGACCGGCGCGGCCCCGACCCAGCCCGCGGCGCGGTGTTCTGCCACGACCGTGGTGTAAATGCCGCCGCGGACATTGAATTTGGCCAAAATCCGCATGAACCGGGGGGCCGTCGCCGCGACCAGATCCTGCAAGATTTCGTTGGTGACGGCTTCATGGAATGCGCCGCGGTTGCGGAACGACCAGATGTAGAGCTTCAGGGACTTCAATTCAACGCAGCGCTCGTTCGGAACGTACTCCAAGTCCAGCGTGGCGAAGTCAGGCTGACCGGTTTTTGGGCACAGACAGGTGAATTCAGGGAGGGTCATGCGGATGGTGTAGTCCCGCTCCGGCGCCGGATTGTCGAAAATTTCGAGACTGGCGGATGGTTCTGTCATAGAAAGCGGCTGATCTCCGGAAGGGGTTTACCTGTGTGACGTTTACTTTACACTACGCGCCACAAGTGGCCCACGACACCGCGTGAACAATGCGATTAACCAAACTCAAAATTGCCGGCTTCAAGTCATTCGTCGATCCGACGACGGTGACATTTCCCAGCAGCCTGACGGGCGTGGTCGGGCCCAACGGCTGCGGCAAATCCAACATCATCGATGCGGTGCGCTGGGTCATGGGCGAGATTTCCGCCAAACATCTGCGCGGCGAATCGATGGCCGACGTCATTTTCAACGGATCTGCGTCGCGCAAACCCTTGGGCAATGCTTCGGTGGAATTGGTCTTCGACAATTCCGACGGCAAGATCGGCGGCCCTTACGCGAACTACAACGAGGTCTCGCTGCGGCGTGCGGTGAGCCGCGACGGCACCTCCGATTATTTCATCAATGGCCTCAAGGTGCGGCGCAAGGACATCACGCAGCTGTTCCTCGGCACCGGTTTGGGAACGCGCAGCTACGCCATCATCGAGCAAGGCATGATTTCGCGGGTTATCGAGGCACGGCCCGACGACCTGCGCGCCTTCCTGGAGGAAGCAGCGGGCATCTCGCGCTACAAGGAGCGGCGCCGCGAAACCGAGAGCCGCATCGCCCACACCCGCGAGAACCTGGATCGGTTGAACGATTTGCGCGAGGAAGTGGAAAAGCAGATTCGCCACTTGCAGCGCCAGGCGGCCACGGCGCGCCGCTATCAGACCTTGAAGGAAGAAGAGCGCAAGCTGTTCGCCGAGCTGCTGGCGTTGCGCCTGCAGAGCCTCGATCTGGAAGCCGGCGTGCGCGACGCCGCCGCTTCGGGCTGCGAGACGGCGATGCAGGCGGTGATCGCGGATCTGCGCGAGGCGGAGGCGCACATCGAGCGCATTCGCGCCGACCAGACCGCCAAGGCCGAAGCTCTGAACGCGATTCAGGGCCGCTACTACGAGGCGGGCGCCGAGGTGACGCGGATCGAACAAAGCATCGAGTACGCGCGCGAGCTGCGCCAACGCCAGCGGGCCGACGTGGAACAGATCGATTCGCAGGCGGCGGAACTCGCACGGGTGGTGCAGCTCGATCGGGTCCAGATGGAATCGCTTTCCATGGAACTGTCCACCATGGTGCCGGGCCTCGATGCCGCGCACGAAGGCGAACGCATCGCCTCGCTGGCGCTGGAGCGTTGCGAACATGCGCTGGCTTCCTGGCAGTTCAGCCTGGGACAACCATGCGCAGGCCGTGGCACTGGGGCAGCGCGAGACGCAGGTGGAGCGCGCGCGCATCGAACAGTTGGAGAGCCAGCAGCGCCGGCTGCTGCAGCAACAACAACGCCAGCAGACCGAGCGGGCTGCTTTTGCGCAGCTGCAGCCGCCGGCGGCGTTGGAGACCTTGTCCGAGCGCGCGGAGCATGCCCGCGTGGCCGGCGAGAGCGCCACGGCACAACTACAGCAGCTGCTGGCCGAGATTTCCGTCACCCGCGAGCGCGAGCGGGAAGAGAGCCAGTCCCTGAATGCGTTGCGCGCGCGCCTGCAGCAGGCGCAGGGCGAACAGGTATCCACCGAGGCATTGCAGCAGGCCGCCCTGGGCAAGGCTTCCGGCAAGGTGACGCAGTGGCTCAAATCGCAGTCGCTCGATCGTCAGCCGCGCGTGGCGCAGCAGCTGCGCGTCGACAAGGGATGGGAGCGCGCCGTGGAGACGGTGCTCGGCTCCTATCTCGAGGCCGTCTGCGTCGATGGTTTGGACAGCGTCACTGACCTGTTGGCCAGTTTCGACGGGGGTTACCTGACGGTGGTGAGCACCGCGGAAGTCGCGCCCGGCGCGCCCGTTGCCGCCTCGCTGCAGTCGAAGGTGCAGGGAACGACAGTTCTGGGATCGGTGCTCTCGTCGGTGTACACCGCGCAGACCTTGAGTGAAGCCATGCAGCAGCGCCGCCAGCTCAAACCCGGCGAGTCTGTGGTCACCCGCGACGGGATTTGGCTCGGCAACGACTGGCTGCGCGTGTCGCGCGATGCCGATCCGCACACCGGCGTGATTGAGCGCGAAGAATCGCTGCGCGACATCCGCGTCCAGGTCGGCGCCCTCGAAGATCAGGTCAAAGAACTCGACGCCCGCCTGGAGGCCACCCGCGAGCGGGTCCGCGAACACGAAGACCGGCGCGAGCGCCTGCAGACCGAGGTGAATCGTCTGCATCGCGAGCACGTTGACCGGCGCGCCGAACTCGGTTCCGCGCAGGCACGCACCGACGATGCCGCCCGGCGCTTGGAACAGCTGGAATCGGAGCTGGGCGACGTGCGCATCGAGCTTTCCCGCAGCGAAACCGAGCTGCGGGCATCGCGCGCCCGGATGGAAACCGCCATCGACGCACTCGCCGCGCTTGAGCCGCAGCGCATGGATCTTGGAGCAGGACCGCGAGCGGATGCGCGGCGAATTGGGCGGCGCGAGAACGGCTGCCGGGGCGGCGCAACAGCACGCGCGCGATCTCGCGGTCCAGGTCGAGTCGCGGCGCTCTTCCCATACCGCGCTTGATCACGACTGTCGGCAGACTGGAAAAGCAGCTCGAGGATCTGCACGCACGGCGCCTGGAACTCGAGGGCCAGATCGCCGACGGCGAGGCGCCGCTCGCCGAAGCGCAGTTGCAGCTCGAGCGGGAACTGCGGCAACGCGCAGAAGTGGAAGCAGAATTGCGCGCCGCGCGAATCGCCAGCGACGAGTTGGATGCGCTGCTGCGCGAACACGATGCGGCGCGCTTCGCGGTGGAGCAGCGCTTGGATGCGGCGCGCGCCGGCCTCGATGAGGCGCGGCTGGCGGCGCAGCAGGTGCGGGTTCGCCGCGAAGGCGTGGCCGAGCAGTTCGCAGCCACGAACTACGAGTTTGCAGCATTGGCGGCGCAGATCGCGGCCGACGCGACGGTAGCCGCGTGGGAATCGCAGCTGGAAGAGACCAAGGGCAAGATCGAGCGCCTGGGCCAGGTAAACCTGGCCGCGATCGGTGAATTCAAGGAGCAATCCGAGCGCAAGGAGTATCTGGACCGGCAGTGCAAGGATTTGACCGACGCGCTTGAGACACTGGAGTCGGCGATGCGAAAAATCGATCGCGAGACCCGCACGCGGTTTCAGGACACGTTCGATCGGGTCAACGCGGGGCTGAAGGAAAAATTTCCGCGCCTGTTCGGCGGCGGACATGCCTATCTCGAATTGACCGGCGAAGAATCGAATGCGGCCGGCGTATCCGTCATGGCGCGTCCGCCCGGCAAGCGCAACAGCACCATCAGCCAATTGTCCGGCGGCGAGAAGGCTCTGACCGCGGTGGCGCTGGTGTTCGCCATTTTCGACTTGAATCCGGCGCCGTTCTGCCTGCTCGACGAAGTCGACGCGCCGCTGGACGAGAACAACGTGGGGCGTTTTTGCGACATCGTGCGCGACATGTCGCGCAGCGTGCAATTCATATTCATCACCCACAATAAGAGCACCATGGAGATGGCGTCCCAACTGGTCGGAGTCACGATGAACGAACCCGGCGTCTCGCGCCTGGTATCGGTGGATGTGGACGAGGCTGTGCGCATGGCAGCGATGTAGCGCGCTGGACTTATGGCTGCCGAGCTGCGTTGGATTTTGTTGTGCTTAAGTCTGATATTGCTCGCGGGCATTTGGTGGTGGGGCCGACGCCGCTCATCGCAGGCTCCCGGAGACGCGCAGTTGCGCGAGATCACGCCGAGTATCGAGCCGCACCGCCCTGAAGTGCCGGCCGCGGAGGTGCACGCCGACAATGCCTATGGCATTCCGCCCTTTGAACCCTTGAGCATCCGCACCCAAGAGTATGACCAAGTGCCGGTATTGGACGGACCCATGATGGTGCACGCCGATTCTGCCCCTGTGCCGGCCCCCGGTGCCGTCCCGGCGGCGCCGGCCACAGTCATACCCGGACGCGCCCCGACACTGCCGCCGGAAGCGGCCGATCGCAGCAGCCCGCCGACGCAGACCCCCAATGTCAGCGAGCAACAGAAAATCGTGACCGTGCGCGTGTGCGCAGCGGGCGAGGCGCGCTGGTCTGGGGCCAGTTTGCTGGCTGCTTTGGAATTGCACGGCCTTGCCTACGGCCGTTACCAGGTATTTCACCGCCGCCATGTCGATGGCCGCAGTTTATTCTGCGTTGCCAGCTTGATCGAACCGGGGACCTTCGATGTGGCGCGCATGTCCTCCGAGGAGTTCCGCGGCGTCACGCTGTTCGCGGTCCTGCCGGGCCCGTCGAACCGCTGCTGACCGTTGATGAGTTGCTGGGCGCGGCGCGCGGCCTCGCCCAGGAACTGGCTGGAATGGTACAGGACAACAAGGGCATGCCGCTTTCGCCACAGCGTGCGGCAGCCTTGCGCGACGATGTGGCGCGCTTCCAGGCGTCGTTGCCGCGGGCGTAGCAGCCGTGTGCGCGCAGAAGTCCGACTGAGCCCCCGGAAAAAGCCGCGGCGCGCGCGGCGCAGCTGCGTGATTTGCTCGAGCGCTACAATTACCGCTATCACGCGCTCGACGATCCGGAGGTTCCCGACGCCGAGTACGACAAACTGATGGTGGAGTTGCGCGCGCTCGAGGGCGAGTTTCCGCAATTGCTGGTCGCCAATTCACCGACCCAGCGGGTCGGGGCCGCGCCGGTTGCCGCATTCGGCGCCGTCAAGCACCGAATTGCCATGCTGTCGTTGGACAATGCGTTCAGCGACGATGAGGTGCGCGATTTCGACCGCCGCATCCGCGAACGCCTAGGGTCGGGCGACCCGGTCCGCTATTCAGCGGAACCGAAACTGGATGGCTTGGCGATCAGTGCGCGCTACGAGGATGGCAGCTTCGTACAGGGTGCGACGCGCGGCGATGGCGAGACCGGCGAGGATATCACCCAGAATTTGCGCACAATAAAGGCGCTGCCCCTGAAGCTGCGCGGCGCCAAAATACCGCGGGTGCTCGAGGTGCGCGGCGAAGTGTTCATGCCGTTCGCGGGCTTCCGGCGCTTCAACGACGAGGCGGCGGCGCGCGGTGAAAAGCCGCTCATCAATCCGCGCAACGCCGCCGCCGGCAGCCTGCGGCAGCTCGATCCGCGCATGACCGCGGCGCGCCCGCTCGATCTGTTCATCTATGGAGTCGGGGTAATCGAGGGCGGCGATCTTCCGGGTTATCACAGCGAGACCTTGCAGGCGCTGCGCAAGCTGGGATTCAAGATTTGCCCGCAATCCGAGGTGGTCGAGTCGATCGACGGCTGTCTCAAGTACTACCGCGACATGGCCGCAGGCCGTTCGAGCTTGCCGTACCAAATCGACGGCGTGGTCTACAAGGTCGACGATGTGAGCCTGCAGCGCAAGCTGGGGTTCGTCTCGCGCGCGCCGCGCTGGGCCATCGCGCACAAATTTCCGGCGGAGGAGGCCCTGACCGTGGTGCGCGGCATCGAATTCCAGGTGGGCCGTACCGGCGCCTTGACGCCTGTGGCGCGCTTGGAACCGGTGTTTGTCGGCGGCGTGACGGTGAGCAATGCAACGCTGCACAACATGGATGAGCTGACGCGCAAGGATGTGCGCGTCGGAGATACGGTGGTGATCCGCCGTGCCGGCGATGTGATCCCGGAAGTCGCCCGCGTGCTGCCGGAACGGCGGATCGCCGGGGCGCAGCTCGTGGCTCTGCCGAGCGTGTGCCCGGTCTGCGGCAATCCGGTGGTGCGGGAAGGCGATCAGGCCGTGGCGAGATGCAGCGGCGGACGGCTGTGCGCGGCGCAGCGCAAAGGCGAGATTCAGCATTTCGCTTCGCGGCGCGCCCTGGATATCCAGGGCCTCGGCGACAAGCTGGTCGAGCAGCTGGTGGACGGGGATTGGGTGAAGACGCCCGCGGACCTTTTCTCCCTGCAAGCCGGGCAGCTGGCGGCGCTGGAGCGGATGGGCGAGAAGTCCGCACAGAAATTGCAGTCCGCCATTGAGGCAGCGAAGCACACCACGCTGCCGCGGTTTCTGTATGCGCTCGGCATACGGGATGTGGGTGAGGCTACCGCCTTGGCGCTTGGCGCAGTATTTCCCCGAGATTGCAGACTTGCGCCGCGCCGGCGAGGAAGAAATTCAACGCGTGCCGGATGTGGGCCCGGTGGTCGCAAAACAGGTGGCAGCCTATTTCGGCAATGCCGAGAACGCCGCGGCGGTCGATCGTTTGCTCGCCTCCGGCGTGACCTGGCCGCGTGCCGCACCCATCGGCGGCGACGCAGCGCTGCGCGACAAGACCTTTGTCCTGACCGGTACGCTGGCGACCCTGACGCGTGAAGAGGCCGGAGAAGCGATCCTGCGCCTGGGAGGGAAGGTGAGCGGCAGCGTCTCGAAAAAGACCGACTATGTGGTCGCAGGCGCCGAAGCGGGATCGAAACTGAAAAAGGCCGAGCAACTCGGCATTGCAATATTGGATGAAGCTGCGTTTTTGAAATTGCTGAAAACGTAGCGGACCGTCTTAGGTCCGCTACGTCGTTTCAGTCGCAACGCTACAGCGATTTATCGATCTTGGCGGTCTTCTTCAGGGTTTCAACATAGGCCTGAAGCTTCTTCTGGACCACGCCATTGCTGACCTGTTGCTTGACTTGATCGAACGGGGGCGGCGCTGTCTCACGCGTGTCCTCGAGCTTGATCACGTGCCAGCCAAATTGCGTTTGCACCGGCGTCGAGGTCATTTCGCCTTTCTTCAAGCCCTTCACAGCATCGCCGAAGGGCTTCGCCATGCGGGTGAGGGTGAACCAACCGAGGTCGCCGCCGTTGGCTTTGGAGCTGTCGGTGGACTCCGCCTTGGCGACGTCTTCGAATTTGGCACCGCCCTTGATTTTCTTGATGGCGGCTTCGGCTAGTTCCTTGCTCGCGACCAGGATGTGCCGGGCGTGGTACTCGGTCTTATCCATGGCGGCGACCGCCGTATCGTATTCGGCATGCAGTTCCGCATCCGTCGGATCCTTGTCCTTCAGATACTTCGCCGATTCTGCGTCCGCCAACACGCGCATGCGCACAACATCGAGCTGAGCGGCGACGTCGGGATCCTTTTCCACGCCTTCCTTGACGCCTTGCGATGCGAGCAGCTGCATGTTGATCAGCTCATCGAGGACCTGGCTCTTTTGTTCGGTGGTGAGGTCGGCGGCCGGCCGGCCGCGCAACAGGCTCTTCAGATACGTGTCGTATTCCAGCCGCGAAATCGGAGTGCCGTCGATTGTCGCCACCGGAGCGGGAGCGGGTGCAGCGGTTTTGTCGGGGGCTGCGGGCGCAGCTTGCTGGCCCTTTCCGCATGCGGTCATTGCTAGGGCGAAGGCGGTCACGGTGGCAATGCGGATCCACGGTGTACTCAAGAATTGGCTCATTTGTTCCTCTACGCAAAAAAAAAGCGACTGTGGCCCTTAATGGCCAGCGCGCCCGGGGGCGGCAGTTTAGCGTCTACCGCGGTATCCCACCAATTTTTCATGCATTTCTAGCGGCACGCGGTGCGATTGCCGCGGTGCAACATGAGAAGCGTTTGTCAAGATTTGTCGGGCGGCAGCGCCTCGATCGCCAGCGCGTGGATGTCGCTTTTCATAAGATCGTCGACGGCCGCATAGACCAGTCGATGCCGCGCCACCGACGATAAATCGCGAAACGCCTCCGCGACGATGCGAACTCGAAAATGGCTTTGGCCGCCCGCCGCACCGGCGTGGCCCTCGTGCAGGTGGCTCTCATCCTCCACCGTGAGCTGTGCGGGAGCGAAGCGGCTCTCGCAGGCGCTCGCGCAAGCGCTGCGCACGCGCGGCCGCCGGTTGCGGCGAGGCCTTGGCGGCAAGCCAGAAGACCTGCGGCAGCATGAACAGCATGGTCGCCGCCGGAAATCCAAAGACTTTGAATTTTATCCAAATGCCGACGGCAAAGTTTTTCGCCACGTACAGATTCAGAACGGCGAAAGCGGCGAACCACGCGGCCCATAGCAGGTTGATCAGCATCCAGGCGCGTGCGGAGACCGCCAACGGTTCGGGAATCGCGGCTTCGAGCATGCGGCGCACCAGCGGTTGCTTGCCGACGAACAAGCTGCCGAGAAAAACCGCGGACGTGAGCGCCAGCAACACCGTCATCTTCCATTGGATGAAGCGCTGATCGTGCAGCAGCAGCGTGGCGGTGCCGAGAACCAGCACGACGCAGGTGGTGACGATGTGCATGGTCTTGAAGCTGCCGGCGCGAACGCGGTGGATCAGCAGCTGCAGCACGCAGGCAATCATCAGCGCTGCCGTCGCCCAATAGATGTCGCGCAGCTCAAATGTTACAAAAAAGACGATCAGCGGCGACCATTCGAGGAGTTGCGTCATCCGCGTATCATAGCCGACGCGATGAGCATCTATCTGCAACTCCATCCCGTGTCGCCGCAGCGGCGCTATGTCCGCCAAGCGGTGCAAGCGCTGCGCCGCGGCGCCGTGATCGTGTATCCCACGGATTCCTGCTACGCACTGGGCTGCCACATCGGCGACAAGGCGGCGCTCGAACGCATTCGGGATATTCGCCAGACCGACCGCAATCATCATTTCACGCTGGTGTGCCGCGACCTTGCCGATGTCGGCAAATATGCGCTGGTGGAGAATTGGCAATACCGGCTGCTGCGCGCGCATACGCCGGGGCCCTATACATTTCTGCTCAAGGCCTCGCGCGAAACGCCGCGGCGCTTGAAGCATGAGCGCCGCGGCACAATCGGTTTGCGGGTGCCGGATCATCCGGTCACCGAAATGTTGTTGAGTGAATTGGGCGAGCCGGTCATGAGCTCGACGCTGCTGCTGCCCGGCGAAGAACATCCGCGCACCGATGCCAAGGAGATCTACGAGAAACTCGAACACAGTGTCGATCTGGTCCTGGACGGCGGCAATTGCGGCATGACGCCCACCTCGGTCATTGACTTGTCCGGCGACCGGGCCGTCGTGCGTGCGTGAAGGACGCGGCGATGTCAGCCCCTTTGCGCCGACGGCCACCGTATAATGGCGCCAATGCGGGCGGCAAAGCTCGTAATTTCATTAAATAACGAGTGCAAGCATTGGATTATAATGAGATTCTCAAGAAGATTTCGATCTGTGCCATCCCGGTGCTATTCGCCGTCACCCTGCATGAAGTGGCGCATGGCTGGATGGCGAGGTATTTCGGTGACCGCACCGCCGAGTTGCTCGGGCGACTGAGCTTGAATCCGCTGCGTCATATTGATCCTGTTGGAACCTTGCTGATTCCCGGACTGCTCCTCGCTGCGGGTGCGCCGCTGTTCGGCTGGGCGAAGCCCGTGCCGGTGGTCACCGGCGTGCTGCGCCGGCCGCGTCTTGCGCTCATCATGGTGGCTTTGGCGGGCCCTGCCGCCAATCTGGCGATGGCGCTGCTGTGGTTCGCTGTATTGGTCCTGATGTTGAGCGTCTGGTCCGGCCACACGCTTGAAAGTTGGGTGGTGCAGATGGCGCAGGCAGGGATCCTGGTCAACGTGCTGCTGGCGGTATTCAATCTGCTCCCCATCCCGCCGCTTGACGGCGGCCGTGTGGTCGCGGGCGCGTTGCCGCCACGGATGGGCGCCATGTTCGAAAAAATAGCGCCGTTCGGCATGCTGATCGTGCTGGTATTGGCCGTGACCGGACGATTCAACTGGCTGTTGAGTGCCGGCCTATGGGACCACGGACCAAGTAATAAGCGCATTGTTGATCAGGCACGTGGCATGAGCGGACCGATTCAAAATCGACGCGTGCTGTCGGGCATGCGCCCGACCGGTCAATTGCACTTGGGGAACTATCATGGAGCCCTCAAGAATTGGATCGAGCTGCAATATCAATACGAGTGCTATTTCTTCGTCGCCGACTGGCATGCCTTGACCACGGGCTACGAGGACACCTCCAAGCTCGAGGAAAACACCTGGAGCATGGTGATCGATTGGTTGGCGGCGGGTTTGAATCCGGGCGTCGCGACTCTGTTCATACAGTCGAAAGTGCCCGAGCATGCGGAATTGCACCTGCTGCTCTCGATGATCACGCCCCTTGGGCTGGCTGGAGCGCGTTCCGTCCTACAAGGATCAGCAGACGCAGCTCGCCGACCATGACTTGAGCACCTATGGCTTTCTCGGCTACCCGTTGCTGCAAAGCGCGGATATTTTGCTGTACCGGTCGCAATACGTGCCGGTGGGCGAAGATCAGGTCGCGCACGTGGAAATCACGCGGGAAGTGGCGCGGCGCTTCAATCACATCTATGGCCGCGAACCGGATTTCGAGCAAAAGGTCGAGAAGGCCATCAAGAGCTTGGGTTCGCGAAATTCGGCGATGTACCGCTCGTTGCGCAAGGCCTTTCAAGAGAAGGGCGACGCTGAGGCGCTCGCCAAAGCGCGCGCCTTGGTGGAGGCCAACGCGCGCCTCACGGTAGCGGATCGCGACCGGCTTCTGGGCTTTCTCGAAGGGGCGGGAATCGCCATTTTGCCCGAGCCTGAAGCGCTGTTGACCGCGACGCCGAAAGTCCCGGGACTCGACGGGCGCAAGATGTCCAAGTCCTACGGCAACACCATCGGACTGCGCGAGGACACCGACTCGATCGTCAAAAAACTCAAAGCCATGCAGACCGATCCGGCGCGCGTGCGCCGCACCGACCCGGGCGATCCGGACAAGTGTCCGGTCTGGGATCTGCACAAGATTTACTCCTCCCCCGAGACTCAAGACTGGGTGCAGAAGGGCTGCCGTACGGCTGGAATCGGCTGCTTGGAATGCAAGGCGCCGCTCATAGAAAAAATCGTGGAGGAGGTGTCCGGCATTGCGAAACGGGCGCAAGAGTTCGAGGAGAATCCGGACCTGGTACGCGGTATCATCGCCGAGGGGTGCGAGCGGGCGCGGACGGTGGCGCGCGACACACTGGATGCCGTCCGACAAGCCATGGCCATGAATTACCGATGAAACCCGAATTGACCTTGGTTGCAAATGCGCCGGCACCGCCGCCTCCCGCCGGCCAGCTTGCGCCGGCGCAGGGTGAAATGCCGTTTGCGGTCGTGGAGGGACAGCCGATTATCGAGATGCCTCGGGATTTGTACATTCCGCCGCAGGCCCTGGAAGTCTTCCTCGAAGCCTTCGAGGGACCGCTCGACATGCTGCTGTACCTGATCCGGCGGCAGAACCTCGATATTCTCGATATTCCGATAGCGGAGATCACGCGTCAATACATGCGCTACATCGAGCTGATGCAGGTGCTGCAGCTCGAATTGGCCGGCGAATATCTGCTCATGGCGGCGACGCTGGCCGAAGTGAAATCACGCATGCTGCTGCCGCGCGTCGGCAGCGATGATGCCGCCGATGAGGCGGATCCACGCGCCGAGCTGGTGCGCCGCCTGCAGGAATACGAGCGCTTCAAGCGTGCCGCCGAGGGCATCGACAGGATGCCGCGCCTGGAGCGCGACACCTGGGTCGCGTCGGCGGAACTGGTCGACCGCAAAGTGGTGCGCATTGCACCGCAAGTGACGCTGCAGGAAATGCTCGTCGCTTTTCAAGACGTGTTGGCGCGCAGCGACATGTTCGCCCACCATCACGTGCAGCGCGAGCCCTTGTCCGTACGGCAGCGCATGACGGACGTTTTGGCGGCGCTGCAGGCCAACGCGTTCGTCGATTTCGTGCGCTTGTTTACGCCCGAAGAAGGGCGCCGCGGAGTGACCGTGACGTTCGTCGCCATCCTGGAACTATTGCGCGAAGGGTTGATCGAATTAGTACAATCGGAAGCGTACGCACCCTTGCATGTGCGCCTGGGCAATCCCGCCCGGCACCTGTCGCTGGTCGCCGACGACAGCGCTGCCAACGATGATCTTGCGAGAACCCAATGAACCATCAATACGTGAAGAATGTGGTTGAGGCATCGCTGCTCGCTGCCGGCCGGCCTCTGTCGCTCGAGGAACTGATGAGCGTGTTCGATGAGCGCGACGGCTCGGTCGCCGATGAAGTCACGGGCGCGATTGCCGCGCTCGCCGAAGAATACGCGACGCGCGGATTGGAGCTGCTGGAGGTGGCCAGCGGCTACCGCGTGCAAATCAGGGCGTCGGTCGCGCAGCCGGTTGCGCGGCTGTGGCAGGAGCGGCCGGCCAAATATTCGCGCGCGCTGCTCGAGACTCTGGCGCTGATTGCATATCGGCAGCCGATCACGCGCGGCGAAATCGAACAGATTCGCGGTGTGGCGGTGAATCCCAACATCATCAAAACGCTGCATGAGCGCAACTGGATCAGAGTGGTCGGTCATCGCGATGTGCCCGGAAAACCCGAGCTGCTCGGCACCACGCGGGAGTTTCTCGACTACTTCAATCTCAAGAGGCTGGATGACCTGCCGACTCTGGCACAGCTCAAAGAGCTCGAGGACTTGCGCGTGCAATTGACGCTGCCCGGCGCCGAGGCGGAGGTCTTGACCGAATCGCAGGCCTCGCTGGATGCCGCCGCCGATCTGGACGCGCCGCCGGACGACGAAGAGGAAACCAGCAGCGAGAGCGCGGCGCCGCGTACGCAGGGGTTGGTTGCCAGCGGTGCCCAAGACGATTCCATTTGATGTCCGCGCGACCCAAGGCTGCCCGGGCGCGCAAAGGCGCAAGGCCTAAAACAGCCTCGCCGGTAAAAGATGCGCCGGCGGGGGAGCGGGTGCAGAAACTGTTGTCCGCGGCCGGAATCGGCTCGCGCCGCGAAGTTGAGCGCTGGATCCGCGAGTCGCGGTTGAAGGTCAACGGCGAAGTGCCGCAGCTGGGCGCCAAGCTCACCGCCCGCGATCGCATCACCTTGGATGGCCGGCCGGTCCGATTGCACACGCCGGCCGTAAAGGAATCCCGCGTTCTGCTGTTCCACCGCTCACCGGGTGAGAATCTCGATCTCAAAGCCGCAACGTCGCGTGCCGCCGAACATTTGAAATTGCCGCGATCCTCGGGCCGCTGGCTTGCGATCCAACCCATGCCGCCGGTCGACGGCGGTTTGGAGATTCTGACCGACGACGGTTCCTGGGCGCATCGAGTGTCGCGCGGTGCGCATGCATTGACCATCGACTATGTGCTGCGCATGCGCGGCCCCTTGCAAGAGGCGCTGGTGGATGAGTTTCGCGCCGCCACGGATTGCGAAGGCGAGGCGATGAGTATTTTGCAGGCCGACGCCAAGTATGGCGAAGGGTTCAATCACTGGCTGAACGTAACGGTGCGCGCCACGCGTTCCGCGCAAGTGCGGCACTGGTTTGCGGCCCGCGGCATCATCGTGAGCAGACTGATGCGCGTGCGCTTCGGTCCGGTGCATCTTGGGCGCGATTTGCCGCGCGGCCACTCGCGGGCCATGCTGGCAGGCGAGCGCAACGCGTTGCTCAACGAAATCGACGCGGCGGCGGGAGCCTGCCGCGCCCGATGTTGAGCCTGCTGCGTCTGACTCCGGCCAGGAGCCTGCCTGAGTACTCGGCAGGGTCCTAGTTGGCCGGGCCGTTCTTCGATTGCTCCAGCAATTGCGCCAGGTACTGCTGCCACACAGCCGCCCAGGTGTGCGTGCCGTGGCCATGCGTCTGATCCGACGCGGGCAGCAATACGAAGCGGCCATTCTTTACCCGTTTGATTTCCCGTTCGGCGATGCCCGAGTTCCGGCGGATTGATGAAGTCGTCGGCGGAGTTGATGTGCATCAGCGGCGCCTTGATCTTCTCCAGGCCGGGCGAGGGGTCGTAATCGCGCGACGCATTCACCTGGTACAGGAAGTCGTTCGCGTCCAACGTTTCCATCTGCCGCGGCATGTACTTTTCCAAGAATTCATCCGCCGCATCGCGGGTCGGCAAGGTGATCTGCATCTGAATAGGCGCGCTGCCGGCAATCAACAGCAACCCTGCGACTGTGCGCAGCGCCGCCGCCGGGCTCAGCCGTATAGTCGCCTTTCAGCCACTGCGGATCATTGCGAATGGCATCCATGGTCAGATCGCGCCACAGGCGGTTGCGTCCCGCGATCTGCACCGGAAGGCAGGCCAGGGGCATCAAGGCATCCATGAAATCCGGGTAGGCTTCGCCCCACATAAAAGTGTGCATGCATCCCATCGAAGTGCCCATCACCAGCCGCAGATGGTTTACATCGAGGCCCTTGGTAAGCAGTAGATACTGCGCGGCCACCATGTCCTGGTAGGAGTATTGCGGAAATCGCATGCGCAAGGCGTCGCTCGGCTTGCTCGATTTTCCGTGGCCGATGCCGTCCGGCAAAATGATGTAGTACTTTTCGGCGTCCAGCAGCTGTCCCTTCTGGAACAGTACGGCGGAGAATCTTTCGTTCACGAGGCTGCGTCCCGATCCGCCGGTGCCGTGCATGATCAGCACGGCGTTGGTGACGCGCCCTTGTGCATCGCGCTTCGCCTTGCCGAAGTAAGTGTAGTGGATGCGCAATTCAGGCAGCGTCTCACCCGAGGCGAAATGGAAGTCGTGTATGACATAGTCGCCTTCGAGCGGCCGTGCTTCCACCGCGGCCGCATTGCCGGCGGCGCCTACCGCCGAGGAGAGCAACGCCAGCAGGGCGCCGGAGTACAGATTGCGTAATTGCATCCTAGGGGTTCCTCAGATCGTTATTGCGCGTCAATGAACTGACCATCAATACCGCGACCGCGTTCGCTCAGCAAGTACAAAAAAGGACCGGTGACGGAATCCGCCGGCGGCACCGTGTTCGGATTTTCGGCCGGGTAAGCCGCCGCGCGCATCGCGGTGCGCATTCGACCCGGATTTACGCTGTTGATGCGGATATTGGCTTCGCCCTCCAGCTCTTCAAACAGCATGCCGCGAACCGCTTCCAATCCCGCTTTTGATACCGCATAGGCTCCCCAAAAAGGCCGCGTCTGCTTTACCACGCCGCTGCTGACGAAGATCACCGAGGCGTCTGCGGATTTGCGCAGATCCGGCAGCAGCACCTGCGTCAAAATGAAGGGAGCAGTGAGGTTGACGTGCAAAACCTTGCACCAAGTGGGCACGTCGTATTGTTCCAGCGGCGAGCGATCGCCCAGGATGCCCGCAGCGTGGACCAGGCCATCGAGCCTGCCGTATTCCTCGCCGATGGTGCGCGCCAGGGCGTCGTATTCGACCGCCGTTGCAGCGGCCAGATCCAGGACTGCGATGGCGGGTTGGGGCGCGCCCAGCGCTGCGATTTCATCGTATAGACGGTTGAGCTTCGCGCCATTGCGTCCGGAAAGGATGACGCTGGCGCCGGCACGGGCACACGCGATGCACAGCGCCCGGCCGAGCCCGCTGGTGGCGCCGGTGATGAGAATGGTACGGCCCGCCAGTAGTGCGGGCTCGGCAGAGAAATCTTTTGGGATCATCGGGGGCCTAGGAGCTCATTCATGGGCGCGTCGCGCCGTCGACCACGCCAGCAGCATATCCTGCATGCTGCGAGACTCAAAGGTTGCGGAGCGTTGCCTTAGGTGTTTCAGTCCGAGGGCTGCCAGCACCAGAAGATGGCGCTGTTGCGCCCGCTGCGCGGCCGGCAGCGCCCGCGCGGCAGTCTCGTAGTCCTGTGCCGCGCGTTCGCGCAGCTGCCGTAAGTAGTGCTGCAGTTGAGTCGTGGGTTGAGCGGCGCAGAGACTGGCGTTGTCGATTCCCGCCGCCAGAAGCTCGTCTACGGGGAACGGTACGCGCCCCAAGCGCGCCTCGCGCCGGTAGTCGCGCAGCGCGCGCGCCAAATATTCGGCCACCGCCAATGCCTCAACGCAGCTGCCCAAAGCGGCTTCATCAAGGGGAGCTTTGTCAAAAGGGGCTTTATCAAAAGGGGCCTTATCCTTATCCGCAGCGGCGAGGCGGGATACCAAGGCCAGAGGCGAGGCGCGCAGCGCGCGTGCCTGCGGTTCGAGGTCCGCGCCGCGCTCCAGCGGCGCGCCGTTGCTCTCGGCGGCGGCAGCGTCGACGGCGCGCGCCAATGGAGCGAAGTCCACGTCCGCAGCACCCGGCAGCGACAGCAGGTACGCGCTGATGGGATGAACCGGTGAGCCTGCGAGCAACCGGCGAATCTCCTCCTGCCACCAGGCTAGCTTGATGCGCGCGGCGCTGGGTTCAGTGGCCGGATCCGTCAGTGCGCTCCACTCAGCCAGCAGTGCATACATTCCGATCAGCGGCGCGCGCACAGCGGCGGAAGCGAACAGCCAGCTGCAATAGCGCACCGATCCCAACGGGATGGCACGCGCTCGGTAGGTTGCATCGAGAGGCTTAAGCGTCCGGCTCATCTGAGCACTTCGCGCTCGCCCGGCTCGGCACGCGGCGTGCGAGCCAGGCTCGCAATCGGTTCGATGGATTCGATTTCACGGGTCGTCCGCAATCCAAGTTCGGGAAAGCGGCGCGCGGCCGGCAATACCTGCTGTTCCAAGGAGCCCACCGCCCGATTGAATGATTCGACGCTGCTGCCGAGAGATTTTCCCAACCTGGCCAGATGCTCGCCGAATACCGCCAATCGTTTATACAGCTCTTCACCGAGCTGGCGCACCTCCATGGCATTTTCGGCCAACAGCGTTTGCTTCCAGCCGTAGGAAATGACCTTCAAGCAGGGCAATCAAACTGGTGGGCGTTGCCAACATGATGTTTTGGCGCATGGAGTCGTCCATGAGGCCAGGATTTTCCTGCAGCGCCGCTGAGAGAAACTGGTCTCCGGGAAGAAACAGCACGACGAAATCCGGACTGCGCTCGAACTGCGACCAATACTGTTTGGACGATAATTCGCGCACGCGTGCCGCGACGATTTGCGAGTGACGCCGCAGCTGAGTATTGCGCTCCTCATCGCTCTGGGCTTCGACCGCCGCGAGATAGGCGTCGAGCGGCGTTTTGACGTCGATCACGATGTCGCGCTGCTCAGGCATGTGGACCACCATGTCCGGGCGAATCGCGCCGGATTCCGTGCTCACATGTTGCTGTTCGGTGAAATCCACGTGCAGCGTCATGCCGGACAGTTCGACCACCCGCCGCAATGTAATCTCGCCCCATTGGCCGCGGACGCCGGGGCGGCGCAATGCGGTGACCAAATTGCGCGTCTCGCGCGACAGCACGTTCTGGCCCGAGGGCCAGCCCGTCCATCTGCGTCTTGATGGTCGCAAACGAGTCGATGCGCTCGCGCTCAATGGCTTGAATCTGCGCTTCAGTCTTTGCCAAGGCTTCGCGGATGGGTTTGACCAGCGATTCGATCGCGGTCTCGCGCTCCTTCAGGACCTGCGAGGCATCCAGCTGCTGCCGCGCCAGACGTTCGCGCGCCAGCTGCAGAAACACCTCGCTGTTGCTGCGCAGGCTGTCGCGCGCCAGTTCGCCGAATACGCCATGCAGTTGTTCCTGGGTCCGCGCTGCGGCTTGTTCGCGCTCCGCACTCAGTGTTTCTTCGGTCTTCAGCCGGGCGCGCAACAACTCTGTTTCGATTCGCAACGCCTGCTCGCGTCGCGCGCGCCATACCAGCGCGGCCAAAGCACCCAGCACCAGCCCGACGATCAACGCAAGCCACAGGTCGCCGTGATTCATAGCCGCCCGCCGGCGTTCAGCCAATCCAACAGTTCCAGCGGTGCATTCAAATAGCCGTCGGCACCCCATGCGGCCGAGTTCTCATCGGCGCGCAGATAGCCATAATTCGCGACCAGGGCCGGCATCGCCGCGGCGTGCGCGGCCTGCACGTCGCGCTCTGCATCGCCCACATAAATGCACTCGTGCGGGCCCACGCCGGCCAGAGCGGCGGCGTGCAACAGCGGCAACGGATGGGGCTTGCGTTCGGCCAGCGTGTCTCCGCTGACGACGCAGGCGAAGCGGTCGCGCAGTTGCAATTCCACCAGCAGCGGATCCGTGAGCCAGGCGGCTTTGTTGGTGACGATTCCGCTCTTGATGCCGCGATTCGCCAGAGTCGTCAAAACCTCGTCCATGCCCGGAAACAGCCGCGTCTCGCGGCTCAGCGCGCCGCGATAGATTTCCAAGAAGCGCCGCTGCAGCAGCAGCTGCGTTTCCGGATCCGCGTCGGGAAATCCCGCGCGCACGACCCGCGCGGCGCCGTGACTCACGGCGCTGCGAATGGAGTCGAAAGGCAATGCCGCGAGCGAGCGCTCGCGGCGCAACGCGTTCAGTGCGCCGACCATATCCGGCGCCGTGTCGAGCAGCGTACCGTCCAGGTCGAACAATACGGCTCTTATGCTTTGCGCCATGTCAGCCGGAGCGCTTGAAGTGCGCAAGGTAGTTGATGTCGGTGTTGGACGACAGCCGGAATGCGCGCGTCAACGGATTGTAAGCGATGCCGGCCAGGTCGATCAGATTCAGGTCCGCTGCGCGGCCCCAGCGCGCCAGCTCGGAAGGGCGTATGAATTTCAAATATTCGTGCGTGCCTCGGGGCAGCACGCGTGCAATATATTCGGCGCCGAGGATGGCGACGGCGAATGCCGAAGGCTTGCGATTCAGGGTTGAGACGATGACATCGCCGCCGGGCCTGACCAGCGCCGATAGAGCAGCCAGCATGGCCGCAGGGTCCGGCACGTGTTCGAGCAATTCCATGCAGGTCACCAGGCCGAAAGAGCCCGGCTGTGCGGACGCCAATTCCTCAGCCGCAACGCATCGATATTCGACTGCGACCTTCCCCTCCAGCGCGTGCAGCTCCGCCACGTCCAGAACCGGCTGCGATAGGTCAATTCCGAGCACACGCGCGCTTTTGTCCGCCATGGCCTCGCTCAGAATGCCGCCGCCGCAGCCTACATCGAGCACGCGCGCGTCGCGCAACCCGACTGCCCGTTCGATGTAGCGCAGGCGCAGCGGGTTGAGTTGGTGCAGCGGTTTGGAGGGTCCGGCAGGATCCCACCAGCTCTGCGCCAGGGAGGCAAATTTGGCAAGCTCTGCGGGGTCTGCATTGTGCGTTGGCATGCTCATCCGTCAATCCGGGGTATTCATTCTGCCGGCCCAGGCCGATGCCCGGGCGGCCACTTCGGGCCAATCAAGCCGCGTCAGTTCGCCTGCGCAGAGCAGTTGCCGTCCCGCGACCCAGACGTCGCTCACGATGTCACGGCCGCCCGCAAAAACCAATTGCGTCAAGGGATCTGACAGCGGCTGCGTCGCGGGGCCGGATAGGTCGACGCAGCAGAGGTCGGCCCATTTCCCGGTTTGCAGCGAGCCCACTTCGCTCTCCAGTCCGAGGGCAGCGGCGCCGCCCAAGGTCGCTGCCGCCATCGCGTCCCAGGCACCGCCCAAGAGTGCCGCAATTTTCAGGTCGTTCCAAATGTCCTGACCCAGAGGCGCAGCGCTGGCGCTGCCGATTCCGAGGCGCACGCCCGCTGCGCGCAGACGTGCCACCGGCGGCAAGCCGTTGCCGAGGTGCAGGTCGCGTTGCGGACAAACGGTTACTGAGATTCCGGTACGCTGCACCAGATTCAGATCTTCCGGACTGAGATGCACCATGTGCGCCGCATTGAGCGCGGGCGTCAGCAGCCCCAGATTCCACAGCCGTTCGAGCGGGCGCAGCGCGTGGGCCGCGAGCGACTCGTCGATTTCCCGCGTAGATTGATGCAGGTCGATCAGGATTCCACTGTCCAACTCATCGGCCAGCGTCGCGAGCCGCGCGAAGCTCGCGTCGCTCAAGGCATTGGCTGAGAGCGGCGCGAAGGCGGTGCATATCAAGGGCTCACCCTTGTGCTTGTCGCGCAGACTGAGCGCGCGCGTCAGGGATTGCGCCGCGTCCTGTGCCCAGGGCGTGCGGCCCTCGCTGACGGGCATTCCCAGAACGGCGCGCATTCCCTGCTCGTTGGCGGCGCGCGCAGTTTCTTCGGGAAAATAACAGCGGTCGCAGAAGCAGGTGATCCCCGACTGCAGCATTTCGGCGATGGCAGCCAGGGTGCCATCGCGCGCGAAATCAGCATTGACCAGCCGCTCAGCAACCGTCGTAGCGCCATTGGCACCGCGGAACAGCAACGCCGCTGCGCCGGATTTGGCATTGATCATGCCGGGTATCAACAGATGCGAGTCCCGCTGCAATACCGCGGTGGCGGCATACCGCTGGGCGGCGAGGGCGCTCGGCAGAATATCGAGGATCCGCCCGTCGCGGACCAACAGCGAATGATCCTCGAGGACCAGGTTTCGCGCGGTCATGGGGGCGATCCAGCGGACCTCGATGCGTAAATCTGCGGGAACAATCTGCATGCTGGAAGTATATCGGCAAAAGCCGCGCGGTAGGCTTAAGACCCACGCGGATATGTGCTAGAATTCCGCCATGTTTCAGACCTGCCTTGCCTCCTTTAAACCCACTAAATAAAGTCCGATAACTCACCGGACTCTCGCTAAATGGCCGAGATCGCACGCGAAATATTGCCCGTAAATCTCGAAGACGAGATGCGCAAATCCTATCTGGATTACGCCATGAGCGTGATCGTCGGCCGCGCCCTGCCGGATGTTCGAGACGGGCTGAAGCCGGTGCATCGGCGCGTGCTGTTCGCGATGCGGGAACTCAGCAACGACTGGAACAAGGCCTACAAAAAATCCGCGCGCGTGGTGGGCGATGTCATCGGCAAGTACCATCCGCACGGCGACGCCTCCGTGTACGACGCAATCGTACGCATGGCGCAGGAATTCTCCATGCGCTACCTGTTGGTCGACGGACAGGGTAATTTCGGCTCGGTGGACGGCGACCCGCCCGCGGCCATGCGCTACACCGAAGTGCGCATGTCGAGATTGGCCGGCGAATTGCTGGCCGATATCGACAAGGAAACGGTCGATTTCAATCCCAACTACGATGAGTCCGAGAGCGAGCCGGCGGTTCTTCCGGCGCGCATCCCCAATCTGCTGATCAACGGATCCTCGGGTATCGCGGTGGGCATGGCGACCAACATACCGCCGCACAACCTGACTGAAATCATTTCTGCCTGTATTGCGCTCATCGAAAATCCCGAGATCACGCTCGGCCAGCTGATGCAGATCGTCCCGGGTCCGGATTTCCCGACGGCCGGGTTCATCAACGGCGCGCAGGAAATCGTGGCGGCATACAAGACCGGCCGCGGCCGCTTGCACATTCGCGCACGCACCCACTTCGAGGATGTCGGCAAGGGCGAGCGCCAGGCCATCATCATCACCGAGCTGCCGTACCAGGTGAACAAGGCGCGCTTGATCGAACGCATTGCCGATCTGGTGCGCGACAAGCAGATTGAGGGTATCGCTTCCGACGGTTTGCGCGATGAATCCGACAAGGACGGCATGCGCGTCGTAATCGAATTGAAGCGCGGCGAAGTGCCGGAAATCCTGCTCAATAATTTGTACGCGCAAACCCCCATGGAGCAGGTGTTCGGCATCAACATGGTGGCGCTGGTGGACGGTCAGCCGCGGCTCTTGAGCCTCAAGGAAATGCTCGATGCATTCCTGCGGCACCGGCGCGAGGTCGTCACCCGGCGCACCGTGTTCGAGCTGCGCAAAGCGCGCGAACGCGGGCATATCTTGGAGGGCCTCGCCATTGCGCTGGCCAATATCGACGAGATCATCGCGGCGATCAAGGCCTCGCCGTCGCCTGCCGAGGCGAAAGTCGCGTTGCTGTCGCGGACGTGGAGTTCGGGCGCGGTGCCGGAAATGCTGGTGCGCGCGGGTGCCATCAGCACCCGGCCCGATGGCGAGATTGCCGCTCTGGGAATCGTCGAGGGCGGCTACAGGCTGACGGATACCCAGGCGCAGGCCATTCTGGAAATGCGCCTGAACCGGCTCACCGGCCTCGAACAAGACAAGATCCTGGCCGAATTTCAGGAGCTGCTCGAGCAGATTCGCGATCTGTCGGACATTCTCGCGCGGCCGCAGCGGCTGCTCGAAGTCATACGCCAGGAGTTGGAGTTTATCCGCGACACCTTCGGCGACAAGCGCCGTACGGAAATTCTCGTCAACCACGAGGACCTCACGACGGAAGACCTGATCTCGCCCGAGGATGTGGTGGTGACGTTGTCGCATGGCGGCTACGCCAAGGCGCAGCCGATCTCGGACTACCAGGCGCAGCGCCGCGGCGGCCGGGGCAAGGCGGCGACCAGCGTCAAGGATGAAGATTTCGTCGACAAGCTGTTTGTCGCCAACACGCACGACACGCTGCTGTGCTTTTCGGATCGTGGCAAACTTTACTGGCTCAAGGTCTATCAGCTGCCGCAAGCGAGCCGCGGCTCGCGCGGCAAACCGATTGTGAACCTGCTGCCTCTGCAAGAAGGCGAGCGCATCAGCGCGATGTTGTCGATCAAGGATTTCGAGGAAGGCAAGTTCGTATTCATGGCGACCGGTCTTGGCACGGTCAAGAAGACATCCCTGGCGCTGTTTTCGCGGCCGCGTGCCAGCGGCATCATCGCGGTCGCTCTGGACCCCGGCGACAAGCTGGTAGGCGTGGCGATCACCGACGGCACCAAGGACATCTTGTTGTTCACCACGGCCGGCAAGGCGATACGGTTTATCGAGGAAGAAGTGCGCGCAATGGGCCGCGAAGCGGCCGGCGTTCGCGGGGTCAAATTGAGCGAGGAACAGCGGGTCAATGCACTGATCGTCGCCGAGAATGGGTTCATTCTCACTGCTTCGCAGAACGGCTTTGGAAAGCTGACACCGCTGGAAGACTTCCCCAAGCATGGCCGGGGAGGCCAGGGCGTCATTGCTCTGCAAATTACCGACCGCAACGGCATCATGGTGGGTGCGCTGCAAGTCAGCCTGGACGATGAAATCATGCTCATGAGCCAAAATGGCGTGCTGGTGCGCACGCCGGTGAAAGATATTTCGGTTGTCGGACGCAACACCCAGGGCGTACGTTTGATCCGACTGGAAGATGGCGATCAGCTTTCCGGGCTCGAGCGCATCGAGGGACTAGCGGTCGAGGGCGAGGACGCGGAACCCGATCCGGCGGCTCCGTCCGCCGACCCATAAGAAATTTCCGTGCGCGTATTCAATTTCTCGCCGGGACCCGCCGTTTTGCCGCTCGAGGTTCTGGAGGAAGCGCGTGATGAGCTGCTCGACTGGCATGGCAGCGGCATGTCTGTCATGGAAATCAGCCATCGCAGCAAGAGCTTTGTCGAAGTCGCCGCGCAGGCGGAAGCCGATTTGCGCGAGCTGATGTCGATACCGCCGAACTACAAAGTACTGTTCATGCAAGGCGGCGCATCGGCGCAATTCTCCCTGGTACCGATGAATCTGTCGGCGCCCACATCCACGGTGGATTACATCAACACCGGGCACTGGTCGCTGCGCGGCATCACGCGAAGCGGCGCGTTACTGCACGGTTCACGTTGCCGGAGATGCCGGCGGCGACTACCGGCGCGTTCCGCCGCAGGCGGAATTGCGCTTCAGCGGCCGCGCTTCCTACCTGCATTACACGCCGAACGAAACCATCAGCGGGGTCGAATTCGGCTACATTCCCGATGGAAATGGCGTGCCGCTGGTCGCGGACATGTCGTCGAGCATTCTGTCGCGGCCCATCGATGTCGGGAAATTCGGCCTAATCTACGCCGGCGCGCAAAAGAATATCGGTCCCTCCGGATTGACGGTGGTTATCGTGCGCGATGATCTTTTGGGCGAATGCGCGCGCCGACACGCCGCATGTTTTTGACTACCGGGCGATCGCCGACAACCAGTCGATGCTGAATACACCGCCGACTTTTGCCTGGTACATGGCCGGACTGGTGTTCAAGTGGCTTAAAGAAGCCGGCGGTGTGCGGGAAATGGGCAAACGCAACCAGGCAAAGGCCGCGATGCTGTACGCTGCCATTGACGGCTCGCGGCTGTACCAGAATACCGTCGCCGGCGATGCGCGCTCCTGGATGAACGTGACATTCACTTTGAAGGATCCCGGGTTGGATGCGGAATTTCTCGCGGCTGCTGCGGCTGCCGGGCTGCAGGGCCTCAAGGGCCATCGGGTGCTGGGCGGCATGCGCGCCAGCCTCTATAACGCCATGCCCCTTGCCGGCGTCGAGAAATTGTGCGGCTTCATGCGCGAATTCGAGCAACGCCATCCATGAAACGCAAAAAAAATCCCGCAAAAGCCGCGGCCGGACCTGCCGCGAAACCCGCGGCAAAGCCCACGGCGGGAATTGCCGCCGCAACCCCGGAGGGCGCGGGTCTCGGCAACATTCGCGATAGCATCGATGCCATCGACGCGCGGATTCACGCACTGCTGAACGAACGCGCGCGCTTCGCGCAGTTGGTCGGCATTTCCAAGTCGGCGTCCGGCAAGGCCGTCGACTATTACCGGCCGGAGCGCGAAGCAGAAGTGCTGCGCATGGCGCTCAAGCGCAATCGCGGACCGCTGCGCGACGAGGAAATAGCCCGGCTGTTTCGCGAAATCATGTCGGCCTGCCTCGCGCAGCAGGAACCGCTCAAAGTGGCCTTTTTGGGTCCGGAAGGAACCTTTACCCAGGCAGCAGTCTTCAAGCACTTCGGTTCTTCGGTGCGCGCACTGCCGTTGTCGGCCATCGACGAGATATTCCATGAAGTGGAAGGGGGCGTTGCCGATTTCGGCGTGGTCCCGATCGAGAATTCCAGCGAGGGTACCGTCAATCACACCCTGGATATGTTTCTGACTTCGGGGTTGAAGATTTGCGGCGAAGTGGAACTGCGCATCAGCCATTTCTTGATGGGCAAGATGAGCGGCTTCGAGGCCGTGAAAAGAGTGTGCGCTCACCCGCAAGCGCTGGCGCAATGCCGCGGTTGGCTGGATGACCAACTCCGGAGATCGAACGCATCGGCGTCTCCAGCAACGCCGAAGGGGCGCGGCGCGCGCGCGATGAGCGCGGGACTGCCGCGATCGCCGGACGCGCGGCGGCGGAAATCTACTCGCTCAATCTGCTTGCCAATGAGATCGAAGATCGGCCGGACAACACCACGCGGTTTCTGGTGGTGGGCAGGAAACTGTTCGAGGCCAGCGGCGCCGATCGCACCACGCTGTTGCTGTCGACCAACGCCACCGATGATTCTGGGGCGCTGTTTCAGCTGCTGCAGCCGCTCGCCCAGCACCGCGTCAATATGACCCGGATCGAGTCGCGCCCGTCCCGACGGCGCAAGTGGGACTACGTTTTCTTCATCGACATTGAAGGTCATGTGAGCGATCCCGCGGTGGCCACGGCGCTGGCTGCGCTCGAATCGCGGGCTTCGCTGTTCAAGGTCCTAGGTTCGTATCCCCGGGCCGTGCTCTGATGTTGAGCTTTGAGGCGCATCCAGCGATGCGCGTTTCAGGCACGCTGAGCGTGCCAGGCGACAAATCGATATCGCATCGCGCCTTGATGCTCTCCGGCATTGCAGACGGTACCAGCGAGGTGAGCGGATTTCTCGCCAGCGAGGACTGCCTGGCGACGCTCGCCGCAATGCGGGCCCTCGGCGTTAACATCGAGCGGCCCCATGCAACACAGGCGTTGATTCAGGGGGTAGGCATGCGCGGTCTGCGGGCCGCCGGACAGCCCCTCGACATGGGCAACGCCGGCACGGCCATGCGCCTGTTCACAGGATTGTTGGCGGCGCAGAATTTTAGCTCGCAGCTGATCGGCGACGCCTCGCTCATGAAGCGGCCCATGGAGAGGGTCGCCGAACCATTGCGCCAAATGGGCGCCGATGTCCGCACCCGGAACGGAACCCCGCCGGTCGACATTGGCGGGGGTCGGGCGCTGCACGGCATCGACTATCAAATGCCGATCGCCAGCGCACAGGTGAAATCCGCCGTTCTGTTGGCCGCCCTGTATGCGCCGGGGCCGACCACAGTGAACGCACCCGCCGTGAGCCGCGATCACAGTGAACGCATGCTCAAGAGCTGCGGAGTACAAATCGTCACCGAGGGGTTGCGCACCACGCTGCACCCTCCGCAGCGGCTGATGAGCCAGAAGATCACGGTTCCGGGCGACTTTTCTTCCGCGGCCTTCTTCATTGTGGCGGGTTTGCTGGCTGCATCGCCGGAAGGACTGCTGCTCCAGAATGTGGGGATGAATCCGACTCGCACCGGATTGCTGGATATCTTGCGCGGCATGGGGGCGGACATCGAAATCCTGAATGCGCGGGCAAGTGGGGCGGAGCCCGTGGCTGATTTGCGCATCCGCCCTTCGCTGCTGCGCGGCATCGCAGTCCCGCGAGGGTTGATTTCGCTGGCCATCGACGAGCTCCCGGTCCTGTTCATCGCCGCCGCCTGCGCACAGGGCGAAACGACCGTCACCGGCGCCGAGGAACTGCGGGTCAAGGAGAGCGATCGCATTGCGGCGATGAGCAAGGGATTGACGGCGCTGGGGGTGGCCCATACGCCGTTGGCGGATGGCATGCGTATCGAGGGCCGCGGCCCGGGCAGGGCATTTACCAGCGGCGTGGTGGACAGCTTCGGCGATCATCGCATTGCGATGTCCTTCGCGATTGCGAGTCTGCGCGCCGCCGGCCCGATTGAAATCCACGATGTGGCCAATGTGGCGACCTCCTTTCCGGGGTTCGTACCGCTGGCACAATCGGTTGGAATGGGCATTTCCGAGCGAGTTCTTTAGGGGTCGGATGAACGAGGTCCCGGTCATTACCATCGACGGTCCCTCGGGATCGGGTAAAGGCACGATAAGCCGGGCGGTCGCCCGCGCTCTGGGATGGTCGCTGCTCGATAGCGGTGCGCTCTATCGGCTTGTTGCGCTGGCGGGCCGTAGAGCCGGCCTCAGCCTGGGGGACGGTACGGCACTGGCTCAGCTGGCCGCCCGATTTGACATACGATTCGGTTCGGACGACGCCGGCGAGGAAAAGGTATGGCTGGACGGCGGGGACGTCACCCGCGCTATTCGCACCGAGGAGGCAGGAAACGACGCCTCCAAGGTCGCCGCCTTAAAGGAGGTCCGTGCCGCGCTCCTGGAGCGGCAACGCCGCTTTGCGCTTTCCCCCGGTTTGGTGGCCGATGGGCGCGATATGGGGACCGTGGTATTCCCCCGTGCCCGCCCCAAGATCTTTCTTACCGCCAGCCCCGCGGAAAGGGCCCTGAGACGCTATAAGCAGTTGAAAGAAAAGGGGGTTACTGCTAACCTTGCCGCCCTTTCGCTGGAGATAGCGGAGCGTGATGAGCGCGATTCTACTCGCGCCGCTTCGCCTCTTGTCGCAAGCGCCGACGCCACCATGTTGGATACAACGGGTATGTCTGTCGCCGACGTGATAGAGCGCGTTCTACGGATCGCTCGTGATGTGATTTAGGTTGCGGCTTTCATTGGATCGATCGCCGTTTTTTGTGGCAACCCTCGGACACTAAGGATCCGTGTCCAGGATTTAGTAAGAGAGAACATGACAGAAAGTTTTGCGGAACTGTTTGAACAGAGCATCGCGAGCCAGCGCATCCGGCCTGGCACCATCCTCAATGGTTTGATCGTCGAAGTTGGCCAGGACTACGTCATCGTCAACGTCGGATTGAAATCCGAAGCGGTCATCCCCTCCGATCAATTCAAGAATGAGAAGGGCGAAATCGAAGTTGCTGTCGGCGAGACCGTCGAAGTCGCCTTGGATAGCGTCGAGGACGGGTCGGGCGAGACCCGCCTGTCGCGTGAGAAGGCAAAACGCGCGCGAACCTGGACTCGGTTGGAAACAGCTTTCGAGAAGCAAGAGGTCGTCATCGGCATCATCACCGGCCGCGTCAAAGGCGGATTCACGGTCGAGATCGACAACGTGCGCGCTTTCCTGCCGGGTTCCTTGGTGGATGTGCGCCCGGTACGCGACCCGTCGTACCTGGAAAACAAGCCGCTCGAATTCAAAGTCATCAAGCTCGATCAGAAGCGCAACAATGTGGTCGTGTCGCGGCGCGCGGTGGTTGAGCAGGAATACAGCGCGGAGCGCTCGGCGCTGCTCGATAATTTGCAGGAAGGCGCGGCGGTCAAGGGCGTGGTCAAGAATCTCACCGACTACGGCGCATTCGTCGATCTCGGCGGCATCGACGGCTTGCTGCATATCACCGACATGGCCTGGAAGCGCGTCAAGCATCCTTCAGAAGTGGTCAAGGTCGGCGAAGAAATCGATGTGCGCATTTTGAAGTTCGACCGCGAGCGCCAGCGCGTATCGCTCGGCCTGAAGCAGCTGGGCGCCGATCCCTGGCAGAACATTGCGCGGCGCTATCCGGCCAATACGCGCCTGTTCGGCAAGGTGACCAACATCGCCGACTATGGTTGTTTCGTTGAGATTGAAGAGGGCGTCGAGGGCTTGGTGCACGTCTCGGAAATGGATTGGACCAATAAAAACGTCAATCCGGCCAAAGTCGTGCATGTCGGCCAGGAAGTCGAAGTCATGGTGCTCGACATCGATGAAGAGCGCCGGCGCATCAGCCTGGGCGTGAAGCAGTGCAAGGCCAATCCCTGGAAGGAATTCGCGGACAACTACAACCGCGGCGACAAGGTCAGCGGCCAGATCAAGTCGATCACCGATTTCGGCATTTTCATCGGCCTGGCGGGCGGCATCGATGGCTTGGTGCATCTCTCGGACATTTCCTGGGACATGCCGGGCGAAGAGGCCGTGCGCAGCTATCAAAAAGCGCAGCAGGTCGATGCCATGGTGCTGTCGATCGATCCGGAGCGCGAGCGCATCAGCCTCGGCATCAAGCAGCTGGCGAAGGATCCGTTCTCTGCGTATATCGCCGAGCATCCGAAGGGCAGCGTCGTGAAGGGCGTGGTGCGTGAAGTCGATGCCAAGGGCGCGATTATCGACCTCGGCAACGGCGTCGACGGCCAGCTGCGTGCGTCCGAACTGTCGCGCGATCGGGTGGAAGACGCCCGCTTGCTGCTCAAGGTCGGCGAGGAGGTCGAGGCCCGATTTACCGGCGTGGATCGCAAGGGACGCAGCATTTCGCTGTCGATCAAGGCGAAGGACATCCATGAGGAGCAGGAGGCGATGCAGAATTATCGGACCGATTCGCCCACCGGCACGAGCTTGGGAGATCTTCTGAAAGAGCAGATTTCCGGCCAAGATTGAAGGACCCAAGGACAGCCGCCACGCCTTTCGCGGCGGCTGTCCTCCTAATGTATGTCTAGTGATGCCCACGGATCGATAATGACGAAATCGGAACTCATTGAGATCATATCGGCGAAGCAGAAGCATCTTCCGGCGAAGGATGTCGAGCTGGCCGTCAAGCAGCTTCTGGAAATCATGAGCGATGCGTTGGCGACGGGCGAGCGCATCGAAATACGCGGTTTCGGGAGCTTCTCGCTGCATTTCCGGCCGCCGCGGCAGGGGCGCAATCCGAAGACCGGCGAGGCCGTTGCGCTTGCCGGCAAACATGTGCCGCATTTTAAGCCGGGCAAAGACCTGCGCGAACGCGTCAACGACGGTGCGGATCAACCGATCCGCGACTAGGTCCCAGGGCTCCTAACCTGGAGTTGCCGCGGGCACGTGTCGGATATACCGCTGCTGTTTTGGGGGTTGGTGCTGGCGGCGCTGGTGTTGGGAATCCTTGCCGGACACTTCGGTTGGGGCAAACGCTGGTCCGCCTCTTTAGGCAAACTGCATCCTGACTATCTTACCGGACTCGATTACCTGGTAACCGAGCAGCCCGATCGGGCGCTCGATATGTTCCTCAAGTTGATGGATGCCAACGCGGAGACCATCGAGACGCATTTCGCCTTGGGATCGCTGTATCGGCGCCGCGGCGAGGTGGAGCGCGCCATCCGCATTCATCAAAATTTGCTGGCGCGCAAGGAATTGGCGCCCGAGCATCGCGAACAGGCACTCCTCGCACTTGCGCAGGACTACCTGCGGGCCGGCGTTCTGGATCGCGCCGAGGGCTTGTTTCAGCAAGTCAGCGAAGTGCCGAGACTGCGCGCCAGCGCATTGGATGCCCTGCGCGGCGTCTATGAGCGCCAGCACGATTGGCAGCAGGCGTTGGGAATCTACCGTCAATTGGCGCGCATCAAGGCGGCGCCCAAGCGCACCGTGGCGGCGCACTACCTCTGTGAGCTGGCGAGCGTCGCAATTGAGCGCGGCGACTTCGAGAGTGCGCGCCACTCGCTGCTCGACGCGCAGGCGGAAGCGTCGCCTTTTCCCCGTGCAGCGCTGCTCAGCGCGCAAATCGCGGAGCAGCAGCAGCAGCCCGACGCCGCCGTGAAGCTCATCAGGCAGGCTCTGGCCGATTCGCCCACGCTGCTGCAGGAAGAATTGCCGCACCTTCTCAAGCTGGTGGGATCCGCAGAGCGGGACGCGATACTCGCGCAACTGGTCGCGCAGGCTGAACTGCGCGACTTTGACGAACTCAAGCGGCTGGTTTTTGCGGCGATTGCGGCCGACCTGGGCGCGGCGGCGCCGCTGCGCGCGTCGATCGAAAAAGTATTCTCGCAGGACGCCACCTTGCAGGCGGTATGGCGCGAAGGACCCGCGCAATCTGCGCGCATCGCTCAAGAGATCGGCGCACTGTTGGCGCAGGCTGAGAAATACCGCTGCAATGAATGCGGTTTTTCCGGACGCAATTTCTATTGGCACTGTCCCGCATGCCATTCCTGGGACAGCTTCGAGGCGTACGCAATCGTGAAACTGCGTTAGGCGTCCTGTGAGAATTGTCCCACGGCGGCCTCCAGGGAAATCCGTTATGATTTCCCGATGACACCACCAGTAAAAGCAGTTGTTTTTCCGGTCGCCGGACGCGGCACGAGATTTCTTCCGGTCACCAAGGCGAGTCCCAAGGAAATGCTTCCCATCGTGGACAAGCCGCTCATTCAGTATGCCGTGGATGAAGCGTTATCGGCCGGCGCCGACACGTTGATCTTCATCACCGGCAGCTCCAAGCGCGCGATCGAGGATCATTTCGATTCAAATCCCGAACTCGAAGCGGTGCTGCAAGCACAGGGCAAGCAGGACTTGCTGGATACCCTGCGCGGCATCCTGCCGAGCTGGGCCTCCTGCGTGTACATCCGTCAGCCGGCGCCGCTGGGGCTCGGGCATGCCGTGCTGTGCGCCAGACCGGTGGTGGGCAATGCGCCGTTCATGGTGCACCTTGCCGACGACCTCATCGATGCGAAGGTGCCCTGCCTGAAGCAAATGGCGCATGTGTTCGAGAAACATCAATGCAGCGTACTGGGCGTGCAGAATGTTCCCAAACAAGACACCGATAAGTACGGAATCGTGACGCTGGAGAAATCGATTGAGGCGCGCGTCGGCAAGATGTCGCACATCGTCGAGAAGCCAAAACCGGAAAAGGCGGCATCGACTCTGGCGGTGGTGGGACGCTACTTGTTGTCGGGTTCGATCTTCGAGGACCTGGCAAAAATCGGCAAGGGCGCCGGCGGCGAGATCCAACTCACCGACGGCATTGCGCGCCTCATGCAGCGCGAGCCGGTGTACTCGTTCGAGTTCGAAGGCAAGCGCTACGACTGCGGCAGCAAGCTCGGATACTTGCAGGCGACGGTGGAGTACGGCCTCAAGCATCCGAGCCTGGGGCCGGACTTTGCCAACTATCTGCGCGGCATGGTGCCGAAACTTTAGCCTCAGACCGGCTCCTAACGGAAACGGCCCCGCTGCGGCTGACCAAAGCTGCGCGTTCCGCCGGCCGATCCTGAACCTGCTGCGTTGGATCGCGCGCCCGATGCGGCCGGACGGCGCGAATCGCGGCGTTGCTGATTGTGTCCGCCATGCCGGCCGTTGCCATGCTGTGCAGGCCGGCCCTCACGGGCAGCGGGCGGCGAGGCGGATTCGACGATCTTGAATACCGGAGTCGGCAGCGTCGGAATGCTGCGGCGTAGAACCCGTTCGATGTCGCGCAACAATCCCGTTTCGTCCGAGGACACCAGCGAAATCGCCTCGCCCGCAGAACCGGCGCGGCCCGTGCGGCCGATGCGATGCACGTAGTCTTCCGGCACATTGGGCAACTCGTAGTTGACCACTTGCGGCAGCTCCTTGATGTCGAGCCCGCGGGCTGCCACCTCGGTGGCAACCAAGCAGGTGACTTGCCCCTGCTTGAACATGTCGAGCGCTTTTACGCGCGCGGCCTGGCTCTTGTTCCCATGAATGGCAGCGGCCTGGATGCCGGCACCTTCAAGCTGTTGGGTCAGCCGGTTCGCGCCATGCTTGGTGCGCGTGAAAATGAGCACCTGGCGCCATTGGCCTTCCTGGATCAAGTGCACCAGCAAATGCCGTTTTTGCTCCTTCTGGACCCGATAGGCGCGCTGTTCCACCAGTTCGATCGGGGCATTGCGCGGCGCCACTTGCACCGACAGCGGATTGCGCAGCAAGCGTTCGGCCAATCCCCGGATATCGTCCGAGTAGGTGGCTGAGAACAGCAGGTTTTGCCGCTGTTGCGGCAACAATTTGATGATGCGGCGAATGTCGTGGATGAAGCCCATGTCGAGCATCCGGTCGGCCTCGTCGAGGACCAGCACCTGAATCTTGGACAAATCCAGCGCGCGCTGTTGTGCGAGGTCGAGCAGGCGGCCGGGAGTCGCGACCAAAATGTCGCAGCCGCTGCGCAAAGCGCTGATCTGCGGATTGATGCTGACCCCGCCGAACACCTGATAGGTGCGCAACGGCATGTATTTGCCGTAGTCGCGTGCGCTCTGCGCGACCTGTGCCGCCAGCTCACGCGTGGGAGTGAGCACCAAGGCGCGCGGTGCTCTAGCGGAGCCGTTCGCCGCATCCGCTGTGAGACGTTGCAATATGGGCAGTACAAAACCGGCCGTTTTACCGGTCCCGGTTTGCGCGCCGGCAAGCACGTCGCGGCCTGCAAGGACCGCGGGGATCGCCTGAATTTGAATGGGAGAAGGCGTGTCGTAACCCTTATCGGCAACAGCACGCAGCAATTCGGGCAATAGCCCGAGATCTGAAAATGACATTAATTAAACCTTTTTGAAAATTGACTCGCACGACGGCGCATAAAGCGTCCGCAGCGGTCAGCAGCGAGGAGGGTGAAAAAAGCGAAGTGCGTCGAAGACGGACCGCGAGCTGGAGGCGGCACTGACCGAGCACTGCCTCTTTGAGCTGCAATCAGTATACACGCTTCGCCATAGGAGGTCGAATGCGCAGCCGGCGGGTACCGCGCTTCGGTTCGCTTTACGGCTATTTAACCCGTGATAGTTTTCACCTGCGGCGCCAACCAATTCGCCAGAAATTGGATGCCGGGTCCGGTGGCGTGTCCCGGTAACGTGACGCTCTTCAGGTTTGAGTTGGTCCCCGGAGCCGGATTTGCGACGGTGCCCAGACCATTGATGATTTTTGGCATGCCCATCCCGGCGGCATAGGTGTCAATGAACGGCACCTTTCCATTGATCATCGTTAGGTGGGAGGCGCCGGCGGCAAGCGCCGCGTTGCGCGAAATATCGGCTGCGCCGATTAAGTTGGAATTTGGGCCGCAGTCGCCCAGCACACCGACAAACATCGCCATGGCGGTCGGGAACCGGGTGGTAATCTGCTGCGCCACGTAGGTTGCGGCGGCCTGAACTTGGGCGTCGGTGGAAGGGGTGTCATTTCCCGATCCGCACACCAAAAGATAGAACGGCAGCGCATTGCCGCTGGCATCGGTCGGCAGATTCTGCGGCAACGTCTCCCATATAGGCGCCAAGGACGCTGATGGTGCCCCCGGTCAGGGCGGTACCGTCGACGTTCAAGGTCGCGCCGGGGATTGCGTGCCCCACGATGATCAGCGCCGTCGATAAGTCGCCGCGTGCGACATTGAACGATGCGCCGGCAGACTTGACATTGGACAGGGCGTTTAGTGCCGACGCGATGGCGGCTTGTGTGGAGTTGGCGGCGAGCGGCGCAGTGGTCGCTGTGGTCCCGCCAACGGCCACGCTGATGGTGTACGTGCCGCCGGTCGCGGTAAGCAAAACCCGCCAAGCTTCCGCGGGGGGCGCAATCTGATCTTGAAAGTTCAAGCGCGCCGGTGCGGGGTTGACGAAACCGGCTCCGCCCTGGCCGAGATTCGTCGGCAGCCAGTTCATGCTGGCGGCGAAAAGATCGAGGAGATTCGGCACATTGGTGGGCGCCGCGTCGCCTTCCCAAAAGCTATCGCCGATAGCCAGCAGCGGCGTGGTGGCCAAGGTCGGCGCAGCTGCGATGGTCCCATCCGACAGTACGCCGGCAAAAATTCCCTGCTCAATGGTGATCTTGCGTTGTCCGGAAACATTCCACTTGAAATGCAGATACTTCACGGAGCCGTTGTGGCCATCGAGGACAAAGGGCTGCGTGCCCTCTTGAATTACATACTGCGTGGTCGCGTCCGGCGGTGTCGTCCAAGGCGAATCAACCGTGGCGATGAACGTAGTGCCGTCATAGGCGGTGACTTGTTTTACTTCATTGAGGACACCGGTGCCGCCGGTGATGCGCACGTAGTATTCGTTGTAAAACCCGGAGACGGTCGAAGAGGTCGAGGCCAACGTGACGCTGGCCGCCGCGCCGCCCTGCGCGGTTCCCGACGTGAATGGCAGGCCATAGCGGGCCGAAAACGCGTCGTTGATGTACACCATGACATTGTCGGCGAACCCGTATTGAACGATATCGAGCGTCGTCCCGGTGTGATAGAACGTCGAATAGACCGTGCCCGGCGAATAGGTATCTGCGGTGGACTGGGCGACGCTGACCATATTGTTCCGCGGGTTGGCCGAACCGAACTGCGTGGTCAACGATTTCGCGGCACCGCTGAACGTGAATGCCGGATTCAGAGCGGACGAGCCGGTCAGATATGCGTAATTCGCAGTCAAACCCGGCGTTGCGGTCGCGTCAAAGGTAGCCGTCGGCGTGATGTCGAGCGGCGGCGGCGGTGGGGGCGGCGGCGGTGGGGGCGGCGGCGGGGGTGGTGTCGGCGTGGGCGGCGGAATTGTCGCGGGAGGAGGCGCAGCAGCGGCACCGGATCCGCCGCCGCAACCAAACAGCGGGGCGGCCATGCCGGCGACGCTCAACGCAATCAATACTTCGCGCCGATTGGTATTAATGCCGGGTGCGTGCGGGGGAACCAGATCCTTTGATTTAGACGCGCTCATTTGATTTTGACCCTTCGCTGGTGATTTCGCCGATGTTCTTCGTCTGCGACAGCAGAATTTCAAGCGGAATTCTAGCGAATGATAAAAACGTTTATCCCCATGCTCGATGACGGATTAGTCCTACGACGCGCTGGAATATTTACAAAAGCGGTTGGGCGCCCGAAGGCCAGGCCGCGCTTCTTGTCATAACGCGGCAAGATAAGAACGTGCGATGGCTCGCACGTTCGCGCCGCGGATGTTACGGCAGATCTTGCAGCGCACCGAAGGTGCCCGGCGCGGCCGCGCTCTGCAGCAGTACCCCAGGATGCGTGGTCGAGACTCCGCCTTGCATGGGGAAGGTCACACCATTGCTCACGACGATGTCGAGTTTGCCGTCGCCATTGATGTCGGCGATCGCGATCCCATTGGCACCGGCTGCCGGATAACTAGCGGCGGGCAGGAATTTTCCGGGATTGGCGGGATCGTGCAGCAGAACGGTGACGAATTTCTGTCCGCCGATCACGATGTCGAGCTTGCCGGTCCCTTGCAGATCCCAGACCACGATGGACTCCGGCAAATCCTGCTGGCCGATGGGATATCCGACAGGCGTCAGGAAAGAGCCATGGTTTGCCGGATCCTGGAGCAACACGTAAATCGCCGGCGACGTGCCGCCGGTGGGGCCCGGATCGGTGATCAAAAGGTCGTTGAGGCCGTCCCCGTCTACGTCGGCAATGGCAATGACGTTGCCGCCCATCACATTGAAATTTGGAGTTTGCGTGAAAACCGAGACGGGCGCGGCGAAGGTCGTGCTCGAGGAGGCACCGGTATGCATGAGGACCTTGACGCCGACATCGTCCGTGAGAGCGACGTCCATCGCGCCGTCGCCGTTGAGATCTCCGAGCGCTACCCAATTCGCCCCACCAGGATACAGGCTGACTGGGCGCGGCAAAGGTCCCGGGTGCTGTTTGCACGAACAACGACACGTTAAAATCGGCCGAGACGATGTCGGGCAGGCCGTCGCCGTTCATGTCGGCAATCGCCAGCTGCGATGCACCGGGAGAATTTAAGACCACTGCGGGATTGAACGAGCCAGGACTCGCCTTGTTATTGAAGAACACCCCGAGCGCGCCATCGTGATAGCTGGCCGTGACCACGTCCGGCAATCCGTCGCCGTTGAGATCGGCGCTGGCAATGTACAAGGGATTGATTCCATCGGCGGTGGAGACCGGGGCGGCATAGACGCCTGCGGCGCTCGATAGGTAAGACTTGATGTTAGACGGGCTCGAAGCGACCGGCGGATCGATACTGCTTAGCGCCACGACGTCGGCAAAGCCGTCGCCGTTGAAATCGCCGCTGACCACGCCGTTGGAAAACTCCGCCGGTACAGCTCCACAGCCGTAGCAGTTGTGGTTGTGGTTATCGCAGCCGGCGAGCGCTGCGCCAAGAATACTTACGCGAGAATAAGAGGGATGTTCCGCGAGGTATACTATATAACATATTGATATTTCGCCTCTTTATAAGTCCGTTTAGTGCGGTCACCAACGCATCGAGCCGTATCGGCGGCTGCCGACGGTATCCTCCCGATCTATGACCGGGCGTACCCTGCCGTAGTTCAACGTTTCACCGTCGGTCGCGATGACAACTCTGACGCTATAATCGCCTTCCGCTAAAACAGCTACCAAGAGTGCGGCCAATGAGTAATCCATCCTACCCGGCGCGAAGCGCCGCGGCCGTTGTGCTCACGTGTGCTGCGCTGTTGGCGGGTGCCGCAGCGGCAGCCGAACGATTCGATGTTATCGAAACGACCATTGCCAAGACCCAGCAGGCCATCCGTGATCATCGCGTCACCTGCCGCCAGGTGATCCAGCAATACTTGGATCGTATCCAAGCCTATGATCAGAGCACTCAATTAAATTCCCTGGTTCTCGTCAATCCAAGGGCGTTGGTTGAGGCCGATCGGTTCGACGAGGAATTCAAGCTGACTCAGACGATTCGCGGGCTCCAGTGCATCGGCGTCATCGTCAAGGATAATTACGATACCAAGGATCTGCAGACCACCGGCGGATCGCTCGCCATGAAATGGTTCGTGCCCCCCACCGACGCGTTCATGGTGCAGCGCATTCGTGCAGCGGGCGCGATCATTCTGGGAAAATCCAACATGGCGGAGTGGGCGTTCAGCCCCTACGAAACCGTAAGTTCGATAGCCGGCATCACCCGCAATCCCTACGGCCTTGAATACGTGCCGGCCGGTTCCAGCGGCGGAACAGCGGCCGCGGTCGCGGCAAACCTTGGGGCGGCCGGGTTGGGCACCGATACGGGAAATTCGATCCGCGGACCCTCGTCGCATAATGCCTTGGTAGGAATACGGCCAACCATCGGACTGACCAGCCGCGATGGAATCATTCCCTTGTTTCTCGGCGCGGATGTCGGGGGCCCAATGGTGCGCTCGGTGGAGGATGCGGCCGCAATGCTCGATGTGGTCGCAGGCTATGACCCGCAAGATCCGATCACCAAGAATTCAGAGGGCCATATTCCAAAGTCGTACGCGGCATTTTTGAATCCGCATGGTTTGCGCGGTGCGGTCATCGGCGTGTACCGCCCGTACATAGACGCGGCCACGACCGATCCGCAAATCAAGGCGCTGATGGAGAAGGCCATTCAAGACTTGAAAGCGCAAGGTGCGAAGATCGTGGATCCTTTCGTGATCGAGAATTTCGACGCGCTTGTTAAGGATATTTTCTGCGGCGACTTTAAGTCCGATCTGAATGGTTATCTCGCGAAACACGGTCAGGGTGCAACCTACAAAACTCTCGCCGCTATCATGGCGTCAGGGCTGTATCTGCCGTATATCGAGAGCCGTTTGAAGAGTGCGGCTGCCGAACCCGGTGACAGCGGCCGGACACCTTGCGCCGATGTGTATCACAACGAAAAGAAGCTCGCGTTTCGTACGGCGCTGCGCGCTGCCATGAGCCGCGACCAGGTGCAGGCAATCGTCTATCCGACCTGGAGCAATGCGCCCCGCAAAGTTGGCGATGATGCGAGCCCCGCGGGCGATAACAGCCAGGTATTGTCGCCGCAGAGCGGCTTTCCGGCCATTACGGTGCCGATGGGCTACACGCACGGCGACCTGCCGGCCGGCCTGACATTTCTCGGCGGCAGCTTTGATGAGGGCACGTTGATAAAATTCGCCTACGCTTACGAACAGGCGACCAAACACCGGCATCCGCCCGCGAAGTTTCCGGCGTTGAACTAGCGCAACGAGGGCTGATGCGCACGGCAGTGCCGGCCCTCCCTGAACCCACAGCTGGAATTTTGGAGTTTTTAAATGCCTGTTGAAAAAAAATCGCTCATTTCCTTAGGGTTGGCATGCATTCTGTCGGCGTCCATTCCAGCGACGGCCCAGCAGCCTGCAAGCACTGCCATCGTTTTGCACGCCGCACGCTTGCTGGAGGTCGACACCGGCCGCGTGATTGCACCGGCGGAAATTCTGGTGCAAGGCGAACGCATTACCGCAATGGGTGCGACCGTCGTCCATCCTGCAGGAGCGCAGGTAATCGATCTCGGCGATAGCACGCTGTTGCCGGGTTTAATCGATGCACACGTGCATCTGTTCCTGCACCCAGGCGCGGAAGATCTTCAGACTGTCGAAGAATCCGTGGCGCAACGAACGGTCCTGGCGGTGCTCGCGGCAAGGGACGATCTGATGGCGGGCTTCACGGCCGAGCGCGACATGGGAACCGAGGGCGCAGGATCCGCCGACAGCGCCATACGCAACGCGATAAACCAGGGATTAATCGCGGGACCGCGCCTGCGAATTTCCGGCAACGCCATTGATATTCTCGGGGGTCACGAAGACGCCAATCGCTTCAATCCCGCGCAGCAGGTGCTGTCCAATGCGACCTATGCCAACACCGCGGATGAGCTTGTCGCGGCGATCAGGCAGCAACACAAAGAGGGGTCGGACTTCGTCAAAATGTATGAGACCGGACCCGATTCGATGCGCGACGGGGCCTTTCATACGCCGTACCAGTATACGGTCGCGCAATTGAAAGCCGCGATCGATGAGACCGCGCGATTCGGCGGCCGCGTTGCGGTACATGCCACGGGCGAGCCAGGCACTCTGTATGCGGCTCAGGCCGGCGTGGCCTCCATCGATCATGCGACGCAGCTGAGCGATGAGACCATGCGGATCATGAAGGCAAAGAACATTCCGGCGGTGCCGACCTTCGCCATTTTCGAGTACTTCATGAACCAGTCGGAAGCGGGCGCCAGGCGCGAACGGCCGATGCTCGAGTACAAGATCAAGGAATTCAAAAAACAACTGGCGGCGGGAATTCCCTTTGCGGTCGGCTCGGATGTGGGCCCCTTCCCCCACGGCACCCAAGCGCGCGAATTGGAGCTCATGGTGAAGTACGGCATGAAGCCTCTGGCGGTGCTGCAGGCGGATATGATCAATGGCGCACGGCTGCTGGGTTGGGAAGGTCAAATCGGGGAAATCAAGCCCGGCTACTTCGCGGATATCATTGCGGTTCCGGGCTCGCCGCTCGAGGACATCACAGCGGTTGAACACGTTTCCTTTGTGATGAAAGGCGGTACCGTGGTCAGGATGTCCGGCGCGACGCGCTAACACGGTCATGAGCACCGGGCGCGTAAAAGCGCTGTTTTTCGATGTCTTCGGCACGCTGGTTGATTGGCGGTCGGGGGTTGCGCGGCAGGCGCAAACAGTGTTGCAGCCGCGCCGGATCTCCCTGGATTGGCTCTCGTTTGCCGACGCATGGCGCGACCAATATCAGCCTGCGATGGAGGAGGTGCGAACAGGGCGCAGCCCCTATGCCAAACTCGATGTGTTGCATAGACGAACGCTGCTGAGTGTCCTTGCGAAATTTTCGCTGCATGACCTTCCGGAATCGGATCTAGACCGACTCACCTTGGGATGGCACGAACTCGATGCGTGGCCCGATGTTCAGGCTGGACTCGCCCGACTGAGAAAGCGGTTTTTGATTGCGCCGGTGTCGAACGGCAACACGGCGCTGATGTGCGATCTGGCGCGGCGCAACGACATCCGTTGGGATGCAATTTTGGGCGCGGAGCATGCCCGGGACTTCAAGCCCAAGGCGGCGGTGTATCTGACGGCGGCGGATGCCTTCAACCTCGCGCCCGGCGAGTGCATGATGTGCGCCGCCCATGCCGGCGACCTTGAGGCCGCCGCGGCCAGCGGCCTGCGCACGGCCTACATTGCACGGCCGCAGGAACGGCCCGGCTTTGATGGCAAGGCCCCACCCGATGTGGCGGACTTTTTTTGCCGCGACACACTGGATCTGGCGGAAAAATTAGGCGCCTAGCGACGATCCCAGCACGGTTCTTTGCGGTAGGCTATCGAGCAATGGATGTATCCAATGACGTGCCGGCGGCTGCAGCATCGGCGACATTTGCCGCGAGCCTAAGGCGAGCGGCAAGCCAAATGGAATTGGCCGACAAGATCGCCATTCTCTGTGTTTTCGTGGGCTGGTTCTTGCTCAACACGCTGGTTGTGACCTTGGGTTCCCTGCAGCATGGCGTGCGTTTCTACGACATATCCGCGGCGATCGCCGATCCGTCGCGCTTGTTTTTCGGTTTGCACGGGTCGGCACACAGGATCTTATTTGGGTTGCTGGGCGTCGCTTGCCTCCTGGCGCCGGTATTGCCGCATTTTCGTGCAGGGAGATTTCGGTGGGTCTCCTATGCCGCCCCGCTATTGCTCATGGCGGTCAGCGGCACTTGGCTGTACATGCGAGCCTCGGGAGAATTTATTGCGGTGCCGAGCGGAGCCATTCAAACCGGCGAGAACTTGGTGCAGCTCGCCGACGATCTGGTGCATCACGGGAGCACGCTGGTCGCGCGACACGTTGCGATCGGCGCGGGCGGATATTTGGCCGCAATCGCCAGCAGCGTGCTGGCCCTTCGGGGCAGCCGCCATCTCCGGAGCTTCGCTCGTTAGCACTGCGCACGCGACGACGGTTCGCCCTTCGTTAGGCTGCTGCCTCGGCCTTGTGCTCAATCCGGCGCGAAGTCAGTACGGCCTCCGTATAACCATTGGGCTGGCCGCGTCCCTTAAAAATTAAATCGCATGCGGCCTGAAACGCAAGGTTTCGATCCGGGTCCGCGGCGAGGCGCTCATAGCTCGGGTCGCCGGCGTTTTGTTGATCGACAACACGAGCCATTTTGTTCAACGCCGTCAAGACTTGCTCGCTGGTGCAAATACCGTGGAGCAGCCAATTCGCAACATGCTGACTCGAGATTCGCAGCGTGGCGCGGTCTTCCATCAAGGCTACATCGTAGTAGTCCGGCACTTTGGAGCAGCCGACGCCTGAGTCTATCCAGCGCACCACATAGCCCAGGATGCTTTGCGCGTTGTTATTGAGTTCCTCTTCAATGTCCGCGCGGGTCCACTGCGGCGCATCGATCAGCGGCGGCGTCAAAATTTCGTCCAGTGAAGCGCGCGGGCGCTTGGCGAGCTGCGTCTGCACCTCCTCGACATCCACCGCGTGATAGTGCAGCGCGTGCAGGGTTGCGGCAGTGGGCGAGGGCACCCATGCGGTGTTTGCGCCGGCCTGCGGATGGGCGATCTTCGCTTTGAGCATGTCTGCCATCAGGTCGGGCATGGCCCACATGCCCTTGCCGATTTGCGCATGTCCGCGCAAGCCGCAGGCCAATCCGATGTCGACATTCTGCCGCTCGTAGGCGTCGAGCCATACCGCTTTTTTAAGCTCGCTTTTGCGCGGCACGGCGCCTGCCGCCATTGAAGTGTGAATTTCATCGCCGGTACGATCCAGAAAGCCGGTATTGATGAATGCCACGCGCTCGCGCGCCGCACGTATGCATTCCATCAGGTTTACGCTGGTTCGCCGCTCCTCATCCATGATGCCGATCTTGACCGTGTGCCGTGGCAGTCCGAGAACCTCTTCGAGCGCAGCGAAAAGTTCGTCCGCGAAGCGAACTTCGTCCGGCCCGTGCATTTTGGGTTTGACCACGTACACGGAGCCCGTGCGCGAATTGCGCCCCGCGTGCGCGCCGCGCAGGTCGTGCATTGCAATGAGCACGGTGACGGCCGCATCGATGAAGGTCTCGGGGATGGGCGCGTCCCCCAGGGTCGCCATGTCGCTCATCATGTGATGGCCGACATTGCGAACCAGCATGAGACTGCGTCCCGGCAGCATGAGTTCGCCGCCGTTCAGTGTGCGATATCGGCGGTCGGCATTTAACCGGCGGATGGTGTGGCTTTGCGCCTTGTCGACGCGGGCTTGGAGACCTCCCTGCATCAAGCCCAGCCAGTTGCGGTACACCTGGATCTTGTCCACGGCATCGACCGCGGCAACCGAATCCTCGCAATCCTGAATTGTTGTGATCGCCGACTCGAGCACCACATCGCTGATTCCGGCCGCATCATCGCGGCCGATGTAGTGGGCGCGGTCGATGTGCAGCTCCACATGCAAACCGTGATGCACCAACAGCAGCACAGTCGGCGCGCCGCGTTCACCCTGGTAACCGCGGAATGCGGCAGGGTTGCTCAAGAGCGGTGGTCTTGCCATTCCGCAATTTGACCGAAAGACCGGTCTCTGCCACTGAATAGCTCAGTGCGTCGCGATGCGAGCCTTCGGCGAGCGCGAAATACTGGTCGAAAAAGCCGCGAACGAAGGCAATGACCTTCGCACCTCGTTGTGGATTGTATGGCCGCCGCGCGGCGCCTCGCCTTGCGATATAACGTCGGTGCCGTACAGCGCATCGTACAAGCTGCCCCAGCGAGCGTTGGCCGCGTTCAGCGCATAGCGGGCATTGCTCACGGGGACCACGAGCTGCGGACCGGCAATGTGGGCGATCTCGGCGTCGACATTGGCTGTGCTGACGGCGAAGGGCTCCTTCTCGGCCACCAAATAGCCGATTTCGTTCAAGAATGCCTTGTACTTTGCCGGATCGAAGCCGGGGCCGGGATCGGCTCGATGCCACGCGTCTATTTTTGCCTGCAATTCGTCCCGCGGCGCCAACAAGGCCGCGTTGCGCGGCGCCAAATCGCGCACCAATCCGGCAAAGCCGCGCCAAAAGTCCTGTGCTTGTATTCCACTGCCCGGAATTGCCTCGTCATTGACGAAGTTGTACAGGGCTTGGTCGACTTTGATCGCATCCACGGTAACTGTCGGTCTCATTTCACGGCTTCCCTGGGGCTCTGGACAGACGTCAATGCTGCGGACATTGCAGCGGCAAATCAATGGCAATCCTGCCCAAACGCTGCGCTGACTTAAGATATCCTAGCCGGGGGTAAACAGCGGACAGATGCGCAGCCTGACGACCCGTGGATGGATGATGCTTGCGACGAGCGTTTCGCTTGCGATGGTCGCAGTCATCGGTTTGGGAACGCGATCGGGCGACAAGGTGGGCATGGCGCTGCGCGCGACGGCACGCTGGTCCTTTCTTTGGTTCTGGTTGGCGTCCACGGGCGGCGCCTTGTGCGCGCTGTTTGGATCCCGGTTTCAAGTCCTGGCACAACGCGCCCGGGATTTCGGACTCGCCTTTGCTTCCGCGCATCTTGTTCATATCGGATTGGCAGGGTTTCTGTTGATCGCCTTGGCGGCGCCTTTCCCACGTTCTAAGCTGATCTTTTTCAGCATTGGAGCCTTTTGGATTTACCTGCTGGCGTTCCTGTCCGTCAAGCGCGTCGCAGCCCAGGTAGAGCTGCGCACGCTGCGGATCGTGCGCACCATCGGAGTCGAATACATCGCTTTGGTATTCATTGTCGACTTCTATCCGAGGACGGGGGGAGGGATCAGCAACTTGGTCATCTATCTGCCTCTTCTGGCGATGGCGATTGCCGGCCCCTTTTTACGACTTGCCGCGAGCGTGAAGCGGCGCGCTCAAGGACGGCGCGTTGCCGCGTAATTCCGCCATCGCCAGCGCGCTCGCGGCCGGCGTGCTGTTCGGCACGAGCACGCCACTTGCCAAGCGGCTGCTGTACGACATCGATTCCTGGATGTTGGCAGGATTGCTGTACTTGGGTTCCGGCATTGGCCTCGCGGCGTACAGGATGCTGCACGGCTTGATACGCGACAGCGCGACCGACGGCCCACCAATGGGCGCCGATCGATGGTGGCTGGCCGGCGCGATTCTGTCCGGCGGCATCGTTGCCCCGGTGCTCATGATGTACGGATTGAGGTTCACGGCGGGATCGAGTGCATCGCTGTTGCTTAACCTGGAAGGTGTGTTCTCCGTGTGCATCGCGTGGTTCGCGTTCAAGGAAAACTTTGACCGAAGAATCGCGACCGGTGTTCTTTTAATATTCGCCGGCGCGCTGCTGTTGAGCATCGACGGCAAGTTGATGTGGACCAGTGTGCTCGGACCCCTAGCCGTCGCCGGCGCCTGTCTGGCCTGGGCGCTTGACAACAATTTGACCAGAAAGGTCGCGCTCAGAGGATGTCACGCAAATTGCGATGCTGAAGGGGTTGGCCGCCGGCGCGGTCAATATCGCCATCGCCGCGGCATTGGGCGCCGCACTCCCGCCCGTGCATGCGGCGCTGGCCGCCGGGGCCGTGGGGCTGGCCGGTTACGGGATTAGTCTGGTGCTGTTCGTGGTTGCCCTAAGACATCTGGGGGCTGCGCGTACGGGCGCCTATTTTTCCGTTGCACCCTTTCGCCGGAGCCTTGATCGCTGTTGCGTTCTTCGGGGAATCTCTGACGATCAAGCTGCTTGTCGCGGGTGCGCTGATGATGGGCGGCATTTGGCTGCACCTCACCGAGCATCACGATCACGACCATGTCCACGATCGGCTGACGCACGATCACCAACATGTCCATGACGCGCACCATCAGCATCCGCACGATTCGAACAATTCGGGAGCCGGGCGCACACGCATCTGCACACGCATGAGCCGTTGCGGCATGCGCATCCGCACTATCCGGACGAGCACCATCGCCACGTTCATTGAAAAAAAAGGACAACAAATGAGCCTGTATTCTCTGCTTTTTGCGTGCGCTATCGCACCGCTGCTGTCGTTGACTGCGCGGGCGGATAACTACGTCATCGAGCATGTCACGCTGATCGATGGTCTGCACGCGCCACAGCCTGACATGACCGTCGCGGTTCAAGGCGAACGTATTGCCGCAGTCGGACCCAGCGCCTGGTGCGCGGGTTCAAGGGTCGGCGCATCGACGGCAGCGGCAAATACCTGATCCCGGTCTCATTGATGTGCATATTCACCTGCGCGGCGGCTTCGACTGAGCGACAAGGTCGACGCGCCGCTCGGCCCTCCCAACCGCGAGGAAGGGGTGGCGGCACTTGCGAGTTATTTATATTCCGGCGTTACCACCGTCTTTGATGCCGGCAACCGCGCGAACACATCCTGCCGCTGCGGGCCGACGAGCGGGCCGGCAAGATACTCGCGCCGCGCATTTTTGCAACCGGCAATCTGATCACCTACCCGGGCAGCCACGGCGACCGAATCGCGGTGCGAATCAGCGATTTCGAGAAGGACAAGGCGCTGCTCGACCAGCATATCGCCGAGCAGCAGCCGGACATTCTCAAGCTCACGCTGGAGGAGGAGGGCTGGGGCTCGCGGCCGATGATTCCGCTGATGCCGGTGGAACTGTTGCAAAAGATCACCCGCTACTACAACCAGCATGGCATTCGCACCACGGTGCACGTTTCCAGTGAGCTACGGTCTCTGGAGGCGATTTACGCGGGCATCGATACGCTGGCCCATCCGGTCATCCAGGGCCCGGTCAGCGACTCGTTCGTCAAGCTGATGGCTGCCAAGAAAATTCCCTTCGCCAGCACGCTCACCATCGGCGAGAACTACAGCCGGCTGGCCGAGCACCCGGAATATCTCGACCAGCCGCTCTATGCCGCATCCTTGAGTGCGGCGGAACGGGAGCAGCTCAAGACCCAGACCCGGGCCGAGTGGCAGGCGCGATCCTGGACTGGTGGATGAAGATCATGACGCCGATCGCCGAGGAGAACATCCGCAAGATCCATGCCGCCGGCGGCGTCGTGGCGTGCGGCACGGATCAGAGCAGCGGTGCGGCCACGCAGCGCGAGCTGGAACTGTTGGTGGCGGCAGGCATTTCCCCGATCGACGTCCATTCGAATCGCCACCTACAACAGCGCCGTGTTTCTCGGCAAGGCGGATCAGCTTGGCTCCGTGGATCAAGGCAAACTTGCCGATCTGGTGCTGTTGAGCAAGGATCCGGCGGCTGACATCAACAATGCCAAGTCGATCTGTCCTGGTCATGAAGAACGGCCAGATCATCGACGAGAGTCAGCTGCCGCTCGCCGGCGGTAAACAGAAGCGGCGTTTCGCGGGCGTTTAAGTACAATCGCCTGAAGAGAGGGTGGCAGCGGACATGAGCGATTTGAAGCCTTTCGATCCGGCGGACATCGACGAGACACTCACGCGCGTTGTCACGCACGCGGACAAAAGGCACTTGCTGTTTCCCTTCGTGAATGGCACGGGCGACGAGCCGAAATACAATTCAATCGGCTTGGTGATTCTTGGGCATGCGGCAACTGTCGCGGACTTCGAGGAATTGACCTTGAGGGTTAAAAAAGCCGGTGAGGGCGCCGCGTGGCGCATCGTGTTCAACACCCCGTGGCTGATTCGCCCGGATGAAAGCGGCGACGTGGTGCACACCGCACGGCGTTAGTTGCCGGCGCACCAATCGACCTTGTCATCTCCGGCTGCTACCATCCGGGCGAACGATCCTCTTAAGAAATCTGAGGTGTGGCGATGAAATCGTTCCCGTTCAGCCGCAGGGCTAAATTCACGTTTCCAGTCCTTTTGCTCGCTGCATCTGGCATTGGCGCGCCGGCGTTGAGCGCCACGCCCGCCGGTACCGAGGTCAACGCGCCGCAAATGATCGACGCTTTCGAAGGCACATTCGGGGTACATCCGGGCCAACGCAGGAATCACATCAAGGGCACCTGCGCAGCAGGCGAGTTTATTGGCACCGCCGAGACGGCCAACTTGAGTCGATCGGAGCTTTTCTCGGGTAAAACGATTCCCGTGATCGCGCGTTTCTCGCTGGGGGGCGGCAATCCCGAGGTACCGGATGCGGCGCCGGCTCCCGCGCGGTATGGCACTTGAGTTTCACCTTCCTGGCGGTGCGTTGCAGCACATCACCATGATCGACGCGCCGATCTTCGCCGCAGCCTCGCCGGCCTCCTTCCGTGATCTCATCGTGGCCGCGAAGCCGGATCCTAAGACGGGCCAGCCCGATCCGGAGAGGCTGAAGGCTTACTTCGCGACGCATCCTGATGCGAAAGCTCTGACCGAACTGTCGAGCCACCACACGCCGACTGCGAACTACTTTCAGACCACATACTTCAGCATTCACACATTCAAGTTTATCGATGCGAACGGCACAGAACACCCGGTGCGGTGGCGGTTCGTTCCCCGGGATGGAACAAAAGAGATGACTGCGGCGGACATGAAAACGGCAGCGCATGACTTTCTCGAGAAGAATCTTATTCAGCGTACCCACAAAGGGGCGGCAATGTGGGACATGATCGTGTATGTCGGGGAGCCCGGCGACCCACAGGACAACCCGACCTTGGCGTGGCCCGAGGCGCGCAAGCATTTTATCGCCGGCACGCTCAGCATCACACAGGCAACGCCGCAACAGAAGGGAGTCGCGTGCGAGCCGATCAATTTCAATCCCTTGGTAATGGCCGATGGTATCGCCCCGACGAACGATCCAATCCTGCTGTTCCGCTCCCCGGCGTATGCGGTTTCGTTCGCGAAACGCCTGTCCGGTCAATAACACCAAAGTCGATAACGGAGATCCCGGACACCGTCGTGAAGAAACAAGACTACGTGTTCACCGAGTACCCGAAGCGATGAGATAGCGTCGGCGGGCGCGAAACGCCAATCGCGGCAATGCTAGACTCGTTGCGTGCATTTATCGTTTCGAAGTCTTGTCGCACTGGGGGCAGTTAGTCGTCGGTTGTGCGCCTCCCTTCCGCCGCGCGCCGATTTGCCGTTCGAGGCTGCCAAACCGCCCGGGGACAGGCACTCTTCTGGATCGAGCCATCGCTCCGGCTGAAACGATGCATGCGGGGCAGTCCGCCTTTCGTCTCGTCGACGACGGGCGGGAAGCGTTCGTCACCAGAATGAAGAGTGCGCAGACCGCGGCTCGCAGCCTCGATGTGCAAACATATATCTGGCACGCAGATCTCACCGGCCGGTATCTCGCTCAACAGCTGATCGAATCGGCGGATCGGGGCGTTCATGTCCGGCTTCTGCTCGACGACTTGGATGCCCGGGCGAAGAATGAAGGGATCGCCGCGCTTGCCGCGCACCCGAATATCGAAGTGCGGCTGTTCAATCCCTTCGCTTCCCGCGAAGGCGCGCTTCGCAAGGCCGGCGAAGGACTGAGTCATTTCAAAAGACTCAATCACCGGATGCACAACAAAACGTGGATTGCGGACAATCGAATTGCAATTGTCGGCGGCCGCAATGTAGGCGATGAATATTTCGGAGCCAGCGATGAAAAGAACTTCATCGATCTTGATTTCTCGATGATCGGTCCCGTGGTGCGCGACGCATCGGCATCATTTGACCGATACTGGAACTCCAAGCTGACGTATCCGATTGAAATACTGGATCCGGAAGACGTCAATTCGGGCGCCCTGGAGAAGCTGCGCGCGCGACTGGCATCGCAGTTGAGATACGCCGCGGCCAGCCGTTATGCCGAGGCTCTGCGCTCCGACGACGCGGTACAACGGCTCGTGACAGGAAGCTGGCCCATGGAATGGTCGGCGAGCTACGCTTTTGTGGCGGATGATCCGCTCAAGTTGACCATGGAAAAAGACGATGCAAGAAAATCAGAGGTTGTTGCGGCGATCGCGCCGCAACTCAAAGCAGCGCATACGAGAGCCGATATTATCTCGCCGTATTTCGTACCGGGCAAGCAAGGCACGGCCCTGCTCGTGTCGCTCGCCCAGGAGGGCAGACAGATTGATGTGCTCACCAATTCGCTGGCCGCCAACGACGTGGCGGCCGTTCACGGTGGATATTCGCAGTATCGCAAGCCCTTGCTGGCGGGCGGTGTTCGCCTTTGGGAGCTGAAGCCCCTGTCGGGAGTCCCGGTCAATTCCAGTCTGTTTGGGTCCTCCGGCGCGAGTTTGCATACCAAGGCCTTCTCAGTGGACAGTCGAACGCTGTTCGTCGGCAGCTACAATCTTGATCCGCGATCGACGTGGCTGAATTGCGAACAGGGGGTGCTCGTCGATAGCGCGGTTCTTGCCCGTCAATTCGAAGCGATCTTCGAGTCGCAGAGTGCGGGTTCAAACGCCTGGAGTGTCACGCTGCATGATGATCATCTGAGTTGGAGCGACGGCGGCACAAGCTTCGACAGCGATCCGCAGGCTTCCGCATGGCGAAAATTCCAAGCGTGGCTTTCGCGCACGCTCAATCTCGAGGCGCAGCTCTAGCGGACGCCGGCAGACCGGATTTGCAAAGCGCCCGGGCCGCCCGCTAGGGTGAGATCAGTGCGGTGGCAAAGATGCTGCAAGACTCAAGAGATTGTCTGGATACACACGAATAAGGCCGCCGCGCGGACTGTCCATATCCGCTATCAATAAGAATGCGGTGGACACTATAAGCGGCAGAATCGACAGCAAGATGCCTCTGACCCGGGTATGCCTTGTGCCATAGCCAACCAACAGATTGCAGCAGATCGCGAGAAGTGTCATCAGACCCCAGGCCGCATGAGGAATTCGATTCCGCCACGCAGCCTGTGTGTAACCTTGGGAGTTCAGCGCATCGTTCATGCCCCCAACGGCCAGCGCGACAATGGGATTGGGCTGCGCGGTCGCCTCAGTCTGGACCGCGGACCATAAGTCGCTCTGCAACTGCGCCGTGCGGGTGTTGATCTCTGCAAGCCGCCGCTTGTCGCGGGTGACGTAGAACAAAATCCGCTGATCGAGGTAGTTGCTAAGCTGTGTGCGGACCGCCGCCGCCGCCGCCGGGGGTAGCAGGCCGGCCCGGACCACTTCGGTGCCGATGGCGTTGGCCTCCGCCTCCTCATAATTCTTGCGTTGATCGTAGCGCGCAATGGCCATCGAAAAGCTGAAGCCAATGAGCAGAGCGAGCAGCGTCAAGGTGGCGCCGGTAATCAGCCCAAAATCCTCACGCGCCTCCTCTTCCAGGTTTTGCCGCCTTTTCACCACTGACGATGCTATCCAAGCGCTTAACCACAGCACACCGATCGAGACGGAAAATACGAGCAGGGGATGGCCGAAATCATCGTTCATTTGCCCGCCGAACTTAGCCGGTAAGCAATGCGGAAGCTATTGGACTCTGGGCCCATGAGCGCGTTTGCGCTAGCGTCACGGCCAGACCGATTGCGCAGCCTGCGGGGATGAGGTTTTAGCTTGCACCGCACTATCTAGTCTATGGCGCCATGCGATTCGAGCCTCCGACGGGTGGAGGTCGCGCGCAAACCGCCATCCAGGACACACCGGCCGCGGATGACTATCGGCGCCCCGTGGGTTAATAGGACCATGGTCCATCTTGGACCCGGCCCGGTTGTCGATACACTCTCGGTGGATTTGGCAATTGAGCGATCGCCAATGGTAAACGCCCGGGGACACTCAACTAAAAAGCACTCAACCCGTTGGAGGAACTGCTGTGAAGTACCGCGCAACACGAATGTTTACCCTAACTCATCCGATTAGCGCAGCGCGCACGCGACTGTTGCTGGCAGCTGCGACAGCGATCCTGATAGGTGCCTGCGCTTCAACTCCGGATATTCGCCAAGATACAAACCCAACAGCCACTTTCGGCAGCTACAAGACTTTCGGATTTTTTTCGCCCCTCGCCACCGACAAGGCGGGATATCAAAGCGTGTTCACCGTCCACCTTAAGAACGCGTCACGCCGCGTGATGGAGTCCAAGGGCTACGTCTACAGCGAAAGCAACCCGGACCTGCTGCTCAACTTCTATGCAAATGTGCAAGACAAGCAGGAGATTCAGTCCACACCGAGCTCGATCGGTTATGGGGGTTATTACGGGTACCGCGGCGGATACTATGGCGGATTCAATTCCGCGACCATTGAGACCGTCAATTACAAGCAAGGCACGCTGACCATCGACCTCATCGACGCGCAGCAAAAGTCGCTGGCATGGACGGCTACCGCGGAGGGTCGAGTGTCTTCGGAAGCCAGCAAAAACCCCGGACCGGCCATCGACACTCTCGTAACCAACATGATGACACCGCTAACGCCGGCAGTTCGCTGAGCGACCGGGAGGCATGGAGCTTCCAGGAGTGCCCCTGCGGGCGGCCCGCCAGGCCAGGATTCAAAACACAATCAAAAAATCGATGCCGACCGACCACCCGGTGAAATTACTGCCCCAGTAATAGGATCCCACGCTGCGCCGATCTGCACTAAGGCAATGGCCAGCTTCAACGCCATGAAAATGCCAACGACACGACCAAACGCGCGGACTGACACGATTGCCAGCATCCATCGCTTACGGCAGTAGGCCACATGTTGAACGAGTGATTTTGCGTGCCACCACAGCGTCTTATAGCCACCATCCTGGCACACATGTTTCCACCAACGCGTGTTGGACCTAAGGCCGATTGTCACAGCATCGGGAAAGATCGAGATTGAAAGATCGAGATTGCTCGGTGAATTCAGTTGGGCGACGCCCCGTGATGACTTTCATTGTCCCCAATAGTCGCGACAAAGCGCGGGACACTTTCCGAAGGAGTTGCAACATGGATGCATGGCGCTCGCTGCTTGGCGCGACGATGCTAATTGCGCAGCTGACCGCTTACGCTCAGGTGGGTGCGGCGTCCGATGCGGTGGTGGAGGCGGTGCGGCAACAAATTGATGACCTGTCCGCGGCACAAAAGCTGACGATCGAGGGTGCGCCACTTGTCGCCGCTCAAGCATTGCCAATCCTCTATGAGCTGCACGGCTACCAGCCATTCTGGGATGCAGCACGCGCTGCAAGCCTGATCGGCGCTGTCCGCCAGAGTAAGGAGGATGGACTAACACCAGCGGACTATCATCTGGCAGCCTTGGAAAGGCTTGTCAGTACGGGGGATCGCACGCCGCTGCAGGCGGCTCAGCTTGATCTCATTGCGACAGATGCTTATGTGGTGCTTTTGTCGCATCTCTATTTCGGAAAGACCGATCCAGTCTCGCTTGATAGCCGCTGGAATTTCGACGCTCGAAAGATAGAGGATCGCGATGCCATGCAAGTCGTGTTCGACGCACTGATGCGTCCCGATTTCACAGGGGCGATCGAAGCGGCGCGCCCTAATCACTGGATGTACAAGAATCTCAAGGATGCGCTTGCAGGCATACCGCGCGATTGAGGAGGCCGGCGGCTGGCCCAGCATTGCGGACGGTCCCAAATTGCACCGCGGTGTAACAGACCCTCGCGTGGCAACCTTACGGCCTTCGCCTTGTAGCCAGTCATGATGCCCCGGGCGATCTGTGCTCAGGGAGCGCTCTTCGATGAACCTCTGGAAGCCGCATTAAAGCGCTTTCAGGCACGGCATTTCTTGGCCGCAGACGGGGCAGTCGGACCCGAGACACGGCGAGAACTCAACGTGAGCGTGGCGCAGCGGATCAATCAGATCCGGGTGAATCTAGAGCGAGGGCGCTGGCTGCTTCATCGACCCGCTGACGAGGAATTTGTCGTTGTAGATGTTGCCGGATTCGAAGTGAGGTATGTGCGCAATCGCGCCGTCGTTTGGCGAACTCGGGCGCAGGTGGGCAAGGCCTATCGGCAAACGCCCATCTTCCGCTCGACCATACAAGAGGTCGTGCTTAACCCGACCTGGACCGTGCCCCCGGGCATCCTCGGGAAAGATATCTTGCCGGCGGTGCGCCGGGATCCCACTTATCTGGAAAAACGGGGCCTTCGTGTAATCGATCGCAATGGCCGCGCGATTGATTCCAGTACCATAGACTTCGCGAAATATACCGGCGCCACCTTTCCGTACATGATCCGCCAGGATCCCGGTCCCATGAACGCACTGGGGCGGGTCAAAATCATGTTTCCGAACTCGTACCTCGTGTATCTGCACGACACTCCCAGCCAGAATCTATTCGAATCCGAGCGGCGAGCATTCAGTTCCGGTTGCATTCGCACCGAGCGTCCATTCGAGCTCGTTGATCTACTACTGGCGACATCGCAACAATGGAATCGCGCTGCCATCGATGCTGAACTAAGTACCGGCAAGACTCGTACGATAAAACTGCCACAACCGGTGCCCGTCCTGCTTCTGTACTGGACTGTAGACATCAACAATGACGGCCAGGTTCTGTTCAAGCCAGACCCGTATACTCGGGATCCAAAGCTCCTCAGTGCAATCGATTCGCCCGCCGCGCGTCCCCGTCAACTGCAGTAAAGCCAGTGATTAGCTACAGCGCGATGATGGCTTTACTTTCCATTCAACTTATCGAGCGCGGATACAAGCGTCGCGGCCCAGGCTGAAATGGCCCGCTCCGCCTCAGTACGATTGGTAACTGAATTGGTCCATTGCATGCGCCCATGGCCGTCATCGGTGTAGCGATCGACCACGCGCGCCAGCAACTGCCCGCTCACCGAATCCCGGAGCTCCATTAGAAGCAACATGGTGCCCGTGCCAGTCGTATAGATTTTGGTCTGACCACTCGACGCGCTATCCGGCGCATTGATATATAAGTCAGCGATGGCCGCCGATATACGGAGCGCATCATCGGCTGGCGTGGTAGTGACCGCGTAGCCCCCAGCCCTTATTTTTTTGGTAAAGACTTCGCTGAACAGCGCGGACAATCGATCTTTGATCTTTTGCAGGTCCTCTGCACGATACTGCGACGGTGCCTTCCAGTTTTTTGCGAAAGCCACTTGAAGGGGATCGATGATGACTGTTTTGTAGGCTGGAAATTGGGTATCCGGGCGCACGTAGGCCAAATCCAATCCCTTGATATCCCGCTTCACGAGTCCATCCCATTCCGCGGGCGGCTCCTTGGAGACAGCAGCCTGTGAGCCGATAAGCCACAAAGCGCCAATGGCCCAAGTTACGATTAGCAGCGAGCGAGTCTTCATTTGTATCCAGCCTCCTGTAGGCAACCGCCCACGCTCGCAGCTTGATCCACGGGGTGGCAATTACAATTGGGCTTTGGTCCAACACCCGTGAGCCCGGCCTTGGGTGCCATTCCCCGCCGCCTGTTGGCGGTTAATTCGGCGGGAGGCCGCTGGTTGCAGAATCCTTCGCTATCTGATCCAACAGCCCTACCTGGTCGGGCGGCAGCTTGAGCTCTGCCGCCGCCAGGTTTTCGCGCAGATGGGCCCGCGACGAAGTGCCCGGAATCAAGAGAATATTGGGCGCGCGCTGCAGTAGCCAGGCGAGCGCTACTTGCATGGGCGTCGCAGCGAGACGTTTGGCGACCTCGGATAGCGTTGTCGACTGCAACGGCGTGAACCCGCCGAGGGGAAAGTAGGGCACATAGACGATGCCTTCGGCCGCGAGTTGATCGATCAAGGCGTCGTCGTTCCGGTGCACGAGATTGTAGTGGTTCTGTACACAGACTATGTCCGCGATGGCGCGGCCCTCTTCGAGCTGTCGGCGTGTCACGTTGCTCAGGCCGATGTGGCGGACCAGACCTTGGCGCTGAAGGTTCGCAAGCGCGGAGAGCGGCGCCTCGATAGATCCCTCGGCGGGACCGTGCACGCCAAACATGACGCGCAGATTGACGACATCGAGCGCCTCCAAGCCCAGATTGCGAAGATTGTCATGCACCGCGCTGGTCAGGTCCTGTGCCGAAAAGGCAGGATTCCAGGACCCGTCTCCGCCGCGCCTGGCGCCGATCTTGGTGACGATCACCAAATCGAGCGGATAGGGATTAAGGGCTTCGCGGATGATCTGATTGGTGATGTGCGGCCCGTAATAGTCGCTGGTGTCAATGTGATTGACGCCGCTCGCTATGGCTTCGCGCAGCACCGCCGCTGATTCCAGCTGGTCTTTCGGCGCGCCGAACACACCCGGCCCGGCCAGCTGCATCGCACCGTAGCCCAGCCGCTTCACGGTGCGGGCACCCAGAGTGGCGGTTCCGGCTTTGCTGATATCTGTCATGGGCAGCGTCCGCGTCATACAGCCGTCGAAGCATTGTGCAGTTGCGCAAAAAATTGAATCGAGGAGACTATTGGCCATATTACAGGACACGAGAAGTGCGAAGGTCGGCATGAATACTGAAGTCGGCATTGAACGGGCGCAGCTGCGCCACGTCGAAGAGATCGCGCCGCTTTTCGACGCCTATAGGCGCTTCTACGCCCGCGTCGATGATCCGCGGGCGCGCTCATTTCTGGAAGAACGGATCGGGCGCGAGGAGTCGGTGGTGTTCGTCGCACGACTGCAGGACTCAGCGATCGGTTTCAGCCAGCTCTACCCGAGTTTCGCTTCGGTCTCCCTGGCGCGCATGTTCGTGCTGTACGATCTCTTCGTCGCGCCGCACGCGCGGCGCTGCGGAGCGGCCGCGGCACTGTTGCGGGCCGCGGTTGACTATGCAGCCGGCCAGGGTGCCGTTCAGCTCATGCTGCAGACTGGCGTTAAAAATCTACCGGCGCAGCGCCTGTATGAGCGTGAGGGGTGGGTCCGCGATGATGATTTCTACGTCTACGAGTACCACCTGCCCGCGGGCGAGCACGACTCCCCGGTGCCGGCGCAGGACAACTGAATGCCTGCGGGGGATGCGCTCCAGCACAAATCGCGTCGTGGTTAGATCAACCACCAGTGAGTAACGACCTCCCTGGCAAATGAGATCACCGACATATACGGATGCGACTGCACCTCGAATAGCTATCCGACGGCGCTCATGACCAAGCCGTTCACCATGAGAGCGGCTGCGGGAACGCGTCCTGCGAACGGCACCGCCAAACGGGGAAGGAAGGCGCTGAAATATCCTACGCGCTCTTTTGCGGTACGATTCGGCATGCGATTGCCATGCGTATCCGGAATAGTCGCCGCTTTTAGCCTATGCGCAGGGACAGGAGTGGCGGCGCCTTCAGTTACCACGCCCGCACCTGCCGGTCCAAGTTCGCGTGTCTCCGTTTTGAGCGCGGAACAAGTGATCCAGATCTTGGATGAGACGGTCGATTGGTATCGAACCTTAGGTACCCAACAGCAGAATGCTACGCAACCGAGCGATTTGTTGATCTTGTTTGCGAATCGAGAAACGGCGGATCAAGTCGTTAGTTTGGCAATAGATCTCGCGCGTGCGAACGCCGAGCTTCTCAGTAGCGAGGCCAGTGCCGGACAAAGTGCGTCAGACGCATCTTCTCCTCAATCGCTCAGTCAGCAGCAGGCTCAATTGGATGCAGAGCGTGCATCCGTAGCAGCGGAGATAGCCGGTCTCAAAGAGTCACGCTCCTCTGGCACGGGTAAGCAGGACGTCTCGGCGAAGCTGATCGAACTGCAGGGCGAGCTTGCAATGCTCGCGGCCAGAAGAAATTTGCTCGACACCATGACGGAATTCACCTATCAAAACAGCCCCGGGCAGGCGAGCATTAGTGCGCTAAAAGCCCATATTGATGCGATCGCCGCGACAATAAGCGTACCTGCCGGGTCCACTGCCGTCACCAAGGCAACGCAAGCGAATGCTGTACCGACAGAGACCTCAAGCGGTAATGAGACGAAGACGGCTGCGTCGCGCGTCGGGTATCTGGGACCTTGGCGTCACGGCGGTAAACCTGCACAGAAAGATCCACTCAATCGACGTGGTGGATCAGCACACCGCGGCGCTGGCCAAGACGTTTCTAAAGGTGAGCGATTTGCCCCTTACACAGTTGAAAGCGTATTCCGCGCGCAGCGACTCGCTCGCCTCGCAGGCGGACAAGGCTAACGGCGCCACGTTGGTCGCCCTTCGAGGAGAATTCGATACGCTGGCGTGGCTGTTCAAGCAGACCTCTTCGATTCTCCTGCCGTTGAGTAAGGAGCAGGTTTTGCTGAGCCAATATCGGCACAACTTAGGTAGCTGGCGAGAAGCCACTCAACGCCAATACTACGAAGCCTTAAGAGTGCTGGCAGTTCGCCTTGGCGATCCTGGCGGGTATTTTGGCCGCCGTCTTTGTTCTCGCTGAGGTTTGGCGGCGCGCGTGGATCGTTATGTCCACGAGACCCGACGCCGGTATCAGTTGCTTTTGATTCGCAAAATAGTGATGTGGACCGCGGTGATTGCGATCGTCGGCTTAAGTTTCGCCACGGAAATCAGCTCCTTCGCTACTTTTGCGGGCTTGCTTACCGCCGGTTTGGCAGTTGCCATGCAAAGCGTATTAGTGTCGATGGTCGGATATTTCTTTCTTATCGGTAAATATGGCATTCGCGTCGGAGACCGGATACAGATCGGCACTGTCGTTGGCGAAGTTATCGATATCGGATTGGTGCGAATGCACCTGATGGAACTGCATTCGGACGGTCCGCTGGGGCCGACTGGACGCGTGGTGGCCTTTGCGAATCTCATTGTGTTCCAAGCGTCGGGCGGTCTATTTAAGCAGATTCCGGGCGTGAATCTGTCGTGGCACGAGAGCACGCTGGTATTGCCCGCCGTCAGCGACTATTCGGTTTTAAAAACGAAACTATTGACGGCGATCAGCGAAGTGGTCGAAGGATACCGTGACGAGTTCGCGCGGCAAGCTAACGCGATCAAGGAATCCACGGCCTCACTTACCGGGGATGACACGCAGTCCCAGGTCCAGATGCGCTTGGTTGGCGGCAGGATGGAGGCTCTCATCAGGTACCCGGTGAGCTCAAGACACGCCACTGAAATCGATGAACGGGTCGCTGAAACCGTGCTCAAGATACTGTCCGAAAGCGGCGGCGGCGCGGCGCCGTGACGAATGCTTGCCGATTGGTCACGGCCCCGCCAGCCACTGCCGATATCCCGGCGAAGTCTCCGAGGGCGCGTCACAGAATCTTGATTGCCGATGACAACCACGATGCCGCCGAATCGTTGAGCATGCTGCTTAAACTCTCAGACCATGAGGTGCATGTCGCTGCATTCGGGTGGCGAAGCCTTTGAAGCGGCGAAAGACTTGCGGGTCGATGTGGGTATCTTCGATATCGGCATGCCTGATTTCGACGGCTACGAACTGGCCGAGCGGATCCGTCGTGAGGCTTGGGGGAAGGCCATGACGCTGATTGCGCTGACCGGGTGGGGTCAGGAATCGGATAAGCGTCGGGCGGCAGTGGCAGGCTTCGATCATCATCTCACCAAGCCCGTTGATCCGGATGAACTGGAAAAGCTGTTCAACAAAGAGCCGATGGCTGGGGCCACGATAAAGACAGAGGATGAGGCAGGGCGCCTTATTTAGGCTCGCTTCACGCGACGTGCGCGAGCAACCCTTTTACACGACTCGCCAGCGCCTCCATGGCAAAGGGCTTGGTCAGTACCGACATTCCGGCTTCGATGTGCCCGTGGCCGACTACCGCCTTTTCCGCGAAACCGGTTATGAATAATACCTTCACGGCGGGGCGCAATTTGCGAGCCTCCTCGGCCACCTGTCCCCCGTCCATGCCGCCGGGCAGTCCGATGTCCGTGATCAATAGGTCGATGCGCGCGGCCGATTTAAGTATCTTGAGCCCTGTCGGACCGTCCGCCGCTTCGATCGCTGCGTAACCTAGCTCTCGGAGCACGTCGGTGACCAGCATTCGTACCAGCGGTTCATCATCGATGATCAATACGGTTTCACCTTGAGTCGCGTGGGCAATACTTGACAAGTCGGGCGGTGCTTGGACGGCATCGGCAACGCCGATGTGCCGCGGCAAATAAAGGCACACGGTGGCGCCTCGAGCGAGTTCCGAATAAATACGGACTTGGCCTCCCGATTGGCGCGCGAAACCATAGGTCATGGAGAGGCCCAGGCCGGTCCCCGCGCCCAAGGGCTTGGTGGTGAAAAACGGATCAAAGGCTCGCGCGATCACCGCAGGCGTCATGCCGACGCCGGTGTCGGTGACGGACAGCGTCACGTATTGTCCGGATGGTACATCGCGCTCGCGAGCGTTGCGCTCGTCGAGCCACTGATTGTTCGTTTCGATCATCAATGACCCACCGTCCGGCATCGCATCTCGAGCGTTGATGCAAAGGTTTAGCAGCGCGTTTTCGAGTTGATTCGGATCGACTTCCGAAGTCCACAAGTCTGCGGCACCGGCGACCTCTACTTTTATCGACGGGCCCACCGTGCGGCGAATCAATTCCTCCATGTCGGCGACCAAGCGGTTAATGTCGGTCGGTTTCGGCTCCAACGTCTGACGCCGTGCAAAGGCGAGCAACCGATGAGTGAGCGCGGCCGCTCGTTTGGTGGCGCTCTGAGCGGTGACGATGTAGCGCTCTGCCTCTTTGTGGCGTCCTTGCGCGAGACGATTGCTCAGCAGTTCAAGGCTTCCCGAGATTGCCATCAGCAGATTGTTGAAGTCGTGGGCGATGCCGCCGGTAAGCTGTCCCACCGCTTCCATTTTTTGCGATTGCCGCAGCTCATCGAGCGCCGTCGACAGCTCAGTTCGGACTTCACGTTCCTGCGTAATATCGCGGCCGCTGCAATAAAATTTGCCCGCTTCCGGCACTGCCGCCCAGGATAGCCAGCGATATTGGCCGTCGGTTCGACGAAAGCGATTCTCGAAATGCAACACAGACGCGGCTCCCGCCACCTCTTGGAGGCTGATTCGGGTCTTTTCCACGTCCTCCGGATGAATCAAATCAAAGATCGAAGTATTTAGAATGGTCTGCGATGTCCAGCCGAGCGCTGACTCCCAAGCTGGATTGGTAACCTCGAAATAGCCGTCGACGTTGAGAATGCCGAGCAGGTCACTGCTGACTTCCCAGAGGCGGCCACGATCTATGGATTGATTATGCATCAATGAATCAAGGGCGACATTCGATCTTGGCACGCGTGCCTCTGGTGAGTAGCTGCGATTAGATCGGACTTGGCGGCGCATATGCCGGGGCGCTTAAGCGATTGTTGGTGTCACTCTTCGACCATTGTAGATCTTGCTGCGCGAATGTCTGTGCGCTACCGAACACAGGCTAGGGCATGAATCGCTCGCAAAGAGGAGGGGTGTTAAGTCGCAATGCCCGGAGGGAGCAACCGATCGTACTCGCGCTTGACTACCGCGTAACACTCGCAAGTTCGCCTCTCGAGACCGGGCCGATCCAATACGCTGATGTGCCCACGCGCATATTTGATAAGGCCCAATTTCTGCAAGGCAAGTGCCCCTTCCGTAACTCCCTCACGCCTCACCCCGAGCATGTTGGCGATCAGTTCCTGCGTCATCACGCAGCTCGTCGCCTTCCAGTCGATCCAGGCTCAGCAACAACCATCTACACAGCTGCTGATCGAGCGAGTGATGGCGATTGCACACGGCCGTCTGAGACATTTGCGTAATCAAGGCCTGGGTATAGCGCAACAGCAAGTGCAGCACCGGGCCGGCTTTCTTGAACTCATCCTTCATGATCTGCGCCTTCAGCCGACAGCCCGAGCCCGCGCTTTGCACCACCGCGCGGCTCGGGGTCGATTCACCGCCCATGAACAGAGAAACTCCCACGATCCCTTCATTGCCGACCACGGCAATTTCGGCCGACGCTCCGTTTTCCATGACGTACAGCAGCGATACGATCGAGGTCAGCGGAAAATACACGTAGTTGAGCGTTACACCGGGTTCGTAAAGCACTTGGCCGAGCGGCATCTCAACCGGTTCGAGGGACACGGACCAACGCTTCCATTGCGCTGCCGGCAAGGCTGCGAGGAGCAGGTTCTTCTTGAACTGGGCGGTGAGTGGCACGCGATGAACTGCTATTGAAGTGGAAATTGCAGAGGGTGGGGAGGCGAGCCTCGGTCTGATTCATAGATAGCGATATCGCCGTCTGCCGTATGTTCGCTAGCGCACACTATAGCACCGACCCCATCAACGCGCAGTCCTCCTACGAACGATGTGCCGCGCGGACTACGCTTGATTCTCCAGTCACGCGCACACTGGCTTCCGCTGGGCGGCCGCCGATGACGTTCTAGCTCTAGCTCTCTTCAAGCCGGCATCGGTCCCGCAAGGGCACCCAGGCACCTTATTCAGGCTTGGGAACCGCCACACTAAATTCAAGAATGGGATGCGACCTTTCGCAGCGTTTGTTGCCCGCCACGGCGTGAGCGACAAGGCGGTTGCGGTGACGCGGCCGCTATCAATCAGTCGAATCACCAAAGGTACCTTTTCAATGGATACACGATATTTGAACTCAATCGGAGCGGCAATCGCGGCCACGCTTCTCGCAACGGCCGCCTATGCCAAGAGTCCCGTCGCGGACGAGACCATCGCGGTCGCCAAGGCCGCCGTGGACAGGGCGGAGCAATCTGGAGCGCCGCAGGCGGCGCCGGTCGAACTCGCCGCCGCGCGCGACAAGCTCGCACGAGCTGAGAAGGCGAATGCCGACCACCTCGCGAAACCCGCGATTGCACTGGCCGATCAAGCAACCGTAGATGCGAAAGTGGCCGAGGCGACAGCCCAGAAAGAGCGCGCGGCCAAGGCTGCTGCTGAATTCGATGCCAGCATGGCAACCCTGCGGCAGGAATCAAACCGCAGCTCGTCAACTAACCAATAAGGATACCTATGAACACCAAATTTCTAAGCGGAATGGGAATCGCACTGGCTATTGCCGGCTGTGCATCGACGCCAAAATCCAACGAAGCGCTGGAGAGCGCGCGTAGTGTTGTCCAGGCTGCGGAAGCCGACCCCAACGCGGCAAAGTATGCTGCCATGGACTTGCAGACTGCCAAATCGGAATTGGCCGTCGCCGATGCCGCATTCATGAAGCATGATGAGCCGAATATTGCGCAGCCGGCATATATGGCAGCGCAGAATGCACGGCTCGCTCGCTTGAGAGGAGCGGCAAAGGCAGATGACGCACGAGTCGCCGCCGGCCAGGCGGAGCGCGACAGCATTGTACTGGCGGCTCGGACCAGTCAGGTCGACAGCGCGAATCGCGCCAAGGACGCCGCAAATCGTTCCTCTGACGATGCGAAAATTGCCCGCGATCAAGCAACGGAAAACGCCGCGCGCCTCCAGGCGGAAGTCGACGCCCTTAAAGCCAAACCGACCGACAGGGGCTTGGTACTGACGCTCGGCGACGTCCTATTTGAGACCGGCAGCTCCACATTGAGTCCTGGAGCGGGACGCAATATGGATCGACTGGTTCAGTTTCTGACAGACCACCCGGAGCGCATGGTGCAAATCGACGGCTTTACCGACAGCGTCGGAACCGACTCGTTCAATCAGGATCTTTCCCAGCATCGTGCGGATGCGGTGAGATACCAACTCGTGTCGCGCGGCATCAGTTCAACGCGCATTGCCACCCAGGGCTACGGCAAGGCGTATCCGGTCGCCGGCAATTCAGACTCGAGCGGCCGTCAGTTGAATCGGCGGGTTGAAGTGGTTATCGGCTCGGATAACGGCACAGCCATCGCGGCCCGCCGCAGCTAATCATTATGAGCACTGCGGGCAGGATACTCTCACGGGAGTATCTTGCCCGCTTCGCGCAATCGTTCCTACGGCCGGAACTTAAGGGGCGGGCGATTAGAACTTCGCCCGCACGGTCACGCCAAAGGATCGCGGTGGTTGCATGAAGGTCTGCGTGCTCGGGTCGTGCGAGAAGACGTTCAGCAGCGTATCGAGGTCCGCCACTCTTTTGTTGAGCAGGTTGTCGCCCCACAAGATCACCTGCATGCGGCCAAATTCGGCGCCGACACGAGCGCGCAACCAGGTGTACGGATCCTGCGTCAAGCGCGGATCTGCAGAGAAACTGGTGTTGTAGCGGCTGGTCCAGTCGGCATTCACCCCGGCAAACAAATGACCGAAGCTCACGGGCTTGCGGTATTCGAGGCCCATTGAGAGCTTGGTCGGCGGCGCGTTGATCGGATGATCGCCACTGAGGTTGCAGGTTCCCGCCGTGGAGCCATCAGGCGTACGCCCGGGGTAGCAGACCCCATCGGTATAGGTGGTGTATCTGAAGTCTGCGTACGACGCATCGAAGTTAGCCAGCAGGGTATCGGTGAGCTGCGCGGTGAGACCCAGATCGACACCCTTATCGGTGGCCTTTTGGGCATTGCCGACGGTGAACTGGGCGCCGATGAAGGCCGCATCCTGATAGTTGTTGTAGATCGTATCGAATATCGCGGCGTGCAGCTCCAGCCGGTTGTGCCAGAACTTGGATTTGAGTCCGATTTCGTAATCATCGACCGTCTCATCGCCGAATTCGCGCTGATTCGCCGGCAGCCTGCCGAATCCGGTGTTGAACCCGCCGGACTTGAACCCGTAGGCGGCGGTGGCATAGGCCATCGTACCCGGGGCGAGATCCACCTGCGGCGTGACCGACCAGGTCACCTTGCTCGCGCTGCGCGACAGATCGGTGCTGGGGATCGGGGCGTTGATCACGAGCGTCATCAATGTGGGTGTTGGATCGTTCGCATACTGGTGAATCGTGGCGTCCTTTTCCTCACGCTGCCAGCGGATGCCGGTGTTGAGATGGAAGCGATCGCCGGCGTTCCAGACGGTCTGCGCGAATGTCCCGATGTAGTCGGTGCTCGAGTTCGAGTCAACGAAGCTTTCCTGGCCGGCCGTGCCCATCAATACGGGCACGCCCACGAGCTGCTGCAGAACGGGCTTCCAGAATGGCGCGCTTGCAAGTTGCTCCGAGTAAAAGGTCGGCTGATCAGCACCGCCGCGCAACATGTCATTGTGATAGTAGAAGACGCCGCCGAGCCAATCGAACCGCTGGTTGCCCGGCGAGGCGAGCCGCAGTTCCTGCTGAATGCTATGGCCGGCCTGCTGATCGTAATACCCCAGGATCGGCGCGCCCAGCTGGATCGCGTCGTTCTGGCGCATCTTGTACAAATAATTGTCCCAGGATGTCACCGAGCTTAACTTGAGGTCATTTGCGAAATGGTAATTCCACAGCAACGTGGCATCCGTGGCGGACAGATTCGTTGCCACGGGAGCATACAGGCAGTTGCCGTAGTCGCGAGGATCGCTTCCGGTGCACGCCGGCGCCAGGCCTTGAGCAATCAGGAAGTTGTGCAGGTTGGCCGCCGGGGCTCCGGGAACAAACGTGGTTGCCGTTGGCGAGCCGGTGCGGCCGTTTTCGCCGAACTGCTCGACGATCAATCGTAGATCGGAGTTTTCGCTGTTATGGCTGATCTGGGCGCGCGCTGCATAGCGCGATGAGGCGTCCTGCTCGGGTCCGTTCGGAAAGCCGGATGCAAGGAAGTAGTCGTGACCCGAGTACGCCGCCGATATTCCGGCGTTCCAGCCGTCAGCCAGGGGTCCGCTGAGGTTCGCTTTGACGCTCTCAAGTGAGCGCGTTCTTCTGCGCATGGTACTCGCCGACCGTGGCCTCGGTATCAAGTGCAAGGGTACTGCCCGGGGCGCGCGAATACATCGAGACCACGCCCGCCGTGGTGTTCTTGCCATACAGCGTGCTTTGCGGGCCATTTAGAACTTCGACGCGGTCCAGATCGAGCATTTCGCTGGACCCGAAGAACGAGCGGATGCGGAACGCACCGTCGACAAACAGACCGACCGCCGGCTCGAACGATGGAATGTTGCCAAGATTGCCCACGCGCCGCAGCCGATAGGCGACCGTGGCTTCGCCATTGCTGCTCTGCACGTCGAGCGTGGGAATCTGGCGAGCAAGATCCCGGATGTCGTTGATGCCCTGCGCTTCGAGCTGCGCGCCGCTGATGGCCGAGATGCTGAGCGGTACGGAGTCGATGGACTGGGCGCGCTTGGCTGCGGTTACGACGATTTCCTGGATGCCCACATCGTCTGCCGGCGCTGCAGCGTCAGCAGCGTGCGCGTGAGTGGCAAAAGCCAGGCCGGCGATGGCCGCGCCTTGCAGGACCAACGAGACCCGTCGGCTCTTTTGTCGCGTGATATTGAATGCACCCAATGTTCCAGCCACGAATCGATTAAAGACCATTCTCGCCCCCGAGTTGTGTGACATCGACCAACTGTTGCGACCCCATGTTCTACGTTCCAGCGCGCCCATGCGGCGCCAATGTTGTCTTTCAGGGTCGGTTGAGTGCACGGCATCTTAGAGGCGGGTCGCGCGCTGGAATTGGCTTTTCGGGACTGCTTATTACCTTTCTGGGACATCACGAGTTTTTCGCGCCGGGCCGATGCGCTGGTACCGAACTGAGCCCGGTGCCAGCGCGAGAAGCCGCTGAGCGTGGAAAATCCCAGCAATTCCGCGACGCCGGCCAATCGGCGGCGCGGGTCTTCGAGGTATCGCGTGGCCAGTTCAATTTTCACCGAATTAAATAATCGCGAAAAGGTCTCTCCTTCCTTTAGCAAGCGGCGATGTACCGTGCGCCGGTCGACACCCATTTGCTGCGCCACTGTCTCGATGCTGCAGGTGCCGCTGCTCAGCGTGCGCACGATCGCTTGACGCACGTGCGCCGAAACGTTTGTCAGCTGCACCTGCGCATCGGAATCCAGCAGCTGCTTCGCCAGTCGTGCGATGCCCTTGTCGGCCTGCACATTGGAGCCGGCCAGATCGGTGCGCGAACACACGATGCCATTGAAATCGCGCGCGAATTCCACGCGCACGCCAAAGAGCCGGTTATGCACCGCGCGATCCCGCGGCGGCAAATGCGCGAAGCAGACGCGCCGGGGTCGCCACGCGTCACCCAGAAAGTGGCGCAGAACGCGGAAGATCACGCCGATGGCAAGTTCGGTCGACTGGCGTGCCGGCCCGAGCCCTTCGAACAGCAGCTCTTCACGGACGACCACGAGGCTACCGGCTTCCTCAATGTGGAGGAACAGGGCCTCATTGAGCCGGTTCGCATACTGTGCGCAGGCTTCCAGCGCCTCTCGGAGTGTCGGTTGCTCGCGGATGAGCAGGCCCAGCGGACCCATATCGGAGAGCTTGCGAGTCTCAGCCATCAGCAAGCCGAGATTTTCCACGCCGCTGCGTCTGGCGGACTCCTCGAGCAGCCGCCGGACCGAGTCGACCGGCACCCGGACTTCGGGATCCCATAGGGAGCGGGGCGCGATTCGAAACTTGCGCAGCATCGCGGGCGGATCCAACCCTGCCGCTCGTGCGACATCCTCGTAGCCTGTAAGGCTGGCACTGCGGATCATGCGGCGCACCGGGAAACTCCCCCTGTCCCCAAAGGCAAAAGCTATGTCACCAGAGGCTAAATGGCAAGCCCGCATTTCTGCGACAATTCTGGCGGAGTGCTGAGAATGCCGTAACGCGAGGAGTGCTCATGACGAACGCACCGCCCAGAACCGCAGCCAAGGATTCAGCACCCGGCATCGTGCAGGCCACCGTGCTGCAGCATTCCATCAAGGTGGAACCGCTGACCTGCGCCATCGGTGCCGAACTTAGAAACGTCAATCTGGGTGCCGCCTCCCGTGATGCGCAACTCATGGCGGAGTTGCGCGTGCTGTTGCTCAAATACCGCGTGCTTTTCTTTCGCGACCAAGACATCAGCCGTGCCGAACACGTCGCATTTGCGCGGCATTTTGGCGAACTGGAGGATCACCCGGTTGCCGGGCAGCGATCCGGAGCATCCGGGGCTGGTGCGAATCTATAAGGATCTGAACAGCAAACCCGATCATTACGAGAACGCCTGGCACAGCGACGCCGCTTGGCGCGAGAAGCCGCCCATGGGTTGCGTACTGCGCTGTATCGAATGCCCGCCGGTTGGCGGCGACACGATTTGGTGCAACATGGTCGAGGCCTATGCGCGGCTGCCGGAACAGGTAAAGCATCAGATTGCCGGCCTGCGCGCTCGGCACAGCATCGAGGCGACATTTGGCGCGGCCATGCCGATCGAACAGCGTCTCAAACTCAAGGCGCAATTCCCCGATGCCGAGCACCCGGTCGTGCGCACACACCCCGAAACCCAAGAGAAGATCTTGTTCACCAGCGGCTTCGCCACGCACTTCACCAACTTTCACACACCGGCCAACGTGCGCTTCGGGCAGGACTTTGCGCCGGGTGCAAGCCTGCTGCTGAGCTATTTGATCAGCCAGGCTGCCATTCCGGAGTATCAGGTTCGATGGCGCTGGAGCCGCAATGCCGTGGCATTTTGGGACAACCGGGCGACCCAGCACTATGCGGTTCAGGACTACTGGCCTGCGGTACGAAAGATGGAGCGCGCCGGCATCATGGGCGACGCGCCTTACTGATAATCACCAATAACGAGGATAGATAGATGCACTTCCAAGACGGCGCGCTGTTCCCGGAGAACATGGACAAACTGGTTATCACGGTGGCCCCTTACGGACCAGAGTGGATGCCTGCTGACTACCCGGAGGACATCCCGGTCAGCATGGACGAACATGTGCAAAAGGCGGTCGATTGCTACAACGCCGGCGCCACGGTGCTGCATGTGCATGTGCGTGAGACCGACGGCAAGGGCAGCAAGCGGCTCAGCATGTTCAACGAATTGCTGGCGCGATTGCGTGCGGCGGTGCCCAACATGATCCTGCAGGTGGGCGGTTCCATTTCCTTTGCGCCGGAGGAGGGCGAAGGAAAAATCGCCAAGTGGCTGTCGGACGACACCCGGCACATGCTGGCCGACCTCAAGCCGAGCACCGGACCAGGTCACCCTCGCGATCAATACCAATCAGATGAATATCATGGAGCAGATGTGCGAGGGCGACATCGCCGGCACCTCACTCGCGGAGCAAAACACGTATCGTGCGTACCGCGAGATGACGATTCCCGCCGGACCCGAGTGGGTGGAGGAGCACATTCGCCGACTCTCTGCCAGCGGCATCCAGACCCATTTCCAACTCGCCAATATCACCCAGATCGAGACGGTCGAGCGCATGATGCGCCGCGGGACGTGCAATGTGCCGCTCATACTCACCTGGGTGGCCATCGGCGGTGGATTTGATCAGCCCAACATCTACAATCTCGCCAATTTCGTCCGCGCAGTTCCCGATGGTGCAGTCCTGACGCTGGAAACCTCGATGCTCAACGTGCTGCCCGTCAACATGATGGCCATTGCGTTGGGGCTGCATGTCCGCTGTGGCATCGAGGACAACCTGTGGACCCAGGATCGCAAATCCAAAATGAGCAGCGTCAGGCAGGTTGAACAACTTGTGCGTATTGCACGTGAGTTCGGCCGCGAAGTGGCCGACGGCAAGGAGGCCAAACGCATCTATCGTATTGGCGAGTTCTACAAGAACGCCGACGAGACACTGGCGCGCAATGGATTTGCGCCCAATCGCCCGGCAGCGCGACTGGGCGTGCTGAAGCGCGCTTGATCCGTCCTTTGCCCGACGCGACCGTGCTCATTGTGCCGGGCCTGCGCGATGAGAGCGCCGAGCATTGGCAATCTCTTCTGGTCAGCGAGCTTCAGAGGGTTGGCAGGCCGGTGCGCAGCGTCAAGCCCCTGGGCCGGGGGAACCTGGATTGTGCGTTGCGCGTGGCCCAGGTGCAGCAGGAGGCCGCGGCGGCGAACGGTCCGCTGATCATCGTGGGTCACAGCGGCGGCGCGTTGACCGTGGCTCACTGGGCGAGTCATGGCACGTGGCGAGGTCCGCGGCGCCCTGCTGGCCGTACCACCGAACTTCGAGGTGCCCATGCCCGCCGGCTACCCGTCGCTTGATGCAGTGTCCGCAGGCGGTTGGTTGCCGCTGCCACGCACCCCGCTGCCGTTTCCGAGTATTGTGGCCGCCAGCCGCAATGACCCTTTGGCATCCTACGAATGGGTCACGGCGCTTGCCGCGGACTGGCACAGCCGTGTGGTGGACCTGGGGGCGGTAGGCCATCTTAATCCGGCCTCGGGTTTCGGTCCTTGGCCACGTGCATCGGAACTCATCGCCGCACTCGACGTACTTCATCCTCAGGAACATTAGATGCCCAAGGCAATTCGCTTCCACAAGACCGGCGCTCCCGAGGTATTGCAACTCGAAACGACCGAAGTCGGCGATCCCGGGCCGGGACAGGCGCGCGTCCGCCACGCTTACATAGCCGTCAATTTCATTGATGTGTACGTGCGCTCGGGCCTGTATCCCGCGGCTTTGCCGAGCGGCCTCGGCTCGGATGCCGTTGGTGTCGTCGAAGCGGTCGGTGAAGGCGTGAGCGAAGTGCGTGTGGGTGATCGCGTCGGCTACCTGCTGGGACCGCAGGGGGCCTACTCGGACGTGCGCCTGATGCCCGCCGCCGTGCTGATTCCTCTGCCCGCTGGGATATCCGACCGTGTGGCCTCGGCCCTCATCATGAAGGGAATGACCGCGCAATATCTGTTCCGCCAGGTCTACCCACTGAACGGCGGGGAAACCATTCTCTACCACGCGGCCGCCGGCGGCGTCGGCCTCATTGCCTGCCAGTGGGCGCGCGCGCTGGGCGTGACCATGATTGGCACGGTCAGTAGCGATGCGAAGGCTGAAGTGGCCAAGGCTCACGGCTGCGCACATGTCATCGTCAGCTCACGCGAGGACATTGCCGCCAGAGTGCGCGAGATCACCAACGGCAAGGGAGTGCCGGTAGTTTATGATTCAGTCGGCAAGAGTACTCTGCAGGCTTCGCTCGATAGTCTGCAGGTTCGAGGAACGCTGGTGAGCAACGGCACCTCATCCGGGCCAGTCACGATCGACACCATGCAGCTGGCGGTGAAGGGCTCGCTCTGGGTCACGCGGCCGGCCATGGTTCATTACGCGACCCCGCGCGCCAAGATGCTCGCCATGGCAGCGGAACTCTTCGATCACGTGCTCGCAGGGCGCATTACCGGAGAGCCGCGACAGGAATTCGCGCTGGCGGATGCGGCCGAGGCACATCGTGCGCTGGAATCACGCCTGACGATCGGTGCCACCGTGTTGATTCCATGATCGGAGGCATTGGCGCCAACGCGACCACGGCGACCCGACGAGTATCTCTACGGCAGCGGCGTCGCGTGGTTTGCCTTCGCCATGACCGTCGCGCTGATGATCTGCGGACTATGCGAGCAGGCAGGTCATTGTCTCTTTGTTCCCGTACCTGAAGTCCGCATGGGTATTATCCGACCAGCAGTTAGGTTTGCTGGCTGCGATCGTGTCAGTCACCGTCGCACTGGCAGGCATCCCGGTGGCGCTCGTCGCCGATCGGACCAGCCGCGTACGCAGCGTCGTGTTGATGGCCGTGATTTGGAGCGTAGCGACGATTTCCTGCATGTTTGCGAGCCGCTATCCGCAATTGCTCGCGGCGCGCGCCGCGGTAGGACTTGGCGAGGCAGGATATGGATCGATAGGCGCCGCGCTGATCGCGAGCCACTTTCCCGCCAGGTTACGCGCCACCGTACTGGCCGCCTTCTTCTCGGCCGCTTCGGTCGGCTCGGTCCTCGGCGTGTTACTGGGCGGTCAGATCGCCGTTCGCTGGGGATGGCAGTCTGCATTCGGCGTCGTTGGCCTGCCGGGCCTGGTGATCGCGCTTCTATACCTCAAGGTGCGCGATTATCCGACTGCCATCGATGATCGCCCGTCCGCTGCTGAACCGCAAAGTGCTCGAGTGTCATGGCTACGCCGCCCGCACGATCGCAGCAGTACCGACACTGCGCTGGGTCTGCTGTGGCGCCGCCGCGCAGCTCTTGCTGGTATCGAGCGTCTGGACTTGGCTGCCGAGCTACCTCAATCGATATGGCGGTCTTGCTCCCGATCGAGCCGCTTCACAGGCTGCCTTCGTCGTGCTGCTCGGCGCACTCGGCAGCCTATTTTGGGGACGGTTGGCTGATCTGGCTGGATTCAGTCATGGCCCGCCGCAAGCTGCAGGCTCTGGCGGTGTTTGCCTTGCTCTCGGCTGCCTGCGCCTGGGGCGCGTTTCGCGGTGGCGGCTCACTGCCGCCGACGGGCGAAGTCCATTTGCTGATGATCATGGCTGACCGGCTTCGTCATGACGTGTAGCGTCGGAACAGCTGCAGCGGTCGCCATCGATGTCGTCCCGCTGGCACTGCGCTCCACCGGCGCATCGGTACTATCACTGTTCCAGAACCTGCTCGGGCTGGCGGCAGGACCCGCTATCAGTGGCTATCTGTCGGATCGCCTCGGTCTCGCCGCCGCACTCCAGTTCACGCCTTTGTTCGCATGCATTGCAGCGCTGCTGTTCTGGTGCGCAGCGCGTGGTTTTGAGCGAGATCAGTTGCGGGCAAAACAATTGTCAGCGATAGAACCGAGCTGACAGCGCGCCACGCGCCGCCGAGTGAATGAGGACGCTGAAGCGCGCGAGCGAATCGCACGCATGCAGATAGACCTCTTCGTACTTGACCAACTTGCCCAGCCGATCCAACACGTTGCCGCGTCACGCAGCCCGTCCATCCATGCCGTTCCATACCAGGCTCGCGTTGCAGTGAATTGACAGTCAAGTAGGTACTAAGGGCAATTGTACCGTTCATCATCAAGATCAGACTGTCACGTTCGATGAATCGCGCGGCTTGGCGCGTCGCATCAAATCGCGAACGCACGCACGACAAGCCGGGTGAATTCAAACGACCCAAGCATAAATGTAATAGGAGTGACACATGAGCACGGCGAACGGTACGCATCGCGATGCGCCGGGAAAGCACAAAGTTTCCAACCTCAAAAAGGCTTTGCACAAGGGGGGGAAATCGGAAGGCAATGATGCTGCCGCGCTCCACGATTCTGAGGTGAAACTTTTTACTTTCACGGTCGATGCTAGGACGGCTGAAATCGTCAAGTTCGAAAGCCTGAATGCATCCGGTGCCCGTCATGAGTTCTCCGACGATGAAAAAGTGACTCTGGCCAGGAAAGGCATTGATGACGGATTAGAGGCGCTGGTTGAGCAGGCATTCGAGGCTGGAATCGCCTGCGTGCTCGGCGAAAACGGCAGGAGCCAAACAAAGGAGTCGGAGGAGGATGCGGAACTACGACACCTGCTGCTGACCCCTCTCATAAAACACAGCCTGGCCAAGCGTTTGCTGGAGGGCGAAGTCCTCAACCGGGTGCTTCTGGGCACCCTGATCCAACATTCGATGAAGTCTGGCGCTGACACCACCACGGGCGGTTCGGCCGGCAGCGTGCAGTGAGTCAGCCTTCGGGCCATCTTTAGTTAGCAGACAATCAGGAGACACTCATGAGCAATATCGACAACGACGAACTCGCGCGCATGGCCACCGCCAGTCGTGCAGTTCGTGGCCGGCGCCGAAATCGCGTACTCCTCGCCAAACTTCTGTCCGGAGGACACGAGGACGACGAGGACGAGGGCGACGGAGAGATGGCCGAAGATGACGGGGGCAACGAGCATCAGCTTGCGCGCCTGTTGGCGGGCAGCCGCATCCTGCGACAGAAACGCATTCGCCGACTGCTGATCGCGCATCTTGTACGCGAGAGAGGCGAGTCGGAAGACGAGGGTTATGAGGGCGAGGAGGCTTCGGGCGAGGAAGGCTCAGACGGGGACCGTCGACTCGCACGGCTGCTGGTCGGCAGCCGACTGCTCAGGCGCCGCAAAGTGCGCCGCGCGCTGCTGGGACACCTGCTGAGCGAGCGTGGCGACGCAGAGGATGACGACGAGAGCATCGAGGGCGAGGAGGAAGAGGGTGGCGACAGGCGGCTCGCGCGGCTTGCGGTCGGCAGCCGAATGCTCAAGCGCCGCCGAGCGCGTCGTGCGCTGCTGGCGCACCTGCGTAACGAGCGGGGCGAGGCGGAGGATGACGACGAGAGCATCGAGGGCGAGGAAGATGAGGGCGGCGACGGGCGGCTCGCGCGGCTGCTGGTCGGCAGTCGCCTACTGAGACGCCAGCGCGTGCGTCGTGCCCTGCTGGGACACCTGCTGAGCGAGCGGGGCGAGGCGGAGGATGACGACGAGAGCATCGAGGGCGAGGAAGATGAGGGCGGCGACAACCGGCTTGCGCGGCTTGCGGTCGGCGGTCGCATGCGGCGACATCAGCGGGCGCGCCGTGCTCTAAAGATGCATCTCTTGCGCGAGAGGCAGGAGGAAGAGGAGGTTTGAGCCAGCGGGGCGCACGCAGTTAACGCGGGCTTCCGGCCGGAAAAGGACTTCCGGCCGGAAGCGCAGGGGCGAGCCGGGCACACAACGCCGCGGGCTTCGGCGCGCTCTGCAGTGACGGGGTACTGGTACTGGTGTTCCTTGCTAGCGCGTTAGATTGGGAAGTGTCCGGGTTGGGTTTCGATGGTAATCCAGCGCAGTTCGGTGAATTGCTCGATACCGGCCTTGCCGCCGAATCGGCCGTAGCCGGATGCGCCCACGCCGCCGAACGGCATCTGTGCCTCGTCATGCACCGTGGGCCCATTGATGTGGCAGATGCCCGAGCGAATCTGACGCGCCACGCGCAAGCCGCGCGCGGTATCGCGGGTGAAAACCGCCGCCGCCAGGCCGTATTCACTGTCATTGGCAAGCCGCACGGCATCCGCTTCATCTTTGGCGCGGATGATTCCGACCACAGGGCCGAAGCTTTCGTCGCGATAGATGTTCATCGACTGGGTGACCTCGTCGACGACGGTCGCCGGCATGAGCACATGATCAGCCTTGCCGCCTGCGACCAGCTTGCCGCCCTTTGCCGTCGCATCATCGATCAAACTATTGACATGTTTCACGGTCTTTTGATCGACCACCGCCCCTAACGGCGTCTTACCCTCCCGCGGATCGCCGCTGGCGAGCGAGCGCGCCTTGGCGGCAAAACGTTTCACGAAATCAGCCGCCACCGGCTCGACCACAATGATGCGTTCCGTGGACATGCAGATTTGTCCTTGATTCATGAAAGCGCCGAAGGCCGCAGCCTTTACGGCTTCATCGAGGTCGGCATCCTCCAGGACGATCAGGGGCGCTTTGCCGCCGAGTTCCAGCAGGCAAGGCTTCAAATGCTCGGCGGCGCGCTTGGCAACAATTCTGCCCACCGCCGTGGAGCCGGTAAAGTTAATGCGCCGCACCACCGGATGATCAATCAGCGCTCCGACCACGTCGGCGGCATCCTTGGGCGCGTTGGTGACGATATTGACCACCCCCTCGGGAAATCCAGCGCTGGCAAAGGCTTCAATGATGAGCGTGTGGGTGCGAGGGCAAAGCTCCGAGGCTTTCAGGATAACGGCATTTCCGCAGGCAAGCGGAACGGAGATCGCGCGAACGCCGAGGATGATGGGCGCGTTCCAGGGTGCAATGCCCAGGATGACCCCGACGGGTTCGCGCAGCGTCAGCGCCAGACAGCCGGGCTTGTCCGACGGGATGACTTCACCGCCGATTTGCGTGGTCAACGAAGCCGCTTCGCGGATCATTCCCGCGGCCAGCATCAAATTGAACATGGCCCATCCCGCGGTGGCGCCGATCTCGGTCATCATCGCGCGCACGAAATCGTCCTTCCGCGACTCCAGAGCGGCTGCCGCGTTTACGAGCAGTGCGCGCCGCGCGTTGGGTCCGAGCGTCGACCAACCGGCAAACGCACCAGCCGCACGATCGGCAATGGCGCGCGCCTCGCTCGGCGTCATGGCGGCTGCTTTGCTGGCCGGTTCTTGGGTCAGTGGATTGATGCGCTGGAATTCCATAGATGCCCCCGTCGGCGTTTGTGGCTCAAGGCTGATAGCAATTGTTTGCAAGTCAACAACAATCGGTCCGAATATTTGTGGTCACTCGCGGACAATCCGCTGCTTCGCCGCACGTTTTGTCCACCATTGCCGCGCGCATCGACCAAGTCCTCCCCGCGCCCTGTGCGCACGCACTCATGGCCGCAGTGCCGGGTAGTCCTTCCACTCTCCGGTCCGTGAGTTGTGTACCCGGAACGAGCCATCCTCATGCGCGAGAATCTCAATCCAATGCGCAGTGCTTTCGTCCAGGTTGGCGATATATTTCGGCGGGAAGTTACCGTCTCCCGCGTCGGCGGAAGCGTGCAGTTGCCAGACATCCTCAAGGCCCGCGACATGATGCAAAACTTGAAAAGTCGCCAGAGCGCCGCCCTTGATCACACCATTGTTCATGATCGCCACCTGGGGTTGGAACGCGGCGAAGGTTTCCGCGCCCGCAACATCCGGTCCTCCATGGTGCGCAACCAGGTACACGTTCACAGGCCCGATCAGGTTCTTCGGACAGACAAGATTGAAGAGCGGTTGCCCGCTGAGATCGCCGACGTCGAGAAAGCGGAACTTGCCGTAGCGGACTACGATCCCGGTCGAGCGCGGGTTTTCATACGGATCGCGCGACGGGATTCCATGGTCCGGGCAGGCGGCATTGATTGCGCCCGCATGCGGCAGCGGTTCGGCGAGCGTAGAACCCGCAGAGCTCACCACGACCACGTCGAGGTCTTTCAGAGGCATACGATCGCCCGGGCCGGGTTGCAGGTGCTCTCTTGTGCTTCGCAGCGCCGAGTAGGCTTTGAATGCCTGCTGCGTTTCCGCACTGGAATTTTCCGCTTCCTCGCTCGGGACGCCGTGGTCGACGAACACCTTGATGGGCATCAACTGCGAAAGTTCGGTAACACCCCCATCGTGATCGGCGTGAAAATGAGTGATCAGCAGGTAGTCGATCTGCGTGATTCCCGCGTCGCGGGCGGCGGCGAGAATGCGATTCGCGTCACGCGCGTGCTGCGGATCGCCGGGCCGAAAGCCGGCACCATCACCCGCAAAACCTGTATCAATCAGCAATGAGTGCCGGTCGGGGGTGACGATCAAGGTCGATTGGCCCCCCTCGACATCAATGAAATAGATCTTCAGGTTCTTTATGTTTGCCGCCTTTGCAGTGCCGGGTGAGGCGATGAACCCCGTGACTGCGATGAGGAGGGCACCAAGCACGGCCAGCTTTTTTTTAGTCATGGCAGACTCTTATTGGTATCCGTGTGCGCGTACGGGGTATGGATCGAAAGCGAGAGTATCGCAGAAGAATCCAAGCCGGTGGCGAGACGACGTTTTGCTGCTCTCGGGCGCAGTACGCTCGTCTTGGTCGTTGGCCGCCTCTCGGTCACGAGGCGGTATGAATCTGGGGCTACGACATGGTGGAGCGTCCGCTGATCCGCGACGACGAAGCGATGCAAATCGATGAGAATATGGCCATCGTGTGCCATCCGGGAATCCTGAATGAGCGCATGTTCGTGCACAATACCGATATTTACTTGATGGAATCGGGCGGGCCTTCCGCGTGCCTACATAGCACGCCGAAGCAAATCTTCGAAATTGACTAGCTCGTCAGCAGGAGTCCCACATGACCGCTAAAATCCCATTATCGCCACCCCTTCAGGGCGGCCGACGCCGCCTAATCATGCCGGGCCCCATGGCCACGCTGGGAACCGGTCAGCCCGAAGTCGAAGCGGAACTGATGGCGCAACTCGGTCCGGATACCGTGTTCATGATGGGTGACAATCCCTTGCTGCCTAAAATGCCCGACAAGCCGCAGCTGCTGGATTTTTTTCGACTCCGCTTTACGGAATTTTCTCGCAATCACCTGCTGCAGAGCGCGAAACTCGCGATGCAGGCCGGTCTCGATGAAAAAGTGGTATTGGCGTGCCTGTTGCACGACATTGCAAATGGCGGACTGATACGCGCGGACCATGGCTATTGGGGTGCGCAGCTCGTTGAGCCCTACGTGAGCGAAGAAATCAGCTGGTCGATTCGCCAGCATCAAGCCTTGCGTTTTTTTGCCGACAAATCCGTGGGCTATTCCTACCCCGAAGCGTACCTAAGATTCTTTGGGCCGGAGTACGTGCCGCCTCCGCATATTGTTCGAGCCTATGAAGAGGCGAGAACACATCGGTGGTACATGACGGCGCGATTGATCACGTTGAACGATTTGTACGCCTTCGACCCCAACGCGCGAGTGGAACCTGAAGATTTCACGGACATCATCGGGCGGCATTTCAAGCAGCCCGCCGAAGGGCTGGGATTTGACGGATCTGCAGTCGCACACATGTGGCGGACGATGATTTGGCCCAACAACTTGCTGTGATCCGGCATCCTCTTGCCTCGATACAAGCATGCTCAAGCGGCGCCCGGCTGGGCGCAAGCATTGCCTCTAGGGGTCCCGCGTTAGGCCACGCGGTAGCGTGATTCTTCGCAACCCGCGACATCCGTCTTGAAGATGAATACATCGCCGGCTTGCGGCTGTGTTGATAAGGTCGCTGCATCGAGCGACTCGCGCGCGCTGGTGATGAACAGCAGATCGAGTCGCATCTCCGCCGAAGGCGACACAGGTGGGCTGCGTGACCGGCAGTTCGACGCGGCCGCTGATCGTGCCGTCGGGCGCGTAGCGCACCACGCAGCCGGCGCCCCATTGCGCATTCCACAGATGTCCGTCCGAGTCCACGATCGAGCCGTCCGGGAATGCGCCCGGCGGCGTTCGTGCGAACACCTGACGATTCGATAAGCCGCCTGTGGCGGGGTCCGAATCGAACCTGAGAATCGTGCGAAGTGGTGAATCCGCGAAGTACATGTGCCGTCCATCCGGGCTGAAGCACAGGCTGTTGCAGATAGTGATGCCGGTCAGAGTGCTCCTGGCTGACGCCCTGGGCGAGACAGTACAGCTTCCCGGCCGGTTTGCCCGAGCCCTCCACCATGGAACCGGCCCAAAAGCGGCCCTGACTGTCGACACGGCCATCGTTGAGACGCATATTCGCGGCCGCGTGCTCGGGGCGCGAGACCCACTCAAGGGCGGCTGACTCCGGATGGTAGTGGGCGAAGCCGGATTCGAACGCCGCAATGATGCGCTCGCTACCTTCGATGAAACCGAAGGATCCGAGTCGCTCCGGCAACTCGAATCGCTGCAAAGCGCGCGAGACAGGTTCGTAGCGGTAAAGCCGCCGTTCCTGAATGTCAGTCCACCAAGCGAGCTTGCCCACGCTGTCCCAGAGGACGCCTTCGCCAAGCGTGTTGCCGACAGACACTCTATCAATCAAAGTCGCTTTCATGGCGCGGCATCCCAGAAGGGTTCGACCATCACGCGTTTGCCGAGAAGGAAGATATCGGCCACCAGCTGCATGGGCCGTGCATCGACCTCGCTGCGCCTGCTCCGCACGAGCTCAGCGAAGCGCTCGTAGATCGACGCGTACTCGCTGCGCAATTTCGCGGTGTCCTGGCTCAGTGGCGCATTGCCCACCGAGAGTTCACTGCCGCCGGCCGAAAGCTTCATGGGGCCAGCGTCGGTATCGAATTCAATGTCCCAGGTCTGCGCACCCGTGTGCCTGAAGTCGAGTTCCAACTGGATGACCGGGCCGCTGTCGCAGCGCAGACGAATGCTGGCGGCGATCGGTGTCTCACAATTCTCCGGGATATAAAGTACCGATGACTCGGGAAAGATCGGCTCGGCAATGAGGTGCGTCAAAATAGACAAGGCGTTGATTCCGGGATCGAGCACGCCGAAGCCACCTGCCTGCCAAATCCAGGCTTGACCGGGATGCCAGACGCGCACATCTTCCTTCCAGGTGACGCGCGCGCCGAGCAACCGGCGCTCGCGCAGCAGTTGCAATGCCGGCGCAACGCCCGGCGCGTGCTGCGAATGCCAGGTCTGGTACAGGCTGAGATTTTGCGCCGCGGCCAGAGCGACGAGATGCGACAGCTGCGATAGCGACGTACACGGCGGCTTTTCCAGGAGCACGTGCGTGCCGCTCTGCAGAGCGAACCTGGCGGCCTGATAATGCGCTTGCGGCGGGGTACAGATCGCAACCGCGTCGAGATCCTTCACTTGCGACAGCATCTCTTCAATTGTTGAGAAGTTAGGCACCCCATCGGCCCGCGAGTGACGGCTGCTCGCGGCGGCGAATACATAGGCCGGGTTGGCCAGAATCGAGGGAATGTGTTGATCCCGTGCGATTTTTCCGACGCCGACGATTCCTATGCGAATTGGTGGCATTGCTGGCCCGCTCCCAACTTCACTCTAATTCGCGGGCGCCTTGAGCGTCCGAAAATGCAGCTCCGTCTTCTGCTCGTAGGTCTCGCCCGGCCGCAGGATGGTGTTGGGAAAGGTCGGCTGATTGGGGGAGTCCGGAAAATGCTGCGTCTCCAGGCACAAGCCGGTTCGAAAGTTGTAGACGCTTCCTTGACCGGGCGGCTTGCCGTTCATGAAATTGCCGGAATAGAACTGCAGACCCGGCTGCGTCGTGCGTACTTCCAATACACGTCCGCTCGTTGGGTCGGTGAGCCGCGCTGCAAACCGCAGCACCTTGCCGTGTACGGTGTTCAACACCCAATTATGGTCGTAGCCGTGCCCGATATTCAGTTGCACGTCCTTGGCAGCGATGCGACTGCCGATGACGGCCTCGTTGCGGAAATCGAACGGCGTGCCGGCGACCGGGCGCAGCTCACCCGTGGGGATGAGCGTGGCGTTCACCGGCGTGAACTTGTCAGCATTGATCAATAGTTTATGGTCGGTGATGCTGTGCGCCGGATTGCCGCTTAAGTTGAAGTAGGCATGATTGGCAAGATTCACCGGCGTCGGCGCGGTGGTCGTGGCCTGATACTCGATACTGAGTGTGTCATCATCGCGCAAGCGATAGGTCACATGCGCAGTTAATTGCCCGGGGTAGCCCTCCTCGCCGGCAGCGCTCACGTAGGTGAGCTTGAGGCTGTTATGCGAGGCGGTCGCATCGGCCTTCCAGACGCGTTTATCAAATCCGCGCGCACCGCCGTGCAAACTGTTGGCGCCGTCGTTTGCGGTCAGTGCGTAGCTTGCGCCGTCCAGGGTGAAACGTGACTGGGCGATGCGGTTGGCATAGCGGCCGACGGTCGCGCCGTAGTAGGGCACGCCCGCGAGATAGGGATCGAGAGTGTCAAAACCCAACACGATGTTCTGAAGGCGGCCGTTTCGATCCGGGGTTTTCAGCGACACGATGCTTGCTCCGTAGGTCATGATCCGGGCCTCAATGCCATGGACATTGCTGAGCGTATAGATCTCCACGACATCTTCGCCGGCATGACCAAATTCGGTGGCCTGCGCCGCGGCGGCGGACAGCGAGTGTGCGATGAGCAATCCTCCGGCCATCACCGATCGCAAAGTCATGCAAGCAGCGTGATGCATATCAGTGATTGTCCCGAGGTACGCCGCGCATTTGCGCGATGCGCTGAAAGTGTTCGGTCCCCTCGAGGATCGCGCCCGTGTCGAGCTGGCCGATGAGACCTCGTTGAATCGCTTGCCAAGGCGTCTGCGACTTGGGATAGGGTAGGCCGCCGGCGGCTTCCAGTGCGGCCCTGCGCTCAGCCAATTCCGCTGCGGAAACGCGTACATCGACGGTCCCGCGCTTCAAGTCGATTCGTATGCGGTCACCGGATTTAAGCAGACCCAACCCGCCGCCCGCGACCGCCTCGGGCGAGGCGTTCAGGATCGACGGCGAGCCTGAAGTGCCAGATTGCCGGCCGTCGCCGAGACAGGGCAGGTGGTGCACACCCTCATGTAGCAGATAGGCGGGGGCACGCATGTTGACGACTTCGGCCGCCCCGGGATAGCCAATCGGACCCGCGCCGCGCATGACAAGCAGCGTGCTGATATTGATGCCGAGCGCTGGATCGTCGATGCGTGCGTGATAATCTTCCGGACCATCGAACACCATGGCAGGGCCCTCGAAAGCCTCTGGGTCATCGGGATTGCTCAAGTACCGATTGCGAAATTCGTCGCTGATCACACTGGTTTTCATGATCGCCGAATCAAACAGGTTGCCGCGAAGTACGATAAAGCCTGCGTCCGCCTTCAGCGGCTGGCCGAAAGGCCTGATGACTCGCGCATCCTCAATGACTGCCTTTCTGCAGTTGTCACCGATCGAACGACCGTTAACCGTCATTTCATTCTCGTGGATCAGTCCTTGTTTCATCAGCTCCGCAACGACGGCCGGTACACCGCCGGCACGATAGTAGTCTTCACCGAGATACTCCCCCGCCGGTTGCATGTTGACGAGCAGCGGCACTTTGTGACCGTGGGTCTGCCAGTCATCCAAAGAGAGATCAGCGCCGATGTGCCGCGCTATTGCGGCCAAGTGAATCGGTGCATTGGTCGAGCCGCCGATCGCTGAGTTCACCACAATCGCATTGAGGAAGGCGTTACGGGTGAGGATGTCGGAGGGCTTTAGATCCTCTCCAACCATCTCGACGATGCGAAGGCCGGTGCGATACGCAACTTCCTGTCGGTCGCGATAGGGAGCCGGAATCGCGGCAGACCCCGGCAGCGACATGCCGAGCACCTCGGTCAGGGAGTTCATCGTGGTCGCCGTGCCCATGGTATTGCAGTATCCGGTGGAGGGTGCCGAGGAGGCGACGAGACGGATGAATCCCTCCTCATCAATCTCACCTCGGCTCAGCATCTCGCGTGCCTTCCACACGATGGTCCCGGACCCCGTCCGTTCGCCCTTGTACCAGCCATTGAGCATCGGTCCGACGGACAAGGCAATGGCAGGGATGTTGACGGTCGCCGCCGCCATCAAGCAAGCCGGAGTAGTTTTGTCGCAGCCGATGGTGAGGACCACGCCGTCCAGAGGGTACCCATACAGGACTTCGACCAGCGCGAGATAGGAAAGATTACGGTCAAGGCCCGCCGTCGGGCGCTTGCCGGTTTCTTGGATCGGGTGCACGGGAAACTCGATCGCGATGCCGCCCGCCTGACGAATACCCTCGCGCACGCGTTCGGCGAGCACGAGGTGGTGGCGATTGCAGGGCGACAGGTCACTGCCGGTTTGCGCGATACCGATCATCGGCTTGCCCGAGCGCAGCTCTTCCAGGCTCAGGCCGAAGTTCAAGTAGCGCTCCAGGTACAGCGCGGTCATATCGATATTGGCCGGGTTGTTGAACCAGGCACTCGAGCGGAGCTTACGTGTCATTTAAGGAGCCTCCGCAGCTTGACCATGGTGTGCCGATCGAGTGTCGCCAAAGTAAGTTCATTCATTGGACACCGCGTTCAAACCGTAAGCTGCTCATCGGCCAGCGCGTGCGTCGGTTTGCTTCCCCACAACGCATAGAACAACACGTAAATTTCGCAGGCCGACGTCAGAGCGAAGGAGCGCTGCAACCCGAACCGATCGGCGAGCGTCCCTTGCACGACCACCAACGCGCCGCCGGCGATTGCCATAATGAGGATTCCGGAGCCTTCTTCCGTCAATGGCCCGAGCCCGCGAATCCCTAGAGTGAAGATGGTCGGAAACATGATTGAGTGGAACAATCCCACAGAAATGAGCGCCCACATGGCGACAGGCCCATGCGCCAGCATGGTAATGGTCATCACGACGAAGGCCCCGATGCTCGCGGCCGCCAGCACCCGTTCCGCGCTAAAGGAACGCATGAGGTAGCTGCCGATGAAGCGGCCTATCATCATCCCGCCCCACAGCAGGAACAAATAGTGCGAGGCACGCTCGTGGGTCAGATTACCGATCTCGGGCGCCGAGACGAAGTTGATGAAAAGGTTGCTCACGCCAATCTCAGCGATGAGATAGATGAAGATCGCCGGGGCGCCGAATACCAGGTTTCGATGGCGCCACAAGGAATGCTGCTTGCGTGCGGCCGCAGCGACACGCCGCGTGGCGGCGCCTAGATCCGGCAGTTTGTAGCGAGCGATCACGACGGCAAGTATTACCAGCACGCCGGCGACGATGAGGTAGGGGAGTTGCACCGCCTGGGCGTCGGCCATGCGCTCTGCATAGGTGAACGTCGCGTTCGACTGCGCAGTGCCCGAGGTGCTGCGACCGAGGATCAGATAGCCCCCGAACAAGGGCGCGAAAGTGGTTCCCATTGAGTTGAACGCTTGCACCAGGTTCAGCCGGGCCGGCGCGCTTTCGGGCGTGCCGATGACCGCCACGTAAGGGTTGGCGGCAACTTGCAGCAAGGTGATACCGGCGGCCACCACGAAGAGCGCGGTGAGAACGACGCCATAGGAGGGAATACGCGCCGCCGGAATCATCAACAGCGCGCCGGCTGCCATGATGCACAGGCCAAGGACGATGGAGCGCTTGTAGCCGACTCGTTCGATGAGCTTGGCGGACGGAATGGATGCCACAAAGTACGCGATGAACCAGACAGACTCGATCAACGTCGTCTGCGTGTAATTGAGCTCGAACACCGCCCGCAGGTGAGGAAGCAGCGTGTTGTTGATGACCGTAATGAAGCCCCACATAAAGAAGAGACTGGCGAGCAAGGCGAGCGTGCCACGGTAATTGACGGGCGCGGCGGGTCTGTCGATTGCAACAGCGGTGGTCGGAGTGGTGGGCATCTCTCAGCGGTCTCCCTGAACACAACCCATCAGTGCGGGGCACGGATGTCGGAATCATCTACCTTATATGTCCGAGTATATAATGCAATCTGCCACTTCTTTCATGTGTTTTTCCGGCGACGCGGCGCAAGCCCTTTGAATATGAGTTTGGAAGCAAACATTTCTGGACGGCTTGCCATTTCCAGTGCCGGCGCCGGGAGACCTTCGATGCGTTCATTGCTGCTTACCGCGGTCGTTATTTTTTCGCCAATCCTGTCTGCCGCAGAACAGTCCTCAGAGAAATTGGCAGACGCGCCTACTTCAGCGCTGCTCGACAATCCTTGTCCGCCGTCACTGCCCATGCCGCAGGCCATGGCGGGTGGACTCGATCGGATGCTCAACCCAGCGAAAATCGAGAGCGATCTTCAAAGTCTGTACGGGCTCCCGGAGGTACAGGAATATCTTAAGGCGGTTCAAGAGCGCGCCCGCAGCGACTGGCCCAATCTGTGCCGATATCGGGCTGAGAATGCCGCAGCTTCAAAATCATTGCGTGCGGTCTTTATGGGAGACTCGATTACCGAATCTTGGGTGCGGGCAGATCCGGAACTGTTCGGCACCGATGTGGTCGGGCGCGGGATTTCCGGCCAAACCTCGCCGCAAATGCTGTTGCGATTTTTCCAGGATGTGATCGAGTTACACCCACGCACGGTTCATATCATGGCCGGCACGAATGATATCGCCGGCAATACCGGCCCGGGCATCGCGCAAGATTTCAAGAACAACATCATGGCCATGGTTGAACTCGCGCACGCGCACCAGATTCGGGTAGTACTCGCCTCCATACCGCCGGCGCGGGGTTTCCCCTGGAAGCCGGCCCTGCGGCCAGCGGCGGATATCGTGGCCCTAAACACCTGGCTCAAGAGCTACGCGCAATCCAGTCGCAGTGTGTATATCGATTACTATTCAGCCTTGGTCGATGCCCAGGGGGGATTTAAAGCGGCCTTGTCCAATGATGGTGTGCACCCGAATCGGGATGGCTACTTGAGAATGCGACCCCTGGCTTTAAAGGCGGTGGCCAAATGACCGTCCGAAGCTGAGTCGCGTTTAAAGATCCCGTCAGCGATTTACTCGGAGAAAGGCAAGCATGGGTTTTCGCGTTTTGGTCGTCGGCGGCACCGGGCAGGTGGGGTCGGGACTGGTGCGGGCCCTGCTCGCTTCCGGCGCGTGCACGCAAGTGGTGATGGTCAATCGCCGGACGATTCCTCTTGATGCCGACGCACGTCTGCGCCAGGTGATCATGGATACCGGTGCGGCAAATTTTGCCAGTGAGATCGCCGAACTTGCCAGGACGTGCAGCGCGCAGGGTGAACCGTTATATGCCGCATCCTGTATTGGCATCGGTAAAGGCAGTCAGCGATGGAGCGAAGAGGACATTAAGAAGCTGGAAATTGGCCTGGTCGGCGCGTTTGCACGCGGCTGCCTGGCGGCGGGCATTGAACGATTCGGGCTTCTTTCGGCAGCCGGGAGCAGCGCTAAAAGCCGGATTCGTTATGCCCGCATCATGGGCGAAAAAGAAGATGCGGTGCGGAGCCTCGGATTTAAACGTCTGGCAATTTTTCGTCCCGGCATCATTGCGGGCAATGCGCACACCCCACGGTTGCTTGCCTTGGTGGGACGTTTCGTTCCGGGCTCGTTTGGGACGATTGATCAGGACGATATCGGTCGGGCCTTTGTCGGTGAATTTCTCCACGGACAAGACGGCACGACGATCTTGGAAAATGCCATGATGAAGGAGCGATCGCGGGCGCTATAACGGAACGCGTTACATTACATTCAAGAATTTCAATTGATGACCTTGCTGCCTCTCCGGCACTAATCACTAGACTCGGCGCAGAACTTAAATATGCGCCGCCCGTAAAGGGTTGTATCTGGGGAACTGAATGAAGTTGACTCGCATGTTGACGCTATGCGCCGCGTTATCCTCGTGGCAGGTTCAGGCACTCGCTGCGGGGGAACCCGAAGAGCTCACCCAAGCGAGCGTCATCAGCCTGGCCGATAAATATTTCGGGATGGCGACGGAGGCGGGCGGCACCGCTGTGATCGCCGTGGTCAAGGATGGCCAGGTTGTGGCGATGAAGGGCTATGGTCTAGACAAACCCCGTTCAGACAAGCCGGTCGACCCGTCCGTCACCCTGTATCGGATCGGGTCTGTATCCAAGCTCTTCACCGCGATCGCGACGATGCAGCTCATCGAGAAAGGGTTCATCGATCCCAACGCGGACGTGAATATGTATTTGGGCAAGACCGGCGTCAAGATTGACGACCGGTTCTCCGAGCCGGTGACCATCCGGGACCTGTTGCACTTGAGGGCGGGGCGTTTCGACTGGACTTACAGCTATTATTATCCGCTCTTTGACGATGACAACCTCAAATCCCCACCTGATGAGATTGGCCGGCGACTGTGGCGCACCGCGCGCCCGGGGGACGTAGCCGCGTACGACAACAATGGAGTTGGGCTCATGGGCGAGGTGGCTTCGGCAGCAGCCGCTGTGTCCTTCCGGGATCTGGTTCGCATTAACATCCTGGAACCCTTGGGGATGAAGCATTCCGTGGTGGGGCTCCCCAAGAATCGGGTGCCCCAGATGCCGCTATGCGAAGACACTGACAAAGAGACGGCTTGGCGCAGCTGCCCTTATCATCTCCTCGCCGAGCAGCTGCGTCCCTCGGGTGACATGACCGTGACCGCACAGGACATGACGCGGTTCATGATCATGCTGCTCAACAAGGGTGAGCTGAATGGCCAAAGGATTCTGTCGCCTGAGTCCTGGAACCAGTTCGTCGACTTCTCGTCGAACAAACTCGATCCGCGTCTGCCGACGTGGGGAAGAATCATCTATGAGATGTTCAACGGGGGCCGCTACGCCTACGGTCACGATGGGGGCGTGGGAAAGTTTAGAACCATGCTGCGCGTCTATCCACAATCCGGGATTGCCCTTTTGATGAGCCAGCAGACGGGCGTGGAGTGGGGAGTTCGGATACCCCTTCCGAATTCATTGAGCGATCTATTCTCCATAAAACCTGATAAACCTCGAACCGCTGTTGAACAGACCTTTTTCCAGGCGGAGCCGCAATTCGAGGCAGCCTTCATCAAGGCCTATGTTCCACCGGCACCGGCGGTTGCGCCGGCCCCTGACTTAAGGCCCATTCCAGTTGCTGAGCTGGCGGGGCGCTACTGGACTCAACTCGCCAAAGGTACGCGCTATATTCTGCTGGAAGTCATCAATCGCCTGGGACCGACAACGAAGGTTGAGGACCTCGGAGGCAATCGCATCAGCATCACCCTGCCCGGGGCGGCACCCATGGCGTTCCGGGAGATCGCCGTCAACCAGTATCAAGAGGAGGGCGGACCTCGATCCATTGTGTTTGCCTCCTCCCCGCGCGGGATCAATGCGAACTTCACGGATGCAAGCACACTGGCCTACATTCATCAGCTGCCCTGGCACTATCGCCCCTGGCTTACGATCTTTCCGTTGCCCATCGCGCTCGTGTTGCTCATCACCGCGGTGTTTCTCAGGCGCGGTGCCAAGCCTTCTGCGAACCGGCGTCTCTCCCTGTTGTTCGCGGGCGGTGCGGCACTGACCTTCATCGGACTCATTGCCGAACTGCAGTTTGTACTGGACGTGCTCTATCACGGCGGGCACACCGCCCTCGCCGTAGCCTGGAGACTAGTGCTGCATTGTGGAGTCTTGGCGCTGGCCGTTTCTCCTTTGTACGTGTTTTTCGCGCGTCGCGAACTGCTCTCTTCACCAAAGGGCGGCACACGGGTCGGCAAGGCAGCCTATGTTGCCACGTTGTGCATCGCAAGCTGGCTCGTGGTGATCCTCGCCGGTTATTGGGACCTTTTGGGCCGTTTCAGCAATTGAATGCTTCAGGCAGTCAGGGACACCGCGAAGGCGTAACAATACGGCAGGTGGCGTCAACTTCGAGAAGTGCGCGCATCAGAGCACTACTCGTCATCACCATCGCAAAAATCGCTGCGAACGACGTCCTGCATCGCCGATAAAGGCAGAAAGCGGGCGGCCGTTTCTTGAATCGAGTAGATCGAAAAGGCGCTGCCGCTGCTCGGCGAACTACAATCATTCCATGTAATCATTCGCACGGAGCTCATTGTTCTGCGAGGTTCGAGATCATTTTTGGATTTCGTCCCAGGCGCTGCACTAAATGCAAGCAAGGACTCGCGCGAGGCACTCTCACCCGTGGGGTGCAAGTCGGGTGCTTCACGAGCGCGAGCCATTGAAAACACTATTAAAGATGCGGCGGCCAGGAGAACTATTGCTTCGTCGCGCATGACGGGCTCCTATGTGTTTGCGCCCGGGACCGGCGGTGCACGGCACTCAGCAGAACGTCTCGGACATCGACATGTGCACACACCGCAGGCCACTGTACGCGTGCTTGGTTTCGGGTCCATTGGACCATGGTCCCAGCCCTAAATTGATCGTGGACTCCGGCTGAATTCAAATTTCGCCCTGCCTCTACGGTCATGTGGTGAGGGACGGCACAAAGCGGCAGTCCGATAATCAAAAGGGGGATTTGCTAAAATAGATGCACGCTACGAAGAACTCTTTCGGCAAGGAGCTTCGCCATGAGCCCTGCGGTTTCTCAAGCTTCCAGGCCTATCCATCGGGCCCTTCGGTATTACCTGCCGCGCTTGTTTACGATGACTGCCATCTATAGCTAATGTGAATGTCTCCCGCCGCAATGCCTTGGCGCTGATGGGCGCAGCGATCAGCATCTTTGCCTTTTCTTCGGGATCGGCTCAAGAGCATGAGCACTCTGATCCGATGCCGGCGGGCGCGAACCTTGGGAAAGTCTCATTCCCGGTCTCCTGTAAGTCTTCAGTGCAAGGTGACTTCAATCACGCGGTCGCGCTGCTGCATTCCTTCTGGCACAACGAGGCGCAACGGGTATTTGAAAAGGTGGCCACCGCGGATCCCAGCTGTGCGATGGCGTATTGGGGCGTCGCGATGTCGCACTTTCATTTGGGCTTAAGCTGGCCAGCAGCAGCCGATATCGAGCTGGGTCGCGAGGCGCTCACCAAGGCTGAGGCGGCGGGTGAGAAAGATGCTCGCGAATCCGCCTACATCACGTCGCTTCGCGAGTTGTACACGGACTTCAAGATCGAAGAGTCTTGGAAGTACTTCAAGCGCTACGCTGACAAGCTGTCCCAAATCGCGGCGATATACCCGAAGGATCTTGAGGCCAAGGTGTTCGAAGGGCTCGCGCTTATCTTGGCACAGCAGCCTGGAGATTTGAACCTGACTGAATTGAGATACGCGGTAAACCTGTTGCAGCCACTGTTGCAGCAATATCCCGATCATCCAGGAATTGCCCACTATCTCATCCACGCCTGTGATACTCCGGGCTTTGCAAAAGAGGGCCTCGAAGCCGCACGTCGCTATGCGAAGATTGCGCCTGCGGCGCCGCACGCGTTGCATATGCCGTCTCATATTTTTACTCGGCTTGGGCTTTGGCAGGAGGACATCGAGTCGAATTGGGCCTCCAAGGCGGCCGCCGAGAAGGTACATGCCGGCGCCGAAAATCGGCTGCACGCCATGGAATTCCTAGAGTATGCGTACCTTCAAATCGGGCATGACGACGGGGCGCGCGCGATCATTGCTGAGGCCAAAACCGTACCGTCATCTGAAGTCGATTCCCGCTATGGCAATTATTACGCGACCGTGCAGGCACGGTTCCCAACGATGTTCGCGATCGAGACCCGCGATTGGCAGGCGGCTGCCCAGGCGCGGCTGGACGTGGCCGATGACGGTTGGGGCAGCGGGCTTACACTGCTGGCTCACGCCATTGCAGCGGGGCACTTGAGAGATCGCGCGTTGGCAAATGCCACGCTACAAGCGACCGAGGCCTTCATGAAAAAGCAGATGAAGGGGCGACCGCTGCCCACTTCGGGTACGGCGGAGGCCGGATTTCTGGATGAGATTCACGCTTGGACGGAGTTCGCCAACAGAAATCTTACGGGCGCCATCGGGCTCTTGCGACCTATCGCAGATCGGCAGGACAGGATCGGGAAAGGCGAGCTGGACCTCCCGGTGCGCGAGATGATGGCGGAAATGCTGCTGATCGATGGCAAAGCGGATGAAGCCCTCAAAGAGTATCAGGCCTCGCTCGCAAGCGATCCCAATCGATTTAATGGCCTTCTCGGTGCCGGTCGAGCCGCGGAGGAATTAGGTAAGCGCGATCTGGCGGCGAAGTACTACAGGACATTGTTGGCAATTTGCGCCGGCGCCGACGGCAGTGCATTAGCGGCACTGCGCCATCCTCGCGAGGTCGTAGAGAAAATGGCACCGGCGCCGGAGAGTTGAGCAGGGGATCGGCCGAAAACCGTTCAAGTCCGATTGCAGGCAATTGTCAGCCTAACCTGTGGCGCTCTCCGTCAGTTGAACGGTGCGCTACGGCAGGGGAATTCCGGCGGGACGTTAGATTCCAATTTGGGTGTGACGAGGAGAGTGATCTATGCGCGCGCAGGTTTTCTATCGCACCGTTATTGTGGATGGACTCTCAATTTTCTATCGAGAGGCGGGCCCCACAGATGCCCCAACGATTCTGTTGCTCCATGGGCTGCCGTCTTCCTCTCGAATGTATGAGCCGCTGCTTTCTCGCCTTGCCGATCGCTACCACCTTATTGCGCCCGACTATCCAGGCTTCGGACACAGCGATTGGCCGGACCGGAGACAATTTTCCTATACCTTCGATCGCCTCGCAGAAATCATGAATCAGTTTACCGAAGCAGTGGCGCTGCCGCGCTACACTCTTTACGTGCAAGACTATGGCGGCCCCGTGGGCTTTCGCATGGCGTTAAGTCATTCCGAGCGGATCAAAGCTCTCATTGTTCAGAACGCTGTGGCCCACAACGAAGGTCTTGGAGCCATTTGGAAGGCGCGACGAGCATTTTGGGCCGATCGTGCCGCCAATGAGCAGACGCTGCGGACAAATCTGCTGTCCATGGCAACGACCCGCTCAAGGCACGTGGGCGAAGATCCCAATGTGGAACGCTACGACCCGGATCTGTGGACCGATGAATTTGCGTTTTTAAATCAACCCGGCCAAGCTGAGATTCAAAGCGATTTGTTTTACGACTACCGCACGAACGTCGAATCATACCCCAGGTGGCAGGCGTGGTTACGTGAGAAGCAGCCTCAACTGCTGGTCGTGTGGGGGAAATTTGACCCGTCTTTCGATCGCTCCGAGCCCGAAGCATACCGTCGCGATGTGCCAAATGCCGTGGTTCACGTTCTCGATGCAGGCCATTTTGCGTTGGACACTGCTGCCGACCAGATCGCTGATTTGCTAAGGGAGTTTGTCGACGCTTTGCCTCAGGAAGCAGCGACGAAAGCCCATCAATGAAAATGCAATGCAGCCGAGATTTTCGCCAAATCGGCAAGCGATCTGGCTTTCATCTTGCGCATCACTAAACCCCGGTGAGCTCGGTGACGTCGTGCTTGTGCACGGCTAGGACTTACACGATATTCACAGCGCTGCCGCTGTCTGGTTTTCAAACGTTCCGGCTGGCTGGTTTTCAACGGTCTATGACGAGGACGGGGAATCCATGAAACCATTATTGAACGTCAAGACGCCAGCGCAATACATCGCCTCACTCCCCGCTGATCGTGCGAAGACAATCGCGACGGTGCGCGCACTCGTGAACAAGCACATTCCGCGCGGCTACGATGAGTGCCTCATCTGGGGTACGATCGGCTGGACCATCCCCCTGTCTCGATATCCAGACACATACAACAAGCAGCCGATTTCCTACGTCGCGCTCTCGTCGCAGAAGAACTACTGCTCGCTTTACCTGATGGGAGCGTTTTGGAGTGCAAGTCAGCTCGAGCAGCTGAAGGCGGCGTTCAAGGCGGCGGGGAAGAAGCTCGACATGGGGAAGTGTTGCGTCCATTTCGAGTCGCCCGACGATTTGCCGCTCGAAGCGATTGGCAAGCTGATCTCGGCGATTTCGAGCGAGAAGTGGATCGAAATGTACGAGCAATCACGCTTGATGACCAAGTCGGGGCAGGCGCAGATGGCGAAGAAAGGCGCCGCATCGGCAAGCAAGGTGGCCGCGAAGCGCGTCGACACAGCGCCTTCAGGCTGACCGCAAGTAGCGAGACGCGGGCGGGGCAGGGGAGAGGTCGCCCATTTGATTACACCACTTGCCAAAACGTTCGCAACTCAAGCGGAGCCCCCGCTACTATTCGATTGCCTGCTCCTACAAATACTCAGTTCATAATGAGGTGGCTGGATGAATCGACGTCAGTTTGTTCAAATCATGTCCGCGGCGGCGTTTGCGGCATCGAGAAACGTTACGGCCAAGGATGAATCACGCCGGCCCCTGCACATCTTGGTACTCGGCGGCACCAAATTCATCGGAGTTCATATCGTTGAACTTGCCCTCCAGCACGGCCATTCAGTCACTCTTTTCAATCGCGGCAAAACCAATGCCGATTTGTTTCCGCAGCTCGTGCATCTCAAGGGCGATCGCGACGCACAGCTAGACTCTCTCAAAGGCAAGCATTGGGATGTCGTCATCGACGATTCTGGTTATGTGCCGCGTCACGTCAGATTGTCTGCCGAATTGCTCGCGCCCAATGTGCAGCGCTACATCTTCATTTCTACAATCGGGGTTTACGCGAACTTTGCGATCCCGAGCACCGAGGACTCGCCGGTCAGCAAGATCGCTGATGAAACCACCGAAAAAGTCGATGGTGACTCCTATGGACCGCTCAAGGCGCTGTGCGAGAAAGCTGCTGAAAAGGCGATGCCTGGCCGCGTTGCCGTGGTCCGTCCGGGTCTCATCGTCGGTCCGCGCGACCCGACGGACCGCTTCACCTACTGGCCCGCGCGCGCCGCCCGCGGCGGTGAGATGCTGGCACCGGACAAGCCGAGTGACCGCGTACAGTTCATCGATGCCCGCGATCTGGCGGCATTCGTGCTTCGGCTGGCTGAGCGCCGAACCGTGGGCACGTTTAACGCCACATCGCCTCCCGGTATGTTCACAATCGGCGATGTGATCTCGGCGAGCATTACCGCAGCCAACGCGATGGCTAGTCCCAGCCCTGTGCCGAATCCTGTGTGGGTGCCTACGGATTTTCTGGAGAAACAAAAAATCCAGCTTATGTCGGACATACCGGTTTGGATTCCCGCACCGGGCGAGTACGCCGGCCTTAACGACGCAAGCGTTGAGCGCGCACTGCGCGAGGGTCTGACCATCCGGCCCGTTCGGCCAACTGTCAACGACACTCTGGCCTGGCATCTGCAACGTCCGGCGGAGAATCGGGCGAAGCTGAGTGCTGGTCTCACGCCCGAGCGTGAGAAAGCCCTGCTCGACGCCTGGCGCGCGGCATCAGGCAATGGAAATGGAGGTGCGCCGACCTGATCCGAAGGTACCCTCGATGAGTCGCGGGACGTACAAGCCGCCGTGAGAAACCTCTGCTTTCTATCAGATACCTGCAAGGACTCTTTTAGGCCGAGCGTTAACCGTATGTAAGGTCTGTGCTCTGCCCGACCTCGATAATATATCCGTCAGGATCGCGGATATAGCAGCGCGTCTCGCCGTACTTGGGGATCGGCTCAGTGATGAACTCTGCTCCTCGACTTTTCCATAATTCATAGCACGCTTGAATATCCGCGACGCGGAAATTCATAAAGCTGTTGATGTGATTTGGGTCAGGGACGCTGAGCGTTACCGTCGGCTTATCCGGGGTCGGTCCGCCTCCAACGTTCAGAATCATCCAGATATTTGCAAGCTGAAGGTACCCAGGCGCATTGCCGTCACCCAGGCTGAGAACGCAAGCGCCGAAGACCTTTTCGTAGTATCGAGCCGATCGCTCGACGTCGGCGACGGTGAGAAAATGCGCGATACTGATGCCCTCTCGCGGGGGCATCTCAAAGCTCTTCTGCCCGATTTGTACACTGCTCATTGACGACTCCAATTCCGACACAGCGTTCATCATACGCATGGGAAACATGCACATCAGTCGCTGATGTGAGTTATACCCCGGGGGATCAAAACATCAAGGTGGCCTGACCGCTTATTCGAGTCGCGCCTGGATATTTATCTGCCCGGGACTGAACCGCAACCACGCAGAAAATTCCAGGAATTCATATAGTTGCGGTTTTCGGTTGGCTACTCTACCCCCAAAAGGCCCTGCTAAAAGGTGGCTGCTGCCGGCGGCTACCACCGGACATTGTCGGATGACATTCACGTTCATTCGCAACACGGGACAAACACTTGCAGGATCCCTCGGCGCCGATCAAAGGAACGATAACGGCGACGCGAGTGACGGTTGATACTGATACGCAGGAACCCTAAATCCCCGATCCCCCTTACGCAAAGCGTAGGGGGGATTCTCTACGTGTTCGCTGCGATGCCAGCCCAAGGACGGGCGATCGTTCTCAAACGACAGCCTGCGGATCGATCCTTACGATAGGCGTGGAATGCGGCGCGCGGTCACGCGTGGCATATATAGCGCTTTGCGGCGGTCACTTGTGTCCCGCAGCGCGCATCACTATCGTTAAGCCTGCCCCAGGGAACCTCGGGAGGTCATGTATGCTGGAAATTCGCCCAACCTGCGAGAACTGTGGCGCGCGATTGTTACCCAATTCCGTCGAGGCGATGATTTGTTCCTTTGAGTGCACGTTCTGTCGAGCATGCGTGGAACAAATACTTGAAAACGTATGCCCTAATTGTGGCGGAGGATTTACTGCACGCCCCATTCGCCCGGGCCGCCGATGGCGGGGCGAGAATTGCTTAACTGCAGTTCCCGCCTCGGCGAAAGTAGTCTCAAAACCGGTCGACCATGAGTCACATAAAGCGTTTGCGGCTTCCATCAGGACCATCCCGCCTGAGCAGCGGTAGCAGCCAAATCCAGCTTGGCGGATGGCTCATTCACGCCGTGAACCGAGAGTGAGCGTAAAACCCAATGTGGGCAGCTTCAGCGGAGTGATCATGCGGTTAATGATGCTGTTCATGCCCCGGCAGCGATTCATCAAGCTCGGCGATTCCGCTGTGCGCGAAATGTACGATCATTAGACGCGTATGGTTTGCCGACGGAAAACGCGGAAGTGGACTGAAAGCCGACTGGTAGAGGCCTGCAGGGCACTAATTGCTCAAATCCCGTGGTGCGGTACGGGGTGGGAAAGGATTTAAAGGAGCGCCGCGGCTCCCGGGAGCCGCGGCGCCAAAGCAAGCGAGCGCGACCAGCGCTGACAGCATCTGTTATTTGGCAACTCCGTTGAGGCCGTTCGGCGAGCCGGGAAGCGCCGTGTTCAAGTACGGAAAGACCGCCAAATAGGTATCTCCGGCTTTGATTTCACCTGTGACGTGTTCGTGGGCAGCGTCCGGACCCGCCGCGCGCGCGCCGTCCGTGTACGGCAGACCGTTGTTAGGATCACTGGTCTGCGTTCCGCAATTGCCGACGGCACCGCATAGCGCACCTTCGGCAGCGCGCAGGGTGATGTCCACCACATCGTCGTAGGGACGGCGACCATTCGGAAATCCCGCCAAATCGCCGCCCAGCACCCCAAGATCATTCTGCATGGCCGGCGGCGTCGGCTGGATAGAGGTATTCAACCTGAGCATTTCGCTGGGTGTAATCTTCAGGGGTTGGTTGAGCCCCTTCACGCCGGTCAGAAATATCGCAACTAAGTCGTTGCGTGGGGACGCCGGGATTACCGCCGCACCGCCGAACAGGGTGTTCAGCAGCACCGGCAGGTATGGATTGGTCACGTAGTGCAGGAACTGCCCATCGTTCACGGGGTGGCTTTCATTGAATTTGTCCTTGTCGGGCAAACCAATTACAAGTTCGTTGACGAGCGGCATACCGAGTCGCGAGACCTGCTTCCAATGATCGCGCTCGGGCAAGCTGGCAGTGGTCCAACCGCCGATCACCGGATCTCTACCTTTTGTCAGACAGCTAATCGGCACCTCCAGCGCGAGCGACGTCACGTTCTTGTCGGACAGGGTATTTGGCTCACCGTCGCGCGGACCCACCGGATTCGTGTTCACCAGATCGAATACCTCGCCGAGGTTGACCACAAAGCCATCCTTGCGTTGCCCGACGAATACGCGCCCTGGTGCGTTGCAGCCCGGTATGCCCACGTCGTAAATAAATTGGCCAGCATAGGCCGCGTAGTCGGGGATGGCTTTGTTGCCGATATTGTCCGCGGGCTTGAAAAACACTTCGCCGCCCAGTGTGGCATTGCGAACCGCTCACGCCTGCCGTGGCTCACCAGCGTTATCGAATAGCTCTGCTGCACATTGAGATTCGCGCCAGTGGCATCGATAAGGCCGCTCAGGATCAGCGGAATGGCTGTCTTCACGCCGTTAGCATTGACGGTGAAGTCTTTTACGATTGTCTTAAAATTGAATTCGAAAGTCAGATCACTGTCGGCATCACCGTCATTGGCCACGTGAATCTTGTAGACCGCGTCCGGGTCGAGATTGAAATAATTCGGGCCGCCGTATGAATCCTGCAGCGGGATGTAATTTGCAATCAACGTGACATACGCGCTGCGTCCGGGTTCGTAGCTGCGAAACATGTAGAAATCTGTACCATCCACGCGCGGCTGCCCGGCGATGGATGGCGCCTCGCGGTGACTTGATGCCACTGCGCAGAGCGGCAGCAGCGACGCAGCTGCTGTCAGCAGGGTGAATCGATTCGAAATATGTGCATTCATTGGAATCCCCTACGATTGGTGAGTACAGTCCAGCGATGCATCACTGGGTGCAGGAGATACGTTCGATACTGCCCGACTGGATGCAGTAACGGGGAAATATTGGGCTTGCCGTCACCGCCCGGCGCCGGCGTCGGGCGGTGTTGCCGCGGCCTGGAAGATCCTTAGGAAGCCGCGCGCAGCGTCGCGACGTAGATGACGGCGCCGGTCGGCTGGCCTGTCGGGGAGCCGCCGAGTGGTTCGATGCTGACGGCCACTTGACTCGAAAGCGCCAGCGCCTGCATCTGCATCAAGGTCAAGGTTCGACTCGACGCCCCCACTGCGGGTAGCACCCCGAGCGACACGGGGCGCCGCCCTTCGGCAGCGCCCAGAGTTCATAGTCAGATCCTGCCGGACGCGCCGGAAGCTTCGCGACTCTCGCTACGAGGCGATCGGCTTTGCCGAACACTTCCAATTCCCACAGGTGTTCCCCGGACTTGGTGGAAATCGTTGCCACGACTGTGGCCCGGTTGGCCGGAACGCTGCGCCAGTAGAGCAGCGACGCCAGACCGACAATCAGCATGACGCTCGCCGCCAGCGCGAACAATCGCGTTCGGCGCAGCGCACTGGATCGGGTTGTGAAGTTTAATCGCCGCTGGATGGCAGGCCAGACATGCGCCGGAGGCTGCACGGGCTTGAGGTTCCTTGCCAGGTGCATGAGGCGTTCCTCCCAGAAGCGGCAGCGTTCATCGACGAATGGTGCGCTGGCTCGCCAGCGTTCGAAGCGGCGGCGGGCCGGACCTCGCAGAGTTCCCAGTGCATACTCGGAGGCAAGACGATCGATGAGCTCGGGATTGTCCGGCGTCATGTCACGATTCCAAACACTGGCGCAAACTCCGTAGCGCGCGGCGGATCCAACTCTTCACTGTTCCGAGCGGACTGGCCATCAGGCGTGCGATGTCCTCATGAGAGTTGCCATTGACGTATGCCAGCTCGAGGCAGTGCGCTTGCTGTTCCGACAGGAGCGCCAGACATCGCTGCATCGCTTCGGCGGACGGAAGCCAAGCCGCGGAACGGCTGTCCGAGTCCGGCTCGGCGTCGCCGGTGCGATACTCCTCCGGCTGCGCAACCAGCGTCGGCGCGAAGCGCTCTCGCCGCAGGAGGTCTATCGCTCGGTAGCGCGCAATCGACATCATCCATGCCATGGGCCGGCCCCGAGCAGCGCTATATTGACCGGCTTGCTGCCAGATACTGATGAACACATCCTGCAAGGCCTCCTCGGCGAGCGCGCGGCGCCGCAGGATACGGGTGATGCACGCGAACAGCATCGGCGAGACGAGTGCGTACAGTCGCCCCAGAGCCTGCGAATCCGCGGCTCGCGCAGCGACTCCAGCAGCCGCTCAAGCTGCTCATCGAACTGAGGCAAGGACTCCGCGGGTGAATTCATGACCTAGCCTAACGCGCGCTGCAGAAACCATACCAGTGCCAAGCCGGCGATCGCCGTCGAACCCCACGGCATAACGCCACGCCGGTAAAATGCCGTGGAGCGCAGCAGATAGGCCAGCGGCATGACGGCGAGTACCACCGCGAGCTGTCCCGTTTCGACACCCAGATTGAAGGCTACCAGAGAAATCAGCCGCGCGCCTTTGGGCAAACCCATCTCCGCCAGTACCGAGGCGAAGCCAAAGCCGTGCAGCAGGCCAAACGCGAACGCTATGCGCCAACGCCCCTCCGTGATGCGTGGGAACACGTTGTTGAGCGCGGCAACGATGATGGAAGCTGCGATGACTGACTCGGTAAGACGCCCCGGCAGGCGGATGATGTCGAATGCGGCCAACGACAGGGTAATGGAGTGTGCCAGCGTAAACGCGGTGACTACCTTGACGATGTTGGCAAAGGCCGGAGCCGCGATGGGTACCGCTTCCCAACGATTCTCTCGGCGCACGAGAACCGCGGGCAACAACAGAGACAACAGAAACAGCAGATGATCGATGCCGCTCCAAATGTGCCAGGTACCGGCGTGCAGATACTCGATGAATGCCGCCCAAGGCGAGGGATGGTCGAGTTCGAATGAGCGCACTTGCGAGGCGCCGCCCAATACGGCGGTCTGGGTCGCGCCATTGGCGCTCAAGGTGAGCAGACCTCGATGCGAGGGGTCTTCCGCATCCAGAATTCTGTACTCGATGGACAGATGCTTCGGCACACTGCCGCAGGCGGCGCTGATCGGGAGCCACAGATAACTGCCATCTACTCGCTGATTGACTTGGACGGGACCGAATTCCATTGTGCACGCTTGCGGGCCGGATAGACGAAGGTGTCCCAACACATAGGTCTGCAGTGCTGTCTGACTGGCCCGCAACTCACCCCAAGTGACTTTGCCGTCACCGTCGTGATCCAAGCCAACCGCAAGTTCGCCGTCGCGAATCGCGAGTTCCAGGGCGCCGAATATTTGCGCACGATCGACTTGCAGCGTCAGGAAGCCGTTACTCGCAATGTGCGCCTGGACCAGAGGAGCCGCCAGCAACAATGCCGCCATCCACCCTAGTTTGCGCGGGAGGTTCATGGCGCCGCGGAGACCGCGGATAGGGCGTTCACGCGCGCATCGCTCTGCCCGGCAGAGCGCACAAATTCGAGGGCGGGCCGCGCAGCTCCCGCATTGCCGGCAGCTTTTGCTGCGCTCACGAGCAGCAGCACGTCGTCGGGCTCGCGCTGCACCGCCCAGTTTTCGAGCGCGGCGGCTAAACTCAGTCGAGGTTGATCCTCGACTTCGAGCAGAAATCTTGCCTGCTCGCGCCGATGCACCGCCTCGCCGCGCTGTTCCTCAGCCGCAAATGCCGCCTTGAGCACAGCGCTGCTTTGCGAGAGCCGCGGGTCGTGCAGTTGATGCTGCGCTATGGCGATCCGAAGCAATAGCGGTTCGAAATTCTCCTGTCCTTGTAAGAGCGCCAGCACCTCCGCGGGGCGGCCCCGTCGCAGCAATAAATCGGCGTAGGCCGCGCGCACGTAGAAATCCGTGGGCGCCAAATTCAGGTCCTGCTGAAACCAGCGCTGCGCTTCGTCGTCCCGGCCCAGGCGAACCGCCATCTCACCCAATTCGGAATACAGCCAGGACTTTTCGGAGCTGAGCCATCCTTGCGGCGGGACCTGCATGAGTGCCGCATAGGCCGACTCCAATTGGCCGTTCAGACCGCGCAGGCTTTGCAGGCAAAGCCTGCCGAGTCGGGGCGCGGCAAGGCGTGAGAATTCTTCGCAGGCGACGGTGGCCTCCGGGTAGCGTCCCAGCACTCGCAGCACCGTCGCTTGGATCAGTCGGGCCTGCGGATCGCTGGGACGCACCTTAAGCGCACGCTCGAGGGTGGCGAGCGAGGCACTGAATTCATGACGACTTTGTTGCAGAGTCGCCTGCAGAACCAAGACATCAGGAAGGGGTGGCTCTTGTAGCACCCAAGGCGCGAGCACGGCTTGTGCATAGCCGAGATAACGCAGATCGCCGCTCGAGCGGGATTGGCGAATATAGAATTGAGCCAAGGGAATCGCCACATCGACTCGGTTCTGGGCCAACTGCCGCGCCGAGACATCGGCAAAGTGAATGCCAGTGGGCAATTCGGCGAGCACTGTGTTATCGCTGCGCGGAATGTACGGGCCGGCATGCGCTCTGTGCCCAGCGGCGCACAAAAGTGCTGCCGCGAGAAGCGTGATGAGGCGGCAGCGCTGCGCGAAAGGCCGGCCAAGATCACTACTCATGTCGCAGCCTCATCGAGAAACTCCTTAGGGTACGGAATAGGCCGTATTTCGCTTAATACGTACGATCCAATCGATTGGATGCGCTCCTGACCTGCGAAAGTATTGATAGGGCACTTCGCCACCCGCGCCTGCCGATGGGTCCTCCCTATGCCTAATTGCCGCATCCAAATCGGAGTTCGGCGCGTAGTAGATGCACGGGGAGTTCTTTCAGGAGCGGGGATGAAGGTGTGGTGGATTTTTGCAGTTGCCGCTCTCGGGACCCCGGCTCATGCGGCCGAGAACGATCTGGCGCTCGTAGAGCAAATTACAGTGGTTGCAACCGGCATCAGTAATGTGAGCGCCGCTTCCGCGGGCGATGTCAACCGCGAACAGATCCTTAACGAGCCCATTTTGAGGCCTGCCGCAGTACTCGAAAACGTCCCTGGCCTCATCGTGACGCAGCATTCTGGAGAAGGTAAGGCGAACCAATACTTCCTGAGGGCTTTTAATCTCGATCACGGCACCGATTTGGCGCTGGAAGTAGACGACATGCCGGTCAATATGCCGACACACGCCCATGGACAGGGCTATTCCGATTTTAATTTTTTCATCCCGGAGTTGACCGGGGATCTGCATTACAAGAAAGGTCCCTACTACGCGGACGAGGGCGATTTTGCCACCGCCGGCACCGTTCGTGTGGGCCTGGTGAGCGAGCTTCCCAACATGGCCGACGTGGGGGCGGGACAGGATGGATACCGGCGCGCGTTACTGATTGGTACCGTCCCTCTAGCCGGAGGTGCCTTGCTGGGAGCCGGGGAGATCTACCACAACAATGGGTCTTTTGATGTCCCGGACGATTTTCGGCGATTGAATGGGGTCCTGCGCTACCACCGAGGAGATGACAGGGACTTCTTTACGATGACTGCTATGGCCTATTCCGGCCAGTGGAACTCAACAGACCAAGTGCCGGAACGCGCGATTACCGAGGGCCTCATCGATCGGTTCGGCAGTTTGAATCCGAGCGACGGGGGCGAAACCGATCGCGACAGCTTGTCCTTCAATCGTGTCGTCCGCACCGACGCCGGCCAATGGCAGCTCTCGGCCTATGTCATTCACTACACGCTGGATCTGTGGTCGACATTCACTTACTACCTGAAGGACCCTAAGTACGGCGATCAAATGCTGCAACACGATGATCGCATGGTGTACGGCGCGAAGGGATCGAAGACCTGGTACGCCGATTTATTCGGGCTTCCCATGACCAATGTGGTCGGTCTGCAAACCCGAATCGATGATATTAAAGATGTTGGTATCTTCCCTACGTTTGAGCGCCGGCCGCTCGGCATCTCGCAAAATGCCGGTGTCTTGGAATCCAACGCGGCGCTCTATGCAGAAAACACGATCCAATGGAGTAACCACATCCGCACCACCGTCGGCCTACGCGGGGATTATTTCAATTTTGACGTGAAGGACAAGATGCTCAATCCCGACGGCAGCTGCAACCTCAATAGTGATCCCGAAGGCTGCGTGACCGGCAATAAGCATGCCACGATTTTCAGCCCGAAAGTCGGCATTGTCTTTGGCCCCTGGAATACCACCACGCTCTTCATCGATGCCGGGAATGGGTACCATAGTAACGATGCGCGGGGTGTCACGCGCGGTGCTCAGAACCCGGATGCGGGTCCGGTTACGCCTCTGACCCGTGCAACCGGGGCCGAGATCGGAGTCGTCTCGCACCCCACTCCAGAGTGGGAAACCTCGTTGGATATTTTCCAGCTAAAGCTCAAGTCTGAGCTCGTGTTTGATGGCGATGCCGGCATGACGGATCCTAAGGGTGCAACCACACGCACGGGAATCGAGTGGACCAACACCTATCACATCAATTTCTGGCTTTCTGCCGAATTAAATGCCGCATTCACCAAAGCGCGCTTTGATCAGAATTCTGAGCCCGATGACCTGGGTTGTCGCGACGCTGCGCCGACTCATCCGTGCGTCACCCCAATTGGCATCGTGGGAAAATACATCCCGAACGGTCCCACCAACGTCGTTGATGCCGCTCTGACCGCGCACCGGGAGTCAGGCCTTTTTGGATCGCTACGAGCGCGTCATTTCGGGGAATCCCCTCTGGTGGGGGACAACAGCGCCCGCTCGCCCCAGTACACAACAGTGGATGGCCAGATCGGCTTCCAACGGACCAACCAATGGCAGGTTGCCCTTGATGTGTTCAACATCGCCAATGTGAAATGGAACGACATCGAGTATTACTACGTGTCGCGGCTCAAAAACGAAATTTCGCCCCAGCCAGACTTTGTCGTGCATCCCGGGATCCCGCGAACTTTTCGGGCGCGGTTCACCTATTACTTTTGAATCATGTCCGGATTGTCGAATGGAAGGAGTTTTGCGCCAGGCCCCAACAAACGTAGGTCAGTTGCGGAGGCCAGATTAGCGCATAAAATTCTTAAGGAAGAATTGTAAGTATTTGATTTAACCGGCTTCCCGGGGAGAGTGGATGCTATTTCATGAGGTCGTCGCTGACCTTGTTCAGGTGGGCTATCAGGGCGGGAGCCCCTCCGGCGGCGATCGCGGCGCCAAAATCATCTCGGCGCAATGTTAGTTCACTGACGCCGTTGGAATAAACGTCGATAACCTTCCAGACGCCGTCCACCTCGCGCATCCGGTAATGCAAGTTCACAGGCGTGTCATGGGCCGGAATGATGCGGGTTCGGACGATTTTGTCCTCACCGCGACTTACCACGTCGTCGATTTCGAATTTCTGCCCGCTAAAATCGCGAAAATTGTAAGCGTAAGTTGCAATTGTGAAACGGCTGAAGGCCGCGATCAACGCGTTTTGCTGCTCCGGCGAGAAGTTTGTCCAGCCGGGGCCGACGGCGAGCCGGGTCATGAGCCGCAAGCCAATGACCTGATAGATAACAGGCTCGAGCCTCCGGTATCTCTCAGTCATCGGCTCAGCTGCACCCGCATGCATGGACTGGAGCAGCGATGCAGTAAGGGTCTGCACTTGACTCGCTGCTGGATCGCTGACAATGGCATACGCTGGATCGGCAACCGGCATCAGAAACAGCGTGCAAAGCAGCATCACGGATTTGGATGTCATGGAAATTGAACGCATTCAGTAGCCTACTCGTCAAGGGTCGGGGACAGATTGTCCTGAACGCGCGTGCTGTATCGATGAGCAGGAGTGCGGCCGCGCATCGCACGCAAAAACAAATAAGACTTATTTTATCCAAGATCAATCGACAGCAACAGGTCACCATGTACTCGGATATCTACGAAAGGGCGGCATCGTTCGCCTTCAGTTGTTGCCCCGCGATCCGATGATCGATATCGGGACCTTAGCCCTTGGTGTCCACGCCCGGGGCGAGCCGGTATATCAAAACGGATGATAGATGCTGATATTGTATAGCGGGTCAAAGGCCGACGTCCTAGCCTGATACCCCTTCATGTGCTCTGAAGTGCGCTTGCTAGGACCTACCGTGCAGACCGTCGTCTCCAGAACCCTCCATTTGCCGAGCTTACATCCGCGACGCCTCGCGCTGTGGGCTCACCCGGTATGCCACCTGTAATCGAATCGTGGTTCGTTGGGTGCGGCACCGGGCTCGCCGCCCTTGCCATGGCCTACAGCGTTGCCGCATGGCTCGCCGTTCACCGACGCATTCGTCCCACGCATCGCACACCTGTCGATTCGCCTCCGGTAACGGTGCTCAAGCCACTTTGCGGCGCGGAACACGCGCTGTATGACCGCCTTCGCTCTTTTTGCGAACAAGATCATCCGCGATTTCAGATTGTCTTCGGCGTATCTGCGTCCGACGACCCAGCGATCGCTGTGGTGCGCAGGTTGCAGCGCGAGTTTCCGAGTAGGGACCTTGTTATCGCGATCGATAGCACGCAGCACGGCAGCAACCCCAAGGTTAGCAATTTGATCAACATGATGATCCTCGCGCGCTATGACCACCTTGTGATATCGGACAGCGATGTGTGGGTGAAGCGTGACTACCTGGCCAAAGTCGTCGCTCCGCTGCGCGACCTCAACGTGGGCATCGTCACCTGTTGCTATCGAGGATGGGCGCGCGCCGGACTCTGGTCGCTCCTAGGAGCGATGTTCATCACAGAATGGTTCACACCATCAGTGCGCGTTGCCGCGATGACAGGTTCGCGATTATTCGCCTTCGGCGCGACGATTGCGATACGGCGCCACGTGTTGGCAAGCATCGGCGGCTTCATGACAATCGCCAACCAATTGGCCGATGATTATCGACTGGGCGAGCTCACGCGCCGCATGGGATTGCGGACGGTACTCTCCGACGTAGTGGTCGAGACCTGCGTGGATGAGAGTAACCTCAGCGAGCTGCTGCGGCATGAGCTGCGGTGGCTACGTACGATTCGCGCGGTTCGCCCGGTCGGTCATGCTCTTTGCTTCATTACGTTCGGCATACCGGTGGCTGCGCTCGGGAGTTTGCTCGCCGCCGGCGCCCTACCCGCGCTCGCGATGCTCGCGATTACCGCGGTGGCACGGGCCATGCTCCATTCTAGTTTGCGCAGGCGCGACTCGGCCCTCGCGCATCTTCTGCTCCTGCCACTCAGGGACACACTTAGTTTTGTCCTGTGGGGTTGGAGTTTCGCGACACGCCGTGTGCGCTGGCGGGACGATCACTTTCAAGTGACTCGTAATGGTGCCTTTCGGCGTGAGAGCCGCGCGCAACACGAAAGCGCAATAATTCAAGAAGTTCATCAAAAGGAACGACATGAAGGAGAACATGTCGCCGGCATAGCGTCACCCGACGCGTAAGGCCCGCCGTGTTCGAAACATTTGAGGTGATCCACGATGGCAGACACAAGTCGCGAGCACAACGGCATCCGCACGAGCTTGGTGCGAGGTATACGTCCACGCGTGCCGCATGCTGATGAGCTAATAGAGCTAGCCTTGAAGCGCAGCCGGCGGCGAGATTTTGCCGACCGTTCGTTCATTTGCCCCTTCGAGCGCTTACTCGAAGCCTGCCATGCGGAGGCGGATTTGAGCCTGTTCGGTATCCGCGCGCTGAGAGTCGACGTTCTGCGCTTTTTGAGGAATCTGCTGCGCTTCGAAGAGTTCGAGGACGCCAATCCTTCGGTGCTATCGCGACCGATCCGGGCCCCCATCTTCATCACCGGAGTGCCGCGCAGCGGGACGACTTTCCTGCACCGCCTGATTCTGCAGGACCCGAGCACGATTGCTCCGCGCCTGTTTCAGCTCGTGTATCCCCATGCATCGCGGGGCGGCCGATTCGAGACCGCGCTGCGCAAGCGGTGGGTGGGTTTGCAGCTCGCCCTGTTCCGGATGCTCTCCCCCGAGTTCAACGCCCTTCATCCGGTCGCGGTCGATGCGCCCGAGGAGTGCACGGACATCACCGCCCATGTGTTCCAGAGCCAGCGCTTCGAGAGCACGTACCGGGTTCCTTCTTATAGCAGCTGGCTGAACCGCCGCGGCCTGCTCGATGGCTATCGCTTCCATCGTCGCTTTCTTCAGCATCTGGACGCCGAGATCCCTGGGCGCAGGTGGATCCTGAAATCGCCGGATCACGTGTTCGCGCTCGACGACATCCGGAAGGTTTATCCCGATGCACACCTCGTCTTCATCCATCGCGATCCCGTTCGAGTGCTGGCTTCGGTCACGCGACTAACGGAGGTGCTGCGGCGGTCCTTTGCACGCAGCGTCGATCGGGTGGAGCTAGGTCGCGACGTGAGCGCGTCGTGGGTGGATGGCGTCCAACGAATGAGCGCACTGTCAGCGCGTGACAACTCGGTGCTGCACCTTCATTATCAGCAAATCGTCCGCTCCCCTCTGGACGCGGTCAAAGCGGTCTACCGTCATTGCGGCCTCGTGCTGACTGACGAGGCAGAAGCGAGCATGCGCCGTTGGGCGAGCACAGCAGTCAATATCAGCCGACCGACGCGGGAATACCAGCTGGCTGAATTCGGCCTCGATCCGCACATACTGCGCGAGCGCTTTGCCAGCTACTCGGATACCTTCGGTATCGAGATCGAGCGCCGCGCAGCAGAGGCAGCGACAACAGCGCCGGTCTGACGTGCAACGAGGTACGGTCATCGCATTCACGATCGGCGTCGCTGCCATGGCCGCAGCCGTCATCCGTGCGGGCGCCGGCGCGGTCGCGCAAGCGCTCGAAAGCCTGCACTTGAGCGGGCTGCTGGTGCTGGCGCTCCTGCATCTGCCAATCGTCGCCCTGATGGGCTTCGCCTGGAGGCTGGCCTCCGGTGACGATCCTCCAGCTTCGCCATCGAGATTCGTGTGGGCGCGATTTGTCCGCGACGCCGCGGGAGAGGTCCTGCCCTTCCTGCAACTCGGCGGCATCGTCTTCGGGGTGCGCGCCCTCGGTCGGGGCCGGGCGATAACCCGTGGGGCAGTCTCTGCGTGCATCGACGGCGTCATAGAACTCACTGCGAAACTGCCCTATGTGCTGGCGGCACTGCTCACCCTGCTCGCACTGGGGCCTCAGACCCGCTTCACGCGTCTGCTATCCCTGGCCCTGGCCGCGACTGCCGTAGCTGTTGCGAGTCTCGCTGTCGCGCGCCGGTCGCTCGGCGCATCGCTCGGAACAATCGCGCGCGCCGTCAGTTCACGTTGGCCGGCGGTGCTTTCGCTGGACGACGGCGCCGACGGCGACCTGCAAGCGTGCTTCGATCGAATCCTTCGTCAGCACATGAGCTTAATGTCAGGCTTCGCGCTGCACCTCTGCTGCTGGTGCCTGGGTGCCGGCGAGGCCTGGGTCATCTTCCGGCTGCTCGGTGTGGATCTGACCTTATCGCAGGCGCTCGCCATTGACGGCACGGTCGTGGGGTTACGTACGTTCGGATTCATGATACCGGCTGCCGCAGGAGTGCAAGAGGTGAGCTACCTGCTGGCCGCCACGGTGTTCGGGATCCCCCCGGCTGCAGCGATAGCCGCCTCGTTTGCGCGCCGCGCCCGGGATCTGGTGCTCGGAGTCGGGACTCTGGGGATCGCCGCGGTCGGCGACCTCAGCTCCGCTATCTTGCGACTACGGTATTGAGGCGGGTGGCAGGGGGGTTCCCGCGTGTCGAAAACGCGATTATTAAATAGTCGGCGGGTAGCGGCAGCATTCAGTCCACGGATGCGCGAGTGAACGATTCATCCGCGCCAATGAGTCTGCAGCCCTCGCTGATCGTCAGGCTTGTCGGGGTGTGTGTCGCGCGGGCGGGGATCGTCGTCGCATTCTTCGTCATCCTTTGTATAGGGATGGGCTACTACGTCACACGCGACTTCGCCATGAGTACCGACACCGGTGCTCTGTTGTCGCACGAGCTCCCTTGGCGAGTCCGGCAGGCGGCGTTTGAGGCGGCGTTCTCGCAGAACAACTTGGATATTGTCGTGGTCGTCGACGGCCAAACACCGGAGTTGAGCGAGGCGGCAACCGCCACTCTCGCCGCACGTCTCGGCACTCAAGCGCGGTGGTTCCACTCTGTCGAGCGGCCCGACAGTGGACCATTCTGGGAGCACAACCGCTTGCTCTTCGCCTCGACCGAAGAGGTAAGGAAAGTCATCGCTCAGTTGGTCAAGGGCCAGCCATTCCTCGGATCCATGGCATCCGACCCTTCCTTACGCGGCTTCGCCAACACACTTTCCCTGACCATGAAAGGCGTGACCCACGACAAGCCTGCGCCGCAGGAGCTTCGCACTCCCATCCGCACTTTGGCTGATGCGCTCCAGGACCTCGCTTCGGGTAAACCGCGATTCTTCTCGTGGCACACCCTGATCACCGGGGATAAGCCGGACGAACGCGAGCTACGGCACGTTATCTTGCTCGATCCGGTGCTCGACTTCACGCAATTGCAACCCGCGAGATCACCGATCGAAGCGATCCGCGGCACGGCGCGCCGGCTCCAGCTCGACGCAGTCCATGGCGTGCGCGTGCGGCTGACAGGCTCCGCACCGTTGCAGGACGAGGAATTCGCAACCTTGGCGCAACGCGCCGGTGTCATCGCTTGTCTTGCAAGCGGCGCCGTGATCTTGATGCTTTGGTGCGCTGTGCGCTCGCCCTGGTTGATCGTCTCGATACTCGTGACGACCCTGGTGGGTCTGCTGACCGCGACGGCTTTGGGTCTTGCGCTGTTTCATCAGTTCAACGTCATCTCGGTCGCCTTCATCCCCTTGTTCGTCGGAATGGGGATTGATCTCGGTATTCAGTTCAGTGTCCGCTATCGGGCAGAACGCCGACCCGGATGGGATGTGGGTCCGGCCCTCCTCGCAACAGCACGCACCATGGGAAAATCGCTGACCTTGGCGGCTACTGCGATCGGCATCGGCTTCCTGGCCTTTGCACCCACAGCCTATTATGGAGTCTCGCAACTGGGGATGATCGCCGGCCTCGGCCTGTTCGCTGCCCTGGCGTTGAACCTCACGCTGCTGCCCGCGCTGATCGAGCTCGCTCGACCGCCGGGCGTCCGCTCAACACCAACCCGGTGCGCGGTTGACGCTGATCGACCACTATGTGCTGGAGCACCGGAGCGTGGTGCTCGGTGTCGGCGCGGTCGCGGCGCTGATTGGTGCCGTCCTGCTGCCCCTGTTGCACTTCGATTCCAATCCAATGCACCTGCGCAGCGCGAAGGTCGAGTCGGTTGCCACCCTCGATGATTTGATGCGGGACCCGGATAGATCCCCGAGTACTTTGGAGGTGATGCGACCGAACCTCGCCGCCGCCGACCGCCTCGCCGCGATTTTCAGGACCGATCCGACGGTCTACGGCGTTCACACTTTGTCGAATTTCATTCCAATCGAACAGCGCGAAAAGATCGCGCTCATCGCCGATGCGGCAGACCTTTTGGATTTCACACTGAGTCCGCTCGACATAGCGACGCCACCCACCGATGCGCAGGTCATCGACAGTCTGAACCGAGCGGCCGAGCAGCTGCGTCAAGCGGCAACTGAAGATCCCTCGCTGAGCGCGGACGCCCGCAGGCTCGCCGATGCACTCAACGCGCTGGCCCGCGGCAGCCGGTCAGCGCGCGCCCAGGCCGAGCAGATGCTGATCCCGGGTTTTGTCACGTTCCTCGAGCAAATTCGCAATTTCTTGCACCCGCGACCCGTTAGCATCGACTCGCTGCCGCCAGAGCTCGTGCGCCAATGGCGAAGCGCCGACGGACGGGCACGCGTATCCGTTGCACCAAAGGGCGACCCCAACGACGATGCGGCAATCAGCCGGTTCATCGCGGCTGGAATCGAGATAGCGCCCGACGCTACGGGTACGGCGATCTACCGTCAGGCCTACGGTCGTGCCGTGGTAGACGCCTTCATCGAGGCAGGAGTGCTGTCATTCGTCGCCATCTGCGGTCTGCTCCTGATCGCACTGCGGCGAGTGCGTGATGTGGCGATTACTATGACGCCGATCGTACTGACGGGGCTCTTGACCATGGGCACGTGTGTACTGATCGGGCAGCCGCTCAATTTTGCGAACATCATCGCCTTGCCGTTACTTTTCGGGATCGGGGTGGCGTTTCATATCTACTTCGTCATGTCTTGGCGCTCGGGCGGCTCGCACCTGCTGACATCGAGCCTTGCGCGTGGCGTCTTTTTCAGCGCGCTCGCGACGGCAACTGGCTTTGGCAGCCTCTGGGCCTCCAGTCATCCCGGAACAGCCAGCATGGGGCAGCTCTTGATGATATCCCTGCTGTGGACGCTTGCGTCGGCGTTGCTCTTCCAGCCGGCGCTGATGGGTCCAACGAGGCGACAAGACGAGAGAGCGGATGCTACTTCATGAACTCGTCGGTGACCTTGTGCAGGATAGTTGCCATCGCGTCAGACACCGCCGTAAATGCGTGATGTTATAGCGTAGATGTTCGCCCAGCTGAGGTTTGCTCAGCTCCGAAGTTACCTCATTTGTCATTCCGCCGACGAATCCCCGCGGTCCGGCGTCAAGAAGGGCGGTAACAGCTAATCACGTCACACCGCGTACCTTCGCTTGCTGTGGTTCATACGCCCCAGGGTTTACCGCTCTTTTACGAGCTAATTGCGCGACGGGAGCATGCCGGGCGAGGATTCGCCCCTTGCTCGCCTCGTATTGTTCCTGCGAAAGTACGCCGGCTTCCTTCAGCCGGAAGTGTTCGCGCATCTCGTCCCGAAGATGCTCCGTTTCTGTCGATCGGCGAGCTGCTATCGCGAGCTGGATGTGCGCTGCAAGCTTATGAGTGAACTGATGAGCCATGCGAAGCGTTCCGAGGCCTCCAGTATATTCAAGCAGCGTGGCACGTCCGTAGGCGCTGCGCAGAGCCACGGTCTCCGTCGTCCGCCACGCGCAGACCAGGGTGGCGCACGCCGTCAATGCGAATATTGTTGCGCACATAGGCAGCCAATTATGCTGCCACCAGGGCACGGGGGACGAGCCGATATGCCACGCGCTGAAAGCGGTAGCCATTGCGAGGACCAAAGTTAGCGCCACGCATCGCCAGGGAAAATGCTTTGTCAGTTCGAGCGAGCGGTCGATGAAGCGAAGATCAAGGACATATTCGCGCAAGGAACCAGCTCGGCCTGTTCGAACCACGAGATAGTAGTAGTCGATGATCTCGAGCTCGAGCCTGCGGCGGCGCAGGCTGCCGTAGTATTGCAAAGCGGCGTGAATCTTCTGCGCGCGGCCCGGCTCAGGTACTTCGCGGGCATCGGACTCAAGATGGATATGTTCGATCGTCGGCAAGCGAACTGGTCGTCCGAACTTCTAGGCACTCCCATCTAACCAGGGCATTCGGAGACCTTCGCGGAACTACTTCACGCAAATGCAAATGGAGAGCCGCCGCCGGCGGGATGCGTGGAAATGAGCGCATCCTGTGTAGAGACTGCCGCGCGCACGATGGCCTGAGCCTTTCGAGCCTAGGGCGGATAAGACCCGGCAATGGCTTCAGAGAGAATAGAGAAATGCGATATAAGCTTTTGATTTATTGGATCCATGGGACCGGATTCGCATTCGGCGAGAAAATGTCGAGAGTCCTAGGGTTTATTGATTTCAGCTTGCTTGAGATACCCCAAAAACACCCCTTCTAAAGGGTGGCTGCTTCCGGGCGTTGTCTGATGCAGGTCGTGTCCGACCTGAACACGCGGCCGTCTGCTGAAGCACGCGATGGCTAGTGTTTCGCGCTCGTGAAGCAACGGTCGACTTGAGCGCCATCGTGTTGCAGAAGTGCCATGAGGTTCCGTTGCGCATGTAGGCAGTCCATGCTACGGTTACATGTAACCAATGGAGATTGTTATGCTGCAAAATTCCCGATCCTCGCGCGACAAGGTTAGATTGCATCGCGAGCGGCTGCGTGCCCAAGGACTGCGGCCGGTACAGATCTGGGTGCCCGACGTGCGAGCGCATTCCTTCGTTGCTGCAGCCCGCAAGCAGTCCAAGGCGGTAGCAGCTAGCGAGCATGCAAGGGTGGATCAACAATTTATCGACGCCGTCTCGGAGGAGTCCGCCGAGTGAAGCGCGGAGAGGTGTGGACGGTGTCGGGCGGCGCAAGCAACACGGGAAAGCCGCGACCAGCGGTCATCGTGCAGGAGGACCGGTTCGATCAAACTGACTCGATCACTCTGTGCGCGTTCACGACCGATCCGACGGACGCACCGTTACTGCGCATGCTCATCGAACCCACCGATCGCAACGGTCTCAAGAGCGCTTCGCGACTGATGATCGACAAAATCACAACCGTACCGAAAGCACGGCTGGGTAAACGCATCGGAAAACTTAACGACGAGGATACGGTGCGATTGAATCGCGCGCTGACGGTATTCCTCGGCCTTGCCAGATGACGGGTCACTGATGCAGCGATGGCAGGCAGCTCGCGCCTGTAGAACGGCGCCTACGCATCCGACATCGAGGTTTAAGCGATGCCATTGGAAAAACTGACCATACAACCGGAGAACGGCGCGGGCGAGTTCGGATGGTGAGTCGGCCGATTCATGCCAGGAAAATGATAAACTGGTGCATATACAGGGGCGGCTGGCTTAAGGAGTTCCCATTACGGCACCGGTCCATAACGTATCGCGTCGGGGATTCCTGAAATATGGCGCGTTGACGTTGACCTTCGCGCCGGTCATTTCAAGAGCACAGAGTGCGACGCCGCTTCGCAGTACCACGGGCGCAGTGGCGCCCGAACGCGACACCTCGACTATCACCGCCGACACCGACACCGAGAACCACCTGACCGTCGCCGTGCGCATCGATGGCAACGGACCTTATCGCTTCGTGGTCGACACCGGCGCTGACCGCACAGTCCTCGCCGACCGACGTCGCCGCCGAACTGGGCCTTCTGTTCCGCGAAAACGTCATGTTGGAGGGGGTCGTGCGCGCCGTCCAAGCTAAGACCGTTACAATTCGCGAGTTGTCCTTTGGGGCGGTTCGCTACCAATCTCTCGTTGTGCCGACATTGCCGCGTTCCAGTCTAGGCGCTGACGGATACCTTGGCCTTGATACCCTCGATGGTCATCGTGTGACCTTCGATTTCAAGAATCACACTCTGCAGGTGGGCGCGCCGCATTCCAGACTGAGTGCTCTGCTGGTAAGAGACAATGAGGCCCGAATTCGCACCATTGGGTCGTCGGGACACTTGCGGGCGCTCAATTGCATGGTCGACGGTGTACGCGCGGCGGCCTTCATTGATTCGGGCGCGGACCTGTCGGCCGGCAACAAGGCGCTGTTTGACGCCTTGGCCAGCCGCAATCCTGCCTACGGCGACATTGGTCGCATTTCTTTGGTCGACGTCACCGGCGGCGAAACATCGGGTAGCGTCACCATGGTCAAGAAGATCCAGATTATGGAACTGGAGCTCGCCGACTGCCCATTGGTGATTGCAGATTTTAAGGTATTCGATGTGTGGGGACTGACTCGACGCCCGGCGCTTCTGATCGGAATGAATTTTTTACGGCGATTCTCAAAGGTGTCGATCGATTACGGACTGAAGGAACTTCGCTTCGACCAGGCCGGCTTGATCGCACCCGTACTAGTCTGAACTGCCGTCCCTGCTTACTTTACGATTTGACCCTGCATTCAGCGCGGCGTCGTCCATACGCAGGAGTTGATGCCACGATGTAGAAAAGCGGCGGCAAGCGCCAAGCAGTATCTAAATCCGTACAAAGTAAGTCCACGGCTGGCCAGAATTCCGTTACCGGATGGCTGACGTTCCCGACAGACAGAAGAAGATCCAATCGCCGGCAGTCAAAGCAGACTGGCGGAGTTAGTGGCGTGAAGTGAGATCAATTAGATTACTTAATACAATGATATTATTGATATTTATCTGGCGCCCCGGGACGGAACCGAAATCAGCGACAAAACATCGAGATTCCCAGGGGTTTTTTAATTTCTGTTTGTCTTGGATACCCCCAAAAGTATCCCCTTCCACAAGTGGCTGTTGCCGGACGTTGCCGGACGACGGGTGATGATGTCATTGCGGACATTCGACATTCTCCGTCGTGAGAACGTCTAACCTGCCGGCTTTGCTATGTCCGTGTTCTGTGTCAGCACGATCAGCCAACGCCCGTCGATCTTTTCGAGAACGTTGGTCAGTATCCCGGCGCGGGTCGGAGCGAGCTGCCCCGCCTCCGAGGTGATTCCAGAAAGGGTCCATTCCGAGCGCGCGGTGGCAACGTCTGCCTTTAGGAAACGAACGGTCGTATTTCCGATTTTAAGCGTGCTCGACTTGAAAATAGTCGCATGGCTCGCTGCGTGGTGCTGCTTGATAGCATCGCGGCCTACCCAACGCATACCGATTACATTTACAAAATCAGCGTCGGTAGCAAATAGCATCGCGAACGCGTCCATATCATGGCGGTTCCAGGCGTCCTCGAATCCATGGACAACTGCATTCACTCCGACTTCATCATTGATCTGTTTGTCCGCTGCAACCGATGCTGAGGTCACAACGAGACTCAGCAACGCCCCCAACGCGAACAAATACTTCATAGACAACTCTCTCATTGCAGCTCGGCGCTCATAGCATACTCGTGTGCGTTAGACAGTTTACCGTTTAAGTGCGCGCAGGTTGTCGATCTCAGCGCTAGACGTCGGAACGAAACGAGGTCCAAGTATTTTTAGTTCGAGAACAATCGCGAGAGTCTGCGGGAGAGCCTGTTCAGCGGAGACCCGCACGACTTTTGCTCAGATACCGGAGTTCACGATCGTCATTGCGGGGTAATGAACACGGCGTGGTGTGATTTATTTGAATCAAATTCTCGTGTAAGGCTCCGTTGCCTCAAGCTTGACGGCGCCCGTACCGCGGTCAGATTTAGAACAGACGCTGAGCCTGAGATACTGTATGGTGACTCGGCACCTGCCCTTCCGACCCCGTTTGGGAAGTTCCTATTCAGACGGCCTCAGGCTCCTGCCTGCCCGTTTTCCATCATTCCTATGGGAGTTGCATTTGGTTCCATCAGCCCGTCTGGCATTTGTTGGCAACTCTCTGCCGCGTCAATGTGGAATCGCCACGTTTACAACCGATCTTCAACAGGCGGTTGCCAAGGCGCGCGGGCACGTTGAGACGGCAATCGTCGCAATGACCGACCACGGTTACACCTATGACTATCCAGGTGTTGTTCGGCTGCAAATCAACGATGAGCGGATCACAGAATACGAGCGCGCGGCCGACTTTCTCAATGCAGGTCATTTCCAGGTCGTAAGCCTACAGCATGAGTTTGGCATATTTGGGGGAGAGGCCGGCAATCACGTCATGGCTCTGCTGTCCCGTTTGACGATGCCAATCGTCACGACGCTTCACACCGTTCTCGCTGAGCCTAAACCAGCGCAGCGCAGTGTGCTGAAAAAAGTAATTGATGTCTCCTCCAAGGTCATCGTCATGGCGAAGAAAGCACAGAGTCTGCTGCGTACGGTGTATGAAGTACCGTCGGACAAGATCGAGCTTATCCCGCATGGAATTCCCGACACCGCCTTTCTCGAACCCGATGCTGCCAAGGCCGCACTGGGCTTCGCCGGCAAACCCGTTATTTTGACATTCGGTCTGCTTTCGCCCAACAAGGGTATCGAAGTCATGATCGATGCAATGCCGTCGATCCTGAAGAAGCGGCCCGATGCGATCTACGTCGTCCTCGGCGCGACGCATCCCAACCTTGTTCGGCAAGAAGGTGAGAGCTATCGCGAGAAGTTAGTCGCTCGGGCTCAGAGCCTTGGGGTTCAGGACCACGTCGTTTTTCTCAATCGCTTCGTCGATCAAGCGACATTGCTCAATTTCATCTCGATGTGCGATGTTTACGTCTCGCCATACCTAAACGAAGCGCAAATGACGTCCGGTACCCTGGCGTATAGCTTCGGACTTGGGAAAGCAGTGGTGTCGACTCCCTATTGGCATGCGCAGGAACTGCTGGCGGAGGGGCGCGGCATTCTTGTGCCGTTTGGTAGCGCCCAGGCGCTTGGCGCGGAAATCGGGGGATTGCTGACAGATGACGCCCGACGTCTCGCGATGCGCGTGCACGCCTACTCAAGTAGCCGCTCGATGACCTGGGAACGGACTGCAGAACGGTACTTAAGCGTCTTTGAAAGTGCCCGTCGCGGGCACTCACCCAAAGTGGTTGCGCGGCGTATTGAGGGCATTCACCCAGCCGAAAGCTTGTCCGCACCGCAGATGCAGCTGAGTCATCTTTTGTCCCTGTGCGACGACACAGGCCTTCTGCAGCATGCGATTTGTTCGGTACCCGATCGCTCGCACGGCTATTGCGTCGACGACAACGCGCGTGCGCTGCTGGTTGCCTGTGCTCTAAACGCTCCCGGAGAACAGCGTCTATCCGAAACGCTGACCTCGCGGCTTGCCGCCTTCGTTCAGCATGCCTGGAACCCTGCTCATAAGAGGTTTCGAAACTTCATGAGCTTCGATCGTCATTGGCTTGAAGATTTTGGCTCCGAAGATAGTCACGGGAGGACACTCTGGGCATTAGGGGAGTGTGTTCGTAGCGATGTCAATGAATCGCGCCGGCGGTGGGCCGCATCGCTTTTTATCGAAGCGCTTTCGGCTACGGAGAAGTTTTCCTCGCCTCGCGCCTGGGCTTTTACCCTGCTCGGACTGGATGCTTACTGCGTTACACTGCCTAAAAATTCCTATCCGCGGGAGCTGCGGCATTTGTTAGCCGATAGATTGATGGCCCTGATGACTTCAGTCGAGACCAAAGAGTGGGAATGGTTCGAGGAAAGTCTGGCATACGACAACTCACGTCTACCCCAAGCTCTCATTGTTACCGGTACTACCATCAGCGCGCCCAGCTACATTGCCGCAGGCTTGAGATCGTTGCGCTGGCTGATGACGATACAAACATCCCGAGACGGTATCTTTCGCGCGATTGGCTCTGAAAGTTTCGGTGACAAGCGGGCGCCGCCAAAAGCCTTCGATCAGCAGCCTCTCGAAGCGTCGGCTGCGATCTCTGCCTGTCTTGCGGCCTGGCGCGCGGATGGCAACGTTAAGTGGGTGGAGGATGCGCTGCGGGCGTTCTCCTGGTTTCTGGGGGCTAACGATCTATCAACGCCGCTAGTCGATGTGGAGACAGGAAGCTGTCGCGATGGACTGCACCCTGAACGCGCGAACGATAATAGGGGCGGCGAGTCCGTCGTTTCCTATCTCTTAGGCTTGGCAGAGATTCGCCAGCTCGCCCGCATGTTCGGCAGTCGTACGAAACCCGCGCCACTTCTCGCTTTGCGCGCCTGAAATCCCGTAGACTTCGCGCAGTCAACGTAAGGATATTTTGTCACTTCCCCTTTACTGAACCGGCAGGGTCTTAGTCTGCGCCCTGATCCGGCAAGAGTGGTCGTCCGGCCATTCAAGCCGGCGACCGAACCTAGGGACCTTAATCCCACCGATAAGACGCGCGCGAATCACATCGTCGATCGCGTCCTGGCGCTCGATAGCGAGTCGGCTGCCCGTGAGCTCGCGGAGGTTCTAGAGTACTTCCAAAGTCGTCACCGCAATCTGCTCGAGATATTCGAGGCGCGCGCAGATGAGATGGAAGAAGCCGTCGCCGCACATGTGACATTCACCAAAGAGCAACGCTGCTTGGTCGGCGCCTACTTCATGCACGAGTATTCGTTCGAGGCAGCGGCGCTGTTCAATCCAAGCATTGTGGCGCATTTCGATCAATCGGGCGTGCGGGACGGGGGGCGGCGCTTCATTCTTAGCCTGCGGGCGGTCGGGGAAGGGCACGTTTCATCTCTGACGTTTCGATCGGGATCTATTACTGCCGACGGTACCGTGACGGTCGACTCTACGGCACGGCTCGCGTCCATCCCGAAAGTAAAGAAGCGGACTCCGGGTACGGATGGCGATACGGTCGAATTGGTCTTCACATCTGACGAGGACATCAGCGAGCGCGTGATTTTCCCGGTTACCGAAGCCCAATCGAACGGTATCGAGGATGCTCGCTTCGTGGAATTCGAGGACGGAACGCGAAAAGTGTTTTACGCGACTTATACCGCGTACAACGGTAGAGCGATTAGATCGGAGCTGATCGAGACGCACGACTTTTTGTCCTTTCGGATGGCGCCGCTGCGGGGAACCGCCGCCAAGAACAAGGGCATGGCGTTGTTTCCCAGGCGCATCGGCGGCCAGTACGCCATGATTGCCCGGCAGGATAACGAAAATCTCTATCTCATATATTCGGATGATTTGTATTCCTGGAACGGTGGCGTCGCCATCTTGAAGCCTCAATTCCCATGGGAGTTCGTCCAGATTGGAAATTGTGGTTCCCCGATCGAACTGGATGAGGGATGGTTGATGCTGACTCACGGTGTGGGTCCGGTACGAAGGTACTCGATCGGGGCGGTTCTTCTCGATAAAGCAGACCCATCCAAAGTTATCGCGCGCACTCGAGAACCCCTTGTTCGACCTGAACCTTCCGAGCGGCAGGGCTACGTGCCAAACGTCGTCTACACGTGCGGAGCGATGCGACACAACGACCGGGTCATCTTGCCTTACGCGGTTTCTGACACTTTTTCGAAGTTCGCAAGCATCAAAATAACCGAGTTGCTGGATCTTATGGTGAGCTGATCAGCAGCGCCGCCCGTTGGCCCTCCGCGATCTTCATAATCGGGACGAGGACTAGTGAGCAGTGGGTAGCGAAATCTCCAACAGCTCGACAGTCCCGTTCGGGCAGCACAAACAGGCGCCCACTTCCGCGGGCAAGAGAAGTACGGTGGCGGTACCGAAGTGAAAGTCTGCGCCATGATGCGTCAGGTGGCCTTTCCCGGCGACGCACACGAAAACACGCAGCGATCCGGCCGATCCGACGGTAAATGGCGATTTGGCGCGGAGCCGCCATAATCTGAAGTGTTCGCAATCGAAGAGCCGCTCGCGCAGCACCGGCTCAAGTTGCTCAGCGAGCGGGACCACCGGAGTGATAGCCCCTCGCGTAAAATCGATACACGCCATCGCCTGCTCGACTTGCAAGGGACGATTCTGCAGAGTCTTGGGGTCTATGTGGTTCCAGTCGTAGAGACGAAAGGTCACATTGCTGTTTTCCTGCACCTCAAAAATTACCAAATCGCGCAGCGAATGAACGGTCCCGGCGGGGATAAAGACACCGTCGCCAGCGGATGGAACGAAGGAAGCGAGACGGTCCGTCACCGTACCCATTGCAAGCGCTTCGCGCAGCACGCCCGGCGTGGTATTGGGCGTCATCCCGGCATAGATGCGACTTTCCGGTCCAGCCGCGAGAACGACCCACGCCTCAGTTTTGCCGCTCTCGCCATCCGGCAGATATTTGGTTTGCCTGTCTGATGGATGAACTTGCACGGACAGTGCTGCACGTGCGTCGAGGAATTTAAGCAGCAGAGGAAACCGATTGAAGACTCCGAGTCGATTTCCCAGCAGCCGATCTGGCCACTGATTCAATAGCTGACCAAGAGTTTTCCCTTTAAGTGGGCCGTCCGCGACCACACTGGAATGCTCGTCTCGGTCACTCAGAATCCATGCTTCGCCGACGGGGTCATCGCCGGGCAGCGCGAGCGACAACACGTCGGCCAACCGTCGGCCACCCCAGGGCCGATAGTGGAAAATGGGATCGAATCGCAACGGATAAAGAGGGATAGGGTCCAACTAAGCAGCAACTAACGCGCGACGCGCCTTTGAAGTTGCGGTTCCGCGGGCCGGCCGTTCATCCATCAGGGTGCTAACCGATGCCCAAGTCTCGGCTGCAACTTGGCCCATCGCCCTCGGTTCTTTTGGGCGCAGTGATGCGATTGCGATGATATTCTCGAGCGCGGCGCGCGAAAGAGCGGTGCGCGAGCCTAAACCGCTCGCATTGAACTGCAGGGCGGATATAAACCCGGTGGACCAGGCTGCTCCCGCAAAGTAGCGAGTGGAAAGAAGCACGCAGTCGCTCGCCAGCACAAATGTAAGAGCGCGCGGGGTGGCGTTGAGGCGACGCTCCAACTCCTGCAATAGTCCAATCACCAGCGCCAGAAATCGATCGTAGTGTTCCGGGGTTGCTATCTTTGCCGCTACTTTCCAACCTCGTATTCCCCAGATGGCGGGCAACCATGCGCCGGGCGAGAGCTGGATCGGCCATACGAGTAGGGCGACCAGGTAACCTTCGAGCATGGCCACATCCATGTGTTCAGCGGGCCAGCCATCCTCGGCGAGCCAAGCATCTAATGCCGTAAAGTCGTGCGCTGTGAATGCGATCGACCCTAACGATTCAAGGTCGGGAGGCAACAACTGCGGCGCAGATTGGCCGTATCGGGCGGTGTATCGAGCCTTTGGCTTCATAAATATGCCTTAATTTTGAGTCGCATTTGCGATGGGAAAATTCGCTGGCGTTAGGACGACTGCGAGAATCACGTTGTCAGTGTGGGCACGGTCGGTACAGATTGATTTATGTTTGCGACGATGTTGTCGCCGTAACCGGAGAGATAAGCCGATGATGATCGGGACGGTCCGCTGGCTTTGAGGCGGCGGGTGCAGTCTGGCAAGTATGGCCCTAAATCAGCCAACTAACGGCTCAATCTTCTTGCGATTCGCCCACAATCTTCGACGGCCGGTTTCCCGCTATCCAGCACCCGGGATGGATCGCTCTCTTGCCTTGCGCAAAAAAATAGCGGGCCGAAGCCCGCTATTTCTGACCGTCACCAAACGGTGCAGGCGATTGGCCTGCAACGAAGGTATTACATGTCCATTCCACCCATGCCACCACCCGGCGCGCCATGTGCATGCTCTTCTTCTTTCGGTGCCTCGGCAATCATGACTTCCGTCGTGAGCAGCAGGCCCGCAACCGAGGCGGCATTCTGCAGAGCCAGACGCGTGACCTTGGTCGGATCCAGAATGCCCATTTCGACCATATCGCCGTACTCACCCGTCGCAGCGTTGTAGCCGAAAGTGCCCTTGCCCTCGCGAACCCGGTTCAACACCACCGCGGCGTCTTCACCGGCGTTCGTGACGATCTGGCGCAGCGGCTCTTCGATCGCGCGGGCGAGAATCTTGATACCCGTCGTCTGATCTTCGTTTGCGCCGACCAGCTTCTCGATAGCCTTGAGCGCTCGCACAAAAGCCACGCCGCCGCCTGGAACCACGCCCTCTTCGACGGCCGCACGAGTAGCATGCAGCGCATCTTCGACGCGGGCCTTCTTTTCCTTCATTTCAATCTCGGTCGCAGCACCGACCTTGATCAAGGCTACACCGCCGGAGAGCTTGGCAACGCGCTCCTGCAGCTTTTCCTTGTCGTAGTCGGAGGTTGCTTCCTCGATCTGCTGGCGAATGCTCTCGACCCGGCCCTTGATGTCCGCGGCTTTGCCGGCGCCGTCGATGATGGTGGTGTTCTCTTTCTCGACCAGTACCTTCTTCGCTTCGCCGAGATCGCTTATGGTCGCCTTCTCGAGCGACAAGCCGACTTCATCGGAGATGACGGTACCGCCTGTGAGAACCGCAATGATCCTGCAGCATGGCCTTGCGACGATCGCCGAAGCCCGGCGCCTTGGTGGCGGCGACCTTGACGATGCCGCGGATCGTGTTGACCACGAGCGTGGCAAGCGCCTCGCCCTCAACGTCTTCGGCAACGATCAGCAACTGGCGGCCGCTCTTGGCGATGGTTTCGAGCAGCGGCAGCAATTCGCGAATGTTGGAGATCTTCTTGTCCACCAACAGAATCAACGGCTTTTCGAGCTCGGCGCTCTGGCTCTGCTGATTGTTGATGAAATAAGGTGAAAGATAGCCGCGATCGAACTGCATGCCTTCGACCACTTCGAGCTCGTTCTCGAGACCCTGACCTTCTTCGACCGTGATCACGCCTTCCTTGCCGACCTTCGCCATGGCATCGGCAATCGTCTTGCCAATGCTCTCGTCGGCGTTCGCGGAAATGGTGCCCACCTGGGCAATCGCCTTCGGGTCCTTACACGGCTTGGAGAGCTTCTTGAGCTCATCGGTCGCCGCTAAGACTGCTTGATCGATGCCGCGCTTCAAATCCATCGGGTTCGCCCCCGCAGCGACCGATTTCAATCCCTCGCGGATGATGGCTTGCGCGAGCACGGTGGCGGTGGTGGTGCCGTCGCCGGCTTCATCGGAGGTATTGGAAGCGACTTCCTTCACCATCTGCGCGCCCATGTTCTCGAACTTGTCCTTCAGCTCGATTTCCTTGGCGACCGAGACACCGTCTTTGGTGACGGTGGGCGCGCCGTAGCTCTTGTCGAGAACTGCATTGCGGCCCTTCGGGCCCAGCGTTACCTTGACGGCATTCGCCAGAACGTTCACACCCCTGAACATGCGTTGCCGCGCGTCATCGCTAAATCGTACGTCTTTTGCTGCCACGTGCCGATACCTCTATTTAGAAATTGATAAAAGTATGGTTGATCGAAGCGTTACTTGCCATCAACCACAGCCATGACGTCTTCCTCACGCATGACGACCAGCTCATCGCCATCCATCTTCACTTCGGTACCGCTGTACTTACCGAATAGAATCCTGTCGCCGACTTTGAGGTCGACCGGGCGAATGTCGCCGCTCTCCAAAATCTTGCCCTTGCCGACAGCCACCACTTTGCCGAATATGGGCTTCTCAGTCGCAGTATCCGGGATCACGATGCCGCCTGCGGTCTTACGCTCTTCTTGTTCTCGTTTCACGATGACACGATCATGAAGGGGACGAATCTTCATAAAACAAGACTCCTTAGTTGGGGCTACGGATCTGCGGAAGGGCGGGGGGTAACTTGCTAGCTCTCCGCTCGTAACCAGTATTAATCGTGGCAGATCTTGCCAATTCAAGGGCCGATAGCGCAATTGTTTTGCAGCAAATGCTGCACCTCGCTGTCCCTCGCTTCCGTGCAGTGTGTATTGTCGCAGTCATTGTTGGACCTCCTCGAAGAGTGATTTTGTCCGACGACGTCCAGCCACCGATAGAAGAGAGCATTTTTGCGAGAATCGTCACGTACGTTACGCAACAAAGTGTCTTGTAAAGTCGAGACCTGCGACACTTCGAGCCATGCGCAGCTTAGCGGCAGGCTCAGGGATCATTCCGGCGAGTAACACCTTAATTGTCGCGGCCCTGTAATAGGCCTACGATGACTTATAAACTCTGACGACGTGTTGATGGTGATGGTGGTGGGTGGCGTCGCCTTGGCCTGCCTTTACATGGCCGCGGAGTTGATGTCTTGGCAAACGGTAAAAGCGTCGGACATCAGGGCCGGGCTGGTCGTGCGTGAACTCTACAAGAAGCTTCATTCGAAAGCTCACCCGCTGGTTCACGAGATCCGAAGACAGTAAACGAATCACCCATTGAGCGACCACCTACTCCGCGTCTCAGTGTTGCGTATAACTTTCGCGATCGACGATCGCGTTTTTCGATACACGCGAATTCGACGAGTGCTGGCATCGCGTGAAACCGAAATGGTGGCATCGGCGGGCGGCAGCATCAACGTATCAGTTTAGATCCGCAGATCGCGATCGTAGCTCCCTTGATCGCCGTGTCTATGAGTGACATTGGGTTGTATCACCCCTGGGGGTAGCCCAGTAAATTAGCAGGAATTCATCATAACGTATTGATTGTGTTGGCTCCCCGGGACGGAACCGAAATGACCCAGAAAGCACCGGGAATTTATGGGATTTCTGAATTCAGATTCGTCCGGATACCCCCAAGAATGCCCCGCCAAAGACCGGGCTGTTGCCGGACGTTGTCGGATGAGTCCCTCGGCATGCCGCGGTCATTCCGCTGTTGTCGCGTCGGAAGCTACCGCTATCGGAGATGGACTAGCCTGGTTCGGAGCGCCTCAGTCAACGCTTGGATGCAGCGGCCGGTTGGCCCAACTTATCGGCCAGCCACAGCTTAATGAGCGACTGGCAAGTCATGCCTAGCCGGCGCGCTTCACGGTCGAGGGAATCCACCATCCGCGCCGGAAAATCCACGTTGACCCGCTTCGCATCGGTGCCAATGCGTCGAGCCTTCTTCAGATCTAGCTCACTTATGATCAGCGAGCGGACCACTCTTTCTATCTACACGCACTCAATGCGGCGCACGCACGATGACTCAGCGGACAAGATCGCGATTCTCGCGGGTCCATCGCAACCCTTACGGCGCATTGCACCCTTCGTCGGTCTCAAATTAATTTGCGCCAACTTCTATCGCAATCGATTTGCCGTCGCCAGCCGCCGATGCCTTGATCGCATCCCAGAGCCGGGCAAATCGCAATCCGTTCGTTAGTGTCGATGGATTTGGCATTCTGCCATCCCGCACCGCCTTGAAGGTGTGCATCGGCGTATCGACGATTTCGTTCACTTCGCGCACCGCCGCGCCGCCTCCAATGGAAATCTCGCGCCAGCCGCCCCACGCGTCGATCCGCACGAGTGCGTTTGTATAAAACAAGGTGATCGAAGACGCGCACCCGGGCGGCCCGTCGCCGGCAGCATTAAACGTCACGAGAGCCCCATTGGAGAGCCTCGCAGCCACCGCACACACCAATTCCACTTCGAGTCCGCGATTATTGGTAAGGGCGGATAGTCGCTCGAACTCGGCATCCGCCAATATGCAGACGGTGTTCATCATGTGCGCGCCGGTATCGAACATGAAGCCGCCGCCCGAAATGGACGGTTTCTGTTTCCAATGTCCCGCGTAGCTCTTTGCCCAGCCTTCCCAGATCGAAGCAGACACGCTGACCAGGTCGCCGAATTCGCCACGCCGAGCTCGCGCGATGGTGTCTTGGATGAGAGGAGACAGGCCGCCCTGATAAGCGATGACGATGGTTCGCGCGCTGCGTTTTTCTGCGTCGACCAGGATTAGAGCTTCCGCGACCGTGGTCACCATGGGCTTTTCGAGCAACAGGTCGAGACCGGCGTCGATCACCGCCAGGGCATTAGCAGCATGGAAGACATGGGGCGTCGATACGTACACGGCATCTAACCGACTGGCCTCAACTTTCAACATGGCTTTGTCGGATGCATATTCAGCCGGGCGTGGCCGGCCGGCGGCGGCGCAAATATCACTCAGGCGCTTACGAGCGGCCGGATCGATTTCTGCAAGTGCAGCGATCTCGACGTCCGGCAGTGCCGTCCAGCCGCGAGCATACTCTGCGGCTTTCAGTCCCGCACCGATAATCCCGAGCCGCAATGTCAAGATATTTCTCCGATTGCGCACGCGTACGCACTATGAGGTCAAAAAAACTGACCTGCAATGCCCATAGCGTATAGACTTTCGGCTGCAGGCACGTACTCCCCGACACCGATTGCCGAATTTGTGTACGTGTACATTCGAGATTCTCGATGCACGCAAGCGGCTGAAATGCCGCTCCGGCGAGGAGCAATGAAAGCAACCGTGTATCGCGCGGGTGTAACCCTGGCTGTCATTGCAGGCGCCATTTTCGTCGCGATCGTCATTTCGCGCGCAATCGTTGGTTCGCGGGTCGTCGCCAATTCGGGCGCATCCGCCCCGACCATTCGCATTGCCGAGCATCGCCAACCGCGCATCGCCGCGCTGAACAGGTCGATCCCGAGCATAGAGAAGCGGCTTGGGGTCATCATCGAGGTAGTCGAATATCCCGCGCCTGAAAAGGACTACTTGAGTAAGCTCCTGACCGAACTCGCCGCCGGCAATGCGCCAGACCTTTTCACGGCCAATTTTGATTCCGACGTGCCCGATATGGTCTCCGCCGGCTATCTTGCTCTCCTCACTGCCGAGGTTAAGTCATGGGACGGCTACGACCGGCTATTCGATGTGGCCAAGAGGCTTTCTACCAGCGCGGACGGAGAGATCTATGCGCTGGATTCAATGCTGCTCGTGCAGCAGATCTACTTCCGCCGTGATCTGCTCGAAAAGGCGGGGATTTCGACCGCTCAGCCGACGAACTGGAAAGATTTATTGGATCGCGCCAGGGAGATGAAGGCCAAGACCGGTAAGTACGGCCTGCTGCTGCCCGCGGGGATCAGCTGGGGGCCGGGGGCGTTCAACGAAGGCTTCGCCTTGTTTGTGCCGGGATCCAAAACGCCTCAGATCGCCAACGACGACGGCACGCTGAATTTGAACGGGGAGGGGGTAAGGGACATTTTTGGCCTCTACAAGTCCCTCATCGACGAGGATCTGATGCCGATCGAACCGCTGCTCGGGCCGGAACCGTGGATTATTCCGAAATATATTATGTTCCCGGCCGGTGATTTGATGGCTACGACCTGCGGCACCTGGTGCTACATCTATGACTGGGGCAAGGAGAGCAAGAACCCAGTGCCCGACGTTACCAAAAACGTCGGAACTTGGGCGGTCCCCGGCACGGACGGCGGTTCAAGCGTCACGATCAGCGGCAGTAACATTTGGGCGGTTAACGCGAAATCAGCACATCTCGACGTAACCAAAAAAGTGCTTCTGGCACTCTGCTCAGTCGACGCGACGGTGATTTATGCGGGGTTGGTCGGCAATATTCCGGCGCGCCAGGATGCTGCCGATAATAAAGATTTTCAGGCTCTGACAGAACTGGTGCCGGTCTTCAAGAGCGTCGAACACGGAACATTCCTGAAATCCGCGCCCGGCTACTCGGTAGTATCCGAGGGAGTCGCGCGTGCCACCGAAGCCTTGTTGCGCAAGCAAACGGACGCGGCTGGGGCACAGGCAATCCTCGTCAAATATGTCAAGGATCTGCTGGGCGACAACGCCGTCAACTAGACAGATTGTTTGCAATGCGGATCGTTCGAGAGATCGCCATGGCCATGACTTACGAAACGCGAATGGCTTGGCAGAATCGGCTGTTGCTGCTGCCGGCCGGCGTGCTGCTCGTGTGCTTTATCCTGATTCCAGCCGGGACAGCGATATATATCAGCTTCACGAATGACGCATTGAACGGTTTTGCGGCGTCCCATCCCCAGCTGGTGGGGTTCAAGAACTACGTTCGGCTGCTTTCAGACCAGGGATTCTGGAATTCGCTAGTCGTCACCTTCTTTTTTGTTTTCGGCTCGTCGATCGTTGGTCAGTTTGTGCTCGGACTGGCTGCGGCGATGGCGTTAAATCGCCCGATTGCTTTTAGGCCTGTTTTCAATGCCGCTATCCTCTTACCCAACGCAGTCCCTGAGGTCGTCGCCGGCTTCATCTGGATATCGATGCTGGTGGGGGGCAAATATTCGACGTTGAGTCGAATCGTCGGGCTCTTAGGGTTGGCGCCCCAGAACTGGCTGGAGTCGGTGCCGCTATTGATGATCATCGTCGTGAACACCTGGCGCGGCGTCGCCTTCGCGATGATATTGATGACCTCGGGTCTCAGCGCCGTGCCGACGGAGATGTATGAGGCTGCCCGAATGGATGGCGCAACGCCGCGCCAGATATTCTGGCGGATCACCCTGCCGCTTCTGCGGCCGACGATCTTTCTCTACATGCTGATCTCGACAGCAGGGACGATCGCTATTTTCGGGTTGATCTACACGCTTACCCGTGGCGGTCCTGGCGGGGCGACCGAAATTATCGGCATCTACATCTACAACCAGTCCTTCACCGCATACCAACTCGGCTATGGATCAGCGGTTGCCGTCATCGTGCTCGGATTATCGGTCGCAATCGGAGCCATTTATGCCCGCGTGCTGAAGGTGCAGGTGTGATCGGCGTGCGCAAATTCACGCGTGCCGAGGCGACTGCCTACGGGTTTCTCACACTAACGCTGGTTTTCTGCCTGCTGCCTTTTCTGTGGGTGGTCCTGGCCTCAGTCGATCCGAACGCCTCCCTGTTCCTATCCTTGCCCAAAGGAATAACTGCCGATCACTTCATCAAGATCTTCACGGCGAACAATGGGGGACGCTGGTTCTTCAATTCGCTGCTGACGGTGGGCGCAGCAACGGCACTTGTGGTCATCGTCGGAGGGATGGGGGGGTATGCGCTTTCGCGGACCAAGGCTTGGTGGAAGCGTCCGTTTTTGTACGCCATCATTCTGGTCCGAGTCCTCCCGCCCACCGCGCTCATCGTTCCTTTGTATAAGGTCATGCTGATCGCGAATGGTTTGATGGGCGCCCTCGTGCGGAGCGTCGTGCCTCCTGACAGTGTTCGTGGGGCGATGCAGATCTTCGGCTTCGTCGACGGCTATCTGGGCCTGATTCTGGTGTTGTCTGCCATGCAGCTGCCGCTGGCGCTTTGGATCATCAAAACCTATTTCGATCTCACCCCGAAGGACTATGAGGAAGCAGCGCTGATGGACGGGGCCAATGGTTTTCAGCGTATTCATCGCATTCTAGTGCCATTGGCGCTGCCCGGCCTGGGTGCGGCAGGGTTGCTGACCTTCATCGGTGCCTGGGGTGATTTCCTGATGCCCTTGACGTTCATTTCGTCAGCCGAGCTGCAATTGATGCCGATCGGACTTTTTCGGGCTTTCCAGCGAGCGAACACAATCGATTACGGCTATCTTAGCGCGCTCGCTGTGCTGTATATGCTGCCGGCGGTGGTTGCTTTTGGACTCGCCCGCCGCTTCATCGTTCGGACCTTCACCGGCGGAATCAAGGGATAGAATGGCCAGCATCTCAATTGAGAACGTGCGCAAAGACTTTGGTACGGTTGAAGTCATCAAGGGTGTCAACTTCGAAATTGCGGATGGGCAATTTGCGGTTCTGGTCGGTCCCAGCGGATGCGGGAAATCGACGCTCCTGCGCATGATTGCGGGACTGGAATCCGTAACCAAGGGCGACATAAAACTCGACGGCAAGCGGATCAACGATGTGCCGCCCGACCAGCGCGGGATCGCAATGGTCTTTCAATCCTACGCGCTCTACCCGCACATGACCGTGGCCGAAAATATCGGCTTTTCCCTCGATCTGAAGAGGGTTCCCAAGGCGAAAATCCGCAAGGAGGTCGGACAGGTGGCCGAGTTGCTGCAGCTTTCGGAATTGCTGGACCGCCGGCCTGCGGCGCTATCCGGCGGCCAGCGACAAAGAGTTGCCATCGGCAGGGCAATCATCAAGCGGCCGCGGGTTATCCTTTTTGATGAGCCCTTGAGCAATCTCGATGCAACACTGCGGGTTCAGATGCGCGCCGAGTTGCAGCGCCTTCATCAGGAACTCCGCCCCACGATCGTCTACGTGACCCACGACCAGGTCGAGGCGATGACCATGGCCGACACAATCGTAGTCCTCAATCGGGGTAACGTGGCGCAATGTGCCCACCCGATTGAGATTTACCGCCATCCAAGGAGCACGTTCGTTGCGACCTTCATCGGTTCGCCCCGAATGAACCTGATCAAGGGTATTATCGCCACTAGAGAGGTAACGCCAACCTTTACCGCAGCAGGAGGCTGGACAGTTCCGCTTGCGGGCAGGAATCTGGCGGCAGCGGACTTGCAGCCTATGTGGTTGGGAATTCGACCTGAAGACATTCGGCTCATCGATTTGAACTCCGAGGCCGATCTTTCTGGCACGGTGGCCATTGTCGAGCGGCTCGGCGCCGAGACCTACTTAAACGTAGTCAACGGCACTGACACGCTGCTGGTGCGGGTGCAGGGCGACATTGCTCTACGCCCGGGAGATACCGTGCAGTTGGCGCTCGATCGTGCGCGCTTTCATCTTTTTGATCAGGCGGATCAAGTCGTTCCGGCCTGAGGCGGGCAATTTGGGCTTACCTGGGAGGTAATTGTGACAATTCGGGTAACCATCTGGAACGAAGGGCGGCACGAAAAAACCGATGCGCCAGTCCGGGCAATATATCCGGACCGGATCGACGGCGCGCTGGCCGCTGGCCTTGCCGATCGTGATTTTGAAATCGAACGCGCCACTCTCGATGACCCCGCGCAGGGCCTGCCTCAGGAATTGCTCGACCGGACTGACGTGCTTGTGTGGTGGGGACACGTCGCCCACGAGGAGGTTGCGGATGCGGTGATCGATCGGGCGCAGCAGCGTATTCTCGCCGGGATGGGGCTGGTAGTGCTCCACTCAGGCCATCACTCCAAGATGTTTCGTCGCATGCTGGGTACAAATTGCAATTTGGCTTGGCGCGAGCTGCCGCAGGGCGACCTGGAACGCGTTTGGGTAACCAATCCCGGTCATCCGATAGCAGAGGGCCTGCCTCCCTATTTCGAGATTCCGCAGTCAGAGATGTATGGCGAGCCTTTCGACATTCCGGCTGCCGACGAAATCATTACTCTCTCTTGGTACAAAGGCGGAGAAGTGTTCCGCAGCGGGCTGACATTTTACCGCGGCCTAGGCCGCATCTTTTATTTCTCGCCAGGTCACGAGACATTTCCAATCTATCACGATCCCATAGTGCACAAGGTTATCGGCAATGGAATCGAATGGGCGATGCGGCCTCATAGCGGAGCGCGCAAACTCGACAATTGGCACCGTAAGGCACCTATCCACCGATGAGCGATCTTTCGCGCAAAGGGTCGAGGACCGTCTTCGAAAAGACCTCACGGGTTTTTTCGACAGATGATCTCGCAGCCGGTAGCCCTAACGTCATTTCATCGCCTCGATCTCTTCTCCGGTCCAGTGAAGATATATGCCAGTGACAGAACTCGACGCTATGTGCGACGAAATCATGCGCGGTCGTGCGGCTGCAGATCAGCCGCCGAGAGACTTCTTTATGAACCGAACAGCGCGGTTAGCGCTGACCAGATTGATCTGACGGAAAGTAATGCCAGAGTGTTGACGTCAGTGTCGTCAATGATTTCGAGACGGCTCGTCCAATCTTCGGGGCGCCAAGCGCAGTTGCTGTTGCGACAAAAAGGCTGATAGGGCCCCTCGGCCTAAGATGTGTAAAGGTATTGAAGTCAGTGAAACATTCTCGGCCCGGAACGCGATGCGCGGAGCAAGCAGCGAAGTCTGATATTCGCGGATTGCTTAGCGATGTCTTCGCGTGCACAGATTGAGTTGGTTTAACCAACTGCCGTTAGTGGAGGAGTCAATATGTCCGTTCCAATCGCCCAAACAAACCCACCCGCTGCGGCGAGCCCGTTAGAGAGTTTTCGGCGAGACGGCTACGCGATCTTCCGAGGAGTGCTGGATCCCGCGCTCGTGAGCGAAGCAAGCGGCCACGTCGAATGGTTGCAGGCACGCAATCCTGAGGTTCGACCCGAGAATCTAGACCATCAATTACTAGGCAAGGATCCCTTTTGGCTGCGCTTGGTCAGCGACTCCCGGCTGCTCGATATCGCCGAGCTGTTCATTGGGCGCAACATTGCTCTGTTCGCTTCGCACTACATCTGTAAGCCAGCTGGCGACGGCCAACCCGTCCTCTGGCACCAGGATGGCGCCTATTGGCCGCTCGAGCCGATGGAAGTCGTATCGCTGTGGCTAGCGGTGGACGACTCAACGCCGGAGAACGGCTGTATGCGAGTGATTCCCGGGACGCAGCACCTCGATTTGCAGCAGCTGAAGGCGCGGACGGAGATTGCGAACGTTTTGCGATCCGGCATGGACGAAGCGTCGGTGGACGAATCCAGGGCCATCGACCTCGTGCTCAAGGCCGGCGACGTTTCCGTGCATCACGCAAACGTTGTACACGGATCCAACGCCAATACTTCTTCAAATCGTAGGTGCGGACTTACGATTCGATACATTCCAACGAGCACTCGAATCGTTTCGAGCGATCCCTGGCCATCGGCTTTCCATCTGCGCGGCGCAGCCGTGCCGGGCGTCAACACCTATCTGCCGCTGCCAAAGTATCGGGAAGGTGAACATATGTCCTTTCAAGGAAGCAACGATTGGTCTTGAGACGGAACCCCTCTTCTTCTGCCTCTGAGGTTGCCGGACGTATGAAAGAGCGTCAGCCACAAGCTTCGCTTTCATGAGCTGCGCCTTCACGCGAGCGAGCGAACCATGCTCGCGATCTACCCGCACTCGATGCGCCTTACCCGCGACCACAGCGCAGACAAGGTCATAATCCTCGCGGGACGCTCCGACAAATGCCTGGTGCTGAGCGTGACGAGTTTGGAGCGACGATAGTTCTGGGAGTCAGATGCGCCCGGCGCCTCGGGCATTTTGCAAAGATAATCCTCGGTTAAATATGAAATAACACGCATAAGATATTGACTATAAACATGCTTGTTTGGCTCCCCGGGACGGAACCGAATTCAGCGAGAAAACGTCGAGAATTCTAGGGTTTTTGGATTTCGGTGCGTTTGTGATACCCCCAAAAACACCCCTTCTAAAAGGTGGCTGCTGCCGGACGTCGTCGGATCTTCGGCGACGTCGATCCGCCCCATGCCAGACCGACCATGACTCCGCCGGGCAGCACCATTATGATGACCACGGCGACGCCCAAAATGAGGCCCAGAATCGGCGGCCGGCGCGCGCAGCGGCGCACTTCTCAGCGCGCCAAGCTACGCGGTCGGCGCAGCGCCCTAGGCGTGTTCCAGTGGCGTGTCTTCCATCCTCGCGATCTTTGGGCGCTTCTCCTTCGCCGCGTGCCACAGATTGTAGGTGAGTTGCATGCGCAGCCACGACTCAGCAGAGCCACCCAGCGCGGCGGCCAGCCTGATCGCAAGCTCGGCGCTGATCGCGGCATGTCCATTCACCACGCGCGACAACGCGACGCGCGGAGACCTTAAGGCGCTCGGCAAACTCGGTGACGGTAATCCCACCATCGGCGCGCAGCACGGTGTCCTGTAGGACGGCGCCGGGGTGCGGCGGGTTGTGCATGCGACTCATAAAAAAATCTCCTCAGTGGTAGTCCTGGTAATCAACCAAGGATTGCGTCAGTGCCTTCAAACGTGAAAGTCATACGCCAATTTCCATTCACCGACACAGCCCAATGGCCGGCCAGATCATTCTTGAGCGGGTGCCAGTCCCAGCCCGGCAGATTCATATCCGCGGCGCTGATGGCCCCATCAAGTCTGAGCAGCTGCAGGCTCAGTTTCTTCGCATGGTTCGGCTGAATGCCAGCCTTCGATCCCGTGCTGAAGAATCGCCTCAATCCGTCGTGGCGCCAAGTCTTGATCACGGGGGCCAGTGTATCGCGTAGAGATACATATAGCAAATGCCATGTATCGCTTAGAGATACACATAACAAATGCTACACATTGCGGTGCACAAATGAGGTTGACCTCACGATTTGTGGCGCAGAGAGCCGCCAAGCGAAAACCGAAGCACGTTCTTTATGCGCTGCGCAGATGGGAACGAACGCGGGAGCAAACAGCCGCAGCTGATGGTCTTTATCGCCGTGTCCGTCTGTGACGTGGGGGTATTGGCTCTAACGTCGGCTCGATACCCGAAAAATATTCCAGAGCAGGTTGGCTGGAAAATTCGGTCCAACAGAATCAAATAGTTGCGATGGCTAATTTTCGTCACGCGCACGGATTTGAGACCCGGTCCAACCTTGGGATTCGAATTGGCAAACGGGGGTTCAATTGCCTATGCGCGAGAATAGCGCAGTAAAATCTCATGAAAGAACTATAAATTGTTGATTTTACTGGCTCCCCGGGACGGAACCGAAATCACGTAGGAAACATCAGCAATTCAAGCGATTTCTGATTTCGGGTTTGAATCGATACCCCC
>CAWEKK010000006.1:0-398731 GCA_963809645.1 uncultured Gammaproteobacteria bacterium
CCGGTACGAACTGCAGAAATCCTAGGCGGCGCGGCGCTCACATCCCGGTTGTATGGCTACAATTCAAAGATCCGCGGGATCGAAACGCACACCGCGGCGCGTACTGATGGTGTTCCTCGCAACATCTGCCGAAGTCCGACAGCGGAGGGGGTGCTGCGGCACCTGGCAGCACTGGAGGCGCCGGAATTGGTGCTTCAGATCGATTCCGCCGGAACTGCCGACTACCACATCGACGCGCCGCCCGATCTGCGCAGCCAGCGTACTGCGCTACGACGGGGTATCGACATCAGCGGCTTGCGCGGGCGGCAGGTGACGCAGGCTGACTTCGACCGCTTCGATTTGATTCTGGCGATGGACCGGGAGAACTTGCGCGAGCTCGAGGCGCGACAGCCGCGCGGCTCGCGCCGTGGTGAAGCTGTTTCTCGAGTACGCGCCGGAACTGAATCTGCGCGATGTACCTGATCCTTACTATCGCGACGCCGCGGCGTTCGAGCAGGTGCTCGATCTCACCACCGCCGCGTCGCGCGGCCTGCTTGCCGCCTTACAAAAAGGTGCGTAGCAGCCAGAACAAACCGCCGGAGAGCGCGATGGACACCGGTAATGTCAGAACCCAGGCCATGAGCAAGTTGCGCACCGTCGACCATTGCAGGCCCGAGTGATTGGCCACCATCGTTCCTGCGACGCCGGAGGAGAGAACATGCGTCGTGCTGACCGGCAGACCGTACATTTCGGCGGCGCCGATGGTCGCCATGGCGACGATTTCCGCTGAAGCACCCTGCGCGTAGGTCAGATGGGTCTTGCCGATACGTTCACCGACCGTGACGACGATGCGCTTCCAGCCGATCATCGTGCCCAAGCCCAGCGCGATGGCGACCGCGACTTTCACCCAGGTGGGAATGAACTTCGTGGCATGGTCCAGCTGCTTCTTGTAAGCGTCGAGCGCGGATTGATCCGCGGCGGCAATATTGAGCCCTTTGGTTTTGCCCATGTAGCGCAACCCTTCGCTCACCAAATACATCTCGTTGCGGATGTTGACCATGGAACTTGGAGGGAGCTTGTCCATCGAGTGGTAGGCACCGACTTGGGTGCCTATCCTGTCAGTGAGCGCCGCGAGCGCCGCCACGCCTTCGGGAGTGGCCTTGCGAACGCGTATCAGATCCACCGCCGCAGCGCGCGGGTCGGCCGGGGCCGCACCAACGGCGTAGTGCGATAGCGCGATTTGCGCTTGTGCCGAAACCGCCATGAAGGTATTCACATCCGCCTCATGCATGGTGCGATTGAGCGCGTAAGCGGTCGGTACCGTGCCGATCAAGATCAGCATGATGAGCCCCATGCCTTTCTGGCCGTCGTTTCCGCCGTGGAAGAAGCTGACGCCGGTGCAGGTCAGGATCAGCAAGCCGCGAATCCAGAAAGGAGGCGGCTTATTGCCCTCCGGCTCCTTGTATAACGACGGAATTTTGATAGTCGCCTTGAGAATGGTCAGCAGCAACCAGGCCGCACTGAATCCGATCAATGGCGATAACAAAAGGGTTTGGCCGATTTTAGTTGCCTGAGCCCAATCCACGCCGCTGGTGCCCGAGCCGCTCGTGGACATGAGCTGATTCATGAGGCCGACGCCGATGATGGAGCCGATCAGGGTGTGCGAACTGGATGACGGAAGGCCGAAATACCACGTGCCGAGATTCCACAGAATGGCCGCGAGCAGCAGCGCAAACACCATGGCGAATCCGGCCCCGCTGCTCACCTGCAAAATCAATTCGACCGGCAAAAGCGAAACGATGCCGAAGGCAACCGCGCCGGTGGATATCAGCACGCCGATGAAATTGAAAGTGCCGGACCAAACGACCGCGAGACTCGGCGACATGGAATTCGTGTAGATCACCGTGGCGACGGCGTTGGCCGTATCGTGAAAGCCGTTGACGAATTCGAAACCCAGCGCAATTAGCAAGGCGATGCCCAGCAATATGTAAGGATAGGCGCGGGTGTCATTCACGACCGATAAATCGGACGCGAGATGGTAGCCCGCGTATATGATTCCGATGGCGACTACTACCAGGGCTAAAAGATTGAACCAAGGGCTAGGCTTGTGCGCGACCAGCTTCGATGAGGCGGCCGGTCGGTCAATGGCAAGGGAATCGGCGGTGGCCATTAATGTGTCCAGTTTAATTATGAGGCGCGGCGCCCATTATTGGATTCGATTTGTGACAGCTAGATGACGCCTTAGAGCCGCGCAAAGTGCCGTTCACCATCTCCCACACCGCCGTGGTGCTGCCATTCTCGCGGCTTTTAGCGCGCTGGAAGCTATTATCAGCCGCAGTTATCGGCGCTATGGTCCCGGATTTTCGAGTGTTTTTCCCAGGAATGCCGCGGGTGGAAACGCATAGTGCGGTGGCCCTGGTCAGCTTCTGCCTGCCGGTCGGATTGATCACTTACTGGCTGTTCCAGTTGCTTATCAAAAGCCCCATCGTGGAGGTGCTCCCCGAAGGCCCCTATGCCCGCTGGCGCCCTTATGCAGCCGAGGCCGATTTCCACTCCCTGCGGCAGTGGCTGCTGGCCGGCGCGGGGATTTTGGCAGGCGCAGTGAGCCACTTGATCTGGGATGCGTTCACGCATGACGGGGGCAGGGGCGTGCGCATGTTTCCGGCGCTCGACGATTCCATCATCGATATCGGCAGGCGGCATCTGCCCGCCATCTACGTGATGCAGGATCTCGGTTCGCTCATCGGCTTGGCTGCGGTGCTGGCGATGGTCTTCTTTGGGCTGCGCCGCGGACAGCAGGCCGTCGTGCCGAAGCGATTGGTTGCGCGCCGCGAACGGTTCGCATGGCTATCGATATACGCGCTCGCCGCGGCGATCTTCTCGACCGCGTTTTATCTATGGGCGACGAAGGGTCAACCGCCCACGCACTCGATTGTCACCCGAGCTTCCGTCTGGGCCGTCGCCAGCTTGCGCGGCCTTACGGCCGCGCTGCTGGTTGTCAGCCTGGCGCTAGACTTGCGCCTGCGGATACTCCATCACCGTTCATCCGGCCCGGATCGCTGAACGTCGGAGGGTGCCGACGACCAGACGACGTACTTGTTGTCTGTTCCGGTGCTTGGCGTTGAGGCAGGCACGGGCACCGGCTCGCGCGCCGCTTCGCGCGCAGGTTCATGCGCGTGCGTCGCGCTGGTTCACGCGCTGTCGTCGGCTCGGGTGTCCGCTCGGGGGGCGAATTCACGGCAGGCGGTGCTTCCCGTGGTGCTTCACGCGCTGCTTCAAAAGCCGGACGCTCCGTGCGCTCATTCAAGACCGGCGCCGCGGTGACCCCGGATTCGCCGAGATTCGTTCTCGCCGGAGTTGGCGAAGTTGCCGGCGGGCGCACCTGGCGCGCCCGGTTGGCCGTCGTTCGCGCCGTTAGCGCTATTTTCACCGCCGTCGCGCCGCCCGCGGCCCCGTCGACGGCGGCTACGGCCGCCGCGTTCAGAGCGTTCGCCACGCTCGCCGCGCTCATTGGCAGAACGCTCCGGTGCATTTGCTGCGCGGGGCGGGGACTCCTGACGAGGAGCCTGGTCCGGCCGCGAAGGTTCGCTGCGCGCAGCACCGGCGTTGCGGTCGGGCTGTGGGGCAACCTCGGGCGGGCGGCGGGTCCCCTGTTCATTGCGGCTGTCCCGCGGGTGATCGCCGCGCGGACGGCCGTCGCGCCGCGGATCGCGCGGACCGTCGCGGCGCGCGTCGCGATTGCGGTCACGATCGCCGCGATCACCCGATCACCGCGATCGCGGTTGCGATCGCGATCCGGGCCGCTGCGATAGCGATCGTTGCGGACGTCGCGATGCGGCGGCCGGTCGCGTTGCGGTTGCGCCGGTGCAGCGGCGGCTTTGGCTGCGGCACGTGCGGCAGGATCTCCGAACAGCCAGCGCCAAAATCTGACCAGGGCGCCGACTTGCGCCTCTGGAGCAGCAGCTTTCGCCGGTGCCGGTGCCGGTGTCGGCATCGGGACAATGGGTGCGGTCGAGGCCGGCAGAATGCTCGGCACCAACGGGATATCGCCGGGCGGCTTTTTGTCCCGCTCGCCGATGTTTGTGTCATCGACGCTAGGTTGATCCGCCAATTGATAACTGACGGTACTGTTTTCCGGCAGTTCTTTCTCATCGTCGCGGACGCGTCGCAGCGTATAGGCCGGCGTCTGCATGTGCGGATTCGGCACGATCACCAGCGACACCTTGTCGCGGGATTCGATTTGATTCAATTGTTCGCGTTTCTCATTCATGAGATAGGTCGCGACGTCCACGGGGACCTGTGCGACTACGCGGCCGGTACGCTCCTTGCGCGCCTCTTCGCCGATCAGCCGCAGTAACGCCAGCGACATCGATTCGACGCCGCGGATGGTGCCCATGCCGCCGCATCGCGGACAGTTGATATGCGTGGTTTCGCTCAGCGCGGGCCGCAGGCGCTGGCGCGACAATTCGAGCAATCCGAAGCGCGAGAGGCGGCCCAGCTGGATACGCGCGCGGTCCATTTTGACCGAGTCACGCAGCATGTCTTCCACGGCGCGTTGATTGGCAGTGGACTCCATGTCGATGAAATCGATGACGATAAGTCCGCCGATATCCCGCAGCCGCAATTGCCGCGCGATTTCCTCGGCAGCTTCCAGGTTGGTATTGCGGGCCGTGGCTTCGATATCGCCCCCGCGGGTGCTGCGCGCGGAGTTGATGTCGATCGATACCAACGCCTCGGTATGATCGATGACCAGGCTGCCGCCCGACGGCAGAGTTACCTTGTGCGCGTACGCCGATTCAATCTGGCTCTCGATTTGATAGCGCGTAAACAGCGGCACCGGATCCGTGTAGAGCTTCAGCTTGCGCTGCGCATCGGGGGGCATGAAGCGCTGCATGTATTCCTGCGCCTTTTGAAAGGCCTCAGGTTGATCGATGAGACACTCGCCCACATCGTCCGAGAAGTAATCGCGCAGACCGCGCGTAACCGCATCGCTTTCTTGAAAGATGAGGAACGGCGCCGGCCGGCCGTCATTGGCGGCCACGATGGCATCCCATGCGGTCTTGAGATTATTCAAGTCCCATTGCAATTCCTCGGTGCTGCGGCCGACTCCGGCGGTGCGGACGATCGCCCCCATGCCGTCGGGTATCACCAGCCCGTTCATGGCATCGCGCATTTGTTCGCGGTCTTCGCCCTCGATGCGGCGCGACACGCCGCCCGCGCGAGGATTGTTCGGCATCAACACCAGGAAGCGGCCGGCGAGACTGATGAAAGTCGTGAGCGCGGCGCCTTTATTGCCGCGTTCCTCTTTCTCTACCTGGACGATCAGTTCCTGGCCTTCCTGCAGAAGGTCCTTGATATTCAGGCGTCCGCCGTTTGCGGGCTGTGAGCGGAAGTACTCTTTCGAGACTTCCTTCAGCGGCAGGAATCCATGCCGCTGCGCACCATATTCGACGAACGCCGCCTCGAGACTGGGCTCGACGCGGGTTATCCGGCCTTTATAAATATTGGATTTTTTCTGTTCCCGAGACGGGATCTCAATCGATAAGTCGTATAGTTTCTGACCGTCGACGAGTGCAACTCGCAGTTCTTCTTCTTGAACTGCGTTCACGAGCATTCTTTTCATGTGCCCCAACTAATTTGGTAGGGGCCGAGGAGAGGTTGAGAATAAAAGCCGGGGTTATAAGCGCGGATGCGGCAAGCAAAGAGTAAGCGCCGAGCGCGAGGTACGCGACCGGCATCAATTCCACCACTTTAAGCCAAAACGTATACGGCAAGCCCGGGGCCTTGTTCTCGGTTAACCGGATCCGACGCCTAAACTCAAGATTTGAGTTTTCGCGCGTCAGTCTCATCGGCCGAGCGATGGTCTGGAGTTCCAGAACCAACTAATATGCGGCTCCCCATCGGATGGGGGACCACTGGAAACCGGTGTCTATATGCGTCACCTAGATTTGGGCGTTGGCCCTAAAAGGTTATCGCGCCTGACACGGTTTTAAGACATTATCACGACATGGCGCCAGGGTCAATGTAATCAATACCTTAGATCAGCGCCTGCAGAAACTCAGTGAAACTTATGAATAGCCCTGCCACCGATTTGCCGCGCCCGCTGGGGCCCAAGAGCCCGCTGACCCTGCGCACGGTGACGGCCGATGAGGCGGGTCAGCGCATCGATAATTTCCTGATGCGACATTTCAAAACCGTGCCGCGCAGCCGGGTTTATAGGCTGTTGCGCAAGGGCGAGGTGCGCGTAAACCGCAAGCGGGTGGACGCCGAATACCGTATTCAGGAAGGCGACGAGGTACGTTTGCCGCCGGTGCGCATCGAAACGGACGCCTCGCCGGGCCGTCCCTCGAGCAGCCTGTTGGAATTGATCGAGCGGACGGTCATTTTTCAAGACCGTCACCTTTTGGTCATCGACAAGCCGGCCGGTGTCGCGGTGCATGGCGGCAGCGGCATGAGCTTTGGCGTGATCGAGGCTTTGCGTGCCTCCCGACCGCGCGAAACGCTCGAGCTGGTGCATCGTCTCGACCGCGACACCAGCGGCTGTTTGGCGATAGCACGGGATCGTGCCACCCTCACCGCGCTGCATGCTCTGATTCGCAACGGCGGCATGCATAAAACCTATTTGGCCTTGGTCGCCGGCAGCTGGCAGTTGGGCACCAAGCGCATCGATGCGCCGTTGGCAACCGACAATCGTCAGCATGGTGAACGGCACGTGCGGGTCGCCACCGCCGGCAAGGACTCCGTGAGTGTTTTCAAGCCGGTGCAGTTTTTCGGGCCGTTGGCCACCCTCATGGAAGTGGACATTCCGACGGGGCGCACGCATCAAATCCGCGTTCATGCTGCATTCGCGGGTCATCCGCTATTGGGCGACGACAAATATGGCGACCGCGAGCGCAACGCAGATCTCAAATCGCACGGATTGAAGCGCATTTTCCTGCATGCGCAATCGCTGGCGTTTGAGTGGCCGGGTTCCGGCGTGCCGTTTCACGTCAGCGCACCGCTGCCCGAAGAACTGACGGCGGTCTTGGATGCCATTACGCCTGTGAAACGCGCCGGTGCAAAAGGCGTCAGGCGGTCTAAGCCCGGGAAGCGTTAGGAGCCTGTCTGAATACAGACAGGCTCCTAGGGGAGCTCGAATCCGGCGGTGCGCAGCGCCGCGCTCAATTGAATCAGGGGCAATCCAATCAGTGCGCTGGGATCGGCGCTGTCGATGGATTCGCACAAGGCGATGCCGAGGCCCTCGCTTTTGAAGCCGCCCGCGCAGTCCAGCGGCCGCTCCTTCGCCACATAACGCTCGATGGTCGGCTCGTCCAGTATCCGGAACTTCACGCGGGTGGAGTCGGTGAATTCAATTATCTGACCGCTGTCCTGGCACATCAGGGCCACCGCGGTGACAAAATCGACGCGGCGTCCGGAGCAACGCCGCAGCTGCTCGCGGCAGACGGCTTCGGTGCCCGGCTTGCCGAGCACCGATTGCAATCCGGCAGTCGTCGATGAGCACCGCCAGCTGATCGGAGCCGATGACCCAGGCCGCCGGCTGCTGTACCGCCACCGCCGAGGCTTTGGCACGCGCCAGCCGGGCGACCACGGATTCAGGTCTTCTCGCCGGGGTTCGCGGTTTCATCGACCCCTGGCGCCACGCAGGAGAAGCTCAATCCCAGTCTTCCCAGGAGTTCTTTCCGGTAGCGCGACGTCGAGGCCAAAATCAGCATAGGCGGGGACTTCAAAAACAACGACTTGCACCGGATTCGTTTTGACAGGGGGGTACCCGGGCCCTATTATACGCGGCCCATGGCATCGGGCCCGTCTGACCGAGTAGATTGCGCGCGCCTGGCGGCAGACGCGGCGGTGCTGGAGCGCGTTTACCCCCTCAGTGAGTTGTCGCGGTTGAAGGACTTGTTGGCGGATGCGCGCGGCTCGGTCAAGGCGCGGTTTGCCTTTTCGAGATTGGACGCGGGACGCGCCGGCGCTGCGGTCGCGGTGCAGGCTACGCCCCGGTTGGTATGCCAGCGCTGCTTGCAAGGCTTCGAATTGCCGGTGAGCGGCGACAGCGAGATTGAATTTGCGGCCAGCGAAGCGGAGGCACCTGCCGAGTCGCCTCGCGAGATTTACCTGATGGATGAAGGCACCGTCAGCTTGCGCGAATTGGCTGAGGAAGAATTATTGTTGGCATTGCCCGTGATTGCCTCTTGCAGCGCGCCGGAGGCGTGCGGTCAAGCGCCGGCGCAGGACGAGCGGCAGCGGCCGTTTGCAGTGTTGCAGAGTTTATTGAAGAAAACTTGATAGGACAGACAACCCATGGCAGTTCAAAAAAGTAGAAAGACCCCGTCGAAGCGCGGCATGCACCGCTCTCATTCGGCGCTTGCCGCGCCCGCGGTGTCGATCGAGCCCAAGAGCGGCGAGACTCATTCACGACATCGCATTTCCCGCGATGGCTTTTATCGCGGCAAGAAAGTATTGCAGACCAAAGCGGATGCGGCAGCGGCCGAAGAATAAGCCGTCAAGCTAGTCGGCGAACTGCGCACCGTGTCTGCGCCGCTCCATATTGCGATCGACGCCATGAGCGGCGATCGAGGACCGTCGGTTTCCATTCCGGCGGCGCTGGCGGCAGCCCGCGAATTTACCGATGTGCGCTTCACGCTGACCGGCAGACAGGCGGATTTGGAGCGAGGTCTCTCCGGCGCGGCACTCCCCAACGTGTCGTCCCTGTTTGCGGCGGAAGTGGTCGAAATGACCGATCATCCGCGCGAAGCGCTGCGCCGTAAGAAGGATTCGTCGATGCGCCGCGCCATCGACCTGGTCAAGGCGGGCGATGCGCATGCCTGCGTCAGCGCCGGCAACACCGGCGCGCTGATGGCAACCGCACATTTCGTTCTAAAAATGCTGCCGGGTGTTGAACGGCCCGCCATCGTACAGATCATCCCGTCGCGCGGCGGCCACACCTACATGCTGGATCTCGGCGCCAACGCCTCATGCACGCCGGTGCAGCTGGTGCAGTTCGCGGTCATGGGCTCGGTACTGGCCGCGGATCTCGAAGGCGCGCATGAGCGGCCGCGGGTGGGCCTGCTCAATATCGGCAAGGAGGAGGTCAAGGGCAATGAAACCGTCCAGGCGGCGCACAATTTGATGGCGGCCGCCGATATCAACTACGTCGGTTTCGTCGAGGGGCATGATATTTTCTCGGATACCGTCGATGTCGTGGTGACCGACGGATTCACGGGCAACATTGCGCTCAAGGTCATGGAGGGCGCGTCGCGGTTGATCAGCAATGCGATGCGCGAGGAGTTTGCGCGCTCGCCGTTGCGTAAGGTGGGCTATCTGGCCGCGCGTCCGACGCTCAACGCGCTGCGCGCACGTATCGATCCGCGCCGCTATAATGGCGCGGCCATGGTCGGCTTGAACGGCATCGTCATCAAGAGTCATGGGGACACCGATCAGTTCGGCTTTCAACGCGCAATCGAAGTCGCAATTCTGGAGGCACGAAATGGCGTGCCGGCGCGGATCGCACAGCGCTTGGGCGTTTCACCCGGGGCTTAAGGATTTTGATGTACTCAAGAATCGCCGGCACCGGCAGCTACCTGCCGGAAAAAATCCTTACCAACCGCGATCTCGAAAAGCTCGTCGACACCAGCGACGAATGGATCCGCACGCGCACCGGGATCTCGCAACGCCACGTGGCCGCGGAAGGGCGAGACCACCACCGATCTGGCTGAAATCGCGGCGCGCCGCGCCATCGAGGCCGCTGGAGTCCTGCCGTCCGACATCGATTTGATCTGCGTCGGCACCACGACGCCGGATTTGGTGTTTCCCAACGTCGGCACATTGCTGCAGGATCGGCTGGGAATCCATGGCTGTCCGGCGTTCAGCATGGAAGCGGCCTGCACCGGATTCGTCTACGCACTGAGCGTCGCGGATAAGTTCGTGCGGCTCGGCGAGGCCAAATGCGCGCTCGTGGTGGGCGCGGAGACCTTGACGCGCATCATCGATTGGAACGATCGCGGCACCTGTGTGCTGTTTGCGGACGGCGCCGGCGCCGTCGTCCTTACGCCCTCGAGCGAACCGGGAATCATCAGCACGCGGCTGCATTCCGACGGCAAGTATAAGGACCTGCTCAGCTATCCGGACGGCGTCTCGAAGGGCTTCAAATTGATCCGCGAGGGCAAGGCGAGCGTGCAGATGAAGGGCAACGAAGTCTACAAGGTGGCGGTGAACACCTTGGGGGCCCTGGTGACCGAGACTTTGAATGCCAACAACATCTCCAAGGCGCAACTCGATTGGCTGATTCCGCATCAGGCGAATATCCGCATCATCGAAGCGATCGCGAAACGGCTCGAGTTGCCGATGGAGCGGGTTATCGTAACCATCGACACTCAGGGCAACACTTCAGCCGCCTCGGTGCCGCTGGCTCTCGATACCGGAATTCGCGACGGCCGCGTGCAGCGCGGCCAGTTGCTGTTATTGGAGGCCTTCGGCGGCGGTTTTACCTGGGGATCGGCGCTAATTCGCTATTGATGCCGCGGCCAATGCGGCAGCATCAGTGCTGACGCCAAGTCCCAATGGCGGGCATTTGCTGACAGCACAGTCCTGCAAAAAAAACGCCGCGGGGATGCCGCGGCGCTTCAAAGACAATCGCTATTCGATTACTTGGAAACGGACTTCTTGAACATGCGATCGATCTTCTCGTTGATCGCTTCGATGGCGGTCGAATTCGCCTGTGCAGTCGACAGGGCTTGATTCGCCGTGCTCTGTGCGCCGGAAGCGGCCGATTGAGCGCTGTTAGCAGCCGCGTGTGCAGCAGCCGCTTCGCTCGAAGCGCGCGCCGTGTCGCTCTGCAGTTTGCTGACCTGCGACTTCAGATCGTCGATCTGCGCCTGGATCGGCTTCAGGTCAGTGCACCCCGCGAATGCGATGACGCAAGCCGCGGCGAGAGAGACCTTTAGTGTGGTTGTCAGATTCATAAAAATATTCCCCTAGGGTTAATTCATTTGTGTCGGAAGACTCCGATGTGTTGCCACGCTAGGGCCGGTCACGCTATCGAAGCCTGCCCGCGTCGCAGCACAGTCCTACATAAAGCCAAATTCGCGTCTCGAATGCAACTGAAAATAGCGATTTGTCGGTATTGCAAGACGCTTTTCAGCGTAGTTCATTTCTGACAACCCTCAGCTACATTAAGAATGGTCCATATTAAATGCAATTTTTACCGTCGCTATAGGCCTAAAGGTCCATACCTATAGCAGTTCAGCGACAGCACGGTACCCCTGATCGATCGCCGAGTCGGTGTACGCGGCCCCCCCGGCATCGGAGTTCGCGATCGCAATCCGCCCGAATCGGGTCCGGCCGATGACGTTCGGCCGCTGCGATTCAGGCAGATCGGCGTCGAACAGCGGGTTGTATTCGGGGGCATAGCCATGCGGCCAGCGGTTGACCGTGATGGCGGTAATGTCGCGGGCGGCGTCGAATCCGCCGTCGCCGAAGATGCGATTCAATTGGGCGCGGATGTTGCGCTCGAAAGTCTCGAAACTGGTCGTCAGCAGTTCGCGCGGCCGGCGCGGTTCTGATCGTGCTCCGAAAGACCGGGTTTGCAGGGCGTGCGCATCATGTGCAGCAGAATGGGATCGCCGGGCGATCGCGAACTCCGATAGGCGCCGATGTTGACGTGCGGATTCAAGCGCAGCGAGGTGTGATAACCGCCGGGCGCATGCACTTGATGAACCTTCAGTTTGGCGAACGCCTGCCAGTTGCGCAGCGCCACGGTGGTATAGACCAACGGGGTTTTGACCAGGCTGTGCAGCGAGTTTTTTTGCGGCTCCGGCAGTTCCGGGCATAGATAGGGAATCATCACGTTGTAGCAGGCGAGGACCACGCTTCGGCCGCGGGCAATGAGGGTTTGCCGCTACGCACGTAGATCGACCTGCACCCGTCGGCAGCCTTGGGATCGCCGAGGTGGCGGACGTGGATCGCCGTGCTGTTCAGCCGAAGTCTGATCGGCATTCCCGGGCCGATCGAGCCGCGCGTAGTTCACTTGCGCGGTGACGACGTCCTCGACGCTCTTACCCGGTACGGCGGCCGGCAGCAGATCTCGCACCAGCAAGCGCGCGATGGTCGCGTTGCCGTCAGGGAAATGGAGCCGCAGCGAGCCGCCGGTGTCTTCGTATCCTGCCGGCGTGTAGCCCATGCGTCGAATCGATCCTTTGGCCAGACCCATGCCCTGAAATCCCGGCAGCCCAAAGCCCCAGCAGTCCAGGGCGGACACGGCGTCGGTGCCCACGCCCCATTCACCCATGGTGCGGGCGTGATAGAAGGACAACACGGCAGGTTCTGCGTGCACCAAATCGCGCAGAAAGGCTTCGTAGCTGATGCGTGAGAGTAGTTGCTTCTTTTGGTCCGATGTCAGGCCCGGGAGGTAATCGATTTTCGCCTCTTGTATCTGGATGATCTGCTCGCGCGCTTGCGCCGAGAGCGGCGAGGATGCCAGCAATTCTTTGAACGGCGTCTGATCCGGCGCCGATGATCAGTTTATCGGTGCCGAAGGTTTCTTGATCGAGAAAACACGCCGCTCTTTAGTCCGAGTTGTTCATAGAATTTTGGGATTTGGGTGGTTTTGGCAAGCGCTCGCCACATCGATCGCCGAGCGCGCTCAACAGCCCCATCGCCACCGGGCCATAGGGTCTGCGGACTGTCGATTTCCAAGGTGCCGCCGTTCATCAGGTGAAGCTGGCCTGCCAAGTGAAATTCATTGCGCTTGGCGTGACCGCCGAAGTCGTCATGATTGTCGAGAATGAGGATGCGGGCCTGAGGCGAGGTCTGTGCCCGATAGAAGTGTGCGGCAGCCAGACCGCTGATGCCGCCGCCCACCACGATAAGATCGTAATCTTCGGTTGCAGCGTCGGCCGGCGGCCAGCTTCGGCCCGTCGCGTAGAGCGTGAGCGGTTTCGAATGAACCTGGGTGAGAGCCGCGCAAGCCGGTTAGGAGGGGGGGATAGTAGTTGGGCCAATCTTGAGCGGCCGCTGGAGCTCTGCGGAGGCACGGCCAAGGCCGCAATGGCAGCGAGCCGGGACGATAGGGCGACGCCGTTGAGAAAGTCGCGTCGGCTGATGGGTTGGTCCATGCCGAGAAGACGGTCTTGGATTTTTCTGTCATGACTTGCCAGGGCTCCAAGACTGTATATAATACCAGTCACTGTCTACATATACAGGTGATGCATGTCGGACCTTACGCCCCGTCAAACTCAGATTCTCAGGCTGATTCAAAACGCTATTTCAGAAAGCGGCATGCCGCCGACCCGTGCGGAAATCGCGCGCACCTCGGCTTCAAGTCTCCGAATGCCGCCGAGGAGCACTTGCGCGCCTTGCAGCGCAAAGGCGTGATCGATCTCATTCCCGGCGCTTCTCGCGGCATTCAACTCAAAGACATTCTGCGCGAACAATTGGGTCTGCCGCTCATCGGTCGCGTGGCTGCCGGCCGGCCTATTTTGGCTGAAGAGCATATCGAAAAACGCTATCAAATCGATCCGCAATCTGTTCCAACCGCAGCCGCATTATCTCCTGAAAGTGCAGGGCATGAGCATGAAAAATGCCGGCATTCTGGATGGCGATTTGGTGGCCGTGCATCGCACGCCCGAAGTGCGCAATCGTCAAATCGTGGTCGCGCGTTTGGAAAACGAGGTCACCGTCAAACGTTATCGGCAAGAAGGCGCGATTGTTTGGTTGCTGCCTGAAAATGCCGACTTCGAACCGATTCGCGTCGATCTCAAAGAACAACCCATGATTATCGAAGGGGTGGTTGTCGGTGTCCTGCGTCGTGGTAAAGACGTGGATGCCGCGTGACGTATCGTCACTTGCGGAAATCTTGGCCGATGCACGTGTCTGGAAGTTAAAAGACGCCTCGGCTGCCCCCGCTCGTCCGGTTTGGTCCACCGGTAAAAGCTCGCTGGATGCCCGCTTGCCGGGGGGTGGGTGGCCGACGGCGTCGCTCATCGAGGTGCTGCTGGACGATACCGGCTTAGGCGAAGTACAGCTTTTTTTACCGGCTTGGTGGCTTGTCAACGCACCCAAGGCAGCGATGAGCGCCGTGGCTCGTCTGGATTGCACCCCCTCATGAACCCTATGCACCTGCTCTGGCACAGCAGGGGACTTAATCTGGCGACGTGTGTTGGTCGATTCGCCCGACTACGGCCACCGAGGCTTTGTGGGCGGCTGAACAGGCCTTGAGTTCCGGTGTCTGCGCGGCGGTTTTGCTCTGGTTGAAAGGGACCGATGATCGCTGGCTGCGGCGCTTGAAACTCGCGGCTGAGGCGGGCGGTTCTCTTGGCGTGTTGTTTCGTCCCGAGAGACATCGTTTCGAATCTTCACCCGCCAACTTGCGCATGGTCATGAGCCGGGTGAACCGTACGACGAGTCTTGATTTGCTCAAAGTGCAAGGCGGCCGGCCTGGCCCGGTGGATCTCGGTGGGCCTTGAAATTGCGTTCGGCGAAATCACGCACGGCAGACTTATTTGCCGCGGCGCCAAAGCGCCGACCCGGCTTTCGCCTGCGATCGTCCTTAGCATCGCCGCCGGCGCGCGCATGCCGCACCTGCGGCCGCGCCCCAAGCAGTTGTGGTATGCCGCGGTATTCCCGGAATTGGCGCAGACGCCGCCGCCGCCGCGCTGCAAAGGCTCTGTCTGCAGGCGCATTCCTTCACTTCTTTCGTCAGCATCGAACCGCCCAATGCACTGTTGCTGGAAATAAAAGGCAGTGTCCGAGTTGTTTGGTTCGCTGCACCAGCTGCATGCAGACATTGATGAGGGATGGCGCCGGCTTGCGCGCACCGCCAGCAGCGCCATTGCGCCATCGACTCTGGCGGCGTTGTGGCTGGCGCGCGCCGGCGGTTCGCCGCCGCTGGAAGACATCGAGCAACTGCCGGGCCATCTGGCGAAGGTGCCCATTGCTTGTACCGCTTGGGATATCGAGCAGCTGCAAACATTGCGCGCCATGGGCGTTACGCATGTAGGCGAACTGCTGCGCCTGCCGCGCGCCGGTCTCGCGCGACGCTTGAGTCCGGCCCTGGTGCGGGATCTGGATATTGCGTTGGCGCGGCAGCCCGCACCGCGCAGAGCATTCGTGCCGCGTGAACGTTTCCGGGAACGCTGCGATTTCGAAACTGAGATCGAGCATGTCGCTTATTTGGAAAAAGCGCTCGAGCCTTTGATCGAGCGCTGCGCGCGATTCTTGCGCCAACGCCAGGCCGGCATCCAGGCACTGCAGCTGAAACTTAAACATCGGCAAGGGCCTCCGACCTACGTGCAATTGGGTCTGGCCAGCGTCACCAGCGAACAGCGCCGCTTGAGCGCTGTGCTTTGCGAGAAACTGGCGCGGCTGGAACTCAAAGCGCCGGTTCGGGGCATGGAATTTATTTCCGGTTCTTTACGGGGACTGTCGGCCAGTTCACTGGATGTCTTTGCGGGATTGACGGGGGCCGGCAGCCGCGACAGCGCACCGCAATTGGTGGAGCGTTTGCGAGCCCGCCTGGGCGAGGAGGCGGTGTACGGCGTTTGTTTGATTGCCGAACACCGGCCGGAAGCGGCCTGGCGCCGCGTCCATGAATTATGCTTGACCGCCGCGGCCAAGGTTCCGGAAGGAATGAGCGATCAGCAGCTGCCGCGTCCGCTGTGGCTGCTGAATGAACCGGTGCCCTTGCCCAAGCCGGAAATACTGGACGGCCCGGAACGCATCGAGAGCGGATGGTGGGATGGCAAAGGCGTGGCACGCGATTACTACATTGCGCGCCACTCCGATGGCGCCCGGCTATGGGTTTTTCAGGAACGCCAGTCCAAGCGCTGGTATGTACACGGCGTATTTGCTTGAGGCCGCTCATGTACGCCGAACTGCATGCTTTGAGTAATTTCTCTTTTTTGCGCGGCGCTTCGCATCCCGAAGAACTGGTCGCGCAGGCCAAGGCATTGAATTACAGCGCGCTGGCGCTGACCGATGAATGTTCCCTGGCGGGCGTCGTGCGTGCCCACGTCGCCGCCAAAGAACTCGGACTGCCTCTGATCATCGGCACCGAACTCAACTGCCTCGATGGCCTCAAGGTGGTGGTGCTGGCCACCGATCGGTCCAGCTACGGCGCGTTGAGCCGCTTGATCAGCAAAGCCCGACGTGCCACCCGCAAAGGATGCTACTCGCTGGTCCGCACCGATCTTGAGGAGGCGCTCGCCGGATGTTTAGTTCTCTGGTTGCCGCGCGCGGACAAAGCCGGGCAGCTGCGGCAAGAACAAGACGGCCGCTGGCTGCGCGAGCGGTTTGCGGGACGCTTATGGATCGGCGTGGAACTTCTGACCGCCGGCCACGATGCACGGCGCTTGGAACTATTCGAAGCCCTGGGCAGAACACTGCAGCTGCCGTGCGTGGCCGCAGGCGATGTGCATATGCATCGCCGCAGCCGCCGCGCCTTGCAGGATGTGCTGACGGCGATCCGGTTGGGCAAGCCGCTGCAAGCCGCCGGCCATGCCTTGTATCCCAATGGCGAACGCTGCCTGCGTTCCCTGCAGCGCTTAAGCGAGCTTTATCCCGCGCCGCTGCTGGCGCAAACCCTGGCCATTGCCGAGCGCTGCACCTTCAAGCTCGATGAACTGCGCTACGAATACCCGGAAGAAATCGTACCCGCGGGCGAAACGCCGACCAGTCATCTGCGCGCATTGACTCTGCAGGGCTGCGCGTATCGATGGCCCAACGGCGTGCCGGCCGCCATCCGCGAGAACATCGAACATGAATTGCGCCTGATTGCGGAGCTCAAATTCGAGCCCTTTTTTCTGACCGTGCACGATGTGGTCGAATACGCACGCTCGCAGAAAATCCTCTGCCAAGGACGAGGCTCCGCGGCCAACTCGACCGTCTGCTATTGCCTGCGCATCACCGAGGTGGATCCTTCGCGCATGTCCATGCTGTTCGAGCGCTTCATTTCCAAGGAGCGCAACGAGCCTCCGGATATCGACGTGGATTTCGAGCACGAGCGTCGCGAAGAAGTGATTCAGTACATTTACGGAAAATACGGACGCGAGCGCGCGGCGTTGGCCGGCACGGTGATTTGCTACCGTCCCCGCAGCGCCCTGCGGGACGTGGGCAAGGCCTTGGGACTCGATCTGGCGCAAGTCGACAGGCTGGCGCGCGGCATGCAATGGTGGGATGGGCAGCGCATCGATCCCGAGCGCATTCGCGCCTCGGGATTCGATCCCGAGGATCCGGTGATTTCCCGCTTGATAGCGCTCACGGCGGAAATCTTGGGATTTCCCCGTCATCTGTCGCAGCATGTGGGCGGCTTCGTCATCGCCCGCGGCCGATTGGATGAACTCGTTCCCATCGAGAACGCGGCGATGCCCGATCGCACCGTGATCGAATGGGATAAGGACGATCTCGATGCGCTGGGGCTCTTGAAGGTGGATGTGCTGGCCCTGGGGATGCTCACCGCGCTACGGCGCACGTTTGACTTGGTCAACGAATTCGGCGGTTCCTCGGCCGGGGTGGGGAAACTCGAGCTGGCGAGCGTGCCGAGTGAGGATGGCGCCGTATACGACATGATTTGCCGCGCCGACACCACCGGCGTGTTTCAAATCGAATCACGGGCACAGATGTCCATGCTGCCGCGCCTGCGGCCGCGAAATTTCTACGACCTGGTGATCGAAGTGGCCATCGTGCGCCCGGGTCCCATCCAAGGCGAGATGGTGCATCCGTATTTGCGCCGCCGCAGCGGCGAGGAGCCGGTGAGCTATCCCAGCAAAGAGGTCGAGGCGGTGCTCAAGCGCACGTTGGGCGTGCCGATTTTTCAGGAGCAGGTGATGCAGCTGGCCATTGCCGCGGCCGGCTTTTCACCGGGCGAGGCCGATCGGCTGCGCCGCGCCATGGCTGCCTGGAAGCGCAAGGGCGGATTGGAGCCCTTCCAGAGGCAATTGATCGACGGCATGCGGGAGCGCGGCTATGAAGAAAGTTTTGCGCAGCAGATCTTCAAGCAGATCTTGGGGTTCGGTGAATATGGATTTCCGGAATGTGTCGTTGGCGAGACACGGGTGGTCGATGCGGATACCGGAAGATGGCTGACCATCGATGAAATTGTCGCGGGCGGGCGCACCTGAAGAACACGCTGGCATGCGACGATGACCTGCGTTTGCGGAAGCGTAAGGTTTTGCGCGTTATTCGAAGCGGCGTGAAACCCGTATGGCGGTTACGCAGCGCTCTCGGACATGAAATCATGGCAACAGCCGAACATCCTTTCATGACCATGGGTGGATGGTGCGAGCTCGGCAAGCTAAAGGTCGGCGATCATGTGGCGACGGCGCGCTCTATTCCTGTGTCAGGTCGTCGCAGATGGCCGCGCTATCAAATTCTTGTCCTCGCTGATTTGATCGCCGAGGGGAATCTGTGCCACCCCAGTACGTTTTATTTTTATACGACTGAATCTTGGCATTGCGATGAGTTCGTAAAGGCGGTTGAGCGTTTCTCGAAAGTTACAGTACGTGCCGTGCAGTGCGAAAATAGGATTTCGCAGACACATAATTGGAGGTGTTGCGGAAGTTTTGAAGTCACTCGATCTTTCGCGTCTCGCTCACTCCAATCTTTATTGGGACCGGATTGTGGAGATCGAACCGCTCGGCGCCAGGGAAACTTATGACTTGCAAATCGAGGGAAATCACAATTTTTTGGCCAATCATTTTGTCGTTCATAATTCTCATTCGGCCAGCTTCGCCTTGCTCGTGTACACCTCTGCGTGGCTGAAGCACTACGAGCCGGCGGCGTTTTGCGCCGCGCTGATCAACAGCCAGCCGATGGGCTTTTATGCGCCGGCGCAATTGGTGCGCGATGCGCGCGGTCATGGCGTGGAAGTGCGTGCCGTGGACGCGACCATCAGCGAGTGGGATTGCACGCTGGAGCGCCGCGAGGACGGCCGCCCCGCTTTGCGGTTGGGTCTGTGCCTGGTGAAGCATTTATCGCAGGAGGGCGCTCTGCGCTTACTGGCGGCGCGGGCGCAGTGCGCTTTCGACGGCATTGCAGATATGGCCGAGCGTGCGGCGCTCGAGCGGCGCGATCTGGAGGCGTTGGCGGCAGCGGATGCCCTGACCAGACTGAGCGGCCACCGGCATCGCGCGGTGTGGCAGGTCACGGGCGTGGAGCGTGCGCTGCCCTTGCTGCCTGCGGCAACGGCGGTTGCTGAGGGCATTCCACTGTTGCGCGCACCGCGCGAGGGCCAGGACATCGTCGCCGACTATGGCAGCTTGGGATTGACGCTGCGCCGTCATCCGCTGGCGCTGTTGCGCGATAGGCTGCAGCGGCGGGGCGTATTGCCCATGCAGGAATTGTGGGAGCAGCCCAACGGCAAAATGGTGATAACGGCGGGCCTGGTCATTACGCGCCAGCGGCCGGGCAGTGCGGGCGGCGTAACGTTCGTCACGATGGAGGATGAAACCGGCTACGTGAATCTGATCGTCTGGAACCGTGTCGCCGTCGAGCAGCGCGCCGCCTTGTTGGAGTCAAGGCTGCTCGAGGTCCACGGCAAGCTGCAGCGCGAGGGCGATGTGCAACATGTCATTGCGCAGCGCCTGACCAATCTGTCATCGCTGCTTGGAGATCTGGTCGTGGCATCGCGTAATTTTCACTAGGAGCCAGACAGGCTCCTGGCAGCTCAAACGTCCAGACCGATCGAACGCATCAGTTCGATGCCATTGCTCTTGGTGACGATGCCGGGCTGCAACTTGAAATCAAACTTGAGCTTGTCGTCCACCAACTCGTCCTGGAAATGAACATTTTCGATCGCGCCGGGGTCAAGTCCGGCGATCTCGGTCAGCGCCAGATCGTGCGTGCTGATCAAGCCGATTGAGCCGCGGCGCAGCAACGCGCGAATGAGCCCCTGGGCGCCGACGCGTCGATCCGCCGAATTGGTACCTTGCAGCAATTCGTCCAATAGAAATAACAGCGGCAGCTCACTCGGTTCGAACAGCCGCCGCAACCGCGTGATCTCGGCATAGAAGCGCGAACTGCCTTCGTGCAGCGAATCATTGATGCGGATGCTGGCGCCGATCCGCAACGGGGTAAGCTGTAGAGACGTGGCGCGCACCGGAGCGCCGGCCATGGCGAGCACGGTGTTAATGCCGACCGTGCGCAGCAGCGTGCTCTTGCCCGACATGTTCGACCCGCTGACCAGCAGCACCCGCGTGCTGCGCGAAATATCCACATCATTGCAGACTCGTACTGCAGCCGGAATCAACGGATGGCCAAGTCCGCTCGCCTTGAACGCCGGCGCATCCTCCTGAAATTCGGGAAACGGGTCTGCGGATTGTTCGTAGGCGTACTGGGCGAGCGAGAGCAACGCCTCGAACTCGCCGAGAACTTCGAGCCAGGAATGAATCACCGCCCCATGCACACTGCGCCAGCGCTCCGCGGCGAGCGCGGTTTGCAACGGGTACATCAACAACAGCATAAAAGGCGCCAGTATGGGATTGCGGCGTGCCTCGACGAAATTCACAATGGTCGCGAGCTTGGAGATGGCGGCCGACGCGCTCACAGCGTGGGAGGGCAGCTTGCGTTGCAAATCGAGCAGCGGCACCGCCGTAAAGCGCTCGGCTTCAATGCGCTTGAGCAGTACCGCGAGGCCTTGCAAATCATCGAACGCGCTTTCCACGGTGGTGATCGCCGCGTGTATGGGATTCCTAAGCAGGTACCCGAGTGCCGCCTCAACGACCATGACCACGAGCAATGGAAACAGCACGTCCCACACGGCCCAGATGACGATCGTCCCGACAGCCACGCCGGCGATCAAGGGAGCTCCCCAACGTATCCAGGCACGATCGAGGCGATTCGGGGCCCGCGCCCACGCGTCGAGGGTCTCGGGATGCAGCGCGATCTTCAGGGAGTCCCCATCGATGGCCATCGATTCGCGGAAGGCGAAACGGGTGCGCAGATCATCGATGCTCGCGTGGCGCGCGCGGATCGACGCCAGATCCGCAGGATTCAGCAGCCACTGCGCCAGAATATTCTCTCCCAGCTGAGTGCGGGCGGCGCACAGCAACTCGTACAGGCTGTCGGTACCGAACAGATCCAGGTCGTCGGCATAAATGTGGTGCTGCACACTGAAACGGGCCCCGCTGGTACCTTTGCCGCTCCATTGATCATTGATGCGATCGAGACCCGCCTGGTAGAACTGCACCGCTCGCTGCGCCTGGGTGCGCCGAACCCGGACGCGCTGGTGATAGACGAGCAGGGCGATGAAGGCGAACACCGGCACGCACAGCCACAGCGCGCCCGCCTTGGGCGGTCCAAAGCACAACCAGGCAATGATCAAAAATGAGGCGCCGATACCGAGTCGAATGCTCTCGATTCGTGCATTGAGCGCGTCGAAGCGCGCGAGACGCGTTTTGCGCTCGGCCAGGCGCTGCAAATATTCTTCTGATGGCGACACCAAAAATAGTGTGGCACATTTCGCGCGTTCTTGGCCTTGAGTCGCCATTTATCCCCTGTGCACCATCCCGGCTCCCCCTCGGAGAGCATCGTGGTCCCGGAGCATCAGCAGCGCGGCGGGCAGGGTCTGGCCGGTCCTAGTTGCGGGTCTTCTTTTTCTTGCGCGAGGCCTTCGGCGATTCGCCGTTACCGCCGGCCTCGCCTGCTTCCGGGTGCTCGTCCTCGGCGCCGCCAATTTCATAGTCGTCGAAATCGCTCATGAGTTCCGCTGTGCGGCGCTCCTCCATGACGCGTTCCAGCCGGCGCCACGCGGGCTCTGCCCCCTTGGGCGCGCGGCGCCGCTGCGAATCGACATCGCGCATGATGTGATCCACATCGACGTCGTCGCCGCCGGGCGCGGCGTCTTCGGCGTCCTCTTCCTCGAACTCTTCCGATTCCGGTTTCTCGATCATGCCCTTGCCGCGGATCCTTCACCAATCGACTGACACGCGCGCGTTATAACCAGAACGCGGTTCCCGCGCAATAGCTTGCCGGCCAGTTGGCTATTTGACCAGGTCGTTGAGCTGGAATATCGGCAGCAGGAGCGCAATCACGATGAACATGACGATCGCCCCCATGAACACCACCATGAGCGGTCCCAAGAGATTGGTCATGTTGGACAGCAAGCCGTCCATTTCGCGTTCCTGGTTGGTGGCGGCTCGTTCGAGCATTTTTTCGAGTTCGCCGCTGCTCTCACCGCTGCTGATCAAGTGAATCATCATGGGCGGAAACAATTTGCGCGCAGCCAGGGATCTGCCGATGGGGGCGCCTTCCCGCACCCGCAGCGCGGCTTCTTCCACCGCCCGCTTCATGGGCATGTTGGTGACAACTTCGGCGGAAATCCGCAGCGCCTCGAGCACCGGCACGGCGCTCGCGGTCAAAATGCTGAATGTGCGCGAAAATCTGCCGGTGTTCAGGCCGCGGATCAGTTTTCCGACCACCGGCAGGCGCAGCAGGAAGCGGTCAAAGCGCAAGCGCGCTTCCGGGGCTTTCAGCCAGCGCAGAAAGCCCCAAACCAGCGCCCCGATCACGATCAGTGCATAGAACCAGTAGTGGCGGATCAGATCGCTCATGTCGATGAGAATGCGGGTGGCCAGGGGCAGTTCCTGGTTGCTCGATTCGAATACCGCGACAACCTGGGGCACGACGTAGGCGAGCAAGAAGGAGACGATTCCGAATGACAGCACCAGCAAGACTATGGGATAGACCAGAGCATTACTGACTTGCTGGCCCATCACCTGGCGCGATTCGGTGTAGTCCGACAGCCGCTCGAGCACCTGATCGAGCTTGCCGGATTGCTCGCCCGCCGAGACCGTGGCGCGGTAGATTTCGGGAAAGGCTTGGGGGAAGTCCCGCAATCCGTCCGCCAAGGGGTGGCCTTCTACGACCTTGCTGCGAACGCCGAGCACGATGCGTTGCACCCGCGGCTTCTCGGTTTGCTCGGCGACGGCCTGCAAGGTCTCCTCCAGAGGCAGACCCGAGCGCAGCAACGTGGCCAATTGACGGGTCAGCATCGCCAAGTCCAGGCTCGACAGGCCGCGCCGCAGGAAGCGGCGCCGGCGGCTCTGCTTCAGTTCCTGCGCCGCCGTCTCCTGGATGTCCATCGGCAGCAATTGCTTGTCGCGCAGCAACTGCCGGACATGCTTCGGGGTATCGCCTTCGATCAGGCCCTTGCGTTCGCGCCCCTCGGCATCCAGTGCCGTGTATTCGAACGCACCCATTAGGAGCCCGCCAGCACGGCTAATCCTCGCGGGTGACGCGCAGGACCTCTTCCAGGGTCGTTTCGCCGGCCATCACCTTGCGCCGGCCGTCGTCGCGGATGCCGGGGCTGGCTGTGCGTGCGTAGCGCTCCAAATCTTGCTCCGATGTGCCGTCATGAATCATGGTGCGCATGTGGTCGTCGACCGCGATCAGTTCGTAGATTCCGGTGCGCCCGCGATAGCCCGTGCCGGGATCGCTGCTCGGCCGATACAAATCCACCGGGGCGCCTTTCGGATCCAGATTTAAAAGACGGCGTTCATATTCCCCGGCCGTGAATCTCTCGCGGGTCGAGGGGTTGAGGACGCGCACCAGCCGCTGCGCCAGAACGCCGATCAAGCTGGATGAGAGCAGGAAGGGTTCAATGCCCATATCCCGCAATCGGGTGACGGCGCCGACGGCGGTATTCGTGTGCAGCGTCGAGAGCACCAAATGTCCGGTCAAGCTCGCCTGCACGGCGATTTGTGCGGTTTCCAGATCGCGGATTTCACCCACCATGACGACGTCGGGATCCTGCCGAAGAATTGCCCGCAGGCCCCTGGCAAAGGTCATTTCGACCTTGGTATTCACCTGGGTTTGACCGATGCCGTCGATGTAGTACTCGATCGGATCCTCGACCGTCATGATGTTGCGCGTGTTGTCGTTGATGCGCTCGAGGCTGGCGTACAAGGTGGTGGTCTTGCCGGATCCTGTGGGGCCGGTCACCAGGATGATGCCGTGCGGCTTGTGGATGATTTCATCCATCGTGTCCTGCGTTCGCGGATCCATTCCCAACGAGGTGAGTTCGATTCGGCCGGCTTGCTTGTCGAGCAAGCGCAGCACCACTCGTTCGCCGTGGCCGGAGGGGAGGGTGGATACGCGCACGTCCACTGCGCGCCCGGCGATGCGCAAAGAGATTCGGCCGTCCTGCGGCAGCCGGCGTTCCGCGATGTCGAGCTTCGACATCACTTTGATTCGCGATACCACCAAGGGCGCGACTGCCCGCTTGGTCTGCAGCACCTCGCGCAATACGCCATCAACCCGGAACCGGATGACCAGTCGGTTCTCGTACGGCTCAATATGAATGTCCGAGGCGTTCTCTTTGACCGCCTGGGTCAGCAGTGCATTGATCAGCCGGATGATGGGCGCTTCGTCGTCGCTTTCCAGCAGGTCGGAGGATTCCGGAATATCCTCGGCCAGATGGGCGAGGTCGGTGTTGTCATCCAATCCCTCGAGCATTTGCATGGCGGCGCCGGAACCCGCTTCATAGGCGACGCGCAGCATCGAATCAAAGGCCTCGACCGAAACACGCTGCAGCTTCAACGGCACGCCCACAAAGCGGCGCACCTCGGCCAGGCTCTGCGGCGTCACGCCAGGCCGGCAAACCGTGTCTGCGGAACCATCGGCGATGCCCCGCACCAAAACGCCATGACGTTTGGCAAATGGAAACGACAGTTTCCGCGGCTGCTCGGGATCCTGCAGTTCTGCGTTCATGGGGGCGGAGGCTGCTGACTGGGCGGCAGCGGGGCCTGAATGGGAAGTGCACCCTGCGCATTGGTGTCTCCCGGCGGCGACTGCGGCAGTGCGATCCCCGACGGGATCGACGGCACCACCGGCTGTTTTTCGCCCGGCAGCAGCGTTATGTGGCCGTTGGAGATGCCCTGCTGCTGACGGCGTACATCGTTGTACTTCGCCTCACTGGCGCTCTCGGTCGAATCCGCGTCGCGCATGATGCGGGGGCGGATGAAGACCACCAGATTCTTTTTCTGACGCGAACCGCTGCGCGACTTGAATAGGTTGCCGATGATCGGGATGGCTCCGAGTCCGGGCACCCGATCTTCGCTCTCGGTCACGGTGTCGGACATGAGGCCGCCTAGCACGATGATGCCGCCATCTTCGATCAAGACGGTGGTCTTGATGGAGCGCTTGTTGGTCGAGATGTCCGCTGAGTCGGTCAGCTTCGCGCCGGGCGAGGAGTCCTCCTGCTCGATCTTCAGCTGCACCGAGTTGCCTTCATTGATATGCGGCGTCACCTTGAGGATCGTGCCCACTTCCTCGCGCTGAATGGTTTGGAAGGGGCTGGTGGTTCCCGAGACGCTGGCGGTGGTGTTGGAGAAGGATCCCGTGATCAACGGGATTTCCTGCGTCACCTTCACTTCAGCCTCTTCATTGTTCATGGTGATCAACGAGGGCGTGGAGATGATGTTGCTGCTGCCGTCGCTGCGCAGCGCTTGAATGAGCGCGGCAAAACTCACGCCGTTGTTGACCACGCGGCCGACCGCCACGGTGGCGCCCGTGCCGACTGTGGAGCTGCTGATGGTGGGTGTGCCCGCCACGCCGGGAACGCCGGGGGTGGTCGTCGTGCCTTGCGACGCGCCTAAAACAGCCGAGGCTAAGTCAACGATGCTGGTGCCGGCACCGGGCAGATTGATGACGCCCGCGGGTACCGTGCTGTTGCCCTGCCCGAACAACAGCCACTGCACGCCGAGGTTTGAGCTCTTGTTGACATCGACTTCCACGATGATGGCTTCGACCTGAACCTGCGCCCGGCGGATGTCGAGCTTGTCGATGACGCCCATCAGGGACTTCATGATCTTTGGGGGTGCGGTAATAATCAACGCGTTGGTGGCGACGTCGGCCCAAATGGTCACGCTGGCATCGACGTTGGAGGTGCCGCCGCCTGCGGCGGGGGTGCTCCGGTCGGCGGCCCGCCCTGTGCTTTCGCCGAGGCGGTGGCCTGGCCTTTCAGTTTGTCGGAGATTTTTTCGGCGTCGGCATAGCGCAAATAGCGCACTTGGATATCGCCGCCCGATGCCATCGGCGTGTCCATGTTGATAATGAGCGCCTTGAGGCGCAAGCGCGCGGAGCGCTCGCCCGTGAGCAAGATGCTGTTGGTGCGCTCGTCGGCGACCACCTTGGCAATGGCGCCGGCTTCCGCGCCCGCTCCCTGATTGAGCGAATTGACGATGCGCACCACATCGGCGGCGCCGGCATTGTGCAGCGGAATGACCTCGATGGGTTCATCGCCGCTTTCATCCATGCGTTCGATGATGCGCACGATGCGGCTGACGTTGCTGGCGCGATCCGAAATGATGAGCATATTGCCGCCTGGATAGGCGGCGAGGTGTCCGTAAGTGGGGATGAGGGGCCGCAACATCGGCACCAACTGGGCTGCGCTGACATTCTTGAGGGTGACGATCTGGGTCACGATCTCATCGGAGGTCGAGCTGACATCGCGCGGCAGGTCATTGGCGGGCAATTGCCGCAAATCGGTGTTGGGCACGATTTTGATGACTTTTCCGGCCGGCACCGCGACATAGCCATATACCTGCAACACCGCCAGGAACGCTTCGTAGAACGCTTGCGGCGACATCGGCGTCGCCGACAGCATGGTGACCTTGGCGTTGACGCGCGGATCAATGATGAAATTCTTGCCGGTGACTTCGCTGACCGCCTGTATGATCTGGCTTAGATCCGCATCCTTGTAATTGGGCGTGATGGTCGCGCCTTCCTGCGCGGGCTTCAGCTGCGGGTTTGCGGCCAGCGCGGCCGATACCAGAAAGCCAGACAGCGCCAGCATTGCGGCAAACCTGCGTTTTGAATGATATTTAATCGGCTCGAGAGTCATGGGTACTCGCATATTGAACGGCTTCGACCGCCGTCGGCACTATTCGTTAGAATTTTCATTGGTATTTGGCGGCGGATTGGGCGCCGGCGCGCTGCCGCCGGCTGCGGGGCTGTTGCCCTCACCCTCGAGATCTTTGGTTGCCTGCGCAGCGACTTGTGCAATGTTCAAGGTAATGTCCTGTTTCTGGCCGCCGCGTTCGATCGTCACGGTGACATGATCGGAAGTCTGGATCGTGTTGAAGACATCCTGACTGCGTTGCGGGTCGTCCAGCGGCGTGCCATTGATCGCGGTCACCAAATCCCCGGCTTTTAAACCCAACTTGCTAAATATCGCCCTATTTCGCCCGGGATAAGCACGAAAGCCTCTCAGTTTTCCCGCCGCATTGTCATAAGAGGCTACGGTGCGCATCACCTGATCGAGGATGCTGGGATCTTGCTGCACCATGTGCCGGATATTGTCGACCGCAGCGGTCGTGCGCGGATCGACGACCGGACCGCGCCGGACGGCCGCAATCCGTGCGGAAGGGGGCACCTGGCGCGGCAACAGCAACGTCTCGAGGGCGCCGCCGCGATCCAAAATCACATGATCCAGATAGACCGAATGCAGCGCTGCGTCTTCTATCCGCTCGCCGACCGAATAGACCTTGGAAGGCGTTCCGCTAACGCTAATGATGGCGACGCCGTGTTTTGGGTCCTGAGTGGCGATGGTGCCCGCCAGCAGCAGGTTGGCTCTGCTCGGCGGTGCATTTTCCGGGTCCTGGGAGGCGGGATCGACCACGGGGACACCGAACAGGTGCGCGGCTACCACTGCCTGCATGTCCACCCCGGGGCGCTGCGCCGGCAGCGCCGCAGCCGGGAGGACCGGTTGCGGCATCTTGAGGGGCTTGGAAAACAGCGAATAGCCGATTTGCAGCATTTGCAGCAAAATCAGGGCGGCCAATAGCAACGACACCGCCTTTGGGCCCTTGGCCAGCAGTCGCGGCAACCATTCGTTTGTGCGTGTATCGAACATTAAAGTGGTGAATGTGTCGCGTTCGGCAATGCAATTACCCGAGGATGAATTCGTGGCGGCAATCATACGGGCTACGCGCTTGGACGCTCAAGCATTTGTTTTTACTTGTAAAGTGACAGCGATTGGCGACAGTGAACGGTATTTGGGTGTATGAAGGCATTTGTGCGAACCGGTCTGACCGGCTTTGTGCTCCCCTATCTTGTAAACGGTCCAAACGCGCCCTATAAACTGACTACTCATGAGTGACATTGAACGCGGGCGGGACGGAACGAGCCTAATCGTCGAAGAAGCGGCGCCCAAGCTCAAAAGACCGCCTCTGTATCAAGTAGTTCTGATTAATGACGACTACACTCCCATGGAGTTCGTGGTCGACATCCTGCAGCGGTTCTTCGCGATGGACCGCACCAAGGCGACTCGGGTTATGCTGGAGGTCCATACCAAAGGCAAGGGGGTTTGCGGGGTGTTCACTTATGAAATTGCGGAAACGAAGGTGGCTCAGGTGATCGCGTACGCGCGACAACATCAGCATCCGCTGATGGCAACGCTAGAAGAGGCGTAAAGTGCTAAGTCAAGAACTGGAATTTTGCTTAAACGATGCATTTGCCGGCGCGCGCGAGGCGCGGCACGAATTCATGACCGTGGAGCATCTGTTGCTCGCGATCGTGGACACTCCCAAGGTCCGAGAGATTTTGAAGTCCTGCGGTGCCGACACCGCCAAGCTCAAGACCGAACTCAAGCAATTCATCGATCAGACCACGCCGCGCCTGCCGGCCGGCGAGGACCGCGACGTGCAGCCGACGCTGGGGTTTCAGCGGGTGCTGCAACGAGCCGTGTTTCACGTGCAATCCAGCGGCAAGAAGGAGGTCACCGTTGCCAATGTGTTGGTCGCGATCTTCAGCGAAAAGCAATCGCATGCCGCCTACCTGCTGAGCATGCAGGATGTGTCGCGTCTCGATGTGGTCAATTTCATCGCCCACGGACTGTCGAAGGCCGGTGGCGAGGAGCGCAGCGAGCGCGATGATGCCGCGGCATCGCCGGATGCCGAACGCGAAGGCGACGGCAGCGGCAACGCGCTGGAGAAATATGCCACCAATCTGAACGAGTCGGCGCGCAAGGGCAAAATCGATCCCTTGATCGGACGCAGACTCGAGGTCGAGCGCACCATCGAGATTCTCTGCCGCCGCCGCAAGAATAATCCGCTGTATGTGGGCGAGGCCGGCGTCGGCAAGACGGCGATTGCGGAAGGCCTGGCGCGGATGATCGTCGAGAATCAGGTGCCCGACGTGCTGCTCGATGCCACGATTTACTCGCTGGATATGGGCTCGCTGGTGGCGGGCACCAAGTACCGCGGCGATTTCGAGAAGCGCCTGAAAGCGGTGCTGGCGGAAGTCAAGAAGCAGCCCGGCGCGATTCTGTTCATCGACGAGATCCACACCGTGATCGGCGCCGGCGCCGCTTCGGGCGGCGTGATGGATGCCTCCAATCTGATCAAGCCGGCCCTGAACAACGGCGAACTGCGCTGCATCGGTTCCACCACCTACAACGAGTACCGCGGGATTTTCGAGAAGGATCACGCCCTGGCGCGGCGCTTCCAGAAGATCGACATCACCGAGCCGTCCGTGCAGGACACGGTCGACATTCTGCGCGGATTGAAGTCCCGCTATGAAGAGCATCACGGCATCAAGTACGAGGACGAGGCGCTGCGCGCGGCCGCCGAATTGGCGGCGCGTCACATCAATGACCGGCATATGCCCGATAAGGCCATTGACGTGGTGGATGAGGCGGGTGCGAATCTGCGCCTGCAGCCGGTCGAGAAGCGTGCGCAATCGGTCACCGTGATGCAAATCGAGAATGTGGTGGCGCGCATTGCGCGCATTCCGCCCAAGAATGTCTCGATGTCGGATCGCGATGTGCTGAAGAACCTGGAACGCAATTTGAAGCTGACGATCTTCGGTCAGGACCGGGCGATCGAGGCCTTGGCTGCCGCCATCAAGATGTCACGCTCGGGACTGGGCGATCAGCGCAAGCCGGTGGGATCGTTCCTGTTCTCCGGTCCGACCGGCGTCGGCAAGACCGAGGTCACCCGCCAATTGGCGATTGCCATGGGCGTGGAATTCGTGCGCTTCGACATGTCGGAATACATGGAGCGTCACACGGTCTCGCGTTTGATCGGCGCGCCTCCGGGATATGTCGGCTTCGATCAGGGCGGTCTGTTGACCGAGGCGATCGCCAAGCATCCGCACTGCGTGTTGCTGCTCGATGAGATCGAGAAAGCGCATCCCGATGTGTTCAATCTGCTGCTGCAGGTCATGGATCACGGCACATTGACCGACAACAACGGCCGCAAGGCGGATTTTCGTCACGTCATCATCGTCATGACCACGAACGCGGGGGCATTCGAAATGAGCCGGCCAAGCATCGGCTTCACCCAGTCGGATACGGGCGCGGACGGCATGGAGGCGATTCGACGCTTGTTTTCACCGGAGTTCCGCAATCGCTTGGATGCCGTCATCCAATTCGGCAGCCTGGATCAGGACACGATCGAGCGCGTGGTCGACAAGATCCTGGTCGAGGCCGAGGCGCAACTCGAACAGAAGGGTGTCTCGATTTCCGTCGACGAACCGGCGCGGCGCTGGATCGCCAAACGCGGCTACGATCCGAAGATGGGCGCGCGGCCCATGGCGCGCATCATTCAGGAGTTCATCAAGCGCCCGTTGGCCGAAGAACTATTGTTCGGCAAGCTGGTGAACGGCGGCCACGTCGAGGTCACCCTGAGCGAGGATGGCGAAAAGCTCAAACTCGAGGCGCGCGGGGCGGATCAGCCGGCGCTGCTGTCGCACGAGGGTAGTGCTTAGGCGAAGCGCATGAAGACTTTAGCGGCCTCGATAGACGATGCGGCCCTTGGTCAGATCGTAGGGGGTCATCTCGACCGTGACCTGGTCGCCGGTCAGAATCCGGATGTAGTTTTTGCGCATCTTGCCTGAGATATGTGCGGTAACTACATGGCCGGTCTTAAGTTTGACGCGAAATGTCGTATTGGGCAGAGTCTCGACGACCTCGCCCTCGAATTGAATGGCCTCTTCTTTTGACATGCGTCCTTGTGGTATGCGTGAAACCGGGCGCATTGTGCATAAAGCACTCTAGTTAATGCAATTTCCTAAAGATCTTGCCGCCACTTGGCCGCAGGGGTGCGCCGCGCGTATTGGCGCAGCAACGCGACAAACTGGCTGCGCGAGACCTCGCGGGCGCCCAAACCCGCCAGGTGAGGGCTGGCCACCTGACAGTCGATGAACTTGATGTCGCGCGCGCGACACTCCTCCACCAAGCGCGCCAATGCCACCTTCGAGGCATCGCGCTCGAGGCTGAACATCGATTCGCCGAAAAACACCTGTCCCAGCTGAATTCCGTACAAACCGCCGACCAGCCGGCCTGCTCGATAGGTTTCGACCGAGTGCCCGAAGCCCAGCTCGTGCAGCCGGTCGTAGGAGTCGATCATCTCCGCGTTCAGCCAGGTGTCGGGACCGGAGCGGCGCGGCGCGGCGCAGCCGCGGATCGTGGCGCCGAAGGCATGATCGAGCGCGTGCTGAATGCGCCATGGCGCAACGTCTTGCTCAGGCTGCGAGCGCATTTGAATTCATCGGGAAACAGCACCATGCGCGGATCCGGCGACCACCAAAGAATCGGCTGTTGCGCCGAATACCAGGGAAACACGCCGCGTTCGTAGGCCGCGAGCAGCCGGGTCGGACTCAGGTCGCCGCCGGCGGCCAGCAGGCCGGGCGGTTCGCGCAGCGCCTGGTCCAAGGGCGGAAACCAATTCGGATCCGTCTGCTCTCCCAACCAGACGAGTCTGCTCAGAGCCGCAACTCCTCATCCGGCGCGCGGTGATAGGGCACATGGCTTTGGACCGCGGCGGCGTAGCTGTCGACGCCGCGGGCCTCGCGCTGCGCGTAGTCGCGAATGGCAGCGGCAAATCGCGGATCCGCGATGTAGTGCGCGGAGTGCGTCATGGTGGGCACGAAGCCTCGCGGAACCTTGTGTTCGCCCTGGGTGCCGGGTTCGAAGCGCTGCAGCTTCTTCTCGATGCAATACTCGATGCCCTGGTAGTAGCAGGCCTCGAAATGCAGGCTGTGAAAGTTGCCGCCGGCGCCCCAATAGCGGCCATACAAGGCCTCGTTGCCGACAAAAAAGATGGCCACTGCTATGGGTTCGCTGCCGATACGCGCGATTTTCAGCATTAGTTCATCCGGCATGGCGGCGGCGATGCGCTTGAAGAAATCCAGATTCAGATACGGCTCGTGACCGTGCCGATGGAAGGTGTCGGCATAGAAGGCGTAAACCACTCTCCATAGCGAAGCGGTCATCTCGCCGCCGTGCAGCGTATCGAATTCGATACCGGCCTCGGCGACGCGCCGGCGCTCGCGTTTGGCCTTCTTGCGTTTCTCGGCGGTGAAGGTGGCGAGAAAGGCCTCGAAGGAATCGTAGCCCTGGTTGTACCAATGAAATTGGCAGTCGCGGCGCAGTATCAGCCCGGCCTGATCGAGCTCGGCGGCGGTTTCCTCGGTCGGAAACAACACATGCCAGGAAGAGAGTTGGTTGCTGCGCGCATAGTCTACGACAGCGCGGATCATGCTGTTGGCGGCGGCTTTGCGTGCCGTCAGCGGACTGAGCAGCAGGCGCGGTCCCGATACGGGCGTGAAGGGGACCGCCGTCAATAACTTCGGGTAGTACTTGATACCGTGCTGCGCATAGGCGCCGGCCCAGGAGAAATCGAACACAAATTCGCCGCGCGAATGCGATTTGCGAAACAGGGGCATCGCCGCCACGGCTTTGCCGTCCGCGTCCTCCAGAATGACATGCTTCGGGTCCCATCCGGTGCGCGGCGCTGCGCATCCGGATTCCTCCAACGCCAGGAGAAACTCGTGGCGCAGGAACGGCTGCGCGGATCCGGCCAGCGCGTTCCACTTCTGCGCTTCGACCTGCGCAATGCTGTCGAGAAATCGCGCCGGGCGAAAGTTCACGCGTGAGCAGCGCGCGGCGCGGCGTGGATTTCGGCCTCAATTCTTTCCAGATATTTATCGGCATCGAGCGCCGCCATGCAACCGGTGCCGGCCGAGGTGACGGCTTGGCGATAGACATGATCGGCCACGTCGCCCGCGGCGAACACGCCCGCGATGCTGGTGGCCGTCGCGCCGCCGTCGCTGCCGCCCTTGACCAGAATGTAGCCGCCGCGCATGTCCAGTTGTTGCTCGAATAGCTGGGTGTTGGGGACATGGCCGACCGCAATGAACACGCCGTCGACGTTGATCGAGCGCGTGCCGTTGCCCGACGCGGCACGCATGCGCACGCCGGTCACGCCCGAGTCGTCGCCCAGAATCTCATCGATGGTGTGGTTCCAAACGATGCTGGCCTTGCCGGACGAGGCCAGGGCGAACAAGCGGTCCTGCAATATTCTCTCGGCGCGCAGCTTGTCGCGCCGATGCACCAGCGTGACATGCGAGGCAATGTTGCTCAAGTAAAGGGCCTCTTCCACCGCGGTATTGCCGCCGCCGACAACTGCGACGGCCTTGCCGCGGTAGAAGAACCCATCGCAGGTCGCGCACGCCGAAACTCCCTTGCCCCTGAAAGTCTCTTCGGAGGGCAGGCCCAGATATTGCGCCGACGCGCCGGTGGCAATGATGAGTGCATCGCAGGTGTACTCGCCGTTATCGCCGACCAGACGAAAGGGCCGCTGGCGCAAATCGACCTGGTTGATGTGGTCCGGGACGATCTCGGTGTTGAATCGTTCCGCGTGGCGGCGCATCCGCTCCATGAGCGCAGGTCCTTGCAGATGTTCGACGTCGCCCGGCCAGTTATCCACATCGGTGGTAGTCATGAGCTGTCCGCCTTGCTCCAAGCCGGTGATGAGCAAGGGTTTTCGATTGGCGCGGGCCGCATAGACGGCGGCGGTGTAGCCTGCAGGTCCGGACCCCAGGATGAGGAGACGACTGTGCCTGACTACGCTCATGTATAATTTGCCTCTCGTCTTGAAAAGTTGCTTAGGGCTAGGCGCCCGCGAAGCTTAAGGTTAACTGACCCATGGTAAGTAAATCTGTGGGCTCCAGCCAGTTCCAACAAGCCCCATCCGCAACCTCGCCCGCCGGTGTTGTTGCATCATGCGTGACGGGTTACTATTGCATATTATTCAATCAGTTAAGAAGACATTATCATTAAAGATCTAGATATAGCGAAGCTTCGTCGCCGAAGAAGCCCAAACAGAAAGCCAAGATTTCTGCCGCCGTGTCGCGCTCGTTGCGCGAAGGCACACTATGGGTGCTGGGCGCACTGGCGCTGCTCTTGTTGCTGGCGCTGGTCTCCTATCATGCGCACGATCCTGGCTTCTCGGACACCGGCGAGCCCGGACCGGTCGGCAACTGGATCGGTCCGGTGGGCGCGTGGCTTGCGGGATTCTTTCTGTTTCTCTTTGGCCGTCCGGCCTATCTGTTCCCGGTCATGCTGGCGTACTCAGGTTGGCTGGTCCACAAGGATCAATCGCTGCCCGATACGCGCTCGCGCGTGAACACCGTGCTGCGCGCTCTGGGCTTTGTGCTGACGCTGTTCACGAGCTGCGGCCTGGCGACGCTGCACTGGAGCGGCGCGGGATTGCCGAACAGCGCCGGCGGCGTGCTCGGCGAACTAGCCGGTACGGGCAGCGCCCGTGGCTTGAGTTTTCTCGGCGCAACGCTGCTGTTGCTGGGGTTGTGGCTGGCCGGCGTGGCCTTGTTCCTCGGCGTGTCGTGGTTTGAAGTGATGGACCGGCTCGGCTCCTGGGTATTGAGCGCGATCGACTGGATTCGCGCCCGCCTGGAGCAACGACGCGAACTGGCCTCCGGTCAGCTGCGTAAACAGGCCCGCCAGGAAGTGGTGCGCGAAGAGCAGAAAAAGGTTGCCAGCCGGGCGCCGCCGCGGATCGAGGCGCCGGCTCCGCTGCCGCAAAAGAGCGATCGCGTCGAACGCGAGCGGCAGGTACCGTTGTTCGATGCGCCGAAGTCGAGCGAGTTGCCGGCCCTCTCCTTGCTCGATGAGCCGGGCACGCGCGAGCAGTCCTACTCCGACGAGGCGTTGGAGGCGATGTCGCGGCTGGTGGAAATCAAACTGCGCGATTTCGCCATCGAGGTCGAGGTCGTGGCGGTGCAGCCCGGTCCGGTGATCACGCGATTCGAACTGCGGCCCGCGCCCGGCGTGAAGGTCAGCCAGATCAGCAATCTTGCCAAGGATTTGGCGCGCGCGTTGTCCGCGATCAGCGTCCGGGTGGTCGAGGTCATTCCCGGCAAATCGGTGGTGGGTTTGGAAATACCCAACGAGAAGCGCGAGATCGTGACGTTGGGCGAGATCATCAAATCCAAGCCCTACGACGAGGTCGGCTCGCCGCTCGCGCTGGCTCTGGGCAAGGACATCGGCGGCGTGCCGATCGTGGCGGATCTGGCCCGCATGCCGCATTTGCTCATCGCCGGCACCACCGGATCGGGCAAGTCGGTCGGCATCAATGCCATGGTGTTGAGCCTGGTCTACAAGGCCACGCCCGAACACGTGCGCATGATCATGATCGATCCGAAAATGCTGGAGCTTTCGGTGTACGAAGGCATTCCGCATTTGTTGTCGCCGGTGGTGACGGACATGAAGCAGGCCGCCAATGCCTTGCGCTGGTGCGTGGCGGAGATGGAACGGCGCTACCAGCTGATGTCGGCGCTCGGCGTGCGCAACATCGGCGGCTTCAATCGCAAGGTCAAAGAAGCGGCCGACGCCGGCAGGCCGATCAAGGACCCGATCCGCATGCAGAAGATCGCGCAGGGCGTGCCCGGGCGTGGTCGCGGAAGATGTGCCGGAATTGACGTCCTTGCCCTTCATCGTGGTGATCATCGATGAGCTCGCCGATCTGATGATGATCGTCGGCAAGAAGGTCGAGGAGCTGATCGCGCGGCTCGCGCAGAAGGCGCGAGCCTCCGGCATCCATTTGATCTTGGCGACGCAGCGTCCTTCGGTGGATGTCATTACCGGACTGATCAAGGCCAATATTCCGACCCGCATCGCATTTCAGGTTTCGGCCAAGGTGGACTCGCGCACGATTCTCGACCAAAGCGGCGCGGAGTCGCTGCTCGGCCATGGCGACATGCTGTTCCTGCCGCCCGGCACGTCGATTCCGACCCGCGTTCACGGCGCGTTCGTTTCCGATCAAGAAGTGCATCGCGTGGTGGCGGGATTGAAATCGGCCTCGCCGCCGATCTACATCGATGAAATTTTGGAGGGCCCGCGCAATCCCATTCCCGGATTCCCGTCGGACGAAGAAGAGGCCGCGGAAGGCGGCGCTGCCGATGCAGAGGCTGATCCTCTGTACGACGAAGCGGTGCGGATCGTCACCGAGACTCGCAAAGCATCGATCTCCGGGGTGCAACGGCGCCTGAAGATCGGCTACAACCGTGCGGCGCGGCTGGTCGAAGCGATGGAGGCGGCCGGTCTCGTCGGTCCGCTGCAGTCCAACGGCAATCGCGAGATCTACGGCGCAGCCCCGCCGGAGGAATGACAGTGATGAACCAGGCGACCTTGTGGCGGCGATCTCGCCGGTGCATGCTGGTAGTGCTGGGCGCGACCGACGCCATTGCCTCACCGACGACGGAAGTCGAGGAATATTTCAGCGGTCTGGCGACCTGGTCCGCGGACTTCACGCAGACCATCGACGACGGGCACGGGAAGGTGATGCGCAGTGCCGCGGGCAAGCTGTACCTGCAAAAACCCGGAAGATTTCGCTGGGACTATTCGCAGCCTTCCGAGCAGCTGATCCTGGCGGACGGCAAACAGATCTGGTTTTACGACAAGGACCTGCAGCAGGCCAACGTGCGCGACATGGATGCCAGTCTCGCGAACACGCCGGCCGTGCTGCTGTCGGGCAATGGATCGGTGAGCAGCCAGTTCGACGTCACGTCGCTGCCGCCGAGCGACGGCCTCGAGTGGTACCAACTCATCCCCAAGCACCCGGATACGGATTTTCAACTGGTGCGCATCGGCTTTCGCAAGGGCGACCTGGCGTCCATGTTTCTCGCCGACAAGCTCAATCAGGTGACACAGTTGACCTTCACCAATCCCAAGCGCAACGCCAAGTTTGCGCCTGGTCTGTTTTCGTTCGTGCCGCCGCCGGGGGTGGATGTGATCGGGCGCGGCGGCAAGTGACGCGGAAGCGACGGCACGTATCGGCCTCTGGCCGACCGCCTGCGTCCGCGGTCCCTCGATGAGTATGTCGGACAGTCGCATTTGCTGGGAACGGGCGCTCCGCTGCGCCGCGCGTTGGAATCGGGCCATCCGCATTCGATGATTCTGTGGGGGCCGCCGGGCACCGGGAAGACCACGCTGGCCCGGCTGGTCGCCAATGGCGCGAACGCCGAATTCGTCGGTCTCTCGGCGGTGCAAGCGGGCATCAAGGATATCCGCACCGTCGTTGAGCAGGCGCGCAGCCTGCGCGGCACGCGCAACACGGTGTTGTTCCTGGACGAGGTGCATCGCTTCAACAAGTCGCAGCAGGACGCATTTCTGCCCTACGTCGAGGACGGAACGCTGATCTTTATCGGCGCGACCACCGAGAATCCGTCGTTTGAGGTGAACAACGCCTTGCTGTCGCGGGCGCGCGTCTATGTGCTGAAGTCGCTGAACACTGATGATCTCGGCAAGCTTCTTGATCGCGCTCTGTCGGACCCCGAGCGCGGCTTGGGAACGCTCAATCTGCAAATGGACGCCGCGGCGCGCGAGCTGCTGCTGGCCGCCGCCGACGGCGATGCGCGCCGCATGCTCAATTTCTCGGAGACTGCGGCCGACTTGGGTGCGGCGGCGGAGTCCGGGCGCCGATTCGATGTCGACACCATGCGCGCCGTCATCGGCAGCACCTACGTGCGCTTCGACAAGGGCGGCGAGAATTTCTACGATCAGATTTCGGCGCTGCACAAGTCGGTGCGCGGCAGCGATCCGGACGCCGCGTTGTACTGGCTGTGCCGCATGCTCGCGGGCGGCTGCGATCCTATGTATGTCGCGCGCCGCGCGCTGCGCATGGCGAGCGAGGATATCGGCAATGCCGATCCGCGCGCCTTGACCATGGCGTTCGAGGCCTGCGCCGTGTATGAACGGTTGGGCAGTCCCGAAGGCGAGCTGGCCATCGCCCAGGCGGTCGTCTTCATGGCATGCGCCGCGAAGAGCAACGCCGTCTACACCGCATTCAACGCGGCGAGCGAGGATGCCGCGAAGCTCGGATCACTGGAGGTCCCGCTGCATCTGCGCAATGCGCCGACACGCCTGATGAAGGAGATCGGCTACGGCAAAGGCTATCGCTATGCGCACGACGAGCCGGGCGGATACGCCGCCGGCGAACGTTATTTCCCGGATGAAATGCCGGATCGCCGCTACTATGTGCCGGTCACGCGCGGATTGGAGATCAAAATCGGCGAAGCGCTGGCAGCACGCCGCGCACGCGATTCCAAAGCCAAGGATGCCGGCAAGCCATGAACATTATTGAAGGAAGGTACCGTGCTCGATCCTAAGCTGCTGCGCAGCGATTTACCCGGCGTCGCCGCCGCCCTGGCGCGGCGCGGCTTCGAACTCGATGTGGGCTCGTTCGCCGCGCTCGAGGATGAGCGCAAGAGCGTGCAAATCGAAGCCGACCGGCTCCGCGCCGAGCGCAACGCCAACGCCAAGGCTGTGGGCTTCGCCAAATCGAAAGGACAGGATGCGGCAGCGTTGCTCGCCGCGGGGGAGTCCTTGGGTGCGGGACTGATGGGAATCGAAAAGCGGCTGGAAGTCATTCAGACGCAAATCGCCGATCTGCAGATGGGTCTGCCGAATATCCTGCATGCCAGCGTGCCCGAGGGACGCGATGAGACCGCCAACGTCGAAGTGCGCCGCTGGGGAATGCCGCGGGAATTCGCTTTCGAGCCGAAGGATCACGTTGCCGTGGGCGAACCCTTGGGTATGGATTTCGAGGCCGCCGGACGCATTTCCGGAGCCCGGTTCGTGGTGATGACGGGAAAACTGGCGAAGCTGCACCGCGCTCTTGCGCAATTCATGCTCGATTTGCATGTCCAAGATCATGGCTATCGCGAGGCATACGTACCCTACCTCGTGCAGGCCGCTGCGCTGGTGGGCACAGGGCAGTTGCCGAAATTCGAACAGGATCTGTTTGCAGTGCGCGGCGATCCCGGCTTTTATTTGATTCCGACCGCTGAGGTGCCGCTGACCAATCTGGTGCGCGACCAGATCTTGCCGCCGGAGCGCTTACCGCTGAAATTCGTGGCGCACACGCCTTGCTTTCGATCGGAGGCGGGCGCGGCCGGAAGGGATACTCGCGGCATGATCCGCCAGCACCAATTCGACAAGGTCGAAATGGTGCAAATCGTGCGCCCGGAGAATTCGTACGCTGCGCTCGAGGAAATGACGCAGCACGCCGAAGATGTGCTCAAGGCGTTGGAGTTGCCGTACCGCGTGGTGTCTTTGTGCGCGGGCGACACCGGCCCCAGCAGCGCCAAGACCTACGACTTGGAGGTCTGGCTGCCGTCGCAGAAGAAGTATCGCGAGATCTCATCCTGCAGCAATTGCGAGTCCTTTCAGGCGCGCCGTCTGCAAGCACGCTGGCGTAACCCCGAGACCGGGAAGCCTGAATTGGTGCATACCTTGAATGGATCGGGGGTCGCCGTGGGGCGAGCCCTGGTCGCGATACTGGAGAACTACCAGCGCCAAGACGGCGCCGTCGCCGTTCCAAGAGTACTGATGCCCTACATGGGCGGGGCGGACCTGCTGCAGTAGACCGGCAGCAGGCCGCCGCGATATTCAGTTCCGGCTGCCCATCACGAGACGCAGCACGTACCAGAACATGAGCGCGATCGATGCGAACAACTGCATCGCGGCCGACACGTAGCGATCTTCCGGATAGTGCTGGATGATGTTCGAGGTGTCGTAGAGAACCGCGGCGCCGGCGAAGCCGATCATCGCCACCGAGAACCAGGTTCCAAGCTGAAACCCGAACACGGCCCCACCCACCATGGCCAGCAGTGCGACCACACCGCCCCACATCAAGATGGCGCGCAGGAATGAGAAGTCCTTGCGCGTGCGATGCGCGACAACCATCAGGCCGCCGGCACCGAGCGCGGTGATCAAGGTCGCGCTGTCGATTGCACCGGGCGCCTTGCGGTCGGCGATGTAGAGCAGCGGCACGAAGATCAGCGCTTCGGCAACGACGTAAGCCGCGTACGAGAAGTACTGCATGCCGAGCGAGCTGCTGGTTTGCGCGGTGCGCGTTGCCAACCAGCCGACCAGCATGAAGGCGCCGAGGATCAGGAACCAGTTGAAGCCGAGCATGAAGCTCGCGATCTGGCCGGCGAGCCCGGACTCGAATAATCCCAGCTCGACGAGAATGAAACCGAGAATGCCGCCGACCACATGGGTGTAGGTGCGGGTGATGAAAGTAGCTCGGCTATCGACGCCTGAGCTCGGGAAAGCAGAATTACTGCCTGGGAAAGTGGCCATCGTGTCCTCCAAATAAGCCAACGCCGCTATTTTAGCACCCCCGCCAGGGCGGGCACCGGTTTAGCCCAACTTCCTGGCAATATAGGGGTAAATGGCGCCGGTTCAATGGCTTAGCGGCCGGACATAACAGATTTTGTCGGGTAAAATCGCGCCGCAACCGAACGGATGCCGCAGAGTAGGAGAGGTGGCAGAGTGGTTGAATGCACCGGTCTTGAAAACCGGAGGCCCTTTACGGGGCTCGCGAGTTCGAATCTCGCCCTCTCCGCCAACTGGAAAAATGAGGCCCCGTTTCCGGGGCCGTCATTTTTCCAGCAGGAGCAGGGTGCGTGGACGAACTTGCTGGAGTTCGACAAAATCGCCGGGAGCGATTTTGGACGCCGGAGCGCCTTGGCGACGGCGCGCGAAGCGCGAGGGCCGGGACGGCCCGAGTCAATCTCGCCCTCTCCGCCACTTTGAAAATGAGGCCGCTACAGTGCCTGAAGTCGATGCATTGAACACCGGCCCGAGACCCACGGTCTTTTTGAGCTACGCCTCGGCGGATCGCGAGGCTGCGCGGGCGCTCAAGGATGCGCTGCTGACTTTCGGCATGGAAGTTTGGTACGACGAAAGCGACCTGGGCGGCGGCGAGATCTGGGATCAGAAAATCCGCAAGCAGATCCGAGAATGCGATTACTTCATGCCGCTCGTTTCCGCGCAAACCGAAGCGCGTCATGAGGGCTATTTCCGGCGAGAGTGGCGCTTGGCAGTCGAGAGAACCCTCGATATGGCCGATGATCATCGCGTTTCTTTTGCCGGTGGTCATCGACGAAACCAATCAGTCGGGCGCGCGCGTCCCTGAGAAATTCTTATCGGTGCAATGGGTCCGCGTCCCGGGTGGCCAAGCGAATGCATCCCTTCAAGCCTTGTGCCGGCGACTTGTCTCAGGTGAGCCCGTCGCCGCGCCGCGGGCGTACGTGCCCGCAATGCGCCCCAGCATCCAAAGTAAAGCGGCGCCGGCGGCGGAAGCGGCACCGGCAGCGCCGAAGTATCCGGAATTTCCGAAGGAGGGGTCCGGATCCAAAGTGCACTACTGGCTGCAGGTTTTGGTCTGGGCCTTGCGTTCTGCTTGGATATTCTTCAATCAATTGCCGCGCTGGGTCCGGGCGATTGTGTATGTCTGGCTGTGTGTCGCGCTGCTGTCGAAAGGCTGCAGTTCGAACGATCACAGTTCCTCGGGATTCTCGCGGGGCGATTCGCAGCAGCTGCATGCAATCTCGGACAAGTATCATGGCAGCTTCGATAAAAAGGACATCTCCAAGCTGGCGGCGGAAATCGCCCGCATCGCATCGGACGATGGGGCGGAGACTCCCGCGGGACACAGCCAGCTGTTGGCGATTCCTTTTACCGCGCCAACCGGCAATGCGGAGGCGGCGAAAATCGCCGATTCCACCTTCGCGCTTGTTTACGGCAAGGTTGTAATAGCGCACCGCGGGAAGGTGGGCTTGAGCCCCGAGCCCGCGCTGTGCGATGACTCGAAATCCGCGGTGCAGCGCGGCCGATCGAATCATTCCGCCTATGTACTGTGCGGGGCGATCGGAGCCGATGCAGGCGCCCAAAACCTCACCATTAAACTCGCCCAGGTCAGCGATGGCAGCGTGTTGTGGTCCAAGTCATATCCGGTCGCGGGCGCCGATCCGACCAAGATCGCGGAGGAAGTCAATTCTCACGTACCGGCTCTGAGCGAGGAATAACCCGGCAGTTCAGCGGCGCTAGACTTCCAATCGATCGCCCGGCCGGGCTACCAGCGCGTACAGCACCGGCATCAGAAAGACGCTGATCAGCAGGCGGGTGAACAAGCCGCTGACAATCACCAGAGCGAATGGCCGCTGCGAGTCCGTGCCGACGCCCGTGGCCAATGCGACCGGCAGCAGCCCCAGGGCCGCCACCAATGCGGTCATCATGATCGGGCGCAGACGCAGAATGGCGCCTTCGCGGATGGCCTCGGCCACCGGCGTGCCGTTGCGGCGCAATTCATTGACATAGGAGATATAGACGACCGCGGTCTGCACCGAGACGCCGAACAATGCCAGAAAACCGATTCCCGAAGACACCGAGAACGGCGTTCCGGTCATCCATAAGGCGACGATCCCGCCCACCGGCGCCGAAAGAACCACGCCAAGCACCGTGATAAGGGGAAACTTAAAATTGCTGTACAGCGCGAACAGCAGCAGAAAAATCAGAAAAGTGGTCAACGGTATGATGATGCTCAGCTGATGGCGCGATGCCGTGTATTCTGTGTACTCGCCGCCCCAGTCCAAACGATAGCCGCGCGGCAATTTTACCTTGGTGGCAACCTGCTGCATGGCATCGTTCACCGCGCCTGCCAAATCGCGCCCTTCCACGGAAAACTGCACGCCGATGTAGCGGGAATTATTTTCTCGATAGATGAAGGAAGCGCCGCTCGCGACCTGAATGTCGGCAAATTCTTTGAGGGGAATCTGTTGGCCGCCGGGCGTCGCCACCAAAATGTTGCCGATCTCCTCCGGATTGTCGCGGTAGGGTTGCTCGAGGCGCACGATGAGATCGAACTGCTTTTCCTCTTGCACCACCTGGGTCGCCACATCGCCGCCGATGGCCGTTTGAATCAAGGCGTTGATGTCCGCGACATTCAGCCCGTAACGCGCAATTCTGGCGCGGTTGATTTTAATGGCGAGGCTCGGCTGCCCCAGCTCCTGCACCAAGGTTACCTCGCGGATGCCGCGCACCTGTTCCAGAATCTGCTTGATGGCTTTGCCTTTTTGTTCGAGCGTGTCCAAGTTGGAGCCGAAAATCTTCACGGCGAGCGCGCTCTTGAGGCCGGTTTCAGCCTCATCCACCGCGTCTTCCGCCGGCTGGGTGTAATTGAAATTAATGCCGGGGAATGCAGACAGCTTTTGGTTGACCGCCTCAATCAGTCCGGTCTTATTGCGGTACGAGCCGGTCCATTGTGAATAGGGCTTGAGGCCCACAAAGAACTCGACGTTGAAGAAACCGGTGGGATCAGTGCCATCATCGGGTCGGCCGAGCTCCGATGCCACCGTCGTGACTTCCGGAAAGGAGTGCAGAATCGCGCGCACTTTGGGGGCGATTTTGGCGGACTCGTCAAATGAGATGGTGTAAGGCATCGTAGCACGCACCCAGAGCGCACCTTCGTCCAGGTGCGGCATGAACTCAGCCCCGATCCTCGGGATCAGCAGCAGTGAAGCTGCGAGCAGGACGCCGCTGGCGACAGCCGTTCCCCATAGGTGCTTGAGACAAAAATCGAGACCTTTGGTGTAGGTCCTCTTGATGGATTCGAATGCCGCGTTGCGCTTCTCCTCAACGCCCTTGCGCATGAACCAGGCGCACAACACCGGCAGAAGCGTCAGCGTGACGATCAGAGAACCAATCAAGGCGAACACCATCGTATCGGCCATGGGTTTGAAAAGCGTCCCCGACGGGCCGGCGAGAACGTAGATCGGCAGAAAGCTCGCAACAATCACGGCCACTGCATAGAACAGCGGGCGATCCACCTCCGCAGCCGCCTCGGCGATGATCTCCTTGATGTTGAGCGCGGTTCCTTTGCGCGCGGCAAGTTGGCGAAAAATGTTTTCCACCATTACTACCGCGGCGTCCACCAGAATTCCGAAATCCACCGCGCCTATCGACAACAGGTTGGCCGAAGCATTCTGCAAATCGAGGCAGATGAATGCGAACAGCAGCGCCAGTGGAATCGTGGCCGCGACGATCAGGCCGGCGCGAACGTTGTAGAGAAAGAAAATCAGCACCACCACGACCAGGAGCATGCCGCGCAGCAAATTTCTTTCCACGGTCTGGGTCGTCAGCTCAACCAAATCGCTGCGGTCGTAGAAGGGCAGCACCTTGACATCCTTCGGCAGGATTTCTTCGTTCAGTTCCTGGGTTTTTGCCTGCACCCGCTTCAGGACATCCTGGGTTTTCTCGCCGGTCCGCAGCAATATGACGCCTTCCACGGCGTCGTCCTGCGACTCATAGCCGAACTCGCCCAGACGCGGTGCGATTCCGATCGCCACGTGCGCGACATCCTTCACCAGCACCGGCGTGCCGTCATGCACCGCCAGCACGACGTTGCCGATGTCCTCCAAGGTGCTGATGCGCCCCAGGCCGCGCACGTAGTAGAACTGTCCGCCCTGAGAATAAAATCCGCCGCCGCCATTGCCGTTGTTGGCGGCCAATGCGCTCTCAACCTGGGTGACCGACAATCCGACGGATGCGATTCTTGCCGGGTCGAGCAGCACCTGGTACTGCATGGTGCCCCCGCCGAATCCGGAATCATCCGCGACGCCGGGCACGGCCCGATACTGCGGCTCGACCACCCAATCCTCGAAAGTCTTGAGTTCCATCGGCGAGCGATCGGTGCTTTGCAGCACGTAGCGATAGATCAGACCCGAGGGCGATGACATCGGCGACATGGACGGCGACACCCCGCTCGGCAGATTCACGTCGCCGATGCGATTGAATGCTTGCTGGCGCGCGAAATAGACGTCGGTGCCGTTTTGAAACGTCATGATGACGTCGGACAATCCGTACAGCGAGATCGAACGGATGGTCGTCATCTGCGGGAGGCCGTTCATCTGCAGCTCGACCGGCACGGTGATCAGCCGCTCGACTTCCTCGGCCGCGTGTCCCGGCCACTGCGTGATGATTTCGACCATCGGCGGCGAAAGATCGGGATACGCGTCAACAGGCAAGCGGTCGAGCGAGCGGGTACCCGCCCCGATGAGCACCGCTGTCATGAGAATGACGAGAAAACCCTGACGCAGAGACGATGTGACAATCCGATTCATGAACGACGCAGACCGCGGCGTTGAATTCGGCTGGGCCGGATCGGCGCTCATTGATTTTGCATGAATTGAACAAAGATGCCGCCGTCGACCACGACCTCATCGCCGGCCTTGAGGCCTTCGGCAATATCGTATTGATCGTCGGAACGGGATCCCAATGTCACGTGCTGGCGCGCGAAACTGCCGTCAGCCTGCACGGCATAGACAAACGGCAGGTTTAGATCATCGCGCAACACCGCCGACACCGGCACCAGGAAACCGTTGCTGGGTTGGCGTGCGTGGATGAGCACGCGGACATACATCTGCTTCTTGAGAAAATCGCCGGGGTTCTTGGCGACAACGCGCACCACGACGGAGCGCGTGTCGGGGTCCACCAGCGCCGAGATATTGTCCACGGTCCCGGTGAAAACATTGGAGCCGATGCCGGTGACGATATCGGCCGAGTCGCCCAATTTTATCGATTCTAGGTCGGAACCGAATATCTGGGCCAGCACCCATACGCGCGACAGGTCGGCGACCGTAAAGCAAGGCGTGGACCCGGCCTGCAGCAATTGCCCCGGCGTGACGAGTTTTTCCACCACGGTTCCGGCGACCGGCGCGCGGATAACGCCGTCGATTCGCGCGATGGGCCGGCCTTCCTGGATGTCCTTGATGATCCCCGCCGGGACTTGCAAGGACAGCAACGATTGCAGGGCGGCTTCACGGTCGGCCTCGGCGTTGACTGCGTCCGTTTGCGCCTGCTCCGCTTCGCGCTTGGCGACGCCGTTGTGCTCGAGCAGATCCTTGTCGAGATCGGCAAGGCGGCGCGCGGTCCGCGCGGTGGCGATGGCCTTGCGATAGGCGCTGATTGCGGCGGCAAAATCCGGCGAATCAACGATTGCGAGCGGCGCCCCCTGCTTGACGTGATCGCCCAGGGAGACGAGCAGCCGCGATACCGGACCGGAGAAGGGCGCCAACACGCTGGTGGCCTGGTCGTTGTCGAAATCGACCGCTCCGGTCGTCTCGATCGTTTTGCGGAATGTGGAGGCTGCGACCTTGTAGAGGTGAATATTTTGCCGTTGTTCGGCGCTCAATTTCACGTTGCTTGCCGTGATCGGCGGCGCCTGTGGATTGACATCGGTCTTCGATGAGCAGGCCAGCAAGGGAGATGATTGCCGCGAACGCCGCCGCGGCGAGCATTTAGAGTTTGCTTTATTTTTCATGTTTCTCTTGAGCCAGATCCGGGCGGTGCCACCACCCGCCGCCGAGCGCTTGAAACAGCGCCGCCGTATCGGCAAACCGATTGGCCTGAGCTTGGATCAGGCTGATTCGGCCTTGCTGGTAGGCCTGTTGAGCGATCAGCAACGCAAGATAGCCGGCATAGCCGCTTTGCCATTGCCGCTGCACCAAATCCAGCGTGACCTTGGCCGCATCGACCGCGGCTGCCGCGGCCTTGACCGCTTCGGCGTCTTGCTGCAGGGCAGTCAAGGTGTCGGCGACGTTTTGCAAGGCGGTGAGCACCGTGCTGCGATACTGCTCGGCGGCCTGTTCGTAGGCGGCCTTGGCCGCGCGCTCCTGATGCAGCAGCATGCCGCCCTGGAATAGGGGCGCGGTCAGCGACGCGCCGATACCCCAAAAGCCGGTACCCCCGGTGAACAACTCGCTCATTGCGGACGCGGAACTGCCGGCGTTGGCGCTCACCAGGAAGTTCGGCAGGCGATTCGCGACGGCGATTCCGATCTTGGCGCTGGCATCGTGCAAATTGGCCTCGGCTTGTAGCACGTCCGGACGCTGCGCGACCAGGGTGGACGGCAGGCTGAGCGGCAGGTCCTGCGGCAGCTCCAGAGTCGACAGGTCAAAATTGGCTGCGGGAGACTGGCTGGGAAAGAGGCCGGCGAGAACCGCCAACTGGTCCCGCAACTGCGCTTCCTGTTTGATCAGCGGCGGCAGGGTGGCCGCGAACTGCGCGAGCTGCGTCTCTTGCGCAGCCACGTCGAGGCCGCCGGCATAGCCCTTATCGAATTGATAGCGTAGCACCTTGACCGTACTGGTCGCGCTGTCGATCAGTTCGTGGGTCGCGTCGATCTGCATTTGCACGGCGCCCACCTGAATGGCCGTGACCACAACATTGGAAGTCAAGGTGGTGTAGACCGCAATCATTTGATAGCGCGCTTCTTGCGCCTGCGCTTCCAAGGACTCCACCGTTCGGCGATTCAGACCGAACACGTCCGGCACGTAGGCGACGCTGACCTGCGGCGTGAACAGATTGTACAGAAAGACATTCTCATTCAGTGCGGGCGAAATCTGGCCTGATTGCCTCTGGCGGGTCGCGGCAAAATTTGCCGAGACGCTGGGATAGTAGGCGCCGCGCTGCGCCAGCACATTTTCATGCGCCACCAACAATGCCGCGCGCGCGGCTTTCAGATCATGGTTGCTGGAAAGGGACTGATCAATCAGCACATTGAGCGGCGCCGAATGAAACAAGGTCCACCAGTCCGCGGAAATGTCCGCTCCCGCGGAAAAGTGCTGAGATTGTCCTGCCACCGTGTTCGGGGCCTCCGCCGTGTTCGAGAGCGGCGCGGGCGTGTAGTCGCTGACCTCGGGAGCCGCGGGCTTTTTGAAATCGGGACCCACGGCGCAGCCGGCCAGCAGTGCGGCGATTGAGGCCGCGATGACGGGCGGCACGCGCGATTTACACATGTGCGTTGTGCTGGAATGCTGAAGTAGGCAAATGGAGTCTCGACGCGCGATAGTTTTAGATGGCTCTCGAACGTCCGCCGGTTTTTATTGGCACAGCGCCGGAATCCTCGAACAGCCGATAAATATACTATGTTCGAGCGCGAACCTCGATGAGAGTTCGTTTTTTCTTGCGCGCAAGCCTGTTGACCAGCATGCGACAATGCGCTCAAAGTTCGAGCCCCCACCCAAGACGGGCCCAACGCGGGTGGCAAGGTTAAATAAAAATGCCGGGGAAAATGCACCTTTAATCCTGGCCCCTAATCGCTGCTATAGGAGTATCTAATGCGACGACGATCTTTCCTTGCCGCTCTGCCGCAGGACGGCCCGCGGCACCATGGCTATGGCTGCCTGGGGATTGCTCACGGTATTGCTGGCTGGGAGCGCCGCTGCTGCCCCGGCCAAGGGCCTCGAGTTTGCAGTCAGTTATCCTGCCTCTCAAAGCAATCAGCCGCTCGACGGCCGGATTATTCTGCTCTTGAGCCGCGACATGACGCGCGAGCCGCGCACGCACGTCGAGGCCAACGAACCGCTCGCCAGCCCTTATTTGTTTGGACTGAATGTGGAGGGGCTCGCGCCGGGTGCCGTGGCAGTGCTCGAACGACACCGCATTCGGCTGGCCGGCCGCGCATCTATCGGCAATTCCCAGCGGCGACTATTACGTGCAGGCGGTGCTCAATCGCTACGAAACCTTTCGCCTCGCCGACGGCCGCACGCTCAAATTGCCGCCCGACAAGGGCGAGGGACAACAGTGGGCGCGCAAACCCGGCAATCTCTATTCGACGCCGGTGAAGCTGCATGTGGATGCATCGCACCCCATGCGCACCGCCCTGGTTCTGGACCGGCAGATCGAGGCCATCCAACCGAAGGCGGATACCGAGTATGTGAAGCACATTCGAATCCGCAGCGAATTGCTGTCGCGCTTCTGGGGCCGCGACGTATTCTTGGGCGCCCACATCCTGGTGCCGCATGGATTTGATTCCCACCCCGAAGCGCACTATCCGCTCATGGTGTTTCATGGCCATTACCCGGATGATATCTCCGGATTCCGCACCACGCCGCCCGACCCGGATTTAAAGCCGGACTTCTCGGAGCGCTTTCATCTCGCGGGCTACAATCGCATCCAGCAGCAGGAGGCCTACGCGTTCTATCAGAAGTGGATTTCTCGCGACTTTCCGCGCTTTTTGGTGATCGAGATCGAGCACGCGAACCCGTTCTACGATGATAGCTACGCCGTCAATTCAGCCAATCTGGGCCCGTACGGCGATGCCATCAATAAGGAACTGATTCCGGAAATCGAGCGGCGCTTCCGCGGCATCGGCGCGGGCTGGGCGCGCTTCACCTATGGCGGTTCGACCGGCGGTTGGGAAGCGCTTGCCACGCAGGTATTCTATCCCGACATGTACAACGGCGCGTTCGCTGCTTGTCCGGATCCCATCGATTTCCGTGCCTATACGCTCATCGATATTTACAAGGATGCCAACGCCTACACCTTGAAGGGCGAAGCGTCCTCCGTTGAACGTCCCGCGTTCCGCAACTATCTGGGCGAAGTGTTCGCAACGCAGCGCGATGAGAACTACATGGAACTGGCGCAGGGCGACCGCAGCCGCTCCGGCGGCCAATATGACATCTGGCAGGCCGTGTTCAGTCCGGTCGGCGCGGATGGATATCCCAAGCCGATTTTCGACAAGGTGAGCGGCGCCATCGATCCATCGGTCGCCGCCTACTGGCGCGATCATTTCGATCTCGCCTACATTGTTGCCCGCGACTGGAAGACGCTCGCGCCCAAGCTGCAAGGAAAGATCCATCTCTACGTCGGCAACGGCGATAACTACTATCTGACGGACTCGGTCTATTTTGGCCAGGAGCGGCTGGAAGCGCTCAAGCCCGCGTACGGCGGCTCGGTTGCCTATGGCGACCGAGCCGAGCATTGTTGGAATGGCGATCCCAAGCAGGCGAACGCCTACTCGCGTCTGCATTACAATTTTCAATACCTGCCGCAGATACTCGAACGCATAAAGGCTTCGGCGCCCGCGGGAGCGGATCTGACTGGCTGGCGCTATTAAGAGGCCGCCCCGTGGGCGGTCGGCCACCAGAAAAATCTTAAAACATGATGTTTTAGCGGCAACTACTTGATTATCGCTTGATATGTCCACGCATGCGATAAGCCGCGCACGTCGGGTACGGCCGAAACGGCAGCGGCCCCGGTGCCTGCGGCTTGTTGAATCATTCCAATCACGATCAGATCGTTGACCGGATCGATCCAAAACCACGTACCCGCCGCGCCGCCCCACCAGAAGGTGCCCTTACCGAAGTAGCCGCCGGCGGCCACGGGGTCGGTGTAAATCGCAAAGTCCAAACCGAAACCCGCGCCCGGCGCCAGGATCGGCACGGTCGGGGCGAGTACATTGGTGCGCATGAGTTCGACCGTCAACGGCGAGAGTATTCTGACGCCGTCCAGTTGACCGCCGTTCAACAGCATCTGGCAGAAACGCATGTAATCGGTTGCCGTCGACACCAAGCCGCCGCCTCCGGATGACAGCGCAGGCTTCGCCGCGAAATCATGGTTCAAGCCTTCGTGAACTCCGACGGCGTGCAGCTTGCCGTCATTGTCGTAGTTATAGAATTCCGCGAACCGGTTCAGCTTCTCCTTCGGTACGTAAAAGCCCGTGTCGCCCATGCCGAGCGGCTTGAAGATTCGCTTGTCCAGGAATTCCTCGAAGGGCATCCCGGAAAGCTTTTGGACGAGGTAGCCCTGAATGTCGACGGAGATGCTGTAATGCCATTCGCTGCCTGGTTGCGAATTCAGGGGCAGCTTGGCCACGCGCTTGATGAATTCGTCCAGGGTATTGTTGGGATTGAGCAGGTCGGCTTCGCATCTGCATTTTGTCGACCGCGGTATTGCTGAAAAACCCGTAGGTGAAGCCGCCGGAGTGCGACATCAGCTCGCGCATGGTCACCGGATGATTTTGATCCTTCATGACCACGTTGCCGTTGGCTTCGGTCGCGTAGACCTTCAACTTGGCAAATTCGGGAATGTACTTCGCCACCGGATCATTGAGCTGCCACTTTCCCTCTTCGAACAGCATCATCATCGCGACGCCGGTGATCGGCTTGCTCATGGAGTAGATGCGGAAGATGCTGTCCTTTTGCATGGGTGCATTGGCGGCGATGTCGCGCCTGCCCACGGCATCGAATTCGACCACTTTGCCGTGGCGCGCAACCATGGTCACCGAACCTGCCAAGCGGCCGGCGTCCACGAGTTCCTTCATGCCGGCGCTCAGACGCGCCAGGCGCTCGGCCGACATGCCTGCGCTTTCTGCGCTGGCCGTGGGCAAATCATGAACGGCCGCCATCACGGGCTGAACGGCGAGAGCGGCCAAAGACGCTATGGCCAGAAAACGCGGGAAATGCATGCGAGGACTCCCTTTTGATGTTATCCAAAAAACCAGCAAGGCAGTGTAGCAGCGCGCCTAAGCGCGCTCCAGGATCCAACGCGACAGCAGCTCGAAAAATGCGCCGCGCGCGGCGGCATCTTCGTTGTGGACTTCGTGCAGCAGCCCCGGATAAATCACAAGCCGTTTATCGGCCGAGCCCAGCGCGCCGATCAGTCCCTGCGAGCCGCTGATCGGACATACCTTGTCTGCGCCGCCGTGAACCGCCAGCCACGGCACGGTGATCTCCCCGGCGTGGGCGTAGCAGGTGCGGCACGCCAGGGCAAAGCCATATAGCAAGCGCAGGCTCGCCGTGCGCGGGACCAAGGGATCGTTCATGTGCCGGCGCTGTTCTTCCACGACTTGCGTGAGCACAGCTCGCGTCGATGCCGAGACTGATGCGCGCACGCGGCGCGAGCGCTGCGGCGGTTTTTAGAATCACACCAGTGATGCCGGTCAGCTTTGGCATGGCGTCGAGCGCGCAGCCGGTCGTGATGATGCCGCGAGCCCAACGGAGCCGCTCTATCGCGGCCAGCGCTGTCACCACCGAGCCCATGCTGTGGCCCCAAACAAAGAGCGGCAGGCCGGGGAATCTTTGTTGCACGTCGGCGCCGATCGACTCCAAGTCGGCGGCAAAATCCTGAAAGTCCGCGACATGCGTGCGGGTGCCCGGAGAGGTCCCATGGCCGCGTTGATCGTAGACAAAGCTCGCAATACCGCCGGCGGCGAGCGCATCGGCAGCGTGCCGGTAGCGAGCGGCATGTTCGGCAATGCCATGCACAATGATGAGACCGGCTTTTGGGCTGCGCGGCATCACTTCATAGCCGGGGAATTGCGTGCCGATCACGGGCTCACATCCGCTGCCGGCGGCGGCTGCACCTTGGTCAGCAGCCATATTCCGGCCAACACCAGCACGGTCCCCGCCGCCACCCAGACGGTGAAGGGTTCGCCCAGCAAGACCGCCGCCATCAGTACGGTGGAGAGCGGCCCGACCGTGCCGGCTTGCGAGGTGAGCGAGGCGCCGATCCGCTCAATGGCCATCATGACCATGACCACCGGCGCAAAAGTACAGAGGGTTGCGTTCAGAAGCGACAGCCACAGCACGGGGGCGGGCACCGCCATGCCGGCGATCGGCCTGAGCAGCAGGAACTGCACGATGCAGATAAGGCAGGCCACCGTGGTCGCGAGTCCGGTCAGCCGCAGCGCGCCAAGGCGGCGCACTTCCTCGCCGCTGTACGACAGATAAATGGCGTAGCTCACCGCGCTGCCGAACACCAGAGTCGCACCCAGCGGCACATTGGCTCCCTGCAGCGACATCTCGCGTCCGAACACGCACAGAACCCCGCAATAGCTGACGGCGAGCGCCATCACTTGCGCGCGCGTCACCTTTTTGTGAAACAGAACTGCGCCCAACCCCAGCACCAAGGTCGGATTGAGATACAAAATCAAGCGCTCCAGACTCGCGCTGATATAGCGCAGTCCGGCGAAATCAAGAAAACTCGCCAGATAGTAGCCGCAAAATCCCAGGCCAAGCACTGTCCGTGCGTCGCGCCAGGTCAGGGCGGGCTTGCCGCGCCCGGCCCACCACGCCAACAGCAGGAACAGCGGCAGCGCAAATAGCATGCGGTACATGATCAGCGTGACGGCATCCACGCCGTAGCGATAGGCCAGCTTCACGATGATGGCTTTGCCCGAGAAGGCGACCGCACCGAGTCCGCGCCAGCCACAGTCCCTGGCGGCGGGCGGCTGCATGAATATCGCTGGGTCGGGTCAGTGCGTTCACTGTGCCGATACTACGGGATCGAGGCAGGCGGCTAGCGCTTTATCACGCTTCGCGCAGGCGAAAGAGCTTGCTTTGCGTGCGATCGATATCCGGTTCGCCTTCAGTCTTCAGCCGTTCACCGTCCTGACGGACGAATCGTTCGATCTGCGCGGCCGGCACGGCCGCACTGCGATAGAACCCCTGATATTGATCGCAGCCCATGCGCCGCAAGATGCCGAGCTGCTCCTCGGATTCGACGCCCTCCGCGATTACTTTCAGGTGCAGCCCGTGCGCCAATGAAATGATGGCGCGTACGATCGAGGCGTCGCCGGCATTCGATGCCACATCGCTGATAAAGCTGCGGTCTATCTTGAGCTTGTCGATCGGAAAACGCTGTAAGTAGCTCATGCTCGAATAGCCGGTGCCGAAGTCGTCAACGGCGACCACGACCCCGAGTTCGCTCAGTTGTTCGAGCAATGCCACGGATGTTTCGGCGTTGTTCATCAAAGTCGCTTCGGTCAATTCGATTTCCAGGTAGGTGGCGTCGAGACCGTGATCTTTGAGCGCTGCACGGACTTTCTGGACGAAGTTGGCCTGCCTGAATTGCAGCGGCGAAACATTGACCGCGACCCGCAAGAATGGCATGTGGCGCTGCTGCCATTCGCGTGCCTGCCGGCAAGCTTCCCGTATGACCCAGTCGCCGATCTCGAGAATCAGGCCGCTTTCCTCCGCAATCGGGATGAACTCGCCCGGCAATATCGGGCCGCGCGTCGGATGCCGCCAGCGGATCAGCGCCTCGACGCTGCGCATTTCGCCGGTGGCAATGTCGATCTTCGGCTGGTAGTGAAGCGCCAGTTGGCCTTGCGCCAAGGCGCTGCGCAGCTCTCCCTCGATCTCCAAGCGTTCGCGCGAAAATCCCATCACGTTGGAATCGAAAAATCGGAAGGTATTGCGGCCGCTGCGCTTGGCGAAATACATGGCTTCGTCGGCGCGCGCCAGCAGCTCCTCGGCGCCCGAGCCGTCGACCGGAAAGCGCGCGATTCCGACGCTCGGGCTGACATGCAGTTCGAGCCCGGTCAGCCGATAGGGCAGGGACAGGGCCGACATCCAGCGTGCAACGAGTGCGTCGATTTCGTTGGCCGAGCTCAGGTGCCGCAGCAGCAGCAGAAATTCATCTCCGCCGGCGCGCGCGACCGTGTCGCTCGAGCGAACGACTTTCAGCAGTCGTTCGGAGACATGCCTGAGCAAGGCATCGCCGGCGCCGTGCCCCAACGAGTCGTTGATGAGCTTGAACCGATCCAAGTCCAATACGCAAACCGCAAACGGCTGCCGCTCGTCAACCGCTTGATTGAGGCGCTCGACGAACAGAACTCGATTTGCAATTCCGGTCAGCGCATCGTGAGTTGCCTGGCGCTTCAGTTCCAGGTTCGCATTGGCGAGCGATTTATCGCGCTCTTTGAGCAAGTGCACCGAGTCGCGCAGCTGCTGGCGGCGGCCCTGCAAACGCAATCGCAGCGAGCGTCCCAGTACGCCCAACAATACGCATCGCCCCAAGGTCGCGACGAAGCACAGCCAGACCAGGCCGCGCACCAGGGGTGTGGCTTGCGGAATCGAAATTCTCGCGTCGATCGATGACATGACCACGGCGGCCGCGATGGCGACACCGATCCATGCGATCGCCGACTGCTTCTTCGAGAGTCCCAAGCTGGCGCAGCCGAACACCACGAACAGCACAGCGAAGAAATAGAACGCCATTTGCGGTACCAGGGCCGCGAACACCAGCTGGATGGAGCTTGAACCGATGACCTGCGCCAGTGCGAAATCGCTGTTGTCGCGCCGGGACCTGACGCTCCAGGCGCGCAGCATCAGGATGATCGAGCTGTCAAACAAGCCGATGGCGGTGTAGGCGAGCGGGATGGTGAAGCTGACCGTGCCGGCTGCCGCGAAGCCGGTGAGCAGCATGCCGTCTATGACGTAGCTTAAGGCCACCGCCAGAATCATTCCGGTGCCGAGGCTGCCTTCAGACACCAGTTTGGCGGGCTTCATGGCCGCCGATAGTGTCCTTCCACGGCCCCATTTACCGCGACACGGTTCAATAAATCGCAGGCTTAAAGCTCAATTTGGGGCGGAAAACTGCGGATTTCGGACGAATTCGCGGTCGGTGAGGCTGGCGAGAAATGCCAGTAGATCGGAGCGCTCCGCGCCGGAAAGAACAAACGCGCGGACGCGCAAATCCTTGTGCGGATTGCTGTGACCGCCTTGCACATAGTGATCGAGAACGGATTCCAGATCCGGCAGACTGCCGTCGTGCATATAGGGCGCGGTAAGCGCCACGTTGCGCAGCGTCGGCACGCGGAACTTGCCCATGTCAGAGGCCCGATGCGTGACCTCAATCAGACCGCGATCGCTTGCTGGGTACGCGCCGCGGCCGTCGATGTTGTACAGGCCGGTGTTGGCGAACAAGGCGCGCTCTCGTTCGTGGCCTTCATATCTGATCGGCCCGGAGAAATTGATTCCCGAATGGCATTGGGCACAGCCCACTCGCGCCGAGTAGAACAGCGCCATGCCGCGCTTGGCAGAGTCCGACAGCGCCGCCCGATCGTCCTCAAAGACGTAGCGATCGAAAGCCGAGCGGCCGGAGATCAAGGTGCGCTCAAACGCGGCGATTGCCTTGATGATGTGATCCATCGTGAGCGTCGCGGACTCTCCGGGAAACGCCGCCGCGAATTGCGCGGCATATTTCGGGTCGAGTGAAATGGCGGCAATCGCCGCCTCACCGTCGCCCGTCAGGCCCATTTCCACCGGTCGTTCGTTGAACAAAGGCTGGCGCATCTGCGCCTCGAGCGAGCGTACGTTCTCGCTGCTCCAGGTGAAGACAGGATTGTAGGCGACGTTGGTGAGACTCATTGCGCCGCGTCTGACCGTCTGGCCCGTGGCTCCGACTGCCCGTGCGCGGCCGTCGGTGAAGGCCAGCTCCGGGCGATGACAACTCGAGCACGAATATCGGCCGGTGGAAGAAAGGCGCGGCTCGAAGAACAGCCGCCGCCCGAGCGCAATTTTCTGCGCCGACATCGGGTTGTCGGCCGGCACCGCCGGGCGGGGGAATCCGGGAGGCAAGCGCCATTCAAACGCCGCCTCCGGCACCTGCTCAGCGGCGCGCACGGCGAAGGCCGCCGAGCAGGCCGCAAGAAAAATCAATAGACCGCGAATTTATCGCAGCCCCTGTCTCCAGGGCGGCGCCGCGCCGATGGCCAGAGACGCGGTTTGTGCGGCGATGCCGGTGCGCTCATCCATCCACTTTGTGAATGCCTCGACATCCGCCGAGGACAGCCCTTGAGCATCCTGGCGCCGCGCGTCGGCCCAATGATGCATGGCAACCATCAATTCATCGGCGAGCGGCCGGGAATCGCGGAACAGGGCCATGTACGCGCCCTTGGCCTCTTCGATCTGATTCAATCCCAGATAAGCTTCGCCGCGATATTCGATGGCGTCCGGATAGTTCGGATTGATTTCGAGCGCCTTGGCGTACGAGGACAACGCATCCTCGTAATTGCCCAGATGGCGGTTGGCAAATCCGAGATAATTCCAGGCCTGGTACATCTTCGGATCGGCGCCCACCGCATCGATGAACGACGTCAGAGAATCGTGATATGCCTTTTGCGCCTTGTCGTGAGCTTTGGCGGCCTTTTCCGGAGTGGATGCCTTCGCTGCCTCGGCGTCGTAATCCTGGGCTTTTTTGACGTTGCGGATGCCCGCATTGTAGGCCGATTTGGCCGCATCGCCTGAATTGCGCGGCGTTGCCGTCACCATTCCTGAGGGGCCGCTGGGCATCGAGCCGCCGCCGTGGGCAAAAACGATCCCTGCCGGCGTCAGTGTCATGGTGGTTGCAACGATCAGAATACCCAGAGCGCTTCGCATGGAAACCCCCTAAAAGTTCTATGGCCTAATTCCTCTTGCCGCCTGTGAGTACCCGGGTGATCCGCTTAGGTTTAATAAAGCCGATAGTCCCTGTCCTTATTGCGGCCCGATCAGTTCTGCGGCCGGGTGGGGGAGGGCCGCGATTTGCGCGGGCGTAACCTCAGCCTTGTACGAATTGCCAAAGTGGCTGCGTACATAATTGACCACATCGGCGATTTGCGCATCGCTCAAGTGCATTGGCGCGTGATTTTACGCCGTCATTGGCAGGATAGCCAAAGGGCGGCATGCCGTTGCGTCCCTTGAGGACCGTAACCGCCACGAATTGCCACGAGACAAAGTTCTTATTCGCGGCGAGTTTCGGATAGAACCCTGCGCCGACCGCGCCCTGGCCTCCCGCCATGTGACAGCCCTGACAAATATGATCGTAGATCTGTTCGCCGCTCAAGGATGCGAGCGTGGCCGGGGAGGTGAATAGCGGCGCATCGGCATAGGCGCTGCCCGCAGCCGCGATCATCAGCAGGATCAGTTTTTTCATGTCTTGTCTCCGAACGCAACGGCCCGCCGGTGCATTCGGCCGATGGCATCGAGCGCCGAGGTCACGGCGCCCTCCTGCCAGCCGCCAAGATATGAGGCATGCTCGCCGGCGAGCGCGATTCGCCCGTCGATCTGACACAAATCCTCGTAGTGTCTCGCCCGCGTATCGGAGGTCCAGTTTCCGAAACAACCGAGGGCGAAAGGCACGCGGTGCCACGCCACAGCAACGCCGTTTTCGAACTCCTTATGGTATTGAGGGTGAATTTGACTGCCATAATCGACGATTTTCTGCAGCCGCTCCTGCGGCGTCATCGCGGTGAATTCCATCGCTTTCAAACCCCAGATGTAGGCGCCCAGCAGCACGCCTTTGCCGCCGCCCTGAAATCCGGTGTTCGGGTAGCCGATATTCATAATGGGCAGATCGGTGTAGGTGATGCCGCCGAAAATCTGTTCGTCTTCCTCCCAAAAGCGGCGCTTGAATTGCAAGCCTGCCTTGATTGCCGGGGCGGACGGCACCGACGAGATGGCCGCCGCCAGCGCCTGGCTTACGTTCATTGGAATTTGCGACAGGATGGGCAGGGGAATGGTGCACAGGCACCAATCCGCGCGGGCCGTCTGGCCGCCATCCGTGCCCCGGCTATCGCTAAAGGTGACGGTAACCCCTCGGCTATCCTGACGGATATCGGTCACTTTGGCGTTGTAGCGGATTAAGGATCCAAGCTCGCGCCCGAAAGCTTCGCCGATGCGGCCCATGCCGCCGGCGGGTTGAAACAGCGCCGTCTGCATATCGAAGGCGTCGCCGTTGGGGATTGCCGCCCACAGACCGGAATCGAGGATGTCGTGAAGCGCCACGGGTTTCGACAATATTGGCTTTGCGCTCAAACCGCCGCCCGGATTTTTATCGAAGCCGCGCCGATCGCTGGCCGCGTCGCTCGCTACATAGGCGTAATTCTGGTCGAGCGCTCCCCAAAAGCGCAGCGACTCGAGCAGCATCGCCTGGTCCTCCTTGGTGACGGCTGCATCGAGTGAATTCTGCCGGGTGGCCTTCGCCAGCAGCTCCGCAACATGCCCGTGATAATCGGCTTTGACCTCGCGGAAGCGCTGCGGCTTGCCGCCAAACGCTTGCCTGCTATGCAGGTAGGCGTTGTAGTTGACCTGGAAAAAGGGCTCGAGCGTCACGCCGAGCACCTTGGTGTAATGCATCATGCCGTGATGGTGGTAGGGGATGCGCCACGGACCCGGATTGAAGTACAGATCCTTATCGAACTGGCATTGTTGCGTCAGGCCGCCGAGTTCCGTGTAGCGGTCGCCTCCGCGGAGCGTCCAATTTCGCCCGCCGGGTCTGGCGTTGTACTCGAGCAGCTGTACCTTGTAGCCTGCGTTGCGCAGCTCGTACGCAGCCGTCATGCCGGCCATGCCCGCCCCGAGTATCAGTACCGATGCACCCCGCGGCGCTCCTTGCAAATCAATCGGACCTTTGAACGGCGATTCGGCGGCAAACCCCAGGCTGCTCATGGCTTGGTACATCGCGGCGCTTCCCGCGGTCGTCCCGATCATGCGCAGCAGTTCACGCCGGCTCAGTGAACCGGAACCATCCCCATATTGCATTGCGTCTCCATGACCAGAGTACCGTTTCCCCCGACGATCAATACTACAGGAGCAACCAGGTCGGCGGCGGTGCAGCAGCGAGCAGCCGTTCCCAACTATCTGCGGGTGCCGAAGACGGCGGATTAGGGCCTCGTTAGGGCTTTATGGCGACATCACGCTTTTTTTTCGACATACACCAGAATGTCGTGGCAAAATACCCGGCTTTTGACCCGGCCCTCCAGGCCTCCCTAACCCTTACGGAATTTTTGCTATGGCCCGCACTACCCCGCTCTCCGATATCCGCAATATCGGCATCATCGCCCACGTCGACGCAGGCAAGACCACGACGACGGAGCGCATCCTGTACTACACGGGGCGTAAGCACACGATCATTGACATCCACGACACAAAGGATCTTAAGACGTCAACGACGACCGACTATCTGGAGCAGGAACAGAAGCGCGGCATTACGATTCAAAGCGCTGCGGTGTCGGCTTTTTGGCGCGACAAGAAGATTAATCTGATCGACACCCCGGGACACGTCGATTTCACCATCGAGGTGAACCGCTCGCTGCGCGTTCTCGACGGTGCGGTTGTGGTGTTCGACGGAGTCGCCGGCGTTGAGCCGCAGTCCGAAACCAATTGGCGCCTTGCCGATAACTACGACGTGCCGCGCATTTGCTATGTGAACAAAATGGACCGCAGCGGCGCTAATTTCCTGCGCTGCGTCGACATGATCAAGAAACGCCTGGGCGCAAGGCCGTTGCCCGTGCAGCTTCCGATCGGCTCGGAGGACAACTTCAAGGGCATGATCGATCTGGTTGAAATGAAGGCGCTCGTCTGGGAATCGGACGACAAGGATGCTGAATGGAAAGTGCTGGAAGTCACGCCCGATTTGGCCGACAAACTGCACATCACGGTACCGAGCGATGTCAAGATATTGGCCAGTGTCGCTCAGTTCCGCACGGAATTGGTCGATACCTGCCTGGAGCAGGACGATGAGGCGATGGAGGCCTTCCTCAACCACGGCACCATGCCTTCCGGCGACATCCTGCGCGCCTGCTTGCGCAAGGGCACGCTGAATTCCGCATTTACGCCGGTGCTATGCGGTTCGTCTTATAAGAACAAGGGCGTGCAGCAGGTACTCGATGCCGTGGTGGATTATCTGCCGGCGCCGACCGACGTGGCGTCGATCAAAACGGTGGACGCAGACGGCCACCCCATCGGCGAGCGCAAGACCTCGGACGACGAGCCGTTTTCCGCGCTGGCATTCAAGGTCATCAACGATATCTACGGCGCGCTGACATTCATCCGCGTCTACTCGGGCGTTCTCACCAAGGGCGCCTCGGTCATGAATTCGACCCGCGGCAAACGCGAGAAAATCGGACGCATGGTCGAGATGTTCGCCAAAGAAGCCAATCCGGTGGAAGAGGCTCGCGCCGGCGACATCATCGCCCTGGTCTCGCTGGCGGACACGGAGACCGGCGACACGCTGTGCGACGCGGCCAACCCGGTGGTGCTCGAGCGCATGCGCTTTCCAGAGCCCGTGATCAGCGTATCGGTCAAGGCCAAGGTCAAGGCTGAGCAGGAGAAATTCGGCAGCGCGCTGGGCAAGATGGTCCGCGCCGATCCGTCGCTGCACTTGGAAACCGATCGCGAAACGGGTCAGACCATTCTGCGCGGGATGGGCGAGTTGCACCTGGAAGTCACACTGGACCGCATGCGCACTGAATTCGGCGTCGAAGGCGTCATGGGCGAGCCGCAGGTCGCTTATCGCGAAACCATCACCAAGAAGATCACCGAGCAATACATTCACAAGAAGCAGACCGGCGGTTCCGGCCAATTCGCCGAAGTGTGGATCGTGTTCGAGCCGCTCGAGCGCAGCACCGGTTTCCAATTCGTCGACGAAACCGTGGGCGGCTCCGTGCCGCGCGAGTTCGTGCCTTCGGTTGAAAAGGGCCTCAAGGTGCAGAAGGAAGACGGCGTCCTCGCGCATTATCCGACCGTCGACTTCAAGGCCACCTTGATCGACGGCAGTTTCCATGATGTCGACTCCAACGCCATGACCTTCGAAATCGCCGCCAAGGCTGCATTTCGCGAGGGTATCCGCAAGGCCGCGCCGATTTTGCTCGAGCCGGTCATGAAGGTTGAAACCGTGACGCCGGGCGACTATCTGGGCGATGTGATCGGCGACATCAACCGCCGCCGCGGCTCGGTGCAGGACCAGTTGGAGCGCGGCACCAATATTGCCGTCGTGGCCATCGTGCCGCTGTCGGAGATGTTCGGCTACATCGGACAGTTGCGCGGCATGACCAGCGGACGTGCTTCCTACACGATGGAGTTTTCGCACTACGAGCCGGTGCCGCGCAATGTCGCGGATGAGGTCATCGCGGAAGTGGCGAAGGCCAAGGCGGCGCTGACGGCTTAGAAGACCTGCAGCCGGATAAATTGGGCTTTACAGAGCGAGGCGCCGGTTTATCGTCCGCGACGTTGTGGGTATACAGGGCGGTGCTTGTGAGTTGTTGTTCGAGTGGCAATCAGCGCTGCCGCTGGCGCGCTCAGGCTCGATAACGCTTAAGGTTCGCCGCTAGCGTCGTCCTGCCCAACGGCGCGGGACGGTTTCCACGCACTAATCGATCGGATCGATCGGGATTCGGCGTTCGCCGCATCGCTTCGATTTCGCTTGTGTGTCCGCATCCCGCGAGTCGTGCCTCTTTGGAGAACGACGATGGTAAAACTGCTCAAGAGCTTCACGGACGAATCCGCGGGTCAAGCAATTGGGACCGGGCCTGATCACCGGCGCCGCCGACGACGATCCGAGCGGCATTGCCACTTATTCTCAGGTCGGCGCGCAGTTCGGCTACAACATGCTGTGGACGGTGTTGTTCACCTTTCCGTTGATGGTCGGAATTCAAATGGTCAGCGCGCGCCTCGGCGTCATCACCGGCAAAGGCCTGGCGGCGAACGTGAAGGCCGTGTTTCCGCATTGCGGTGCTCTACGGCCTCGTCGGCCTGCTGCTGATCGCCAACACCATCAACATTGCGGCGGACATCGCAGCCATGGGCGAAGCGCTGCGCCTGCTGCTGGGCGGGTCCGCGCATCTGTACACCGTGTGCTTCGGCGTGCTGTGCTTAGGTCTGCAGGTCTTTCTGCGCTACGAAACCTACGTGCGCTACCTGAAGTGGCTCACATTGGCGCTGCTGTCCTATGTCGCGGTGATATTCACCAGCAACGTGCACTGGGGCGACGTCATCGGCTCATTGGTGCTGCCGCACCTCACTCTGAATCACAACACCATCACGATGATCGTCGCGGTGTTCGGCACCACCATCAGTCCTTACTTGTTTTTCTGGCAGGCGGCGCAGGAGATGGAGGATTTGCGCGCAACTCATGCGCGCAACGGCGGACCGGCCATGCTGCCGCACACTTCCGAGGTTGCACGCAGCCATATGCGGCGCATTCGCTGGGACACTTATGTGGGCATGGGTTTTTCCAACTTGATCGCCTTCTTCATCATCGTGAGTGCCGGGGCCACGCTTGCATTTGGCGGACAACCTCGACATTCAGACCTCCGCGCAGGCGGCGGAGGCGCTGCGTCCCTTGGCGGGTCCGGCCGCATTTCTGCTGTTCAGCCTGGGGATAATCGGTACCGGAATGCTGGCGGTGCCGGTGCTGGCCGGATCGGCCGCTTACGCCGTCGCGGAAAGCTTTGACTGGCAGTCCGGCATGGACAGGAAGCTGCCGGAGGCCCTGGGATTTTACGGCATCATCGGCATTGCGACCATCGGCGGCGTGGCGTTGACCTTCACACGCCTGGATCCGGTGCGGGCCTTGATCTGGAGCGCCGAAATCAACGGCATCATCGCGGTGCCCATCATGGCCGTCATGATGATCCTCGCTTCGCGCGCGGACATCATGGGCGAACTTCGTCATCCGACCGCGCTTGCGCCGGTTGGGATGGGCGGCCACGGTGATCATGGGAATCACGGTTGTGGCCATGATGGCCACTTAGGAGTCAGACAGGCTCCGGGGACGGCGCGGACCTGTGTAGACTACAGTTCCGTGACGATCTCTATCGACGACCGCAGCGACCGCCTCAATACCAAGGCCGCAGGCATCATCGGGCTGGCGGTGATGTGCAGCCGGCTGCTCGGATTGCTGCGCGAACAGATTTTCGCGGCCTTGTTCGGCGGCGGCATGGCGATGGACGCTTTCACGGCGGCGTTTCGCATTCCAAATCTGCTGCGCGACCTGTTCGCCGAGGGCGCGTTGTCCACGGCCTTCGTGACCACCTTCAGCAAATCCATTGCCCGCGGCGGCGACGCAGAGGCGTGGCGGCTGGCAAACAAGGTGGCCACCCTGACCGCCGTCGTGCTCGGTCTGTTGTGCGCGCTCGGCATGGTGTTTGCGGGGAATCTGGTGGCCTTGCTGGCGCCGGGATTCGATCCCGGCAAGGCTGCATTGACCACGCATCTGACGCGCATCATGTTCCCTTTCATCCTGCTGGTGTCGCTCGCCGCATTGGTCATGGGCATGCTGAATGCCAAGAACCTGTTTGGCATGCCGGCCATGGCTTCGAGCTTCTTCAATATCGGATCCATTGTCGGGGGCGTGGGCCTGGGCTTCTGGATCGACCCGCACTTCGGCCCGCGCGCCTTGATCGGCCTGGCTTTCGCCACCGTAATCGGCGGTGCCCTGCAGCTCGCCGTGCAGCTGCCCTCGTTGGCGCGCTTAGGCTATCGCTTCCGCCCCGACATTCACTGGCGCGACCCGGGCGTGCGGGCCATTTTGCTGCTCATGGGGCCGGCCGTGATTGCTGCCAGCACCACCCAATTCAACGTGCTGGTGAATTCCATGTTCGCATCGACGCTGGGCGATGGTGCGATTTTTTGGCTGGCAATCGCTTTTAGGCTGATGCAACTGCCGCTCGGCTTGTTTGGCGTTGCACTGGGCACGGTGACACTGCCATTGCTGTCGCGCTTGGTCGTGGCAGGGCGCATGGACGCCTTTCGCAGCGAACTTGCGCGTGCGATCAGGTTGGCGCTGCTGCTGACGCTGCCATCCATGGTGGGCCTGATGATGCTGGCCGAGCCGATCATCTCGGTGCTTTATCAGCACGGGAAATTCAATGCCTATCGAGGCGGGGCAGGCGGCCGGCGCCTTGCGGTTCTACGCCATCGGTCTTGCGGGTTATGCCGCCCTCAAAGTGCTGGTCAATGCGTTTTATGCCCTGGAAAGACGCAAAACACCGATGCTGGTGAGCTTTCTCGCCGTCGGACTCAATCTGTCGCTCAATTGGATTTTTACCTTCCGCCTGGGCTGGGGCCATCGCGGACTCGCGTTTTCGACCGGATGCATCGCAACGATCAATTTCGCGCTGTTGTACATATTGATGCAATCGCAGCTCAAAGGACTCGAGACGCGCCGATTATTCGCGCTGCTTGCCAAGATTGCGGCGGCGAGCGTGCCGCTGATTGCCGTTTGCGCAGCCTCCTGTCGTTGGCTGCTGGATGATTGGCCGCATCAGGCACTGGTGCCCAAGATTCTCGCGTTGCTGTTGACGGTCAGCGGCGGTGCCGGTGCTTTCGCCGCGGCCGGCGTTGCGCTGCATATAGAAGAGCTCAAAGAACTGCGCGATGCCTTCATGCGGCGCCTGCGGCGGGTCCGGAAGTAGCCGCTCCGCTCTAATTATTGTTAAAGAATGGGATGCGGCTGTCAGCTTCATGGTCGCGCCGTCGGGATCAGCTATGATGTGCGTGAATTCACGAAATGGCCGGAGGGTGCCATGAAGCTACACCTACCTAAGTCTCTAGTGCCGATGCTGTTGGCGTGCACCCTGTACGCCGCTCAAGCCGCAGCGGTGCCGGTATCGCGGCTCGAAGTACGGGTCGTGACCGGGGCTGCTGAACTCAGCGCGGGCAGCGACTTGGAACTGCGAATTTATGAGGCCGGCAAGAGCGTACGGCGATTGCCCTTGGTGCACGGCGAGGCATGGCTGCCGTCCTCTACGCATCTGGTCCCCGTGATGCTCAACGATTCGCTTGACCCACGCAACGTTCAGCGCTTCGCGCTGTACTACCGCGCCGGCAATCCGTCGGCGCCCGCATGGGAAGTGGTGTCGGCCGATGTTGAACTGCCGTCGGGCCAGGACACTCCGCAGCGCCTGCTGGACACGACTTTGTCCGGCGTGATCTCCAAGCAGGGAGAACTCGCATCGGTGGAACGCGATCAGGCCTCCATGGCATGCAGCAGCGATGCGGATTGCGATGACCATCGCGCCTGCAACGGCAAAGAACGCTGCGCTCCGCACACCGCGGGCGCTGATGCGCGGGGATGCGTCGAAAGGTGCGCCGGTGGTCTGCCCGGTGAACCAGGTATGCGGCGAGGGCGTCGGCTGCCATGGCACGAGTTCGTCTGAAGACTTTTGCGCCGGACGCCAGATCCACCCAAACCGTGATCGATCTGCGCAGCGACACGGTGACGCGGCCGACAGCGGGGATGCGCGCGGCCATGGCGGCGGCAGAGGTCGGCGACGATGTGTTCGGCGACGACCCGACGGTCAATCGGCTGCAGTCGGTGGCCGCGGAACGATTTGGATTCGAGAGCGCATTGTTTTTCCCCACGGGCACGCAGAGCAATCTAGCCGCCTTGATGGCTCACTGCGGCCGCGGCGACGAATTCCTGGTCGGGCAGGAAGCACACACTTATAAGTACGAGCAGGGCGGGGCGGCGGTCCTCGGCAGCATCCAACCGCAGCCGCTGGAACACGAGCCGCATGGCGGCATATCCCTGGAGCGCATCGCCGCGGCCATCAAGTCGGACGACGATCATTTTGCGCGCACCCGGCTGCTGGCGTTGGAAAACACCATCGGCGGCCGCGTACTGCCGCCGGACTATCAGCGCGAGGTCACGGAGTTCGCACATACCCGCAAGCTCGCCACGCATCTCGATGGCGCGCGGATTTTCAACGTCATGGTCAAATTGCGGATCGATGAACGCAGCGCAGTTGCAGGTTTTGATTCTGTTTCGATTTGTCTGTCGAAAGGCCTGGGTGCTCCGGCCGGATCGATACTGATGGGCCCGCGCACCCTCATTGCCGACGCGCGGCGCTGGCGCAAAGCCCTCGGGGGCGGCATGCGCCAGTCGGGCGTGCTCGCGGCGGCCGGGCTGTATGCGTTGGAGAATCACGTAGAGCGCCTCGCTGAGGATCACGCCAACGCTGAATACCTGGCCGCCGGCCTACGTGCCGCCGGACTCAAGGTGACGGACCCGCAAACCAACGTCGTCTACCTCGAGATCGCTCCTGCACGGATTGACGGCTTGAGAGCCCATCTTAAGCAATACGGCGTGATTGCCACCGTCGCTCCGCGCATGCGCTTGATGACGCACATGGATTTGCCGCGGTCCAAGATTGACGCCGCCCTGCAGGCGTTTCGAGAATACCCGCACTGGTCTTGAGCCCGCAATTCATGGCCTGCATAAGAGATCTGCATTCATTGCTATGATGGCTCCATGAAAAGCGAGCGTGCGAATCTTCAGCACAAGCCATTCTTGATACCGATCTGGCTGACGGCCATCGCGGCATTCGCGGTCTTCAGCTTCGCGGTAATCGCGATTTGGGTGTGGTTCACGGCAAACTCGACCACCGTCATCGTGATTCGCCACGCGGAAAAGGAAACGGCCGGTGAACCTGATCCGGCCCTGTCGACGGCCGGTGAGGCGCGGGCGGCATTGCTCGCGCGGAATGTTCGGCGAGACTCGCGGAGCGGGGCGGCTCGATGCCATTTACGTCTCGCCGACTCAGCGCAGCCGCTCGACCGCCGCGCCCCTGGCGGCGCGGCTCGGAATCACCCCGATTGTCGCGCCGGCTGACGATCCCAAAGCGCTGGCGCATCGCGCATTGCGGGAGAACAGCGGGAAGCGCGTGATGATCGTCGGCCACAGCAACACCGTGCCCGGAGCTGGTCGCGGCTCTGTGCGGCAGGGATGACATACCCAAGATTGGACGAACACGACTTTAGCGCCATGTACATCGTGACGGTGCCGCGCATCGGCCACGCCAACGTGTTGCGCTTGAACTATTGAGGGTTGGCAGCCGCGCAGCTGATCGCCTTGCGTACGAATTCCGCATGCCGCGCAATCATGAAGTCCGCCAGCACCGCGTCGCGAATGCGGCGGCTGCCGTCGATCAAGAACGAGGCCCGCCGCACGCCGATCCCCAGCGGGCCGTTGACGCCATACATCTTGATGACCGCCTTCTGTTCGTCCGACAGCAGTACGAACGGCAGATTGTACTTGGCGCGGAATTTGGCGTGCGATTCGGGATTCTGCGGGCTCACGCCCACCACGCGCAGACCGGCGCGCTGGACCTCAGTCGTGCAAATCGCGCAAGACGCAGGCCTGACGCGTACATCCCGGCGTGAAATCCGCAGGATAGAAATATAGAACGATGGCGCCGGAACTCAGCAATTCGGTCAGGGACCGGTCTGTCGCGGTCTCGTCCGGAAGCGTGAATTCCGGAGCACGTTCGCCCGCTTTCAGCATACTTTCTCCTCCCTGACAACAGTTTAGCCTACGCTTGAGGCCTCGATGCGCGATACTTTGGCAGAACCGAAGCTTTGCTGCTAGTATTCTTCGCCCTTTTCGGGGGAGTAGCTCAGTTGGGAGAGCGTCGCGTTCGCAATGCGAAGGTCGAGGGTTCGATCCCCTTCTCCTCCACCATCAGAAGAGGCCGGAAGTCCGACTCCGGCCTCTCATTCCTGCCTCGGTAGCTCAGTGGATAGAGCGAGTGCCTCCTAAGCGCTAGGTCGCAGGTTCGATTCCTGCCCGGGGCACTCTTTGTGAGCAGCCAAGTCATCAAGGTTCATCACCGCGGGTTTCACCACGTAGAACACGACGGCGACGATGATCAGGTAGGCGAGCAGAATAAAAGTCCAACCCATGTTGTGGCGGATGACATCGCCTTCCTTGCGCACGAATTTGCTGGTCGAGACGCCGACGCTCGCGGTTTGCGGCGCCACCGGCTTGCCGATTTCCGCGCCGACCGAATTGAGCGTCGGCAGCAGCAGCGGCGGCATGCCGAGCTGCACGCGCGACCAGGGCCTGGAATTTGCCGAACATGGCGTTTGTCGAGGTATTCGAACCGGACAGTGCGACGCCGATGAAGCCGAGTATCGGGCAGACAATGATGAAGGCGCGTGCCCATGCTCGAGAAGCCCTTGGCGAGCGAGGCTGCCATGCCGGAATAATTGAACACGTAGGCCAGTCCAAAGATGAAGACACCGACCAGACAGGCACCCCACATCTGATGGAACGTCTTGCGGAATATTTCGCCGATCTGCGCGGCCTTCAGCTTGCCCATCGCCAGCAGCAACGCCGCAACGACCAGCCACGAAGCCAGGATGGCGCTGCCGCCGATGTAGGGCGCGAATCTGAACACCGCGCTGACATCGTTCTTGGCCGCGCTGCAGACAACCGCAGTCGCCGAGCAGGCCACCGCTTTGGCGGTGAACCAGGTGATTTTCGGCAACGGCGACCACGGGCCGGTCCAGGCCGCGACCACGATCAGCAGCACGGCAAACGGCATCCAGGCCTGCGCCACTTCGCCGAACTTCAGTCCGTGTCCCTGCGTCTGCTTCGCCATGGCGGCATCGACCGGCACGCCGCCGTAACCGAGGACGGTTTTCGGCTGCCAGAATTTGAGCAGTATCAGCAAGCGCGACGAAGCAAACGATGGAGCCGGTGACATCGGGCAGATAGGGCCCCAGATAGACCGCGACCGGATACTGTCCGGCGATATAGCCCAAGGATCCCACCACGGCCAGCGGCCAGCCACCCTTCATTCCTTCCTTGCCGGAGACCAAGTACAGCAACACCCACGGCGGCAGCAGTGCCAGGACCGCCACCACGCTGCCGACCGAGGCCGACAGGGCCAGCAGCGGATAACCGGTGACCGCGGCCAGCGCGATGATCGGCGCGCCAAGCGCGCCGTAAGAGACGGGTGCGTTGTTGGCGATCGCGGCGACCCGGATGGCGTTGAGGTCGGAGATGCCGAGCGAAATCAGGATGGGCGCAACCACCGCCCACGGATAGCCGAATCCGACCAGGCCTTCCAGCAGGGCGCCGAATGCCCACGCGAACAGCATCGTCTGCACGCGCACGTCCATGCTGCCCTGTGCGATCAGCCAGCGGCGGAAATTCTCGAACACGCCGCTGACCCCGAGCGTATTGAACAGCACCATGCCCCAGAACGGTGATCCAGTCGACGCTCCACACGCCGGTCGCCGCACCGTAGACATAGGCATGGCCGCCGTCGTCGGCAGGCATCTTCCAGACCCACATCGGCCAGCACGATGGTGATGATCGAGCCGACCAGCACCGCCAGCCAGGCCGGCCAGCGGAATACCGCGAGCAGAACCAGCAGGGAAACGACGGGAATCAGGGCCACGAGGCAGGTGAGGGTCAGGTTGCCGAGCGGGTCGATCAGTTGCGTGAACATGATTTCTCCTGCAATCGTCTGCGCGGTGTTCGCGTGCTACAGAGTCGGCGCCACCGCAGTTTGATTTCTTTTTTCTATGCGTCGCGTGAGCGCATAACCTAACACGGTGCGCCCAACCATCTCAAATCGCATGAAGCCATCAGGTGGGCTGCGACCGTCAGCGGGCGGGAGTGATGCATAATGTGCGCCATGCATACCGTCATGGGAACCGAACCGGCAATCGGCTCATCCATCGCGCGCGGTGCGCCAGGCGGAAGTGGCGGCCGCGCTGTTCGAGGTGCTGCCGCGCGGGGCGGTTCTATTTCGCCACGAAGAGACCGCCCCCTTCGAGTGCGACGCGCTGACCGCGTACCGAACCTCACCCATGGTGGTGGTGCTTGCCGGACAGCGAGGCGCAAGTCGCGGCGATCTCGCGCATCTGTCATAAAATGGGCGTGCCGGTCGTCGCGCGGGGCGCCGGCACCGGATTGTCGGGCGGCGCCACGCCGCACCACACGGGCGTCGTTCTGTCGCTCGCCAAGTTCAACAAGATCCTGAAAATCGATCCGACGTCATGCACCGCGGTCGTGCAATGCGGCGTGCGCAACCTGGCGATCAGCGAAGCCGCGGCGCGCTACGGTTTGTACTACGCGCCGGACCCCAGCAGCCAGATTGCCTGCACCATCGGCGGCAATGTGGCCGAGAATTCCGGCGGTGTTCATTGCCTGAAATACGGATTGACCCTGCACAATGTGCTGCGGGTGCGCGGCTTCATGGCGGACGGCGAACCGGTCGAGTTCGGGTCCCATTCCCTGGATGCGCCGGGGCTCGATTTGCTGTCGGTTGTCATCGGCAGCGAAGGCATGCTGGCGGTGATCACCGAAGTCACGGTGAAATTGATTCCCAAGCCGCAGCTCGCCCGCTGCATCATGGCGAGCTTCAGCGACATCGAATCGGCCGGCGCCGCGGTGGCCAGCGTGATCGCGCACGGCATTATTCCCGCCGGCCTCGAAATGATGGACAAGGCGATGACGGCCGCGGTGGACGCGTTCGTGCATGCCGACTACGACCTCGAAGCGGCTGCCATTTTGCTGTGCGAAAGCGACGGCACGCCGGAAGAGGTGGAAGAAGAGATCGCCCACATGGAGTCGGTGCTCAAGGCCGCGGGCGCCTCGCGGATCGAAGTCAGCCGCGATGAGGCGCAGCGCCTGAAGTTTTGGAGCGGCCGGAAGAATGCCTTCCCGGCCTCCGGCGGCATCAGCCCCGACTATATGTGCATGGATTCAACGATTCCGCGCAAGCGGTTGGCGGAGATGCTGCGGGCAATCCAGCAAATGGAAACGAAGTACGGTCTGCGTTGCGTGAATGTCTTTCACGCGGGCGACGGCAATCTGCATCCGCTGATCTTGTTCGATGCCGAGGACGCCGACCAGATGCGCCGCTGCGAACTGTTCGGCGCCGATATCCTCGAGACCAGCGTGCGGCTCGGCGGAACCGTGACCGGCGAGCATGGTGTCGGCGTGGAAAAGCTGAACTCGATGTGCGTGCAGTTCTCTCCGGCCGAGCGCGCGCAGTTCTTCGGAGTCAAAAGCGCCTTCGATCCGCTCGAGCTGCTCAATCCCGGGAAGGTGATCCCCACGCTGCACCGCTGCGCGGAGTACGGAAAAATGCACGTTCACCGCGGCCTGCTGCCTTTCCCCGAGTTGCCGAGATTTTAATGGCCGCCACGGACCCAGCGCTGGCACGGCTCATCGACGCAAGTGGATGGCGCGCGCGCGCACCGGGCGCCGCTCGAAATTCGCGGCGGCACCACGAAACGCTTCTACGGCGAATCGCCCGCGGGCGCACCGCTGGACGTGACCGAGGTCTGCGGCATCAGCAGCTATGAGCCCACCGAACTGGTGGTGACAGCGCGGGCGGGGACACGTCTGTTGGATCTGGAGGCGGCGCTCGCGGAACACGGTCAGTGCCTGCCGTTCGAGCCGCCGCGCTTCGCGCCGGGCGGCACGGTCGGCGGGATGGTGGCGGCGGGATTATCGGGACCTGCGCGCGCCAGCGTAGGATCGGTGCGGGACCATGTGCTCGGAGTGACGCTGCTCAACGGGCGCAGCGAGATTCTCACTTTCGGCGGACAGGTCACGAAAAATGTCGCCGGCTACGATGTTTCGCGTCTGCTGGTCGGATCCTTAGGGATCTTGGGCGTCATTTGCGAGGTGTCGCTGAAGGTGCTGCCGGCCAGCGTTGCTACCGAGACAGTGTGTTTTGACTGGGATGAAGCCCGTGCGCTGGAGGCATTCTGCCAGTGGGCCGCGCAGCCGTTGCCGATCAGCGCGACGGCATGGTATGCGGGCCGGCTCTATCTGCGCTTGGCCGGTGCGCGTGCCGCTGTCGCCGCGGCCTGCGAGCGGCTGGGCGGCGAGCGCATGGAACCGTCGCAGGCCAAGAATTGGTGGCTGAGCGTGCGGGATCAAAGCGCGGAGTTCTTTGCCGTCGACGCAAGCAGTGCGGAGCGCGGCGAGTCGCTGTGGCGGCTGTCGCTGCCGGCCGTTGCTGCCGCGGTTGAGCTTCCCGGACGGCAATTCATCGAATGGGGCGGCGCGCAACGCTGGTGGCGCACCACAGAGGAGGCACGGCCGGTGCGCGATGCCGCTGCGCGGGCGGGCGGACACGCCACGCTGATCCGGGGCAAGGATAAGTCGCCCGGCGTGTTCGCGCCTTTGAACAGCGCGTTGATGCGCGTGCATCAAGGATTGAAGCAATCTTTCGATCCGGCCCGCATTTTCAACCCCGGGCGCCTGTACGCCGGTCTTTAATCAATATGCAAACGCAGCTCAGTGAGGAATTCAGCGCCACCGCCGAGGGCAAGGAAGCGGCGGCAATCCTGCGCAAATGCGTGCATTGCGGCTTTTGCAATGCGACCTGCCCGACGTATCAGCTGACCGGCGATGAGCTGGACGGTCCGCGCGGGCGCATCTACCTGATTAAACAGCTGCTCGAAGGCGGCAACGTCACGCGCAGCACGCAGCAACATTTGGACCGCTGCTTGACGTGCCTCAATTGCCAGACCACCTGCCCGAGCGGCGTTGAATTTGGACGGCTGGTCGATATTGGCAGAACGCTGGTGGAAGCGCGGGTTGCGCGGCCGCCGCTCGAAAAGGCCGCTCGCTGGGCGTTAAAGGAAGGCCTGACCTCGCGCTGGTTCGCTCCGGCGATGCGCCTGGGCCAGGCGCTGCGTCCGATACTGCCGAAGATACTCAAGGACAAGGTGCCGAGACGCCAGAGCGGACGCGCGGTCGGCATGCCGCCGGTTGCGCGGACCCGCAAAGTGCTGATGCTGCAGGGCTGCGTGCAGCCCGCGATGTTGCCGAACATAGACCGCGCCACGGTGCGCGTGCTCGATGCTGCGGGCATTGAAACGGTCTTTGCCGCCGGCACCGGTTGTTGCGGCGCCTTGCGCACGCATTTGAGCGACACCCCGGGCGGCCTGGCCGACATGCGGCGAAACATCGATGCGTGGGCGCCGCTGCTGGCCGCGGGGGATATTGAAGCGATAATTTCTTCTGCCAGTGCCTGCACATTGGCAATCAAAGAGTACGGGCACGCCTTGCGCCGGGATGCCGCGTATGCCGAACGAGCGCGGCGCGTGAGCGGATTGGCGCGGGACTTGAGCGAACTTCTGCCGCTGCTCGTGCCGGCGCTGAAGGAAAAATTGCGCAGCCCGCCCCAGCGAGCAGTGTTTCACGCACCGTGCACCCTGCAGCACGGGCAGCGATTGCGCGGCAGCGTCGAAACACATTTGCGCGCACTGGGCTTTGACGTCGCAGGCAGCCTACGAGGAAAACCATTTGTGCTGCGGATCGGCCGGCACCTATTCGGTGCTGCAGCCGCAATTGGCGAGGCAACTGCGCGATCGAAAATTGGCCAATCTCGCCAGGACGGAGCCGGCGTGCATCCTGTCCGCCAACGTTGGCTGCATTCAGCATCTTCAGTCCGGAACCTCGACGCAGGTGATGCACTGGATCGAATGGCTTGAAGGCGCCTTGAATTGAATGGATACGGCAGCGGCACAACTGCTCGAGGCACAGCTCAAGGCGGCGGCGCTGTTCGGCGAAATTGTGGATCGCGGCCTGGTAAGCGCGGGCAAGCTCGAAAGTGAACTGACCGCGGAGATTCACGCACTGGCGCAATCGCGCTTCGGCGTGCGCCGCCATTGGCACAAGCGTATTGCGCGCTCGGGCCCCAACACCTTGCTCACCTATCACGACCCGCATATCGATCGGCGCATCACCGACGATGACATCGTGTATTTGGATCTCGGCCCGGTCTTCGAGGAGTGGGAAGCGGATTTTGGGCGAACTTACGTGCTGGGATCGGATCCCGTCAAACATCGGCTGGTTGAAAATCTGGCGGATGCCTTCATGCGCGGCAAGAATCTCTATCGAGACTGTGCGAGTCTGACCGCAGGAGAGTTGTACGATTATTCGGCCGGTCTGGCGGCAGACTATGGCTGGCAGTTCGGCGCACGCTCCGCGGGGCATTTGATCGGGCGTTTTCCCCACGAGGGTCGCCCCAGCGATCCCGATCACTTCAGGATCGTGCATGGAAACTCAATCCAGCTGCGCGAACCCGGACAGGACGGGTTGCCGCGCCATTGGATTCTGGAAATCCACTTTATCGATCGCGGCCGCGAAATCGGCGGCTTTTACGAAGAACTCCTGACGGTCGACACGCCCCGCTAGGGTGCCGCCTTCGCGGGGTGGTTCAATGCCCAGATGTAGGCGGAAACCGCCATGACCTGGTCGCCGCTCAGCTGCGCACCGCCCATCGCCGGCATCGGCGAGCGGAATCGTTTCGGCTGCGCGACGCCGCCCGCGATGGTGGCGGCAATGCCGCTATAGCTGCCGTTGCTCCACAGCCATTTGTTCGTGGTCAAGTCAGGCCCCAATGGCGATCCCTTCGCATCGGTCCCGTGGCATCCGGTGCAAGTCGCACCGCCTGACTTGCCCGTGATACACGCGGTTGCCGAGAGCGACCATGGCCGGCGTGGCGCCCGGAGGCGCATCGAGCCCCGCCGTATCGGAGCCGGCATCGGGATGGGTGCCTTCGGGCGGCTGCGTCGCGGCCGCGGCGATCGGCCCCGGAGCGTCGGTTGCGCTGGGACACGGCACAGTCTGTGCGTTGGCCGTATCCGCGCCGCCGCGATAGACGATCCGATAGATCCGGCCTGCGACATCGTCGCTGACGTAAAGCGCGCCGTCGGGTCCCACCCCTAGTCCGCTGGGTCGGTGTGCGGCCTTGCCGGGAGACTTGTCGGCGCCTGCGAAGCCGTCCGCGAAGATCTCGCACTTGCCCGATGCCTTGTCCGCGGACAGCGCTTGATACACAACGTTGTAGCCGCCCTGCGCGTAGGGGGCGCGGTTCCATGAGCCATGGAACGCGATAAACAGACCCTGCTGGTAGCGAGCGGGAAACTGCTTCTGGTTGTACAGCACCATGCCGTTGGGCGCCCAATGCGCCGGAAAATATGCCACCGGTGGGATCTTCTGCGCGCACAGGCCTGCCGTTTTGCCGTCGCCGCCGTATTCGGGCGCGAGTACCAGCCCCGGTTGGAAAGGATCGTGGTAGCACATGGGCCAGCCATAGTCCCCGCCGTCCTTCAGCAGCATTACTTCTTCGGAGGGCAGCGTGGCCTCTTGATCGGCGTCCTTGATGATGTCCGGCCAGTTCGTATGCAGCTGATCCCGGCCGTGCTGAGTCACGAAAATGCGATGCCCGGCCGCATCGACCCCGAAACCTTCGGCATTGCGGATACCGGTGGCGTAGCGTTCCTTGGCCGAGAAAACCTGATTGGTCTTGTTCGCGTCGTAGCGCCAGACGCCGCCGCGGGTTTCAAGTTCAGTGCACGGGTTTATTCCAGGCGACTTCAGCGTGCGATTTTTCTCCTGGCAGGAGTTGGTCGCGCTCGCGACATCGATATATAGCGCGCCGCCCGCATCGATCGCAAACGGATGCATCGGATGATCGCCGCCGAGAGGCAATCCGCTGACCACGACCTGCGATTTTTCGCCGGGCAGGATCGAGCCTTTCTTCAGAGGATATTTGAGGATTTTGTCGTTGAGCTCGGCGTACAGCCAACCCTTGTAGATGCCGATGCCGGTGCCGCCGGCACCGCCGCTTTGCACCGTCGCGCCGAAGCGCTCATTGACATCGGCCTTGCCGGTACCCTGGGTGTCCTTCAGCGCGACCAGGAATCCGCCCGCATGCGGAGTATCGTTGCCGAAATAACGGCCCGACCAGGTATTCACATAGACGACGCCATCGTCCGTTACGACCAGGTGCCGCGCGTGGCCGATCCCGTCCGCGAAAATTGTCGCGCAAAAGCCGGCCGGCAGCGTCAGGCCGCTGTCATCGCGTGCAGGAACCTGCGTTTGCGTCGCGCGGCACGGCTCGGCGTTGAGGAAAGACCGATCACGCAACATGCAGCGACAGCGGCCGTGCTGCAAAGTGAGTGATTCTGCGATCGAAAACTGCGCATCTTCATACTCCCCAACATGAAGCGATTCGCCGGGCGTGAGTGTATATCGCGCTCTGCGCCGCAAGCAATCAAGGTGTAGAGTGCGCGGCGAGGAGATGGCATGTGTTTGATTCTGGTCGCGTGGCAGGGCCACGCTAAGCACCGCTGCGTCATTGCGGCCAACCGCGACGAGATGTATTCGCGCCCCACCGCTGCCGCTGCCTGGTGGCCTTCGCGGCCGCCGATACTCGCGGGCCGCGATCTGTCGGCGGGCGGAACGTGGCTGGGGCTGACGGGCACCGGCAGATTCGCGGCGCTCACCAATTTTCGCGACCCCGAACAGAGGCGTACGGGAACGCCCAGCCGCGGAACTCTCGTCACATCGATTCTGACGTCCGGCGACACGACCGCAGAGAGCCTCGAGCATCTGCGCAAGGTCGGCGGCGACTACAACGGATTCAATCTGCTGTTTTCCGATGGCGAGCGCCTCGCTGTCTATGAAAGCGTTCGCGGCGTCGGTCGGGAACTTGGGCCCGGCATCTACGGACTGTCGAATCATATGTTGGATACGCCCTGGCCGAAGGTGCAAACCGCGAAGTCCCGCTTGGCGGATGCGCTTGCGAATCTGCAAACGACCGATGCGCTGCTCGCGCTGCTGCGGGACGATAAACCCGCGCCGGATGAGGAGTTGCCGCGAACCGGCGTCAGCCTGCAATGGGAACGGCTTCTGTCGAGCGCCTTTGTGCGCGCGCCCGACTATGGCACGCGCTGCTCGACCGTGGTGCGCATTGATGAAAGCCGCCGCGCATGCTTTGATGAGTGGACATGGGACGCGTCGGGTGCACAAGCCGGCGCGGTGAGTCTTCAGTTCCAGCTGGAGTAAGTCTTATGTTCAAGCGGGTGCTGCTTTGCTACGACGGAACCGAAGCCGGCCGGCGGGCGCTGCGCCGCGGCGCCGAACTCGCGATCTTGCTCGGCGCGCACGTCTCGGTTCTTTCGATTGTCACCGCGGGCGTGGCCAATGCCGCTGTGCTCGCGGGGGCGGCCGGCCAGGCCTGCATCGTCGATGAGCCTGCGCACTACCGCAAATTGCTGACTGAGTCCATCGACTGGCTGAAGGCGCGCGGCCTAAGCGCCGAGGGCCATCTGACGAGCGGCGATTATCTGGAGCAGATCATTGCATTCTCAAACCGGCTGAATATCGACCTTATTGTGCTCGGCCACTATCCGCGCCCGACCGGTGGCTCATGGTGGTCCGCGTCGAAGCGCTCGTCGTTGGCCGACCGGGTCAAGTGCTGCGTATTTGTGGCGGTCAATGCCGCGGAAGACCCGGCCTCTGTGCCAGAATGAGGCATGACGCCTCCTGATTCGTCTGCCGGACCGCAGCAGTCGCCGACGCGCGATCGGGCACTCGGCATCATCAGCGCCGCGACGATGCTGGCGCTGTTGTACTTCGCGCGGGAAGTGCTGGTGCCGATCACTCTGGCATTCATTCTCAGTTTGCTGATCGCGCCGCTGGTACGGGCGTTGCGGCGTGTTGGGATGGGGCAGACGCTGTCAGTGTTGGCGGTGGTGCTGGGTCTGGCTTTGTCGTTCGGCGCGATCGCCGCGGTGATCGGTTCGCAGCTGTTTCACATGGCGGGAAGCCTGCCGAAATACGAGCGAACGCTCGAGTACAAGTTGGAGACATTGAACAATCTCACCCTGCGGCGCGTCAACGCGTTGACCGCACAGGCCAGCCGCGTGCTCAACAAAAATGCCGCGAGCCCGCCGCCGACGTCGCTGCAACCCGATGCCGTCGCGCCTCAGACGCCCATACCGGTAGAATTGCACGAAGCTCCGGCCAACCCCCTGCAGGTCGTTCAGAGAGTACTCGGCTCAATTTGGGTGCCCATCGAGACCGCCGGCATCGTCCTGGTGGTGCTGGTGTTCGTTCTGTTGGAGCAAGAGGCGCTGCGCGACCGGTTCATACGCATCGCCGGCGGCACGGACATCCGGCTGACCACGCTTGTGATCAATGACGCGGGCGCACGCCTGTCGCGATTTTTTGTCTCGCAATTTGCCGTCAATTTCGCCGTCGGCATACTGATATGGCTGGGATTGAGCGTCATTGGGTTGCCGCACCCGATGGTATGGGCCGCCCTGACGACATTGCTGCGTTTCGTTCCGTATGTGGGCGTATGGATCGCGGCCTTGTGCTCGGCGCTGCTGGCTGCGGCCGTCGATGCCGGGTGGGGGATGGGGCTCGCGACGCTCGGCTTGTTCGTCCTGGTCGAGTTGATAGCGGCGCAGTTGGTCGAACCGCAGCTGTACGGACACACCACCGGACTGTCGCCCTTGTCGGTGATCATCGCCGCGATTTTTTGGAGTTGGTTGTGGGGCCCGATCGGTTTGATCGTATCGACGCCGCTGACCCTATGCCTGTTGGTTGCGGGGCGGCATGTCAAAGCGCTGAGCCTGTTGGATATTCTATTGGGGGATACCCAGGCGCTGACCATGCCGCAGCGCTTCTACCAGCGCGCGCTGTCCGCGGATTCGGACGAGATCATTGCGGGCGCACGCGAATTTCTCAAACGCAACTCGTTCGCAAACTATTGCGATTTGGTCTTGATGCCCGCGCTGCATCTCGCGCGCCTCGACCTGCAGTCCGGCGCAATCAACAAGGAACAGCAGGCGCGGGTGCGCGGTGCGATGGTCGCGGTCATCGCCGCCATCGGCGGAGACAGCCCGAGCGCGACGCGCCGGCGGCTGCGATCATCGGTGCTTGAGACGTCCACCGCCGGCCGCTGGCTGCGCGAGCAGCGCGAACAGGTCAGCGGCCGTTGGCAAGGACCGCTGGTGGTGCCCGCGGGCTCCGTCATTGTTTGCGTCAGCCTGGGTTCCATGGCGGACGATCTGGCCGCGGAACTGCTGGTGCGCATTTTGCGGGACCAAAAAATAGACGCTCGCCACATGTCGCTCGAGGATTTGGATGTCGCGCCGCCGCCGAATGCGGCAGAGGCGGTCTCCCTCGTCTACGTGGTAAGCGCCTTTCCGAGCGAGGAACGCAGCCGCGGCGACGCCACTGCGGAGAAAATGCGCCAGCGATTTCCCAAAGCCTGCATCGTGGCCGTGTTTCTCCCCGGGCTGCTGCTGCAGGCGGACGAGGAGGGCGCCGATGTCAGCATGCGCAGCGCCGATAAGTCCGCCGGATCGCTGGGGCACGCCGTGCAGATATGTCTCGACATGCAATCGAAGACAGCAACGCGTGAGTGCTTCGCTTAAAACCGCACTCGTGACCTAGCGCCGGACCGAAGACATGTGGCTGCAATCGACAACGGCAAATGAACGCCGCACGCTGATCGCAACCTACGCGGGTTACGGTTTGGACGGCTTTGACTTCATGATTTATAGCTTCATCATTCCGACGCTGCTCACGCTCTGGAGCATGAGCAAAGCGGAGGCCGGTTATATCGCGAGCGGCGCATTGATCACGTCGGCGGTGGGCGGTTGGGCCGCAGGCGTGCTCGCGGACCGCTACGGCCGCGCGCGAATTTTGCAGCTTACGGTACTGTGGTTCGCGCTGTTCACCTTCTTGAGCGGCTTTACGCATTCGTTCGGGCAACTTTTCGTCACCCGCGCCCTGCAGGGATTCGGCTTCGGCGGCGAGTGGTCGGTGGGATCGGTGTTGGTTGCCGAGATCATAGACGCGCGCCATCGCGGCAAGGCGACCGGACTCGTGCAAAGCAGTTGGTCCGTGGGCTGGGCGGCCGCTGCTCTGGCGTTCTGGGCGGTGAGTTCGCTGGCGCCTGCCGCGATTGCCTGGAAAATTTTGTTTTGGCTCGGCATCCTGCCGGCCTTGCTGGTCGTCTATATCCGGCGCAATGTGCCGGAGCCGGCGCTGTTTGCGACAGATGCAGGCGCAGCGCGCGGCTGCGCCCGGCGGCTGCGCACCGCGCCGGCTTCCTGGACATTTTCCGAGGACCCCTGCTGCGCACCACGATTCTGGCCACGTCGCTGTCGACGGGCATGTTGGCCGCCTATTATTCAGTGACCACCTGGCTGCCGACTTTCCTGGCCACCGAACGCCATCTATCGGTCGGCGGCACCACCGGATACCTGTTGATGGTGATCACCGGTTCGCTGGCCGGCTACTTGGTGAGCGCGTGGCTGACGGACGCGATCGGACGACGCCGCGGCTTCATGATATTTGCAGGTTGCGCAACGGCGCTGATCCTGCTGTACACGCACTTGCCGGTCGCGGGCGGCATGTTTCTCATCGGCTTTCCCTTGGGCTTTTTCGTGCTCGGAATATTTTCCGGCATGGGGGCGTGCCTGGCTGAGCTCTTTCCGAGCGCGGTGCGCGGGTCGGGACAGGGCTTCACCTACAGTGTCGGCCGCGGTATCGGCGGATTTTGCCCGTCGCTGATCGGGTTGTTGAGCACCCGCTTTCCCTTGGGCGATGCCATCGCCGGCTTCACGGTCGCCGCTTACGCGCTGGTCATTGTGTCGGCATGGGCGATTCCGGAAACGCGCGGCCGGATCGCTGCTCGCGGAAGGTGCGCGTCGGAAACATGAATCGCTGGGAGTTCTGGATCGATCGGGGCGGAACGTTCACCGATGTCATCGGGCGCTCGCCGCACGGATCGCTGCACACCCTCAAGCTGCTGTCGGAGAACGCGGCCCAATACGACGACGCTGCGGTTGAAGGCATACGCCGGCTGCTGGGGCTCATGCCGGGCGAGCCGATCAGTCCCGCGCAGGTGAGCTGCGTGAAGATGGGTACCACCGTCGCCACCAACGCGCTGTTGGAGCGCAAAGGCGAACGGACCTTGCTGGTGATCACGCGCGGCTTTCGCGACGCTCTGAGGATCGCGCACGCAAGCCAGACCGCGCCTGTTCGACCGGCACATCGTGCTGCCGGAAATGCTCTATGAGCGGGTCATCGAAGCCGCAGAACGCGTCGGCGCGCACGGCGAAACAATCCAGGCGCTGGACGCGGCGGCGCTTACGATGCAACTGCGCGATGCCTACGATGCCGGGTTGCGTTCCTGCGCCATTGTGTTTTCTGCATGGCTACCGCTACGTGCAGCACGAACTGGCGGCGGCCGGCATCGCCCGCGATGTTGGATTCACCCAGGTGTCGGTATCGCACCGTGTGAGCCCCTTGATGAAGCTGGTGCCGCGCGGCGATACCACCGTCGTGGACGCATATCTTTCGCCGATCCTGCGGCGCTATTGCGACAAGGTGGCGCATTTGATGCCCGGCGTGCCGCTTTATTTCATGCAGAGTTCCGGCGGCTTGACGCAGGCGCGGGCGATTCAACGGCAAGGACGCCATTCTCTCCGGCCCGGCGGGCGGCATAGTCGGCATGGTGCGCACCGCGCAAGCCCTCGGCCATCGCAAGCTGATCGGTTTCGACATGGGCGGCACGTCCACCGACGTCAGTCATTTTGCGGGGGAATACGAGCGCACATTCGACACCGAGGTGGGCGGCGTGCGGGTTCGCGCGCCGATGATGAGCATCCACAGCATCGCCGCCGGCGGCGGCTCCATTGTGCGCTTCGATGGCGCGCGGCTGCGCGTCGGGCCCGAGTCGGCCGGCGCCAACCCCGGACCGGCCAGCTATCGGCGCGGCGGACCGCTCACCGTTACCGATGCCAACGTATTGCTGGGACGCATTCAACCGGACTTTTTCCCGCGCGTGTTCGGTGCGGGGGCGAATGAATCATTGGACGCGAAGGTGGTTGCGGCGCGCTTCGACGAGCTCGCGCGACGCATGACCCAGGCTTCCGGGCGCACGATAACGGCCGGAGCAGGCGGCCGCCGGCGCCTTGAGAATCGCCGTCGGCAGCATGGCCAATGCCGTAAAGAGAATCTCCGTCATGCGCGGTCATGATGTGACCGGCTACACCCTGCAGTGTTTCGGCGGCGCCGGCGGCCAACATGCGGCGCTCGTGGCCGATGCGCTGGGCATGACGCGGGTCTTCATCCACCCATTGGCCGGCGTGCTCTCCGCCTACGGCATGGGGCTTGGCCGATCAGATTGCGATGCGCGAAGCGGCGGTCGAGCGCGAATTGAATCCGGAGGGTCTTTGCGCCGCGGCGGCGTCTGGCTGCGCGCTTGCTGGACGATGCGGCCGCGGACTTAAAAGCGCAGGGTCTGGCAGGCGAGACCCTGCGTCCGTACGGCACGCGTGCACGTTCGCTACGCGGGCACCGATACCGCATTGCCTTGCGCTCTGCCGTTGCAGGCGCCTTGGCCTGACGCCGCGGCACAGGTGCGTGCGGAATTTGAGCTCAGTTATCGGCGCCGTTTCGAATTCGCCGCGCCGGAGCAAGCTCTCATCATCGAGGCCGTTGCGGTGGAGTGCGTTGCGCCCGGCGCGGATGCGCCCGTGCGCGGGAGTGCAGGAAGAAGCCGCAATTTACCAGCCGCGCGCGGACGCCGAGATTTCCGTGTACTGCCTCGCGGGCGCGGAGGAGGCCGGATGGCGCAGCGCGCGGCTGTATCGCGCAGAGGCGCTGCGCCGCGGCGCGCGCATTGCGGGTCCCGCCATTCTCGCCGATCGCATTGCGACCACGGTGGTGGAACCGGGATGGGAGGCGCAGGTGGTTGCCGGCGGATGCCTGGAACTACGCCGCGTGCAGCGGCGCGTCGGCGAGCGCGCGGCCGGCTCCGATGCCGATCCGATCATGCTCGAGCTGTTCAACAATATTTTCATGAACATCGCCGAGCAAATGGGCTTGCGCCTGCAAAACACCGCCTACTCGGTCAATATCAAAGAGCGGCTGGATTTCAGCTGTGCCCTGTTCGACGATGCGGGAGCGCTGATTGCGAACGCGCCCCATATGCCGGTGCACTTGGGTTCGATGAGCGAATCGATTCGAACCGTCATGCAGCGCAATCCCACCATGCGCAGCGGCGATGTGTATGTGTTGAACGATCCCTACCACGGCGGGACGCATCTGCCCGACATTACGGTGGTGACGCCGGTTTATCTGGATGCCGCCGACGCTGTGCCAAGCTTCTTCGTTGCATCGCGCGGTCATCACGCCGATATCGGCGGCATCACACCGGGCTCGATGCCGCCGTTCTCGGCGTGCATCGACGAGGAGGGCGTTTTGATCGACAATTTCAAGCTGGTCGAGGCCGGAACGCTGCGCGAGGCCGCCATGCTGGAACTGCTCGCGGGCGGCTCTCACCCAGCGCGCAACCCGTCGCAAAATCTTAACGATATGCGCGCGCAGATCGCTGCCAATGCCAAAGGCAGCGAGGAGCTCAGGGTTTTGGCGGCGCAGTATGGCCTTGCGGTCGTGCGGGCCTATATGCGGCACGTGCAGGATAACGCCGAAGAGTCGGTGCGCCGCGTAATCACCTCGCTCAAGGACGGGGAATTCTTGCTGCCGCTCGACAACGGCTCGCAGATTGCAGTGCGCATACGCGTCGATGCCGAAAACCGCAGCGCCTGCATAGACTTCAGCGGCACGAGCGCGCAGCAAGCGGATAATTTCAACGCGCCGAGCGCGGTGACGACAGCCGCCGTGTTGTATGTGTTTCGCACCTTGGTCAACGATGACATACCGCTCAATGCAGGATGCCTCAAACCGCTGCGGATTGTTCTGCCGGATGCCTGCATGCTGAATCCGCAAGCACCGGCTGCGGTGGTTGCGGGAAACGTGGAGACCTCGATGTGCGTCACCAACGCACTGTACGGCGCCCTGCACGTCATGGCCGCCGGCTGCTGCAGCATGAGCAATTTCACTTTCGGCAACGGCCGGTATCAATATTACGAGACCATTGCCGGCGGTTCGGGTGCCGGACCTGGATACGACGGGACCAGCGTGGTGCAAACGCATATGACCAATTCTCGTCTGACGGATCCGGAAGTATTGGAGTTCCGATTTCCGGTGCGCCTCGAGTCGTACGAGATTCGCCCGCATTCCGGCGGCCTGGGGCGCTGGCAGGGGGGCAACGGCGGCGAACGCCGCGTGCGCTTTCTGGAGCCCATGACCGCGTCCATTTTGAGCAATGGCCGCAAGGTTGGGGCGTTCGGAATGGCCGGCGGCGGTGCGGGAGCGGTGGGCGATAATTTTGCTCTGCGCGCGGATGGTCGGATCGAAGCGTTGTCGCATATCGGCCAGGTCGACATGCAGCCCGGCGATATCATGGTGATTCGTACGCCGGGCGGAGGTGGCTATGGAAGTATGGATAATTGAACTTAAATATATTGTGTAATTATTGGATATATGACGAAATATTGTCTCCTATAACCAGCGAACTTAAAGTGATTTCTAGTTTGCTTTACACTGGCCATATCGCGGAGTCCCACATGGCTGAGATCGAGATTGTTGAAGTCGGTCCTCGAGACGGACTGCAAAATGAAGCGGTACTCTTTAACACCGCGCAGAAGCTCGAGTTGATCAAGCGCGCCATCGATGCCGGCGTGCGCCGGATCGAGGCAGCCAGCTTTGTTAGCCCCAAGCTGGTGCCGCAGATGGCTGACGCCGATGCCGTATCCGCCGGTCTGGTCAAACGCGACGGCGTGATTTACATCGGCTTGGTGCTCAACAAACGCGGCGCCCTGCGAGCCATCGAGGCCGGTCTTGGCGAGCTGGGCGCGGTGTGCGCGGCCTCCGACGGATTCGCGATGCGCAATCAAGGACAGACGTCAGATGAATCGTTGCAGATGTGCTGCGAAGTCGTGCGCCTGGCCCGTCAAGAGGGCCGGCGCGCGCAGATCACAATCTCCACGGCTTTCGGCTGCCCTTTCGATGGGGAAGTGGATCCGCAACGCGTCGTTGAGATGGCAAAGCGTGCTGCCGCGTCGGGGCCGATTGAGGTCGCCATTGCGGATACCATCGGCGTGGCCGGTCCCCGCGATGTCGCGGATCTCGTCGCGCGGGTGAAGGCGGCAATTGCGCCTCTGCCGGTGCGGGTGCATTTTCATAACACGCGAAATACCGGGCTGGCCAATGTTTGGGCGGCCGTGAATGCGGGCGCCGCGACCGTGGATGCAGCCCTGGGCGGCTTGGGGGGCTGCCCCTTCGCGCCCCGCGCGACCGGCAACGTCCCCACCGAAGACGTCGTTTATATGCTGGAGCGTTCCGGGTACCACACCGGGCTCGACATCGACCGTGTGATTGAGGCGGCAGAGTGGCTGACGAAAAATATGGGGCGCGAGCTGCCGGGCATGGTGAGCAGGGCCGGCAATTTCCCCGGTGCACTTGCGCGGCGCTGAAGCTAAAGGATCCTAGGGTGCCGCCATACAACGCTTGAAGCGATCGTCGACGCGATGCGCGTACCAATCCGTGGTCAGACTTCGCTTGATCTTCGGACCCACGAGCTTGATCCGGGGCACCACCGCGCGCGGCAGCTTTAGCCCGGCTCGCCGCTCGGCGATCTCGAATACCCGCCGATACAGCAATGTTGCTTCAAATCCCTTGGTTTTGCCGCCCGCGAGCGCATCGCGGATGGCATCGTTGCTCATTTTTAGGGGGCCGGACAACGCGCGCAGCGCCAAGCTCCGTGGCGCCAGGATTGTTGGCATCCGCGCCATGCGGCAAAAGCGCGCCGTCGGCGAGCAGCTGCGTTCCTGAAGCCACGCTCACTGCGCGTTGAAAGGCCGCGTTGCGGCTGGCGTATTGCCCCGCATTGTAGTCGGCGAAGCGGTACAGATAGTTATCATACGGCGCGCGGTAGTCCAGCAGATGCGCAATGCCGAAATACAAGCTGCCGCGGCGGGTGAACAGCTCATCCGCGATGCTGGAGCGGACCGGATAGGGATAGGTCGCCGCGGAAGAAAATTGCTCTGCAAAAGCGACATTGACCTGCATGGGCCCGCGCGTGCGGATCGGATTTCGCTCCGCGAACAACGTGGTCCCCAGGGGTACGGAAGCAATGAGGTCTTCATAGGCATCGCTTAAGTCCTTTTCCGTTCTGGCCGCGTCGATTCGTTCGCCGTAGCTGCGGCCATCGGATGACTTGAGCTGCAAGACGCTATTCACGAGCAATTGCGGCACGTGCGCGCGCGCTGCCCGGCTGTCGATTTCCTTCCTGGCAATGGCGCCAAGGCCCGGTACGACGGGATCGACCCGAAAGCCCGATTCTTGTTCGATCACCGCAACTACTGCGCAAACGTTCTCGGGACTCGGTGTGACCGTCAGCGAAGTGAAGGCGCTGTACATGTCCGCGGCCCAGCCGCTGCGATCCGAGACGGTGTGAGGCAGCGATTGTTCGATCAAGGTCTTGGCGTCGGCGGCCTTCAGTGGCGGCGCAGCGGCCGGCTGTTCACCTGCGCAACCGCTGAGCAGCAGGGCCGCGAGCATCCAATGAAATGATTTGCTTTGATGCATTGCAGGGGTCAGGTATATCAGGGAAAGGCATGGTACTGAAGCGCGGTAGAGCGTAGCCTCATTAAAAGATGCTCTGAAACTCGCACATTGAATCCCAAATTCAAGGAGTCAACATGGCAATCGACGAAGCAAAACTCAATGAATTTCTCGGCAAAGCCGTGGGCGATTTAGGCGCCGCCATCAGCGCGACGCTGGTGCTGGTCGGCGACCGGCTGGGACTATACCGAGAACTCGCGCAGGGCGCGGCCACTTCCGCGGAGCTCGCGCAGCGTACCGGCACCAACGAGCGCTACGTGCGCGAGTGGTTGGGAAATCAAGGCGCCAGCGGCTATGTTCAATACGATCCCGCGAGCGGCAAGTGGTCGATGACGCCGGAGCAGGCCCTGTGCCTCGCCGATCCCAACGGTCCGGTCGATATGCCCGGCGCGTACAACATTGTAGAAGCGACATTCCACGCGCTCGGGAGGACGGTGGAGAATTTCAAGAGCGGCAAGGGTATGGAATGGGGCGAGCATCATCCCTGTCTTTTTCACGGCACGGAACGCTTCTTCCGGGCCGGCTACAACGCCAATCTGGTTACTTCCTGGCTGCCGGCGCTCGAGGGTGTGGTCGACAAGCTCAATCGCGGTGCCCGCGTCGCGGACGTCGGCTGCGGCCACGGCGCCAGCACGGTTCTGATGGCGAAGACCTATCCCAAATCGACCTTTGTCGGCTACGACTACCACGGCGAATCCATCCGCGTCGCGCGTGAGCGAGCCGCGGCAGCGGGAGTTGCCAACGCGCAATTTGAAGAGAGCGATGCGGTCAGCTATGCAGCCAAGGACTTCGACGTAATCGCTTTCTTTGATTGCCTGCACGACATGGGCGATCCGGTCGGCGTCGCCCGCCACGCCCGTCAGGCGCTGAAACCGGACGGTACCGCGATGATTGTCGAGCCTTTCGCGAACGATAAGGTGCAGGAGAATCTCAATCCGGTGGGACGCGTCATGTATGGCGCCTCATCGCAGATTTGTGTGCCGGTGTCCTTGGCGCGCAAGGGCCCTGCGCTCGGGGCGCAAGCGGGCGAGGCTCGGCTGCGCGAAGTCGTGGTGGGCGGCGGCGGATTCAGCCGCTTTCGGCGTGCGACGGAAACCCCGTTCAATCTGGTGTTGGAGGCGCGGCCTTAAATACTGTCAGCGAGGCTGCATTCTGACCGCGCCGTCCAGACGGATGGTCTCGCCGTTCAGCATCACGTTCTCGAGAATTTGTGCGACCAGCGCGGCAAATTCATCGGGCTCGCCGAGACGCGGCGGAAACGGCGTCTGTCTGCCAAGCGAATCCTGGGCCTCCTGCGGCAGGCCTTTCATCATCGGCGTGGCGAACAATCCTGGGGCCACCGTCATGACGCGAATTCCGCTCGACGCCAGTTCCCGCGCCATGGGCAGCGTCATTCCGACAATGCCGCCCTTGGAGGCGGAATAGGCGATTTGCCCGATCTGTCCGTCAAATGCGGCGACCGACGCCGTCATGATGATGACGCCGCGCTCGCCTTGCGCGTTGGGCGAGTTCGATTGCATGGAAACGGCAGCGGCCTTCGCGACCAACACCGTACCGAGCAGATTGATTTCGATCATACGGCGAAAAGAGCTGCCGGCCATGGGTCCTTGCCTGCCGACCAGACGCCCGGGGGTGGCAATTCCTGCGCAGTTGACGGCTGCATTGATGCTGCCCATGGCGGCTTGCGCTTTTTGAATCGCGCCATCGACGGCCGCTTCATCGCTGACGTCGGCGGCGATAAAGATTGCGCGGCTGCCCAAGGTCGCCGCGGCGGCAGTGCCTTGCGCCACGCTCAAGTCCAGGATTGTCGCCTTGCCGCCGGCGTGCACGATTCGCTGTGCCACCGCCAGACCCAATCCTGAGGCTCCGCCGGTGACAACGGCATTCACTTCTTTCAATTGCATGCAAAACTCCTGATAAATTCGCGGGCGGCCGCGCCGCACAGGCTGCGATATTAGATCATTGACGGATGCGCCGGTGAGAGCATAGGGTTCCTGCATGAACTCAGCGGCCCTCGACGATGTGGTTCCCCTGGTATTGCAGCAGCGCAGGGACGGCGCCGCGTGGCTGACCCTCAACCGGCCGGCGCAGTACAACGCTCTGTCCGAGCAGATGCTGGCGGCATTGCAGGCCGCGCTCGATTCGCTCGCCGCCGACTCCTCGGTGCGCGTGGTGGTTCTGAGCGGCGCCGGCAGGGCGTTCTGCGCGGGCCACGACCTCAAGCAAATGAAGGCCAATCCGAATCTGGATTATTACCGCCGTCTGTTCGACGACTGCAGCCGTTTGATGCTGCGGATTCAAACGCTGCCGCAACCGGTGATAGCGCGGGTGCAGGGCATCGCCACTGCCGCAGGCTGTCAATTGGTTGCAATGTGCGATCTGGCGGTCGCGGCCGACAATGCGCGCTTTGCGGTTTCGGGCATCAATGTGGGCCTGTTCTGTGCGACCCCGTCGGTGGCGCTCTCGCGCAATATCGGGCGCAAGGCGGCATTCGAAATGCTGACGACGGGCGAGTTCATCGATGCGGCCGCCGCCGCGCAGCTGGGGCTCATCAATCGCTGCGTGCCGGCCGAGCGTCTCGATGAGGAAGTCGATCGCCTGACGACGGCGATCGCCGCCAAGCCGGCCGCCGTGGTCGCGGGCGGCAAGGCGCTTTTTTACCGCCAGCTGGAATTGGGCGTGGCGCCGGCCTACCAAATCGCGGGCGAGGCCATGGCTTGCAATATGATCGGCGATTTCGCGCAGGAGGGCGTCGCAGCATTCCTCGAAAAGCGGCCCCCGAACTGGGGAGCCGGCTGAGGTTCTCCGGTGTGGCAAATTCGCTCACCGCCCGCGGCAGATTTGGGCATTTGTTTCGCTGGGCGGGTTCTCTAAAATGATCGGTCAAGCCTGTTAATCTTGGGTCCCTGAAAGCCTCCACCCGAGCACGTCCCATGAGCGCCGTATCCATCGCCGCCAAGCCCAGTCCTTACCAACCCGTGAACAAGGTGCGGTTTGTGACCGCTACTTCGCTGTTCGACGGGCACGACGCCTCTGTCAACATCATGCGCCGCGTACTGCAGGCATCGGGCGCCGAAGTCATTCATTTGGGCCACAACCGCTCCGTGCAGGAGATCGTCAATGCCGCCCTGCAGGAAGACGTGCAGGGCGTGGCGATCACGTCTTATCAAGGCGGTCACGTCGAGTTCTTCAAGTACATGATGGATCTGCTGCGCGCAAACGGCGGCGAAAACATCAAGGTGTTCGGCGGCGGCGGCGGCGTGATTGTGCCGTCCGAAATACGCGAGTTGATGGCCTATGGGGTGACGCGGCTGTATTCGCCCGAGGACGGCGCGAAGCTGGGTTTGCAGGGCATGATCGACGATGTGATCCGCACCAGCGACTACGACCTGAGTGCGCTCGCGCCGGCGGAGACGGATGCCTTGGAGGCGCTGCGCTCGGGCAACCGGCGACTACTGGCGCGCATCATCACCGCGGTCGAGAATCGAACCTACCCGATGCGGATCCGCCAGGGGCTGCTGCAGGCTGCCGCCGGCATAAAAACTCCCATCCTCGGCATCACCGGCACAGGCGGCGCCGGCAAGTCCTCGCTGACCGACGAACTCATTTTGCGGCTGCGTCTCGACCAAGACGATCGCCTGCGCATCGCCGTCATTTCAATTGACCCGTCGCGCAAGCGTACCGGCGGCGCGCTGCTCGGTGATCGCATCCGCATGAACGCGATTGAATCGGACAAAATATTCATGCGCTCACTCGCCACCCGCGACACCGGAACCGAGATCTCGGCGGCGCTGCCGGAGGTGCTGGCCGCGTGCAAGATCAGCGGGTTCGATCTGATCGTGGTGGAGACCTCCGGCATCGGCCAGGGCGAATCTGCGATTGTGCCGCTGGTGGATACTTCGGTTTACGTCATGACGCCTGAGTTCGGCGCCGCATCGCAGTTGGAGAAAATCGACATGCTCGATTTCGCCGACTATGTCGCCATCAACAAATTCGACCGCAAAGGCTCGGAAGACGCGCTGCGCGATGTGCGCAAGCAATATCAGCGCAACCATCAATGGTTCAATCAGCCCACCGAGTCGATGCCGGTCTACGGCACCATGGCCTCGCGCTTCAATGACGATGGCGTGACCGCGCTGTATCAGGCGTTGCTGCCCCGCTTGCAGGAACAAGGATTGAAGTCGGGCGCGGGCCGGTTGCCGCGTGTTCAAGTGAAGGCTTCGTCGCGCGGCCGTGCCATCGTGCCGCCCGAGCGCGTGCGCTATCTGGCGGAAATATCCCAGGCGCTGCGGGAATTCCACCAGTTCGTGGCACGCCAGTCGCGCATTGCCCGCGAACGCCAGTCGTTGGCCACTGCGAAGTCCCTGTTCGCCGCGTCCGGACGCAGCTTGGCGGGATTCGACGATCTGATCGCCGGCAAAACCAGCGAGCTTGAGCCCGCCTCGGCCAAGCTTTTGGAGCAATGGCCGAAAACCCAGGAGCTGTACGCGCAGCCTGAGTATGTGGTGAAGATCCGCGACAAGGAGATTCGCACCAAACTCACCTATGAGTCCTTGTCCGGCAGCAAGATCCGCAAGGTGTCGCTGCCGCGCTTCGAGGACGACGGCGAGGTATTGCGCTTCCTGCTCAAGGAAAATGTCCCGGGATCATTCCCCTACACCGCCGGGGTGTTCGCATTCAAGCGCGAGGGCGAGGACCCGACGCGCATGTTCGCGGGCGAGGGCGATGCGTTCCGCACCAATCAACGTTTCAAGCGCGTCTCCGAGGGCATGCCGGCCCACCGGCTTTCGACGGCCTTCGATTCGGTGACATTGTACGGGTGGGATCCCGATCTGCGTCCCGATATCTACGGCAAGGTCGGCAATTCCGGGGTGTCGATCGCAACGCTGGACGACATGAAGGTGCTCTACTCGGGGTTTGACCTGTGCGCGCCCACCACCTCGGTGTCCATGACGATAAACGGACCTGCGCCGATGATCCTGGCCATGTACATGAATACCGCCATCGATCAACAGCTGGACAAATTCCAGCGCGAGAACGGGCGCGAACCGACCGCGGACGAGCTACAGAAGATCAAAGCCTGGACTTTGTCGACGGTGCGCGGCACGGTGCAGGCCGATATTTTGAAGGAGGATCAGGGACAGAACACCTGTATTTTCTCAACTGAGTTTGCGCTCAAAATGATGGGCGACATGCAGGAATATTTCGTGCACCACCAGGTGCAGAACTTCTACTCGGTGTCGATTTCGGGCTATCACATTGCCGAAGCGGGCGCCAATCCCATCTCGCAGCTGGCGTTCACGCTGGCCAACGGCTTCACCTATGTCGAATCGTATCTGGCCCGCGGCATGCACATCGATGACTTCGCGCCGAACCTTTCGTTCTTCTTCTCCAACGGCATGGATCCGGAATATTCAGTGATCGGCCGGGTCGCGCGGCGCATCTGGGCCGTGGCAATGAAGAACAAATATGGCGCGAACGAGCGCAGCCAGAAGCTCAAGTATCACGTGCAGACCTCCGGCCGATCGCTGCACGCGCAGGAAATGTCCTTCAACGATATCCGCACCACGCTGCAGGCGCTGTGCGCAATCTACGACAACTGCAACAGCCTGCACACCAACGCCTATGATGAGGCGATCACCACGCCCACCGAAGAGAGCGTGCGCCGTGCAATGGCCATTCAACTGATCATCAACCGTGAGTGGGGCCTGGCCAAGAATGAGAACCCCAATCAAGGCAGCTTCATCATCGATGAACTGACCGACCTGGTGGAAGAGGCGGTGCTCAAGGAATTCGATGCCATCGCCGACCGCGGCGGCGTGCTCGGCGCGATGGAAACCGGCTACCAGCGCGGAAAGATTCAGGAGGAATCGTTGTTCTACGAACGGCAGAAACATGACGGCTCGTATCCTATCATCGGCGTCAATACTTTCCGCAATCCGAACAGCGAGGCGGCGCCCGCGGTGATCGAACTGGCGCGCTCCACCGATGCGGAAAAGCAATCGCAGCTAACGCGCCTTGAATCCTTCAAGGACAGTCATGCGGAGCAGTCGCAGGCGCTCCTCGAACGCCTGCGGCGCACCGTAATCGACAGCGGCAATACCTTCGAGGTCCTGATGGACGCCGTGCGCGGCTGCACCTTGGGCCAGATCACCCACACTTTGTACGATGTCGGCGGCCGTTACCGCCGCAACATGTAGGACCGACATGCACGAATATCAGGCGCCGCTAGCCGACATGAAATTTGTGCTGCGCGAGTTGATCGATTGGGAACTCGTGGTGCAGTTGCCGGGTTTTGGCGAGATCACGCGTGATGTCGCCGACGCGGTGCTCGAGGAGGCCGCAAAATTTGCCGGCGGAGTCTTGTCGCCGCTCAACCGCCGCGGCGATTTGCAAGGCGTGCGCTGGCAGGACGGCCAGGTGCTGACCGCCGGCGGTTGGAAGCAGGCATACGAGCGATTTGTCGCGGACGGCTGGAACGCGCTGTCCTGTCCGACGGATTTTGGCGGGCAAAATCTGCCGCGGGTGCTGTCGGCGCTGATCGAGGAGATGTGGAACGGCGCCAACGTGGCTTTTGCGTTGTGCCCGATGTTGACCCGCGGAGCCATCGACGCGCTCGAATTGCGCGGCACGGATGCCCAGTGCGCGCTGTATCTGCCCAAGATGGTCAGCGGCGAGTGGACCGGCACCATGAATCTGACCGAGCCGCAGGCCGGCTCCGACTTGTCGGCGGTGCGCACGCGCGCCGTGCCCACGGGCGACGGCCGCTACCTGCTGACCGGCCAGAAGATTTTCATCACCTACGGCGAGCACGATCTGACCGGAAATATCGTGCATATGGTGTTGGCGCGCGTGGCCGGCGCGCCGGACGGGGTGAAGGGCACATCGCTGTTTCTGGTGCCGAAGTTCCTCGTCAATCCCGACGGCTCCTTGGGCGCCCGCAACGATGTGCACTGCTTGTCGGTCGAAGACAAGCTCGGCATTCACGCCAGTCCAACCTGCGTGCTGGCCTTCGGTCAGAACGGCGGCGCCGTGGCGGAGCTCATCGGCGAGGAGAACCGCGGATTGGAATACATGTTCATCATGATGAACGCTGCCCGGTACTCGGTTGGCATCGAGGGAGTAGGTCTTTCGGAGCGCGCTTATCAAACCGCGTTGGCGTACGCACGTGAGCGCGTACAAGGCACCGAGGCGGGCATGCGCGGCGGTCCGCGCGTGGCGATCGTGCGCCATCCCGACGTGCGCCGGATGCTGCTGCTCATGAGATCGCAGACCGAGGCGATGCGCGCGCTCGCTGCCGTGGTGGCGGTGTCGCTGGACGCCGCCCGCCTGCACCTGCGTTCCGAAGAGCGGGAACGTCATCAGGCCATGGCGGACCTGATGATTCCGGTCATCAAGGGCTGGTGTACCGAAAACTCGGTCGATATCGCTTCGCTGGGCATTCAGGTGCATGGCGGCGTCGGATTCATCGAGGAGACGGGCGCCGCCCAGTTCCTGCGCGATGCACGCATTACGCCGATTTACGAGGGCACCACCGCCATTCAAGCCAACGATCTCATTGGACGCAAGCTGGCACGCGACAGCGGCGCGGCGGCGCAAACGGTTATTGCACAGATGCGCAGGGAGGCGGCCGCCTTGGGTGCGGAAAGGAATTTGTCGGATCTCGCGCCGGAATTCTCTGCCGCCATCGACGCGCTGGAGCGGGCGGTTCGCTACGTGGTGGAGAATTATGCGCGCGACATCCGTGCGGTATCGGTGGGTGCCGTGCCGATGCTCAAGCTGTTCGGCATCGTCGCCGGAGGCTGGCAGTTGCTGCGCTCGGCGTCGATTGCGCAGCAGCGGCTCGTTGCGGAGCCAAATTCAGCCGATGCCGGTCTTTATGCAGCGAAGCTAAGTTCCGCGCGCTTCTATACCGATTACATCCTGTCGCAGGCCCCGGGCATGGCGCACGGTATTTTGCGCGGTGCGGCGGGCGCGCTGGCCGAGGCTGCGCTTTAGGAGCCTGTCTGAGTATGCAACGTAGCCGCGAGGACGGCAGGTATCCGCAGCGCATCGTTTGTTTGACCGAAGAGCCAACCGAGGTGCTGTATGCGCTCGGGCTGGAGGAGCGCATCGTCGGCATCTCGGGATTTACGGTGCGTCCGGCGCGGGCGCGCCGCGAAAAGCCGCGGGTCTCGGCCTTCATCAGCGCCAAGCTTGACCGCATCCTGGAGCTCAAGCCGGATTTCGTCATTGGCTTCTCCGATATCCAGGCCGACATTGCGCAGGCCTTGATCAAACGCGGTATCGAGGTTTGGATCAGCAATCATCGCTCGGTGGATGGAATTCTCGGCTATGTGCGGCGGCTTGGCGCCTTGGTGGGCGCGGGCGAGCCGGCGGAAAACTATGCATCGGACGCTCGAAGCGCATATCGAGCAGGTGCGCGGGGAAGCGGCGCTGCTGCCGCGCCGGCCGCGGGTGTATTTCGAGGAATGGGACGAGCCGCTGATCACCGCGATTCGTTGGGTCAGCGAATTGATCGCGGTTGCCGGCGGCGAAGATATCTTTCCGGAGCGCGCGCTTTGCGCACTTGGCAAGGACCGCATTCTTGGCGACGCCGGAGAAGTCATACGGCGCGCTCCGGATATCATTTTGGGTTCCTGGTGCGGCAAGCGCTTCCGTCCGAATCAAGTCGCCGCGCGGGCCGGTTGGGATTCCATGCCGGCTGTTCGCGATGGGGAGCTGCACGAAATAAAATCGCCCATCATCCTGCAGCCGGGTCCCGCGGCGCTGACCGACGGACTCGATGCAATTCACCGGATCCTAAAACAATGGTCGACGCAGCACTGAAAAGCGCCGTGCCGTCGCCTTGCATCGAGATCTGCCGGCTCGATGCACGCGGCCTGTGCGTAGGATGCCGCCGCACACTCGGCGAAATCGCCGAGTGGCCGCAAGCCGCCGATGCGCGCCGCCGCGAAATTTTGAACGACCTCAAGCTGAGGAAGGCCGCCCCAGAGTAGCCAGCGGGTGCGCCGCCTCGGTCCAGCGCTCACGGAAGAAAGCCTCGATCATGGCGTCGGTGACTTCCTCAATGCGGGCCGGCTGCCAACGCGGCGCATTGTCCTTGTCAATGAGCACCGCGCGCACGCCCTCGAGAAAATCGCCTTGTTCGAAACTGTGCGCGGCCATGCCGAGTTCCATGCGAAAGCAGTCGGCGAGGCTCATGCGGGCGCCGCGCTGCAGCTGGCGCAGCGTGACGCTCAGCATGGTCGGCGAGCGGCTGCGCATGAGATTGGCCGACGCATGCGCCCACTCGGCGTACGCGCTGCGGCTTTCAGATTCGAGCGAGGCAAGAATGGCCGGCACCGTAGGCTGCGAGAAATGCGTATCGATGCCGGCGCGCAATTCGGAAAGCGGGGCGGCCGCGGGGCCCGCGGCGGTACGCGACCGCAGAAAGGTTCTAAGATCGGCGTGATGATCCTCGCCCCACCGCAGATCCGTCAGGTCGTCGGACAGGGCGGCGATCGCGCCCGGCGGCAAATGGACGTCAGCCAGGCGGCAGTAGAGCGCGTCGGCGGCGCGAATCTGCACGCCGGTCAATGCCAGGTAAATGCCGAGCGCTCCGGCGAGCCGCGACAGGAAATAGCTGCCGCCGACGTCGGGAAAAAATCCGATCGCGACTTCCGGCATCGCCATGCGCGTGCGTTCGCCGACGATGCGCAAGTTCGAGCCTTGCGCTATCCCCATTCCGCCGCCCAAGGTAATGCCGTCCAATAAGAGCACGTGGGGCTTGGGGTAGTGGTAGAGCCGGTAGTCGACCGGATATTCGGCGGCAAAGAATTCGCGATGCAACGACGCAGAATTCTTGTGGCTTTGATAGAGCGCGCGAATATCGCCGCCCGCGCAAAAGGCCTTGTCGCCGGCGCCTCTGATCAAAACTGCGAAAACTTGCGGGTCGGCCGCGCAATCCTCGAGCAGGGTGCGCAATTGGCGGATCATGTCGAGCGAGAGTGCGTTGAGCGCCGCGGGCCGATTCAGGGTGATGAACGCAATATGATTGCGAATCTCGCTTAAGACTTGCATGAATCGTCGCGGACTTAAGGGACGGTCTGCCCGCCCATCCGGCCCAGGCCGATGAACGCGATTTTCATTTGAGGCTGATCGTGGTGTTCACACTCGAAGTGCCGCCATCTTCGAACCAGCGCGCCGTCACGGTCTTGGTCTGGGTGTAGAACTGCACAGCCTGTTTGCCATAGGGACCCAGATCGCCCAGTTTCGAGCCGCGCGATCCGGTAAAGCTGAAAAACGGCACCGGCACAGGGATGGGTACGTTGATTCCCACCTGGCCCACATCGATATCGTTCTGAAACTTGCGGGCGACCGCGCCGCTTTGCGTGAAAATGCCGGTGCCGTTGCCGAAGGGATTGCTATTGATGAGCGCAATCGCCTCGTCCAGGTCTTTCACGCCCACGATCACCATCACCGGGCCGAATATTTCGGTGGTGTAGATTTTCATCTGCGGCGTGACCGCGGAAAAAATCGTCGGTCCGATGAAGTTGCCCCGCTCGTAGCCGGACACCTTGATGCCGCGGCCGTCCAACTCGAGCTTGGCGCCCTCTTTGATGCCGTCCTCCACCAGTCCGAGGATGCGCTGCTTGGCATTTTTCGAAACCACCGGCCCTAAATCGGTGTTCTTTTCGCTGCCCGCGTTGACCTTCAGCGTCTTGGCCCTGGCCACGATATCGGGTATCCATTTCTGCGCGTCACCCACCAATACGGTGACCGAGGTGGCCATGCAGCGCTGCCCCGCGGCGCCGAAGGTCGCGCCGATCAGCGAATTGAGCGACTGTTCCTTGTTCGCATCCGGCATGACGACCGCGTGGTTCTTGGCGCCCATCATGCATTGCACTCGCTTGCCGTGCTCCGAGGCCAGGGTATAGACATGCGTGCCCACGGTGGTTGAACCGACGAAAGAGACCGCGGCGATGTCGGGGTGCGTGCACAGCGCATCGACAATGTGTTTGCCGCCGTGCACGATGTTCAATACGCCGGGCGGGACGCCCGCCTCGAGGGCCAGCTCCGCCAGCAACATGGGTGTCAGCGGATCCTGCTCCGAGGGTTTGAGCACGAAGGTATTTCCGCACACGATGGCCATGGGAAACATCCACAGCGGGATCATGGCGGGAAAATTAAACGGCGTGATGCCGGCGCACACGCCGATCGGCTGACGCAGGGTATAGGTGTCCACGCCGCCGGCGACGTTTTCGGCGAACTCTCCCAACTGCAGGCTGCCGATCGAGCAGGCGTGCTCGACCACTTCGAGCCCGCGGAATACATCGCCTTCGGCGTCGGCCAGGGTTTTGCCTTGTTCCGCGCTCAAGGTCTGCGCGATGCGGCTCATGTGCTCACGTACCAGTGCCTGCAGCTTGAGCATGATCCGCGCACGCGCCGCCAGCGGCGTGTTCTTCCAGCTCTTGTAGGCCAGCTTGGCCGAGGCGACCGCTGCGTCAAGCTCATCGCCGGTGGCAAAGGGAACCTGCGCCAGAACTTCTTGAGTTGCCGGATTGACGACTTCATGCCATTCGTCGGAGCGTGAATCGATGAATTTGCCGTCGAGCAGCATTTTGACGGTGGGCACGTGATTCGCCAGCACCGCAGGTTTGCTTGTCATGAGAGAGCCTCTTGGGTCGTGGATCGCGTCATCTAAAGGCGACGCCTAAGTTTAGCCGATACCTGATCCTTCAGTTGACCGTATCGCGTAAACTACGGCGGTGCGAAATGGCGACACTGACCCGATCGCGGCCAATCGAATGCCGGTATCCGCAGCTCGGAGCGTGGAACCCGGAACCATCGCCATTTGTTTCGTTGCGGCGGCGCTGCAAAGCGTACGCGGCCGCGACCTGAATGCCGATGAGTTGCTGGCGAAGGTCGGACTCTCGTCCAGCCTGCTGCAGGTCCCTCAGGCAAGGGTTTCCGCCAAGCATTACGGGGCGTTGTGGCGCGCCATCGCGGCGGCGCTGGATGATGAATTCTTCGGGCAGGATTCGCGCCGCATGAAGACGGGAAGTTTTGCGATGCTGTGCCATTCGGTGTTGGGCTGCAAGACCCTGGGCCAGGCGCTGGACCGAAGCTTGCGTTTTTACGCGCTCATCTTGGACGATATCTCGGGCACCGCGCAGCGCGATGCCGGAGAGGCACGCATCGTTTTGCACGAGCGTGTGCCGGGAGCACGGCACCGAGTCTTCGCGCATGAACTTTTATTGATGCTGTTGTATGGCGTGTCTTGTTGGTTGGTGGGGCGGCGCATCCCCATCTTGCGCACTGAATTCAGCTATGCGGAACCTGCGCACAGCGCGGAGTACCGCCTGATGTATTGCGCGGACCTACGCTTCAATCGGGCGAATACGCTGCTGGCCTTCGAGGCGGGCTACCTCGATCTTCCGGTGGTGCAGAACGAACGGTCGGCCAAGGAGTTCCTACGCACCGCGCCGGAGAATATCTTGTTGAAATATAAAAATGGCAGTAGTCTCACCGCCCGGGTGCGGCGGCGCTTGCGGCAATTTCTGCCCGGCACGGTTCCTGATTTCGAGGAATTGGCCGCCGATATGGCCATGACGCCTGCCACCTTGCGCCGCCGTTTGCAGGACGAAGGTGAATCCTATCAATCGATCAAGGATCATCTGCGCCGCGACCTGGCGATCAGTTATTTGAGCCACTCGAGCCGCAGTGTCATGGATATCGCCGTGGAATTGGGTTTCTCGGAACGCAGTGCTTTTCACCGCGCGTTTCGCAAATGGACCGGCGCGTCGCCGGGAGAATTTCGGCGTACGCAGGACACGCTGACGGGGCCGACGAATCGAGGATAATTGCCTCATGAGGTTATCGGGGAAGGTTTTGGTGGTTACGGGCAGCGACGGCGCACTCGGGCAGGCGGTGGCGGCTACCTTGAGTGCCTACGGAGCGCGAGTGGCGTTGCTGTCGCGTTCGCAGACAAGCGAGGCCGCACGGCCGGCCGGTGCGTTGCATTTCGGCGGGGTCGACCTGACGGTGGAGGCGGCCGCACGTGCGGCCATGGAACGTGTCGCGCAGCAAGCCGGCCGCCTGGACGGCCTGATCAACGTCGCCGGAGGGTTTAGATGGGAGAAAATGAATGAAGGCACACTTGAGAGCTGGGATGAAATGTACAAGCTCAATCTGAAAACGGCAGTAATTTCCTGCCAGGCGGCGCTGCCCTATTTGCTGCGTTCGGGCAGCGGGCGGATTGTGAATGTGGGAGCGATGGGCGCGGTCAGGGCGGCCGCCGGCATGGGTCCCTACGCAGCGTCCAAAGCCGGCGTTGCGCAATTGACCGAAGCCTTGGCGGACGAGCTGAAGGACCGAGGAATCACGGTCAATGCCATCCTGCCGAGCACGCTCGATACGCCGAAAAATCGTGCCGACATGCCGAAAGCGGATTTCAGCCGCTGGGTGACTCCCGCCCAGGCCGCGGAAGTCATCGCATTTTTGGTGTCCGACGAGGCCGGCGCGGTCACCGGCGCATTGATTCCCGTCGCGGGGCGGGTATGAGCGCCGCGAGCTCAGCCGGCGCGCGCCTGCGCGCAGCCGTAGCCGCGGAAAGTCCCCTGCAAATGGTCGGCGCCATCAACGCCTATGCGGCGCGCATGGCTGCCGCGACCGGTTTTAGAGCCCTATATCTTGCAGGCAGCGGCGTCGCCGCCAATTCGCTCGGGATTCCGGATTTGGGAATCAGCACGATGGACGATGTGCTCATTGATATCCGCCGCATTACCGACGCCTGCCCGCTGCCGATGCTGGTGGACGCGGATACGGGATGGGGCGGGGCATTCAATATTGCGCGCACCGTGAAGTCTTTCACCAAGTTCGGCGCCGGCGGAATGCATATCGAGGACCAGGTTCAATCCAAACGCTGCGGCCACCGGCCGGGCAAGGAGATCGTCTCCAAGCAAGAAATGGTGGATCGCGTCAAGGCGGCGGTCGATGCGCGCAGCGATGAACAATTTGTGATCATGGCGCGCACCGACGCGCTCGCGGTCGAGGGCATGGAAAGAGCGCTGGAGCGCGCGGTCGCGTGCGTCGAGGCCGGCGCCGACATGATTTTCCCCGAAGCAATCACCGACCTCACCATGTACCGCCATTTCAAGGACGCGGTCAAGGTGCCGATTCTTGCCAACATCACGGAGTTTGGGCAGACGCCCCTGTACACGCGCGATGAGCTGGCAACGGTCGGCGTCGATATCGTGCTGCATTGCTGTTCCGCCTATCGAGCGATGAATGCGGCGGCGCTGAGCACCTATCAAGCGATCCGCCGCGACGGCACGCAGAAGAACGTGCTTAACACCATGCAAACGCGCGCAGATTTGTACAAGTACCTCGACTATTACGCGTACGAGGCCAAATTGGACCAGCTATTCGCCGAAGGAAAAGAGAAGTGAGCAACATCTCCGACGCGCCGGCGCCAGGCGCATTCAAACCGAAGAAATCGGTCGCACTGTCCGGGGTCGCCGCCGGCAATACGGCTCTGTGCACGGTCGGAAGAACCGGCAACGATTTGCACTATCGCGGCTACGACATTCTCGACATTGCCACGCAATGCGAATTCGAGGAGATAGCGCACCTGTTGGTGCATGAGAAATTACCCAATACAACGGAGCTTGCGGCTTATAAGAAAAAGCTCAAGGGCCTGCGCGCCCTGCCGGCCGCGGTTGCCACGGTGCTGGAGCAATTACCCGCGCCCAGCCATCCGATGGATGTGCTGCGCACCGGGGTGTCGGCGCTCGGTTGTTGCGTACCGGAACCCGAACGATCATGAGAGCGCCGCGGCGCGCGAGCTCGCGGACCGGCTGTTGGCATGCTTGGGTTCGATGCTGTGCTATTGGTATCACTATTCGAGGAGCGGCAAGCGCATCGATGTCCAGACCGAGGACGATTCCATAGGCGCCCATTTCTTGCATTTGCTTCATGGCCGCAAGCCTCCGCCAAGCTGGGTGCGCGCGATGCATACGTCGCTGAACCTCTATGCCGAGCACGAGTTCAATGCCTCCACCTTTACCGCCAGAGTCATTGCGGGCACCGGATCGGATCTGTATTCCTGCGTCACCGGCGCCATCGGCGCTCTGCGCGGTCCGAAGCACGGCGGCGCGAATGAAGTGGCCTTCGAGATTCAAAATCGCTATTCATCGCCGGACGCCGCGGAAGCGGATATCCGCAACCGTGTGGCGAACAAGGAGGTCATTATCGGCTTTGGGCACCCGGTCTACACCGTCTCCGATCCGCGCAACCAGGTGATCAAGGAAGTTTCTCGAACGCTGGCGCTCGAGGCAAATGACATGCTGGGCTTCGAAGTCGCCGCGCGAATCGAAGCGGTGATGTGGGACATCAAGAAAATGTTTCCAAATCTGGATTGGTTTTCGGCCGTGTCGTATCACCTCATGGGCGTTCCCACGGCCATGTTCACGCCGCTGTTCGTCATCAGCCGGACCTCCGGTTGGGCGGCGCATGTCATCGAGCAGCGCGAGGACGGAAAAATCATCCGGCCCAGCGCAAACTACACCGGCCCTGAAAACCTAACCTTTGTGCCATTGGCGGAGCGACCTTAATCTCATGTCCCACGATATCAAGTCAGCCGAGAGACCGGCGCCGGATGCAGTGCTCACCGCGATCGCGGACTATGCGCTCAGCTTCGAAATCAACAGCGCGCTCGCTTATGAGACCGCGGCTTATTGCTTGATGGATACCCTGGCTTGCGGTTTTCAGGCATTGAAGTATCCGGCTTGCAGCAAATTGCTGGGACCGGTTGTCCCGGGTGCGACGCTCACGGGCGGCGCGCGGGTTCCCGGCACGGCGTATGAGCTGGACCCCATCACCGCGGCATTCAACATCGGCGCCATGATCCGCTGGCTGGACTTCAATGACACCTGGCTGGCCGCGGAGTGGGGCCATCCCTCCGACAATCTGGGCGGCATTCTTGCCATGGCCGACTATCTGTCGCGCTCGGGCAAACGAGTCACGGTGCGCGACGTGCTGACCGCCATGATCAAGGCGCACGAGATACAGGGCGTGCTCGCCCTGGAGAACAGCTTCAACCGCGTCGGACTGGATCACGTGCTGCTGGTGCGCGTGGCATCGACCGCGGTGCTCACCGCCATGCTCGGCGGCACGCGCGAGCAGATCATCAATGCCGTGTCGAATGCCTGGATCGACGGCGGCGCACTGCGAACCTACCGCCACGCGCCCAACACCGGATCGCGCAAGAGCTGGGCCGCGGGCGATGCCACCAGCCGCGCGGTGCGCCATGCGCTGATCGCGCTCAAGGACGAGATGGGCTATCCGTCGGCTTTGTCGGCGAAAACCTGGGGATTCCAAGATGTGCTGTTCAAAGGCAAGCCCATCGTGCTGCCGCAGGCCCTGGGCAGTTACGTGATGGAGAATGTTCTTTTCAAGATCTCGTTTCCGGCGGAGTTTCATGCGCAGACGGCGGTTGAAGCGGCGATGACGCTGCATCCGCAGATCGCCGCAAAGCTCGAGCAGATCGATCGCGTGGTGATCGAGACGCAGGAACCCGGCGTGCGCATCATCGACAAGACCGGACCGCTGGCGAATCCCGCCGATCGCGACCATTGCATTCAATACATGGTGGCGATTCCGCTGCTGTTCGGCCGGCTGGAAGCCTCCGACTACGAAGACAAGGTTGCCGCGGATCCGCGCGTCGATGCCCTGCGCGCCAGGATGCAGGTCAGGGAGAATGCGGATTTCACGCGCGATTACTACGCCGCCGACAAGCGCTATATCGGCAACGCGGTGCAAGTGTTCTTCAAGGACGGCTCGGCCAGCCAACGCGTAGCGGTGGATTTTCCAATCGGACACCGCAAGCGCCGCGCCGAGGGCATGCCGGTGCTCGTCAAGAAATTCGAGAGCAGCGTCGCCGCGCATTTCCAGCCCAAACAGAGCGAATCCATCAAAGCCATGTTCGGCGACCAACGGGCGCTGGCGGCGATGCCGGTCGCCGAGTTCGTGGCAAAGCTGGTGACCGCCGGCTAAAAAATAGTTGCCGCGAGCCACGTATTATGACGCATCAGGCTTGGCCTGCAGGCGTCAAGACCGGATAGTGCCGCTGATGAAGGATGAGAGCCGCTTAGGAAGGGTAAACGACTGGGTCAGCCAGCAGTTGCAGGGCACGGCGGCGCGGCCTCCGGCCTGGGGTTCCGAGCGGCGCAAGCGTGCCGATCGCCGCAAGCGCGTATGGTGGTCGGTGTTCTACGGCAGCTTCAATCCACGCCGCAGGCGGCCGGCGCGCCGGCTCAACGATTCGCGCTTTCATCCGATGGATTGGTACTCCGCCCATCTCTTGGCGGTGTCCGTCGGCATCTTGCTGTTAAGCGCAGCCGACGCATTCCTGACCGGCGTACTGCTGGTGCACGGCGCGGACGAGGTCAATCCCGTCATGGCGGTGCTGGTGTATCGCAGCGTCGCGGTGTTCGCCGCATTCAAGATGGCCATGACCGGCGCGAGCATCGTTGTGATGGTGTTTCTCTCGCGCTACCGATTCATGCGCGTCATCCGGGTCGATTTGGTCTTGTATGCGGTACTGATGGTCTATGGATGGCTCATCGGCTATGAAATCTGGATGCTGAAAGGCTCGGGCGACCTGCCGCTCTTGTAAATTGTCGAGCCGCCGTCACATTCCCTATTGTGTCGCCTTCGGCTAAACTAAGGCCGTCCGGATCCGATTTTTTCCTCCCATCATATTGATGTACTTGAGGTTTTTTACAAACCGCAGCGCTCATGAGCCAATCACTTGCCGATCAATTAGCCACCACGGCGCTGTCCGGCGGAAACGCCGGATTCATTGAAGATCTCTACGAACAGTACCTGAGGGACCCGAGCAGCCTGAATTCGGCGTGGGTCGAGTACTTCAAGCCCCTGCCGGGGGCACCGGCGAGATTGCGCACGGTCCGATTCGCGAGCGCCTGATGGCGCGCGCAGCAGCTGTCGCCGCGGCCGCCGGTGCCGCGCGCACCGTCGGATGGCGCGAGCGCCAAGCAGGGTGCGGTATCGCGTCTGATTCAGGTTTACGCGAATCGCGGCCATTTGATCGCCAATCTCGATCCGTTGGGCCTGCAGGAGCGCGCCAAGCCCTATGTACTCGACCTGCAGTATTTCGGGCTGTCGGATGCCGATCTGGAGACCGAGTTTTTCACCGGCAGCCGCAATCAGGCCATTGCCGAGCGCACGACGCTGAAGAATATTCTGACGGATCTCAAATTCATTTACACCGACACCATCGGCGCGGAGTTCGCGCATGTGTCGGACACGGAAGAGCGCCTCTGGCTGCAGGATCGCTTCCAAGTGGGGCGCATGCAGCATCGCTTCAGTGCCGAGGAGAAGAAGAACATCCTCTGGCAACTGACCGCGGCGGAAGGCTTGGAGCGCTATCTGCACACTAAGTACGTCGGCCAGAAGCGCTTCTCGCTGGAAGGCGGCGACAGCCTGATCCCCTTGCTCGACGATCTGGTGCAGCACGGCGGCAGGCACGGCGTGGAGGAGACCATCATCGGCATGGCGCATCGCGGCCGGCTCAACGTGCTGGTGAATCTGCTGGGCAAGTCGCCGAAGGATCTGTTCAGCGAGTTCGAGGGCCAGTACGACCTGGCAAAATTGCGCGGTTCCGGCGACGTCAAGTATCACAAGGGCTTTTCGGCCGACCTGAAGACCGGCTCAGGCAATGTGCACGTTGCGCTCGCATTCAATCCCTCGCATTTGGAAGTGGTGAATCCCGTGGTCGAAGGCTCGGCGCGCGCCCGCCAGGAACGGCGCGGCGATGCGCTGGGCGACAAGGTCTTGCCGGTGCTGATCCACGGCGATGCGGCCTTTGCGGGTCAGGGTGTGGTCATGGAGACCTTGCAGCTGTCGCAGGCGCGCGGCTTCTACACGGGCGGCACGGTGCACATCATCATCAACAATCAGGTCGGCTTCACCATCAGCGATCCGCGCGACGCGCGTTCGACGCTGTATTGCTCGGACGTCGCGAAGATGATCGAGGCGCCCATCCTGCACGTGAACGCCGACGATCCGGAGGCGGTGTGCTTCGTCACTCGTTTTGCGCTCGACTATCGGATGAAATTTCACAAGGATGTCGTAATCGACCTGGTGTGTTACCGCAGGCACGGCCACAATGAGGCCGATGAACCGGCGGCGACGCAGCCGCTCATGTACCAGATCATCCGCAAGAAGCCGACGGTGCGGCAATTGTATGCGGATAAGCTCGCTGCACGAGGGTGTGCTGACGGCGCGGCGGACGCCGCGGCCATGATGGAACAGTATCGCAGCGGCTTGGATGAGGGTAAGCCGCAGGCGCGCGCCGCGCTGGGGCTCATCGGCAATCGCTACACGGTCGATTGGAGCGAGTACCTGGGCGCGGATTGGGAGCCGGTGAAGACCGGCGTCGACATGACCCGACTGCGCGCGTCTCGGCAAGGCCATCACCGACCTATCCGACGGATTGGACGCTTGCATCCGCGCGTGCTGGCCATCATGCAGGCTCGCGAGAAAATGATCCACGGCGATCTCGCGCTGGACTGGGGCTGCGCCGAGAATCTCGCCTACGCCAGTCTGGTGCAGGAGGGATATCCGGTGCGCCTGACCGGGCAGGACAGCGGCCGCGGCACGTTCTTCCACCGTCACGCCGTGCTGCACGACCAGCTCACGGGACGCAGCTATATTGCCGTTGCAGCATATCGCGACCAATCAGCCCAGGTTCACGGTGATCGATTCGGTGCTCTCGGAAGAAGCGGTGATGGGTTTCGAGTACGGCTTCTCCACCACCGAACCGCACTGCCTGACGATTTGGGAAGGGCAGTTCGGCGATTTCGGCAACGGTGCGCAGGTCATCATCGATCAGTTCATCAGCTCCGGCGAGGCAAAGTGGGGGCGCTTGTGCGGCCTCACGCTGTTTTTGCCGCATGGCTATGAAGGCCAGGGGCCGGAACACTCATCGGCGCGGCTGGAGCGATTCCTGCAGTTATGCGCCGAATACAACATGCAGGTGTGCGTGCCCTCGACGCCGGCGCAGATGTTTCACATGTTGCGCCGGCAGATGCTGCGCAGCATTGCGCAAGCCGCTCATCATCATGACGCCGAAGAGTTTGTTGCGCCATCCCCTGTCGGTGTCGCGGCTCGAGGAGCTCAGCGGCAGCGGATTTCCAGACGGTCATCGATGAGATCGACGACATCAAGACTTCCGCGGTGACGCGCGTTGTGTTCTGCAGCGGCAAGGTTTATTTCGATTTGTTGAAATCGCGGCGCGAAGCGCAGCTCGGAATCGGTCGCGATCGTGCGCATCGAACAGCTGTATCCGTTTCCGTCCGAGGAATACGAGGCGATCTTGCGCAAATACTCGAACGCACGCGAGATCGTCTGGTGCCAGGAAGAGCCGCAGAATCAGGGCTGCGTGGTATCAGATCCGCCATCGCCTGCAGTCGAAGCTCGAACTCAAGCATGAACTGCTGTATGCGGGCCGCGCCGGGGCGGCTGCGCCGGCGACGGGCATTGCGGCCCTGCATGAGCAGCAGCAGAAGAATCTGGTCACCGCAGCATTGCAAGGCCTTCCGCCCGAAGAGGCTTCCCGGCAAACCTTGCGCCTTCCGGCCGCCGCTCAATCTAGGACAGGCTCATGACAATCGAAGTTCGGGTGCCGCAGCTGCCGGAGTCGGTGGCTGACGCCACGCTCGTCTCGTGGCACAAGAAGCCGGGCGACAGCGTCGTGCGCGATGAGAATCTGGTCGATTTGGAGACCGACAAAGTCGTGCTCGAAGTGCCCGCGCCCGCGGCCGGCGTGCTCAAGGAGATCAAACTGACCGATGGCACCACGGTGACCAGCGGTCAGATTCTGGCACTCATCGAGGAAGGGGCGGCCGCGGTTCCCGGTGCAGCGCTCCGTGCCGATCATGGCGGCTGCAAAGCGGAGAGCCGGCCAAGGAATCGTCGACGGAGCCGTCGAAGGCGGATGCCGGCGGAAAGCTCAGTCCTGCCGCGAAGCGCGTGGCCGAGGAGAACAAGATTGATCCGAAGACGGTCGCCGGCTCGGGCCGCGATGGCCGGGTTTCAAAGTCGGATGTGGTGAACTATCTGTCGGCGAAGGACCCCGCTGCCGGCCCGCCGGCGGCGCCGATGCGCCCGCGCCGCAAGGCTCCGGCGCAATTCGTCCCCGCGCCGAGCGCGCGCGCGGCCCGCGCCGAGCAGCGCGTGCCGATGACCCGTTTGCGCGCGCGCATTGCCGAGCGCATGGTGCAGGCGCAAGCCACGCAGGCGCTGCTCACCTCGTTCAACGAAGTCGATCTGAAGGCCGTCAACGAGATTCGCGAGCCGCTACAAGGATCCATTCGAGAAGCAGTACGGCGTGAAGCTCGGCTTCATGTCGTTCTTCGCCAAGGCCTGCGTCGAGGCGTTGAAGAAGTTTCCCGTCGGTCAATGCCTCGGTCGATGGCAATGACATCGTTTATCACGAGTACTATCGACGTCGGTGTCGCCGTTTCGACCGATCGCGGTCTGATCGTTCCGGTGCTGCGCGATGCCGATCAGTTGAGTTTTGCGGACATCGAAAAATCGATCGCCAATTTTGCGTCGCGCGCGCGCGCCGGCTCGATCACCATCGAGGAACTCACCGGCGGCACCTTCACGATCACCAACGGCGGCGTATTCGGATCGCTGCTCTCGACGCCCATTGTCAATTCGCCGCAGAGCGCCATCCTGGGCATGCACAAGATTCAGGACAGGCCGGTGGTGGTCGACGGCCAGGTGGTGGTGCGGCCGATGATGTACGTCGCCCTGACCTACGATCATCGCATCATCGACGGCCGCGAGGCGGTGCAATTCCTGGTGACGGTGAAGCAGTGTCTTGGAGGATCCGGCGCGCATGGTGCTGCACATATGAGCGACGTCATATGATGTGATCGTGATCGGCGCGGGGCCCGCCGGCTATCCGGCGGCGATTCGCGCCGGCCAGAACAAACTGAAAGTGGCGTGCGTCGATGAGTGGCAGAACACCGACGGCACCTACGCCTTCGGCGGCACCTGCCTGAATGCCGGCTGCATCCCCTCGAAGGCGCTGCTGGAATCCTCCGAACTGTTCCAGCGCGCCAAAGACGAGTTCGCGGTGCACGGCATCAAAATCGGCGCGCTTGACGCTGGATCTTGGCGCGATGCAAAAGCGCCGCGCCTCCGTGGTCAAGACCATGACCAACGGCATCAATGCCCTGTTCAAGGCCAATGGCGTGGTCGGCATCCAAGGCCATGGACGCTTGCTGCCGGGCAACAAGGTTGCGGTGAAGGGCGCGGATGGCACGCGAGCGCACCCTGGAAGCCAAGCATGTCATCCTCGCCTCCGGTTCCGACTCCCATTCGCTTGCGATCCGTGCCGCACGACGGCAAGTACATCGTCGATTCCTGGAACGCGCTGGAATTCGATGCGGTGCCGGCGCGCCTCGGCGTCATCGGCGCCGGCGTCATCGGCCTCGAACTCGGCAGCGTCTGGCGCCGCCTGGGAAGCGAGGTCGTGGTGCTCGAAGCACTGGAGCAGTTCCTGCCGATGGTGGATCAGACCATTGCCAAGGAGGCGTTAGCGTCATTTCAAGAAGCAGGGGCTGGACATCAAACTCGGCGCCAAGGTATCGAGCGCCGCGGTCTCGGGCAACGCCGTCGATGTGGTTTATCACGGACGCGCAGGGCGAGCATTCGCTGCAGGTCGACAAGCTGGTGGTCGCCGTGGGGCGCCGGCCGTTTACCGATGGATTGCTGGCGGAGGGCACCGGTGTTCAGGTGGATGAGCGCGGTTTCGTCGTGGTCGACGAGCACTGCCGCACCAGTGCGGCCAACGTCTGGGCCGTCGGCGATGTGGTGCGCGGTCCCATGCTCGCGCACAAAGGCAAGGAGGAGGGCGTGATGGTCGCGGATCTGATCGCCGGCCATTACGGCGAGGTGAATTACAAGGTGATTCCGTCGGTGATCTACACGGCACCGGAAATTGCCTGGGTCGGACAGACCGAGGAGCAGGTCAAGGCGGGCGGCCGCCCATACAAGGTGGGCACGTTCCCGTTTGCCGCGAGCGGCCGCGCACGCGCGATGGAGGCCGGCGCAGGCATGGCGAAAATCGTGTCCGCCAAGGACGATGACGAAGTTCTCGGCGTTCATGTCATCGGTCCGATGGCCGGCGAATTGATCAGCGAGGCTGTGTTGGCGATGGAATATTCGGCGAGCACCGAGGATATTCAGCGCACCATTCACGCGCATCCAACCTTGTCCGAGGCAATTCACGAGGCTGCGTTGGCGGTGGACAAGAAGGCGATCGACGCATCTGAATCGCTGATCTCTGTAGCTTTTGTCCAACAATCGCGCTCCGCCGCCACCGTATCGGGCGCGATTAAATTTCATTTGACCATATCAATGCGCCAGCGCTTGCGTGACGCAGTTCACACCGCGCCTGAGGCCGCGCCGTCATACCTTCCTAGCCCTTAGAGCACCGTCGCGGCAAGACGTGCGCTTTGCAAGACACTGGGCTCTAGGAGGGAACAATGCTACTAGGCCATCGATTGTTTCTTCTCGGGACGCTGTTGTTGCCGATCTTAAGCGCTTGCGGCTCGAGTTCTCACGGCAGCGAAAGCGGCACCATTGCGCCGACTGGGATTGGCGGCACCATGCCCACTGCACCGGTCACACCGCCAAAGGCCGCTCCCGTCGGCGGCGGTGTCACGGGTTCGGACAATAAGGTCGCGGCCACCGCTTCGGTGGCGGGTACTCTGACGGTCGCGGTCGGCGCGAGTCAGACCATCATCGTCAGCTTCACATCGACTGACGGATTGCCGATCTCGGGTTTCTCGGTCTACGGCAGTTTAGGCGCGCTTCCGGCCGGGTGGAGCGCGCCCAGCAGCCTGACCTGCGCAATCGTGGGGCCCGGCAACGGTTGTGTTCTGACACTGACCTACACCCCCACTGCCGTCGAGACCGGCACGCTGACCTTGGACTGCGTCTATGTCGACAATGCGGGACTGCCGCGGACGCCCGGTCCTTGCTTGACGCTGTCCTATGCCGCGGATTCGACCAACAACGTCGTTGCCACGGTCTCGCCCGCCGGAGAGATCGATGCCGCGGTCGGCGGTGCGAAGCAAACGGTCACCGTTAATTTCACCACCGACGACGGCAACGCGGCCACCGCGTTTGAACGTGATCTTGGCGCGTTGCCTGCCGGCTGGAGCAGTGCGGCGCCGGGATTGACTTGCACGGTGGTCAGCACCGGCAGCGGTTGCCAGCTGCCGCTGGTGTTTTCACCGACGACCGCTGCCACCGGAACGCTCACCGTGAGCTACGACTACCTGGATGGATCCGGCGCGGCGCGCAGCGGTGCGCTCAACGTGCCGTACGCGTCGACTTCGCAACGGCACGGTCGTGGCCGGCGTTTCACCCACCGGTCAGATCAATGCGGCGGTAACGGCCGGACAACAGTCCGTGACGGTCACCTTCACCACCGAGGATGGCAAAGCGGCAACCGGGTTGAGCGTGGTCACGGATTTGAGCAAATTGCCCGCGGGCTGGAGCAGCACGTCCGGATCCTTCAGCTGCGACAGCGTCAGCACCGGCAACGGCTGTCAGCTGCTTTTGAAGTATGCACCAACGGCGCTGAGCGCCGGCACCTTGAGCCTGCGTTACGAATACAACGACGCGAGCGGCATGCCCAATTTCGGCGTGCTGAACATACCCTATGCGGCGACCACCAACGACAATGTGGCGGGCACCGCCGCGCCGTCCGGGCAAGTTACCGCCATGCTCGGTGCACCGGCGCAGGCAATATCAGTGACGTTCACTTCCGATGACGGCCGCCTCGCCACTGCGTTGCAGCTGACCAGCAGCCTGACCTCATTGCCGGCAGGCTGGTGCAGCGCGGCGAGTGCCTTCAGCTGCAATATGTTGAGCAGCGGCAGCATCTGCCAGCTCACGTTCAACTACGCGCCGACCGGCGTTGATAATGGCACTCTCGCCTTGGCGTACTCCTATGTGAACAATGCCGGAGAGTCCAAAACCGGAACGCTGGGCATTCCGTATCAGACGACCACCAACGACAACGTGATAGCAACCGCCAATCCTGTCTCGGTCGCGGCAACCACGGGAACCAGCAATTCCGTGACGGTCACATTCACCACCGATGACGGCAACGTCGCCGGCGGCTTGACGGCGGACCTTTCGCGCGCTGCCGCTCGACTGGAGCGCAACGGCGGGCAGCTTCAGGTGTGCGAGCGTGAGCGTCGGTACGAGCTGTCAGGTGTCGCTGTTCTATACGCCGACAGCGGCGGCCAACAGCACGCTGGCCTTTGGATTCACGCTATGTGAACAGCGCGGGAACCGCTGAAAACAGGAACCGTCTCCATCCCTTACAGCGCCGCGCCCTAGGACTCGTCACCGGCGTTCCAAGCGCAAAGCCTGTCGGCTCTATTTCTTCCGTCTTGCGCTGATGACATTCGGCAACTGCGCGATGCGTGCCAGGACCTTGGTCAGCTGCGGCAGTCCGGTAGATGGTGATGCCGATGCGCATGTGCGCGACATTTTCCTGCTTATCGGTGACCGTGGTCATCCCCTGAATGCTGATTTTCTCGTCTGCCAGCGCGGCGCTGACGTCGCGTACCAGGCCGCGGCGGTCGAACGCCTGGACCTCGATATCGACCGGAAATTCATTGCTGCCCAACCGGCCCCAATCGACCGCCAACACCCGCGCCGGCGCCTTGAGGCTGAGGCGCGCCAGATTCGCGCATGACTGACTGTGGATGCTGACGCCGCGGCCCACGGTGATGTATCCGACGATGGGTTCCGGTGGCACGGGCTTGCAGCAACGAGCGTAGGTGGAGAGCAGATCGCCGATGCCTTGCACCGCCGCGTCCGGCGCGCGCGAGCCGCTAACGCGCGTGCGCACGGGTTCGCGGGCATCGTGCGCGCGCAGCAGGCGCTGGATTGCGCCCGCGACCTGCGCGCGGACTGATTTCTCCCAAGCCCAAGGCTTCATGCAGTGCTTCGCTGTTGGGCAATTCGAGTTCGCTCAATAGTTCGACCATGGGGGTGCTCTTGAGGCCGAGCCGCTGCAGTTCGCGGTCCAACATGGCGCGGCCCTCGACCTTGTTTTGCGCCTCGTTCTGCTTGCGAAACCAGGCCCGAACCTTGTTGCGATGACGCGGGCTCGCCAAAAATCCCGACTGCGCAGACAGCCAGTCGCGCGACGGCTGCGGCGTTTTGCCCGTGATGATTTCGACGGAATCGCTGTTCTTCAGCTGATAATCGAGCGGCACCATGCGCCCGTTGACCTTGGCGCCGCGCGTGCGATGGCCTAAATCCGTGTGCACATGATAGGCAAAATCCAGCGGCGTTCCGCCGACCGGGACGTCGACGATTTCGCCCTTGGGCGAGACGACATAGACGCGATCTTGAAACAAGTCCATGCGAACGCGATCGAGAAAATCGCGGCCGCCGGTTCCCTCAGCGGGAGCGAGCAGCGAGCGCAGCTCATTGATTTTTCGCTCGTACGCCTGGTTGGCTCGGCCGCCTTCCTTATATTTCCAATGCGCCGCGAGACCTCGCTCGGATTCGGCGTGCATTTCATGGGTGCGGATCTGAATCTCGACCGGTTCGCCTCCGGGACCCGACGACGGCAGTGTGAATGGAGCGGTACAGGTTGTCCTTTGGCGTCGCGATGTAGTCGTCGAACTCCCCGGGGATAAAATGCCAGAGGGAATGCACGACCCCCAGGGCCGCGTAGCAATCGGCGATGCTGTTCACCAGCACGCGCGCCGCGCGTATATCCATCAGCTGCTCGAATGCCAGGTGTTTTTGCTGCATCTTGCGCCAGATGCTGAAGATGTGTTTGGGGCGGGCTTCGATGGCGGCGTCGATGCCCGCACTGCGCATCGAGTCCTGCAGTACGCTCTTTAGTTCATCGACATAGCGTTCCCGCTCCGAGCGGCGCGTCTTCAAGGCCGCCGCAATGTGTTTATATTGCAGCGGTTCCAGATAGCGAAAGGCCAGGTCCTCCAGTTCCCATTTGACCCGCCACACCCCAAGGCGGTTGGCCAGGGGCGCATAGACCTCGCGGGTTTCGATCGCCAGCTTGCGCTGCTGGGCAGCCGCAACGTCCTTGGCGGAGCGCATTTTCTGCAGCTGCTCAGCGAGCCGCACCACCACCAAGCGCACATCGCCGATGACCGCCAGGAGCATTTTGCGCAAGGCCTCAGCTTGTGCCGATTCCAGGCCGCGTTCCGGCGTCCAGTCTGCCGGCAGTCCGAACTGGCCGAGTTCACTCAAGGCACGCGCCAGGCGAACGGGCTCGTCGCCGAATCGCTTGGCGGCGCCCTCGCGCTCGAGATAGCTGGCATCGAGCATCGGCTGAATCATGGCGGCAATGACGACGTCGTCGTCCGCATCCAAGCACGCGACAATCTCCGCCACCTCCAAGACAGCGTTGCGCTCCGCTCGCCGTCCGGCGGCAACGAGATTGGCGCAGAGCCTCGATGCGGCATGCAGTCGGCTGCTAACGTCCGGGAGGATGGCAGTGGTTTCCATGAAGCGAGATTGCCGGTGGGTTTAGGCGCCTATTGCCGGTATCATACTAGGGCCATGCCAGTTCCTTACGAATCAAAGTGCGCGAACTTAAAGTAACGACTATCCGCGTGCTCGGCATCGATCCCGGATCGCAGCGCACCGGATTCGGCGTTTTGGATGCCGCGGGGCCCGCTTGACCTACGTGGCGAGCGGCGTCATTCGCACCACTCAGGCTGATTTTGCCACCAGGTTGTGCGAGATTTTCCGCTGTGTGCAAACCATAGTTGCGCAGTATCAACCGCAGGAAATCGCCATTGAAAAGGTGTTCGTCAATCGCAATCCGGACAGCGCGCTGAAATTGGGTCAGGCACGCGGCGCGGCGATTTGCGGCACCGCACGACGCCAAAGCGGAGGTCTTCGAGTACGCCACGCGCCAGATCAAACAGGCGGTCGTGGGGACGGGCAGTGCCGAAAAAGCCCAGGTGCAGCTGATGATGAGAAGCCTGCTGCGCCTCGACGGACCGGTGGCGGCCGACGCGGCCGATGCGCTGGCGGCGGCGGTGTGCCATGCACTTCGCGGCCGGTGCGCCTCGCTGCTGCAGGCGGACTTAAGCGGATGATTGGCTTTCTCAAGGGCCGGCTGGCGATCAAGCAGCCGCCGACTCTGATCCTGGATGTCAATGGCGTGGGCTACGAGTTGGAAGCGCCGATGTCGACTTTCTACGGATTGCCCGCCGCGGGCGAACCGGTGGCGCTCTTTACCCACTTGGTGGTGCGCGAGGATGCGCATATTCTGTTTGGATTCGGCACCGACGGCGAGCGCCGTCTGTTCCGCGGGTTGCTCAAAGTGTCCGGCGTAGGACCGAAGATCGCGCTGGGGATGCTGTCGGGAGCGAGCGTCGAGGATTTTCTGCGCATCATTGAAGCGGAGGACGCAGCGATGCTGACCAGGATTCCGGGAATCGGACGAAAGACCGCGGAGCGCATCATCATCGAAATGCGCGACAGCGTGCAGAAGCTTGCAATGCCGGCGCTCGCCGGCAATCCGTTGAACGCCGGGCACGCGCCCAATCGCCGCAAAGCGAGGCGTTCAGCGCGCTGATTGCTTTGGGCTACAAGCCGCCGGAAGTAACGCGGCTGCTCAAGTCGGCCGATGAGCCGGGCTTGTCGACCACCGAAATCATCCGTCGCGCCCTCAAATCAGCGGTGAAAGCTTAAGATCGCGCATGGGCATCGAACAGGATCGCATCATTGCCAGCACCGGCGGCCGCGACGATGAAGTCGTCGATCGGGCGGTGCGTCCGAAGACGCTTGGCCGATTATGTCGGCCAACCGAATGTCAAAACCCAGATGGACATTTTTATTCAGGCGGCGCGCATGCGCGGCGAGGCCTTGGATCATGTATTGATATTCGGGCCGCCCGGCCTCGGCAAGACCACTCTGGCTCATATCATCGCCAATGAACTCAAGGTCAATCTGCGGCAGACCTCGGGTCCCGTGCTCGAGCGCGCCGGCGATCTGGCGGCGTTGCTCACCAATCTTGAACCCCGGGATGTGCTGTTCGTCGATGAGATACACCGGCTCAGCCCCGTCGTCGAGGAGGTTCTGTACCCGGCGATGGAGGATTCGCAGCTCGACTTGATGATCGGCGAGGGCCCCGGCGCGCGCTCGATCAAATTGGATCTGCCGCCCTTCACCCTGGTGGGTGCGACGACGCGGGCGGGCCTGTTGACCTCGCCTCTGCGCGATCGCTTCGGGATCGTGCAGCGCCTGGAGTTCTACACCACCGCGGAATTGACCAAGATCGTCGTTCGCAGCGCGTCGATTCTCAAGCTCAACCTGCAAGCGGATGGAGCGGATCGGATTGCGGAGAGATCGCGCGGTACGCCGCGCATCGCCAATCGGCTGCTGCGCCGGGTGCGCGACTTTGCCGAGGTCAAGGCCGCCGGCGTCATCAGCGGTGAAGTGGCGTTGGCGGCGCTGACCATGCTGGAGGTCGATCCGGAAGGCTTCGATATGCTCGACCGCAAACTGCTGCTGACTGTCATCGAGAAATTCGAGGGCGGACCGGTGGGCGTGGATAGTCTGGCTGCCGCGATGAGCGAGGAGCGCGGCACGATCGAAGATGTCATCGAGCCTTTTCTCATTCAACAGGGATTTTTGATGCGCACCGCGCGCGGCCGCATAGCCACGCGCGCGGCCTATGCGCATTTTGGCCTGGCCGCTCCGGCTGCCGAGCGCGACTTGAATCTGCCGCTATTCCGGGACGGCCAGTAGATGTCCTGCTGCGCTCAGGTTCGCCGCGCCGTTCAACGTTTACTGGGAGGACACCGATGCCGGCGGCGTCGTGTACTACGCAAACTACTTGAAATTCCTGGAGCGCGCGCGCACCGATTGGCTGCGGGCGCTGGGTATGGATCAGCAGCGGTTGCGCGCCGAACGCAGGCTGCAGTTCGTCGTGGTAAATATTACCGTGGATTTTTTGCGCCCCGCCGTGCTGCATGATGAAATTCTCGTCACGGCGACGCTTGAGCGCCTGACCGGTGCCACAATAGTCTTTGCGCAAACAATAATGCGGGGCGACGAGCAATTGATCGATGCCACTGTGCGGGTTGCCTGTCTCGATTCCGGCACGTTGAAGCCGCGTGCCATCCCCAAGGATCTATTCACGGAGTGGCGGAATGCCGAATGACCTGTCGGTTTGGAGCATGGTGCTCGATGCGAGTCCCATCGTACAAGTGGTGGTCGCCATACTGCTGCTCGCATCTGTCGCCTCCTGGGCGGTCATATTCAGCAAGAGCCAGGTGATCGGACGCTCGCGCCGCCAGGCCGAGAAATTTGAGACGTGCATTCTGGTCGGGCGGCGATCTCGCCACTCTGTATCGCAACATCGAAACCAAGGGCCGCGCCGGCACCGGCTTGCAGAGCATTTTCGAATCCGGTTTCGGCGAATTCAGCCGGTTGCGCCAACAGGGCATACCGCCCGAACAATTGCTGGACGGCGCGCGCCGCGCCATGCGGGTGGCGCAATTGCGCGAGACTCGACCGCTTGGAGAGACACCTGGCGATGCTGGCCACGGTCGGGTCGACCAGCCCTTATGTGGGGTTGTTCGGCACGGTGTGGGGCATCATGAGTGCGTTTCACAACCTCGGCAACGTGCAGCAGGCCACGCTGGCGGCGGTGGCACCCGGAATCGCCGAGGCGTTGATCACGACCGCCGTCGGGTTGTTTGCCGCGATCCCGGCGGTTGTCGCCTACAACCGGCTCGCCGATCAGGTCAGCCGGTTGGAACTGCGCTTCGACACATTCGTCGAGGAATTCTCGACGATCTTGCAGCGTCACGGCTCCACCCGGACGCAGGCTTAGGTTCATGCCAGCGTCGCAGCGCCGTCGACGATTGATGGGTGAAATCAACGTGGTGCCGTATATCGACGTCATGCTGGTGTTGCTGATCATTTTCATGATCACCGCGCCGCTGCTCAAGGAAGGCGTGAAGGTCGACTTGCCCGATGCCGGCGCAAAGCCGATTGACGCGGATTTTCTGGCGAAGCATGAGCCGCTTATCCTGACCATCGATTCGAGCGGACGCCTGTTCATCAATTTCGGTCAAAACCAAGATCAGGCTGTGTCTGAGTCGACCGTCAGTTCGCGTACGGCGGCGCTGCTGCGCCGCGATCCGCAAACCCCGGTGTTGGTAAAAGCCGATACCACGGTGCCCTACGGAACGGTGGTGCGAGCCATGGTTCTGCTGCAGAAGGCTGGGGCATCAAAGGTGGGATTTCTCACCGATCCGGTGCGCAACGTGCCGGCGCCGCGGGGAGCCGCCACCGGGGCGCGCTAAATGGCTGGATTCCTGCGCGAACACTCCTGGCCGATCATATTCTCCGTGGGGTTGCATGGATTGCTGGCGGCGGCGCTGTTGGCGGCGGCATTGATATCCGTCAACCGCACGCTGCCCAAGCTGCAGCCGATTCCGGTGGATGCCGTCGTGGTCGATTCGCAAGTGCTGCACGCCGCGCAGCGGGCGTTGGCCGATCGTGCGGAACAGGAGGCTGCACGGGTCCGCGCTGCCGCCGCGGAGAAAGCCGCGGCCGAGGCGGCCGCCGCACAAGCAGCCAATGATGCGCTGAAGGCGGCGGAGCTGCAGCGCGCGACGGAGGAGGCCCAAGCAGCCCAAGTCCAGGTCGAACGCACGAAACAGGCTGAGGCTGCGCGGGCGACAGAAGAGCAGAAGGTGGCGGCGGCAAAGCATGCCGAGGAATTAAAACGAGCCGAGGAGGCGAAGCGAGCCGAGGATGCAAACGCGCGGCGGACGCGAAGCGCGCGACGAAGCGCAACAGGCAGACGATGCCAAGCATGCCGCAGACCTCAAGACCAAGTCTGAGCGCGAGGCAGAGCTGCGCCGTCAGCTTGCCGATGAAGAGCACAGAAGTGCTGTTGAGGCGGGGCCGGCGCGCGCGCAGTATATGGCGAGGCTGGCTGCCAGAATTCAGAATGCATGGATCAAGCCGCCCTCGGCGCGTGCCGGACTCGATTGCATTGTAAACATTACACAAATTCCGGGCGGCGAGGTGACCAGCGCGCACGTCAGCCAGTGCAACGGCGACGCAGCGGCGCCGTCAGTCGATTGAAAATGCGGTATACCGCGCATCGCCCTTGCCGGCGCCGCCGGACCCGGCATTGTTTGAGCGCAATCTGGTGATTCACTTTCATCCCGACGAATAGAGTTATCCATGTACAAGCAGCTTTCGAGTTTGGCGCTCCTCGCCCTGACATTGGCGTGCGGAGCAGCGCGCGCCGAGTTCGTCGTCGAGGTGACGAAGGGTCAGACCGAGGCCATTCCAATTGCGGTAGTGCCGTTTGCATCGGCGGAATTGGCGGCCGCGTCCTTCGACGTGGCGCAGCTGGTGAGCGACGATCTGGCGCGCAGCGGCCGGTTTCAAGACCATGGACCGCAAGGACATGATCGATCAGCCGCACACCGGCGCCGCCATTCAGTTTCGACGATTGGCGCCGGCTCAACAACGACTACATGGTGGTGGGCACCATGCAGCCGGACGGTGCGGATCACTTCAACATTACTTACGAGTTGTACAATGTCCTGACCAAGCAGCGCCTGCTGGGCTTCCAGATCAGCGCCAATCGGCCGGGCTTGAGGTCCGCGGGCCATCAGATCGCCGATGCGGTGTTCGAGAAGATCCTGGGAATTCGCGGTGCATTTTCCACCCGCATCGCGTACATCTCCGTGCTCGGGCACCTGCCGGACAAGACCTTTCAACTCATCGTGGCGGATGCGGATGGTGAGAATCCGCGCGTCGTCATGCAATCGCGCGAGCCGTTGATGTCGCCGTCCTGGTCGCCGGATGGTTCCAGTCTGGCGTATGTGTCATTCGAGGACCGCCTGCCGACGGTATTCGTGCAGACGCTCAAGACCGGCGAGCGGCGCCTGGTCTCGGCGCACGCCGGCGTCAATCAGGCGCCGGCGTGGTCGCCGGACGGCAAGAAACTGGCGCTGGTGCTCTCGACGCGCGACGGGAATCTGGACGTGTATGTATTGGACCTCACGACTCAGCAGTTGTCCCGCGTCACGGATGATCCTGGAATCGACACCGAACCGCAGTGGTCCAAGGATGGACAGAGTTTGTACTTCACCTCGGATCGGGCGGGCGGTCCGCAAATCTACAAGGTGGGAATCAGGCCGGGCGACAAACCGCGGCGCCTCACCTTCCAAGGCAGCTACAATGCGCGGCCGCGCGTTTCCCCCGATGAGTCGCAGTTGGCGTTTGTGACCCAGGAAGACGGCGGCTATCGAATCGCCACATTGGACCTGCGCGGGCGGGGCGATGTCCAAGTGCTGACCAAGGGCCATTTTGATGTTTCGCCGAGCTACGCGCCCAACGGTGCGGTGCTGATTTACGCGACTCGCGACAAGGGACGAGGCGTGCTGGCACTGGTCAGCGCCGACGGCAGAGTGCAGCAGCGCTTGGTTTCGAGCGACGGAGAACTGCAAGAACCCGCATGGGCCCCGTTCTGATGCCACAAACTAATACACAAATAGACTCATCGTCGGTACCCTTACGATCAACTGGAATATCACTCGGACCTCGGATGGAGAAAAAATGAAACGCATCATATCGATTGCCCTGCTCATCGCGGGAGCAGCGCTTCTGGCGGGTTGCCCGAAAAAACACACCGTGATCGACACCCCGGTCGCCGGCACGCAAGTCCCCGATTCTTCGGGTGCCAATGCAGAGGGGGCATCCACCTCGACCAGTCCCTTGGGCGGCGATGCCAGCAACAGTTCGCGCGGCTTGAACGGTGAAGGCACCGGCCCGCTGGCGCGCAAGATCATCTATTTTGATTTCGACAAGTCCGAGATCAAGCCGGAGTACGCCGACATTATCGCGGCTGCGGCGCACAACCTGACCGCCAGTCCGGGTCTGAAGCTCAAACTCGAGGGCAATACCGACAATCGGGGCACGCGGGAATACAACATCGGTTTGGGCGAGCGGCGCGCACAGGCCGTGCGCCGCGCGTTGATGCTGCAGGGCGTGGCCGAGTCGCAGGTGACAACGGTGAGCTTTGGCGCCGAGCGCCCCGCGGCCGAGGGCGATGATGAATCCGCCTGGGCCAAGAACCGGCGCGTGGAAGTAGTCTATCTGCCGTGAGAACGCGCACTGCAATCGGGCTGATCGCTGCTTGCATGCTCGCGGGGAGCATGAGCAGCTGCGCTGCCACGCCGGCGGATGAAGATCCTGTGCAGATCAAATTGAAGGACCTGGATGCCCGTCTGGCGCGCATGGAGCGAGTGATGGCCAATCAGAATCTGCTCGAGGTGTCCAATCAACTGGAAGCGCTGCGCGGGGACCTGCGGGCCATGCACAACGATGTCGACCAATTGAACAACGCCTTCGAGGCCGGGCGTAAACAACAGCGGGATACCTATGCCGATTTGGACCAACGTTTAAAGAGCCTGGAATCGCGGGGCTCTGCTGCGGCGTCCGGCCCCGGCACCGGCGCCGGCCCGGCGGCCGCGGCCGCGGCGGCCGCGGCTGCGGCTGCGGCGGGTGCCAGTGCGGCGGAGGGGGGTGCCACCGCGGGCGATGATAAGGCCAGTTACCAGGCGGCGTTCAATCTGCTGAAAGATGGCCAATATGACCGCGCGATTGTCGCATTCCAGAAATTTCTGGTCGACCTATCCGGGCAGCTCCTTGGCGGATAACGCGCAATACTGGCTGGGCGAAGCCTACTATGTGAACAAGGCGTACCCGGAGGCGCAGGCGGCATTTCAGCGCGTGGTGGACCAGTATCCCCAGTCGCGCAAGCTCCCCGATGCGCTGCTCAAGATCGGCTTCTGCCGCTATGAATTGAAGCAATTCGAGTCGGCCAGGGAAGTGCTCGGGCAAGTCGTGGCGCGATTTACCGATACGCCGGCGGCGCGCTTGGCGCAACAGCGTCTCGACAAAATGTCGGCCGAGAAACATTGACTGAGCAGACGGTCAAAGCGGAACGCTTGCGCATCAATGAGATCTTTCATTCGTTGCAGGGGGAGGCTGATTGCGTCGGCTTTCCCACGGTGTTCGTACGGCTGACCGGATGTCCGCTGCGTTGCCAGTATTGCGACACCGAATACGCCTTTCATTCCGGCGAATGGTTGGATCTCGACGTTATTCTGGAGAAAGTTGCCGCTTTTGGCGCGGCGCATGTTTGTGTAACGGGCGGCGAGCCGCTGGCGCAGCCCAATTGCCTGACGCTGCTCAAACGCTTGTGCGATGCGGGCTTTGCGGTGTCGCTGGAGACCAGCGGAGCGCTGGATGTGGGGGCGGTGGACGCGCGCGTTGCGCGTGTGATCGACGTCAAGACGCCGGGCTCAAAAGAAGACGCGCGCAATCGGCTTGAGAACTTCACCTATCTTTCGCGGCGCGACCAGCTGAAATTCGTCATCTGCTCGCGCGAGGATTACGACTGGAGCAAGGCGTTCTTGCGGCAACATGATCTGAACGGACGCTGCGGAATTCTCTTTTCGCCGAGCTACCAACAGCAGTCGCCCACCAATGCTGGCGGATTGGATTCTGGCGGATCGCCTACCCGTTCGCTTTCAAATCCAGCTGCACAAGGTCTTGTGGGGCGATGTGCCCGGCAAGTAATGTGAGTCTTGCCAAGCGCGCCGTCGTCTTGCTGTCGGGCGGTCTCGATTCAGCGACCGTACTCGCCATTGCGCGATCGAACGGCTATGAATGCTATGCGCTCAGCGTCGAATACGGGCAGCGTCACAGCGTGGAACTCAATGCGGCGCAACGAATTTCGGCGGCACTCGGCGCCCGTGAACATCGCACCATGCGCGTCGATCTGGCGGGCATTGGCGGCTCGGCCTTGACCGACGCCGCCGCGGCGCTGCCCGAGTCGCTGCAGCCCGGCATCCCCGCAACGTACGTTCCGGCGCGGAATACCCTGTTCCTGTCGCTGGCATTGGGCTGGGCCGAAGTGCTCGGGGCGGTGGATATATTCATGGGCGTCAATGCGGTCGACTATTCCGGATACCCGGATTGCCGTCCGGCCTTCATTGCTGCATTTGCACAGCTCGCGCAGCTCGCCACCAAAGCAGGGGTCATGGGCGCGCGTTTTTCCATTCACGCGCCGCTGATCGAGATGAGCAAGGCGGAAATTATCCGGACCGGCCTCAAGCTGGGAGTCGATTTCGGTGCAACGATTTCCTGCTACCAAGCCGATGCCGACGGACGGGCCTGCGGCAGATGCGATTCGTGCCGGCTGCGGGCGTCAGGGTTTGCCGCGGCGAATGTCCCTGACCCCACCCGCTATCGTTGAAGCGCGTTGGCGGTGATCTGCCGGCGAACTTCGGCTATGATGCGCGCCTGCAAATGGGACGGTAGCTCAGTTGGTAGAGCAAGGCCCTTTTAAGGCTTTGGTCCTGGGTTCGAGTCCCAGCCGTCCCACCAATAAATTCAATGACTTACGCAGGTTCGCGTCCCGCAAAAATCGTCCGTACGGAAATCTGTACGGAAACATTTTGTGGACCTGATTCAAAATCCTGCGAGAGGGCGAAATTTGCCCCCTTGGCCGCGTTTTCTGGCTCGATTTACGAGCCGGCGATCCACTTCGAGCCGGACACCAGCTTTTTAGCCCCTGGTTGCCAGGACGTAATTCGGGAGGAGGAAAACTCGCTTGGCGGCCAAATCTCGATGTCGGACCGGATCGATTAGCCCACTGATTTCGCGAGCCTGGAGAGCCCTTCTGCCCTCTTCGCCTCGAAGAACGCATGCAACACAGCGAGGTCAATCACTCGTCTCTTGCCGAGTTTGTAGGTCGGTACCGGGAATTTATTTCGAGAGATTAGGTTCATTATTGCGCCGGGCGTCATGCCGAATTGAGGCGCCGCGTCCGCGACCGAAATCCAAGTGACTTCGCTCACGACTTAGCCGTGCTCGCACCCTGACGCGAGTCGCTTCGGGACACATAGGCCCGCAACTCGGCCATGGTAAAGAGGGTACGCGCCCCGTCCTTGACCGCCCGAAGAGTCCCAGCTTTCATGTGCTTGTAGATGACACTGCGGCTTATGCCAATGATGCGCGCGGCTTCTTCGACACCAACTCTTAGAGGTTCGATTGCCATCGTGGGTGACCTAGTCTCTCTGAGATTAAGATCGTTTCTCGATCGCCGACGAGCAGACGCGCCCAGCGGCACCAGCACGTGGCGCGCCGGCGCCACGACAACGGGGCGTTCGGTCTCAGCGCGCACGCTTACGGCCCTCGCGGTACGCAGATCGTTTGGCGCCTGCGACGGAGTCTATGCAACGCACAAGGCCCAGTGCATTCGAGAGGGAGTGATGTTTGCTGAGCCATCGAAAAAGGGCGAGCCAATTCGTGCCCGCGTAGGCGCTGCGCTGCCCGCAAATCCTTCCCGAGCCAGTGAATGACATCGGATCGCAGCCAGCCGATCCCGCGGCCGTGATAGCGCCCTAGTGGAAGGCCGCCTATATTCGATAGCGGTCGTGCGATGGTGCACGAGAAAATTCGAACTGAGATGAGAAAGATTCTCGAAGAAGATTCCGAAATAGGGTTTCTCGATTCCGGTGCACAAAGTCTGCTGTTTGAGGCGCGAAAGTTTTACCGAGATGCGCGCCTGACCGACCGCATGATCGTGATGGACGGCAATGCGGTGCTCCTTCTGCCATGGGCCGGTGACTTGGCCAACAACGCACTCGTGCTTTTGCTGCGCTCGCTGGGGCTGGCGAGTGGATCTAACGAAGGGCTCGTCGTTCGCTGCGAGGGGTGGGACATGAACCGTTTGAGCGATGGATGTTCGGACATCGTGGCATTAAACGACGTGGACCTTTTGGCTATGTTGGAAGACGTGGAGAATTTGGGGCAGAGCAAATGGGATTGGGCGTTGCCGCGAGAACTCCTGGTGCAGTCTTACGCGTCACTGCATCTGGATATCGCAGGAGCGAAGAGAGTCGCGGCGAACGTAGTGGCAGCGGTACGCTAAGGAAAGTAGCAATCCAAAGGGGGTGCCCCCGCGAGGATGCAGGCGAAGCGTCGGCAGGGGGGCATGCAGGCCAGCCTTTGCACTGTGACTGTGACAGCGTAAGTCGACAACTGTTGGCAAGGAAGGGCGAAACGTAAGCGACGAATGGGGCTGAAGACGGTGCCTGTTAACGACGCGCTGTGGCTCGCTGATGGACGCTCCAGGCTTCGACAGGCATCTGAAGGATCGAGTTGGCGGTCCGATGAAAATGTAGACATTATTTGCATATTTGTGTACGATTTCATCGGTGAAGCCACGGACTGTCAACCCTGATCGTGCCGGCCTTCCTTGGGTCTTTACTTATACCAAGGCGAGGGCAGCCGGCATTTCGGCCGAACGACTCTATTCCTACCGGGATCAGGGGCTTATCCACCAAGTTGGGCGGGGGCTTTATCAGTGGGCAGATGCGCCTGAAACCGACGAGAATCTTCTGGAAATTGTGCATCGAGCTCCGCGCGGTACCCTTTGCTTGGTCACCGCCCTTGCGCGACATGGACTGACTGACAAAATTCCTGCCCGTATCGACGTTGCCTTACCGCGGGGCAGTCGCGTCCCTACGCTGCGCTCGCCCGTCGATATTCATGTTTTTGCCCGCGACACATTCAATCTGGGGCGTGTAGAACTCGATATCGGCGATGGTGGTTCCCTAGGGCTTTACTCAACAGAACGGTCGCTCATCGATGTCATTCGACTGCGTCATCGCGAAGGATCGGACGTTGCCTGGGAGGCACTTCGTCGCTGGTTGGCTCGCCGCGGAAGCCAGCCGGCCGCGCTGCTCAAAATGGCAAAGCATTTCCATGGTGCGGAACGAGCAGTTCGCAACGCGTTGGATATAGTGCTGTGACACGCGCCACGAGGGAGACGACAGCGGGTAAGCGATATCTCGATTTGCAACGTGAGGCGAGACGAACTGATCGGCCGACTGATGAGCTGATCCAGTTGTATGCATTGGAGTGTTTTCTCGATCGTCTGGTGCATTCCAATTTTGCCGATAACTTCGTCCTAAAAGGCGGCGTGTTACTCGCGGCGCTCGACGCGCGTCGACCCACTCGAGATATCGACCTTTCCGCGCGGGCGCTCGACAATGATGCCGCTGCGACACTGGAGGTTGTCCGAAAAATCTCGGCAATCACTCTCGATGACGGTCTTGTCTTCGATTCGGCGGGCGCTACTGCTGAGGCCATCCGGGAAGATGACAACTACAGCGGAGTTCGAGTTACGTTAGGTGGAACGTTATCGCGGGCAATCATCAGGCTTCATGTGGATGTCAATGTCGGGGACCCCATTTGGCCCGAACCAACGAACGTGCGATTACCGCGGCTTCTTGATGGGCAGTTGATCGTGCGCGCCTTTTCATTAGAAATGGTGCTGGCCGAGAAGATCGTTACGGCGATCGCGCGGGGCACGGCGAACACTCGTTGGCGAGATTTTGTTGATATTTACACCTTGGCGCAACGGCACAACATCGACGGTAAAACATTACGGCAGTCTTTGCTACGGGTGGCCGAGTACCGCGATGTCGCGCTCGCAGCTTTACATGGTGTACTTGCCGATTATGCTGAAATTGCACAGCAACGATGGCTTGCATGGCTGAGGAAGCAGCGAATGGAGTCGACGGTTCCGATGGAGTTTTCAACCGTTCTCGCTTTAGTTGTCGCGTTCGCTGATCCGGTGATTGCAGCCGATCTTAACGCCCACACATGGGATTCGGAAAAGCAATTCTGGACCTCTGGATTTGGGTGAAAATCGAAATCGGTACTTGATGGTTCAAACCAACTCGTTGGAGTGAAGCAGTCGGGGCGTGATTGGTAGTCCAGCGCCGTCCGGAGACAGCCACCTTTCGACAAGGGCATTCTTGGGGGCATCTGTCGAACCATCGAAATAAAATTGCCACTAAAACAGCGGCTTAGACTAGAAATTCGGTGGTCAGCCGTCCCACCAGTATTTAATCAAAAATATCAATGACTTATAGTGACTAGCTATGATTTACCTTGAGTATGCCTTACTTTTTGCCTTGAATTAGTCAGTCAGGAGTCCTTACTCTGTAGCGCGTCAGCCGCGACTGGAAGTCTACTGGTCCGGGCCCAAATTCCCCGCGCAGCATCGTCATCTCAAACGCAGTCTGGGCGGGGATGCGCAACGCCGATAAGGATGCTCGCCGCGGTCTTCAAGGTTTTCCGCAAGTAGGAGGAATTGCCTTGGAGCCTTCGTAGATGGGAAGAGTTGCAATGGGTTTGCTGTAGGTGCTGGAAATCTCTTTTACGTGGAACAAACTCAAAAACTCATTGATCGCTTTCACCACACCTTGCGGCAGAGCATAGCCCACGCCGACTTCCATCCAGAGATTGACATCGGCCGAGTGGCAGACGAAGCCGACGATGCCGGCTTGCAGATCGGAACCTCTGGTCGTTCCGACCGACGCGTCGATTGCCGCATAGGGTCCCACGACAAAATTAAAGGCCCCGATTCCAACGATAACTTTGGCGCCGTAGGCCAAGAGCAATGCATTCACGCCTCCCGCCTTGCCCGTCAGGGTCTCCGCGAGGTCGGTTACGGTCGCACTCATCTTCAGGCCCTCTGCAAGCGGCTGCTGGTTGCGGATGCCGGCTCTGATGGCACCCGCATATCGGTATTCGCCCTTTGCCTCCAGTGTCGATCCTTTGGTGGTAAAGATCGTCCCGACCCTGATGCTCTGGCGAAACACCACCGAGAAAGGCGTCCCTACTCCTGTAATCGGAACGGGAATGGGATAGGAGAAATCCAGCGGCAATTGGATAATGGCGTTGAGATTCTTCACATCTCCGCTATTTCCTCCCTTGATGGACACCTTCAAACCACCGACGCCGCTGATATCCACGAAGGCATTTTTCAGCCCATGGAGAATATCTAGGCTTACGTCAATTATCGGATTTGTCAGCGTTAAAACTGCAGACGCCGTGAACTTGATGCCGTTCTTGTCGTACTGGATCTCCACTCCCAGACCACCGCAGCAATTCGGCGATAAGGTATAATCTTTCACGCTGATGTCAGTCAGCGCGCCGAATGCGGCGGTGCCAGGCATTGCGACCTTCAATGCGCTGACCTGTGGGCGATCAGCCCGGTTCCACACCGCCGACCGAAGTGATAATTCATCGCCGCCATCCAAATGAGATTGTGGAAAAACGCCGGAATTGAAGCGCGATAGGAACTGAGACTCTGGAGGAGTGCTCAGCAAATTCGACGACGGCTCCTCATTCAGATCCGTGTAAGCTCCGGGGGAGTCCGGCGCGTAGTAGGCAATCATTTTCGAGGGGTCGAGCGCCCCGTGATAGGAGAGGTGCAGCTTCTCGAAGACCTCGGTCAGTTCCACCGGACCCAGCGTGACGGCAAGGGCATCGCCCTTGCGTTCTACCGCCAGCACCCGTCCGACTGCTCTGCCGGTCGCGAACAGGATTTTGCCCTTTTGAATCTCCGCGGCGTGGGGGGCGCTGGCGTCCAGGGTCCAAGTCATTCCATCGGAGCTGTTCGCTCGAATGGCTTCGGCGCCGTGTTCCATGACGATCACTTCGGGCTGGTACTCGACGTCCTTGTTGAACGTGGGCGAAACGCCGAAGTGTCGCTCGGCCTCACTTAGAGTCATTGCCGGCGTCGCTGCGCTTTGCTCTGTGGCGGCGCCGGCGGAGCCCGGCGGTGCAGTGCGTTTACAGCCGGTGAGCATTGCCGTGGCTGCCAGCAGCGCTATCGCGGCAATCGAAGGCAGCCGCTTGATAGCGCGCATGAGCTAGTGTCCACTCTCTTGCAGGGACTTCAACATGGGATTTTCAACCTGGGCAAAACCTTCGGGCACTTGCCATGTGGAAGCGGGTATGGGGTCGCGACGCACTTCCGTGACCTCGCTGGTGGTCGTCATCTTCATGACGCCGGCATCGACTGTGGAAGAAGTGGCCACTGGAAAGCCCTTAATACTTTTCATTTTCTCGGCGTAGTCGGCGCCGGCCTTTGCCGTTGGGCCAAAGCCGCTCATCGTCTTGCGCATCGACTCGTTGAAGTCGGCCATTGCGGCCCAGCTCTGAACGGGGTACTTGAGATCGTTCGTGACGCATTCGGTCATAGTCATCATGCCGCCCATGCTGATCAGCCACTCCTCGCAGGCGTAGCCGGCCACCTTGCGCGTTACGCCGGTCTTCTTGACTTCGGTCGAGGACGCCATGGAAGAACCCAGACCCTGCATCATGGCCATCGCTTGCTTCATTTTGGGATCGTTCATGCGCTCCGCCATTTTTGCCTGCATCGCTTCCATGTCTTGCTTGGTCATGACGAAGTAATTCTTTTTCTTCTCATTGATGTTGGTCATCGTGCCGGTTTTGAGATCGATGATCACATCGGTCCCTTGGGACTGAGAATGTCGGATGTGATCTCCCGAGATGTAATTCGTATCGACACCTCCCGGTTTGCCATTGGTGGTGACGTTTGATACGACCGTTAAGTCTTCGGCGGCGCACCTGTAGCTCGCCGTGCCGGCGGCCAGGAAGATTGTGAGCATAGAGAGGGTACGTTTCATGAATACTCCTTGAGAAAATGGGTACAGAATCGGCAGTTACTGTCGCGTCAGTTCGACCCGCCGGTTGAGCGCGCGCCCGGCCAGCGTTGCGTTTGTGTCGCGCGGCGCGGAGGCGCCGAAACCGGAGGCCAACAGGCGCTTGTCTGAAATGCCGAGTTGGATCAGCGCCGTTCGAACTGCCGCCGCGCGGCGCGCGGACAGGTCCTGATTCGCAGCATTGCCGCCGATATTGTCGGTATGACCTTCGACGGTGAGCACCCAGTCTGTATTTTTCTGCATGACCTCGGCGATCGTGCGCAGGACAGTCGCCGACCGGGGCTTGATGGTCGCGCTGTTGAAGTCGAAATAAATGCCGTAGATCACGGCGCGATGGTCGTGCTCCAGAGAGGTCTCCAGAGACTTCGCTGGATTATCCAAAGGAAACGACATCCGAACGATCTCCACCTTGTCCTTGCCAATGGCGAAGCGCAGCGTCAGCGGATTGGCGGGATCATCCAGGATGTACCATTCGATCGGCACCGTTCCCGTTCCTCGAACGAAGTCTCCTTTGACGTGCCAGGCAGTCAGGGATACCAAGGAATCGTTGACGATCATGGGATAGGCAACCGGCTTTGATTCGACCGCGTGGATGGTGCCGCTGCCAGTGAAATAGAGGTCGGCGGGTTTTTTCGAATCGGCGTCCGGAATCAAGCGCCAAAATGCTGCCGAGCAAGTTTTCAAGCCCACCAATCTGACCGTCGAACGTGATGGAGGCATTGCCGGCGGTTCGCAGGTCATTAATGACGGCCGCGGAGGTGCCGAGCGCGGTGGTACCGGGATACTCCCGTGGCCCGGTCGAAAACATATATTTATATGTTCGGGCATGCTCGCGGTCATTGGCGCTCACATCTCGGTTGAACGAGACGGGTCTCGCTTTCCCCCCCGCTGGATCGGGAAGTTCAGCAGACGTGTCGAGATGCAGCGTGCCGTCATCGTCCACCCCGTCGATCACATACGTCGATTCATAGTCGCCTTGTCGCTCGCTGGCGGCGCCCACCAGAGTGAGGCCTTGAACGAGCTGGAATGGCCGTGAACGCGGCGCCCGATACTGCCGTGCCCGCGCTGAAGAGGAACGTGAATCCCAAGACTCTCGGCAGACAAGCCCTCACAGTTTGGACACGACTTTTGATGCGAGCGCTACAGCGACCGCGCGGCCATGCTCCTCGTCCGGCGTACCCTGCTTTCGGCTCACCGCGGCAACGGTTGCGAGGGCGCCTTGGGTGGCGTCACCGCCAGACAGACCCGCCTTGAGGGGATCGTTTTTCTCGACCCGCTCGAAGTCATGCAACGCTGTTCTTTTGCTCCTCGGAACCCAAGGGGGCGGCCGTCACTTTGTTGTAGGCCGCCATCGCAGCGATCTGCTGAAAATTAGGCGGCGTGATCGTAATGATATTGTCGCCCTTGCGCACGTAGAGAACCGACATCGCGCCAAAAAAGGCTTCATCTCCCAGGTTAGGAACATCTTCAGGCGTAGCGCCCAGCATAGCGGTCGCTTTGCGCGCACCGGCCATCGCCTGGTCGGAGTCCTCCTGCCTCTCAATTCCCACCGAGGTTTCTAAGGACAGCGTGTCCGTCTTGTATTCCATGTCGGTGGCCGCGCCCTCCATCGATGTAACGGGAGCACCAAGAATCGCCGTCACTTCCTCGCGCGTCAGCACGCCGCGACCCCGGTTTTGCGGACGATGTGAAACCTCTTGTGCCGGTTTCGTCGACTGGCCGGTTGGGGTAGGCGTCTTGCCGCATGCCGACAGACACATCGCCATTACACCGAGAGAGCACGCGAGGAGCTTCATGATTGCCTGCCATTCCTTAGGCGACAGCCGGTTATCTCTACAAATATGGGTTCGCTTGTAAGGGGAATACGCAATTGGACTGCCGACGCTGACATGACCGCGGCACTATTTCTCATTCGCGAATGCAGGAGCCCAAGTTTCCGCAAAAGGTTGCGGTTACCCGCAATGGGGCCACAGTCAGAAGGCATGCGAGCGCCACCGTCATGGTAATTGGATCACCCGTGGAACTGTCGAGATCCGCGCAGGCCTCGGAACGCCTGTTTTCGATGGCCTACGAGGAATTGCGCCGCATTGCCCACCAGCAACGGCGACGCGTGGGCGCGTCGCTTACGTTAAATACGACGGCCCTCGTTCATGAGGTCTATCTCAAGCTTTCGTCCGGTTCGCAGGAGCAGGAATTTGAGCGCGCGCACTTTCTGGCGCTCGCTGCGCGCGCAATGCGTCAGGTACTGATCGACCACGCGCGCAGTCGTGTATGCCTGAAACGCGGCGGCGAAATCGCGTTCACTGAAGCAGACGAGAATCAACCGGATTGCTCCAGCGATATGGCGGATATGCTCGCCTTGGACCAAAGTCTCACGGAGCTCAGTGAACTCGATGCACGCGCCGGTCAGGTGGTGGAGCTTTACGTATTCGGCGGTTTGCGCATTGAAGAGATAGCTAGAATTCAGGGGCTCACCGAGCGCACGACCTATCGTGATTGGCGGCGCGCGCGCGCTTTCTTGGTGCAGCGTCTCGGCTTGATTCAAACGGTTTCGGAATCCTAGACGTGGATGCCGAGCGCTGGCACCGCATCAGCGCCGTGTTCGATCAGCTTTGCGAGGCACCGGCGTCGGAAAGGAACGCGTTGCTGGAGCAGTGCTGCGGTGGCGACAGCGAGTTGCGCCGCGAAGTCGTGGCGCTGCTGGAGGCGGACGCTGCCGGCGGTGCGCTGGATCAGCATGTTCCAAAATTGCGCATCGCCGTGGCCGCGGATTGGGCACGCGACAGCGAGGCGCCCACCGCCGGCGCCGACATCGGCTGCTGGCGGGTCCGGCGTGAATTGGGCCGCGGCGGCATGGGCGTGGTCATGCTGGCGGAACGGAACGATGGGCAGTTTGAACAACGCGTCGCCCTCAAGCTGATCAAGCGCGGCATGGACAGCGATGCGGTGCTTAGCCGCTTTTTGCATGAGCGGCGAATCTTGGCGAGATTGTCGCACCCGAATATCGCCCGCTTGCTCGACGGCGGCTTATCAACGGACGGCCGGCCCTTTTTCGTCATGGAATATGTCGAGGGCACGCCGCTGGTGGACTATTGCACCGCCAACTCTCTGGGGTTGCGCGCGCGCCTCGACTGCATCCTGCAGATCTGCGCTGCGTTGCAGTTTGCGCACCGCCAACTCGTCGTACATTTGGACATCAAACCCTCCAATGTCATCGTGACAGCAGCAGGCGAGGTCAAACTCCTAGATTTTGGGATCGCCAAGTTACTGGACGACAGCCCTACCGAGCCCTTGATGCATACCAGGACGCAAACGCAGCGTCCGCTGACCGCCGGTTACGCCGCGCCCGAGCAATTACTCGGCGAGCCAGTCAGTACTGCGACCGACGTCTATGGCATCGGGTGTCTGCTGTATGAACTACTGACGGGCCGCCGCGCCAACAGCAATGCAACCACTCTGGAAGAAGCTCGGCTGGCAATCGCGCGCGGCGAGCCTCTCGCCCCCAGTAGGGCCGCTGCGATGGGTGCCGTGCCGGGCATAGCGCCGCGCAGACTGCGGGGCGACTTCGACACCATCGTACTCAAGGCGCTGAAACGTGAACCGGAGCGGCGCTATGCCACGGTCGAGGCGTTGGCGGGTGACTTGCGTCGCTGCCTCGATGGGCACCCCATTGGCGCGAGGCGCGACACCCTGCGGTATCGCACCGGTAAATTTGTCGCGCGCAACCCCATCGGCGTTGCGCTCGCGGCGTTGGCATTCATAGCGCTGCTCACCACAACGACATTTGCCTTGTCACAGGCTTCCAGCGCACGTGCCGCTGCTCTCCGAGCTCAGGCGGTAACCCGCTACTTGGTCGGCATATTCCAAGTCGCCGATCCCAAGGGTACGCCGGGAGGTCTGAAGCTCAGTGCACGGGAAGTGCTGGATGTCGGCACTCAACAAATGCAACTGCAGCTTTCGCAACAACCGCAATTGGAGGCATCGTTCTCGCTGGTACTGGGGACGATCTACGGAGGCTTGGGCGAAAACGAGCGCGCGATCGCGCTGCTGCAGCGAGCCCTCGCTTTGCATCCGATCGATGAACAGGATCAGGTCTCTCACGCAGACACCCTTGCGCTATTGGCTCGCGCGCAATACGAGACTGGCGATTATCCTGCGGCGAGCCGCAGTTCCGCGGAAGCCAGTATGGAGCATCACGCTCGCGGGATCAGTGAGAGTGCGATGATTGCGCAAGACCTCGCACTTCAGGGCGAGATTTCTCGCCGGCAGGGCGAATTCAACAGGGGTGAAGATCTGCTCAAGCAGGCTTTGGACATGTCGCGCAAGGTGCTGCAAGCGCCGAACGCACAAATAGCCGGACAACTCAATCAACTCGCGGCGTTGTACGGCGACATGGGCCGGATCGAGCAAGCGACGGCGCTCACCGAACAGTCGCTTTCGATGTTTCGAACGCTATACGGCGACAATCATCTGGATGTGGCGGAGAACCTGGTCAACCTCGGCGTCTTCCGCATGCAGACGGAGCATATCGCGCAAGCACTGCCGGCGTTCGATGAGGCGATCGCAATTTACAGTCGCTTACTGCCGAATGATCATCCGCTGCACGCGCTCGCATTGGCGAATGAGGCGCGGGCGTTTGACCGGCTGAAACGCTATCGGGAAGCCGATCCACTGTATCGTGAAGCGCTGGCCATGCAGAGGCGTGTATTGGGTGGGCAGCATCCGGACCTGGCTACGACTCTGAACAATCTCGCGGTCTTGCGCTTGCACGTGGACGACTATTCGGGAAGTGCTGAATTCAGCCGCGAAGCGATGGCGGTTTGGGCGGCCCAAGGCAAAAACGAACATCCATTCGCGCTCATTTCGAAGGCCCACTTGGCGGTGGCACTGAGGGAAGCCGGCGACCTTGTCCAGGCGGAGCGCATCACACGAGAGGTGCTGGCCTCACGCCGGCGGCAGCTTGGCGAGAACAATCGGGCCGTGGCGTTAAGCCTGGACGAGCTTGGCATCGTGTTGCGTCTGACCGGGCATGCTGACCAAGCCGTCATCGAGCAGCAGCAGGCACAAAAGATTCGGCTCGCTCTCAGGAATGTGCCCGTGCCGGAATCGGCTGCTGCGCTCGTGGAGTACGCGCTCAGTGAATCCGCGGTCGGCAATCGGCAGGATGCGCGGGTGCAGATCGACGCCGCGATCGCGGCGTTGACCGGCATGAAATCGATGGAGCCGCAACAGTTCGCCGCTGCATTTGTGGCGAAAGCCCGCATTGAACTCGCGCAGGGTGAGGTTGCCGCTGGCTGCGCGCTGGCGCACCAGGCCTTGTCGCTGAGTGCTCAGGACGACCCAACAACCGGTTGGCGCCACGCCGAGGCGCAGAGCGTTTACGGAGAGTGCCTGGCCGCGCGGCGACAGACGATTGCCGCACGCTTTCAGCTGCAGGCGGCCCTGGCTGCTCTTGAGCAGCGTCCGCGGCACTGATCACTGGATGACAAAGGGCGTTAGGGCGCGATTACGCGCTCTGAGCAAAGTGTAGACAACAGTTGTGGCGAGATGCTGAATACCACAACAGCCCAATTTTTGTCCGGAGGCGTCCGATATCAGCCACCCTCTGCAGGGGATATTGGTGGGGACATCCGTACGGACCGCGAGAGAAAAAAATCATGAAAACAGAGGCCTAAGAGACGATATTTCGGGTTCCACCCGCGCACCAGGATTTAGTCAATAAATCAATACATTATAAGAAATAACTAGAATTCACATCGCCTGCAGATTAGTTCGTGCGAGGCTTCTCACAGGACATACCAGACTCGACGCCAGAACTACCTAACCTAGCTTAATCGTAGCTGCTCGAACTCGCTTCAAAGTCACCCTTTCCGTTACAGAGATTTAAGAAATTCGATAATAGCGCTTTGATCTGTCTCGCTCAGGTTTTCAAAGTGCTTGGTCACGGTGCTCGCTTCGCCACGGTGACGGAGGATGGCGTCGCGAAACGTCAGTGACGCGCCATCATGCATCAACATCGGCTGCACACGCACGCCCCACAGTGGAGCGGTGCGTATTCTGTTAGCGGTAGCTTGATAGGCTTCGAGGGAAAAGTCTTTCCACTGAGTCTGGTACATACGCTTGCCATAGTGCTCCTGCATGGCCACGACGATGCCGTCACCGGTACCGATGTCGTGCAAGAGGAAGTCGCTGTAGGGATGAAAGGTTTTGCTGCCAAGCGCATCGGGAATCGTGAATTTCCCGCCATTGATCACCGTGCCCGGGGCCGCGGTGGTCAACGTGGAGACGATGGCAGATGTCGCAGCCGATCTTCGCGAACTGCGTTTCGCCTGCCTTGGCCATGGCGGAGCCGGCTTGCTGAACGTCGCGCGCAGGAGCTTTGGTGGCGCGTATGAAACGTGCGAAGCGATCGATGTCCGCGAGACCATCTGCGCCAGCTTTATCATTTGGTTCGGTCACGGTGTTGCACAGGTTCGTCACTTCATCCGGAAAGAGACGATTCGTAATTCCTATTTCATTTAGGTAGGCATCGCCAGAGAAGGAGAGCAGACTGGCGTGTTGGCTCTTCCAACCGAAGCGGCCGACACGAGTTTCGCCCGGAGACTCTAGGATGGGCACGCGGACGATCAGACCGCAGATCTTCCCATTCTGCTTACACTGCCTGTTGGCAAGTGTAATCAGCGTCGAATCGTCTACTGCCTCAACAAATCCATCGCCGAGAATCCCCAAGGAGGTGCGAAGCGTACGAATCGTTTCCGAATCTGGCACACGTTCTAGAATTTCAGCGGAGGGAAAGGCAGCGTTGGGGCAGATTGCTCGCTGATTCACCAGCGAGCGGCCCTTGATAATCTCGGATCCGTGGTTGATCGATATCTCAGCGTTCTGGAATTTTCCGTCCGGGCCCTTGTGCCCGACGCGCAGCTCCGTGACCTGACTGACGCCGCCGGTAACCGGACTCTGATGGCACTCGCGGCAGGACTGAGCATTGAAGAGCGGACCGAGCCCGTCGGAGATGGTTTCGATATCGCTCAAAATTGGCTTGATCCGACCGGTGCGTCTGATCGTCTACGACTGCGTTGCTCCCGTTGTCGAAGCCGGTCGGAGCCTCCGACAGGTGTGGAGCGAGTTTGGTGTGGCGCTGTCGTCGCTTGCGCCTTTGATGCCGGGGGGATCGCGTGTGGATTCGTCGAACAAGCGATGAGTAAGAGCGTGGGGCCGAACAAAAAAACACCATTTAAGGTCTTCATGACTCCCTCCCTGAGACACTCACTGTAAGCAATCTATGCCTGTTGTGACCGAACGGCAAATCACCTCTGCGCACCGAACTGTCGGCTGCTTCATGCGGCAGATTGCAGTGCATCATCAACGGAGGCCTGATGGGAGCGTGCTACCAACCCGTTTTTCAAAACGTCAGGTTTCGGGCCGACATTTATGCTCCGCGGAAATGCGGTAGTGGGGCTGAGGAAAGAATTAACTCAGTGGGTTTCCGCGTAACGTGACCGCTACATCGGTGGCGCCAGATAATGCGGCTTCTATCAGGCGCCATTTTTAGAACGATAGCGGACAGACCGTCATCGCTGTTCGCCGGCCGGTTTCCCTGACATAGCCGAGTTGGGTTATAGTTACAAGCTCCGCCTGATTTCAAAATAGCGTTTGGACGGAGATCAATTTCGGGTGCAAGCGACTCGGCTCAAGGCCGGATGGTGTTGTTTTGTCATTGTGATTTCGGATGAGAATCATTCGTCGCACCGCGTGGATACTCAAGCAAGGCTAAAGATGCGGATGCACTCCACAGGTATTCTGTGCACCTCGGCGATGTTTATCGTCCTCCTTCTTCAGGGCTGCGCCCCTAAAGAGCCCGAGAAGGTTAATCAGGAGGCCGTTGAAGTCGGCGTAGTCACGCTAACGACGGGCAGTGTCACCACGGTCGCTGATCTCACAGGCAGAACAACACCGACCTTGATCGCGGACGTACGGCCGCGGGTCGACGGCGTGGTGCAGTCGCGACGATTCAAGGAAGGTTCAGTCGTTCATGCAGGGGATATCCTGTATCAAATCGATCCCGCGATGTATCAGGCGGCGCTTGATCAGGCCACCGCGCAACTGGAAAGCGCGCGAGCCAACGTTGCTGCGGTCGAAGCCAAGGAGGCGAGATATAAAAAGCTCGCAACAACTGAAGTCATCAGCAAGCAGGATGTCGATGACGTCACCGCGTCCGCTCTACAGGCTGAGGCCAACGTTCACCAGAGTTTGGCGCAGCAGCAGGCGGCACAGATCAATTTTGCCTATACGCGGATTGTCGCGCCAATAACCGGACGAATTGGGCGCTCAACCGTCACGCCCGGCGCCTTGGTGACCGCCAACCAGCAGATTCCGCTGGCGACGATTCAGCAGCTGGATCCCATTTACGTCGACATAACCCAATCCAGTCAGCAACTGCTGCAGCTGCGCCGAGCCCTGAGCAAAGGCACAGTCGCACCGGCGAACGCCGCTGTGAGACTGCGTTTCGAGGACGGGACGACTTATCCTCAATTGGGTACGGTGGAGTTCGCGGAAATTACGGTCGCCGAAGACACTGGCACCGTGACATTGCGGGCTAAATTCCCGAACCCCGACGGATTCTTGCTGCCCGGCATGTTTGTGCGCGTCGAAGTCCCACAAAGCGTGCTGAAGGATGCCATCGTTGTTCCTCAGCAGGGGATAGCCCGAGGTGCCAAGGGAGACGCGACGGCGTTCGTCGTCGGCCCGGACAACAGGGTTGAAGAACGCTCGGTAGTGGCTACACAGGCCATCCGCGACAAGTGGCTCGTTACGTCAGGCCTCAAAGCCGGGGATCGGCTCATTGTCGAGGGAACGAGCAAGGTAAAGGCAGGATCGACGGTGAAGCCTGTCGCCGTTACCTTTCCGTAGGACGTAAGGTGAATATCAGCAGGTTTTTCATCGACCGGCCGATCTTTGCGTGGGTCCTCGCGCTATCCGTGATGATGGTTGGGATCGGCGCGATCCTGTTTCTGCCGATCGCGCAATACCCGGATGTGGCGCCGCCGTCCGTGAGCGTAAGCGTCAGCTATCCGGGAGCGTCGGCTCAGATCTTGGAGAGCAGCGTCACCCAAGTACTGGAACAGCAGCTCACGGGTCTCGATGGACTCATGTATTTCTCGTCGAACTCGGACTCGTCGGGATCCGCGCGCATTACCGTTACCTTTGTCAAAGGCACGAATCCCGACACTGCTCAGGTGCAGGTTCAAAACAAGGTTCAGCAGGCGGTTACGCGTCTCCCGGCCGCAGTTCAGCAGCTCGGCTTGACGGTTACCAAGTCAAACCCCGATTTCCTGTTGATCGTCGCGCTCTTCGATAGAACCGACCGCGCTTCCGACAGCGATATGTCCGACTTCTTGGTCAGCAACTTGCAGGAGGAAGTCGCGCGGGTGAACGGCGTCGGGCAAACGCAAGTGTTCGGCTCGCAGCATGCCATCAGAATCTGGCTGGACCCGGCGCGGCTCGCGGCGGTCAAACTGATGCCCTCGGATATCCAGAATGCCGTCCAGGCCCAAAATGCCGACGTCTCGGCGGGGCAGATCGGTCAGCGTCCCGCGCTCAAAGGCCAAATGCTCAACGCGGTGGTCTTGGCGAAATCACGGCTCAAGACCCCGCAAGAATTCGCAGAGATCATCGTAAAAACCCAGCGTGACGGATCGGTCGTGCGCCTCTCGGACGTGGCACGAGTGGAAATGGGCGTGGAAGACTACTCATCGTCCTCCACCGTCAATGGGCATCCCGCTTCCGGCATGGCCGTGCAGCTCGCGCCCGGTGCCGATGCACTGAAGACCTCAGAAGCGGTCAAGGCGCGCGTGAAAGAGCTTGCGACCAACTTGCCGAGCGGTTACGAGATCACCTTCCCGCGCGACACCAGCGACTTCATCAAGCTGTCGGTGAGGGAAGTCGTCGAGACACTGATCATCGCCGTGATTCTGGTCGTGATTGTGATGTTTGTATTCCTGCAAACCTGGCGGGCGACCTTGATTCCGGCGATAGCGGTGCCGGTGGTGTTGTTGGGCACCTTTGGAGTCTTGGCAGCGTTCGGCTACTCGATCAACACCTTGACGCTGTTCGGGATGGTATTGGCGATCGGATTGTTGGTCGATGACGCCATCGTGGTGGTCGAGAATGTCGAACGGATCATGGCAAAGGAGGGACTGGATCCCCATGAGGCCACCATTAAATCCATGGGCGAGATAAGCTCGGCGCTGGTGGGAATCGCGTTGGTACTTTCCGCCGTGCTGGTGCCGATGGCGTTCTTTGGCGGCTCAACCGGCGTCATCTATCGTCAGTTCTCCGTCACGATTGTATCGGCCATGCTGCTGTCGGTATTGGTTGCACTCATATTGACTCCGGCCCTGTGCAGCACGCTGCTAAAAGGGGGTTCTCAGAGCCATCTCGAGAGCAATCGGCTGAGCCGCTGGTTTGAGGAAGGTACAGATCGCTACGTGCGCGGAGCGCTGCAAGTCATCAAGAGCCCCGGCATCTACTTCGGAATCTATGCCGGAGTGCTGGTATTGCTGGCCGTGCTCTTTTTGCGTGTCCCGACCAGCTTTCTGCCGCAGGAAGACATGGGTCAGGTGATCGTGCAGTACACGCTGCCGCCAGGAGCGACCGTTGAGCGTAGCGATCTCATTCGCGACCGTATCAGCGAATATTTCATGACCGCTGAGGCACATAACCTGCGGACAGTATTCGGCACGACTGGCTGGAGTTTTTCGGGATCCGGTCAAAATTCCGGCATGGCGTTTACGAGTCTGGCAGCTTTCAGCCAGCGCAAGAGCAGTCACGACAGCGCTGCATCCATCAACGAGCGAGCCGGCGCCGTATTCGGCACGATTCGCGATGCCCAGATGCTGGTGCTATTGCCTCCCACGGTGCGCGGTCTTGGACAGTCTCAGGGCCTCATATTTCAATTGCTCAACACCAATGGCGTTCCGCGCGATGACTTCGTGGCGCTGCGAGATGCGCTGCTGAACGCCGCCAATCGTGATCCCATGCTGAACCAGGTGCGAGCTGCCACTCTTGAGGACACGCCGCAATTGCGCGTGAATTTCGACGAGGCGAAATTGGCGGTGCTGGGCCTCGCCGAGTCGGATGTGATGAGTACTTTGAGCTCGGCGTGGGGCGGCGCCTACATCAACGATTTCATTGATCGCGGTCGGGTCAAGAAGGTGTATATGCAGGCGGATGCACCATTTCGGGCATTACCCGATGACCTCTACGGCTGGTTTGTGCGCTCCGCGACGACCGGAACCATGGTGCCGTTTTCGGCGTTCGCGACGACGGAATGGTTGAAAGGCGCAAACAGCGTGTCGCATTTCAATGGGCATCCGGCTTTCGAAATTGACGCGGAGCCGAGCGCCGGCGTCAGCACCGGAGAAGCAATGCAGCGATTGGTTGAGCTTCAGAAGCGGTTCGCACCAAATACCAGCTACGCTTGGAGCGGGCTTTCTTTCCAGGAAATTCAGTCAAGCGGCCAAGCGCCAATCTTGTATGCCTTGTCCATCATGGTCGTGTTTCTCTGTCTCGCCGCCCTGTATGAAAGTTGGTCGGTGCCATTCGCGGTGCTGCTCGTCATTCCACTGGGAGTCATCGGGGCGGTATTGGCGGTTGCGATTCGCGGCCTCGAGAACAACATCTATTTCCAAGTAGGCCTGCTAACGACGATCGGCTTGACGTCCAAGAACGCGATCCTCATCGTCGAGTTTGCCGAGAAAGCTCGCCGCGATGGCAGGGACATGATTGACGCAGCACTCGTTGCCGCGCGGGTTCGCTTACGCCCGATTGTTATGACCTCGGTCGCATTTATCGCGGGCGTGATGCCGCTGGCCGTCTCTCACGGGGCGGGGGCGCGAAGCCGAATTGCCATCGGCACTGCGGTCGCAGGAGGGACACTCACCGCAACCCTATTGGCGATTTTTTACGTGCCGCTGTTCTTCGTCATCGTCGCGCGGCTATTTCATAGCCGCGAGCGTAAAAGGCAGCCCGCGCAGCGTAGGGCATAGCAGGTGAACATTGACCCGCGGACCCACGGCCTCTGGGAGGTTTCGGCCCCGCCGCTTGGAGGTCTGGATGCTCTGAGCGGTGAGACGACTGCTGATGTCGCAATCATCGGCGGCGGCTTCACCGGATGTTCAGCCGCTCTACATCTGGCGGGCGCCGGCAAGTCGTCTGTCGTTCTCGAAGCAAACGAGATTGGCTTCGGTGCATCCGGTCGCAATGTAGGCTTGGTCAATGCAGGCCTGTGGCTCAAGCCGGATGAAGTCGTGAGTGCAATGGGTGGTGCTTTTGGCGAAAGACTCTTAGATCAACTCGGCGAGGCTCCCAGACTCGTTTTTGAGATCATTGAGCGCCTTGCCATTGATTGTCAGCCGGTTCGAAACGGAACGCTGCATTGCGCGGTAGGGCGCAAGGGTTTTTGGGAAATCTCCAAACGAGCACAACAATGGCAAGCGCGAGGGGCAGCCGTGCAGCTGCTGGATGCGGCTCAAGCGGCGCGTCACATCGGCAGCGCGGCCTATGCGGGTGCGCTGCTCGACTCTCGCGCCGGCACCATCCAACCGCTCGCTTACGTTCGGGGGCTTGCGAAAGGCGCGATGCGTCAAGGTGCGCGATTCCATGTCCGTTCGCCGGTGCTCAACTGCGAAGACCTCGGGAGCCACTGGCGGATCAATACAGCCCAAGGATCTGTTGTCGCTCCTTGGGTAATACTCGCCACTGACGCCTACTCTCATGACATCGTTCCCAATTTGAAACGCGAGCAGATCATGCTGCCCTATTTCAATCTGGCCACGCGGCCTCTTAGTGTAAGTGCCCGACAATCTATCCTGCCGCACGGGCAGGGCGTCTGGGATACCAACCGCATTTTGTCCTCGTTTCGTCTCGATAATCTTGGGCGTTTGGTATTCGGCAGCATAGGGGCATTGCGCGGTTCGGGAACGTCAATTCATCGTAACTGGGCACGCAGAGAGTTGGCGCGGATATTTCCTGAGCTGGAGAAGGTCGAGTTCGAATACGGCTGGTATGGAATGATAGGGATGACCGACGATGCCTTGCCGCGTCTCCATATGCATGCCCGCAATATGGTGTCCATCAGTGGCTACAACGGGCGGGGAATTGCCCCAGCGACCACGTTCGGCCGCGATCTCGCGCGATTGACTACAGGAGAAATTGGGGTCAGTGATTTCGCTCTGCCGCTCACGAGCATGAAGACGACACCATTTCGCACGTTGAAGGGCGCGTTTTACGAGGTTGGCGCGCAGGTCGCGCATTGTTTTGGTTCTCGATTCGGATCACGATGAAGACACAACCAATGACTTCCGAGAACTGCGAGAAGTCGACGACGCAGTCCGCGGAGGCCAGTAAAGCGGGCCGAGGCTGAACTTGCCTCGGCCCTGCCAAAACGAGTAGTTAGTGCAGCTTCGCTCGAATCTCAAATCCTAAGAACCGCAGCCCGGGAACTTAATCGATGCGAGCCACGTGGCCCAATTGAACCTTAGATTCGTATCGTAGTACTCATTCGTGTACCAGAACGTGCACGAGTCGGTACCATCGAGAGCCATGCTCGAGTAGTCGCCCCAGCGATTGTCCGTGTCCGGTTGGAAGCCCGTGCCCTTTTTGATCAGAGCCTCGGTCTCCGTGGTACCTAGAGGATCACCGGCCGTCTGACCGGCGTAAAAGATCGAGGGGAAGTCGCCGGGGGCCGCACTCGAACGACTGTAGCCAATGGCGATGTCCCCGACTCGGTCCATGGCAACCGAGCCCATCCAGCGGAACTCGCCATCATCCGGGGTCTGCCCCGATTGATACAGGGACAAGTTGCTCGTGCCCAGCCCCTGGGCGCGGAACTCGTACCATCTCGCCGCCACACCCGTGTTGTTGTTCACGCTGTGGGTCACCAGAAAGTGTTGCGTACCACGTTCGTTGAAGTGCGCCAGCCGATACATCAGTCGATCGCCGAGCGTGTCCAGCTTAGCCGCTGTGCCGGGCTGCGGGACACAGTCGGTGGTGAGGAAGCCGCCGCTAGTGCAGAGCGCCAAATCGAACGCCGGCACACTGATCGGCATGCTTCCGTCGACTCCGGCTAGCGTTGACTTCGCAGGATTCCCGAAATTCGGCGTGAACACGAACTCGTAGACGTGCGTGTCACCGGGAAAAAAATTGTCAATGGCTCCCAGGAGGACCTCGCTGTTCGTCGGCCCACCGGCATCCGCGTCGTCATCGGCCGGCAGCATGCTATCGTCGAACAACGTGCCGTTGGAGTTGTCCAGGATGCAGACCTGCTGCGCATTGCTCCTGCCTTTCAGCATACTCTTGGCGTCATAGGCGCAAACGTTCACACCCAAGAAGGCCGTTCCCGCGTCATTGAATACGTTCTGGGTCTGGTAATAGATGCTGCGCGTGAGCCCCCACTTCGGATAGTCGGGGAAGCCAGGCTGCTGGGGGAAGGTGTAGCGGAAGTAGCTGCCCGTCGCGTCGGCAGTCTGTGACACGGCAACGCACGTATAGAAGGGAGGTCCGTTGAACACGTTCTGGGCCGCCAGCCAGCGATGATTGCTCTTATCCCACTGGATGATGATGTCGCCGTCGTTGTTGGTTTCGCACGGTGCGCCGAAGCCCTTCCAGAAGTTGGTGCCCGCTAAAGGCCCCGAGATGAGGGCTCCGGTGGACTTGTCAAATACGGCATAGCAGGTGTTTACCCACTGCACGACTTGGGTGTCGCCCACCGCGGCGTTTGTGTCAGGGGGCGCAACTTCTTGGCCCGCAACACTCGGGCAGTTGAGAAAAGGAGTGTTCCCGACGCCCTCAAAGCTGAGGCCGATAGTGGCACTCACGGCAGGAGAGATCACCGACTGGGCGACGCTGCGCTCCGTTGCGCCCAGGCTTTGTGGGGCACTCGTGGACTCGTTGCAGCTTTGGCTGCATGGGCTTATGCATCAAACGGACGTCCCGCTGAGCCGGGGCATCCGGCACGAGCGTTCCCAGCGCCGGCGACACATCAAATTGAATCGCTCCGTTCAATACCGCATTGCCGAGCACCTGGGGTTCCGCCGGCGTCTGATGCGGCGCAGCCCGAAGACCGCCCGCGGCCGCCAGAGTCAGCGCGGAGAGGACCAACGCTGAGAACCGCAAGATTCCGTTGCTGTCTTTTTTCATAAACGACTCCTTAGCTCTCTGAGGTGAATATCTTCGATTGCCCGATTGCGATCACACGTACGGCTTTTTGGCGTTTCCCTCCTGCAGTACTTTCGAGTGCAGCATCGCGGCTACGGCGGCCAGTGGAGCCAGCTTGCGCGAACACTTTAGTTGGCAGCAATTCCATTTTTTGAGATAGGCGTGTTATTTAGTAACGAGTCCTTGTCAAACGCCTTTTGAAGGCGCGACTCCTCACCCCAAGATTGAGAGGACCCATATACGCTCATCCTTGCGGAAGAAAAATAGGCCTAAAGCCAAATAGACGAGGAATGGAAAAGTGTATTCAGCATCAATCGGATGAAAAACCTCACGCTCGCACCGGAAGTACGGTGGTCAGCCACCCGATACAATTTTCATAATAAAATCAATTCAATAAATTAGATTACTAATATCTACATTAGATAGAAGAGCCGCGCCGCGGCGATCACCCGTCGGTCGTGGATTTCCCTAGTTGTTCCGCAACCTGCGCTGGAGCAGACTCGCAACTTGGATCGCAATCAGACGCAGCCAGATGCGATGGAGGATTCATGCACGTTCGCCATCCAAGCGCGAATGTCAGTCGGGCGTTGATCGCATTTCTGGTGCTCAGCTGCAACTCGCCGACGATCCGCGGCCAAGCCGCACCTCCGGCACCATTGTTCGTGGTTCACGGCACAGCGCGAAATTGCAGTTCCATCACCCAATTGGATAGTGCGCTGTCCAGCAACTACCAAGCCTACTTCACAAGCTGGACTGAACAGGACTACCGCGATGCCATCGCCTGGTCCCAAGCGTGCGCGGACTTCGGTTGGCACGTACCAGGTCGCCCCAGGATCCCGCTGTTGCAAGCACAGCACGATAAGGCACTGGGACCCACGCCGGCGCGAGTCGACACATCATCAGCCGACAGCTCATTGCAACGCGCGCGTGAGCCCACCGATTTGTCCGGTGAGCCCCCGGTGCGCGCGCCGCTCGAATTGCCGGCTGACGGCTCTCCGGTGATTGGCAGCGACACGACGATTTTGTCCCACCAGCCAAGACACGCTCTTCGACATAGCCCGCCGCTACGGTCTCGGTTACGAGGAAATCGTGCGCGCCAACCCCAGCGTCGACATTTGGACTCCAGGCGAGGGAACGCGCGTTCTTCTACCCACACGCCGCATCCTGCCGCCCGGCTCACGCGAGGGCATTGTCGTGAACCTGCCAGAGCACCGGCTCTACTATTTTCCGAAACCCGCCAAGAACGAAGCTACCGGTGGTCATCACTTACCCTGTGAGCATCGGCAAGGACGGAGACGCTACGCCTCTCGGGCAAACCCGGATCATCGCGAAAATCGAACATCCGTCCTGGGTTCCGACACAATCCATCCGCAACGAACATGCCGCGCTCGGCGATCCGCTGCCGAGGGTGATCGGCCCCGGCCCGGACAATCCCATCGGTGACTTCAAAATGCGACTCGGCTTTGGTAATGGTACGTACGAAATCCACGGCACCAACAAACCGATCTCAGTGGGGACGGCTGCAACCTATGGTTGCATCGGCATGTACCCAGAGGATCTGGCGGCGCTGTATGCGCTGATTTCCGTCGGCACGCCGGTACGTCTCATCAATGTGCCCGTCAAGATTGCGTGGAGCGCCGGTACTCTGCTCGTCGAAGCCCATCCGGCGATCGACGCTCACGGGCGAACGGTCGCGCTCACCTTCAACCAGTTAGCCGATGTGCTGAATGAGTCGGCGCAAGACGCGAGGGTCTCGATTCTGTGGGAACGTGCGCCGTACGTTCTCGAGCGGGCCGACGGAGTCATCGCCACCGTGGGCACGCGCCTCTAGGCCATAGTGGAATCGGTTGAAGCGGACGCCGGCGGGCAAGTGAGCCCAGGGCGGATCTTTTGTCAGCCGCTCGATGGCTTGCCGGTGAAAACCGCCAATTGATCAGCGAAAGCGCGCTGATAGGCAGGTCGCGCCTTCGCCGCGGGCGGCATAGGCGGAGAGGTTCGGGTATTTTTCCAACAAACCCGTTCCGGTCAGCCTGCGCAGCACCGTCACCATCAGTAGGTCACCGGCGCTGAACGCATCGTCGAGCCAGTCGGCATCGCCAAGATGACTGGAGAGCTGGCCGAGGCGTACACGGATGCGATCCTCGAGGATTGGCAGGCGCTCCTCATACCAGGGCTTGTCGTGCTCCACGAGCGCGGCCATTCCGCGCTCAACTATCGGCGGCTCCAGCGTGTTAAGCGCGGCAAACATCCACGAGATCGCACGCGCCCGGGCATTGGGATCGTGTGGCAGCAGCCCTGCATGGCGCTCCGCGATATGGAATACGATCGCTCCCGACTCGAAGAGGGCGAGATCGCCTTCTTCATAGGTCGGAATCTGCCCGAAGGGATGAATCAAACGATGCGCGGACTCCTTCATCTTACTGAACGAAACAAGACGAACTTCATAAGGCTGGCCCACTTCTTCCAGCGCCCAGCGAACGCGCATGTCACGTGCCAGTCCCCTGCCGCGATCGGGCGATCGTTCAAAAGCCGTAATGATGGGGGTCATTGGAAGGCTCCCGGTGGTTGCATGGTACGGTCCATGGAAAGCATGGCGCCGATGATATCAATCCCCAACTTCAACTCTTGGCGCGTCCATTCGCGCGTCCCTTCTTGGGCTTCTTGCCGGCTTTTTTCTTGGCAACCTTCTTCTTCGCTTTGCGCCGCATCTTCACCAACTCATCGATCAGAGCATCGACCGGCTCGCGTTTTTTCGCCTTGCGCCGCATCCACACAAGGGCGTCAAGCAGATTATCAACAGCTTCCTGTGCTTTCGCCATGCTGCATTCTACTTCGTCTGGCCGCCCCGTTCAGACAAAATCGCTTGGAACTTACGCCTGCCCAATGGCGTGATGCGAATCGCGCGCGATTTATCGGGTTCGCGATACCCAGCGCAGATGACAGAACCGCGACAGCATCGCGCCGCCCAAAGATCCTGCCAGGTGGTGTCGCCGCTCGCTCCAATCCATACAAGGTCGGCAAAGCGAGCGGTGCTTGTGTCCAATCGCACCGGTATCGACACCAATTCGCGCAAACCAGCCTACGCCGGTTTCGGTCAGCTGCAGCCTTTGCTTGTATACCTCCAGTACCCCAAGCCTCAAAAGTGCTTCGTAGAGCGAAACGCCCAGTTCACCGGCGAGGTGGTCGTAGCAGCTTCGCGCTCTGTCGCAGGGCAGGGTCCCGTGGACTTGAGATGAGCCGCACGGCACCTGTGCGAAAAGCCACCCCCATGAGCGACTCGAGCAATCTTGCGACGTCCTCGTTGCCCAACCGGTAATAGCGGTGCCGCCCCTGCGGATCGACCTCGATCAACTTGGCATCGAGCAGCTTCGACAGGTGCGAGCTCATCGTTTGCTTGGTGACGCCGGCGATCGCCGCCAATTCGGTGGCCGTCAGGGCATGGTCCGTCATCAAAGCCGTAAGAGCGTCGGCTCGCGCCCGATCGCCCAACAGAGCCGCTATCCGCGCGATATTTGGACCATCCGCCATGGTTCGACGGTAACCGAACCATAGGCTCGAAACAAGAGCCTAGAATGTCTTCCTTTCGGAGAGCCATCCAATGGCTGTTACCTGCTTTATTCGCTACCGCATCGACCCGTTCCAGCGCCCTGCCTTCAAGGAGTATGCCGAACGGTGGGGAACGATCATTCCGCGTTGCGGCGGTAGTCTGATCGGTTATTTTCTGCCGCATGAGGGCACCAATGACATTGCTTGGGGGCTGATTTCATTTGAGTCCCTTGCCGCGTACGAGGCCTATCGAACACGGTTGAAGGACGATCCAGAAGGGCGCGCAAAATTTTGGTATGGCGCAATCCCTGCGTTTTATCTTGAGCGAGGAGAGAACGTTTCTCGAAGCTGTCGACTGCACCTTGCAGCCGCGCCCGCGCCCCTGACCCGCGCTGGTCGAGCGAGGGCGCCGCGCCCGACCGCTCGACCGCGCGAAAATCCACCCGCTATCGAATCATTGACACCACCATTGCGATCGTCAGCAATGCCATCGTGGCAATTAAAACGTTGTGGCCCCAACGGGCAATCGATCCAAGCATAAGCATCTCCCGGTAACAAAATCGCAAAACATTGCGACCCTGGGAGTGGCCGCAAATTTGCTGCATTAATATGGGCTCTCTTCGTGACAGTTCAACCCTTTTGCCATGTGACTTAGCCGACAGATTTGAACTAAATCGTCGGGTTTACAGCGTCAAGTGATCAATTCTCAGCGAGTCCTTAAAATATCTCGTGCGCAATTGGCTTGCTTTCTGACGCTGCAAGCTAAGCTGTAACATTTATGGAAAGCTCTGAAGGGGCAAAACGATGTGCAAACTTCGTGTTGAAAGCTTCGGCATTTCAGTCGACGGCTACGCGGCCGGTCCTCAGCAAGACGTTGACAATCCGCTCGGTGTGGGCGGCCGCGCGTTGCTCGAGTGGATGTTCGTCACTGCGACGTTTCAGAAGATGTTAGGGGGCGCCGGGGGAACAACGGGTGTGGATGATGACTTTGTCACGCGTGGATTTTCCAATATCGGAGCGTGGATCATCGGTCGCAATATGTTCGGGCCGGTACGCGGGAAGTGGCCGGGCGATGAATGGAAAGGATGGTGGGGCGACGATCCCCCATTTCAGGTGCCGGTGTTTGTGCTCTGCCATTACCCGCGCGAGTCGATCACTATGGCGGGCGGCACAGCATTTCATTTCGTCGCCGACGGCATCCGCGCCGCGCTGAACAGAGCCAAGCAAGCGGCTCATGGGCTCGATGTTCGGCTCGGGGGAGGTGCAGCGACCATTCAGCAGTACCTTCGCGCCGGTCTGGTAGACGAAATGCACCTGGCGATCGCACCAATCATGCTGGGTTCGGGCGAACAGCTGTTTACGGGACTCAATGCTGCGGCGCTTGGCTATCATCGCAGCGAGCATGTCTCGACAGCCACGCATATCGTTGTGACGCGCAAAAATTAAGGCCCGGCGAAGGGTGTTCCCTCGCCGCACGCCGCCCTTGTGACAAATCTGTATTGAAGGAGTAAAAGATCGTGGAAAGCCGGAGCGCTCCCGCGGAACCCGCCTCTCAAGCTTGGAGTCCAACACACCATGGCAAAGATGAAAGTCGTTCAAGTGCCGAGCCCGAACGGCGCCTTTGAAACCGTCGAGCGGGATATCCCGACGCCTGGAAGCCGGCAAGTTCGCATCAAGGTTGAGGCGTGTGGGATTTGCCACAGTGATTCATTCACCAAGATGGGCGCCTTTCCGGGAATTCAATTTCCGCGGGTTCCGGGCCATGAAGTAGTCGGCATTCTCGACTCGGTGGGTGCCGAAGTCCCGGAATGGAAGGCCGGTGCACGCGTCGGCGTCGGCTGGCACGGGGGGCATTGCGGACACTGCGTTTCATGCCGGCGCGGCGATTTCCTAACCTGCACAACCGGCCAAATCCCCGGCATTTCCTACGACGGCGGCTATGCCGAGTACATGATTGCGCCGTTCGAGGCCTTGGCCGCCGTGCCCGATGAACTATCCTCGGTCGATGCCGCGCCCTTACTGTGTGCCGGTATCACAACGTTCAACGCCCTGCGGCACAGTGGTGCGGGAGCAGGAGCTGTGGTGGCGATACTTGGTATCGGCGGGCTGGGCCATTTAGGCGTGCAGTTTGCCGCCAAGATGGGCTTTCACACCATCGCGGTGGCCCGAGGTTCCGACAAGGGCCCGCTCGCGCGCAAGCTCGGGGCGCAGCACTATATCGACAGCACCTCGCAAAATGTCGCTCAGGAACTCACCAAACTCGGCGGGGCGAAGGTGATTTTGGCAACCCTAACGGACGCCAAATCAATGAGCGATGCGGTCGCAGGACTCGGCGTCGATGGCAAACTCATGGTCATCGGCGCATCGTTGCAGCCCATCGAAGTATCGCCGCTGGCGTTGATCGGTGCGCGCCGCTCAATCATGGGTTGGCCGTCCGGAACCTCCAAGGACTCGGAGGACACTCTCGACTTCAGCGTGCTATCGAACATCCGCCCGCTGATTGAGACTTATCCGTTGGCGCGTGCGGCCGAGGCATACGAGCGCATGATGAGCGGCAAAGCGCGTTTTCGCGTGGTGCTAACCATGCAAAAGTAGATTTTCGTCAGGCTTTGCGGTTCACGAACTCCCATACCTTGGAGATCACGACCGATCCTTCGCCGACCGCGGAAGCCACGCGTTTCACCGAGCCTGCGCGCACATCACCCACCGCGAAGATGCCAGGCGTCGATGTCGCGAACGACGAGGCCTCAGCCTCCGCCGCGGAGCCGGTGACGACAAATCCTTTGTCATCGAGTTTCACCAGCCCCGATAGCCACTCGGTGTTTGGCGCGGCTCCCACCATGACGAATAGCGCGCGTGCCTCGACGACGCGGATCGCCCCGCTTTTCACGTCGCGAATGCTCAGCGCTTCGAGGCGTTCGGCGCCATGCAGCGCGACTACCTCGGCGCCATATTCAATTGTTATGCCGGGTTCGGCTTCGAGCCGGCTTGAGAGGTAGCTCGACATGGACGCGGCAAGTGATGCGCCGCGCACCAAGACGCGGACGCATCGCGACGAGCGGCTGAGAAACATCGCGGCCTGTCCGGCGGAGTTGCCGCCGCCGATGATGACCGTATCGGTTCCCTTGGAATAGCGCGCCTCGATCTCGGTGGCGGCGTAGTAAATGCCGGCGCCTTCGAATTCAGTGAATCTGGGGATCGGCAGCCGGCGATACTGCACGCCGGTCGCGACCACGACTGCTTTGGCGCGGACGCGCTGAGCGTTGTCGAATGTGGCGCAGAAGCTGCCGTCGTCCAGCCTCTCAAGCAGAGCCACTCGCCGCGGCATCGCGAAGCGCGTACCGAATTTCATCGCCTGTATTTCTCCGCGCCAAACGAGGTCGGCCCCGGAAATGCCGGTCGGGAAACCCATGTAGTTCTCGACGCGGCTCGACGTTCCGGCCTGGCCGCCGATCGCCACGTCTTCAACAACCAGCGCCCGGAGACCTTCGGCTCCCGCATACACCGCTGCGGCCACTCCTGCCGGCCCTCCGCCGACGATGAGCACGTCAAATACTTCGTCGTCGTCGAAATCCAGATTGAGGCCGAGCAGGCGCGCGACCCTGTCAGGGGTCGGGTCGGTCACCACGAGATCGCGGCCGAAGATTACGGCGGGTATGCGCGCAGCGATGGAACAGCGATGGGCGAGCGCTTCGGCCTCAGGACTGTCCAGCGGCAGAGAGATGTACGGTATGTGATTGCGGCTTGCGAACTCGGCGATGCGGCGCACGTTGCGGTCCTCGTCTTCTCCGATCAACCGCAAACTGCTGATGCGCTCCTCAAGCTGGCGGCGACGGCGCGCGGCAAGCACGGTGATGATGATGTCGGACATCTCTGGGATCTGAGACATCAGCGTCAGAACCGCTTCTCGCTTGACCTCAATCACCCGTGTGTCCTGCACCGCGCGCATCCCCATTGACCAAGCGCCGCCGTTTAGCAGAGAGATCTCGCTCATAAACTGGGTCGGACCGATCGTGGAGGGCAAGTGGCGTTGGTCGGTGTAGGGATTCACTACTTCGATCTCGCCTTCCTCGACGTACACAAAACGATCCACGGTTTGGCCGGGCCGCGTGAGAAACGTCCCTGCCGGATAGCGGACAATTGCACCGGCGCTGCGCAATGCTTCGACGTGAGCCGGGGCCAGCGGAGTGCGCTGCATCTGCCGTAAATCGCCGCCAATTGTTTCCATGCTTCTGCCTGTAGCGGCGCTCAGCGCGAGGGCGGATCCACCGCGAACAGCTGCGTCTCGATATCTTGGAAGGCTTTGAATTCGAGCGCGTTGCCGCTGGGATCGAAGAAGAACATCGTGGATTGCTCGCCGGTGTGACCCTTGAATCGTGTGTACGGTTCGACGACAAATTCGACGGCGTGGCGGCGCACGCGCTCAGCTAGATCGCGCCACTGCTGCGCCCTGAGCACGACACCGCAGTGGGGCACCGGCACACCATGCCCATCAACGGGATTGAAATGGCTGGCCAGTTTCCCCGTGCTGCCAATGTTGGGATTCAGATGGCAAACGAATTGATGGCCGTATAAGTTGAAATCCACCCAGTCAGCGGCGCTGCGGCCTTCGCCGCATCCGAGCACATCCTTGTAGAAGCGGCGTGCTTCTTCGATGTCGCGCACTTGTACGGCGATGTGAAAGGGTGTCAGTGATTCGCTCATCGGTATTGCCGATAAGCTTAACAGCTTGTCAGGCGCAAATGAAAAGGCGTTGCCCTTGAAGGGCAGTGCTCAGGGGGAAGCGATACCCTCGATCCAGGTGCGCCGCACCTGCAACTCATCGTCGAGCAATACGAGATTTGCCCGGTAGCCCGGTGCGATGCGGCCGAGCTCGTCACCCAAGCCGAGGAAAGCCGCGGGATATTCGCTGGCCATGCGCGCCGCCTCCGCAATTTCCAGACCCAACAGAGACACTGCGTTGCGTACCGCAGTGGCCATGTCGAGCGCGGTACCGGCAAGCGTGCCATTCTCATCCCGGCACACGCCGTTGCTGACGTGAATGGTGCGCCCTTGCAGAACGAAGCTGGGTGCGGAAGATCCCACGGCCGGCATGGCGTCGGTGACCAGCATGAACCGGTCGTGCCGCTTGCAGCGCAACGCAAGCTTCAGCATCACCGGATCCACGTGATGACCGTCGACGATGATGCCGCACCACGTGTCGTCGTCATAGAGCGCAGCTCCGATGATTCCCGGCTCGCGCGGCGCCAAAGGCGCCATGGCATTGAACAAGTGAGTAAAGCCGCGCACCCCGTGCGCGATGGCCGCGGCGGTCTGTGCATAGTTCGCGTCGCTGTGGCCGGCCGACACCAATATGCCGCCTGCAGCCAGTTGCGCAATCATGTCGGTGGTCGTCATTTCCGGCGCGAGGGTCAGCACCGTGCGTCCGCCGCGCAGGCTGCACAGCATCGAAATCACGCCGTTGTCGAGACGCCGCAGATGCTTTGGATCGTGCACGCCGCGGCGCGCCCAATTTAGAAACGGCCCCTCGATATGGATGCCAAGCGCGCCGGGCAGGTGTGAATCGAGCGAGGATTGCACGGCGGCGATTGCCTGCCCGATGGTATCCAGGTCATCGCTGATCAGCGTCGGCAAAAAGCCGGTGGTGCCGAAGCGTCGATGGGCGGCGCCGATTGCGCGGATCGATTCAGGGCTGGGATCGTCGTTGAAGAGCACGCCGCCGCCGCCGTTGACCTGCACATCGATGAATCCCGGCAGCAGAAGGTGCCCCTGAAGATCGACGCTCGCGGCGTCATGACAACGCGGATCCGCCGGTGCAACGATCGCCTCGATTCGTCCGTCTGCGATCAACACGGTCTGCCCGTTCGCTATCTGCTCGCCGGCCAGGATCCGGCCGTTGATCAGCGCCGTGCGCATTACACCGTCTCCGTGATCTTGTGTAAGTGCGCGGGACGATCGGGGTCGAGGCCGCGCCGCACAGCGAGCGAGGCAATCATGCGGTAGGCGCTTTGCACCAACAGTATCGGGCCGAGTTCCGGGAGCGACGCAACAGTCGGCAACAAAACCGAGCCGGCAGCTTTGCCGCCGGCCAGCAGCACCGGTACGCCGCGGCGCCCCAGTTCCATGGCGAGCGCCTCGATTCCAGGCCGCGTGGCATCGGCTTGCGCCAGCAGCAGGGCGGGAAATCCCTTTTTCAACAGCGTGTACGGACCATGCCGCAGCTCGGCGCTGCTGAATGCTTCAGCATGAATGCCGCAGGTTTCCTTGCACTTCAAGGCGACTTCCTGAGCAGCGCCAAGTCCCAGGCCCCGGCCGATCACGTAAAGATTCTCAGCCGCCTTGAGCTCGTCAAGTCCTGGCGACCAATCCATTGCCCAGCTCTGATCCATCAAATCCGGCAATTGTTCGAGCGCGCCGCCGAGCGACGCATCCTCGGTCCAAGACGCAACCAGCCGCGCAATCGCCGCCAGCGAGGCGAGATAGGATTTGGTGGCCGCGACGCTCTGCTCAGGTCCCGCATTCAGTTCGATCGCGAAGTCTGCCGCGGTCATCAACGGTGAATCGGCGCTATTGCAGAGCGCCAAGATGGTGGCGCCGGATGCTTTTGCCGAAGCGACCGATGCCAGCAAGTCGGGGCTGCGGCCCGACTGGGAAATCGCCAGAAACAGGCAGCCGCGCACTTGCTGAGGGATGCCGTAGACCGAACTCACCGACGGCGCGGCCGATGCCGTCAGAATTCGCGCATGAGTTTCGATCAAATATTTGGCGTACGTTGCCGCATGATCGGAGCTGCCGCGGGCGCAGGTGACCACCGCGCGCGGGCTCAGCTTTCTGAGCCGCGCCCCGAGCGCGCGCATCGCCGCCGAATCATGATGCAATTGCCCGCGCACCGCATTGGCGGCGTCGGCGGCCTCCGCAAACATCAGTGTTTGCTCGGCTGCCCGCGAACGCTCCGCGTTCACGTGCTGAGCTCCGCCACGAAATCATAGGTGTCGCCGCGATAGTAGGATTGCGAAAACTCGATGGCTCGTCCGTCGGGCAGCGACCCTAGACGCTCCACCAACAGCCCGGCATCGCCAGCCTTGGCTTTGAGCAGTTCCGCTTGGTCGGAAGTGATGAGTACGGCGCGCAATCGCTGCAGCGCCCGGACTGGGCGATGGCCGGCGCGCTCCAAGGCTTCGTAGAGCGACGCATCGACCGCTTCGAGCGACGGCAATGCGGTGGCGACGATCGTTGCGTACTCCAATGCCATCGGCGCATCGTCGGCGTAGCGGATTCGATTGAAGCGAAACACCGGTGTGCCGGGGCTCAAACGCAGCGCCAAGGCTTCTTCAGGCGTTACGGTTCCCGCTGCTCGCTTTAGCCACACGCTGCGCGGCGTGCGTCCTCGCGCGCGCATGTCCTCGGAGAAGGACGTGAGCATGGCGAAGTTCTTGTCCACGCGGGCCGAGACAAAATTTCCCGCGCCCTGGCGTCTTACCAGCAGTCCATCAGCCACCAGTCCATCGAGCGCTTTGCGCACGGTAATTCGCGACACCGCAAAATCTGCCGCAAGGTCCCGCTCGGAGGGCAGGGCGTCGTCCGGGCCCAAAATACGGCTGTCGATGGCCCTGCGCAGCACTCGCTGCAATTCCTGATACAGCGGCAAATTACCTTGACCGTCCAAGGGACCGATTGTTTTGGCAAGCGATGTCATAGAACCCGAGGGCACTTCCAGGGTGGTCTTAGTCATGTGAAGATACCAAAGAAATACCAATATGAGAACAACAAGTACCTCATGCTTTAGTTAATCCATTGATTGTAAACGTAAAACAGCGTTTACAGGTGTCTTTATTACGCGGCACTAGCAGATTGCGGTAATTGGTATTATATTGGGTTCTAATTGGTGTGGCATGCAAGTGACCACGCGTGGGCTGCAGCAAACTCTCTTTTACAAATTGGTGACAGGACAGGGGGCATCAATATGAATCGAACAGGGCATATCTATATGAATCGGATCGCAGTGGCGGTCAAGTCGGCGCTGGGACTCGCGTTTTTGGTGCCGTCATCCATGGCGTTGGCGGCAACTGCCGCGCCCGACGACGCAGCGCTCCAGGAGATTGTCGTTACCGGCATCCGTCAATCGGTTCAAGTCTCGCTGGAGGAGAAGCGAGCGGCCGTCAACCTCGTGGAAGTCATCACCGCAGAAGACATCGGCAAGTTGCCCGACAAGAACATCGCGGATTCGCTGGCGCGGGTGCCGGGGATCACGACCAGTTCTGCCGGAGCCAACGAAGGCGGCTTCGATGAGAACGACCGAGTGAGTATGCGCGGCACGAATCCGAGCCTGACGCAGACGCTGATCAACGGCCACAGCGTCTCTTCCGGGGACTGGTTTGTACTCAATGAAACCGGTACGGTGGGCCGCAGCGTGAGCTTCACGTTGCTGCCGTCGGAAATCGCCAGCCAGGTTAGGGTTGAAAAGAGTTCCAGCGCATCGCTGGTGGAAGGCGGCGTCGCGGGCTCCATCGACATCATTACCCGTAAACCGCTGGATTTCGCCAACCCCTTTACCATACAAGCCTCCGCCGGCGCGGTCTACGCAGAGCTTCCGAGTAAAACTGACGGACAGTTCAGCGCACTCGGCGCATGGAAAAATGATGCCAACACCTTCGGCGTCATGTTGCAGCTGTTCTCGGAAACCCGGCATCTGCGGCGCGACGGCAGTGAGATTTTGGGCTATGAAACGATTGCGCCAGGCAGCAAGATTGCGCTGTCGAATCCGGATCTCTCCGGCGTGCAATATCCGGCGCTGGTCGGCGCCACGGAGTTCACGCAAAAGCGCGAACGCAATGGCGGTTTTTTCGATGTGGAATTCAGGCCGATCGATAGTCTGACCTTCGATTTATCGGCGTTTTCGTCGCGCCTGCTCGCACCCAACCTGAATGACAACTATCTGTTTTTCGGTTCGAGAGTTCTGGGTCAAGGGACCGGCCAGGCGCCTCTGCCTGGGTACACGATCGCGGGAAATACGCTCACCTCTGCGACATTTGCCCCGGTCGCCGGCACCGCCTACGGTGTGTACGACCAGATTTCGCGGCCGAGCTCAGAAGCCACCTCTCACTTCGTCAACCTCGACACCACCTGGGATACCACCGAATCCTTGTCGTTCTTGGGTCAAATAGGCTATTCGTGGGGCGATGGCAAAACGCCGGAACAAGACGTTTCCGAGACCAATCCCGGCACCGGCGCCGGTGCAAACTATCAGCTGAATGGCCTAGGAGCGGCACCGAGTTTCGCTTTCGGCAACACCGACAACTCCACTCCCACTCCAAACGGTGTTCCGGTTCCCTTCGGCTTCATCTTCGGCGACCAGTTCGTGGATGTTAAAGATTCGGAGGAGTGGGCCAAAATCGACGGTACCTATAAATTTCAAACCGACTACTTCCGCGACCTGAAATTCGGTGTGCGATATGCGAAACACGACCGCACCTCGAATGGTGTGGTGGGTCAAGGTCCGACGGCTGCCGCGGGCACGGCGCCGTATCCCTCGGGATTTTCAAACTATCCGTCGAACTACGATACGTTCGGCGGCGATCATCCTTCCAACGTCTGGTTTTGGACGCCCGCTCAGCTCGAGGCCTACAACAGCCCGGCAAACGTGGTTCGCGATCCCGCCGTGCGCCTCGACTTTAATTCGATGTACGAGGTATACGAAAAGGATACCGCGGGCTACGTGCAGGCTGACTTCAAGGGCAGCAACTGGGCGGGCAACATCGGCGTCCGGGTGGTGCACACCCAGGAAGATATTGTGAACTACACCGCGGTGGATCCGACCACGCCGGGCTCGACGTTTTCTCTGTTCGGCCAGTTCATCGGAGTGCCCATCTCCCACGCCTATACCGACGTTCTGCCCAGCTTCAACTTGAAGATCGACGTGGCCCCGGATCTCGTGGCTCGTTTCGCGGCGGCGGAGACCATGACTCGCGCCGACTATTCACAACTTGCCGGCGCCGTGAGCTTGTCGCCGCCGGGAACCCCGGGCGGTACCGGCACCGGCTCGGGCGGCAATCCGGACCTGAAGCCCATCTTGTCGAATAATTTCGATGTCGGACTTGAGTGGTATTTCGCCAAGCAATCATTGCTGTCGGCGACGCTCTTTTATATGGATTTGAAAAACTACGTGAGTTTCGGAACCTCCGAGCGGGATATTCTCAGCTTCGGCAATGGGCTCCCGCCGGAAGGCCAGAACGTGCACTACGTGCTGACCACGCCGGTCAACGCTCAGGGCGACGTGAAAGGTGTTGAGTTAGCATACCAGCAGGCGTTTACGGAGAACTTCGGGTTCATCGGCAACTACACCTATGCCGACGGCAGGCAGACCTCGTTGATTACCAACGGAGACGCGCGCCTCGTCGGCACCTCGAAGAATACCTACAACGTTCAGGGCTACTTCGAGAACAAGGTGTTTAGTGCGCGAGTTGCCTATACCTACCGGTCCGCCTTCTTCAGCGGCCTGGATCGAAATACGGCGTTCTCTCAGGAAGCGATTGGCTCGCTGTCCGCCTCGCTGGTTTACAACATTAACGAGAATTTCTCGGTGCAATTGGATGGGCAGAACCTCAACAATCCCATTCTGAAGTACTCTGCCATTAACGACGATCAGCCGCGTGCATTCTACCGAAACGGCGCTCAGTACTACCTGACCGCGCGCTTCAAGATGTAAGCCGGCTTAGAACGGCCGGCGCGTGCGGCATGAGTTAGAGTGTCAGGCGTGCGGCAGAACTCGAGGATGATACGGGCGAGGGCAGCGGTTTGTTCCGTTGCCCTCGCTTTGTGCGCAGAGTCTGCACCTGCGCAGCAGGCTGGGGTGATTCCAATGCCGGCGCAAGTCAAGTTAGGCAAAGGTTCATTCGAGTTGAGCGCCGCCACCATAATCCAAGCACCGCGAGCCGGCGGCGGCAGCGCGGATGCGGCCCGGTATCTTGCCGGTTTGTGGCAGCGTACCAACGGTATAATCTTGCCGGTGCGCTCGAGCTCCGCGGAAGCGCCGGCGGATTCGCTCATCCGCTTCGAACAACAACCAGGGCTTGGGCCGGAAGCGTACCGCATCGAGGTGGCGCCGCATCGAATCGTGGTATCCGCCAGTACCGCAACGGGCCTTTTCTACGGCGCCGTCACGCTGTGGCAGCTCACGCCGGCGGGCCCGAAAAGCGGCGCGATAGCGGCACAAACCATCATTGACGAGCCTCGATATGCCTGGCGCGGGCTGATGCTCGATTCCGCGCGGCATTTTCAATCGCCCGCTTTTATACGCTCGATGATTGATTGGATGGCGTGGCACAAGTTGAATGTGCTGCACTGGCACTTGACCGACGATCAAGGTTGGCGCCTGGAAATTCACAAGTACCCGCGGCTGACCTCGGTGGGCGCCTGGCGGATTCCTGCCGTTGTTCCCGGGACCCCGGCGCCGCAGCGCTATGGAGGCTTCTATACACAGGATGAGGTGCGCGAGATCGTCAGCTTTGCGGCGAGCCGGCACGTACAGATCATTCCCGAGATCGACATGCCGGGCCACGCTCAGGCCGCGGTCGCAGCCTATCCTGAACTCGGATCGATTGATGCGAAACCGAGCCTTCCGGTTTCCAATCGATGGGGCGTGCATACGCATCTGTTCAATCTCGAGCCGGCTACTTTCGAGTTCCTGGAGAATGTCTTAAGCGAGGCTATGCAATTGTTCCCCTCGCGCCTTATTCATATCGGTGGCGATGAAGCCGTAAAGGACGAATGGAATGCATCGGCGACGGTGCAAGCGCGCGCTCGCAAACTGGGTATCGCTGACGCCGGCGCTCTGCAAAACTACTTCACGCAAACAATCGGCCGCTATTTGCTTGCTCATGGCAGGCGCGTGGTCGGTTGGGACGAAATCTTGCAGCCAGGCATGCCGAGAGGCGCGGTCGTGATGGCGTGGCACGGAGCGGCGGCCGCGCGTGCGGCGGCACTGCGCGGCACGGATACGGTGTTGGCGCCGGCGCCGGCGATGTATTTCGACAATCGGCAAAGCAGCCTTGCGACCGAGCCGCCGGGCCGCTTTTCGGTCAATTCGCTCAAGGACGTATACGCCTTTGAGCCGCTCGACCCGCAGCTGACTGAGATCCAGCAGCGGCACATCTTGGGGCTGCAAGCCGATCTTTGGAGCGAGCACATTCAAACAGAACATCGGGTCGAGTGGATGGCGCTACCGCGTGCCGCCGCGCTAGCAGAAGTGGGCTGGTCGCCGCAGTCACGCAACTGGGCGGATTTTCTCAAGCGATTGAATTGGATGTCGGCGCGTTACCGTGCGTTCGATCTTAACTATGCGGATAGCGCGTATGGCATTCAACCGCAATTCACGCGTAGCGGAGATGACTTTACAGTGGTGCTATCCAATCTGCCTGAGCTTAAGGACGCGGCGCTCGATGTCAGCATCCGCTATACGCTGGATGGGCGCGAACCGGACGCGGTGTCGACGCGGTACGCGGGACCCTTGAGCGCAGCGGTCGGCACGAAAATCCGCGCAGCGACATTTATCGAGGGGGAACGAGCCTCGCGCATTTCGCGTTGGGATCTGGATGCGCATACGGGCATCAGGCGCACCAGCCACCAACTCGATCTCTGCAGTAATGAGATCGGACTGCTGTTGGAGCCGCGGGGCGCGCGAAACGCCGGCGATGCGCCGCTGGCGCTGGACATCATGAACCCGTGCTGGATCTATCGCGGCGTCGATCTTAGTGCCGGGCCGCGGATTAGCGCTGCGGTATCTGCGCTGCCATTCAACTACGAATTGGCTGGAGATGTCGCCAAAATTCGCGTCGGCGATAACAGAACCCCGAGCGGGGAGCTCGAGGTCCGGGTCGATGGTTGCGATGGCGCTGTTCTCGAGGCGCTGCCGTTGCCCTTGGCCGCCAGCGCCGAGGCCACAGTCGAATTGGCAGCGAAAAAGCTGCCGTCACTCGCCGGACGCCACGATGTCTGCCTGCGCTTCGCGCGGCCAAGGGTCGATCCCTTATGGGCGCTCGACTGGGCGGAAATTCGGGACTAGCGGATGCTGCTAAAAATAATCGCCCCGCTTGACGGCTGGTGTACGCCGCTCGATGAAGTCCCCGACGCCGTTTTCGGCCAACGCATGCTCGGCGATGGTCTGGCGATCGATCCCACGGGGAGTGTAGTTTTTGCCCCCTGCGATGGCGAAGTCATTACCTTGCCGGGCAGCAGTCACGCGGTATCGATTCGCAGCCCCCAGGGCATCGAGGTGCTGATTCACGTTGGGATCGACACAGTGCAACTCGGCGGACGCGGTTTTACCGCACTCGTCAAGCCGGGCGGGCGCGTCAAAGCCGGCGCTGAACTTATTCGCGTCGACCTCGACATCCTGGCGCGGGCTGCAAAGAGCCTGATGACCCCGGTGGTTGTGACATCGGAGGGCCTGGCCCTGCAGAATCGCCGTGCCACGGGATTGGTGAAGGCGGGCGAGGTGCTTTTCGAAATAGCGACCGCTGCCTCAACCGCGCAGCAACCGGCGCGCAGACGGCGCAGACGGCGAGAAGCAGCATGTTCTCGTCGTACGCTTGCGTCAGGGATTGCACGCGCGGCCGGCGGCACTGCTGGCGCGCAGCGCCAAAGGCCTCACGGCCGAGATATCTCTTGCCGCGCACGGCCGAACCGCCGATGCGCGCAGCGTTGTCGCGATCATGGCCTTGGGGGTGCGCCAAGGCGATGAACTAGTCGTCCGAGCCCGTGGCGATCAAGCCGCGCAGGCCATCGCCGCGATGATTGCAGCCGTCAATGAGGCTGAGCGGCTGGAGGCCGCATACGAGTCCACGCCCGCGCGCGAGATGCCGACCGCGGCACCAATGGCCGGACGTGCGGCGCAGGACGGGGAACTCGCCGGCGTATGCGCGGTGCCCGGTTTTGCGGTGGGTCGTGCTACCCGCATTGAACGCCGTGAAATTGCAGTCGTCGAGCTTGGTTCGGGAGCAGGTCATGAACGCGATGAGCTCGAACGAGCCCGAACCAACGTGCGCCGCAGGCTGGAACGCATGCGAGATACAGGCGGCGCCGCGCGCCAGGGGATCATCGCCGCGCACGTGGAATTTCTCGACGACCCGATATTGAACGAATCTGCCCGGCAACTGATCGCGGCCGGCAAGAGCGCTGCGTTCGCCTGGCGCGGGGCGACCCGGCGTTCCGTCGCCGCGCTCGAGGCACTCGATGATCCGCGCTTGCGCGAGCGCGCGGACGATCTTTTGGATGTGGAGGCGCATGTATTGCTGGCCCTGGCGGGCGAGGCGCGGCCCATGCATTTGCCTCTGCCGGAAAATGCCGTTCTATTGGCCGACGACTTGCTGCCCTTCGGAACTGACCGCCCTCGACCAGCGGCGCCTGGCGGCAATTGCCTTGAGCGGCGGCGGCGCGACATCGCACGTTGCGATTCTTGCCGCGGCGATGGAGATTCCGATGCTGATCGGCGTCGGGCCGGCGCTTCGCAACGTCCCAGACGGGCAGATGCTGATCGTCGATGCCGATCACGGCGCGCTCCAATCCGCGCCGGATACGCAAACGCTCGCGAGGGCAAAAATCGTCGGTGGACGAGCGGGCCGCCCAAAGGGCCGCTTTACGTCTTGCGGCGGCGACAGGAGTGCCGCTCGCTCGACGGAACGCGGATCGAGGTTTTCGCCAATGCGGGCAGCGTGAGCGATGCGTGCCGCGGCCGTCGCAAACGGCGCGGAAGGTTGCGGCCTGCTGCGCACTGAGTTTCTGTTCATCGATCGAGAAGTGCCGCCCACCGAAGATGAACAAGCCGAGGCGTACCAGAGCATCGCCGACACGTTGGCAGGAAGGCCGCTGATACTGCGCATGATGGATGTCGGCGGCGATAAGCCGCTGCGCTATTTGCCGCTGCCGCCCGAGCCAAATCCTGCGCTGGGATTGCGCGGTGTGCGAACCGCGCTGCGGCATCCGGAACTGATGCGCGCGCAGTTGCGCGCAGCGCTGCGCGTGAAACCGATCGGCGTTGTGCGCCTGCTCGTCCCGATGGTCACGGATGTCTCGGAAATTCTCGCCGTCCGCAGCGTCATCGATGAACTTTCGGCTGAGCTGAAGCTCGGAGAAGCCCGTATTGCGCTTGGCGCGATGATTGAAACGCCGGCCGCCGCGCTGACTGCGCCGGCGCTCTTGGGCGAAGTCGATTTTCTGTCCATTGGCAGCAATGACCTGACCCAGTACACACTCGCCATGGACCGAGGGTCTCCGGAGCTGGCGCGGCGAACGGACGCCTTGCACCCCGCGGTGCTGCAATTGATTGCGGCCGCCGCGGCTGCGGCGAATTCGGCGGGAAGCTGGTTGCCGTCTGCGGCGGCGTAGCCGGCGACAGCACCGCGGTGCCGATCTTGTTGGGTCTCGGAATTGGCGAGCTGTCCGTGGTGCCGGCGCTGATACCCACGCTCAAGCGTCAGATCGGCGGTCTGCGCATGGAGCGCTGCCGCGTGCTTGCGCAGCGGTGTCTTTCATTGGCTTCCGCTGCGGAGGTTCGCGATTTGGTCGAGCAGTCGCTTAGCGTGTTGGGGGACGTGCCATGAAATTTCGCTTTTCAGGATTTCAGCAGCTGGGCCGCGCGCTGATGCTGCCCATCGCGGTGCTGCCCATCGCGGGACTGCTCTTACGCCTCGGTCAGCCGGACTTGTTGGGTTGGACGGCGATGGCGGCCGCGGGAAATGCGATTTTTGTGAATCTGGGGTTGCTTTTTGCGGTCGGCGTGGCGGTGGGATTGGCGCGCGAAAATCACGGTGCCGCCGCGCTTGCGGCGCTGGTGGGATACTTGGTGACGACTCGCGCGGTCGAAAGCTTTCTGCATGTCGAACCCGGCTCGCTGACCAAGCTGAGCATTCCGGTGGGCTTGCTGTCCGGCGTGATCGCCGGCATCGCTTATAACCGGTTTAGCAACATTGCCTTGCCCAGCTATTTGAGCTTTTTCGGCGGACGGCGCTTCGTGCCGATTGTGAGCGGGTTGGTGGGCTTGCTGCTGGCGGTGGTGATCGGCTATGCGTGGCCATACCTTGAGCGCGGCATGGATTCGGCCAGCCAGACTATTTTGGGAGCGGGCTCGGTCGGACTGTTCGCGTACGGAGTCTTGAATCGAATTTTGATCGTCACTGGCCTGCACCATATTCTCAACAATTTCGCATGGTTCATAGTCGGCGACTATCAGGGCGCCACCGGAGATCTCAATCGGTTTTTCGCAGGCGACCCGAGTGCCGGCGCGTTCATGTCCGGCTTCTTCCCGGTGATGATGTTCGGCCTTCCCGGCGCCTGCCTGGCCATGTATCACACCGCCCGGCCGGAGCGGCGTGCCGCGGTCGCCGGCTTGCTGCTGTCTCTCGCGCTGACTTCGTTCCTGACGGGCGTCACCGAACCGGTGGAGTTCACGTTCATGTTTCTCGCCCCGGCGCTCTACGCGCTGCACGCGATCGCAACCGGCCTTGCCATGGTCATCATGCATTTATTCGGTGTGCATTTAGGATTCAGTTTTTCCGCCGGGCTGTTTGACTATGTGCTCAATTTCACCCACGCGCAGCGCCCGCTGCTGCTGATTCCCATAGGCGTCGCCTATTTTGGGTTGTACTACGTTGTGTTTCGCGTATGCATCGTGCGCTTCGGTCTGCCGACGCCCGGCCGCGATGCAGAAGAAGCCGACGCCCGGCCGATCGTCGCAGGCACGCGCGGCGCTGCCTTCGTGACAGCGCTCGGCGGCGCCGGCAACTTGAGCGAAGTCGCCGCCTGCACGACACGATTGCGATTGAATCTTGCGACAATCGAGCGATCGACGAGTCCATGCTCAAGCAATTAGGTTCGCGCGGCGTCCTGCGTTCGGGAACCACCGGTCTGCAAGTGGTGCTGGGGCCGGTGGCCGATCAGGTGGCGGGCGAGATCCGTGCTGCCCTGCGCAGCGGTGCCGGGGATTCCGGTGCGGCGGATTCCGGTGGCGGGGTTCCGGTGCCCGAGGTTTCGATGCGGCAGCGGTGCTCGCGGCATTGGGTGGCCGCAGCAACGTGACCACCGTGGAATCCCTCGCGGGCCGCGTGGCTGTGCGCGTTGCCGAATTCGGCGCCATCGACGAACGCGTGCTGATGAATCTCGGCGTTCGCGGCATTGCTCACCCGAGCGCGACTTCGGTGCATTTGCTCGTTCCCGGATCCACGGAGGACTGGACGCTGCCTTTACGGCGATTGCTCGCCTAAGGCAAAGGACACGGCCTGCATGCCTGCGGGCCGTGTCCAATCAAATCAAGCAGCGGGGCTGCCTTCCACCTGGATCTGCAGCTTCACTTCTTGATTGAAGCCATATTTCTCGCCGTAGTTGACGCCAAAGTCGGCGCGGCTGAAAGTCGCCGAAGCGTCGGCGCCGCAGACTTCCTTCTTGCTCATCGGATTCGGAGCGCACTTGAAGGAATTGATGGTCAAGGTCACCGGCTTGGTCACGCCATGCATCGTGAGCGTACCCTGCGCTTCCGCGGGAGCAGAGCCGTTGAACTTCGTGAATTTGCCCGAGTAGGTTGCGGTGGGGAATTTCGCCACATCGAACATTTCCGCCGACTTGGCATGCTCGTCCAGTTTCGGCATGCCGAAGTTGATGGAACTCATGTCGACGGTCACCTCGATGGAGCCGGACTTCGCGTCCTTGTCGTACACGACCTTGCCCGAAGTGGTATTGAACTTTCCGCGCCACACAGACAGTCCGCCAAAATGGTCGGCGGAAAAACTCGGATAGGTATGATTGGGATCGAGTGTATAGGTGACGGGCGCTGCGAAGGCGCTCGCGCCGAGCAGCGCGGCCATTGACGCCAAAACAATACGGTTCATTGAACGCTCCTTGGAAGACGTACGGGTATAATTTCGAGTTGCCGCACTCGGCATCCCGGGCGCAAATCATAGCCGAAAGCGAGGGGAGGCTTGGCTCTATCTCCATTGAGGCGTTATTAAGGGGTCTGACGATGGAATTATTCGATGCGATCGCCGCGCGCACAACCGCCAAGGCGCTGACTGCGCCCGGGCCGACTCCTGAACAAATCGCGCGGCTGGTGCAGGCTGCGGAGCATGCGCCTGACCATGGGCGCCTCAAACCCTGGCGCTTCATCGAGGTCAACGGCGCGCAACGCGAAACCCTCGCAAACGCCGTAGCGGAAGCACGGCGCGACCAGATTCCGGACTATAGCGACGAGCAGATGGAGCTGGAGCGCGAGAAAATCAGGCGATCGCCATACATTTTGGTGGCGGCCTGCGTGGTGCGGCGGGATATTCCAAAGGTGCCGGAAATTGAGCAGGTGATCGCCGCGGCTGCGGCGGTGGAGAATCTGTTGCTCGCCGCAAGCGACTTAAAGATAGGTGCGATGTGGAAGACCGGCCCAGCCGCCTACAGCCCCAGGGTCAAAGCCGCCGTGGGTCTGGCAGTGGATGACCACATAGTGGCCATACTGCACTTGGGCACGCGTATCAAATAGAGTGCGGTCGCAGAGATACGGTCTTCACCAAAGCCCAAACCGTTAAGCCGCTGACCAGACCCAGCTCGCGCGTCGCCGCCTGGGTGACCCGCGCCATGATCAAAGTGCCCCCGATATCGATCGCGATCAAGTGCGAGCCGTCGACGTCATCCACGACGCTCGCGACCACGCCCTTGAGGCTATTGCGCACGCTCAAGTGCAGCGGCGGCTGGGTCGCGACGATGAGATCGCGCGCCAGCAACTGCACGCGCAGCCTGTGGCCAGGCGCGGCATCGGCGCAATGAACGTTGATTTCGCCCCGGCCCACCTGCACGCGCGTCAGCCCGCTCGATGCATCCGTGCCCAGCACTTCGCCGTCGATGATGGCGCCGACCGCATCCGCGCCGATGATGGCGCGCACCGCTGCGTTCAAGCTCATTTCACCGAGGCCTCCCTGAGCGGTGGTCTTGCCCGATTCCATGAGCACGAGGTGCGTCGCCAGACGCAACACCTCGTCGAAGTTGTGGCTGACATACACCATTGGAATCGCCAGTTGATCGCGCAAGCTCTCCAGGTACGGCAGCACCTCTTCGCGGCGCGAGGCGTCGAGCGATGCCAACGGCTCATCGAGCAACAGCAGGTCCGGCTGCGATAACAGCGCCCGGCCGATGGCCACGCGCTGCCGCTCGCCGCCGGAAAGTTGATGAGTGCGCCGCCCCATCAGCGGGCCGAGATCCAGCAGATCGGCGACATGGTCGAAGCCGATGAATGGCGATGCGCCCGCGCGCTGCTGTCGCGTAGCGCAAATTTGCCGCGACCCGTAAGTGCGGAAATAAGCGCGCATCTTGAAATACGTAGCCGATGCGCCGCTTTTCCGGCGGCAAGTCGATTTTCCGCGCGGTGTCCAGGAGCACGGTCTCGTCGAGTTGTACCCGGCCGGTATCGGCCGCGAGCAATCCGGCGATGACATTGACCAGCGTCGTTTTGCCGCAGCCTGAGCGGCCGAATAGTGCGACAACGCCGGGAGTCGGCAGCTCGAAATTCGCGTCCAGAGCAAAGCCGCCGCGTTTTTTTTGGGCCGTGACTTGCAGCATTAGCGGCCCAACATGCGCCGCACGCGCCGTGCAAACCACTCCGACAACAACAGTCCGCCAAGTCCGAGCACGCAGGAGATGAGTGCCAGCCGGGCGGCCTCGCCGTCGCCTCCCGGCGTCTGCAGGGCGGTATACAACGCCAGAGGCAGGGTGCGCGTCTCGCCTGGAATATTGGATACAAAGGTTATGACCGCGCCGAATTCGCCGAGCGCCGCGGAGAACGCGGTGATTGCGCCGGCCAGAATTCCGGGCAGCATCAGGGGCAGCGTAATGGTCAGGATGCGATCCAATGCGCCCGCGCCGAGCGTGCGCGCGGCATCCTCGAGCCCGCGATCGACATTTTCCAGCGAAATGCGCATGGCGCGCACCATCAGCGGGAAGGACATGACGGCGGTCGCCAGCGCCGCGCCGTTGCGGGTAAATATCAGTTCAATACCGAGGGTGCGTTCGAGCCAGCCGCCGATGGGCCCGCGCGCGCCGAACAGCACCAGCAGAAGATAACCGACCACGACCGGCGGCAGCACCAAGGGCAGGTGCACGAATGCGTCGAGCACGGTTCGGCCGAGGAATTGTTTGCGGGTCAGCACCCATGCCAGCAGCAGTGCGAACGGCAGGCTGAGCAGAACGCTGCGGCCCGCCACGCTCAGGCTCAAGCTGAGCGCAGCGCTTTCGTTGGCGCTCAGCCACGGCATCGTCAGGTCTGGGTACGAGGCTTCATGCGTGAGGCAGTATACTGTGGCCGCGGCTCAGCTTAAGGATCCGATCAATGTCCTATTTTCACGCCGTGGCTCCGGCTGCCGCGTCTCAAGACCCCGCAACGGCGAGTCGCATCGGTGTGTTGGTGGTGAACCTGGGCACTCCGGATGCCCCGACGTATTTCGCCGTGCAGCGCTATTTGCGCGAATTCCTGGCGGACCGCCGCGTCATCGACACCTCGCGGCTGATCTGGCTGCCGGTGCTGTACGGGGCGGTGCTGCCGTTTAGACCGCTGCGCACGGCGCGCAACTATCGCAAGATATGGATGAGCGAGGGTTCGCCATTGGCCGTCTATTCGCAGCGTCTCACTGCGAAGATGCGCTCGATGCTGCGTCGCAGCGTTCAATGAACAGGTCCGGGTCGAACTGGCCATGACCTACGGCAACCCCGCCATTGTGCGGGCCGTGCAATCCTTCGCGGAGCAGGGCGTCGATCGGCTGTTGGTGCTGCCCCTGTATCCGCAATACTGCTCGTCGACCACCGGCGCGGTCGTCGACGGCACCAACCGCGCGCTGAAGCGCTGGCGCTCGCTGCCGGAGGTGCGCTTCATCAACGACTACCATGACGATGCCGGCTATATTGAGGCCCTGAGCCGGAAAATTGCGCGGCAGTGGCGAGCGGCCGGCGAGCGTGCGCACCTGCTTTTCTCCTATCACGGTATTCCGGCCTCCTACGTGCTCAAGGGCGATCCGTATCAACGCCAGACGGAGGCAACCACACGGTTGCTCGTGAGTCGCTTGGGGCTGGACGAGACGCAATGGTCGCATTGCTACCAGTCAAGATTCGGCCGAGTCGAGTGGCTCAAGCCGTACACGCTCGACAAGATCAAGGAATTGGCGGATCGCGGCGTTCGCGCACTCACGGTAGCCTCGCCGTCATTTGCGGTGGATTGCCTGGAGACTCTTGAGGAGGTCGCGATCGAATATCGAGCGCGTTTCTTGAGCTGGGGCGGGACGGAGCTGACGCTGGTGGCGGGACTGAACGACGATGACGAGCATGCGCAAGTGCTGGTCGACATCATCAAAAGGCGGCTCAAGGACGGTATCTAATCCTGATTCCAGGCTCGCGCCAGAATGGCGCTGCCGTCGATGTGCGCGCCGCTCGCGCCGAACACGGCTCCCCACCCGCCGTCGCCCAGGCGCGTTGCGCAGAAACCTTCCGCCGCAGCGCGCGCGGAGGCGTCAGCCGCACCAGCTATCAATATTCCCGCCTGCATCAAGGTGACGAACGATTGCGCGAAGCGCCGTGCATGGATTTCTTCGGGCGCAGCGGCGCTGATCGCCGCGAAGCGCTCGAACGCGGCGTCGAATTGGCGCAGTTGGCCGCGGGCGCCGGCCAACTCATCGAGGACCGCCGTGCGCGTGGCCGAAGACTTTCCGAAGGCGCGCAGGACGTCCAGACACATGATGTTGCCGGAGCCCTCCCAGATGGAGTTCACCGGCATCTCGCGCGCCATGCGCGCCAGGGGCAATTCCTCGGTGTAGCCGTTGCCGCCCAGCACTTCCATCGCCTCGGCGGCGAGTTCGCAGCCGCGCTTGCACACCCAGAACTTGGCCGCCGAGGTCAGCGCGCGGCGCAGCGCGGTTTCGCTCGGGATGTCGCTGTCGAAGGCGCGCGCCAGGCGCAGACTCAAAGCAATCGCCGCTTCCGATTCCAGCGCCAGATCGGCAAGCACGTTGCGCATCAAGGGTTGATCGATCAACAATGAACCGAAAGCCTTGCGATGATGCGCATGGTGCAAGGCCTGAACCACGGCCTGGCGCATCATGCCGGCGCTCCCGGCACAGCAATCGAGGCGGGTAAAGGTGCCCATTTCGAGAATGGTCGGCACGCCGCGGCCTTCCTCGCCCAACAAGGAGGCCCAGGCATCGACAAACTCCACTTCCGAGGACGCATTCGAGCGATTGCCGAGCTTGTCTTTCAGTCGCTGAATGTAAATGCCGTTCAGCGAACCGTCCGGCAGGCGCCTCGGCATGAAGAAACAGGACAAGCCGCCGGGGCTTTGCGCCAGGACCAGGTGCGCGTCGCATTGCGGCGCCGAGAAAAACCATTTGTGTCCGGTGATTCGATAGGAGCCGTCGGAGCTGCGAACCGCCCGCGTGGTATTGGCGCGGACATCGGAGCCGCCCTGTTTTTCCGTCATGCCCATGCCGATCAAGCCGCCGCGTTTGCCTTCGAAGGAAATGTCGCGCGGGTCGTATTCGCGGGCGAGCAGCCGCGGTACCCAGTCGCGCGCCAGCCATGCGTCGCGGCGCATCGCGGCGATGGCCCCATAGGTCATGGTGGTCGGACAGAGCGTGCCGCTCTCGATCTGCGCCTGCATCAGATAGCCCGCGGCGCGAGCTGCATGTGCCCCGGGCTTCGCAGACGTCGGCCGCCCAGGGGCTGCTGTGATAGCCCCTGGCGGTGATGCCCCGCATGAGTGCATGCCAGGAAGGGTGGAACTCGATGGAGTCGATGCGCTCGCCCTTGCGCATTGAAGTTATGCAGTACCGGCGTAAAGCGGTTGGCCAGGCGGGCGTGCTCGAACATGGTGCGTGCGCCCAATTCACCACCGGCCGATTCCAGGTCAGGTATGGCCCAGCCGGCGCCTTCGCGCTGCACGGCCTCCAGCAACGCCGTGTCGCTGGAAAACAGGTTGTAGTCCGCCAAGGGCGGGGTTTGATTGAAGACCGCGTGCGTGCCCAAATCGTGCTTCACGAATGTGATCTTGCGCCTGGCGCGCGAGCAGTGCTAGATTCGAAGCCAATGGATTCGTTCAGCCGCAAATTCTCCTGCATCCCCGGCGCACTGTGCCTGGGTTCGCTCGCGCTGCTGCTGCGCCGCTAGGCGCCACTCACTCACGCGCCATCGGTCGGCGCTCTTAAGACCGGAAGACTCCTAAATCGCCCCCGCGGTGTCCCTTCCGTTTTCAGTGAGTAAAAATCCATGTTGCGCAATCCCTCAACCAAGTACCGCCCCTTCGCTCCGATCGCTCTCGCCGATCGAGCCTGGCCTAATTCCGTCATCAAAGCGCCGCCGACCTGGTGCAGTGTGGATCTTGCGGGATGGAAATCAGGCGCTCATTGAGCCCATGGACGCAGCGCGCAAGCGGCGCATGTTCGATATGTTGGTGAAGACCGGCTTCAAGGAGATTGAAGTCGGCTTTCCAGCGGCATCGCAGACCGATTTCGACTTCGTGCGCGACCTGATCGAGCAACGGCTGATTCCGGATGACGTGACCGTCCAAGTGCTCACCCAGGCGCGTCCCGAGCTGATCGCCCGCACCTATGAGTCCTTGCGCGGCGCGAAGCGGGCGATCATGCATGTCTACAACTCAACTTCGATGGCTCAGCGCCGCGTGGTGTTCCGCACCGATCGTGCCGGAATCATCGATATTGCGGTCCGCGGCGCGACCGTGGTGCGCGAGCATGCATTGCGCCGGCCCGAGACCGACTGGACTTTCGAATACAGCCCGGAAAGCTTTACCGGTACTGAATTGGATTTCGCCGTCGAGGTCTGCGATGCGGTCAACGCGGTCTGGGAACCGACGCCGGAGCGCCGCTCCATTCTCAATCTTCCGGCAACGGTCGAAATGGCAACACCCAACATCTATGCCGACCAAATCGAATGGTTTTCCCGTCAGGTCAAGGAACGCGATTGCATCGTCTTGAGCGTACATCCGCATAACGACCGCGGTACCGCGGTGGCCGCGGCGGAATTGGCAGTGATGGCGGGTGCGGACCGTGTCGAGGGCACGCTTTTCGGCAATGGCGAGCGTACCGGCAACGTGGACATCGTGACGTTAGCGCTCAATCTGTATTCGCAAGGCATTGATCCGAAATTGGATTTCTCCAATATTAACGAGGCGGCCCGTTGCGCCGAATCCTGCAACCAGTTGCCGATTCATCCGCGCCACCCCTATGTGGGCGATTTGGTCTTCACGGCATTTTCGGGTTCCCACCAAGATGCCATCAAAAAAGGTCTGGCGGCGCGCGCGGACCGTGACATCTGGGATGTTCCTTACCTGCCGATCGACCCTTCTGATCTTGGCCGTTCCTATGACTCCATCATTCGCGTCAACAGCCAATCGGGCAAGGGCGGGGTGGCGTTTCTGTTGGAGCGCGATTACCAGATCGTCATGCCTCGCAGGCTGCAAATAGAGTTCAGTCAAGTCGTTCAGACTGCTGCAGATATCACCGGTAAGGAGCTGAGCTCTAAGGAAATATGGGATCTCTTCAGCCATGAATATCTCGCCGCGCGCCCGCCCTATGTGTACCGTTCCCACCAGCTTGCAGCATCCACAGACGGCGCGGATTCCGAGCGGTTGACGCTTCAGGTGCAGAGCGGCGACCAAGTAGAGACCTGGCTGGGCCATGGCTCAGGACCCATAGACGCCATGGTCAAAGCAGTGGCGCTGCCATTCGATGTGCTGTCCTACGAAGAACATTCTCGCGGTCAGGGAAGCGGCGCCAAGGCGGTCTCTTATATAGAGATAACCACGCGTTCGCGGCGGACCTTGTTTGGGGCAGGCATGCACACCAATATCGTCACGGCATCGCTGTTGGCCGTTTTATCGGCAGTTAATAGAGCCGTTGCTCTCGGCGCGCTCCCGGCGCGGGCGGAATCGGAACGAACAGGAACTTGAAGAAAGAGTTATAAGATATTGATATTGATATATAAACTATCCAATGATAAGGATTGATAAAACTGTGCCGCCACTTTGCAGTCCAATGATTTAAGGAATCTTGCCGTGCTAGTTGAATGCCCGGCAGAATCGGCTATAGTGCGCAGCTTCATGAACTTGAGCTGATCGATCCCATTGATTTCCGAGACTTTTCTTTAAAAATGAGCGAACGCGAAGACGAACATTTCGATATCGACGATGAGTTTCTCGGTGAGGCCGAGGAAGCGCATGACTTCGATCCTCTCATTGAGCGCACCGAACGGCGCCCGAAAGCGGCGGCTGCCGGCAAACGAGGCAAGGCCGCGTGGAGCCGGGTGGAGGACGTCCTGGCGGAACGCCAGCTCGAGAAGGAACTGCGCGACATATTCGAAGACGATTAGATAATCGTTTCACACTGACGCCGGTGCGTTAGGCCTCGCGGGACTTAAAATCACATGTCTTCTTCTCCCCAGCTAGTCGATAGCCACTCCTGGCTCGTGCTCAAATTCGGCGGCACCAGCGTCTCGAGCGTTTCGAACTGGCACAACATTGCTCTGGTGGTTCGGGCGCGGATCGCGGAGGGCTTTCGGCCGGTGGTCGTGCACTCGGCGCTGTCGGGAATCACCGATCGGCTCGAGTCGCTATTGGCCGCGGCGCTGCGCGGTGCGCACGCGCCCATTCTCGAACACATTGAGCACGCGCACCGCAGCCTCGCAGAAGGCCTGTGCGTAAAACCCGACCAGCAATACGAAAACTTCATGCGAGAGCTGCGGGACCTGGCCGCGAAAGTGGCGGATCGCGGCAGCATCGACGATGCGGTGCGCGCGCGCGTAATGGCAATGGGCGAGTTGTTGGCGACCACGCTGGGTGCGGAATTTTTGCAGGCGCAGGGTATCGCAACAGCCTGGATGGACGCACGCGGTGCCCTGAAGGCTGACGAGCGGCTCAATGCCACGCACAAGGCCAGCCTTCTGTCCGCGACCTGCGACTTTGCCCCTGACCATAAGCTGCAAGCGGCCTGGCGCGCGATGGACAGGGTGGTGCTCACTCAAGGATTCATAGCCGCGAATGCAGCCGGCGAGACCGTCTTGCTGGGCCGCGGCGGTTCCGATACTTCCGCCGCTTATTTTGCCGCCAAGCTCGGCGCCGCGCGCCTTGAAATTTGGACCGACGTGCCGGGCCTGTTCAGCGCCAACCCGCGCGCCGTGCCGACGGCACGTCTGTTGCGCGAGCTGCACTACGATGAGGCGCAGGAAATCGCCAGCAACGGCGCCAAGGTGCTGCATCCGCGCTGCGTGTTGCCGGTCCGGCAGTACAAGATTCCCTTGCACGTGTACGCAACCCAGGCGCCGGGATTGGAAGGCACCGTGGTTACCGATAACGTCGCCGGCAGCGCGGCGCAGCTGAAAGCCATCGCCATCAAGAAGGGAATCACGCTGGTCTCGATGGAAAGCCCCGGCATGTGGCATCAGGTCGGGTTTTTGGCGGACGCCTTCCAGGTGTTCAAGCAGCACGGGCTGTCGGTGGATCTGGTATCCACCTCGGAAACCAATGTCACGGTGTCCTTGGACCCCACCGCCAACACCCTGGACGGCTCGGCGCTGGATAGGCTGACCGCGGCCTTGAGCGAAATCTGCCGCGTGGAAATTCTGGGGCCCTGCGCGTCATTGAGTCTGCTGGGCCAGAATATTCGCGGCATATTGCATGAGCTCGGTTCGGCCTTCGAACTGTTTCAGGATCATAAGATTTACCTGGTGACGCAGGCCGCCAACGATTTGAACTTCACCTTCGTCATCGACGAATCGCAGGGCGATCGCTTGGTGCAGCAACTGCATGAGCGGCTCATTCAGAGCATCGGCTCGGACAAAGTTCTCGGCCCCACGTGGGCGCAGCTATTCGGCGACAAAGATGCGGCGGGCGCACGCGCTCTGAATTGGTGGGAGCAGCCGCAGAAACGCGCACAACTCCTCGAGATCGCCGTGCGCGAATCGGCGGCCTTTGTCTACGATACTGCGAGCCTGGACGCAGCAATTGCAGCTGTTTTGCGGGTCGGCTCGGTCAAGCGCTGGGCGTATGCCATGAAGGCGAACTGGCATCCGCAAATTCTGCAGCGCATCTATGCCGCCGGCCTTACTCTGGAGTGCGTTTCGCAGGGCGAACTAGCGCACGCCTTTGCCTCGGTACCGGCTCTCGACCCGCAGCGGGTGCTGTTCACGCCAAATTTCGCCCCGCGTGCCGAATACGAGTTCGGTTTCGCCAGGGGCGTCAGGGTAACCCTGGACAATCTTCATCCCCTGAAGATGTGGCCGGAGATATTCCGGGGCAGGGAGATATTCCTGCGCATCGACCCCGGCTTCGGGCGGGGCCATCACAGCCATGTGCGCACGGCCGGGGTGCATACCAAGTTCGGCATACCCGTGGCGGAGACGGATGAGCTGGTGGGTCTCGCCAAGTCCGCCGGCGCGCGCATCACCGGTTTGCATGCGCATACCGGCAGCGGAATCTTCGATGTGGCGAATTGGACGGAGACCGGCGCACTCCTGGGCCGTCTTGCCAAGCGCTTTCCCGATGTCGCGGTCGTGGATTTGGGCGGCGGAATCGGGGTTCCCGATCAGATCGGCCACAGCGAAATCGACCTGGCCGCGCTGGATCGCGGTGTGGCCGCACTGGCGCGGGATTTTCCGCATATCGAATTTTGGATGGAACCGGGTCGATTCCTGGTGGCGCGAGCGGGTGTGTTAGTCGCGGTCGTGACCCAGCTCAAGGGCAAGGGCGACGTGCATTATGTCGGTGTCGCGACCGGCATGAATTCCCTGATTCGCCCGGCGCTCTATGGGGCGCACCACGACATACGCAATCTTAGCCGCCTCGAGGAACCGATGAGCCATCGGGTCAACATCGTCGGGCCTATTTGCGAGAGCGCGGATCAACTGGGCGCGGACCGCTGGCTTCCGGATACGCGCGAAGGTGACGTGATTCTCGTCGCCAACTGCGGGGCCTATGGATACGCCATGTCTTCGAACTACAACCGGCGCGCACCGGCGCGAGAGTTTATTATTTGATCATGAGGCAGGTCGGCATTATCGGTTGGCGCGGCATGGTGGGTTCAGTACTGCTCGAGCGGATGCGCGAGGAGAAGGACTTCGAACTTATTGCACCGACGTTCTTCAGTACCACGCAGGCCGGGGCGGCGGGACCGCGAGTGGGCGGAAACACCGCAAAGGTGTGCGACGCGAATGACATTGCGGCGCTGGCCAAGTTTCCGATGCTCATCAGCACCCAGGGCGGCGACTATACGCAGTCGGTCCATCCGCGCCTGCGTGCCGCCGGCTGGCAGGGATATTGGATCGATGCGGCGTCTGCGTTGCGTATGGAGAAGAATGCCGTAATCGTGCTCGATCCGGTCAACCTGCCGGTGATGCAAGCCGCGCGCGAACGCGGGCGTCAAGGATTTCATCGGCGGCAATTGCACCGTGTCTCTCATGCTGATGGCAGTCGCCGGCCTGCTGCGCGCGGGAGTGGTCGAATGGATCACGGCAATGACATACCAGTCGGCCTCGGGAGCCGGAGCGCAGAACATGCGCGAGATGTTGGAGCAGATGGGGATGCTGCATGGCGCGGCAGCGCAGCTCCTCAAAGATCCCGCATCCGGCATTCTGGAAATCGACCGCGCGGTGAGCGCGGCCCTCGCGAGCGAAGCGTATCCTCGCGCGAATTTTGGCGTGCCATTGGCGGGCAGCCTGATTCCGTGGATCGACAAGGATTTGGGCAACGGTCAAAGCCGCGAGGAATGGAAGGCGGCCGCGGAAGCCAATAAAATCCTGGGTTCAGAATCTCATCCGGTGCCGATCGAAGGCATTTGCGTGAGGGTGAGCGCGATGCGCTGTCACTCGCAGGCCCTGACCATCAAGCTCACCGAGGATTTGCCGCTGGCGCAAATCGAGGAGCTGATCGGCGCAGGGAATCCTTGGGTGCGCGTTGTGCCCAACAACAAAGAAGCGTCGATCCACGGGCTTTCGCCGGCTGTGGTGAACGGCAAGCTGGATATTCCCATCGGCCGCCTGCGCAAATTGTCCCTGGGCGGCGCATACCTGTCCGCATTTACAGTGGGCGATCAGTTGTTATGGGGCGCCGCCGAACCCCTGCGCCGCACGATGCGTTTTCTGCTGCCGTACGTGTAGGGCGGCGCCTTTTAAGGCGACCACATCACTTCGACCGGCGTCCGGCGCTGACGCAACACCGCCCGCACCGGCATGTCCTGCACCGGACCTTCCTCGCTTGCCGCTGCATAGGTGCGCCATTTCTCGCCGCCGGTAATGAGCAGAATAATGCGGCGGGAATCGAGCAAGGCGCTCAAGTTCAAACTCAAACGCGGATGCGGAGCGGCCGGCGACCACATGCCGACGCATCCGGCCACGGCCGCCGGATTGAGCGCCATGCCTAAGTTCGGCGAGCGCGGAAACAGCGAGGCGGTATGACCGTCATCGCCCATGCCGAGCACGACGGCGTCGAAGGGCCGCGGCACTCGCGCAAAGGTTTCCCATGCGGACACGGCGCCCAGGTCCGGTGTCGGAGCGCCATTCTTCAGGCCGAGGAAGCGTGCTGCGGCGGCAGATCCCTGCAGCAGTACGTCGCGCACCAGTTTTTCATTGCTGCCCGGATCTGACGGATCGACCCAGCGCTCGTCGGCCAGTGCCACGCACACCCGGCTCCAGTCGAGGTCTTGAGCGCGCAGCAATTCGAACAGCCTGGTCGGCGACTTGCCGCCGGACACCACCAGGCTGGCAAGTCCGCGCGCAGCGATTGCGTCTTTCAGGCCGGCGGCAATGAGAGCGCTGAGCGCGCGCGACAGCGATTCGCCATCGGCAAATTTTGCGGCGGGGAGCTCAGAGTTCGCCATGCCACTCAAATCCGTCGCGACTGAGCAGGGCGCTGGCGGCGGCGGGGCCCCAGGTGCCGGCGATATAAATCTTCGGTTTCTCGTCGTATTGCTCCCATCCGGCGCGGATGGGGTCGACCCACGCCCACGCCGCGTCAAGCTCGTCTCTGCGCATGAATAAGGTGAGTTTGCCTTTCACGGTGTCCATGAGCAACCGCTCATAGGCGTCCAGACTGCGGGTCTTGAAGGTTTCGCCCAAATCCAGCGCCAAGCTCACCGGCTTGAGCCGCATGCCTTCGCCGGGATTCTTCGCCAGTATGGTCATGGTGATGCTCTCGTCCGGCGCTAAGCGAATGACCAGCTCGTTGGCCGGGCGCGTGGTGCTGGGCATCTCGAAAATCGGATGCGGCACTTCGTCGAAGGTGACGACCAATTCAGTCACGCGGTCCTGCAGGCGCTTGCCGGTGCGCAGATAAAAGGGTACGCCCGCCCAACGCCAGGTGTCTATGTCCACCTTGAGCGCCACGAAAGTCTCGGTGCTGCTGTCCGGTGCAATGTCGGCCTCTTGCAAGTAGCCGGGTACCGGCACGCCGCGCACCGCTCCGGCTTTGTATTGCCCGCGCACCGATTTGGCGAGCACATCGCGGCCGCTTACGGGGCGCAGGGCCCGTAAAACTTTGAGCTTCTCGTCGCGTACCGCGTCCGGATCGCTGCTCGTCGGGGGCTCCATGGCCATGATGCACACCAGCTGCAGCAGGTGGTTTTGCACCATGTCGCGCATGGCGCCGGTTTTGTCGTAGAAATTGCCGCGCCGCTCGACGCCGAGTTCCTCCGCCACCGTGATCTGCACGTGCTTGATAAGACCCCGCCGCCACAGCGGCTCGAACAGCGCATTGCCGAAGCGCAGCGCCATGAGATTCTGCACCGCTTCCTTGCCCAGATAATGATCGATGCGGTAAATCTGCCGCTCGTCAAATACCGCGCCGACCTGTTCATTGATCAGTCCCGCCGACGCCGTGTCATGGCCCAACGGCTTTTCCAGCACAACCCGCGATAACGGCGTGACAATCTTCGCCTTGGCGAGGTTTTGGCAGATCACCGAGAAAAGATTCGAGGCGGTGGAGAAGAAGAATACGCGCACTATCGCGTCGCGTCCCTCGAGCGCTGCCGCCAGCGCGGCATAGTCCTGCTCGGCGGCTGCATCGACTTTCACGTAGTCCAGCAAGCGGCTGAAATCCAGCCACTGCTGATCGTCGAATTCCGTGCCCAAAAACTCGCGGCACGCGGTCTCGGCGTGGGCCGTATAAGCGCTGCGCGACAGAGCCGATCTGGCGACGCCGAAGATGCGCGATTGCGCTGACACCTGACCGGCGGCAAAACGCCGATACAGCGCCGGCAGCAGCTTGCGCGTCACCAGATCGCCGGTTCCGCCGAACAGCAACATATCGAAAGTGGGAAGTACGGTCATCGCCGCAGCGTAGCATTTGAACCCGCGTTCTAGTAAGTCTTGCTGCCGTGGCAAAATGGCGAATGCCCATGAACATCCGCGATATAGTGTGCTTGGCGCCCGTCTGTGCTAAAGGGACCTCATGAAGGATTTAACGGATAGTTCGATCGTCAAGAACATTCTGCAAATGGCGTTGCCCATAGCGGCGGGCATGTTTTTTCAAACGCTCTACTTTCTCATCGATTTGTACTTCGTGGCCGGATTGGGAGATGCCGCGATTGCCGGTGTCGGGGCCGCCGGAAACGTCATGTTCGTCGTGTTTGCAGCGACTCAGGTGCTGGGCGTCGGCACGGTCGCTTTGATTTCGCATGCCGCCGGCCGCAAGGATCAGGCGGACGCAACGCTGGTCTTCAACCAAAGTCTCGCGCTGGCCGCGACCTGCGCGGTCATCACTCTGGCGCTGGGATTTTTCGGCGGACCGCTATACGTGCAGACGCTCGGCGCGAGCGCCGCGACCGTGGAGGCCGGCATTCAATATTTGCACTGGTTTCTGCCGAGCCTGGCGCTGCAGTTTGCGATGGTCGTGATGGGATCGGCGCTGCGCGGCACCGGGATCGTGCAACCGACCATGGTCGTACAAGTGCTGACCGTGGTTCTAAATGCGGTTCTCGCGCCGGTCCTGATCGCAGGATGGGGCACGCGGCCACCCCATGGGGGTGGCGGGGGCGGGGTTGGCCAGCTCGCTTTCGCTGGCCGTGGGCGTCGTTTTGCTCGGGCTGTACTTTCACCGGCTGGAAAAGTACGTGGGATTTGTGCGCTCGCAGTGGCGCCCGCAAATGCCGGTATGGCGCCGCCTGCTGCGCATCGGGTTGCCCGCGGGCGGCGAATTTCTGCTGATGTTTTTGCTCATGGCGGTCGTGTACTGGGTGCTGCGGCCCTTCGGGGCGGATGCACAGGCCGGGTTTGGAATTGGCATGCGCATGATGCAGAGCATGTTCCTGCCTGCCATGGCGGTCGCCTTCGCCGCCGCGCCCATCGTCGGCCAGAATTTCGCCGCCGGCAGATTTCATCGTGTGCGCGAGACCTTTGCACTGGCAACCCTGATCGGCAGCTGCATCATGGTGCTGCTGACTCTGTTCTGCCAGTGGGGTTCAGCCTGGGTGATCGGAGCATTCACCCAGGATGCCGTGGCGCTCGGGGTTGGCAGCCAGTATCTACAGGTGATTTCCTGGAACTTTCTGGCGTCCGGATTCGTGTTCACCTGCTCCGCGGTGTTTCAAGGCCTCGGCAATACCGTGCCGGCGGTCGTCAGTTCGGCCAGCCGCCTGATCAGTTTCGTGCTGCCGGTGTTATGGATGTCGCGGCAGCCGCATTTCGCAATGATCCAAGTGTGGTATCTCGCGGTGGTGAGCGTCGCGCTGCAGGCGGTATTCAGCCTCTGGCTGGTGCGTCGCGAATTCAGGCTGCGCTTGGGCCCGGCGCCCGCCGCGGTGGCCGCTTAAGACCATGACGCTGAAAACCTTCGTTGCAATTGCCGGATGGAGCGCGGCGCTGCTCATCTTGGGAGCATACGGCCTGCTGTCATTCGGAAAAATCCAGCCGCGCTCGTGGGTCTATCAGCTCATGAACATCATCGGCGCTGCCGGATTCATCATCAATTGCGTATACAACAACGCCTGGCCTTCGGTGGCGCTCAATGTTGCGTGGATGGGGATTGCGCTCTACGCGCTGCGGCGGAATTACCGCGGCACGCGTTGATGGCGCGACTCGAGTTCCGCGACAACCTGCCCGAGAGACAAACCTTTCGCCTTGAGCAGCAAGGTCGCGTGGTACAAGAGATCCGCGGCCTCGCCAATGACGGCCTGGTCGGGTCGCGCCACCGCCGCCAAGGCCAGCTCGACGCCTTCCTCGCCGACTTTCTGCGCGATGCGCAGCAAACCCTCCTCGAGCAACTTCGCGGTGTAGCTGCCGGCGGCCGGGTCCGCCATACGCTGTGCGATGATCTGCTCGAGCCGGCTCAAGAACTCCAGGCGATGAGCGAGCGAACGGGGGGCATCCGCGCCCCAGCAGGTGTCTGTTCCCAGATGGCAGGCCGGCCCGGCGGGCCGCGCCATGATGAGCAGGGTGTCGCCGTCGCAGTCCGCGGTGATGCTGCAGACTTCAAGGAAGTGTCCTGAGGATTCACCCTTGGTCCACAGGCGATTCTTGCTGCGGCTGAAAAAGGTGACGTGCCCCGTATGTTCGGTCGCGATCAGGGCCTCGCGGGTCATATATCCCAGCATCAGCACCGCGCCGGTAGTGGCGTCTTGGACGATGGCCGGGAGCAGGCCGTTCATTTTCTCCCAATCGAGCCCCGTCAACTTCATGGCCGTACCTCGATGCCTTGCGCGCGCAATTCGCGCCGCAGTTCCGGAATTGCGACCTCGCCGGAATGAAACACGCTGGCTGCCAATGCCGCATCGACTTGCGCGGCGCGGAACACCTCGGCGAAGTGCTGCGTGGCGCCGGCGCCGCCCGAGGCCACCAACGGAACCCGGCAGTGACTGCGCACGGCAAGCAGTTGCTCGATGTCATAGCCGCGGCGCACACCGTCGCTCGCCATGCAATTGAGCACAATTTCGCCCGCGCCGCGCCGCTGCGCCTCGATGGCCCACTCTATCGTGCCGCGCGCCGTGTCGCGCATGCGTGCCGCATCTCCCGTGAACTGCTGCACCCGGTATTCTCCATTGACGGTCTGGCTGTCGATGCCCACCACCACGCATTGCGTCCCGAATCGTTCGCTCAGGGCGTTGATGAGGTCCGGATCTTCGAGCGCCGGAGAATTGATGGAAATCTTTTCAGCGCCGGCCGCCAACACCACTTCGGCGTCGGCTATCGAGCGGATGCCGCCGGCGACGCAGAAAGGGATATCCAGGACTCGCGCCACGCGTGAAACCCAGTGGCGCTCCACCGTGCGATGTTCGGGACTGGCGGAGATGTCGTAGAACACCAATTCGTCCGCTCCTTCATCTCGATAACGCACCGCGAGCTCCAGAATATCTCCGACAACACGGTGATCGCGGAATCGGACCCCTTTGACGACCCGGCCGTCGCGCACATCGAGACACGGAATTATGCGTTTTGCAAGAATGGCTGCAATTCCTCCATCGGGATCAGATCTTCCAGCAACGCCTTGCCGCTGATGGCTGCCGACGCGCCGGTTGCAGCCAAGGCATGCAAATCGCCGGCGTTGCGGATGCCCCCGGAAGCCTGCCACTCGATGTGCGGATGGCGGCGCACCGCTTCGGCGTACAAGGCGATGTTTGGCCCCGTCAGCGCGCCGTCGCGGCCCACATCGGTGCACAGTACGTGGCGCAGCTGGGACCCGGTGTAGCCCTCCACGGCGCTCCACAGAGACTGCGCCGATTGCCGCTGCCAGCCATGGGTCATGACCCGCGGTACGCCCTCGTCGCCGATGGAAACATCGAAGGCCAATGTCAGGCGCTCCGGCCCAAAGCGTCGCAGCCACGCCTGTACTTGCTCCGGCTGCGAGATGGCAGCGCTGCCGATCACGGCGCGTGCCGCGCCGGCGTCCAGCATCTGCGCCACGGCTGCGGTACTGCGCAGTCCGCCGCCCACTTGCAGCTTGAGTGAACGCTGCGCCGCCAAAGCCTCGATGATCCCCCGGTTGTGCAAGGTTCCGTCGCGGGCGCCGTCGAGATCGACGATATGCAGCCAGTCCGCGCCGGCGCCGCGATACTTGGCGAGCAGGGCGTGCGCGTCTATCGGGTAGCGCGTCTCGGCCTCGAAATCGCCGTGCAGCAGCCGCACACAGTGTCCGGCTCGCAAATCGATGGCGGGAATGAGCTTCATGCGGCCATGCTAAAAGGCGAGGAAATTCTGCAGCAGGCGCGCGCCGACCTTTGCGGAACGCTCTGGATGAAATTGCGTACCGAAAAAATTGCGCCACTGAACGCACGCGCTGAACGCATGCCCATATTCGCTGCTGGCAATCGTAGCCGGTCCCAGCCCTAAGCGCATAGCTGTGCACGAAATACGCGTAGTCGTCCTTGGCTATGCCCGCGAGCAAGGGATTGAGGCGATCGATTTGCAGCGTATTCCAACCCATATGGGGCACCGGCAGGCCGGCGCTCTCCGGGAAGCGGCAGGCATGACCCGGGATGATTCCGAGGCACTGCGCCTGACCTTCCTCGGAGGCCTCGAACAGCATTTGCATCCCGAGGCAAATGCCGAGCACCGGTTGTTGCAGCGCCGGGATCAAGCTGTCCAAGTTGTTCCGTTTCAGGCGCGACATGGCATCCGCGGCGGCGCCCACTCCCGGCAGAATGACGTGGCTCGCCTGGCGAATTCTGCGGGCGCTCGCCGAAACCGCGGAGCTTATCCCGAGCCGCTGCAGGGCAAATTGCAGCGAGGCGATATTGGCGCCGCCGCTGGGGATGATCACCACGCCGCCGGCGCTCACAGAATCCCTTTGCTGCTGGGTATCTCGGCATCTTCGAGACGTATTGCCTGACGCAAGCTGCGGCCGACTGCCTTGAAGCAGGACTCGATCATGTGATGAGTGTTGTCGCCGCGCACCGTGATGTGCAGCGCGGCGCCCAAGGATTCCGCCAGCGACCTGAAAAAGTGCGGTACCAATTCGGTCGGCAGATCCCCGACGCGCTCGCGGTTGAATTTTCCCTCCCAGACAAAGAAGGGTCTGCCGCTGAGATCGAGCGCCACTTGCGCCTCTGCTTCATCCATTGCCAGCAGAAAGCCGTAGCGCGCAATGCCGCGCTTGTCGCCGAGCGCCTGACGCAATGCCGCGCCCAGCGCCAGCGCGCAATCCTCGACCGTGTGATGCTCGTCGATGTGCAGATCGCCCGCGCATTTGAGGTTCAACGCAAAGCCGCCGTGCTTGGCCACCTGTTCGAGCATGTGATCGAAAAAACCCAATCCGGTAGCGATGGAACCCGGACCCGCGTTCGCCAGATCGACGTCGACTGCGATGTCGGTTTCCTTGGTTTTGCGGTGAATGAGCGCGCGGCGCGACCGCCCCAATATGCGTGCAGCAATGGCCGGCCAGGTCTCCTCGGGGGCGCCGCCCAAGGAAATGCGCCATCCTTGAACGCCGAGATTGGCCGCAAATTCCAGGTCCGTTTCACGATCGCCGATCATGAAGCTGTGGGCCTTGTCGATGTCATGCGCCGCGAGAAAATCCCGGACCATGCCGAGTTGCGGTTTGCGGCAGCCGCAGTTCTCGTGCTTGAAATGCAGACACAGCAGCACCGCCTCGAACTCGATTCCCTGCGAACTGAACAGCTCCAGAATGAAGCGATGCGCCGTGTCAAAGGCCTCGCGCGGAAAGCTTGGCGTCCCCAGTCCGTCTTGATTGGTGACAATGACGAAGGCGAAACCGGCGCGCTTTAATTCGAGCAGCGCGGGGATGACGCCCGGCATGAGCCGGATCTTCGCCAAACTGTCGATCTGTTCATCCGCGACTTCCTCGTTCAACGTGCCGTCGCGGTCCAGAAACAAGACGCGTTTCGTGTTCATGCCGATTCCAGAGAGTTCATGCTGACTCCAGAGAGCGCAGCAATGCATCGTTTTGCGCGCGTGTGCCCACCGAGACGCGCAGCGAGCCGGGCAGCGCCGGGTGGGCGCGCAAATCGCGCACAATCAGGCCGCCCGCCATGCTGTTTTTCATGAACTGATCCGCGTCCCGGCAATCGATCATGAGAAAGTTGGTGTCGCTGGGCCAGACCTTGGCGATCGACGGCGAAGCGGCGAGGTGCCGGCGCAAGCAATCTTTTTCCAAGAGCAGTGCGGCCAGCCTGCCGCGCGAGGCCGCGAGTTGGCCGGGTTCGAGCGCGTGCAGCGCGGCCTCGATCGTCGGCTGCGCGAGCGCGTAGGGCGGGATCACGCCTCTCGCCAATCGAATGAGTTCCGATGAGGCCAGCAGCGCGCCGATGCGCGCGCCCGCCAAAGCATGCGCCTTTGACAGAGTGCGTAATATGGCCAGAGTTTCAAAACGCGCCAACCACGGGGTCAGGGTGCCGGCGCTCGACCACTCGATATAAGCTTCGTCGATGACCACGATGGCCTTGCCGTCGAGTGCCGTGCAAATGCGTTCGAGCGCGGCCGGGTCGAGCGTGTTGGCGGTTGGATTGTTCGGTGAGCACAAGTAAACCAGTTTGATGTTGGGTCGCCAAGCCGCCAGCAGGCGTTCGGCATCGATGCTCCAACCCGCGCCGCGATCGAGGGGCAGTTCGATCACATCGGCGCCCTGGATGCGCGCGGCAACCTGGTACATGCCGAAAGTCGGACCGAATTGCATGATCGCGTCGCTGCCGGCACGCAGGTAGATGCGCGACAGAACGTCGATGGCTTCATCGGCGCCGCGGGTTGCGAGCACTTGTCCGGGCGAAACACCGTAGAGTGCTTCGAGACGCGCTATCAGCGCCTGCGGCTGCGGCTCAGGATAGCGATTGAGGCCGGCAATCGTATTGTCGCCCGCGGGTCTCCACGGCGCTTCGTTCGCGTGCATGCGGGTCAAGGACGGCAGCCATGCCGCGTGCGCATAGGGCTTCAGCCGCACAATTTCCGGGCGGGCCAGCGAAATCACCGCGCTCACTGCAGCGCCTCGAGCCGCACCGTGACGGCGGCCGCGTGTCCATCCAAACCCTCGAGAGCGGCCAAAATTTTTGCGGTGGCCCCCAGTCCCCGCAATCCCGACGGGGTGAGCTCCTGAATCGTAATGCGCCTTTGGAAGTCCTCCAGCGACAATCCGCTATGGGAATGCGCATAGCCATAGGTGGGCAGCGTGTGATTCGGTCCGCTGCAATAATCGCCCAGCGTCTCGGGCGACCAGTGTCCGAGGAATACCGCGCCCGCGGTGCTGATTTTTGGAAGCCACGCGCGTGCCGCGCGGATCTCGAGGATGAGATGTTCCGGTGCGTACGCATTTGCAATGTCGAAGGCAGTCTGCAGGCAATCCACCACGATGAGCCGCATCGCGCCGACCGAGGCCGCCAAAATCTTCGCGCGCGACAGCAGCGCGCATTGGCGCGCGACTTCGCGCGACACGGCCGCAGCCAGTGCCGGTTCCGTGGTCAGCAGGATCGCCTGTGCATCGGGGCTGTGTTCCGCTTGCGCCAACAGGTCGGCGGCCACAAAATCGGCACGCGCCTCGTCGTCGGCAATGACCATGACCTCGCTTACGCCCGCCGGCAGGTCCAACGCGGCTCCGCCGACATCCTGGGCAACCAGCATTTTGGCCGCGGTCACGTAGGCGTTTCCCGGTCCGAAAATCTTGACGCATTTTGCTATGGAGTCGGTGCCGTAGGCCATCGCGGCGATGGCCTGCGCGCCGCCGACTTTGAAAATGTGCTCGATGCCGGCTTTGCGCGCGGCAACCAGTACCGCTGGATCCGCGGCGCCCGCGCCATTCGGCGGCGTGCACATGACCTTGACCGGGCATTGGGCCAGCATCGCCGGCACCGCCAGCATGATGGCCGTGGAGGGCAGCGGTGCCGAGCCCGCGGGGACATACAGGCCTACCGCGCGGATCGGCACGCTGAGGCGCTCGCAGAGGACGCCGGGAGATGTCTCCACGCGCAACGGCGCGCACGACTGCGCGGCGTGGAAGCGCCGCACGTTGTCCGTGGCCCGTTCGATGGCAGCGTGCTGATGCGCCGTCAGGCTGGCTTCGGCGAGCGCAAATTCCCGCTCGGTCACTTGCAGCGCATCGAGACGCACGCCGTCGAATTGTTCGGTGAACGCGCGCAGCGCGGCGTCGCCCTCGCGCCGCACGCGGTCGATGATCGACTGCGCTGCGGCGGCGGTAGCCGCGGCGTCGTGCTGCGCCGGACGCTTCAAGGCTGCGCCTCGCTCCGCGGCAGATAGGGAGTTCCAATCCAGGATTCGCATGATGGGAGACTCTTGCCTAGGCCAGCATCTTCTCGACCGGCAGAACCAGTACGGATGTGGCACCGGCCTCTTTCAGATCCTCGAGGGTCTCCCAGAAGACATTCTCGCGGCATACAGCGTGGACGGCCACCCGATCTCCGAATCCTTCCAGCGGAATCACGGTCGGCGACTCGCTGCCGGGCAGCAGTTTCGCGATCGCCGCGAGCGCCGAGCGCGGCGCGTGCAGCATGATGTACTTGCTGCCCTTGACCTGTTCCACGCCGTCGATGCGCATCAGCAGCCGGCGGGTCCACTCCTGCTTCTCCAGGGGTATCGGCACGGGCGTGCGGATCAGCACCGCCTGACTCTCGAGCACAGTGTGAGCATGACGCAGGTGATTCGCGGCCAGCGTCGAGCCGGTGGAGACCAGATCGCATATCAGGTCGGCGCGGCCCAGACGGGGTGCGATTTCGACCGCGCCGGACAACACCACCACCTCGGCGCCGATGCCGTTCTCTTTGAGAAAGCGCGCCAGGATATTGGGATAAGTCGTGGCGATCCGCCGGCCTTGCAGCGATCGCGGATCGCGGTATTCGAAGCCGTCCGGCACCGCGATGCACAGCTTGCAGCGTCCAAAGTCGAGAAGCTGCACGGTGTCGAACAAGGGACCCATGCCGCGCGCCGCAAAGGCCAGCCGTTTCTCCTCCACCACGTTGAGGCCAACCAGCCCGAGATCGCAGACGTCCTCCTGGACCAGGTCGGGGATGTCGTCATCGCGCACGAACAGTACATCGAGCGGCATGTTCTCGCCGTAGCACATCAGCTGATCCTTGCCGCGGCTATATTTCAGGCCGCAACGCGACAGCAAATCCAGCGAGGCGTCGGTGAGACGACCGCTCTTCTGCACGGCAATCTTGAGCCGCATGGAATCGCCCGTGCCGTTGAAGCTAGCCATTCAATTTCAACCGTTCGGTCACGGCGCGATAGCCGCCGTTGCCCGAGGTCAGATAGCGCGCGACCCGGCCGATGGTCGTGACGCTGACGCCGGTGTGCTTGTGGATTTCCCGGTAGGGCAGGCCGCGCTCCAACAGTTCGACCACCGCCCAGCGATCCGCCATCGCCTGCAGTTCCGCAGGCGTGCACAGGTCGCGAAAAAAGCTGCGGCACTCATCGATGGTGCGCAGGGTCAGGATCGCCGCGCACAGCGCCCGCTCGTGCTGCTGCTCCTGTCTTTGCGTCACCGGCCGGTTGGTCTTCATATTACGTTCAATCGTGTATTAATGCGCTATTACATTAATGCATTGGTAAGAGTGATGCAATACCGGACGGGTAAAATGCTTGACGCGCCCGGCGCACCTGCCTAAAATTCAACGGCTTATCTAGACCGGCTGAGGGAAAGGCCCTTAGAAGCCGGGGCAACCACCGATCCTTCGCTCCCAAGCGAGGGGTTTGGAACGGTGCCAACTCCTGCGGGGAGGCGTCCAACGGCGCCGCTCCGGTAGATGGGCAGCCGGTTGCGCGGGATCGCCGACGTCAATGGCTACGAGCCGATGCTCCAGGGGTCTTATCGCCTTTAAGGAGCTTGAGCGTTCGTGGCCGAAAATTCCCTCAAACCAATCGACGAGACCATAAGGCTGGCGCCATTCGACTTGCATTACGGCGACGTCTTGCCTGATGCGCGTGTGGCTTTCCGCCTAATGGGCAACGAACAGGGCCCGGTGGTGGCGGTCCTCGGCGGAATCTCCGCGCACCGAATCGTCACCGGAGAGCCTGGCGAAGGTTGGTGGCCGGAAATGGTGGGTCCCGGGCTCGGCGTGGACACGCGCCAGTACTTGGTCTTGGGAATCGACTACATCGGCGGCCGCGGCGACAGCGCGACGCCAGGCGTCGGCGGGCAATTTCCGCCCATCAGTTCCTATGATCAGGCCGCGGCACTCCGTCAAGTCGTGCGCCATTTGGGATTGCGTTCGCTGCACGCCATTGTCGGCGCCTCGTACGGCGGCATGGTTGCGCTGTGTTTTGCCGAGCGCTGCGCGGATCTGGTGGGTCATATCGTGGTGTTGAGCGCCGCCGACAAATCGCAGGTATTGTCCACGGCCTGGCGCAGCGTGCAACGCCAAATCGTGCGCGAGGCAATCGCGCGCGGCGATGGCGCGGCGGGTTTGAAGCTGGCCCGGGCTTTGGCGATGGCCACGTACCGCAGCCCGATCGAGTTTGCCATCAGGTTCGGCGGCCGGCCGACGCGTATTGCCGATCGCTTCCTTTTTCCCATTGAAGATTATTTGTTTGCCCGCGGCGACGACTACGTACAGAAATACCGCGCCGAATCCTTCCTCACTTTGAGCGAATCCATCGATTTGCACGAAATGGATGCCACGCAGGTTCATACGCCGACGACCCTGATTGCCGTGCGCGAGGATCAACTGGTGCCATTCGATGACATGCAGGCGCTGTCTGCGCGTCTGAACGGTCCCCGTCAGCTGATTGAAATTAATTCCATATTCGGCCATGACGCCTTCTTGAAAGAAGGCGCGGCCCTCACGCCCATCATCAAGCACGCCCTTGCGGAGCAGCAATCATGAAGCGCAATGCGCCATCAAAAAACATCGCCACCCGATCGGTCCGCGCAGGACTCGAATCGGACTCGCACCACGGTTCGGTGGTACCGCCGCTTTACCTGTCGAGCAATTTCGCATTTCAAAGCTATCGCCAGCCGCGCAAGTACGATTACACGCGCTCCGGCAATCCAACGCGGGACCAGCTGGCCGATGCCTTGGCGGATCTCGAAGGCGGTGCGGGCGCGATTGTGACCTGCACCGGCTTGGCGGCCATCACCTTGATCCTGGCGACGCTGCCTGCGGGCGCGCGCGTGGTCGCGCCATATGATTGCTACGGCGGCACTTATCGCCTGCTCGCGGCTCTGCACGCCAAGGGAAACCTGATTGTCGATTTCATCGATCAAAGCAATCCGGCGGAATTGCGCGCGGCGCTCGACGCGAAACCCAAGCTGTTGTGGATCGAGACGCCCAGCAATCCTTTGCTGCGGGTGGTCGATATTCGCGAACTCACCGCGGCTGCGCATGCGGCTGGCGCACTGGCGGCGGTCGACAACACCTTTCTGTCGCCGATCTGGCAGCAACCTCTGGCGCTGGGCGCGGATTTCGCGATGCATTCCACCACCAAGTACTTGAACGGGCATAGCGATGTCGTCGGCGGGGCGGTGATCGCGGCGACGCGGGAATTGCAGGAGAGCCTGGCGTGGTGGGCCAATGCCATCGGCGTGACGGGCGCGCCCTTCGACAGTTTTCTCACCTTGCGCGGTTTGCGCAGCTTGCACGCCAGAATGCGCGTTCACGCGGAAAACGCCACAAGCGTCGTGGAATTTCTGACGCGGCAGCCCACGGTGCAGCGCGTCTACTATCCCGGCCTTCCCGGGAATCCCGGGCATGAAATTGCGCGCCGCCAACAAAGCGCATTCGGCGCGATGTTGAGTTTCGATCTCGCGGGCGGCGAGCCCGCCATCGAGGCGTTTCTCGCCGGTCTCGAGTGCTTTACCTTGGCGGAGTCGCTGGGCGGCGTCGAGAGTCTCATCGCGCACCCGGCGAGCATGACGCACGCCGGGATGGAGGAAGGCGCGCGCTTGCGCGCCGGGATCGGTCCGGGCCTGTTGCGCGTCTCGGTCGGCATCGAAGATGCCGCTGATCTGGTCGCGGATCTTGACGCCGCTCTGGCGCGAGCAGCTAAAGCGCGGCCAGCACCGCATCAGCAGCGGCGCGTGTCGTGAGTGCTTTGCCCGGCGGCGCAAGATCGGCGGTGAGCGCGCCGGCGCCCAGGGCGTGATTGACGGCGCGCTCCAGCGCCGACGCCTCGTCGTTCAAGCGCAACGAATGGCGCAGCAGCAGCCCGGCGCTCAAGATGGCCGCATACGGATTGGCAATGCCGCGGCCGGCAATGTCCGGTGCGGATCCATGGATGGGCTCGAACACACCGCCGCGGAAATCTGCGCCAAGCGAGGCGGACGGCAGCAGTCCCATCGACCCTGCCAGCATCGGAGGCTTCGTCGGTGAGAATGTCGCCGAACATATTTTCGGTCACGATGACGTCGAAATCGCGGGGATGCTGCAATAGATGCATGGCCGCAGAATCCACCAGCATGTGATCGACGCACACCTCGGGGAATTCCGCCGGCATGATCTGATTCACGATGGAGCGCCACAGCCGCGAGGTTTCGAGCACATTGGCCTTGTCCACCGAGGTCAGTTTCTTGCGGCGGCTGCGCGCCAAGCCGGCGGCGAGCCGCACGACGCGTTCGATCTCGAACGCAGTGTAGCGGCACACATCGACCGCTTCGCCGGCTGTGCGCGATTTCTCGCCGAAATAAATGCCGCCGGTGAGCTCGCGCACCACCATGATGTCCACGCCGCGCAACAAATCGGCCTTGATGGGCGAGGCGTCCAGCACGGCAGGGTGGGGCACCACGGGCCGGAGATTGGCGAACAATCCCAGCGCCTTGCGCAGCTGCAGCAGGCCTTGCTCCGGCCGGACTTTTGCGTTGGGATCGGACCACTTGGGGCCGCCGACAGCACCCAGCAGGACGGCATCAGCCCGTCGCGCCAGGGCCAAGGTGGCCGCCGGCAGCGGTTCGCCGACAGCATCGATGGCTGCGCCGCCCAGCAGTGCCGCTTCGAAATTGAAGCGATGGCCGAAGCGGGCAGCAATCGCCTCGAGCGCCCGCACCGCTTCGGCAGTGACTTCCGCGCCGATGCCATCGCCTGCGAGCACTGCGATGGTTGCTTGCATCAGGGGCGCGCCGCTTCGTAGCGCTCGATGTCCCGCAGCTTGCTGCGCAGGTAGCTGAGTTCATCCAGGCCGTTCAGCAGGCAGTGGCGCGCAAAGGCTTCGATGGGAAAGGTTATCGCCGCGCCTGTCGGCAAAGACAAGCGCGTAGACTCAAGATCGATGTCGAGATCGGCGCCGGGATGATGAATCAGCCAGTGCAAGGTCTGCTCATCGACCACGATGGGCAGCAATCCGTTCATCAAGGCGTTGCCGCGAAAAATATCCGCGATCTCGCTGCTGATAACCGCGCGAAATCCATAGTCGAGCAGTGCCCAGGGCGCATGTTCGCGCGAGGAGCCGCAGCCGAAATTGCGTCCCGCCACCAGAATCTCGGCGCCGCGCGCCTCAGGCCGGTTGAGCACAAATTCCCGCTTCGGCGAGCCGTCCGACTGATAGCGCCAATCGGCGAACAGCTGCTTGCCAAGACCTTCCTTGGTAGTGGTGGTCAGAAAACGGGCTGGAATAATCTGATCGGTGTCGATGTCGCTCGCCGGGATGACCACGGTCCTGGAGCTGACTCGTCTTAGGGGCTGCATTACAGGAGTTCGCGCGGATCGGCGATGCTGCCGTTGACCGCGCTCGCCGCTGCAGTCAACGGACTTGCCAGCAAGGTTCGCGCGCCCTGGCCCTGACGGCCCTCGAAATTGCGGTTGCTGGTGCTGACCGAATACTGTCCGGCCGGCACAGTATCGCCGTTCATGCCGATGCACATGGAACACCCGGATTCACGCCAATCCGCGCCCGCAGCCTGGAAGATGTCCGCGAGCCCCGAAGCTTCGGCCTGATGCTTGATTTGCTGCGAGCCCGGCACGATGAGCAAATGCACACCGCGCGCAACCTTGCGTCCCTTGAGTATTTGCGCGGCCGCCTGTAAATCCTCGAGCCTGCCATTGGTGCAGCTGCCGATGAAAACCACATTCACGGGTTTTCCAAGCATGCCGTCGCCGCTATGAAATCCCATGTAGCGCATGGCCTTGTCGAATGCCTCGTCGCCTTTTTTGTCCGGTATGGCTGCGCCGATCGGCATGACCATTCCGGGGTTCGTGCCATAGGTGATCATCGGTTCAATGGCCGCGGCATCGATTTCCACCGATGCATCGAACGCGGCGCCGGGATCGGTGACCAGCTCGCGCCAGTGCGCTGCCGCCGCGTGCCAAGCCTCGCCCTGCGGAGCGCGCGGCCGCCCTTTGAGGTATTCAAAAGTCACTTCGTCCGGCGCAATCATGCCGGCGCGCGCTCCTGCCTCGATCGACATGTTGCAAACCGTCATGCGCTCGTGCATTGACAGGCTGCGCACCGTTGAACCGCGAAACTCCAACACATGACCCGTGCCGCCGGAGACGCCGATCCGTCCGATGATGGCCAGGATCAAATCCTTGGCGCAGACCCCGCGCTGCAACCGCCCCTCGATGTTGACCGCGAAACCCTTGGGCTTGCGCTGCAACAGCGCCTGCGTGGCAAACACATGACCGACTTCAGTGGTGCCGATGCCGAAGGCGAGGGCGCCGAAAGCGCCGTGAGTGCTGGTGTGACTGTCGCCGCAGACGATGGTCATGCCGGGCTGCGTGCAACCGAGTTCGGGACCGATGATGTGCACGATACCGCGCCGGGCATCCTGCAGGCCGAATAACTCGAGGCCGAATTCCGCGGCATTTTCCTGCAGCTGACGCACTTGCCGTGCCGCGGAATCGACTTTGATCGGCACGTCGCCGAACACCTGCGCGCTATGAGTGGGTGTCGAGTGATCCATGGTCGCGAGAGTGCGGTCGCGGCGGCGCACGGTTAAGCCATTGGATCTCAGCATGCTGAAGGCCTGCGGCGTCGTCACCTCGTGCACCAGATGCAGGTCGATGTACAGCACCGCGGGCGTATCGGCGGTCTCGGCGACGACCTCGTGCGCGGACCATACTTTGTCGAAAAGCGTGCGCGCCGTCATGCTTCAGGTCAGTTTTTGTCTGCTTGCAGCCAGGGCATGCGCGCGCGCAGTTGCGCGCCGACCTTTTCGATCGAATGCGTCAAGTCCGCCTTCAGCAGCCTGGCGTACTTGCGGCGGCCCGCCTTGTTCTCGGCGATCCACTGGCGCGCGAATTTCCCCTGCTGAATTTCCGTCAGGATCTTGCGCATCTCCTTCTTGGTCGCCTTGTTGACGATGCGCGGTCCGCGGGTCAGGTCGCCATACTTGGCCGTCTCGCTGATGAAGCGGTGCATTTTGGTGATGCCGCCTTCATGCAGAAGATCGACGATCAATTTGAGTTCGTGCAGGCACTCGTAGTACGCAACGGCAGGTTGATAGCCGGCTTCGACCAGCGTCTCATAGCCCTTGACCACCAGTTCGGTGGCACCGCCGCACAACACCGCTTGTTCGCCGAATAAATCGGTTTCGGTTTCTTCCGCGAAAGTGGTTTCGAGCACGCCGCCGCGCGTTCCGCCGATACCCTCGGCATAGGCCAGCGCCTTGGCTTTCGCGCGCTTGGAAGGATTTTGCGCGACCGCCATCAGGCAGGGGACGCCGCGTCCTTGCTGGTACTGGCGGCGCACCAGATCGCCGGGACCTTTGGGCGCAATCAGCACCACGTCCAGATCCTTGCGCGGTTTGATCTGTTTGAAATGAATATTGAAGCCATGCGCGAACAGCAACGTCGCGCCCTTGTCGATGCTCTGTTTCAGTTCGGCATACAGCGGCTTCTGCGTGAGATCGGGCACCAGCATGGCGACCAATTGCGCGCCCTTGACGGCGGCCTGCGGTTCCGCGACGTGCAGACCATCCTTCTTCGCCTTGGTCCAGCTGGGGCCTTTGCGCACGCCGACTATTACATCGTAGCCGCTGTCGCGCAGATTGAGCGCATGCGCGCGGCCCTGGCTGCCGTAGCCGAGAACAGCGATGCGCGCACCGCGCAAGGCTTTCCTGTCGACGTCCTTCTGCGAATACAAACGCATTCAATACTCCTGATTTTGAGCGCTGCTTTCGCGAAATGCGGGCCCCACCTGCGCGAAACCCCGCTTAAAGACGGTCGCGGCCTTAAGCGGGGTTTTGCATAAAATTGCGCTGCAACGCTTTGTCAACTAGCATCAAATAGCACCATAGAATCTCTTATGATGCAAGGATTCCCAGGCATCTCGACATCGTCGCGAGGACGCGTTTGCATGAATTCCGGCAGCAATCTTGTCGTCCCGTTGTGGCTGTTGTACGAGCACGAAGTCGATGCGTGGCGCGCGAGCCAGGCGCCGCGTGCGCGCCAATGGCTCGTCGAGCAGAACTTCAAGGCTGAAAAGCACCGCGTGGTGTTGTTGCCTGATGCCGATGGCGGTCTCGCAATGGCTGTGGCGGGATTGGGAAAGCGCCTCGGAGAGTTGACGCTTTGGCACACGGCGGGACTGGTGGAAAGATTGCCGGCGCGCCGCTTTGGTCTCGCGCAAGAATTCACTGCGGCAGAGGCTACCCAGTTGGCGTTGGGGTTTTCCTACGGCGCTTACCGCTTCGAACGCTACCGCGCATCCAAGAACGAGGCGGCGAGTTTTGACGCGCCCGCAAACGCCGATATGGAGTTCGTAACGCGCGCCGCGGAGTCGCTGCGCATGGCGCGCGACTGGATCAATACGCCCGCGGGCGATTTCGGCCCTGCGCAATTGGCTGCTGCGGCGCGTCAGGTTGCCGAGCGTCACCAAGCCGCTTACAAGGAGTGGATCGGCCCGGAACTGCTGACGGCCAACTTTCCGGCGATTCATGCCGTGGGCCGAGCCAGCAGCGAGGCGCCGCGACTGGTGGAACTGCGCTGGGCCCCGCCGGGGGGCGATGCCTACCCGCACGTGACGCTGGTCGGCAAGGGTGTGTGTTTCGACAGCGGCGGTCTGGATATCAAGTCGAGTTCCGGCATGGCTCTGATGAAAAAGGACATGGGTGGCGCGGCCGTTGCGCTATCACTGGCGCATCTGCTCATGAGCGCCAAGATTCGCGCGCAGGTGCGCGTTCTGGTGCCCGCGGTGGAAAATGCCATCAGCGGGAACGCCTACCGTCCGGGCGATGTGCTCGCGACACGCAAGGGTCTGACGGTCGAAGTGGGCAATACAGATGCGGAAGGCCGGCTGGTGCTGTGCGATGCGCTGGCGTTTGCCGACGCTGAGCACCCCGACTTGATCATCGACTTTGCCACGCTCACCGGCGCGGCCCGTGTCGCCCTGGGTCCGGAGCTGCCCGCGCTGTTTGGCAACGACGAGCGCGTGGTGCACGAATTGGCGCGAGCCGCAGCCGCTGAGCACGATCCCTTGTGGCCCATGCCATTGTGGGCCGGCTACGACGATGAGCTTGCCAGCAAGATCGCCGATCTTAACAACGTCGCCTCTGGGGCGTTTGCCGGCGCGATCTTCGGCGCGCTGTTTCTAAAGCGCTTCGTCACCGACTCACCGTGGGTGCATATCGATCTGTATGCGTGGAATTCCAAGGATCGCCCGGGACGCGGCGTCGGGGGCGAGGCCCAAGCCGTGCGCGGCGTGTACCGCTACTTGGTCGAGCGCTACGGTATTGCGTAAGCTTGCCGTAGCATGCGCCAGAAACCTCCTGTTGTTGACACCCGCCGCTATTCCCGATTGGTCGTCGATGGATTGAAGCAGACACCCAGCCGCTCGATGCTGCGCGCGGTCGGCTTCGAGGACGCCGACTTCGAGAAACCGCAGGTGGGAGTCGCGTCGACCTGGAGCAACTTGACGCCCTGCAATATGCATATCGATGAACTCGCTCGGCTGGTCGCCACGGGTGCCGATCGAGCCGGCGCAAAAGCCGTTACGTTCAATACCATTACCGTCTCCGACGGCATCTCGATGGGCACGCCCGGGATGCGCTATTCCCTCGTGTCGCGCGAAGTCATTGCCGATTCGATCGAGACCGTTGCAGGGGCGCAAGGCTTCGATGGCCTGGTGGCCATCGGCGGGTGCGACAAGAACATGCCCGGCTGCATGATGGCGCTGGCGCGCCTGGACCGGCCCGCGGTGTTTGTGTACGGGGGCACCATCCGTCCTGGCGCTGATAGGCGCGACATCGTCTCAGTGTTCGAGGCCGTGGGCGGCCGCGCACAGGGGACGGTGTCGGAACAACAGCTGAAATTTGTCGAGCGCACCGCGATACCCGGGCCCGGTGCCTGTGCCGGGATGTACACCGCCAATACCATGGCCTCAGCCATCGAAGCGATGGGCATGAGTCTGCCGAATAGTTCGGCACAGGACGCCGTTTCGAGTCAGAAACGCGATGATTGCCAACGGGCGGGCGCCGCCGTCGTTGAGCTGATGAGAAAAGGGATCACCCCGCGCCGGATCATGACGCGCGAGTCCTTTGAGAATGCGATTACCGTGGTTATCGCACTCGGCGGATCGACGAATGCTGTATTGCATCTATTGGCGATCGCTTCATCGGCCGGCGTCAAACTGAAAATCGACGACTTCACGCGCATCGGGAAGCGCGTTCCGGTGTTGGCCGACTTGCGGCCGAGCGGGACCTATTCGATGTCCGAATTGGTCGCGATCGGCGGCATTCAACCGCTCATGAAAACACTGTTGGATGCGGGCTTGCTGCAGGGCGATTGCTTGACGGTGACGGGTGCCACTCTGGCGGAAAATCTGCGCAACGTGGCGGCGTATCCTCGGGGACAGTCGATTGTGCGACCCTTGAGCGATCCGATTAAAAAAGACAGCCACTTGGTGGTCTTGTACGGAAACCTCGCCCCGGAAGGAGCGGTTGCAAAAATTACCGGCAAGGAGGGCATGAGCTTCAAGGGCAAGGCCCGCGTGTTCGACTCCGAGGAGAAATCGCTGCAGGGAATCTTAAGCGGCCGGGTAAAGGCCGGCGATGTGGTCGTGATTCGCTACGAAGGTCCCAAGGGCGGGCCCGGCATGCGGGAAATGTTAAGTCCGACCAGCGCCATTATGGGAAAGGGCTTGGGCAATCAGGTCGCGCTGATCACCGACGGACGATTTTCGGGCGGAAGTCACGGCTTCGTCGTTGGCCATATGTCGCCGGAGGCTGCGCTCGGAGGCCCTCTGGCACTGGTGAAGAGCGGCGATGAGATAACAATTGATGCGCGACAGCGGACGATCACCCTGCATGTCGCGGCGGGGGAGCTAAAGCGCCGGCGCAAATCTTGGGTTGCTCCCAAAGCCTATGCGCGCCGCGGCGCCTTGGCGAAGTACTCCCGGGAAGTCAGCAGTGCTTCCTTGGGAGCCGTGACGGACTTGGAGCCAACCGCTCAAAAGGCGCCGGGACCTCGTCAAGTCTGACGCGCAAACAAGTCATTTTAGACTTACATCGCGCTTGCAGTTCGGGCGGGATATGTGTCACGCTTCTTAACTCGCCGAAGGGAGCTTGCTGGGCAGCTTGCTGGGAAAAGTAGCTGCAAGTTTGAGGCGTGCGCGATGCGCAAGATCAAGAGCTAAGGGGTAGGGTCGCACAGACTTATGTATAGATACGAACAGCCATCGTTATTTTCCGGCAAAAGGGGCGCGGCCCTCATTGCCGTATTACTTCTGCACGTAGTAATCGTGTACGGATTTTACACCGGGCTGGCCGGCCAGTTGGTTCAGAAGATCATTCCTCCCGTCGAAATCGCGCAGATCGACAAGCCGAAAGACGTCGACAAACCGCCGCCACCGCCGCCCAAACTCGAAGAAATTAAACCCTACGTCCCGCCGCCGGAATTCGTCGATATTCAGGCGGCTCCGCCGGAGACCAACGCGATTTCGGTCGTGACTCAGACGAAGACTCCGCCGCCCGCGCCGGTTGTCGCCGCGCCGGTGCAGCACAACTCGTCGGGGCGAAGATGGACTCCGAAGCACCCGTTCCGCATCGGCGAAGAGTACTACCCGGACGCGTCCAAGCGCGCCGGTGAAGAAGGCCGATGCATCGTGCTGCCCAGGTTGCGGCGAACGGCCATATTCTCGATGCCGAAATTCAGACCAGTTCGGGTTTTCCGCGCTTGGACGAAGCCTGTCTGAAAGGGCGTGAAAGGGCAGAAGGCTCTTCCCGGAATGGAAGACGGCAAGCCGGTGGAAGGCCACTTTGCGTTTGCGATCGTTTGGAAGTTAACCGGAAAGTAGCCGTTACGACGTAACGACTTGAGTTTTATTACACGCTATTATTACTAAGCTTTTTTAAGTAGAGGGAATCGGTCAATGCAAGAGACAGTTGTTGAAAATCCATATGGCCTCGGCGCGCTGATTGCCAATGGCAATATCGTTAGCAGATCGATTCTCGCCGTTCTGTTGATCATGTCGCTGATGACGTGGTTCATCATGATCACCAAGTTCTTTGACCAGCGCCGGCTGCGTCTGCAGGCGATCGAAGCCGAAAAAGAGTTCTGGAGTTCGTCCAGCCTCACCGATGCCATCAGCAAACTGAAAGGCGGTTCCAATCCCTTCCGTGCGCTCGCCGAAACCGGCAAGCAAGCCTACGAGTACCACGAGACCAACAAGTCGCGGCTCTCCAGCGCCATCGGCACCAGCGAATGGATCACCGAATCGCTGCAGCGTACTGCGGATGCAATCATCAGCCGTTTGCAGACCGGCTTGCCGGTGCTGGCATCGGTCGGCGCCACCGCGCCTTTCGTCGGCTTGCTGGGCACCGTCATCGGTATTTACAACGCGCTGATCGCCATCGGTGTTTCGGGCCAGGGTTCCATCGAAAAGGTCGCCGGCCCCGTCGGCGAGGCCTTGATCATGACCGCGATCGGCTTGGTGGTCGCTGTTCCGGCGGTGCTCGGCTACAACGTTCTTTTGCGCCGCAATAAGTCGGTCCAGGAGCGCGTCAGCCACTTTACCCACGAATTGCATGCCTATTTGATCTCGGGCGTGAAGATGGGTCTCGGTATGGACAAGCCGCCCTCTACGGTGGGCAAGCCGCCCGCTGCCGCGCTCGCCCGCTAGGAATAGCCGGCAATGGCGCTGCACGTAGGAGGAATCGAGGAAGAAGCCACGGCGATGTCGGACATCAACGTCACGCCGCTGGTGGACGTGATGTTGGTGCTGTTGATCATATTCATCATCACCATTCGCGTCATCCTGCAACAGGTGCCGCTGACGCTGCCGAAGGCGACCAATCTGGTCACCCAGACGCGGCCGGAGAACATTACGATCGCCGTCGACAAGCAGGGGGCCATCTACTGGAACACCAAGCTGTTGTCGGGCCAGGACGAGTTGCTGGCGCAGTTGCGCGGCATCGCTCGTCAAGAACCGCAGCCGGAAGTTCACATCCGCGGCGATTCGAATGTTCGATATCAATTTGTGGGCCAGGTGCTGGTGGCGACTCAGAAGATCGGTATACGCAAAGTTGCGTTCATTACCGAGCCCGATCGTCCCGGCGCTTCAAAGTAGGAGATTAGTACATGGCCATGAGTGTAGGCGGGGGCGGCGAGGGCCAGTCCTATTCCGAAATCAACATGACGCCGCTGATCGACGTCATGCTGGTGTTGCTGATCATTTTCATCATTACACTGCCGAACCAGACCCACGCGGTCAAAATCGACAACCCCCTGCCCACCAACAATCCGCCGCCGCCCACGCTGCCCGAGGTCATTGACCTGACCATCGACTTCGACGGCACATTGCTCTGGAACAAGAGTCCGGTGGACCGCAAGACATTGCAGGGCTACATCGAGACCGAGGCGCAGAAGGACCCGCAGCCGGAAGTGCATATCACGGTCGACAAGTTTGCCAAGTATGAAATCGTCGCCCAGACGCTGGCCGATTTGCAGCATCGCGGCTTGAAAAAAATAGGATTCGTCAACAACGACTTCTTCTAAGAAGGGTACCCCTAAGTGGTTTTACGGCGCGTCATGCCTTCTGGGGCTGTACGCGCCGTTTGTTTGGCCAACTTAAGATGCTCGGCATGTGCGCAATCGCTGTGCCAATTAATTTCGATACATAGCGAGGTCTGCTAATGAGTCATTCGATATTTGATATGCGACGCCAGCCGCTGGTTCTTTGCCTCTGCGCCTTAGTCGGCCTTGCCGCAGTTTCGCCGGCAGCTTTTTCAGCGGATAAGCCGAAGCAGGAGATTAGCCACATCATCGGCAAGGAAATGAACGCGGCACAAAAGGCGCTTGCCGCTGGCCAATGGGCAGAGGCATTGAAAAACTTAGAGGCCGCTGAAGCCAAGCCAGGCATAACGACCTTTGACAAGTTCAAAATCAATGACTTCAAATCTTTTGTTTACATAAAAATGAACAATTTGAAGGGCGCGCAACAAGCCATCGAAGCCGCTATAGCGACCGGCCAATACACTCCTGAGGAGGCGGCGCAAAAGACCAAAGCATTGTTTCGTATCGCGGCATCAACTCAGCAAAACGCGAAGGCCATCGAGTACGGCAAATCTTTTGCCGACGGTCCGCAAGGTTCCGTCGAAGACATGACCATTATGAGTCAACTCTACTATCTGCAGAAGGATTGCAAGAATGCCGGCGTTTGGGTCGATAAGACCGTCGCGGCCGCCAAAAAGACCGGCGAGGCGCCGAAGGAATTGGTGTATCAGATCAAATTACAATGCGCCAATGATGCCAATGACACGGCGGGGATGAAGGCCGGGCTGTACGACCTGGTCCGGCTGACCAACAAGAGTTCTTACTGGAACAATCTGATTCGCCTCGAGCGCCAGGATGAGCGGGACGATAAGAACACCTTGATGATCTACCGCGTCATGTACGACACCAACGCGATGAACGCGGACACCGACTACATCGAGATGGCGCAGTTGCTGGGCGATGCCGGATTGCCGGGCGAAGCGGCAGCGGTACTCGACAAGGCAATGAGCACCGGACAGATCAAAGATGAGCATAAGGAACGCACGACGCGCCTGTTGAATGCGCTGAAGACGCGCGCAGATGCCGACAAGAAGGGCTTGCCGGCGCTTGATGCCGAGGCCACCAAAAATCCTGCGGGTCAGCTCGATGTGAAGCTCGGCGAGGTCTATTTTGGGGCCGGCGACTATCAGAATACGGTGACCGCCATTAACCGCGGCCTCGGCAAGAGCCAGGTTAAGGATCTGGATCAAGCCTACGTCTATTTGGGGCGCGCCAATGTGGCCCTCAAGAACAACGCCGAAGCCAAGAAGGCGTTTGAAAAGCTCAAAACAGTGCCCAATGTGAGCCCGCGCGTGCTCAAGCTGTGGGAGCTGTATTCGGACAAACTCGGCTCGTAAGACACATTCGGCTCGTAAGGCAGTGAGGACGCAACCATGACGATCAAGGCCGGCGACAAAATGCCCGAAGGCGCGTTTACCCGCATGACCAAGGATGGCCCGCAAAAGATGACGACCGAGCAGTTATTCGCGGGTAAGACCGTGGTGCTGTTCTCGGTGCCGGGCGCCTTTACGCCGACCTGCGATGCGAAGCATCTGCCGGGTTTCGTGGAGCTGGCCGATCAAATCAAGGCGAAGGGTGTCGATACCATCGCCTGCACCGCGGTTAACGATGTGTTCGTCATGAATGCCTGGGGCAAGCATGGCGGCGTCGGCGACAAGATTTTGATGCTGGCGGATGGCAACGGGGCCTACGTCAAAGCCTTGGGGTTGGAAATGGACGGCTCCAAATTCGGCATGGGAACACGCGGCCAGCGCTTCGCTGTGATTGTCAAAAACGGCGTTGCGACTCACGTGAATGTCGAGGCGCCGGGCGAATTCAAGGTTTCTGCCGCCGATTACGTTTTGCAGCAGCTGTAGACCTTTAGGATGCGGCGCGGCGAGGCCGCGCCGCTGCGCTGCTAGGCACTGCCGATCAGCTTGGTCAGTTCGGGAACGGCCTGAAATAGATCGGCCACCAGTCCGATATCGGCCACCTCAAATATCGGCGCTTCGCCATCCTTGTTGATTGCCACGATGGTCCGCGCATCCTTGATTCCCGTCAGGTGCTGAATCGCGCCGGAGATTCCGATTGCAATGTACATTTCCGGAGAAATGATCTTGCCGGTTTGCCCTACCTGCATCTCATTGGGCGCGTAGCCGGCGTCCACCGCGGCCCGCGAGGCGCCGACCGCGGCACCGAGTTTGTCGGCCAGGCCGAACAGCAATTTGAAGTTCTCCGCACTGCCCAGAGCCCGGCCGCCCGAAACAACCCGCGCAGCGGTCTGTAAATCCGGCCGGTCGGTTGAGCCCGACCTGGCGCCGACATAGCGTGTGTGCGTGGGCAGCGCGGCGTTCAACGTCTTCGATTCCACGGCGGCACTTCCGCCGCTGGCAGCCGCTTGGAAGGAAGCCACGCGCACGGTCGCGACCAGCTTGCGCGAAGAATCGGCCTCAACGGTTACGATTGCGTTGCCGGCATAGATCGGACGGCGGAAGCGATACGCACCCTCAACCGCCATCAAGTCGCTGACCTGCGCGACGCCCAGCAGTGCCGCCACGCGCGGCATCAAATCCTTGCCAAAGCTGGTCGACGGGCCAAACAGATGCGAATAGTCCGCCGCCAGAGCAGCGAGTTGGGGCGCGAATATCGCCGCGAGCGGATGCTGGTTTTCCGGACGATCAACACGCAACACGACTTTGACGCCGGCCAGAGCCGCGGCCTGCGCCGCAACGGTCGAGGTGTCGGCGCCGAGAACGACCACGGTGATTTCAGCGTCCGCTATCGCTTTCGGCGCAGGTGACGCACTTGGCTGTGGCGGGATTCAGCGTCTTGCCGTCGTGTTCCGCGACGATGAGTATCTTATGCATTAGATGAGACCCTTTTTCTTGAGAGCATCGACGAGCTCGCCGACATCCTTGACCATGACGCCCTTTTGACGCTGAGCAGGGGGCTCGGTTTTGACGCTTTTGAGCATGATTTCTGCGCCGACTCCAATGGCATCGAGCGAGGTGACGTCCAACGGCTTTTTCTTCGCTTTCATGATGTCCGGCAGCTTCACATAGCGCGGTTCGTTCAAGCGCAGATCCACCGTCACCACCGCAGGCAGGTCAACCTCGATGGTCTCCAGTCCGGCATCGACCTCACGGGTGACATTGGCCTTGCCCGCCGCGACTTCGATCTTCGATGCGTAGGTGGCCTGCGGCCGTTCCCAAAGAGCCGCCAACATTTGTCCGGTTTGATTGGCATCATCGTCGATCGCTTGCTTGCCCAGCAATATGAGGTCTGGATTTTCTTTTTTGGCCAGCGCGAGAAAAACTTTCGCAGCGCTCAAGGGTTCGACGGCGGCGTCGGTTTGTACCAGGATGGCGCGGTCCGCTCCCATGGCGAGCGCGGTACGCAATTGTTGCTGGGCGTCGGCGACGCCGATGCATACGGCAACGACCTCGATGCTCCCGCCGCGCTCCTTGATGCGCAGCGCTTCCTCGAGCGCGATCTCATCAAATGGGTTGACGCTCATCTTTACGCCGTCGAGCGCCACGCCGCTGCCGTCCGGTTTCACACGAATGCGCACGTTGTAGTCAACGACGCGTTTGATACAAACCATGATCTTCTGCACGTAAGCTCCTTAAGCAGTCGCCGGAGGCGCCTTCTGTGCGCGGGCCTCGGCCTGTTGTTCCAGAAAAACTGTCGAGATCTCGGCCGCGCATTGGCGCAACTTCGGTAGAAAACGCTCCAGTCCGGTTTTAAGGGGCAGGGCGGAGGCGATAAAGCGCACCGTCAAAGCCGCCAGGGAGCGCTCGTTCATCGGCACCGGCACGCTGATGGCGTATTCGTCCACCAAGCGGCGCGTGCGGCTCGCCGTGGCATAGCCGAGAGATTTTATTTCCGCCAACGCGCGCAGCAATTCGCCGCGATCGTGCGCCGGCTTGTCTTCTTCCTCGTTGGAGCGCGCCAGGATGTCGATGAGCGCATCGCGCTGCACCGGCGGGCAATTCGCGAGATACACGCGGCCGGCCGCAGTCGTGAGAAGGGGCAGCTGAAAGCCCGCCGAAAAGCGTTCGATCGCGAGCGGGGTGCTGTGATCGGTTGCCTCTCGCAGCATCATCTTCGTGCCCGACAAGGTCGCCAGATTCACCGGCCAGACGATTTCGCGGCACAAACCATAGATTTGCGGTTTCGCGATTTGACTGACCCACGCCTCATCGTCGAATCCGCCGCTCAGGCCGCGAACCAAAATGGTCAAGCGATAGCGCTCGTCGGCGCTGTCGCGGTAGACGAAACCAGAATTGCACAGAGTTTCCAAGATTCGATAAACCGTGGTGCGCGGCAGACGGATCTCGTGGGCCACCTCGGAAACCGTAGCACCATCGCGTAGATTGAGAATCGTGAGGGCATCAAGACCACGCATGAGTGCGCGGATTGGGCGGGTTGAGTCCATGAAACCTCGAGCATTGGTCGACCCAATAGTTTAAGGAGGCACAGTTCTCTTGTCCACCTTGCGGTCAGTCAGTAGACTGCCGGCAGATGTTGCGCTACTTCTTCACGCGGCTCGCCGGCGCTATTCCAACACTGTTTATCATAATTACGGTTACGTTTTTCTTGATGCACGCGGCGCCCGGAGGACCTTTCGATCAAGAACAAGCATTGCCGCCGGAAATCATGGCGAATCTTGAAAGCGCCTACGGTCTGGATCAGCCGGTTTGGACGCAGTACGGCCGCTACCTCAAGTCGCTCATACGCGGCGATTTCGGGCCTTCGTTCAAATACAAGGATTTCAGCGTCACCGAACTGATCGGTCAGGGCTTTCCGGTAACGCTGCAACTCGGCGTCATGGCGATGGTTTTGGCGCTGCTCATCGGCGTTCCGCTGGGAACCTTTGCAGCGCTTCATCACAACTCCGCGGCAGACTACGCGACGATGTCGCTTGCGGTGGTCGGCATCGCGATTCCTTCCTTCGTGGTGCTGCCGTTTTTGGGCCTGCTGTTTGGCGTGTACCTGCACTGGTTGCCGGTCGCCGGCTGGCAGCCGGGCTCGATTCGGCACCTCGCGCTGCCCGTGATCGCCCTGGCTCTGCCGCCCCTGGCGTATATCGCGCGGCTAACGCGCGGCAGCATGCTGGAAGTGCTGCGCAGCCACTATATTCGTACCGCTTTTGCAAAGGGATTGCCGCTGCATACCGTGATTCTGCGCCACGCATTGCGGCCGGCGCTGACACCGGTGGCGAGCTACCTCGTGCCCGCCGTGGCTTCGATCATGACCGGATCATTGGTGGTGGAATCCATCGCAGGACTGCCGGGCATCGGTCGATACCTGGTGCAGGGGGCGATCAACCGCGATTACACCCTGGTGCTCGGCATGGTGATCATTTACTCCGCTCTGCTGATCGGCATGGGGCTCGTCGTCGATCTTTTGTACGCATGGCTCGATCCGCGCGTGAGGCCCGGCAAGTGAACGGCATGGCCGGAGAGGATGCGATTCGGCGCCTGAGGGCCAGCCCCGCCGCGCTTGCCGCGTTGCTCGTGATGTCCGTCATCGTCGCGTTGACGCTGCTTGGGCCGTGGTTCAATCCAAACAACGTCCAGTCGCTCGATTGGCTGCATGTCGCCATGCAGCCCGGACTGCAAAATGCGCATTGGTTCGGCACCGATCGTTTGGGCCGCGATTTGTTTGTCAGAACGCTCGCCGGTACGCGCGTCAGCATCGCCATCGGATTGGCGGCGAGCGCCATCAGCTTGATTGTCGGCGTGAGCTACGGCGCCATCGCAGGCTATGTCGGCGGCCGAACCGATCATTTGATGATGCGGCTGATTGAAATCTTGAGCGGCCTGCCGTTGATCTTTTTCGTCATATTTCTGACCGTGATATTCGGGCGCAGCGAATATTTGTTGTTCGTCGCGATCGGCGCGGTTGGTTGGCTCACCATGGCGCGAATCGTGCGCGGCCAGACATTGAGCATCCGCCGGCAGGAATATATCGCGGCGGCCGTGGCCTCCGGCGCGGGCACGGGCCGCATTGTCGCCAAGCACGTGATTCCCAATGTGCTGGGTCCGGTCATCGTGTATGCGACCTTGACCGTGCCGCAGATCATATTGTTCGAGAGCTTCTTGAGTTTTTTGGGCTTGGGAATTCAGGAGCCGGGCGCGAGTTTGGGTACGCTGATCGCCGAAGGCGTCGGCGAGATGGAAGCAGCGCCGTGGATTCTGCTGGCCCCCGGCATGATATTGGCGGTGCTGTTGCTTTGCCTGAATATCTTTGGCGACGGCCTGCGCGACGCGCTCGATGTCAAGGAGAACTGAATGACCCCAACGCTCGGCATCGACAAGTTGGATGTCAAGTTTGCGCATCGAAGCGGGGCGCTGGCGGCGGTGGAGGGCGTGTCCTTGGAGGTAGCGCCTGCCGAATGCGTCGGCATCGTGGGGGAATCCGGATCGGGTAAGACCCAGCTCTTCATGGCGGCCATGGGCTTGCTGGCAAGCAATGCCAGAGTCAGCGGCAGTATTCGCTTCGAAGGCGGCGAATTGTTGGGCGCGCCCGCCGGCGCGGTCAATCGCGTGCGCGGTGCACAGATGTCGATGATCTTCCAGGATCCGATGACCTCGCTGACGCCGCACTTGACGGTCGGGACGCAACTGGCCGAAGTTGCGGTTGTTCACCTGGGGCTGTCCTGGCGCGAGGCGCGCAATCTTGCGTGCGGCATGCTTGAGCGCGTACGAATTCCAGAAGCCCCGCGCCGGCTGCAGCAATACCCGCACGAATTGTCCGGCGGCATGCGTCAACGCGTCATGTTGGCGATGAGTTTGCTATGCCGGCCGAAATTGGTCATAGCGGACGAGCCCACCACGGCGCTCGACGTGACCATTCAGGCGCAGATCATCGAGTTGCTGCGTGCCGTGCGCGCTGAATTCGGCATGGCTCTGGCGCTCATCAGTCACGATCTGGCGGTGGTGGCGGGCCTCGCGGACAGAATCATGGTGATGTATGCCGGCCGAATCGTGGAGAATGCGGCGGCCGCTGAGCTCGTGCGCCACCCGCGCCATCCTTACAGCGCGGCTTTGTTGAATTGCGTCCCAAGCCTGTCCGGACCGCGCGTTTCCCGGCTTCCAACGCTTGCAGGGCAGCCGCCGCGTCCGGGCGAGAAACTGGAAGCCTGTCCCTTCGCACCGCGCTGCCCGCGCGCGGCGGATCGCTGCCGCAGCGAACGCCCCGTATTGCAGGGCGGGACGGCGGGCGAAGTTGCCTGCCATTTTCCATTGACGTCATGACCGCCCCGGTAGCTCCGCTGCTCAAGGTGCGCGATTTACAGCTGCGGTTCGGCAGCCACACGGTGCTGCGCGATGTGAATTTGGAGCTGTTCGCGGGCGAGACTGTCGGCTTGGTCGGAGAATCGGGATCCGGAAAGTCGACCCTGGCGCGGGTCATTTTACAATTGTTGCGGCCGGCGCACGGCGGCGTGGAGTTTCAAGGAGTGGACCTGCTGCAGAGCTCCGCGGCAACGGTTCGCGGGCAGCGCCGCAATCTGCAAATGGTGTTTCAAGATCCGCTGGCAAGCTTGAACCCGCGCATGAGAATAGGCGACGCCATCGGCGAACCGTTGAAGATTTTCGAGCGCGCGCTTTCCGCATCGGTCCGCCGCGGTAAAGTCGCCGCAATGTTGGAGAAAGTGGGTCTGAGTGCAAAGATGGCGGAGCGCTATCCGCATGAATTCAGCGGCGGTCAGTGTCAGCGTGTCGCCATCGCCCGCGCCACGATCTTGGATCCAAAACTTTTAATTTGCGACGAGGTGGTCAGCTCGCTGGATGCGTCCATCCAGGGCCAGATCGTCAACTTGCTGCTTGATTTGCAGCGCGATACCGGCATGGCCATGCTGTTCATCAGCCACAACCTCGCCGTGGTGAGACACTTGAGCCACCGGGTAGTGGTCATGTATTTGGGAAGGCTGGTCGAAATCGCTGCCTGCGACACCCTGTTTCAGAGGCCGGCGCATCCCTATACCCGCGCGCTGCTCGCCGCCGTGCCGCAGATCCCGAACGCAGCCAATGCACCGGTTGCCGCGCCGGAAGAATTCGCAGGGGAGCCTTCGGCGGACTCGGGATGCGCCTTTTACGGCCGTTGTCCGCACCGGCTGCCGCTGTGCGCAAGTCACGACCCTCCGCTTGCGGAAGTGGCTGCCGGACACTGGGCAGCCTGCCACCGTTCGCACGAGCTTCTGAATCCGTTATCCTAAGATCCATGACGCAACGAAAACCGGTCCGGCCGAGCGACGGTCTCGCCAATGTGCGCTACGAGATACGCGGTAAACTGGCGCGCCGTGCCCTGGCGCTCGAGCGCTTGGGCTACGACATTGTTTCCTTGAACATCGGCAATCCATTTGCCTTCGGCTTTCGTACGCCGGAAACCATGCGCCTGGCGATGATTGAGAATCTGCGCAACAGCGAAGGCTATGTGCATCAGAAGGGCATCTTCCCGGCGCGGGAAGCGGTCGTGATGCAGCAACAGGAGCGCGGCGTACGCGGCGTGACCGCGGAAGAGGTTTTTATCGGCAACGGCGTCAGCGAGCTCATCGATTTGACGCTGCGCGCGCTGCTGAATTCCGGCGATGAAGTATTGGTGCCGAGTCCCGACTACCCGTTGTGGACCGCGGCGGTCAACTTGAATACCGGCCGTGCCGTGCACTATCCCTGCCATGCGGCGCGATCATTCATCCCCGACCCGGAGGAAATCGAGTCGCTAATCACCAAGCGCACGCGCGCCATCGTCATCGTCAACCCGAATAACCCGACGGGCGCCGTGTATCCGCGCCGGACATTGACAGCGATCGCGCAGCTGGCCGAGAAGCATCGCTTGGTGGTGCTGTGCGATGAGATCTACGACCATATTTTGTACGACGATGCCGAATTCGTGCCCATGGCAACCTTGGTTCATAACACCTTATGCTGCACCATGAGCGGCCTGTCCAAGGTCTATCGTGCGTGCGGGTACCGGGTGGGTTGGGCGTCCTTCTCCGGGGACGTTGAAGGGGCGAGCGAATACTTGAGCGGCTTGGAACTGCTCTCATCGCTGCGCCTTTGCAGCAATGTGCCGGGCCAGTGGGCGGTACAGACCGCACTGGGCGGCTATCAGAGCATCCTGGAACTCACCCGTCCCGGCGGACGCCTGTATGAATCGCGTCAGGCGATTCTGAACGGTGTGGCGCGCAGCAAATATCTCAAGCTGGCGCGTCCCATGGGCGCCCTGTACGCCTTCGTGGAAGTGCGCACCGACGCGCTGCCGGATTTCGACGATCAGGCTTTTGCGCTCGATCTATTGGAGAAAAAGCACGTGCTGGTTGCGCCGGGTGTGAGCTTTAACGTGGGCTATCGCAACGCCTTTCGCATCACCAATCTTCCGGAACCGCAGATTATCTCGACGGTTTTCGCGCGCATTGAGGAACTGCTCGATACGCAGGCCGCGCAGGCGCCTGCGCTTAAGATCGTCCCTTCCAGCGCCCAGGCCCCGCAACACTGAGCGTGCTGACCGTCTCTCCCGACTTGCTGGCGGCCGCGGCGGCCGGCCGCACCGTTCTTGCGCCGAATACCGAATTGGCTGCCGCGCTTTTCGACGCAATTGAGCGGGTTCATCGCGATGCCGGCGATCGGCTGTGGCCGACGCCGCGCGTGCGCGACTGGTCCAGCTGGCTGCGCGAGCAGCACCAACAGCGGCAGCTCGCCGATTGCAATTCGCCTCGGGTGTTGAATGAGGTGGAAGAGCGCGAACTCTGGCGCCTGGTCATCGATGGGGCGCCAGTCGGACCGGATTGCTTGGATCCCGGCGGCGCGGCGCGCGCCGCGCAGCGTGCGCGGCGCACGCTGCGCGAGTATGCCATTCCTCTCTCCGCCCTCAACGATGAACAGTCTGAGGAAACCGCGGCTTTTCTCGAATGGAACCAGGCCTTCGAGCAACGCTGCCGCGCACTCGGCTGTGTCAGCGCCGACACGCTGCAGGGCGCCCAGGGGCCGCCGTTACATCCGGTCAGTTGGATTGCGAGTGCGCAATGGCGGCCGGCGGCACGACGCTGGCTGGAACGGTTCGGCGAAACGTTAACGGCCCGGGATTGCGCATCGCAGACGGCTGCCGTCCTCGGCGCGCCGTCGCCTGCGGCCGAACTCGCCGGCATGGCTGACTGGGCGCGAGTCGGCTTGGCGGATGAACGTTTTCGCGCCTGGATCTGTGTTCCTGACTTGAGCCGCAGGCGCGCGGAGGTTGTCGATGCCTTCGATGCGGCATTGGCCCCGCAGCGATTTGGATTGCCGGGCGCGGCAACCGCGCCGCCCTATGCCGTGGCGGGCGGCACGCCGCTCGCCGACTACGCACCGGTGCGCGCGGCCTTGGAACTGTTGGCTGCGAGCCAGGACTTGCTGCCATTCGGCCGTTTCAGTGTGCTGCTGCGCGCGCCTGAAGTGCAGGCTTCCGAGGCTGATTCCAGCGGTGCAGCGCGCCTCGATATGGTATTGCGCCGGCGCGCTCCGAGCGAGGCCGATCTTACGGCATGGTTGGATCTGGCCGAGCGGGTCGCGCGCGCCGAAAAAATGCCGCCGCCGGCATCCTTGCAGCGCCTGCGCACGGCCCAACAACGGCTGCTGGAACTGCGCGGCGCGCATCGTTTCAGCGGGTGGGTTGCGGTTTGGATTGCGGCGCTCGAAGCGGGCCCCTGGGCGTTTCGCGGACGATGGTCGAGCATCGAATTCCAAGCGGCTGAGAGATTCAAAGAACTGCTCGCGACGCTGGCCACCGGTGATGACGTGTTTGGCACTCAGTCGCGGGATTCCGCGCAGCGGATCCTCCGCCGCGCCGCACGCGATACTTCGTTCCAGGCGCAAACGGGAGTGCCCGCCGTCTGGATCAGCGGCCAGCTTCTTGACCCCTGGCTCAACTACGACGGGATTTGGGTGGCCGGCTGCGACGATGAACGATGGCCGCCGCCCGTCATTCCCGTGGCTTTGCTGCCAATCCGATTGCAGCGGCAATATGGCGTCATTTCCGCGAGCCCGGCCTCGCAGTTGGCATCGGCCATCGAATTGCAGAGCCATTGGCAGAAGCGCGCAGACAAATGCGTCTTCAGTTACGCTGATATCGCGCAGGGCAACTCGAGCAGCCCCAGTCCGCTGTTGCCGAAGAGTGCGTCGCGTCTCCCGATGTCGGCGTCTGTTCCGCAACCCCACTGGCGCGCACTTTTCGCGACCGCGCCGGTACTGCAATCCTCGTGGGACGAACTGGCGCCGCCGCATGCGCGCGATGAACGCACTCACGGCGTGGCGACCTTGAGAGCGCAGTCGCGTTGCGCGTTCCGGGGTTTTGCGGAAACCCGACTGGACGTGCACCGCCTCGAGCAGCCCGTTCCAGGCTTCAGCGATCGGGAACGCGGCGAACTGGTGCACCACGCGCTCGAGCATATCTGGTCGACGCTGCGCGATTCCAAAGCATTGCAGGCATTGCTTCCCGAGCCGCAAGGGCAACTTCTGGATGAGGCGGCGGCCCGGTGCGCTGACAATCGTGTGCAAGCGGCGCGATCCAGGGCGGCTGTGGCAGAAGCGGGAGCGGGTAAGGCTCAAAAATCTGCTCGGCAATTGGCTGCAGCTCGAGCGGGCACGCGCGCCCTTCAGCATTGAGGCGCTGGAACAAGGCGATCAGATCGCGCACTTCGCCGGGCTCGAATTCAAAGTGCGGATCGATCGCGTGGACCGTCTGATGGATGGCGCCCGGATTCTGATCGACTATAAGACCGGTGCGGCCGGCGCCGATTGGCGCGGCGAGCGGCCTGACAATCCGCAGCTGCCTATCTACGCGTTGCTGCGCCCCGAGGCCTTGGTCGCCGTTGCCTACGCCAAGGTGAACGCCGCCGAGCCCGGATTTGTGGTCGAGTCGGAGCGGCGCGATATCTTTCCGAGAACCCGTGCCACCAAACTGGAAGGTATGCCGGCCTTCGCGGACTTGGTCGAAGTCTGGTCGCGGCGCCTGACGCGAATCGCCGGCGATTTCGCGGCCGGCCGCGCCGAGGTCGCACCCACGCTCAAGGCATGTAAGAGCTGCGATCTGCACGGGTTGTGCCGGGTGCCGGCGGCGCTCGAAGAAGCGGATGAGCTGCATGAGTGAAGGGGTGCCGGTGGCACAAGATACCGCCGCCCGCGAGCGGGCCATTGCATCGGACGGATCGGTGCTCGTGCAAGCGCCGGCAGGCTCCGGCAAAACCACGCTGTTGGCGCAGCGCTATTTGCGCCTGTTGTCGGTGGTTGAGGCGCCGGAGCGTATTTTGGCGCTCACCTTCACCCGCCGCGCCGCCCAGGAAATGCGGCAACGAGTACTGAGCGCGCTGGGCGCCGCGCGTTGCGCCGAGTGTCCCGGCGGCATGAATCGGCTCACATGGAGCCTGGCGGCGGCTGCGCGAAAGCGCATGGACTCTGTGAATTGCGATCTGGAGTCGCAACCCAATAGGCTGCGCATCGAGACCATCGATGCGTTCAATTCCTGGCTGGCGAATCAATTGCCCATCGCCGCAGGCGCCGGAGCGGCGCTGCGCATCGTGACGGATGCGCGGCCCAGCTATGAGGACGCGGCGCGCCGCGCGTTGGCGCACCAGGGCAGCGATGCGTTCGGAGTCGCCGTCGATCGCGTGCTCGAACTGGACGATCAACGGTGGCGCAAACTGGTCAAGTTGATTGCCGATATGCTGCCGAGCCGCGACCGTTGGCTGCCGTTGCTCGCCGGGCGCCTGCAGGCGGCGAGCGCGCTCGATCCCGCGCAGCTCAGCAGTATGCGCCGCCATTTCGACGAAGACCTCGAGCTGCTGGTAAGCCGCGTTCTAGTCCGGTCGCAGGAGATATTAGGTCGCGAGGCCCTGGCGGCGTTGCCGTCCCTGATGCACGGCGCCGCCTTGCGCATGAGCGACTCCGCAGCCGCTGGCTGCCTGGCGCCGAGACGGCGGCCCTCTGCGTTCGGATGCTAGCCGATGTGGAGCGATGGCGCTGCATGGCGGCGCACGTCACGACGGCGGACCGCGCCCTGCGCAAGACCATGACCAAAGCGCAAGGATTCCCGGCCGGGTGTGCCGACAAGACGCCGATGTTGGATTTGCTGACGCAATTCGACGCCGACCCGCGCGTCTTGGATATCTTGCTGGAATTGCGCAGCTTGCCGGAGCCTGTCTACAGCGACGAAGCCTGGGGCCGCGTGCGCGAGGTCGCGCAGGTGCTGGTGCTGGCCGCGGCGCAGTTGGATGCGGTGTTTCGCGAGCAGGGCGCGGTGGATTTTCCCGCGGTGTCGCTCGGCGCGTTACGCGCACTGGGGTCGGCCGATGACCCGACGGATTTGAGCCTGCGTCTTGACTACCGGCTGCAGCACATTCTGGTGGATGAGTTTCAGGATACCTCCAGCTCGCAACTGGAACTGGTGCGGCTCCTGACCAGCGGTTGGCAGCCGGACGATGGCCGCAGCATATTTTGCGTGGGCGACCCGATGCAATCCATCTACGGGTTCCGCCAAGCCGAGGTCAGGGCCTTTTTGGAGCTGGCGGAAGACGGGGTCGGCGACCTGCGCTTCGAGGTACAGCGGCTGCGCAGTAATTTCCGGTCGGCCGCGCCGCTCGTGGAATGGACCAATCGCTGTTTCGCACGCCTTATGCCGCAGATCGACGATCGCAACCGCGGGGCGATCGCCTTCCGTCCCAGCGAGGCTGCCGCGCTCGGCGGAAACGGATTCAGAGTGCGGCGTGGAGTGCCGGGGGTTCGCGACCCGCGCCGCGGAATCGAACGCGATCGCCGAGATGATCGCCGTCGAGGCCGAACGCCATCCGCATTGGCGCATCGCGATTTTGGTGCGGGCCAGAAATCATGCGCGCGAGATTGCCGCCGGCTTGCGTGCGCGGCGCATCGAGTTTCGCGCGATCGACATCGAGCCGTTGCATGAGCGCGCCGCGGTCCGCGACATCATGATGCTGGCGCGCGCACTGCTGCACCTGGGCGATCGCATCGCCTGGCTCGCCATCTTGCGCGCGCCGTGGGCGGGAGTGTCGCTCGCGGATCTGCTGCGGGTGGCGCGCGCGGGGTCGCTGGTTTGGGATGCAATTCGCGATGCTGCGCTGCTTGACTCGCTGAGCGAGGATGGCCGCGCACGCTGCGCGCGCGTGGCAAGGGTGCTCAAGGAGGCTTTCCGCGTTCGCAATGAAACATCGGCGGCACGCTGGGTCGAGAAAGCGTGGATGGGGTTGGGCGGCCCCGGCTGCCTGAGTTCCGCGCAGGAGCTGCAGCTCGCGACCGCCGCATTCGCGCGTCTGCGGGAATTGGAGGAGCGCGGCTTGCCCGATGCGGCGGATTTGCCGCAAGGCTTTGCGGATTTGTTCGCCGATCACGGCGGCGCCAGCAGAGTGGAGATCATGACCATCCACAAAGCGAAGGGCCTGGAATTCGACATGGTTGTGCTGCCGGCGCTTGATCGCGCGGTGCCGCCCGATCGCGGCCAGCTGCTGCTCGCGCACCAATTTGCGCGCACCGGCAGGGACGGCATGGTGATGGCGGCGCGTCCCCCGGTGGGCGAAAGCGACCTGCTGTTCGAGTTCCTGCGTTGTCAGAGGCGCGATGCCGCGGTGCTCGAGGCGCAACGCCTGCTGTACGTTGCCTGCACGCGCGCGAAGTGTCTGCTGCGCCTGACCGCGATTGTCGGTAGTGCCGAAAATTCCGATGACTATGGACGACTTGGATAAGCGCAACGACTGGCGGCCGCCTGCCGCAAGCTTGCTGCGCGTTCTCTGGCCGGTGGTTGGCAATGAATTCGTGCGGCCGCCCGCGGCTTCCGCGCCGGGCGGCGCGGAACTCTCCGGCGCACCTCGCGGCGGACCGTTGCGGCGCCTGCCCTTGGACTGGCCGCACGATCTACCGGCGGCGGCGCTCGCGGGCGAGCCAATCATTGCGCCGCCGGCACGCGACGAGACGCCGATATTCGACTGGGCCGGAGAAACGGCGCGTCGCGTCGGTAGTTTGGTGCATGCGGAACTTCAAACCATGGACGTCAGCGGCCGGGGACGAAGCCGCGATCCGTGCCCGTGAGGCGCACTATCGACGCTGGCTCGTGCTGCACGGAGTGCCTGCGGATCGGTTGCAGCAAGCCGTTTCCCGAGTGTTGGATGCGTTGCTGGGCGTGCATCGCGATCCGCGCGGTCGGTGGATTCTCAAGTCCGGCTATCGGGACGATTTGCGCGAACACGCGCTCTCGGGACGGTGGCAGGGCGACGTTACGCGGGTCGTCCTGGATCGGAGTTTTATCGACGAAGCCGGGGTGCGCTGGGTGATCGATTATAAAACCAGCCGGCACGAAGGGGGAGGTCTTGAGCAATTTCTGGACCGCGAGGTCGACAGATACCGCGCCCAGCTCGAACAGTATGCGCACCTTGCTCGCCATTTGGGGCCGGAGCCGGTGCGCGTGGGATTGTACTTTCCCTTGATTGGCGCATGGCGCGAATGGACTCCCCGGGGAGTTGACTGAAGGCCGGTAACTGGATATATAAACAGTATTCGGTTCAACCAGGAGGGATAGCCATGATTGGATACGTGACACTGGGCACCAACGACTTGAAGCGTGCCGCCGCGTTTTATGACTCACTTTTAGGGGAAATCGGCGCTAAACGCATGATGGAAGGCGACGGTTTCATTGCTTGGTCCGTCAGCCCAACGCTGCCGGGACTTGGCGTGACCAAGCCTTTTGACCAGAAAGCCGCCACGGTCGGCAATGGCGTCATGGTGGCCTTGGTCGTGGACAGCGAGGCGAAGGTGAAGGCGGTGCACGCCAAGGCTCTGGCCTTGGGCGGCAAAGACGAGGGCGCACCGGGCAAGCGCTCGGAGAACTTCTATGCCGGCTACTTTCGAGATTTGGACGGCAACAAACTGAATGTCTTTGTCGGCGGCTAGAAGGTGAAGGCTAAAAGGTGAACTCGAGTTCCACCGGAAATCGTCCGTAAGAGTCGCGGGGACGAAGCTGCGCCAGGTTGTTTAGTTGATTGCGAAGGGCCGGAGAGGCCTCAGGACGCTCCTTAAGCGTGCCGGACAACATGCCGGTGCGCGTCTCAGGGGCGAATCGAATCTGTGCCTGAGCCTCCACCGGCCCTCCGTTGTCATTGAGGCTCGCGACCATGCTTCCGTCGGGTGCGATGGCGCCTGGCGCGAGTTGCAGCACGTAGCTGCCCAAATTGGAACCCTCGGCGATATCCGCAGAGGAGAGATCGGCGACTTCGATTTTGCCCACGGCAGAGTCAAGCCGGCGGAAATCGCTCGTAAGATCCGTAAAGAGCAAGTGCGCGGTGCCTCGCCACCCCGCAGCCAGTCCTAGGTCGCGAAGATCCTCGATGGGGCCGCCGCCTTGGACGTCATGGACTGCGATGCGGCCGCGGCCGACTTCGGCGGTGCCGTCGATCACGAAGCCCACCTTGACCCAGTGAACATCCGCGACCACCGCGAGGCGCAGCAGCGCGAGCGGATGGACCTGCCATTCGATCGCTCCGGCGTCGCGCGCATTGACGCTGAACTTCCCGGCGGCGCCGTGCAGCAACGTGCCGGAGAAATCCTCGGCGTGCACCTGCGCCGGGAGAAATCGCGCGGCCAGCGAGGCCGGCAACATGAATATGAGTACGGCCGGACAGTACGATCAGACCAAGGAGTATCAGCGGCCAGCGTCTTGCCGGCCGCGGGCGTTTAACGTCGCGGCTGACTGAACGAGATGCTGGCATTGACCAGTCCGGGCGCAGGCGTGCGATCCACGCTGATCGATTCGATTGCCAGACCGTGGCGCCGGTCCAGCGTATCGAGCCACGTCACCATGGTGTCAAAAGGCGCCGCCTCCAACTGCACGCGCACTCCTCCGGTGGCGTTGGGCTGCGTGCCGCGCAGCGCGCCGCCCAACCCCGCTTCGCGCCCGACCCGATCCACGAGCACCACCGGTGCCTCGCCGGTATCGGCGGGAATGTCCGCGCCCCGTTGCCGGATTTCCGGCGCGTTCAGGCGCATCCAAGCCAAATCCTCGCGCCGCTTCTCGGTTCCCTTCACGGCGCTCGACACGGCTGATTGCAAGGGGAGAAGGATGCCGCCGATCAGGATGATCAGCCCCAAGGCGATCGCACCGATGGCGACCACTCGCTGTTCGCGCGGTTGCAGGCCGGCGTACCAATTCTTGAGCTTGTTCATCGGCGCGCCCGCGACGCTTGAGTGCGAAGATGAAGATGCGCCTCAACGCCGGCGGCCACCGGATTCGACGATTGAATCTCGGCGGTGACGCCTTGTTTGCCCGCATATTGCGTCAATTGCGAAATGGCCGCGAGGCTGGGCGCGGTTACCGTCATGTCGAGCGCATCCTCCCGATAGCTGAGCGCGCTGATTGCCGTCTTCGGCGTCGCCGCCAGGGCGCCGCTCAAGGTCTGCAGAGCGCGCAGGAAAAATTGCGGTCCGCGCACCCGACTTGCGAATTCGTTCCAGCCGCGTCTGCATTTGGCGGCGCGGATCGGATAGCGCGTCGCCGGGCATGGCGAAAGAAAATACCTGCGAGATTTCGCCGTCGAGCGCCGCCGACTCATGCTTGGCGTGGCGAATTTGCAGCCCTTGTGCGGTGACGTGTACCCCGAGCAGCGCCACCGCGAGCAACGGCTGCGACCCGCCATTGACGCCAACGCTCGTTGTAGTCGGTGGAGCGGGAGAATTCGCCCTGCAGCAAATTCACCGTATCCAACGCGCCCATGCCGCGCGCCAGCCACGGCAGCGGGCCGTCCGCAAGCAGCTGCACCTTGAGCGATGCGAACTCTTCCAGCAAGTCCTCGAATTCACCCTGGACCCGCGCCCAGTCATCGCGCGTCAGGTATAGAACCGCGTTTTCCTTTGGCTTCGGCTGCCGCGCTCGGCGCGAGCGGATCGGCGATCACGCCCGCAACCACCAGCGCTTCCTTCACCGGCGAGAGTTCGACGGCAAACGGAATGGCGCCGGGCCGCCGCACGGCGAGCCGCTCATGCTCCAGCCACAAAACGGTTTGACCCGGGTTTTCCGGCATCAGCGAGATATCCGGGTAGATGGCCTGCGGATCGAATCCGGCGGCGCTCAGGTCGGCGATCCAGCCCTGCAAGGCCGAGCGCGACACCACCGCCACCGGCGTCCCGCCGGTGCTGCGGCGGTGTCCGATGGCGAAGCTCAGTTGATCGACGTCTTCCGTCAACTGCTCTTCGAGCGCGAAGGGCACGGCGCGCGCCAGTTTGGCGCCGCCGCCCGGAGGCAGTTCCGGTTCCGCGAGTAGGATCTGCGCGGCCGGCGCGAGCGCCACGACCCGTCCGGTGCGCCAGACGGCAGCGGCAAGGCTCAGAGTGCCGCGTTGCCGGGTCGGCGTCGGCGCGCCGGCTTCATCCAGGATCAGCCACTCGGTTTCTTCTTGGCCGGGCGGGGGAAGACGTATTAGCAATGATTGCGGCATGTGTTTTACAAGGTCCCAAACGAGCGCTGCAACGGCGTGACCTTGGCATTGGTCCCGCCGCGCAACAAAAGACTGTACAAGGTGAACTCGGTAGTGCCAAGCATCACCCGCGTGGTGAGCAGAAAGTAGGAGCTTTGCGTGCCGATCGGATTGCCGATGTTCGCCATGGCTTTCGGTCCCGCGAAGCTGGTGGCCACGTTGGTGAAGGTCTGAATATCCGGAAAACAGCCGGTTTTTCGCCCGCTGGTGAGCACCGCAGGGCTGTTGGACCATTCGCCGTTCAAACCTTCGACCAGACTCTCCAGCACCAGCGCGGGCGCGGTGCAGAGATTGATCTTGGTATTGGCGCTCGGCAATGCCGTTACATAAGGGGCGATTTTTCGGTAGCGATCGGCGCCAAATCCCGGCAGGTTCATGAGTTCGCTTGGCGAGAGCATGGGCCAGTTGCCGGTGCGGTAGGGAGGAGTCTGCGAAGTGTAGACAGAGTCTTCAGCGCCGTCCGGGGTTGCCGACGGCCTCATCCTGGTCCAGCCAATCGCGGGCCAATCCCGCCCATCTTGGCTCGACGCCCACGGAAGCCAACAAGCGTTGGAATTGCTGCAGCGGCAGCGGATCTTCGGTAACGCCGTCGGGCCCCAGACGCGCGAGAGTGTTTAGATTGAAGCGGCCCTGCATGTCTTCCAGCGCGCCCTGCATGGTTCCGATCGGCTCGCCCTCCGGATTGTTGTCGGGCGTAATCGGCAGCGGCTGCGTCGCTTGCGCCCAGGGTCCGGCCAGTGTGGTGTATTGCGCGTTCATCTGTAAATCCTGGACGAGGACGTCCGCCGCCAGCGCCTCCGCGCCCAAGCCGAAGTGCAGCGCCTGTTCGGCGGCCATCATGCCTGTGGTACGGCGCAATTCCAGGAACCCGTCGAAGCTCAATTTCGTCGCCAAGACGGTGGCGAGTGCCACCAGAATGAGGGCGATGAGCAGCGCCACTCCGCGTTGACGCCGGCCGCCGTTGAAGGCCTTCATCCGGACACCTCGATCAGGCGGCGGATTGCGCCCCAATCCTTGAACTGAACGATGATCTCGATCGCTATCGGCCGCGACTTGCAGGTCGACGGTCGATGAGCCATTTTGGATGGTGGTCGATTCCGGCCACTGGTTTTGCCACGATTGATTGCTGTCAAGATAGCGAAGCTGTACGCCCTTCACACCGGTGAGCAAGTCCTGCACCACGGGTTTGTTTCCTTGCACCGTGTCCAGATTGGTTTGATAGCTGCGCTTCAGCACATCGCCCACCAGGGCGTAGGAAACCCGTTGCAGGGTGCTGCGCTGCTGTCCGGCGGTGTTCGACCATCCTGCGCGCGTCAGGTCGATGATCGACAGCGCGCTGGCATCGGTGGGTGTTCCGAAGCTTCCGCTTGAATTGAAACTCATGCCGGGACTGGGATTGGAGCCGGAATTGAAACTCATGCCCGAGTTCGAACTGGAACCCGAAGCGGAACTCAAATTCGCGCCCAGGCTTGCCGCGGTCACGGTCACGCTGCCGGCGCCCGGCGTGCCGCGCAGTGCCGGCAGTCTGCCTTGGCCCAAAATATCGCGCACGGGCCGCGGCACCAGCTGCGCAAAATCGGCGTCGATGATGCGCATTCCAAACTCGATTTCGCGCGAACGCTTGAGCGAATCCTCGGTGCGTTCCGCCGAAATGCGGGCCGCGCGATACGTGGAGTATCCGAGCGCCGCCATGATGCCTAAAATCAGCAACGCCACCAGGATTTCCACCAAGGTGAATCCGGCAGCGCTTCTGCGCAGGTTATTTGCGCTCATGTTCATTGCGAGGCCGGTGGCACAGGGCGAGGGCTGGACCGGCCCGGGGGTGATCGGCGTGCCGGGCGGCGTCGTGCCCGGCGTGGCGGTGCCCGGCGGAGTCGTTGCCGGGTGTGCCGTTGCCAGGTGTGGCCGGCGAGCCGCCCGGTACCGTCGCGGTGGAGATGCCGGTGGTCCAGTCGACGACGGCGGAGCCCGGCGTTGACAGAGAACTGCCGAGAAAGCCGACCGCCTGCGCAATGGGATTACCCTTGGTCTTTGCGTCTCCTGCATATACCCGCACCACCACACGCTTCATGCTGGGAATGCTGGTGTCGAAGTAGCGCGTGTCGTAATGCCACTTGCGGCTGCCGAAATCAAGCTCGCCGGTATCGGTGTTTTGTCCAAACTTGGTGACGTTGAGCCGCACCTCAGACAAGCGGTTGAGCGCGATCCACTCTGCCAACGATTTGTCGCGCAGAAAGCCGCTGGTGCGCGCGGTTCCATCCACGGCCACCATCAGCGCGGTCAGCCCCAGTGCGACGACCACCAGTGCCACCAACACCTCGACCAGGGTGAAGCCGCGGCCGTGCCGCATGCGGTTCAACTACGCTTTTCCACTTTGTTGGAAGCCTCGCGGGAAACTTTGCCGAGCGCATCGCCGTCGACGACCGCCTTGGCTTGCGTCGCCTCGCGCAGCAGAATGAGGCGGAACGGCGTGCCTTCGCCGCTGGCGGCGATTGCAACTTGGGGAGCCGGCGGATCGCCGCCCGACAGATTCCGGTCGATGGCCTTGATGACCACCGTTTGCGAGTCGAGCTGCAGCTGAAAGCTCACGCCCTTGGGCAACTCACGATGCCGGAATTCGTGCTCCTGATCCAGCACCATCCAGCGATCGCGGCGCGGATCGTAGACCACGAATTCATAAGCGGCGGGTTCAATTCGCAGGCCAAAGTCCCGGCCTTCCAGCACGGCGCGTTCGTGCAGCAGCCCGACGAGCCCCTCGATGCGCCGGCTTTCCTCGTCCAACTGACTGTCGCGACCGGTCGAGCTCACGGAGAGCACGGCGAGCGAAATGACCACGGTGATGATCAGGATCACCACCAGAATCTCGACGAGCGTAAAGCCCTTGCTGCGCATGGCCGGCCATTGCCCTAGCGAGGCTTACTTTTGATCGAGCGCAAAGCTGGTGATATCCGCGTCGGGTCCCTCGCCGCCGGGTTTGCCGTCGCGCCCATAAGAGACAATGTCATATTCACGGCCATCGGCGCCCGGACTCGTGTACAGATACGGATTGCCCCAGGGGTCCTTCGGAACGGCTTTCAAGTAGCCGTTGGGGGGATAGTTGGTGATGGTCGGATCCGCGGGTTGCTTGACCAGCGCCTGCAGTCCTTGCTCGGTCGTGGGGTATTTGAAATTGTCCAGGCGGTACAAGTCCAAGGCGGTTCCAATTGAGCGAATATCGGTCTTTGCGGCGGTAATGCGGGCGGTATCGACTTTGCCCAAAATATTTGGCACGACGAGCGCGCCGAGCACTGCCAGAATGACCACCACGACCATGATTTCAATAAGGGTAAAACCGCTTTGGCGAATACGCATAGTGACCTCGAAAATTCCCCGGATCATAGCAAAATAGAGAACGTCGATGCCCGGTGAGGGTGCAAACCGCGTCGCGCCGATCCTCGCAGCACTACAGTGGGATCGCGGCCGATGGATTTGGTTGCTTTTGATTTTGCTGTTGCTCGGCGCCGTGTTGGGTCTTGGCGACAGCGTCAGCGCATTGTTGCGCTATGATCGCAGCGCAATTGCGGCCGGCGGCTGGTGGCGGTTGCTTACGGCCCACATCGTGCATCTCGATGCCCACCACTTGATCCTCAACGAATTGGGTCTGGTGCTGGTGTGGTCGTTGTTCGCGCAAGATTACGATGTGGTGGAGTGGTGCGCGATCGTGCTGAGCGGCGCTCTGGCGATCAGCTCGGGCCTGTGGTGGCTGAGCCCACAGGTCGCCTGGTATGTGGGTGCCTCGGGCGTCCTGCATACCGTCATGGGTGCGGGTGCGGCGAACCATCTGATCGTGCGCGCCTGGGACCGGTGGCTACTGTTTCTGGGGTTGACGGCCAAATTGGCCTGGGAACAGTGGGGCGGCCATTCAAGCCCCCTGGTCGTCGTCGATGCGCATTTGTATGGAGCGATTTGCGGATTTGCAGTAGGCGGCGCACTGTCGTGGCGGACCGCTATAATTCGTCGGCGCGTTCAGGCTCAAGGATAGGAATTCATGTCGCTTGCCTTCGTATTTCCAGGTCAGGCCTCTCAGTCCATCGGCATGCTGGGCGCCTTGGCGCGAGTCTCTCCGGTCATCACCGCCACCTTTGCGGAGGCCAGCGAGGTGTTGGGCTACGACCTGTGGCAGCGTTGCCAGGAGGGACCGGCCGAACTGCTCAATTCAACCGAATGCACTCAGCCGGCGATGTTGACCGCCGGCGTCGCCACCTATCGGCTGTGGCGCGAACGAGGCGGCGCGGTGCCGGCGATGATGGCCGGCCACAGTCTCGGAGAGTTCAGTGCGCTGGTGGCGGCCGGGCTACTTGGATTTCAAGACGACGGTCGACTTGGTGAAGTACCGCGGCGAACTCATGCAGGCGGCGGTGCCGAACGGACAGGGCGGCATCGCCGCCATTCTGGGACTGGAGGATACGGATGTCGAAGCGGCCTGCCAGGAAGCCTCGCAAGGCGAAGTCGTCGAAGCGGTCAACTTTCAATGCACCGGGACAGGTGGTGATTGCCGGTCTGGCCACGGCGGTGACACGGGCGATTGCGGTCGCCACGGCAAAAGGCGCACGCCGTGCAATGGCGCTGCCCATGAGCGTACCCGCACACTCCTCGCTCATGCGAGCCCGCGGCCGAAAAGCTGCAAATTCGCTTGGAACGCACGGCGGTGGCGGATCGCTCCGACATCAAAGTGTACGGCGTGGACTGCAAAATACACTCGAGCGCGAAGGATATTCGCAGCGGCCTGGTCAAGCAGCTGGCGACGCCCGTCTATTGGGCGGCGACGGTGCGCACCATGATTTCCGCCGGTGCGCGGCAAATCATCGAGTGCGGGCCCGGTAAAGTCTTGACGGCGCTGAATCGGCGGGTCGATAAGAATCGGGATCTTAAGATGCTGGCGCTCGAAGATCCGCAGGCCTTCGACGATGCGCTGGCTGCGGTGGCCTGAAGCCATGCTGAACGGAGAGATTGCCTTGGTGACGGGTGCCTCGCGCGGCATTGGCGCGGCCATTGCGCAGCGCTTGGCTGCCGATGGCGCGCGGGTCATCGGGACGGCCACGACCGCCGAGGGCGCCGCGCGCATCGGCGAACTCTGGCGGCGCGCGGCGGGCGCGGCGCGGTGCTCAACGTGACCAGTCAGGAGTCGATCGATGCCTTGATGGAGGACATCGAGGGCAAGGAAGGCGCGATCGGGCATTCTTTGCAACAATGCCGGCATCACGCGCGATACGCTGTTGCTGCGGATGAAACAGGACGATTGGGACGCGGTCATTGCAGACCAATCTCGCCTCGGTGTTCCGGCTGTCCAAAGGCCGTGTTGCGCGGCATGATGAAGGCCCGCAAGGGGCGCATCGTCAGCATCACGTCGGTGGTGGGCTTGACCGGCAATCCCGGCCAGGCCAATTATGCCGCCGCCAAGGCCGGCATCATCGGCTTTACCAAATCGCTGGCCCGGGAGGTGGGCTCGCGCGGGATTACGGCCAATGCCATTGCCCCGGGATTCATCGATACGGACATGACCCGCGCCCTGAACGAGGCGCAGCATGCGGCGCTGAACGCGCAAATCCCCCTGGGAAGGCTGGGCCAGCCGGCCGATATCGCGGCCGCGGTGGCATTTCTGTGCTCCCCCGACGGGGCCTATATCACCGGTGAAACGCTGCATGTGAACGGCGGGATGTACATGCCATGAGCGTTTTGCGCCCTCAGTCGCCGTGTTTTGTCAAGGCGCACGGAAATGGCCCAGGTATCAAATATGCAGTCTGAGTAGCCGTCGCCGTCGCGTTCACATAAAATACGCGCCCGGTCGATGCCACTGGTCGCGGGGGTTCTAAAAACCGCATGAATAGCAATTCCGAGAGGACACCATAACGATGAGTACTGTTGAGCAGCAGGTTAAAAAGATCGTGGCCGAACAGCTGGGCGTGAAAGAAGAAGAAGTCACCAATGACGCCTCGTTCGTCGATGATTTGGGGGCCGACTCGCTGGACACGGTGGAACTGGTGATGGCGCTCGAGGAAGAATTCGAGACGGAAATTCCCGACGAAGACGCCGAAAAAATCACCACGGTGCAGCAGGCAATCGATTATATCAATTCGCACAAGGGCAAAGCCTGAAGCCCTGCCGATTCCGTACATCGTCCTTTGTTCAAGTCCTAGCTAGGGGTTGGCATTGAGCAAGCGACGCGTCGTCATTACGGGACTTGGAATCGTCTCGCCGGTCGGCAACGATGTCGCGACCGCGTGGGCCAATATCCTGGGCGGCCGCAGCGGCATCGCACCGATTGAAAGGTTCGACACCACCAACTTTCCCACGCACTTCGGCGGTGAAGTCAGAAAGCTGGATTTGGAACCCTACATGTCGCCGAAGGATGCGCGCCGCATGGACGCTTTCATGCAATACGGCGTCGTGGCCGGTATTCAGGCGATGCGCGATTCCGGCTTGCAAGTGACCGAGGCCAACACGCAGCGGGTCGGCATCATGATGGGATCGGGCATGGGCGGCCTGGAATCCATCGAAATCGCCTACGATAAATATATGGAGACGCACTCTCCGAAAAAGGTATCGCCGTTTTTTATTCCCGCCAGCATCATCAATCTGGTGGGCGGACATTTGTCCATTCTTTTCAAGATCACCGGCCCCAATCTTGCCGTCGCCACCGCCTGCACCACCTCGACGCACGCACTGGGGCTCGCGATGCGTTTGATCCAGTGGGGCGAGGTGGACGCGATGCTGGCCGGCGGTTCCGAGATGGCGACTTGCCCCACCGGCATGAGCGGCTTTGCGCAGGCGAAAGCACTTTCGCAACGCAATGACGATCCGCAAGCGGCCAGCCGGCCCTGGGACAAGGATCGCGACGGCTTTGTCATGGGGGACGGTGCCGGCGCCATGATGCTCGAGGAATACGAACACGCCAAGGCGCGCGGCGCCAAGATTTACGCCGAAGTCGTCGGATTTGGGATGAGCGGCGACGCCTTCCACGTAACCGCACCGCCGGAAGACGGCGAGGGCGCGCGCAAAGCCATGTCCAATGCGCTCAAAGATGCGCAGCTGAATCCTGAACAGGTTCAATACGTCAACGCGCATGCAACCTCCACGGAGCTCGGCGACCGCGCGGAAACGCTCGCCATCAGGCGCGCATTTGGCGCTGCGGCGGATAAGCTTGCGGTCAGCTCGACAAAATCCATGACCGGCCACTTGTTGGGCGCTGCCGGGGCGGTGGAAGCTATTTTCTCCGTGTTGGCGCTGCGCGACCAAGTGGCGCCGCCCACCATCAATCTTCACCAGCCAGGCGAGGGTTGCGACCTGGATTACGTGCCGAATACGGCCCGCCCAATGCCGCTCAACTACACCCTTTCCAATTCGTTTGGGTTCGGTGGCACCAACGGTTCGCTCATTTTCCGCCGGCTTTAAGCCGCTAGATCTCGTCGCACAGTTTCCGGAGGATTATCCGGGTACTACGAGACCGGCGCCGCCACGCCGGCGGCACCCGGTGCCCGCCACGATCGGCGCCCGCCAATGAGGATTTTATGAGCAACTCACTCCTGGATTTGCTGTGAGCCGCACACTGCGAATTGCCATTCCCTTGGTGCTGGTACTGCTGATCGGCGCCGCGGCCGCGATTCTCACGGCCGGCATTCGCAGCCTCGATGCGCCGCTGCGGCTTGCCTCGCCGGTTCGCTTTAAAGTGCCGTCGGGTGCGAGTTTCGCGCATGTCGCCGGCGAATTGGCCGCGCAGGGCATCGTTGCTCAGCCCAAGGCCTGGATTCTGTATGCACGGTGGACGGGCCTGGCCCCGGCCGTCAAGGCCGGGGAATACGAAATCCAACCGGGTACGACAGCACGCGAACTGCTGACAAAGATGGTGAACGGTCAGGTGTTGCTGCATTCATTTACGATAGTGGACGGCTGGCGGGTGCAGGATTTGCTGGAGGCATTGCGGCACAATCCCGACATCGTCTCGACGCTGCCGCCCGAACAGGGGAGTTCTGCCGCGCAGATGCAGATCATGACTAAACTGGGCAGCCCGGGCACCGCAGCGGAGGGGCAATTTCTGCCTGAGACATATCGCTTCATCGGCGGCACCAGCGATATCGAGTTGCTGCGTCAGGCGCATGCCGCGCTGGTGCACGAACTGGATGCTGCTTGGATGGATCGCGATCCTGATCTACCGCTGCATTCTGCCTATGAGCTGTTGATCATGGCTTCCATTGTCGAGAAGGAGAGTGGCTTGCCGCAGGAACTGGGGAAGATCGCCGGCTTGTATTTGCATCGCTTGGCCATCGGCATGCGGCTGCAAGCCGATCCCACCGTCATCTATGGATTGGGGGAGAGCTACGACGGCGATATTCATACGGTCGATCTGCGCACGGATGGACCCTACAACACCTATACGCGCGCCGGCCTGCCGCCGACGCCAATTGCCTTGCCCGGCGCCGCAGTGATCCGCGCTGCGGCGCGTCCGGAAAAAACCGACGCCATTTATTTCGTGGCCTCGACCAAGGGAGACGGCAGCCACGTCTTTTCCGCGACGCTCGAGCAGCACAATGCGGCCGTGGCGGCGTACGTCGCTCATCAGCGAAAAGCGGCGCAGGGGCCGGGACGATGAGGCAGGCGGGACGGTTCGTCACACTGGAGGGAATCGAGGGAGTCGGCAAGACCACTCAGGTGGCGCGGCTGTCTGCGGCTTTGAATGCGCACGGTATCGCGCATGTGGTGACGCGCGAGCCCGGGGGTACACCGCTTGCCGAGAGCATTCGACAGGTGGTGCTGACTGCCCGCGAGGAAACATTGCCGCCGATGGCGGAATTGCTATTGATGTTTGCCGCGCGCGCGGTGCATCTCGCCAATCATATCGACCCCAACCTTCAGGCGGGACGCTGGGTGCTTTGCGACCGCTTCACCGATGCAACTTATGCGTACCAAGGCGGCGGCCGTCGCTTAAGCGAAAGCACGATCCGCGAGCTGGAATGCATGGTGCAGGGAGCGCGCCGCCCCGATCTCACCATCTTGCTGGACGCACCCGGTGGAACGCGCTCTGGCACGCGCCGCCGCGCGCAATGCCGGCTCGGTGCAGGATCGTTTCGAACAGGAAAGGAGCGATTTCTTTGAAAGAGTCAGGAGCGTGTACCGCGCGCGCGCCGCGGCCGAGCCTGAACGCATCGTCATCGTGGATGCAACTCAATCTGTCGACAGGGTCGGATCGGTCATTCTCGAGCATCTGCGGGCGCGATCATGGATTTCCTGAGCGCTGAGTCGCTGCCTTGGCTTGAGGATTCGCGGCAACGCCTGCGCGCCGCGCTGCACGCGGGACGCCTGCCGCATTCGCTGCTGCTGGCAAGCGTGCCTGGTCTGGGCGCCGAGCATCTGGCGAACTGGATTACAGCGCTGGCGCTATGCGAGTCCTCCGCTACCAGGCCCTGCGATGCCTGTGCGTCGTGCCGTCTGTTGCGCTCCGACACTCATCCCGATGCGCACGCTGTGCGCCTGGAAGAGGACGCGCAGCAGATCAAGATCGACCAGGTGCGCGGGCTGATCGAATCTTTGACGCTCAAGAGTTATCGCGGCGGCTACAAGGTCGGCGTCATTGAGGGCGCCGAGGCCTTGAACGCCAACGGCGCCAACGCGTTCTTGAAGACCTTGGAGGAACCTTCCGCCGACACCGTGCTCATTCTGGTCACGCGGCCCAATCATCGCCTGCCGGCAACGATTTCCAGCCGTTGCTTGCGCCTGAGCTTGCGGCCGCCGCCGGCCGACCTTGCCCTCTCCTGGCTGCGTGCGAACTCAGCGACTCCCCGCGATGGCAGCGCAGCGCTGGCGCTGGCGGGAGGCGCACCGCTATTGGCGATGCAATTGGATGCCGAAGGGCTCGAGGCAATCGACGCTGATATGCGCAGGAGCATGGCGGAGCTGGCCGATGGTTCAGTGGATATCACGCTGCTCGCCGACCGGTGGCTCCGATCCAATCCGGGCGTGCGTATCACTTGGCTTGAGAACTGGATCACACAGCGGGTACAAGCGACGTTGGGAACCTGCACTTCGCATCAAACTGCGGAACCGGTCCGCTTGCCTGGCGCTTTACTTAAGCCCAAGATAAGGGCCTTATTCGAGCTGCTCGACGCTGCGCGCGACCTCAGGCGGCTTGCGTCGACCAGCATGAATCAACAGTTGGCGCTTGAGGCGTTGCTGGCGGGCGGTCGCAGCGCGTTGGGGAAGTAAGTTTTCTGGGAATCGCAAGAATTGAGAAGTCCAAGTAATAAACCCGGTCTCCTGACGCTCACCATCAAGGACAAGAGCGCGCTGTATCTCGCCTACATGCCCTTCGTCAGGAATGGCGGCTTGTTTATTCCGACCAACAGCAACTACCGATTAGGCGATGAAGTGTTCATGCTGCTGAACCTCATGGGCGAGGAAGAAAAGTTGCCGGTGGCCGGACGCGTGATCTGGATGACGCCGAAGGGTGCGCAAGGCAAGAGGACTGCCGGCATCGGCGTGCAGTTCAGCGATCAGGACCGCGGCAACACGCAAAAGAAAATTGAAAACTATCTTGCCGGCGCGCTTGGCGGGGACAAGCCCACGCACACCATGTGAGGCTGTAGCCTGTCCGAGTGCTTCGCGTGGGCTCCTTAATGGGTCGGAACCGGGCGCTGCGGAATCGGCTCCACATAAACCGGCGGCGGCTCGATCTTGAGCTCCCGGTGCGGTGTCCTGAATAGATACACCGTAGCCGCGACGATCACGATTGCAAAAAATATCGCCAGATAGCGGTACTCGCGCAGAATCGAAGGTGCTCTGTATTCGAAGCGGGGCTTGGGCGCGTAGCTGTTGGGTCCCTTGCCGTCGGCCGGGCCCGGGGTGAACTCAGGCACTGCGTGAGCGGGCGGCTTCGCTTGCAGCGAGTCCGCCTTTCAGTACGTAGGCTTCAAATCCGCGCTCGCTCAAGATGTAGGCCGCCGCAGAGCTGCGCCGTCCGGTGTCGCAGCAAACGACGTACTGCGTGTTCTTATCCAATGCATTGATCTTCAAGCGAATGAAATACAGCGGGATATTGACCGCATCGTCGATGCGGAAGTTTTGAAATTCACTCGGCAAACGCACGTCCAGCCACTTGCCGCCGCTCGCGACGATTTCCCGCGCTTTCTGCTGATCCACCCATTGCAGCAGGGGCTCGTTGAGCAGCGTTTGAAAATCGTTCTTGCCGAGGCGCATCAGCGTGCCGTCGGTGGACATCGTTACGGTGGCGTTGCGCTTCGCCTCGGCGATCAATGCTTCTTCGCCGAAGCTGTCGCCGGGACCCAATTCCGCCAGCTTGATGCCCTCCTTGTTCAGGGGAGTCTCGCGCGTGACGATGCATTTTCCGGCAACCACCACGTAGAAGTAATCGCCTTCGGTCCCTTGCTTGATGACGATATCGCCCGCGCGATAGTTGAGGCGCTGCATACGCATGAAGATGGCTTGAATGTTGGCAGGGGGGATGCGATGAAACGCCTTGGTTTGCAGCAGCGTGGTCATCCAGTCGCCGGTGACGTCCAAACCGTCGCCGCGCAGCTCGGCAACTTCGTACTGTCCGGTTTGGTCCCAGGTCAACAGCACGTCGAGCAGGTCGCTGTCGATCATGATGTATTCGATATCCATCGCGGCGCGGGCGGTGAATCTTCTCGGTAATCCGGGCGCCAACGCGGCACGCGCTTCTGCGGTACCGGACTTGATGACTCCCATCACTCGATCGTCCGCGCGCAGTTCCACTTGCCCGTGCACCAGGTAGTAGGTGCGTTTGTCGGTATCGCCTTCTTTGAAAAGCACGCGTCCGGCAGCCATTTCGCGAACCACGGTTTTGCGGGCAAGCGCGTGCAGGTTTTCTGCCTTCAGGCCGTCCAGCGGCGAGAAAGTCTTTAATACACCAAGGTCTACTGGTCGCTCGTCCATCGAAAAATTTCTTTTGTCCTAGCTTTCAACCCTATGATTTTGCCTGCGAATCCTACCATACGCAGCGGTAGCTCCGACCACGCAGTGGTTCACACCGGCCTTAAAGTATCAAGCCGAAATCAAGCGCCAGCCCGCGTCCGGACGGAAGCGCCCACCATAGCGGTCGGCGAGTTCATTCAGGCGTTGTACAACGCCCGCGACGCCGCGATCCTTGGCATATTGCAGCGGGCCGCCCCGGAAAGGCGCAAAACCGGTCGCAAACACGGCTCCCGCGTCGAGCAAATCGGCGTCTTGCACCGTGCCCTCGCGAAGGCACGCCACGGCTTCGTTGAGCATCGGCAGAATCAGCCGGTCTTCCAAGTCTGCGGGTATGGTCGGGTTTGCTGCTGCGTTCTTTTGCGCCTTGCCATCCTGCCAGCGATAGAAGCCCTCGCCGCTCTTGCGACCCAGCTTCTTCTGCTCCACCAGCTTAATCAGAATTTGCGGTATCTCGCGGTCAAAGGCGGCGCTCAGGACGCGGCCGACGTGCAATGAAACATCCAGGCCGACAACATCGGTCAGCTCGATCGGTCCGATCGGCATGCCGAACAAAACGGCCGCGCGATCGATGATTTCAGCGGGTATTCCGGCTTCCAGCGCGAACAGCGCCTCGTTCACATAGGGTGTCAGAATACGATTCACGACGAAACCCGGTGCGCTTCTGCAGGGCAACGGCAGTTTGTCGAGTTTGCGGACGAACCGGAGGGCGTCCTGCGCCGTCTGCGGCCGGGTACTGGATCCTTGTACGACTTCCACCAGCTGCAGCTGGGCGACAGGATTAAAGAAATGAATGCCGACCAGGCGGCTGGGATCGCCCAGTTTTTGGCTTAAAGTCTCAATTCTGATGCTCGAGGTATTGGTTGCCAGCACGGCGGAGGCCTTGAGCTTGGGTTCAAGGTCCGCATAGAGCGCCTGTTTTGCCTCGGCGTCTTCGAAAATCGCTTCGATGACGACATCGGCGCAGGAGGCGCCGGCACCGGAGACGTCCATTTTAAGGCGGCCGCCGGCAGCGGCGGCGGCAGCCGGATCCTTGCAGCGCTTCTCGAAAAACGCCTTGGCGCGGCTCAATGCGGGTTGAATCAGCTCTTCGGTGCGATCCTGCAAGGTGACCGTCATGCCGCGAAACGCCGACCACGCCGCAATGTCGCCGCCCATGACGCCGGCGCCAATGACATGCACGTGCTTGAATTCCGCAGTCGAAGCGCTGCCCAGACCTTTGAGGCGATCTTGCAGCAGGAATACCCGCACGAGGTTTCGCGACGCGGCTCCGCACATCAATTCGCTGATCGATCGGGCTTCAGCCTCGAAGGCGGCGGCGCCGGCGGCGCCATAGCGGCGCCACAGTTCGACAATCGCATAGGGCGCCGGGTAATGCTCGCGGCGCACGCTCTGCCGCAAGGTGGCAGTCGTCTGCCTGGCCACCAAGGGCCGCGCAACATCCAGAGTCATCAGCCGGTCGGGCAACGGCGCAGTTTTTTTGCGCGGGTGGCGCCGCAGCAGCGACTTGGCGCGTGCCTTGAGTTCGTCCGGCGGCACAAGTTCATCCAACAGTCCGGCGCTCAATGCGCGCGCGCCGCGGAACGGCCGCCCCTTGAGCATCAGCTCCATCGCGGAACGCACGCCGATAAGCTTCACACTCCTGACCGTGCCGCCGAAACCAGGGTGAATGCCCAACAGGACTTCCGGCAGCCCGAGCGACAGGGCCGCATCGTCTGCGCCGATTCGATACGTGCACGCCAGCGCCAATTCCAATCCACCCCCCAAGGCGAAGCCGCGGATCGCGGCCACGGTCGGGCAGGGCAGATCCTCGAGCTGCTGCATGACCGCTTGGCCGGCGCGCACCAGCGCAAAGCCTTCTTCGGGTGTACGAATCCTGACAAATTCCTTGATGTCGGCGCCGGCGATGAATCCGCCGGCCTTGGCGGATTGCACGATCACGCCGGCGGGTCGCAGAGCGGCGATCTCGGCAAGTTTCCCGGCCAACTCGCGCACCGTCTCACCCGAGAGCACGTTGGCCGATGTTTGCGGCATATCGCAGGTAAGCCATGCGAAGCGGTCGGCGTCGATTTCCAGCGCCCAGTTGCTCATGCGGCTTTTTGTGCGGTTTTGAGGATCGTGAAATCGCAGATCAAGGGCAGATGATCGGAGAATTGCACATCGGGAATCTCGAAGCGATTCACCCGAATTTGCGCGCTGTGCAAGATGAAATCCAGTTCCTTGCGCGGGCTGCGGCTGGGGTATGAAAAAAGGCCCTCGGTATTGGCGCTGCTCAATCCTGCCGCCTGGGTGAACAGGTAGATCTCGTGATCGCCCCAGTAGGTGTTGAAGTCTCCCGCGACAATCACCGGTTTCTCGGTCTTGCGCACGAGATCGTAAAGATAACGCAGCTGATATTGGCGGTGCCTGAACTTCAAGGATAAATGCACCAGGAAGATGGCAATGTCGTCGAGTTCCAATTCAATGATCAGCCGCTTGATCCCTGTATCGAAATAGTGGAAGCGCTCGCCGCGAACCCGGGGCGCGGCCAGGAAGGCATTGGCCTGTTTGCGCACGATCGGCACCAGGTGATTTACGGACGCGACCCCGTACTTGCATTCGTAGGTGGAATAGTGACCCAACGAACGCGCAATGAAGTCCGCCTGATTGACCATTCCGGTGCGTATTGAGCCGGTATCGACTTCGATAAGGCCGACCACATCGGGATCCTGTTCCTTGATGAAATCGGTAATGCGCCCCAGCACCTGGCGGCTGGAGCGAAGGTAGCCCGCCCCGGGCACCGGGAGGTGAAAGGCGGGCCCGGTCCCGGTGGCGTACCGTATATTGTAGATCAGCAATCGCACCAGGCATTGTATCTGGCGGGCGGCGCTTCGCGCATGCTCATCGTCAAGTTACACTAAGCCATGTCGGCCAATCCCATCCGTCTGTTCGTCACCCATGCTTGGGCTGGAGAATGACGACTACACGCGGCTATTCGAATATCTCGAGGCCTCTGGTACTTTTTACTATCGCAACACCAGCCAGCCGCAAGCCAAACAGCCGATCGACAAGGAGTCGCAGCGCGAAGACTTGCGCCGCCAAATTGCACCCTGCGAGGTGATCGTGGTTCTACCCGCGGTGTACCGCATCGCGCCGGAGCTGGTGTTGTTTCAAATGAACTTCGCAAAGGCGGCCGACAGACCGATTGTGGCCATGGAGAACTTTGGCTCCACCGAACCCTTGGCGAAGGCGATCAAGGATCTCGCCGATGAAGTGAGCGCGTGGAATGAACGCAGCCTGATCGACGCGCTGCGCCGCCAGGCGCGGCATCAAGAAACGTCGCGCTGGGATACGATCGACTTCAAACTCGATTGATTTAGTTGCTGGCGATCAGGGCGGGAGCCGCGAAATCTTCCGCGGGCCGCTCCACCGGATGCAGTTGCACCACGGTGCCGGTACGCGTGACGCTGTGCTGCGTTTTGCACATGAGACCAAAAATCTCGACGATCTGCGCCGCGCACTCATCCGCTTCTTGATTCGACATTTTACGCACCGACGCGGCCACGGCATCTTCGCCGCGCAAGGGCTGCACGCCGCACAGGCTGCGCATGACTTGGCCAAACGCTTCGCGCACCTCGCTGGGAACCTCCTCAGCGGGCAGCGAGACCAAGTGTCTACGGTACGCGCAGATTAAACGCTGCTTTATCGGCGTTGAGCGCACCAGTTCTAACGTTGCAAAATGGAAACATTCCCAGGCAGTGATCATAAAGCCCCACGGTGAACAACAACGCAAACCTAAAGTAGTTTCTAGGCTGCTTACCTCCCGAGTGGTCTTGTTAAATCAAGACTCTGCGAGCGGAATATACAAGACATTCGCGCAAACGCAACGCGCATTTTCTCAAAGGTTTGAACCAGGTCCGCGCAGCGATTGCACGGCCATTTTTGGATCTGTTCTCGAAACTAATTGATATAGTGCGAGTATGTATTTGTATTATATAATAAATAACGCTGTACACGGAACGACTAGGTGCTCCGCTCATACCAGCCGCCACCGAGCGCCTTGTACAAAGTGACGAGGTTTTGCAGGCGCGCAAGCTTGACGCTCACCAAGGATTGTTGGGCGGTATAAAGCAAACGCTGGGAAACCAGAACTCCCAGGTAGTTGTCGACGCCGCCGGTGAAGCGCATGTTGGTTAGCCGGAAACTTTCGCTGCTCGCCTGCACCAGCGCAGCGTCTGCGGCCACCTGGGAATCCAGCGTTGCGCGGCCCGCCAAAGCGTCGGCGACCTCGCGAAACCCGCTTTGAATCGCTTGCTCGTACTCAACCACCAAGATGTTCTTTTGGACTTTGGCCAGGTCGAGGTTCGCGACATTCGCGCCGGCCGCGAAGATCGGCAGGCTGATCTGCGGCGAGAAGGTCCAGGCGGTGGAGCCTTGCTTGAAAAGCCCCGACAGCTGGGTGCTCGCGGTGCCGAAGGAACCGGTCAATAAAATGCTGGGAAAGAATGCGGCGCGCGCGGCACCGATGTTGGCGTTCGCCGCGATCAAATTGTGCTCGGCCGCGAGGATGTCGGGCCGCTGCACCAGAACCTCGGAGGGGACTCCCGCGGGCAGATCCGTGAGCAGGTTTTCTTCATCGAGTTCCACGTCCGCGACGAATTCACTCGGCAACGGCGCGCCGAGTAAAACCACCAGCGCATTTTGATCTTGCGCCACTTGACGCCGATATTGCGCAAGGTTTGCCTGCGCTGTCGCGACGGTGGTTTCCGCCTGATGCAAATCGAGCGCTGTCCCGACGCCGCCGTCGAAAGTCAGACGAATGAGCCTGAGAGATTCTTGCTGGCTGCTGAGCGTCTCTTCGGTGATGCGCAAAAGCTTCGCGTCGGCCAGCAAGGTCAGGTAAGCATTGGCCACCTCGGCAATGACGCTGATCTGGGTGCTGCGGCGGGTTTCCACGTAGCCCAAATACTGCTGCAATTTCGCGTGGTTCAAGCTGCGAATGCGGCCGAACAGATCGAGTTCGTACGAGGTGAAACCTATGCCCACATCATAGTAGCGGAAAATTGAGGCTCCGTTGGACGCGCCGACGCCGGTAGCGCTGCCCGCCCCGGAGGCGAGTGGTGCAACCGCGGCGGGAAACTTCTCCACTTGTTCGACCGCGCTTGCGGATATCTTGGGAAAAAGTTCCGCGCGCTGGATTTGGTACTGCGCGCGTGCCGCAGCAATGTTGAGCACGGCGGTCTGCGCGTCATAATTGTGCTGCAGCGCCTCTTCGATCAGTGTCTGCAATTTGGGATCGGTAAAGAATTCACGCCAGCCGATCTGCGCGGCACTGTGCTGGGAAGCCTCCGGCGCAGCTTCACCGGGCAAGCCTGCCGAATCCGCACCCGGCGGTGCGGACGACTGCGGCATCGCCGGCCACTGCGGCGTCACCGGCGGCTGCGGGCGTTGATAGTGAGGTTCCAGCGTACAGCCTGCGAGATGCACAATCAGGCAGGCGCCAAGCAAGGTTTGATTTTTCACGGCGAACCCCGCGGTGTTGCGTCATCCGGCTCCGGGCTTGCGGCATGGTGGGGGGTGGCGCCCTTGAGCCATTGCAATGTAGCGACGAAAAATACCGGCACAAAGAAGATCGCCAAAACAGTTGCCGACAGCATGCCGCCGATAACTCCGGTGCCGATGGCGTTTTGGCCGCCCGAGCCGGCGCCGCTGGATATGGCCAAGGGCATCACACCGAACATGAAGGCCAGCGAAGTCATGAGTATGGGCCGCAGGCGCTGCCGGGCGGCATGCACGGTCGCTTCCACCAGTTCCATTCCTCTGTCGTGATTTTCCTTGGCGAATTCGACGATCAAGATCGCGTTTTTGGCGGACAAGCCGACCGTGGTGAGCAACCCGACTTGAAAGAACACATCGTTCTCGAGTCCGCGCAGCAGGGTTAAGAGGATGGCGCCGAAAACTCCCAACGGCACCACCAGCATCACGGCCACCGGAATCGACCAGCTCTCATAGAGCGCCGCCAGGCACAAAAAGACGACAACGAGCGAGATGGCGTAGAGAGCCGGAGCCTGCGAGCCGGATAGCTTCTCTTCAAAAGACAAGCCCGTCCATTGGATGTCAAAACCCCGCGGCAATTCTTTCGCATGCCTTTGGATGGCATCGAGTGCCGTGCCGGTGCTGACCCCGGCGATCGGCGCGCCGAGTATCTCCACCGACGGTATGCCATTGAACCGCTCCAGCTTGGGCGAGCCGAAACCCCAAACAGCGTCCGAGAAAGCCGAGAATGGCACCATTTGCTGCTGCAAATTGCGCACATACCAGTTGCTCAGGTCCTGAGGCAGCATGCGCGAGGGGGCGTCGCCTTGGATGAACACGCGTTTCACACGGCCTCGATCAACGAAGTCATTGACGTATAGCGATCCCCAGGCCGCGGACAGCGAACTGTTGATATCCGCGACGGTCAATCCGAGCGCGCTGGCCTTCTCCCAATCGATGTTGAACAGGTACTGCGGCTCATCGTCCAAGCCGTTGGCGCGCACCTGGGTCAGCTGCGGATCCTTGCGCGCCAGGTCCAGGAGTTGGTTGCGGGCGGCCATGAGCTTGTCGTGGCCTTGATTTTCGAGGTCCACGAGTTCCAAATCGAAGCCCGTTGCGTTGCCGAGCTCGAGCGCGGCGGGCGGCGCGAAGGCGAAGGCCTGCGCATCCGATATTTTCCTCAGGGCTGTATTGGCGCGCGCGGCCACCGCTTGCACGCGGTTGTTTTTGCCGGGGCGGTCGCGCCAGTCCTTCATCCGGATGAACACCAAGCCGGATGCCTGGCCCCGTGCCGCGAAGCTGAAGCCCGGCACGGTGAACACACCCATGACCGCGTCTTTTTCCTGCGTCATGAAATATTCGCGGACCTGCGTCAGGGATTTTTGAGTGCGTTCCAGCGTCGCTCCGGGCGGAGATGTGACCTGGGCAAAAATGATTCCTTGGTCCTCGTCCGGCAGAAACGATTTGGGGATGCGAACGAACAACACTCCCATCAGGACGACGATGAGCGCGAAAATCAACAAGTAACGGCCCGTACGATGCACCATGTGCACGACGCCACCCTCGTATTTCTGGTTGGCGCGGTCAAAGTTTCTGTTGAACCAACCGAAAAGCCCCGCTTGTGTACGCGCCTGCTTCTTGGGCCGCAGCAGCGTGGCGCAGAGCGCCGGCGTAAAAATCAGCGCCACCAGCACCGACAGGGTCATGGCCGATACCATGGTCACGGAGAACTGCCGATAGATGACACCGGTGGAACCGCCGAAAAATGCCATGGGCAAGAACACGGCCGACAAGACCATCGCGATGCCGACCAGGGCACCCGTGATCTGATGCATGGAATTGCGTGTGGCTTCCTTGGGAGACAGGTTTTCCTCCTCCATCACACGCTCGACATTTTCCACCACGACGATGGCGTCATCGACCAGCAGTCCGATCGCCAGCACCATGGCAAACATGGTCAGCACGTTGATCGAGTAGCCGAAGAACTTGAGCACGCCGAAGGTGCCGAGCAGCACCACGGGCACGGCGATGGTGGGAATCAGGGTCGCGCGCAGGTTTTGTAAAAACAGCAGCATGACGAGAAACACCAGGGCGATCGCTTCGAACAGGGTCTTCACGACGTCTTCGATCGAGATTCGAATGAAAGGAGTGCTGTCGTTGGGGTAGATCACCTGCAGACCGGGCGGCAGAGTCGGTTTGAGTTTGTCCATGGTGGCCCGGATGGCGGCGGCGGCGTCCAGCGCGTTCGCCCCCGTCGCGAGGCGCACGGCGATGCCGGAGGCCGGATGTCCATTCCATTGCACGTTGCTGAACTGATAGTTTTCGCTGCCGAGTTCGATTCGGGCAACATCGCGCAGGCGGACTTGCGAGGCGTCCGGATTCACCTTGAGCAGAAGGGCGCCGAACTGCGCGGGCGTACTCAGGCGGCTCGGGCCGATGATCGTGGCGTTGAGCTGCTGTCCCGGCACTTGCGGAAGGCCGCCAAGCTCGCCCGATGCTATTTGTATGTTTTGCGCCTGAACCGCGGCGGCGACGTCCACCGGCGTCAAGTGGAAATTATTGAGTTTGGCCGGATCGAGCCAAATTCGCATGGAATATTGGGCGCCGAAGACTTGATAGTCGCCGACCCCTGGCGTGCGGCTTAAGGGATCCTGGACGTTCGAGGCGATGAAATCGCCGATGTCGCCGCTCGACATGGAGCCGTCTTCAGAGAAAATCCCGATTACCAGAAGAAAATTGCGCGTCGACTTCGCGACGCGGATGCCTTGCAGCTGCACTTCCGGGGGCAACAACGGCGTGGCCAGCTGCAGCTTGTTCTGCACCTGGACCTGGGCGATGTCCGGATTGGTTCCCTGCTCGAAACTGAGCGTAATCGTCATGCTGCCGTCTTTGTCGCTCTCCGACGAGAAATACAGCAGATGGTCGATGCCCGACAGCTGTTGTTCGATTACTTGCACGACGGTGCTTTGGACCGTGGCGGCCGAGGCGCCCGGATAGACCACGCTGACGGCAATGGCAGGCGGGGCGATGCTCGGGTACTGCGCGATGGGCAGAGTTTTAATGGCAAGTCCGCCGCCAAGCATGATGACGATCGCGAGAACCCAGGCAAATATCGGCCGCGCAATGAAAAAATCGGACACGAGATTACTTCTGCGGCGGCTGATGCGAACCGGCGGCCGCCGGTTTGAGTTCTTCGGCGGTTACTTCATGAGGGTGTACCGCGCTGCCTGGACGCACCGATTGGATGCCGACCATGATGACTTTATCGCCCGCCGAGACGCCGTCGGTCACCAACCATTGATCGCCTATGGCACGATCGGTTTTGACGACGCGCACTGCCGCCTTGTCATCGTCGCCGACGACCGTGACCGTTGCCTCGCCTCGGTTGTTGTGACCGACGGCGCGCTGAGGGACCAGCACGCCTTTTTCGTTGACCCCTTCTTCCAGCCGCTCGCGCACGAACATGCCCGGCAACAAGATACTCTGCGGATTGGGAAAGACCGCCCGCAGCGTCACTGATCCGGTGCCCGGGTCTACCGTGACCTCGGTAAATTGCAGCTTGCCGGTCAGTGGATACGGCGAGCCATCCTCTAAAATCAATTTGGCCTCCGCTTGCGCGTCGCCGGCCTTTTTCAGTTGTCCTCCCAAGAACGCATGCTGCAAATGCAACAGGACCGTGCTGGCTTGTGTTGCATCGACGTAGATCGGATCTAGCTGTTGAATCACCACCAGTGCGTTCGCCTGATTCGCGCTTACCAACGCGCCTTCGGTGACCGAGGAACGTCCGGTTCGGCCTGAAATCGGCGCAAACATCCTGGTATAAGCCAGATTGATGCGGGCGGTTTCCAGTGCGGCCTTGGCCGAGGCCACATCGGCGGCAGCCTGGTCTTGCGCGGCGATCGCGTTGTCATAGTCCTGTTGACTGACGGCGCGCGCTTCGCTCAAAGGCTTGTAGCGTTGCGCCAGCAGCCGGCTCGATGTGGCCGCAGCCTGCGCGTGTTCGACGGCGGCCCGGGCACTTTCATAGCTGGCCTGAAACGGCGCCGGGTCGATCTGGTAGAGCTGTTGACCGGCCTTGACCTGGCTTCCTTCCACGAACAGCCGCTTCAATATGACACCGTTGACCTGCGGACGAACTTCCGCCACCCGAAATGCCGTCGTGCGGGCGGGGAGCTCGGTGACAATAACCACCGGTTGGGTTCGCAAGGTGAGGACCGCGACTTCAGGCGGCGGCGGCGGCGGCGGCGCGCTTTTGGGAGAGCACGCGGCGGTGAAGAGCACACTGCCGAGGATGAGTTTTCGCATACGGTCCGTTTTTGGCCGATCGGTCAGCCACGCCAAAAAAGAGGGGATCGTCTGAATAGTAAGGCTTTTGCGCCGTCCCTGGCCGCTAAACCTCCGGATATTTGCGCAATATATATTCACCTGTTAAAATATATACTATTAAATAGTTAGTATGCAAATGAATAATTTCGACTCCCAATTTCGAGTTGATCGAGGCAAATCTGCAAAACCTCAAGGGCCGCATGCCCGATTTGCCCGCCTCAAGCATTTTGCTGTGCCGGCTGCTGCTGCACGTCGGGCGCGAGATGGCGGCCAACTTCGAGCAGCAGATGAAGCCCTTTGGTTTGGCCGAGGTTGAGTTTCGCGTGCTCACGACCTTGTTCTCTCAGCCTGAGGGCGTCGCCCATCCCAGCGATTTATGCATTCGCGCCTCTCAGAGTCCCGCCAATATGTCACGCATCAGCGATGCGCTGGTCGGCCGCGGACTCATTACGCGGGTATCGAGCGTTCACGATCGGCGGCGTATGGTGTTGCGCATCACGGAGGAAGGAGAGCAGTTCGTCCGGCAACTTCTGCCGCAGCTGCACGTCCCGCTGCGCAGGATGCTGAAAGCCTTTTCCGAGTCCGAGCAGCGTCAAATGATTGCGCAGCTCAAGAGGCTGGGTTCGGAGTTGGATCAACTGAGCGTGCCTGCGATGGCGGAGCCGGCGCTGTGAGGGCCGCGCGCAGCGCCGTGGCGATTTTGGCATTGCTTGTGGGCTGCGCCGGTCTTCCCGCCAAACACCAACCTGTGAAATTGACCGACACAGCGCCGCTCGACGGCTTGAGTGCGGCCGCCGGCGGTGATTGGCCTGCGCAGGAATGGTGGAAACGCTATCGGGATGCGACGCTGGATCAATTGATCGAGATGGGAGGCGCCAATTCGCCGAGTTTGGCAACCGCGCATGCGCGCTACGACTCCGCGCGGCAATCCGTGCGTCTCGCCGCGGCCGAATCCGGCGCACATCTGCAGGCGAGCGCGGAGGCGGACCGGCAGCGCTTGAGCGAAAATGGATTGTTCCCGCCGCAACTTCTCGGCTTCACCTGGTATAACGAATTCGACCTGGGGTTGCAGTTCAGCTACACCTTTGATTGGTGGGGCAAGCAGCGCGATGCGGTCGAGGCGGCGACGGACCAGGCGCACGCCGCAGAGGCGGATCGCAACGCCGCGGCTTTGATCCTGGCCAGTTCCATCGCCGACGCTTACTTTGGGCTGGCAGTCCGACCAAAATCGCCTCAACCTCGCGCGGGACAAGGAGACGGCGGTCGAGTCGCAGGCAAAAGTCACCGTTGCGCGCGTGCGCGCGGAATTGGATTCTGCCGATGAACTCAACAATACCGATCTTGCGCTGGCCGCGGCACGCGAACAGATCGCTGCATTGGAAGGATCTGCCAAGCTGCGCGTGGTTGCGTTGGCCGCTTTGGTCGGACGGTCGGTCGCCGAGTTGCCGCCGCTGTCGCCGAAGCCGTTGCCGTACTTTCCCAACGCGCTGCCCGACAGCGTCAAGCTAGACTTGATCGCACGCCGCGCCGACATCGTGGCGAGCCGCTGGCGGGTGGAAGCGGCTGAAAAGAGCCTCGCATCCGCGCGCGCCGAGTTCTATCCGGATGTGACCGTCAATGCGCTGGCGGGCCTGTCGAGCTTGGATGTGGGCAGACTGCTCGAGTACGGCAGCCGGGTGCCCAAGCTCGGCGCCGCGATTCACCTGCCGATATTCGACGCAGGGCGGCTCAAGGCGCGCTATGGCGGAGCGCAAGCGGCACTGGATTCGGCGGTTTCGGGCTACCAGGACACCGTAATTACCGCTGCGCGCGATGTGGCCACGCAGGCCACGACGCGGGCCCAGATAGAAGCGCAGCGCACGCAGCGCTCCAAACAAGTGGACGCTGCCCTGCACATGAGAAATACCGCCGGCTCGCGCGTGCGGCAGGGACTTAAGGATTCCCGCAGCGAATTAATGGCGACAGAATCTTGGATTGATCAACGGGATGCACTGCTGCAGCTTGATGCCGCGGCGCTGTCGGCCGACATCGCGCTGCAGCGCGCTTTGGGCGGCGGCTATCAAAGTCCCGCGCTCGCCAGCTCTTCTTCAACAACAGCGACACCATGAACGCAAATATGGACCTCGGCAACGGCCAATCCCGCCAATGGCAAGCGGCGCAGAATCTTGCTGCTCATCGCGGTCATTTTCATCGTGATAGGTGCGTTATGGGCGGCGTACTGGGTGCTCGTGCTGGAGAAGCGCGAGAAGACCGACGATGCCTACGTAAATGGCAATCGTGTGGTGATCTCGGCGCAGGTGTCCGGCACCGTCGTCGCGGTGTTGGCGGACGACACTCAGTTGGTCAACGCAGGGCAGATATTGGTGAAGCTCGATCCCGTCGATTCGCAGACGGCGCTCAGCCGCGCCGCCGGCGCGCTGGCGCAAACAGTGCGCCAGGTCCGCCAACAAAAGGCCACGGCCGGGCAGTTCGACTCGGAAATACAGACGCGCAAGCTGGAGCTCGCCCGCGCCGAGATTGACCTGGCAAAACGCCGGCCGCTGATCGCGGAAAACGCCATCGCCGGCGAGGAAGTGCGCCACGCGCAAGAGAGCGTGCAAATGGCGCGCGCCGCGCTGACCCAGGCGGAACGCCAGTCTCAGTCGGCGCATGCGCTGATCGACGGAACGCCGGTGGAAAACAATCCGACGGTTCTGCAGGCAAGGGATGTATACCGCGATGCGTGGATCGCCGCGCAACGCAATGCCGTGGTCGCGCCGGTGACCGGCTATGTCGCCGAGCGCAGCGTGCAGCTGGGTCAGCACATCCAGGCCGGCGAGGCGCTGATGACGGTGATTCCGCTGCACTCCCTCTGGGTCGACGCGAACTTCAAGGAAGTGCAGCTGCGCAATCTGCGCATCGGCCAGAAGGCCCAGGTGCGCAGCGATCTGTACGGCGGGTCCTTCATTTTTCACGGACACGTCCAGGGCATGTCGGCCGGAACGGGTGCCGCGTTTTCGCTGCTGCCGCCGCAAAATGCCTCGGGCAATTGGATCAAGGTGGTGCAGCGCGTTCCGGTGCGGATTCTCATCGACGACAATGATTTGATCAAATCGCCGCTGCGTGTCGGTCTCTCCGCCACGGTAACCGTGGACACGACGTCGCGCGATGGTCCGGTATTGGCGCAGTCGGCCGGCGACAGGCCGGTGGGGGAGACGCAGGTCTACACCCAGGATCTCGAAAAAGCCAACGCCGAAGCCGACGCCGTCGTGCGGCAGAATCTCGGCGGCGGGCGCTAGTCCTCAAGGATCCTTAGACATGGCTGATCCTGCACGGCCGCCTGCCAGCGGCGAATACCCGCCGCTGCACGGAGGAAAGCTGTTTTTCCTCACCGTCGCGATCGCGACCGCCTCGTTCATGGAGATCCTTGACATGACCATTGTCAATGTCTCCGTGCCGTCGATTTCCGGAAGTCTTGGGGTAACGCCTTCGGAGGGTACCTGGGCGGTCAGTTCGTACATGCTGGCCGCCGCGGTCATGCAGCCGCTGTCGGGCTGGATCGCGCGGCGCTTCGGCGAAGTCAGAACCTTCGTCACCTCGATTCTGTTGTTCATGATTTTCTCGGCCGTTTGCGGGCATGGCGACCAGTCTTCCCATGCTGGTTGGCGCACGCCTGATTCAGGGCTTCGTTTCCGGTCCGATGATGTCGGTGGCGCAGGCCATTTTGTTGCGCAACTATCCGATCGAAAAGCGCGGTATGGCGCTGGGATTGTGGTCAATGGTGATCATGATCGCGCCGATTTTCGGCCCAATCATCGGCGGCTGGATCACGGACAATTTTTCCTGGCCATGGCTCTTCTATGTCAATCTGCCCGTGGGCGCTTTCTCAGCCATCGCCAGCTGGTCGATTCTGCGCCATCGCGAATCGAACATCATGAAATTGCCGATCGATGTCGTGGGTCTGGCGCTGCTCGTCATCGGCGTCGGCAGCCTGCAGTTCATGCTCGACAATGGCAACGAAAAGGATTGGTTCAATTCGCCGGTGATTCTGGCCGCCGCCGTCACCTCGGTGGTGGCAATCGCATTCTTCATTCCCTGGGAGCTGACCGACAAGCATCCGGTGGTCGACCTGCATTTATTTGCCAAGCGCAATTTTCGCGTCGGCACCGGCACGCTCGCCCTGGCATTTTTCGCATTTTCGGGCCTCAACATCATTTTTCCGCTCTGGCTGCAAACGACGGTGGGCTACACGGCGACCTGGGCCGGTCTGGCGGTGGCGCCGGTGGGATTGCTGGGACTGATTGTCGCGCCCATTGTCGGCCGGAACATGGCGAAAATGAATCTTCGACTCGCGGCGAGCTTCGCGTTTGTGGTCTTTGGATTCTCCGTTTTCTGGACTGCGACGCTGAATGAAAGCGCCAGCTATTTCCAGCTTGCAAGCCCAAGGTTTGTGCAAGGGCTTGGGCATGGCATTCTTCTTCCTGCCCTTGAATCAAATACTGATGTCAGGCGTCTCGTCGAACGAATTGGCGTCGGCGTCCGGGGTCAGCAATTTCACGCGTACCATGGCGGGAAGTTTTTCGACGGCGATCACCGTCTGGATTTGGAATCGGCGCAGCGACTACCATCATTCGGTATTGGCTGAGCACATCAACAATGGCTCCCATGCTTGGGCGCAGTACCAGGCTCAGCTGCATTCTCACGGAGTCAGCGGCGTAGGCGCCGCTGAGTTCGTCAATCAAGTCATCTCCGGCCAGGCATCGACAATGGGCGTCAATGACGTATTCAACATGCTGGGCTTGATCTATCTGGTCTTGATACCCTTGATCTGGTTTGCAAAACCGCCGTTCGGTGCGCGGGCGGCAAATCCGGCGCACTGAACCGATGAAGGGTTTCCGTGTAGGATCTGTCTGTGATATCCCCCTACATTGTTGCCGTCGGCGGTACGCTTCGTCCGAACTCCTCCACGGAATGGGCGATGCGCCACGCGCTGAATGCCGCGCAACGTGCCGGGGCCAGAACCAAGCTCATTAGCGGTCCCTTGCTGCAATTGCCGCTGTACCAACCGGAAAACTCGCAGCGCGGTGAAGGCGCGAGGCTCTTGGTCGCCGAACTTGCGCTGGCCGACGGCATCATCATCGGTTCGCCGGGATACCACGGCAGCATCTCGGGAGTGGTGAAGAATGCCTTGGATTATGCCGAAGACTTGCGTACCGATCCGCGTCCCTATTTTAGCGGCCGGGCAGTCGGCTGCATCGCGACGGCGGGGGGGTGGCCGGGCGCCATCAATACCTTGAGCGCCTTGCGCGATATCGTGCATGCATTACGCGGCTGGCCCACGCCGCTCGGCGCCGCCATTAATTCTGCCGAAAGCGTATTTGATGAAGCAGGCCGGTGCCTGGTGCCAAGGGTGGGCCAGATTCTCGAAGTGATGGCAGGAGAAGTGCTGAGCTTCGCGCGGTCGGCAGCGACACGCTAAAAGGCAACGGCGCGATCGCGCGCCGTTGCCTGTTCGCTAGACCCCCGGGATCTTCCGTTCAACAAGAATGTGATGATTGCACCGATCAAGAAAACCACAAACAGAATTTTCGCAATGCCTGCAGCGCCGGCCGCGATTCCGCCGAAGCCGAACACAGCTGCGATCAAGGCAATTACCAAGAACACCACTGCATAGTGAAGCATAGGAGTTTCCTTTCGTTTTAACTGGCCACCAGCAAAGTCTTCCGCCCCCAGACGGCTGACGATATCGAGCGATTTGGCCGAGGAGTAGAGCCGCAGCGCCTGTTGCGAAGTCGGATTGCACCTACGGCTTGGCACTGCGAGTGCACGACCGTCGGTAACGTTATGTAAATGATGGCTTTTTTTTGCGGCGTACGCGAAGCGGCGCGTATTGGTCGATGGCATCACACTCTCTATATGAACTGCGTCCCAGATTGCGCAGCCAATCCGTCAGTCCTACACGCCGTCGGCGTTCCACCATAGTCTCGCGGATGGTGACCTGCTAAAAGCCATTCGCTATGACTCTCAAAACGGCACACGAGAGCGACCGGCTGAGCGGCAGCGCGGCGGACGCCGCGCAGATGGCCATCGAAGCCGGCCTCATTTATGTTTCCGATACGGAACCGGGCATCCGTCGTTTACGTGCGGGCAGGGGATTCCGCTATGTGACGCCCGAGAACCGGCGCTTGGCTGCTGAGAAGGATCTGAAACGCATCGCAGGCCTGGCCATACCGCCCGCATATCGTGACGTGTGGATATCGCTCAAGCCCCGCGGGCACTTGCAGGCCACCGGCCGCGATGCGCGTGGACGCAAGCAATACCGCTATCACACGGAGTGGCGCGAACTTCGCGACAGCGCGAAATTCGAGCGCATGGTCGCTTTCGGCGAGCAACTCGCGAAATTGCGGCGCGTGCTCAAGCGCGATCTGGCGTTGCCGGGTTTGCCGCGCGAGAAGGTGCTGGCGGTGGTCGTCAGCTTGCTGGACGCAACGCGGGTTCGCGTCGGCAACAGCGAATACGCCAGGGACAACAAGAGTTTCGGTCTCACGACGCTGCGCAACCGCCACGTCGAGCTTCATCCGTGATGGCCGTGCCGTGCTCAATTTTCGCGGCAAAGGCGGCGTTCAGCACGAGATCCTGATCGATGACAAGCGCATAGCGAAAATCGTGCGCCGCTGCCAGGAGATCCCCGGCCAGCACTTGTTTCAGTACATCAACGACGACGGTCAACGCTGTCCGATCGATTCCGGTCAGGTCAACGATTATCTTGGGCAGGCGATGGGCGACGATTTTACCGCCAAGGATTTCCGCACCTGGGGCGCCACGCTGCACGCCATCACGCTGCTCGCATGTACGCCGTTGCCGGAGATTGCGAGCGAACACGCCTTTAAGAAGAAGTATTGCGGAGGTCGTGAAGGAAGTCGCTGCCGCGCTGCGCAATACGCCGGCGGTGTGCCGCAAGTCTTATATCAACCCGGCGGTCTTCGATAGTTGGCGGTCCGGCAGCATCCACGCAAAAATAGACGGAAAGCTGACGGCCGCGTCGGCGCGCAAGGCCGAGACAGTTGGTACTGGCGTTTCTGCGGCACGAAGCGGCGGCGCAGCGCGCCGGCAAAATGTCCTACAGAAGGATAGCAGCGAGGACGACAGACCGGCGTGAGCATGGAAGGCTATATGTTGCGCATGCTGAAGCACTTATCAGCGCGCGGTAGCTTGTTCTTGTTCGTGCGTACGCATCATCATCTTGCGTACTATTTCAATCTGGACGATACCCGCAGCGCCGCCAATCAAAACGGCGTTCTTGAGTTTTGCCGGACTGCCAATCCCGCGCCAAGGTTGTGGCGCTTCCCCGGGCGCGTGCGGCATCTCAGAGTCAGTGAGGTCTGCATGGACACGGCGCGTTTTCTGAAGCATTCGGCGAATCTGCTCGATCGGCTTGCGCCTGATGCGAGCCGTCGCCGGCGATTTGCGCAACGAGCTTCGCCAGGACAGCCATAAGGCCCGCCAAAGTGCCGAAATGCTGGTGCGCCGCGCGCCCTATGGGGCGGCCGGCGCCGCTGCGTTGCTCGGCTTGCTCACGGGTGTGTGATCGGGAATCGACACGGCGTGCGTATCTCGACGCTCCCCTAGGACTATTCCTACAAACAGTTAGGACGGCGAGCGTTTTTGCGCTGCTTTCTTTCCCGTAGTCTGCCCGCAACAGGGAGGCGTGTGCCGTGGATTTGCATTTGAATATTACCGGCGGCTTGAGCGGCGAGATGTTCATTGCCGCGGTTCTGGATGCCTTTCCGCACCTTGAAGCACGCGTCTTGGCGGCAATCGACGCACTGGACATTCCCTATCCGATCGCCTGTACGTTGGCGATGTCATTCCGATTTTGAATTGACCGGCCGGCGGTTCGAGATCGAGCCTTTCGACAAATATTTTGGGCAAATTCCCTTTGCTTTTGCGCACGCACAGGCAACTTGGGAATCGGCGCGCAGACAGCTCAATTCCGCCGACCTCAAGCCGGACATTCGCCTCCACGCCCAGCGCATATTGGATTCGATCGAAAATGCCGAATTGGATCGCCCGTTGCACCCGATGGCGGCCTGGGCAAGGTTGCAGGCGGCTGGAGTTCGATCGTGCAAGTTGCCGGCGCGGCGGCGTTGATAGAGGCGCTCGAGGCAGTGCGCTGGACGGCGTCGCCTGTCCCGCTTGGCGATGACTCCACTCTTGCGGCGACGGCCATTGTCGACTATTTGTGTCCCGCGCACGCGCGCGGCCGGCCTTTGCCGAGAGTGCGTTCGCTGATCCGCTGCGGAACCGGCTTCGCTCCCGGCGCATCTCAGAATAGCTGTCTGCGTGTGCTTTGCTTTGATGAAGGCAATGCCGCGCTCGCTGCCGAGGACCGCCCGGCGCGGGCGTCGGCAAGGGATCACGCGACGCGACCAGCGTCCTCGACAATAGCCCTTCGCATGTCAACCCAATCCGCACGGGGAAGTCGCGCGCGGTCGCTGCACCTGTTGTGGCAGATAGCCCGCGATACCGTGTCAGAATGGATCAAGCACAACGCGTCGAGTCTCGGCGCAGCGCTGTCGTTTTACACGCTCTTTTCAATCGCCCCGATTTTGGTTATCGCGATGGCGGTGGCGGGCTCGATATTCGGTCCGCGGGTGGCGGAAGCTCATGTGTTCGCGCAAATGCGCGACCTGCTGGGCGACGCGGGTGCGGCGTCTGTGCAAAGCCTGCTGTCGAGCGCTCATCAAAGCGGCTTGAAAGGCTTCGCTGCGGCAGTGGGTGTTGTCACTCTGCTGATCGGGGCGACCAGCGTATTCGGCGAGTTGCAACATACCCTCGACTACATCTGGAAATCGCCCGACAAGGCAAGCGTGGCTTGGTGGCGGATTCTGCGTTCGCGAATTCTCTCCGTTGGTTTGATTCTGGGAGTCGGATTTCTGCTGCTGGTATCGCTGATCATCAGCGCGGCGCTGGCAGCGCTGGGTGCCTGGTTCGGATCCTTCATGGTGCAATGGGGCGTGGTTTTACCCGCGCTCGATCTGCTGTTGAGCCTTGCCCTGACCACCGTGCTATTCGCCATGATTTACAAGTATGTGCCGCGGGAGGACATCGCCTGGGGCGACGTGTGGATCGGCGGACTGGTGACCGCCTGCTTGTTCTCGGTGGGCAAGCTATGTGATTGGGCTGTACCTGGGGCGCAGCTCGCTCAGCTCCGCCTACGGCGCGGCCGGCTCCGTCATGGTGCTGCTGCTGTGGATCTACTACTCTGCGCAAATATTCCTGCTCGGCGCGGAATTTACCCACGTATTTACCTACACCCTGGGATCCAGATCCGGCAACTCGGCGCACAACCCACATCTCAAGCCGCTATAATCCTGCGCTGTCCGCCACCCATGCCGTGCTGCGCGATCTATGAAGAGAGACGAAATTCGCGAGGCGCTCAAGAAACAAGCGCTCGACTATCACGAGTTCCCAACGCCGGGAAAGCTGTCGGTCACCGCCACCAAGCAGCTGCTGAACCAAAGTGATCTGGCGCTCGCGTATTCGCCGGGCGTCGCTGCGGCCTGCGAGGCCATCGTCGAGGATCCACTCAACGTCTTTCGCTTTACAGCCCGCGGCAATCTGGTCGGGGTCATCAGCAACGGTACCGCCGTACTAGGGCTTGGAGCTCCATTGGGCCGCTCGCGGCCAAGCCGGTGATGGAAGGCAAGGCGGTGCTGTTCAAGAAATTTGCGGGCATCGATGTTTTCGACATAGAAATCGAACAGAGCGATCCGCAGAAACTGATCGAAGTGATTGCGGCCCTCGAGCCTACGTTCGGCGCGATCAACCTGGAGGATATCAAGGCTCCGGAATGTTTCGTGGTCGAGCGCGAGTTGCGCAGGCGCCTGAAAATTCCCGTCTTTCACGACGATCAGCATGGCACCGCCATTATCGTGGCGGCCGCCTGCATCAATGGACTGCAGGTGGTCGGCAAGCATATTTCGCAGGTCAAAATGGTGGTGAGCGGTGCCGGCGCGGCCGCTTTGGCGTGCGTCGATCTGCTTTTGGATCTGGGACTGAAGCGCGAACATGTCTGGCTGTCCGATCTTGCCGGCGTGGTCTACAGGGACGGCAGGAACTCATGGATCCTGAGAAAGGGCGCTTTGCCCAGTCCACCGCTGCCCGCACTCTCGCGCAGATTATCGAGGGCGGCGGATGTTTTCCTGGGACTGAGCGCGGGTGGGGTATTGAAGCCCTCCATGGTGGCAGTGATGGCGCCGAAGCCCTTGATTCTGGCGCTCGCCAATCCGACGCCGGAGATATTGCCGGAAGAGGTGAGGGCGGTGCGCAGCGACGCCGTCATTGCGACCGGGCGCAGCGACTATCCGAATCAGGTAAACAATGTGCTGTGCTTTCCCTTCATTTTCCGCGGCGCGCTGGATGTGGGCGCCACGACCATCACGCGCGCAATGGAAATTGCCACCGTTCATGCGATTGCAGAATTGGCGCGGCAGGAACAGAGCGATATCGTGGCTGCCGCCTACGGCGGCATCAAGGATCTGGCGTTCGGGCCCGAATATTTGATCCCGAAGCCATTCGATCCTCGCTTGATCGTCAAGGTCGCGCCCGCGGTTGCCAAAGCCGCAATGGAATCCGGCGTGGCGACCCGTCCCATCGCAGACTTGGAGGCCTACGGTCAACGCTTGCTGCAGTTCGTCTATCACAGCGGCACGCTCATGCAGCCGATTTTCGCCGCGGCCAGACAGGTTGCACCGGAGCGCAGCCGCATCGTATATGCGGAAGGCGAGGATGAACGCGTGCTGCGCGCCGTGCAAATTGTGGTGGATGAAAAGATCGCCGTACCCATCTTGGTCGGCCGGCCTGCAGTCATCGAGCGGGCCGTGAAGCGCCACGGTCTGCGGCTGCGTATCGGCGACAATGTCACGATCGTCAATCCGGAACACGACGAGCGATTTCGCGAATATTGGCAGGCATACCATCAATTGACGGAGCGCAACGGCGTAACAGCACAGTATGCCCGGCTGGAAATGCGCCGGCGCACGACCCTGATTGCCGCCATGCTCTTGAAGAAGGGCGAGGCCGATGGATTGATCTGCGGGACGATCAGCACCACCGCGAGGCACTTGCACTACATTGACGAGGTCATCGGCCATCGGGCCGGGGCTACGGTGTACGGTGCGCTGACCGGCGTGATTTTGCCCGGCCGTCAGGTTTTCATGGTCGATACCCACGTGAATCTCGATCCGAGCGCGCAACAACTTGCGGAATTGACGCAGCTTGCGGCGGATCAGCTATCGGCGTTTGGACTCGTACCGAAGGTCGCGCTGCTGTCGCACTCGAATTTTGGTTCGAGCAACGCACCGTCGGCGCTGAAAATGCGCGCCGTTCTGGCGCTGCTGCGCGCGCGCATGCCGGAACTGGAAGTGGATGGAGAAATGCACGGTGACGCAGCGTTGGATGAATCGGCGCGGCGTGCCGTCCTCGAACACAGCACGCTGCACGGCAGGGCAAATTTGTTGGTGTGTCCCAACCTCGATAGCGCCAGTATTGCCTACAACCTGTTGAAATCCGCCGCCGGCCACAATGTCTCGGTGGGACCCATTCTGCTCGGCTGCGCCGCCTCGGCACACATTCTAACGCCGGCCGCCACGGTACGCCGGCTGGTCAACATGACCGCGATTACCGTGGTTGATGCCAACAAGGCTCTCAGTCTGGTGAAGAAATAGCCCATGAACCGCTGCGCGGTGCCAGGCTTGAGGATGGATGAACTGCGGATTGATTGCGGGGTCTAGTCTAGAATCGGCGGTTCCGCCGTTCAAAGGACATTTGCCATGCAGCACATCACAGGCATCTCGATGGGCGGCGCGTTCGCCGCCTTTGCCGCGATTGTCGTCTTAGCCGCCGCGCCGCGCGCCCGTGCCGCCGAAGAAACGTCGGCCGCCGCCGGAGCCGGTCGTCGCCGGGACCTGGGAACACCATCATGCAACGCTCAGCTACCACGGAATTACGGCGCACTATAGCTGCGACGGCTTGGAGGACAAGATTCGCGCCTTGCTGCTGCACGTCGGAGCGCGCAAGGATTTAAGCGTCAGCGCGGGCGGGTGTCCCCGCGGCTCGAGCGTTCCCAGCAACATTGCCGTTGTCGATATCAACTTCAATTCGCTGCGGCCAAGCGCCGAGGCGGACGGTACCAACATCGTGCCGGCTCAGTGGACGCCTGTGACGATTAGTCCGATTCGTCCGAATTTCCTGGGGCGCGGGGATTGCGAGCTGATTTATGAGTTGAAAGACATCCTATCGACGAATTTCAGCCTGCGCGAACTCAGTTATCGCACCAACTGCGTGCCGCATCAGATTACCCTTGACGCTTTTACAATCCAGGCCGAAGTTCTCAAGGCGCTGCCTGTCCCGCCAGCAAGCGCAGCGCGGGGCTAGCGTTGATAGGCGCGATTTTTCCAATTGGCGCCCTGACCGCGCCAGTGATTCACCGCGGAGCTCACGGTTGCGGCCATATAGAACGAGGCAATGAAGGGCAATGCCAGCGCCCACAAAAAGGCGCGCCGGTAGCGGTGCAAGGTTGGAATGTAGCTTGAGGCTGCGAGAATACACGCGCCGACCCCGCAGGCCTGGCGCCAGCCTCTGCAGAAAACGGCCGCCCACGGGGGCACCAGCCAGATGAGGGCGAGCGCGGCGATCGTCGCGAGCAGCAGCGCCGCGGAGTAGTGCAACTGGGTAAAGGCGGTCCGGGAAATCATGCGCCAGATATCGACAAAGCCGGGGATAGCGCCGGATCGATACGGCGAGGCCGGAGTGACCCAGATAAATCGGTCCCCCGGGCTTCACGGCACGCGCCAATGCCACATCGTCGATCAAGGCATCTTTGATGGTCTCGATGCCGCCAATGCGTTCAAGCGCTTGGCGTCGGATTAATACGGTTCCCCCGGCTGCGGCAGCAACTTGGGAGCGCGCCTGGTTGACGCGGGCGAAGGGATAGAGCATTTGGAAGAAATAGACGAATGCCGGGACCAGCACGCGTTCGGCCAGGCTGCAGCAATTGAGCCGTACCATCTCGCTCACCAAATCGAGGTGCGAACCAATCAGTTTCGACACCAGGGAGGTCAAATGCGCGGGGTCATGCACGATATCCGCATCCGTCAACAGCACGATGGGCGCGCCGGTCGCAGCGATTCCCTCGCGCACGGCCCAAAGCTTCCCGGACCAGCCGGCCGGCTTTGAATCCAATCGCAGTACGCGCAGCTTGGAATCCGCGCCGGCGAGATCCGCTGTCCCGTCGGTCGAATTATCATCGACCAGAAGCACGCCGAACTTGCCGGCATAGTCCTGCGCAAGGAGCGATGCAATCGCCGCGCGAATCGTCTCAGCTTCATCGCGCGCGGGCACGATGATGTCGACGTCCGGAGGAGATTGCGGCGCAACGGCGGCGCCAAGCTGGGGACGCGAACGCCAAAACGCTCCGTGCGCAAAGAATAGATAGACCCACGCGCACAAGGAGAGGAGCACGATCATCGCCGGCGCTCCGATCTAAATCGGTTCTTCCAGCGATTTTGCCAACGGCGTAAACAGCTTCGGGCCAGAGGCAGTCATATACCAGCAATCCTCCATGCGGATCCCAAATTCCCCAGGAATGTAGATCCCGGGTTCGTCCGAGAAGCACATTCCCGCCTGCAGCGGAGTCGCATCGCCATGCACCAAGTACGGAGGCTCGTGGCCGTCCAAACCGATACCGTGGCCCGTGCGATGGGAAAGCCCGGGAAGGCGATAGCCGGGTCCCCAACCTTCGCTCTCGTAGTACTTGCGGACCGCATCATCGATGCTGCCGACAGGTACATTGAGCTTGGCGGTTTGCAATGCGATCTCCTGGCCGCGCTTGACGGTGTTCCACACCTTGCGTATTTTCGCACTGGCCTGCCCAAACACCCAGCTGCGCGAGATGTCTGACTCGTAGCCCTGCACCGCGCAGCCGCAGTCCATGAGAATCACCGATCCTTCGCGTACCTTCTGCGGCTTCACCGAGCCGTGCGGATAAGCCGACGCTTCATTGAGCAGAACCAGGGAAAATTCCGGTTCCCCCCCCAGGGCAATCGTCGCTTTATCCATCAATGCGCCAATGTCGGATCCGCTCATCCCTGCGGAAACCTGGGTATGGACCTGACGCAGCGCTTCAATGGTTACATCGTTTGCCAGCTGCAACAACGCCAATTCGGCCGGCGACTTGAGCAACCGGCATGCACGCACGATGGGGTCTGCTGGAATGATTTCATAGGCGCCCGAGGCCTGGCGGATTCCCGCGACAATAAAGAATCGCGTGGTCGACTCGGCAGCGAGCACGCCGCCGGTGACGCCGCGATCCTTCAGTCCTTGAACGATTTTTTCAAATGGATTTTCGTGCTCATCCCAGGGCCTGACATCGCCGCCGACCTGCAATGTTTCGCGAACCGAGGGTTCCTCGAAGGCGGGAGTAACGACGAGCACATCGCCGGCGGCGGGAATAATCGCCAGCGTGGTGCGCTCGGATCGGCGCCAACGGACACCGGTGAAGTATTCCAGACTCGAGCCGGGTTCAATTAACAGCGCGCCAACTTTGCGCTGCGTCATGAGCGCCTGTGCCTTTTCGATCCGGCCGCGGCGTTCTTGCGCAGAGATTGGTTTTGCATCGCCGGTCAGCGTCCTCGGCGCCTGCGGCGAAGCAGCGCGGGCGGCGTCGGCGCCGGCCAATACGGGAATAGCTGCCGCGCTTTGCAGAAAGAGTCGTCGAGATAGCATGGGGGTCCCTTTGATTATTAAGGCGTCCTCTTAGGATACTGCAATTTCCTGGCTGAATTCCGACAACGCTTCACATGACGATCCTACAGTCCGCGCAGCCACGCTGCGTAACATATCTCGCAGGAAACGTGTCGGCCGTTTGCCGGCGAATGCGCAGGAGACAAGGCATGGGAATTAACAAAGATCAGGTTGAAGGTCGAGCCAAGGAAGCCGCAGGCAAGGTTCAAGAAGTGGCCGGCAAAACCGTGGGCAGCACCACGCAACAGGTAAAGGGCGCAGCCAATAAGGCGGCCGGCGCGGCGCAAGCCAAGTACGGCGATGTGAAAAACGATTTGAACAAAGGTTCCAAGCAGGATCGCTGATGGAGACCGGCCATGCGTTGCTCTCGAGGGCAGCGCGTGGCAACTCTACCGTGCGGTGGTGTGGGTAGCCCGGAAATACAAGCGGTACTCGCCGCTGGCAATGTTTCGGATCATCGTTCTCTCCTGGGTTCCGGGTCCGCTCCTTCAGGGCGGGGAGCAAGTTCCGAGTATTTCATCTCATCGCGCGAGCCAAAGCTGGACCAGTCGCAGCGTAAGACATAGCCGTCGCCTGCGTAGGCCTCAGACCAACCCTGGAAGCCGCCTGCGGATTGGCCCTGGCGCGGCGGTCGGTTTGCGGGACCGCCGTGACGCGCAAAGAAATCTTTGAGGCGCTCCTCGTGGTCGGAAGAATCACAAGTCATGGCTGCACGTTAGGCGCCGTAAAGGCGGCAGAGCAAGTGTGGGGCAGCCATGCCTTAAGGTCAGAATCGTCCTGCATGGAAATCGGCCCACGGCCATTTTGCCGCCGCGTCGCTGCGCGCAAACTTTTGGCTGCGGATCACATTGAGGACACTCACATGCATGCTTCACTTGCTTTCGTGAACGGAGCGGGAGGTAAGCGTCGCGCTCGCGGCGCGCCGGCCGAGCGCGAGGAACTTCGCTTGCTCAACACACTGTTGTCCACCGGGAACGGCGAGCAGCCGCACCCCGCCGGCGATGACAGGAAGCCGCAGGACGAGCCGGCAAGCCGAGGAGGAAAGCAACGCTGACACCGCATCCACACCCGGCAGCTTCGACAACGACCCACCCGATCCCAGCAATCCGAACGAAGAGCGCGAGAGGCACCTGAAAAAAATCAAGCGGTGAACAAACACCGTAGGCGCGTTTCCTCGAAAAGCCAGTCGATCGAGGACTATGCACTGATCGGCGACTGCCACACGGCGGCCTTGGTCGGGCGCAACGGTTCCATCGATTGGCTGTGTTTCCCCCGGTTCGATTCAGGCGCGTGCTTCGCCGCGTTGCTGGGAGGTCCCGAGCAGGGACGCTGGCTGCTCGCTCCGGCAGCCAGGCCGAAAAGCGTGCGGCGCCGATATGTCGGCGATTCACTGGTGCTGAGCAGCTGAATTTTGCACGCCACCAGGGCACCGTGCGCGTCACTGATTTCATGCCGCTTTCCGACGAACGCTGGGACTTGGTGCGAATAGTGGAAGGGCTCGAGCGGGCGCGTGCCCATGCGCATGGAACTGATCGTGAGATTCGACTACGGTTCCATCGTTCCATGGGTGCGACGCTCACGCGATCTGCTGTTGCTGACAGCCGGGCCGGATACGCTTGAACTTGCAGCTTCGGTCGAGGTTGCGGGGCAGAATATGAAGACCGTTGCGGAATTTTCGTTGCGCAGGGGTCAACGTGAATCCTTTGTGTTGAATTACCGCCCGTCGCATTTTCCGACCCGGCCTGCCGTCAACGCTGTTCAGGCCTTAAAGCGCACCACCGCAGGCTGGCACCGCTGGTCGGCGCGCTGCCGCTACCAAGGCCGGTGGCGGCAGGAGGTCTTGAGATCGTTGATTACCTTGAAGGCATTGACTTACAAACCGACCGGAGGACTGGTCGCGGCTCCCACCACATCGCTGCCGGAGCAACTGGGAGGGGTAAGAAATTGGGACTATCGATATTGCTGGCTGCGCGATGCCACGTTCGCGTTGAACGCGTTGCTGCTGGCGGGCTACAACGAGGAGGCCGCTGCGTGGCGCGAATGGTTGGTGCGTGCTGTGGCCGGAGCGCCGCAAGATTTGCAGATCGTTTATGGAGTCTCCGGTGCCAGGCGGCTCGATGAGATTGAGTTGCCGTGGCTGTGCGGCCATCGGCGATCGAAACCGGTGCGCGTGGGAAATGCGGCCTCCCGCCAGTTTCAACTCGACGTGTACGGCGAAGTGATGGACTCTTTGCACCTGGCGCGGGCCGCCGATCTGGACCCGCACCCGGAAGCGTGGAACGTGCAGATTGCCTTGCTCAAGTTTCTCGAGAATCACTGGCACCGTCCGGACCAGGGTCTGTGGGAGGTCCGTGGTCCGCGCAAGCACTTCACGCACTCCAAGATCATGGCGTGGGTGGCTTTCGACCGGGCCATCAAGGACGCCGAGAAGGAAGGGCGCGAGGCCCCGATCAAGCGCTGGCGCCGTTTACGGGATCTCATCCATGCTCAGGTCTGCAGAAGGGGATTCGATCCCGTCAACAACACCTTCGTTCAGTCGTACGGATCGAAGTTTCTTGATGCAAGCCTGCTGTTGATGGCGCAAGTCGGATTTCTACCAATCGACGATGCGCGAGTACTCGGCACGATTGCGGCGATCGAGAGCCAATTGATGTGCAAGGGCTTGGTGTTGCGCTATTCGACAGCGACCAATGTCGATGCGCTGCCCGCCGGCGAGGGGGCATTCCTGGCGTGCTCCTTTTGGCTGGCCGATTGTTACGCGCTTGCCGGTCGCCGCAAAGAGGCCGAGGCGCTCTACCAACGGCTGCTTCGGATCGCGAACGACGTCGGCCTTTTTGCCGAGGAATATGATCCCCGCGCAAAGCGCATGCTGGGAAATTTTCCGCAGGCACTCACGCATATGGCGTTGGTGAATACCGCGCGGCTATTGTCCATCCCCGCAGACACTGCACGGCGCGTCAGCGCGCGCGGCGAACGGCCCGCCGCTCATGCCCAGGCGCGTGCGGGGGCGATTGTGGGATATGGCCGTCACCGGGTCGGTTTCGTGCCCTACAGAAATGGCGCAGCGCGAGGTGCACCATGGCCTCGAGAACTAGCAAGCCGGACAGGCTACATAAAACTGCAGGAGAGAACGATGAAGAAGCATCTAATTTTATGCGGCATTGTTGCGCTCGGCGTGGCATGCGGACCGCTGGTGATGGCCGACGAAGCGGCCACCGATACGCATCATCATTTCGTCAAGGATTCGGCGATCACGACCAAGGTGAAGGCGAAGCTGGCGGCAAAGCATCTGTCGACTTTGACCCGCATTAAGGTCGACACCGATGCCGATGGCGTCGTTTGGTTGAGCGGCCGTGCGCCTACCAAGGATGCAAGCGACTTGGCCGCGATGATCGCGAAAAACACGGAAGGCGTGAACTCGGTTCATAACGACATTGCCATCGAACCCTAAGGCGCGTTAAAGCCTGACTTCGAGGCTGCGGGCGCTTCGGCTTCGCATGCGAGGCGCCCGTTATTTCTAGTTTGCGGGAATTTCCCGCGCCAACCGGTCGGCCAGAAGCCCGATCCCGGCACTCAAAGCGGCGGCAACTTCGGCATAACTCTGCGGTTGTTGTGGGCTGACAAAGGTGTCGCGGCCGAGTGTTTCTTTGCCGCCGGCGCCATCGGTTACGCGCCAGTGCGCGTCGAGGCGCAGCGGCTGCCCAAGACGCGCATACAGCCGGTCAATTTCGACTGTCATCCGAAGGAGCGGAATGGCGGCCCGGTCGGCACTCTTCGGCAGGACGATCACATCGCCGCGCCGCCGTTCTAGATCTTGAGCCAGGGTTGCCGTGACCAGATCGGCGAGAGGTGCCGCCCAGCGCTCATGATCCATGATTGCGACGCCGCTCTCGGTGGTTAGAATCATTTCGGCGCGATCGACTAGCGAGGGCACTGTGACCCGCAAGGTGATCTGCCGGCTGAATTGCGATGAGGCTTCCCTGGCGCTCCCGGGTCCGGTTTCCAGCACATAGAAGTGATCCGGTTGATGCGTGACGCACCCGCCGAGCAGGATCATCATGGCGCAGACGCTGGGATAAGGAATCTTCATGGTGTGCCTGAGGGTTTGCCCCGTAACAGGGCCTCGGGATGCCGTTCAAGGTAGTCGACCAACGCGCTGATCGATTTGGCTGCACGCGATACTTGCAGCAGCGTCGATCCCAGGTCATTCTCGAGCGGGGCATCCTGCCCCAGCAATTCCTTGGCATTCTTCAATGCCGCCTGCGCTTCGGCCAGAGTGCTCTGCATTTGCGGAGCGAGGCTGGTGTCCACATTGTGCAGGAGCTGGTCCGCACTCTTGAGCGTCTGATCCAACGAGGCCACGGCCCCCAGCAGGCGCGCCGATAACTGTTCGAAGGGCACCTTGCTGAGTTTTTTGGCAATCACGCCGACCGAGTCTTGGATGTCATCAAGACCGCTGGAAATTGTCGGAAAAACCGGGGGCTGCGCCGACCAGGAGACTTTGTCCCTGGATACATCGTAGTGCATGTCGAGCGATACCAATTTCTGTCCGGTCAGCAGGTTTCCGGTCTTCAATTCTGCACGCAGACCGTGCGCCACCAGACTGTCGATCAACGCACGGCTGTTGTCGTTGCCGGGCGCCGCTCCAGATCGTCCGGCCTGCGGGTGTCCACGCAGCCTTTGAGGATACAACTCCACGATAACGGGAAACGCCAGCGTTCCTGAGTTCTCATCGTAATCGACGTCCACGCTCTTGACTTCGCCCACGCCGATGCCGTGCAGTTCGACCGGCGCGCCGGCGGAAAGACCCCGCAACGTGCCGCCGAAATACATCACGAAGGCGCGAATTTCACTTTCAGCAGGACGCATCGCATGCTCTTGATCGGCGAATAAGACGAACGCTGTGTCCGCGGCGACCCTTGGCGCCTGAGGGCCCGGCAGCGTGCCGAACGCGACTCCGCCCTCGAGAATGGATGCCAGCGATTCAGTGCGCAGCTTGACCCCATCGGCGTTTACGGACATGTCGAGGCCGCTGGCCTGCCAAAAGCGCGTATCTGCGGTGACGTACACATCAAACGGCGAATTAATGAATACTTTGATGGTGACGCCGGTGCCGCCGGCCTCCAGCGTGTAGCCGACGACCTGCCCGGCGGTGATGTGCCGATAGAACACCGAGGAGCCGATGTCCAGCGATCCTGAAATCGTCGGCATGCAAAATGAACTCGCGCCCCGACAGGTCTGCGGTGACGATAGGAGGCACTTCGAGGCCCACATAGTGATCGCGCTTTTGCGCCGAATGACCGACATCGACGCTGATGTAGGCCCCGGAAACCAACGTCGCCAATCCCGATACCCCGGCGCCGGACACCCGCGGCCGCACCACCCAGAAACCGGGTGTCCGCGACCAGGTAGGATTGGGCGTTGCCATGGATATCGGCCGTGACGATTACTTCCTTGCGGTCATCGCCGACGCGGATGTCGCGAACCTCGCCGATGTCCACGTCCTTGTAGCGGACTTTGGTCTTGTTCGCTTCCAGGCCTTCGGCATTTTCGAAGCGGATCTCGATCGAGGTCCCTTGCGCAATTTTTTCGCGGACGACCACGAAACCACCGACCAGCACGACCACTGCCGGCAGTATCCATACCAGCGGCAGACGCCCCCAGAGCGAGCGCGCCGGCACGGCTGCCGGCAAATCATCGAAATTCGAAGGCGATCCCTCGCTCACGCGGAGGCGTCCTCCCACAGCAGTCGCTCATCGAATGTGCGTGCTGCGAACATGGTCAGGACCACGACGGAGCCGAATGCCAATGCACCCCAGCCGACGGAGACGTAGGCTAGCGACCTGATTTGCACCAGCGCGACCAGCAATGAGATTGCATACACATCCAGCATCGACCAGCGTCCGATGAATTCGACCATCCTGAACAGCTCGCTCCGTTGTGTTCGATATCGCGGCGAGCGGCGCCAGGCTGAAAAGAGTACCACGCTGAGCGCGATGATCTTCAGCAGGGGCACCACGATGCTGGCAATGAAGACCAGCAAGGCGATCGGCCAGGATCCTGACTGCAGCAACGCCAATACGCCGCTCATAATCGTGTCTCTTTCATCATCGAAAAGCGTGCGGGTGTACATCACCGGCAGCAGGTTTGCCGGTATGTACAGGATGGCTGCGCAGAGGAGCAGGGCGGCTGTCAGCGCCAGGCTGTGCGGCTTGCGTTGATGCAGATGTGCATAACATCGTGGGCAGCGCGGATATGCCACCTGCAGGGCGCGGACGGTTGCGCGGCATTGCAGACAGACGAGCAGGCCGAGACTGCGGCCGGTCGCCGGCACGCTCATGTGCGGCCCCTTTGCGCCCATCGCCAAAACTGGCCCGGGGTGGTGCGGCTGGTCAGCGCCGCCAAGCGTGAGCATGAGCAGCCCGCATGACCACAGCGCAGCGCCCGGAATCACCCGGGCGTACGCAGACAGCCTCACCAACGCGACCAATACGCCCAACATGAATACTTCGACGAAGGTCCATAGCCGCGCCTGCGCGAGCAGGCGAAATACCGTGTCTTGGCCCGGTGCCGCGCGCATGTGCCGCAGTGGAATCAACAGGTACAGGAGGCCGGCTATCTGCAGGAAGGGCCCAAGCACGGTGGTGATGAATACCAGCGCAGCGAGGCCGACATGGTCTTGCGCGTAGAGCCCGAGAGCGGCGCCGAGCAGCGTGGTGGCGCGGGTCGTGCCGTTTGCCTGAATCTGCACCAGCGGATAGGCGTTGCCGAGACAGAACAGCACCAACCCGCAAAGCGCGAGTGCAATCGCAGTGTCGATGCTACCGTTCTCGGGGCGCTGCAGCGGCGCGCGGCAGCGCGCACAACGGGTGCGCTCCTCGGGCTCTGCCATGGCAACCTGGTGCGCCAGGTCGCACGACGGACAAACAATGACCGACCGCATTTAGTGCTCTCGGATGGACTTCCGAGCATCTTGCCTGACTGCTGCCAAGGCGTCGCGTAATTCATCTATCCGATAGGGCTTGGGTATGATCTTGATCAGCTGCGCCCCGGCTTTGCGCCGCGCCGCGTCCGCGTAGCCGCTGGTCAACAGCACGGGCAGATCAGGGCGGCGCCGCCGGATTTCCTGTGCCAGTTCCACGCCGTTCATGCGACCGGGCATCATGACATCGGAGAACACAATGTCCACCGAACGGCGGTTGGCGAGAGCCCCCAACGCGGCTTCGGCGCTCGCTACGCGGGTGGTGTCATAGCCAAGTTGATTGATCATCTCGACCGTCAATGCAGCGACCTCATCATCATCTTCGACGACCAACACCTGCGCACTGCTCCGATGCGTCGTCGTCAGCGGCATGCGGCAAAAGCTCCGGGGTATAGGCGGGAGTCTTGAGCGTTCGAGGCAGGAATAGGGATACCGATGTCCCGCGCCCCGGCGTGCTGGCGATGCAAACTGCGCCTCCCGAGGCCTTGGCGAATCCATGTGCCTGAGCCAATCCCAATCCCGAACCGCTGCCGACTTCTTTGGTGGTGAAAAACGGCTCGAATGCGTGCGCAAGAATATCTGGAGTCATGCCGCGGCCGGAATCGACAATGTCAAGGCGGACAAAATCACCGGCAAGATCGTGCTCGGCCAGCGCCGGGCAATTGCACGCGGTGATCTCTATTGTGCCGCCGGTCGGCATCGCATCGCGGGCGTTCAGCGCCAAATTTAGGATGACCAGCTCCAGCTCGCCGGGATCGACCTCGACGTGCCACAACCGCTCGGCAAATTCAGACTGTATTTGAATATCGCCCCGCAGGCTGCGATTCAGCAATTCCCTCATGTCTCCGACCAACCGCATGAGATTGACGGCTTCCGGCTTGAGGGCCTGGCGCCTGGAGAAAGCCAAGAGCTGGCGGCAAAGACTTGCGCCCCGGTCGACGGCCTGCCGCATCGAATTGAAAATGTGTTCGCGCCGCTCGGGATCTGTTTGCCGGCCAACCAATTGCAACCCGCCCGATATGACCTGCAGTAGATTATTGAAATCATGCGCGACCCCGCCGGTGAGCTGGCCGAGCGCCTCGATTTTTTGTGCCTGCCGCAGTCGATCTTCCACAGCCCGGCGACGAGATACATCGGCGATCACCCCCGCAATGCGGGTAGGCATGCCCTCGATGTAAAACGCTTTTCCGCGAAGATGTATCCATCGGCTTTCGTTGGCGCTGCCGCCACGGCTGAGGCGGGCCTCAACATCGATGGCGCCTGTGAGTTGCGCCTGTGCAAACGCCTGGCGGACCGAGGCGCGATCCTCTTCCACGATGTGAGCGAGGCTCATATCCAGGTCCCAGAACGGCTGTATGTCGCCATACCCGAAAATTTGGTCGTGCCGCAGAGTGCGATGGATCGCGCCCGTCGATAAGTAAAGCTCCCAACTTCCCATCCCGGCCGAATCAAGTGCGACCTGCAGGAGCTCCGCAGTATTTAGTGCCTCCGAGGTCATACCAAACTATACCGGTAGCGGACACGAGCCGACTGTCGCCAGGCGGCTACGCCGCTTGTCAGAATGCGCCTATGACTTATTTCGTCCTATCGCTATGGAATTTGCTCACCAAGTCCTTATCCGGCCAGCGCGCCGTTCAAATTGCGCAGATTTTCGATAATGGTGGACAAAATCTGCGCATGCTCTTCTTCCACGGCAAGAGCAACTTTTACAAGGCGCAGCGTCGCCTTGTCATAGTTCTCGCCGTGTTCTGCGATTTTTCGATAGGCGTCGATTGCAAAACGTTCGGCCAGGAGGTTGCGCGACAGGGCCTGACTGAAAACCGATTGGTCAGCCAGCATCGCGGGCTCTCGGGGGTCGCGCACTTCGGATCGGTCCAGATCGAATCCCATGGAAAGCCTCCTGTGCTGACAATAGCGGCCATTAAACCGAGGAGGGGCCCGCCGTGGGCAGCAGAGTGAAGCGCATTTCCTCGTAGGCGCTTGCCGGACAGAGTCGCAATGGCCGCGATCGCGTTCGCGCCCCGATCCCCTGCGCTTTAGGGCGAGCCGCACCTAGGCTCGGATGCAACTAGTGAAATCGCACCGCGCCACAACGCTCGCTTGGCCATTCACTCACTCCTTTGGAACATTCTCGTCTTGCTCCGCTTGTCCGATCAATGCCGCGCAGTCGGCGTTTTTGGCGAGGCCGCCGTCGACGAAGGCGAGTATCGCGGCCACGGGGGTAAGCAGCGCGCCCAAGGCCACGGCGCCGCCGGTTTGCGCTGCCAATTTAACCGGCTGCACGCCGATTTTCGGCTGCGATAATGTCCCATGCAGCAAAATGGGAGTACGCAGGCGCAGCACGCGCACCTTTTTCGGATTGCCTTGCAGCGACAAATCGATCGCTTCGTCTTTAAGATCAATGTGGCCTTTACCGGTGACCAGTACATTCGTCGTGTCGACGATCAGAGTGGTCGCGCGCAAATCACCGGCTTCCGCTTTGAAGTTTGCAACGCCGCAGCGCACCTGGGTGTCGCGTTGGTTGTTGGTAAGGATCAGACCCACGCCGCGCGACACATCGATACCGGTCAACTCGGCAAATGCCTCGCGCATCTCGCCCTGCGGGACCACCAGGGTGACATCGCCGGCCGCGTCCGCCGCCGCCTTATGCACTGAACTTCCCGAACCCTGCAGTTTCACGCGCCCCAGCAACTGGCCCGCGAAGGGCGCTTCCTTGCCGGACTTCGATTTGAATTGAGCGAGATCAACGTGGCTCAGCTTCATGTCGATACTCGTTATCGGCACCGCGCCTTGCGCGTCAATAATCACGGTGCCGGAAAACTCGCCCTGAGGCAGCGCGAACGCAAGGGGGTCGAGCGTGATTTTGCCGTCGTTCAAGGTTAGGTGAAAACGCACCTTTTGCATGGGCAGCTTTTCCGCACTCACCGCCGCAGCTTCGAACCGCACATCGGCATCCATTGCGCGCACGCGCTGAACCTGTAGGTCCGCGTCAGGCAACAACAAGTGTGGCGGCTGTTCGCCGGAGACGCGGCGGCGGCGGCCGCGGCAGGCGGAGCGGGGCGCGCGAGGGTATTCGACTTACTCTCCGGTGTGGCCTGCGTTCCGAGCGGGGCCGCCATGTCTTTCAGATTTAGCTGCTTCGAGATGAGTGTTGCCGTCAATCTAGGCCGTTTCAGGCTGGTGTCGATGCCGAGCTTGCCGCTGACATCGCTGCCGCCGAGCTTGCCGCGAAAGTCGTCGATCGTGAAGCGTAAGTTGTCGCGCACCAACGTGCCGGAAACCTCGTAAGGAGCGGTGTTGGGCATGGCCAGCCCGGTCAAATAGTAGACATCGGCCAGATCGCTTCCCGACAACTGGAACTCGGCCCGCAGTGCCGCCAGGTTGAAGGGGTGGGAAATAGAAGCGCGCGCGCTCAGCTTGATATCGGCAGCCGTTACGGTGGTGGTAAAACCGTACGGCTTCGAGGGCTGGACGCCGATAAGAGGTTCGCCGTCCAGGATCAGCTGAAACGGCTTGCCGTTGAGTTTGCCCGAACCGCGCAGCTTGAGTGCGTGATTGTCGGCGGCATTTTGGTTTTCTTGCACGGAGACGCGGCCATTGAAGGTGAGCTTGCGCACCCGGTCCACGGCGTTCAGCGACCCATTGGTCAAGATCAGTTGCTGAATTACCGGAAGGTGCAGCGGCGCTGCGGCGCGCGAATCGGTCGGCGCCGGAGAACCGCCCGGCTCCCAATTGGCGCGGCCGGAAGCATCTCTCTCGATATTGATCACCGGCGTGTCAATGGCGACCAAGGGGAACAGCAAATGAAAGCCCAACAGTGATTTGAGGCTCAAAGTGGCCTCGAATTTTTTTATACTCAGCATGTCCTGCGCGGCGGCCCATTTCGCGTTGCCGATAGACAGGCCTTCCACCACGAGTTGCGGATGGGAACTGAACAAATGAACCGTTACTTTTCCGTCGATAGTCACCGGGCGCCCGGTTGCGCTCGAGGCCTCATGGATAATCAGCCAGCGCCAAAAACTCGAGGGCAGCAGGGCCGCGGTCAGCGCCAGCACCGCCAGAAATATGGCGATGGCTGCGGCGATTCGTTGCAGAACTACGATGCGCGGCCGACGCCGCGGCGTCGCCGCCGTCCGCGCAATTGCCGGCTTTTCAATGGTCTCTGTAGTCACGCAGACGCTCGCTCGCACGGGGGTTCCCAGCGCTTGCAAAGCTACGCGAGTGGCGCCGGGATGACAGTCTCCCGGCCGCCGTCATACGGCGTAAGACAATACTGAGAAACTCTTTCAGCGCGGTTTTGCGCCCACTTCCATCAGCAAACGGGTGAACAAGTACAGTCGTGGCGTCACGCTGTTGAGATCAATCCATTCATGGTCGGTGTGAAAATCGCCGCCGACGTAGCCCAAGCCATCGAGCGCCGGAGTTCCTTCCGACATCGCCAGGGCCGACTCAGAGGCACCGCCGTTGCCCGACAAAGCGATCGTTTTGCCGATCTCGGCATAGATCGATTGCGCACGTGCCGCCAGCGCATCGATCTGCGGATTTTCGGTCAGCGGCGGAAAGGCCGGATCATGTGAAACGTTCACCGTCGTGTCGGGAATGAGCGTGCTGCGGGACCCCGCTGCAACTTTCGCGAGTATTGCCGCGAACTCTTCCTGCTTGCGGTAGCGTACGTTCAGCGTCGCTTCCGCCTGGTCCGGAATGATGTTGTTGCGCTCGCCGGCCCGCAAAACCGTGAGGTTTACCGTAATGCCGCTGCCGGAAATCGGGAACATCCCCTGCAAGGCGGTGAGTTGATGAACCAATTCGGCGGCGGCATTGCGGCCGTCCTGGGGTGCCATGCCGGCATGTGCGGCGCGACCCTTGACTTGAATGTGAATGCTGGCCGAGCCCTTGCGCCACACGGTGAGCGCGTCCGGCGGATCGCCGGGCTCCATGTTGAATTCTACGTCGTGCTGGCGGGCCAAGCGTTTGATCAATTGAGTCGAACCCGGCGAACCCCGCTCTTCACTGTCGTCCAGCAGAAAGGTAATGGTTGCAAAATCCTTGAAGCCGATGTCGTGCAGAATCTTAAGCGCTGTGAAGGCGTTCACCACCCCTGCCTTTTCGTCGCCGACCCCGGGGCCGTGCGCGCGCTCGTTGTCCCTGCTGAAGGGCCGGGCGGCGGCGGTGCCGGGTCCAAAGACGGTGTCGACATGGGCGATGATGAGGATCCTACCCTTGCCGGTGCCGTGGAACACGGCCACCAGATTGTCCGGCAGACCGGGGGCTTCGGCCGCTTCGGTCCTTACCTCGGCACCCAACTGCGTGAGCCGCGCACGCAGTACGGCTTCGACCTTGGCACCGCCCTCCACGTCGCCCGTTCCCGAGTCGATATTGACGATCTCCTGCAGCAGTTCCAGCGCAGCGGCGCGATTGGCTTCCACCGCGCGATACACCTTTTCGTTGCGCGGGGCGGCCGCATGGGCGTAGCCGCCCAAGGGTGCTATCAGAAGGGCAGCGAGGGTGCTCATGACGAGTCTTCTGGCAAACACGGTTTTTTCTCCCAATTTGGCGTTCGCCGCGAAATTAACATGCGCGAGAGCCCGCTATCCTGCGATTTTGACGCTGAGCGGTGTATTCCTGTTTACAATTCGCGCAATCGAGAGATTCGGGAGCTCTAAATGCAGGGTTCGATCGGACGCCGTCAGATACTGGCCGGAGCAGGGGCTGCGGTATTGCTCGGCGGCCTGGAAGGCTGCGCCGCTACGTTCAGCGACAAACGTGCCGCAACCCCGCTTCGACTGCATCTGGATCCGATCGACGCCAGCACCGACCGCATAACCCGCATCACCGTGTGTACGCGGCCATTTCGCGCGCAGGGGCCGCGCTTGGATGCCGAGCAGATCGGCGCCAAATTCGTCGTCCACAACTATGGCCACGGCGGCAGCGGATGGTCGCTATCCTGGGGGTCGGGCAACGTTGCAATCCGCAAAGCCCTCGCCGGCGGCGAACGCGACATCGCCGTCATCGGCTGCGGCGCGATGGGGCTCACTTCGGCGCTGCTGCTGCAGCGTGCCGGCGCACGAGTCACGATTTATGCCAAGGAGCTGCCTCCCGATGTGCGATCTTCATTGGCAACCGGACTGTGGACTCCCGATTCGCGCATTTGTCTGCAAGAAAACGCGACTCCCGCATTCAAGCAGCTATGGGAACAAATGGCCCGGTTTTCCTTTCAGACCTACCAGAATTTTTTGGGGTTGAGCGGCACTCCGGTCGAGTTCATCGACAACTATTTTGTCTCTGACCAGCCCGCGTCGCTGCGCCGCCGGCCGGCAGCGGACGGCCGGCCGGAATTTGCGGGGCTGCAACGCGAACTGATTCCGGATCTTTCGACGCAAGGCGAGGACTTCGCGCCGGGCAGCCATTCGTTGGGACCGCACTATCTGCGCAAAAATTCGCTGATGATGTTCAATCTGTCCGAATACACACGGTTGCTGATGGGCGACTTCCGCGCCAACGGCGGCAGGATAGAAATCGCCGAATTCCGCACGCCTGATGAATTCTCGCGGATCCGCGAAAAAACGCTGATCAATGCCACGGGCTATGGAGCCCGTGCTTTGTTCGGCGACCGCTCCCTCACGCCGGTACGCGGTCAACTCGCCCGCGTGATCCCGCAGCCGGAAATCCATTATGGCCTGTTCTACAACGGCGTTTCCTTTGTACCGCGCCGCGACGGGTTGGTGTTTCAAGCGGTCGGCGATGACGACTACTATGGTTTCGACGATGCGACCGCCGTTGCCGATCGCGCCGAGGCCGAGCGTGCGGTCAATACCATTGCAGGATTGTTCAAGAACACGGCCCCTTCAGTTTAGGCCCCCCACACCAGGAAGATTTCAATGGCGCTTAGTATCAGCGGATTGTCCAAAACCTACCCCAATGGCGTGTGCGCGCTGAAGAACCTGTCGCTCACGGTGGGCAACAACATGTTCGGTCTGCTGGGACCGAACGGCGCCGGCAAGAGCTCGTTGATGCGCACCATTGCGACATTGCAAGACCCGGACTCGGGCAGCATAGAGCTGGACGGGTTGAACGTGCTCACGCAGAAAAACGAGGTCCGCAAAATTCTCGGGTATCTACCCCAGGAGTTCGGCGTATACCCGAAGATGTCGGCTTTCGACATGCTGCACCATCTGGCGATACTGAAGGGTGTGGTCAGCAGGGGTGAACGGCGCGAAATGATCGATGCCTTGCTGCAGCAGACCAATCTGTGGGACGTGCGAAAAAAAGCGCTTGCCACCTATTCGGGCGGCATGAAACAACGTTTCGGCATTGCGCAGGCACTGCTGGCAAATCCCCGTTTGATTATCGTCGATGAGCCGACCGCCGGCCTCGATCCCGCCGAACGCAATCGCTTTTTGAATTTATTATCCTCGATCGGCCGCGAGGTAACCGTCATCCTCTCGACCCACATCGTGGACGATGTCCGCGAACTGTGTTCGCGCATGGCAATCATCGCCGCTGGCGAGGTGCTGCTGGAAGGCTCTCCCGACGAAGCGCTCGCGGCGCTGGACGGGCAGATCTGGTCGCGGGTGGTCGCGACCGACGACGAACTGCGGGTGTTGGAAACGCAGCTGCAGATTGTAAGCACCCATCTGGTGGGCGGCCAGCATGAAATCCGTGTGTTCTCACCGAGCTCGCCCGGAGCTGGATTCCGTGCGGCAGAGTCGGGTCTCGAGGATGTCTATTTTTTGAATCTTTCGCGCCGCTCGAAGCATTGAGCTGCGCGGAGCCAGGGGATCGCATGAGCATGTTTTGGGAGTTTTTCACGTTTGAGCTGCGCTTTCGGGCGAGGAGCCTCTCGACCTACGTTTATTTTCTGTTGTGGCTGGCTTTCTCCTTCCTGTGCGTGGCGTCCGAGAATTTCGGTCCGGTGGCCAACAGCAACGGCAAAGTTTTGCTCAATGGGCCCTACGCCATCACCCTGAACGATCAATTCTCCTGTCTGTTTGGTCTCATTGTCATTGCCGCGATTTTCGGCACTGCGATTCTGCGCGACTTTCAGCGCGACACGTACCAAATCCTGTTTACCAAGCCGGTCTCAAAATTCGCCTACCTGGGAGGGCGCTGGGCGGGATCATTTGTCACCGGTGTGCTGGTGTTCAGCGGCCTGATTATCGGCGCATATCTGGGAACGTTTGCGCCCTGGGCCGATCACGCCCGCATCGGCCCCAACCATTTGCGCTGGTATCTGGAGCCGTTCCTGTCCATCGTCGTGATACAGATATTTTTCGCCGGCTCGCTGTTTTTTGCCGTGGCGGCGCTCACGCGGAAGATATTTATCGTGTATCTGCAAGGCGTCGCGCTGTTCATGGTCTACTTGATCGGCGTGACCGTGTTTTCGGCAACCCGCTCACTGGAGCATTTCTGGTCGGGCATTCTCGATCCGGTCGGCCTGCTGTTGAACAATGCCGTCGCGCGCTACTGGAGCGTGGTCGAGAAGAACACTCAGCTCTTTCCCTGGGACTTTTCCGGCGATTCCCCCGGCGTGTTTTTAATCAACCGTCTGCTGTGGGTCAGCGTCGGCGTGGCGGCCATGCTGGCTGCCTGGGCCCTATTTCCGATGTCGGTCGAAGCGTTGACGGCACGCTCCCAGGGCAAACGCGCGGCGCGCGCACGCCGGGAGGAGGCAGAGACGCTCGAGAAGCGCTCTTTCGTGGCGGTGCGGCTGCCGCGCATTCGGCAAGTATTCGGCCCGGGCACGTCGCTTCGACAATATCTGGCGCTCAGTAGTTTGAGAATCCGGCTTATCCTCAAGGAAGTTCCATTTTGGGCGATCGTGGGTCTGCTGGTGGTGTTTGCCGTGAACAACGGTCATTTCGCCGGCCGGGTGGGCGGCGTCGACGTGTGGCCGGTGACTTATTTGATGGTGCAGGCGGTGGAGGGCTCGGCGACCCTGTTCTTCTTCATCGTCGCCGCTTTGTACGCCGCCGAACTGATATGGCGCGAACGCGATACGCGCTTCGATGGAATTCACGATGCATTGCCGATCGGCGAATCGGCGGATTGGCTGTCCAAGCTGACTGCGATTGCCTGCGTGGAGTGCATTTTGCTGGCGGCGACGCTGCTGATCGGCATGCTCATGCAAGCGGTCGCCGGCTACTACCACTTCGAGGTGTGGCAGTACGTGAAGGAATTCTTTTTCATCACGTTTCCGCAAATTATCGGCTTCGCAATGTGCGCCATGTTCGTGCAGACCATGGTGTCGAACAAATTCATCGGTCACGGAATCGTCATCGGCATATTCGTTCTGCAGGCGGTACTGAGCAGCTGGGGTTGGGAAAACACCCTGTTGATTCCCGGCAACGTACCGGCGTACATCTATTCCGACATGAACGGCTATGGCCACTTCGTGCCGTCGATTGTATGGGCGACAGGCTATTGGTTCGCGGTCTTTGCGGTACTCGGCATTATTTCCATGGCGTATGCACGTCGCGGAGCGGACGATTCACTGCGCGCCCGCAGCCGGCTGGCGCGGGCACGCATGCCGGCGCTGTCCGCGGCCGCGGCGATTTGCGCGCTATTCGCGGCCGGCATCGGCGCCTGGTATTACTACAACGCGCATGTGCTGAACGAGTACACCACCGCCGCGGACCGGCGCCATCGCCTCGCAGCCTATGAAAAGGAGTTCAAAAAGTACGAAAACCTGGTGCAACCCAAGCTCACCGCCGTGGACACGGCGATCGACATCTTTCCGGCACAGCGATCCTTTGGCGGGACCGGCCGCTTTACTCTGCAGAACAAGAGCAATCAACCGATTTCCGAGATCCACATAACCGATCAGTACCAAAGCGTCTCGCAGGTGCAGTTCGATCGGCCGTTTCACAGGGTCAGCAGCTCGCCGCGCAACTTGTACTCCATTTATGCCTTCGACCAGCCGCTCGCAGCCGGTGAAATTGTGACTTTGACCTTTTCAGTCGCACACACCTCGAAGGGCTTTCGCGACGGCAATGAAGCGCCGGAGTTTGCCTATAACGGCAGCTTTTTCGGACAAGAATTCTTTCCCACCATCGGTTACGACCCAAATATTGAGATCGATGACCCGCGCCGCCGCCGCGAGGAACACTTGGGCCCTCTCGAAGAGATGGCGGAGCGGGGCGATCCGCGCGCTCGCGCACCAATCTGTTCACGGCCAATTCGGATTGGATTACCTATCGCACGGTGGTGAGCACGTCGGACGATCAGATGGCGATCGCACCGGGGTATTTGGTGCGCTCCTGGCAAAAGGACGGGCGGCGCTTCTACGAATACAGTATGGTCTTCCACCCACATCTTGGATTTCTTCGCCTACATGTCCGCGCGCTATGCCGTGCGCAAGGAGAGCTATCCCGGCATGGGCGGTCCGATCAGCCTCGAGGTCTACTACGATCCGGCGCACACGTTCAATGTCGATGAGATGCTCGCGGGGTCGCGCGCGGGGTTGGAGTACTTTGAAAAGAACTTCAGCCCGTATCAATTCAATCAATACCGCATCCTGGAATTTCCGCGCTACCGCACTTTCGCCCAATCGTTTCCGAACACTGTGCCTTATTCGGAATCGATCGGCTTCATCAGCCGGGTGCTCAAGCCCAGCGATGTCGATCTGACCTTGTTCGTCACGGCGCACGAACTCGGCCACCAGTGGTGGGGGCATCAGTTGATCGGCGGTCTGGTTCAAGGTTCGAACATGCTGTCCGAGACGCTGGCGCAATATTCCGCCTACATGGTCATGCGGCAGAAGTACGGCACCGACTATATGCATCGTGTGATGCGTCACTACCTGGACCGTTATTTGCGCGGCCGGGCCGGGGAGGTGCGCGGCGAGCGGCCGTTGGCGTTGGTCCAGCGCGAGGCCTACGTGTGGTATGAAAAAGGCGGCCAGATCATGTACACGCTGGCCGACTATGTCGGCGAGGATAAAATCAATCTCGCGCTGCATAATTTTCTCATGCAACAGCGCTACGCGAATGCGCACAATCAAACCGATGCGGTTCAGCAGGAAGGCGGCGCAGCCGCCGAAAATCAGCCGTATCCCGATACGCGGCAGCTGATCGCAGCCCTGCGCGAGCAGACTCCCCCGGAGCTTCAATACCTCATTGACGATGGATTTAACCGGATTGTGCTGTATGACAATAAGGCCGTATCCGCAACGTCGAAAAAGACACCCGATGGCAAGTACCTGGTCACCCTCAACGTGGAGGCCCACAAGTCCGAGGCCGACGCCAATGGCGTGGAAAAACCGCTGCCGCTGTCGGATTTCATCGAAATTGGTGTATTCAGCGGCAAAAAGGACGAGGAGAAGCCCCTGTACATGAAACGGGAGAGGATCACCCGCGACCATGAGACCTTCACCATTGTGGTCGATCAGCCGCCGACGCGTGCCGGCATCGATCCTTACAACAAGTTGATCGACCGCATCGCCGACGACAACATGATCGACATCACGGAATTATGAAGCATCGCCTTTAAACCTTTGGGGCGGCGGGCACCTCCAACTGGCATGATTCATACGCTGCAGCGGGTTTTAACCATGGATTCCAGCAGTGAGCCGTTGGATACGATCGCGGCGGCTGCCGCCGGCGATATGGCCGCTTTTGAGCGGTTATATCGGCAATTCTCACCGCGTGTCTATGGACTGTGCCTGCGCCTCACCGGGCAACGGGAGGCGGCGGAGGATTGCACCCAGGAGTCCTTCGTTGCGGCGTGGCGGGCCTTGAATCGTTTTGAGCGCCGCAGCCGCTTTTCGACCTGGCTGCATAAGATTGCCGTGAATTGCGTCCTGTCGCGCCGCAAGGGGCTGCGCGTCGAATACGAGGTCGGCGAGCCTGCTGAAGGTCTTCCCGACAGAGCTGACCCTGCCGGCGGAGCGCCGCCGCTCGATGTCGAGCGCGCGATTGCCGCCCTGCCTGAGGGCGCCCGTCACGTGCTGGTGTTGGTCGGCATCTATGGATTCAGTCATGCAGAGGCGGCCGGCGCCTTGGGCATCGCAGAAGGTACTTGCAAGGCGCAGCTGCATCGCGCACGTCAACTGTTGACTTCATCGCTTGGATTGGAGGAATCATGAACGATCGCCGACCGGAATCTCTTGATAGGCTGATCGCGGGCCTGCCCAAAGATGTGGTGCCCCCCGGCAATCTGTGGCCTGGCATCGCTGCCCGTCTCGGCAGCAGGCCGCGGCGTGCGCCGCCGATGGCCTTGGCGGCAGTTCTGGCACATGGCTGCTGCGGGTCTCGCGAGTTTCTTTACCTGGGCGGTGCTCGAGGGCCGGTCGGTACCGCGCGTCATTCAATCGGTGGCCGCCACGGCCTCCTTCGAAGAGCCGCGCGATCCCAAATATGTGTTGGCGCGCAGCGAAATAGAGAAAACCTTCCGCGAGCGGCTTACGCTGCTCGAACCGGCGACGCGCGCGAAAATCGAGGCCAGCTTGGCGGTCATTCAAAAAGCGCACGAAGATATCCGCAAAGCGCTGGCGACCGATCCGCAGAGTCCGGTGCTCGAACAGCTTTTTGAAAGTACCTGGCACGATGAATTTGACCTCTACGACCGCGTCGTTCAGGCCACTCAACCCACCATGACGAGGATTTGAATCATGTCGCTTCAATTCGGTAGCCATTCCAAAGCCCCAATCCTGGCGCTGTACCCTCGCGCTGTCGGGAGTTTGCCCCTGGGCCTTCGCTGCAACCACGGTTGATGAGCATCGTGCAGCAAATCCGCAAGGGATGGTGGAGATCGACAATGTTGCGGGGCTGATCGATGTACGCGGATGGGACAAGCCCGAAGTCGCAGTGACCGGAACGATCGGCAAGGATGTCGAGCGGGTCGATGTGAACGGCGACGGCAATCGCACCTCGATTCGGGTCGTTCTGCCCAACCACAGCAACTGGGGAATGCACGACGGCGAAGCGCACCTGGTCGTTCAGGTCCCCGCCAATAGCTCGGTGTCAGCTTCGTTGGTGAGCTCGGACTTGAAAATTTCGGCAGTGCATGGCGCCTTGGAGTTGCGGACGGTCAGCGGCAATATCACCGGCGACGGCGGCGGCGATGTGCGCGCCAACGATGTCAGCGGCGATATCCACCTAACGGCGACCGCGGCGAAGCGCATCGAAGTCAAGGCCATCAGCGGCAACATCACACTGACCGGCGGGAACGGGGAGATTGAAGCGACCACGGTCAGCGGCGATGCCCGGCTCACGCTCGGGACGGTGTCTCGCGCCCGATTCAAGACCGTATCCGGAACGATTTCGGCAAAACTCGCGGCGACGGCCGATGCGCAAATTGACGGCGAGTCGGTGAGCGGCGATGTCAGCCTTGAATTCGCCGGCGAGCCCGCGGCGGATTACGATGTGCAGACGCTAAGCGGCGATATAGTCAATTGTTTTGGACCGAAGCCGACCGAGCCGCGTCATGGGCCCGGCAAGCGTTTGACCTTCAAGACCGGGGAGACCAGCGCACGAGTGCACCTTTCTTCCAACAGCGGCGATGTACGGCTGTGTACCAAAAAGTGAGAGGCTAGGAGCCCGATGGGCTCTTAGGAGGGGCGCGTCGGGCTGACTCCTACGCGGCCTGCTGGCGGATGCCGGTGGTATGGGAATAGGGCGTTCGATAGCCTGAGATGCCCACCTCTCGCAGGAGTAATCATGAATACCGCAGCTGTTTTGTCGCAACCGATTGCCCTGCCGCCATTGCCTTTCGATCAGGGAGCACTGGCGCCGGTCATCTCTGCGAATACTCTCAGTTTTCACTACGGCAAGCACCACAAGACGTATGTGGAAACGCTCAACAAGCTGATTGCCGGCAGCGAATTTGCCGACATGCCGCTGGAGAAGATTGTCAAAGCGGCGGCGCGCCAGCCGGAGCATGCCGCAATATTCAACAATGCCGCGCAGGCTTGGAATCACGCTTTCTATTGGCAAAGCCTGAAACCGAATGGCGGCGGCGAGCCGCCCGCGACGCTCAAGCGCATGATGGAGTCGGCTTTCGGCAGCGTCCAGCAATGCAAAAAGGAATTGTCCAAAGCCGCCGTGGAACAATTCGGCAGCGGTTGGGCGTGGCTCGTGCAGGACGGGGGTAAACTCAAAATTCTCAAGACCCCGGACGCCAAGACCCCCGTGGCTGAGGGACCCAAGCCTTTGCTGACAATCGATGTGTGGGAACACGCCTACTATCTCGATTATCAGAACCGCCGCGTGGACTATGTCAATGCCCTGATCGAGAAGCTGGCGAACTGGGGATTTGCCGCTGACAATCTCGGCACGCAATAAACCGGCCGGGTGAGAGTCGATCAGCGCGCTGCGGAGTTCACGCGCGGCGTCTCGTCGGCTTGCAATTCCGAATGCTGCCAGCCGCCGCCCAACGCCTTGACCAGCAGGACGCTTGCGTTCAAACGCCGCAGCTGGATCGCCACATTGGCAAGCTGGGCCTGCAGCGATGTGTTTTGAGCGGTGACCACCTCCAAGTAGGTGACCAAGCCCGCTTTGTAGCGATATTGCGCCTGCTGCAGGGCGGTGGCAGTGGCCGCGACCGCGGCGGCCTCGCTGACGCTCTCCTGCTGCAATTGTTTGAGCGCTGCGAGGTTGTCTTCCACCTCGCGGTAGGCGTTCAACACAGTGTTGCGATAATCGGCGACTTGCTCATCGTAGACCGCCAACGCCTGAGCGGTTTGCGCACGATGGCGGCCGGCATCGAACACGGTCAGCACGCCTGCCACGGGTCCCACCGACCACAGTTGGCTCGGCGCGGCGAGCCAATTCGAAGCGCTGATGCTCTCGAAGCCTGCGGCTGCGTTTAAGCTGAAGACGGGGAAGTAAGCCGCACGCGCGACCCCGATTTGCGCATTCGCCGCTGCGGTACGGCGCTCTGCGGCGGCTACATCGGGGCGGCGTTCCAGCAGAGCCGAGGGCAAGCCCGGGTCGACCGGCGGCGGAGCTGTCGAAATGGGCAGCGGGCTCGGGTCGAGATGAAATGCGGATGGATTCTGTCCCAGCAGCACCGCAATGGCGTGCTCGCTTTGGGTGCGCTGCAGGCGAATGTCGGCCGCCTGCGTACGGGCGGTTTCGAGCTGAGCCTGCGCCTGTGCGACGTCGGTGAGGGCAGCAGCTCCTCCATTGTATAAATTCCCGGTGAGCGCCAGCGCCTGGGTGTAATCATCCACGGTCTCGTCCAGCAGTTGCTGCTCGGCGTCTTGCGAACGCAGGGAAAAATAGTCGTTGGCAAGTTCCGCATGAATGGCCAGATTCAGAGTTGCGAGATCGGCTGCGCTTGCTTGTTGACTGGCTTTCGCGGAGGCAACGGCATTGCGCACGCGGCCCCAGACATCGATCTCATAAGAGAGATCGGCCTCCAGAAGGAAGTTGTTTCCCACCGGCTCCGCGCCGGGCGGAAATTTCGGCGAGTTCACCGAGGTACGCGAGCGCGTCGCCGAGGAGCCCACCGTCAGCGTCGGCAACAGATCCGCGCGTGCAATGCGGGTTGCTGCACGTGCCTGCAGCAATCGCGCGAAGGCCGCCTTTAAATCCTGGTTGGCGTCGGCGACCTGCGATTGCAGGTCATCGAGCGTCGAGTCTTGGAAAATCACCCACCAAGCACCACGGATTTGTGCGTCCGCCGGGGCCGCCGCTTTCCATTCGCCAGCTTCCGTGTAGTTGGCCGTGGGCGGCGTGCTCTCCGGAACTTTGTACGGCGGCGCAAACGAACAGGCGCTTACGGCCAGAATCGTGCCAAGCAGCGCGGCGAGGCGATCGCTCATCAGGTCTTTCCGGGCGCCGCGATGCGCACCTGCACCCCGTCGGTGATCGAGTCCGGCGGGTTCACGATGACCACATCATGCGCTGAGAGACCCGAGAGCACTTCAATGGAATTGCCAAAGTCGCGGCCCTGAACGATGCTTTTGAGCTTGACGCGCTGGTCGCCGTCCAAGGTCGCCACCTGCAGTCCCGCGGAGCGGAACAAGACCGTATTCGCCGGCAGACGCAGCGTTGCTGCGCTGGCCGGAAGTTTGAAATGTACTTCCGCGTAGGCACCGGGAAATATATCGCCTTTGGCATTATCCAGTTCCAGCTCGACTTGCAGGGTACGCAGTGCCGGATCGAGCGCATTCGAGGTGCGCACGGTTTTCGCGGCAAAGGTGCGGTTGGGTTGTTCGGTGAAGCGCAGTTCTGCTTCCAGTCCCGGCTTGGTCGCGCCGGCGAAGGCCTCCGGCACGCGCACAAAGATGCGCAATTTCTTGGTGTCGGCGATGCGGAACAACTCGCTTCCGGCGCTTTGTCCCGCATTGATCAAGGCACCGACGTCGGTATTGCGGGCGGTGATCACGCCGGTGAACGGCGCCACCACGCGCTTGAACGACTCCAAGTCGCGCAGCCGCGCCACATTCGCGGCTGCCGAATCCGCCGCTGCTTTTTTCGCCGCGGCATCGCCGGATTTCTCGTCGGCATCCTGCTTGGACACCGATTGCGTGGCGAGCAGCCCCTGCCAGCGCACGTTGGTGCTGTTGGACAAGGTCTCGTTTGCACGCGCTGTGGCCAGATCGGCCAGTGCCTGACTCAATTGTTGGTCGACCTCGGGACTTTCAATCTGCGCCAGAACTTGGCCTTTGGTCACCAGCGTTCCGATATCCGTATCCCAGGATTTCAAATATCCGCTGGTGCGGGCATAGATCGGCGCTTCCATAAACGCCTGCACCGCGCCGGGCAGCACGAGATCTTCGCCCGCACTGCTCGGTTCGGCAGTGACGGTGGCGACCGTGGGAACCGACGCTTCGATGTTTTCCCTGACCAGATTGGAGCGTGCGACAACGCGGCTGACTTCGCCCCAGACGCCGAGCGCGACGGCGAGGACCAGCGCAATCAGCGCGTAGCGGCGGATCTTTTTACTGGACATTGGCGGTCTCCGCGGGCGGGAGCGGATGCAGCGAGCTTCGCCCGTGAATGAGGGAAAATACCGTCGGCACGAAAAACAAGGTTGCGACCGTGGCGAAGATCAGTCCGCCAATGACGGCGCGGCCCAGGGGCGCATTTTGCTCGCCGCCTTCTCCCAAGCCCAGCGCCATCGGGATCATGCCGATAATCATGGCCAAGGCCGTCATCAGCACCGGACGCAATCGCGTGAACCCGGCTTGCAGCGCCGCTTCCAGCGCCGTATCGCCGGCGTTCATTCGTTCGCGTGCGAAACTGACCACCAGCACGCTGTTTGCAGTCGCCACCCCCATGCACATGATGGCGCCGGTGAGCGCCGGTACGCTCACCGTGGTGTGGGTGAGAAACAGCATCCATACGATGCCGGCCAGCGCGGCCGGCAACGCGGTGATGATGATAAAGGGGTCGAGCAGCGACTGAAAATTGACCACGATCAGCATGTACACCAACACGATGGCGCCGATCAATCCGATCAGCAGGCCATTGAAGGACGCTTTCATGGTCTGCACCTGACCGCGCACCACGATGTTCGAACCCTTGGGCAGGTCTTTCTTGGCCTCGGCAATAATTTTGTTGATTTGCGCGGAAACGTAGCCCAGGTCGGTACCGTCGACCGAGCCGAAAATATCGATGGTCGTCGTGGCGTTGTAGTGGCTCACGACGGCTGGGGCGACGGTGCGATAAATGCGCGAGACATTCGACAGCAGCTGCGAGCCTCCGGTGACGGGGTTGCTCAACGGCGTGTTGCCCAAGTCATTGAGTGTCTCAAGCCGATATTGCGGAGTTTGCGTCGCAACCTGGTATTGCGTGCCCGAGCTCGGATCGACCCAGAACGAGGGCGAAGTCTGGAAGCTGCCCGAGAGCGATACCAGCATATTGTTGGCCACGTTTTGCTCGGTGAGGCCGACCAATTGCGCCTTGGTCCGGTCGACATCGACGTTGAATTGCGGATAGTCGCCGGATTGATGAATGTGCAAATCGACCGCGCCGGCGACGCCGCGCAATTTTTGCAGCAAGATGTTGGCAAAATCCCGGTTGGCTTTAACATTGGAGCCCGCGATCTGCACGTCGATCGGCGCGGGCAGGCCAAAATTCAGAATTTGACCGATCATGTCCGCCGGCAAGAAACCGAACTGCGTCGACGGAAAGGTTGCCGTCAGCTTCTTGCGCAACGTGCGCACGAACTGAACGGTCGGCGTATGGTGTTCATTGAGGTTGATGTAAATATCGGCGTCGCCCGGTCCCACCGGCGCCGAGGTACTGTACGAGAGATTGATGCCGCTGTACGGCAGGCCGATGTTATCGACGATGCTGCTGATCTGATTGGCCGGAATGACTTCGCGGATGGACGCCTCAATGTGATCGCAGAGCGCGGCCGTCTCTTCGATGCGAGTCCCGGTGCGCGCCCGCAAGTGCAGCTTGATCTGTCCGCCGTCGACGGACGGGAAAAAATCCTGACCCAGTCCCGGGAGGGGGCCCAAGGGAAAGGCGAGGACCGCGGTGGCAATCATGGCACCCAGGAATATCGCCGCAAACCGCGCACCGCCCTCAAGGGCCAAAGTCAGCAAGGAACGGTAGAACTCGCGAAACCGTTCGAAGCCGCGCTCAAAACGCTGTTGAAAACGTCCCAGCAGGCCGGGGCTCTGGTGTTTGGACTCGTGTCTCTTGAGCCAGAACTTCGCGAGTGTCGGCACCAGGGTCCGCGATAGGAGGTATGAGGCCAGCATCGCGAACACCACCGCCTCCGCCAGCGGGATGAACAGAAACTTGGCAATTCCCGCCAACAGGAACATCGGTACGAACACGATGCAGATCGACAAGGTCGAGACCAGGGCGGGCAGGGCGATCTGATGCGCGCCATCGAGAATGGCCGATTCCACATCCTTGCCCTGTTCCAGGTGGTAGTTGATGTTCTCGATCGTCACGGTTGCATCGTCCACCAGGATGCCCACCGCCAGCGCCAAACCGCCCAGGGTCATGATGTTGATGGTCTCGCCCAGAGCCGACAGGCAACAGATCGAGGCAAGAATCGACAGAGGAATGGAAATCGTGATGATCAGCGTACTGCGCCAGCTGCCGAGAAACAGCAGGATCAGAAGTCCGGTGAGGGCGCCGGCGATGACCGCTTCCCGGATGACGCCGGATATTGCGGCACGCACGAAGATGGATTGATCGCTGAGCGCCTGAATTTTGAGTTCCGGCGGCATGGCGGCGCGGACCTGCGGGAGTTTTTCATTGATGCTGTTGATGATGTCGATGGTCGACGCCTTGCCGGTCTTCAACACATTCATCAAAATTGCGCGGCGGCCGCCGAGGCGTACCATGTTGGTCTGCGGCGAATAGCCGTCGCGCACGTGTGCCACGTCCCTGACGTAGGTCACCGTGCCATTGCGCGCGCGGATGGGCAGATTGTTCAAGTCTTCCAAGCGCCAGCGGACTGGCATTGACCCTGATGAAATATTCGAGGGCGCCGATTTTTTGCGTGCCGGCGGGCAGAATCAGGTTTTGCGCCCCAATCGCCGCGACCACGTCGGCGCCGCTCAAGCCGTTCGCGCTCAGTGCCTGCGGATCCAAATCCACCTGCACCTGACGCTGCTTGCCGCCGAAGGGGAAGGGGATGGAGGCCCCTTGCACAGTGGACAGCTGGGTGCGCAAGATCGTGTTGGCAAGGTCGAAAATATGCGCTTCCGGCATCGTATCGCTGCTCAATGCGAGCTGCAAAATCGGCACGGTCGAGGCGTTGTAGGAGAGGATGAACGGAGGCGTGGTGCCCGGCGGCGAGAAGGAGAGCTGCGTTTGCGAAACCGCCGTGATCTGCGACATCGACAGATCCGGATCGGCCCCCGGTTGAAAGAAGTACTTGACCACCGAGGTGCCGACCACCGATTGCGACTCGGTGTGCTCGACGTCATTCACCACGGTTTGCGCGGTACGCTCGGAGAACAAGACAATGCGATTGGCGATCTCCTCCGGCAAGATGCCGTTGTAGCGCCAGATCACCGCCGCGATGGGGATTTTGATGTTCGGAAAAATATCCGTCGCGGTATTGACGATCGAATAGCCGCCCAGCAGGACGATCAGCACCGCGAGCATGATGAAGGTGTACGGCCGCTGTAGCGCTACTCTAACGATCCACACGGTGTCGTGACCCCTGGCTAACTAATCGATGCCCAGGATGTTGCGGATTCGCGTAGCGAAAGCGCGGACCATAGCGCCGGTCGAGCGAGCGCGAGCAAACGATGGGTACCTACGATTGAATAGGGGCATATGCCCTTAAAGTTCAGTGAATGTAAGTGATATATCTGGGCAAGTCAATTGACGGACGAGTCGCCAAATCAACGCAACGGCAGGGAATTTAATTCATCGTTCCCCGCAATATAAAGCAGCACGGCGCGCAGATCCGCCGCGTGCCGTTTGCCGAAAATCTTCTCGAAGCGCCCTTCGGCCGTGCGCCACAGGCGGCGTGCACGCTGCAATGTCGCCTTGCCTTTCTTGGTAAGCGCCACGTGCCGCTTGCGCCGATCCGTGATGGTGAGCTGCAGGCTCAGCAGGTCATCGCGTTCCAACGGGCGCAGGTTATGGCCCAGCGTCGATCGGTCCATGACCATGGCGGTCGCGAGTTCGCACATGGTGAGCGGACCACCGCTGCTGCCGCGCTCGACCTCCGCGAGTATCGAAAACTGCGTGGATTTGATGCCGACCGGAGCCAGCGCGGAATCGTAGAACTGCGAGATCCGCCGCGATGCCTTGCGCAGACTGCCGCAGGTGCACGCGCTATGGCGTGCAGGAATTCCCGCGCCTGCGCGCTTGCGATCTGCAGCATTCAGGGGCATATGCCCGTATTATAAACCCGCGGCCCCGTCCTTAGGAACTGCTGTGAAATTAGTCCTGGACTACGCTGCGCGCCGCAGCGACCGGCCGCCGGCGGGCTTCTGCCGGTCCAGAATCTGTTGCGACACCTCCCAGAGACGTCGGCCAAGCGCGGTGTCATCCAACAGAGGGTGAGCTTGGGAAATCTTGCAGTCGCGCCAGTATTCCCCGGTGATGCCGGCAGCCAGGGGACTTGCCGCGAGCAGGGTCTGGGTGGCCGCCCCCTGCTCGGCGCTTTTCATAAACAACCGCGCAACAAGTCCTGTGCGCAGGCGTGTTCGCGCGCTGCCGGGATCTGCCGAATTGACTGCGATGCCGCGATCGCCGAGCCGCCGCGAGAGTTCCTTGGCGAACAGTGCATTCGCCAGTTTCGACTGCGCATAGAATGTCGCGGGGTCATAAAAACGCCGCCCGTCCAGATTGTCGAACATGATGCCTTCCGATGCAGCAGCGGCGGCGCCGCTGCTGACGATCACCACGCGCCCGCTGCCGTCTCGCAGCAGATCAACCAGTCCATTCACCAGCATGAAGTGGCCGATGTGATTGGTGAGGAACTGCATTTCCACGCCATGGCGAATCTGCAAGCCGGGCAGGTTGGCGACGCCGGCGTTGGCGACGACAGCGTCCAAGGGAATTGCCAGGCTTTCGATCGCAGCCAAGGCCGCCGCGATCGAATTGAAGTCCGTCAGGTCGCAGGCCACGGGAACGCAATTGGGGCTTGCCGCACTGCATGCCTGCGATGCTGCTTGCAAGGTTCTCGCCAAACCGATCACGGTCGCGCCGTTCGCTGCCAGGGCGTTCAGCGTTGCCAATCCCAATCCGGAATTGCAGCCGGTGACGAGAATGCGCCTGCCGGTGAGGTCGATGCCCGCCAATATCTGATCCGCCGTTGAACGTCTGCCAAACTGAACCAAATTCGTCATGCAATACCCCTAAGTCCGGACTGGTTGATGCAGCGGTGAGCACGTCATTCGAACGGCAGCCGTCATGCCTTTCACAAATTCTTCCCGCGTCTTGGAGCTTTGTTTGAGGCCGCGTGCGGTCGCATGCAGCGCGCGGGCCAAATCCGCGATCTCCAAGCTCGCCGCGGCACACCGTGACGCCATGGCAGAAGCGGCGAGGGCTTCGGTCAAAGCGCGCTCGAACTGCCATTCGTATCCCGACAGCGTTGCGCCAGCCAAGGCGGTGCTGGCACACATCAGATCCGCGGCATCGGCACCCAAGGAGCCGACGAATCGACCAGACCAGGCATCGCAGGCCGCGATCAACCGCTTATCGAGACTTTCGTCGGCGCGCGACAGGGCGGCCATGGCGCAGTTCAACTGGCTGTTCAGTGAATGTTCCACCGCGCGTCGAAACAGTTCCTCTTTATTGGCGAACGACAAATACAGTCCTTGGCGGGAAACGCCTGCGGCCCGCGCGACATCATCCATGGACGTTTTGCGGTATCCGAATCGTGCAAAAACGCCGACCGCGGCATCGAGGAGTGCCGAGATACGCTGGGTCGGCACGGCAGGGGAGGAGGGGGGCGTTATGTTCACCAAGTCAGTATAGACAATAAGTGTCTATTATGTCCAGTCCGTCAAGCAACTAACGCAACAACCGACGGCCGCCTTGGCATAATGCCGGCCCATGCTGAACGTCCCGCAGCTGCACGTGCCCACCATTGCCATCAGCGGGTTGCAGCGCCAGTTCCCCGTCCATCGTATTTACTGCGTCGGGCGGAACTATGCCGATCACGTCCGCGAGATGGGCAACGACCCGAAGCGAGATCTGCCATTTTTCTTCAGCAAGCCTGCCGACGCCGTCGTCGGCAGCGGACGGCGGCTGCCCTTTCCCGGCCGCACGGATGACCTGCATCACGAGGTGGAGTTGGTGGTGGCGCTGCAGAAACGCGGCGCAAACCTCGATGCGGCCGAGGCGGGGTCGATGATTTTCGGATACGCGGTGGGCATCGATCTCACCCGGCGCGATCTGCAGGCCGACGCAAAGAAGGCCGGGCGGCCGTGGGACATGGCCAAAGGGTTTGACCATTCCGCTCCGATCGGACCTTTGTGCTTGGGTGCTCCGCCCTCCTCTGGGTCGATCTCCTTGAGCGTCGGGGGTGAGCTGCGCCAGAACGGCGATCTCAAGGACATGATTTGGAGCGTCGCGGAAATCATTGCGGCCCTGTCCAGCTATGTGGAGCTTGCCCCCGGCGATTTGATATTCACCGGCACGCCTGCGGGTGTCGGACCCATACGCCGCGGCGAAAGCGTGCGCGGGATGATCGCCGGGATCGAGCCCCTTGAAATAACCTTCGAAGAGTAACCAACATGCCTACGCTGCGTATTCTCTGCCTGATGCTGTGCTTTCCCCTGACGACTTGGTCAGCGCAGGACTACGCGCAGCGCGTCGAGAAGGTGTTATCGCAGACACCGTTGATCGACGGGCATAACGATTTACCGTGGGAGATTCGCGAGCGCTACAAGAGCGATTTCGCGCTGATCGATCTGGCCTCCGACACGCGCCACCTTCCCGTTGAGGCCGGATCAGGCGGCGTTGATGACGGATATACCGCGCCTGCGCGCCGGGCATGTCGGGGCGCAATTTTGGTCGGTCTGGATTCCTGTCAGTGTCCCCAGGACTTTGAGGCTGTACAATTGACCCTGGAGCAGATGGATCTGGTCAAGCGCATGGCCGCGCAATATCCCGCGGACTTCGAAATGGCCTACACCGCCGCGGATATCCGCCGCATTCACAAGGACGCACAAGATCGCATCGCTCATCGGCATCGAAGGCGGCCATCAGATCAACAATTCACTGCCGGTTTGCGGCAGATGTACGACGCCGGCGCCCGCTACATGACACTCACGCACACCACCAACACCGCCTGGGCCGACTCGGCGACCGACACGCCGGTGCACCATGGGCTGACGCCGTTTGGCGTCGAGGTGGTGAGGGAAATGAATCGCCTCGGAATGCTGGTGGACTTCAGCCATGTTTCCGCCGGACACCATGAAAGCGGCACTCGCGGCGAGTCGGGCGCCGGTAATCTTTTCCCATTCGTCGGCGCGCGCTCTGGACGATCATCCGCGCAACGTCTCCGACGAGATCCTGCGCGCCCTGGCCGCCAATGGCGGGATCGTTATGGTGAATTTTGCGCCTCCCTACGTATCGTCCGAGCGCAATCGCTGGGAGGCGGACCATGCCGCGGAGCGAACGCGCTACAACAGTCCTCCCTTTGGCGGGCTCTACATCGGCCAGCCCGAGCGCGCGAAGGCCGCACTGACGGAATGGGAAGCGCAGCATCCGAGACCGGCGACAACGCTCGTTCAAGTCGCCGATCACATCGATCACATACGGCAGGTCGCCGGCGTCGATCATGTGGGCTTGGGCTCCGATTTCGACGGCATTCCGGACGCGCCCGTCGGACTCGAGGGCGTTGATCGCTACCCTGCGCTTCTCGAAGAGTTGATGCGCCGAGGATGGAGCGATGCCGACATCGCCAAACTGGCGGGCGAAAATCTACTGCGCACTTTGGCCGCAGCTGAACAGGTCAGCCTGCGATTGCAGCCCGGCTCCAAGCCACGCTGATCGGGCGCGCACGCCCATCAGTCGGTCGCACGCTTATCGCTAGCCGGAGACGCAAGCGATACCGGGTGATATATCAACTGCGCGGGGCCTTGAGCGCAGCTGCTTATTTTATAGCCGATTGATGACGCATCAATACGAGGCGGGGATTAAGGAAAACACAACGGCGCGCTCTCGTGGTATTTCCGCGACGATAAATAGCATTTGCTCGCGCGCTATTGACATTACGATATCAACTAGTCGAATAATGCGTGCAGCGGTGCGAATTTGAAAATATTTTAGCGCACCGACTTGAGGCGGGGACTAGCATCTGAAAAGGCTGTAGCGATGGGGTTGCATCGCTTGGTCACGTGATTGCGGCAACAGCCGCTTTCACGAACGGATGGGGGTGGTTTCTAATGGACAAACGGTCTACTAACCGTTTTTAGGGGGACTAAAAAATGACGACAAGAACAGTGGCGCTGTTGCTTTCAGGCGCAGCGTCCGTGGCATTCTCACTGACGGCTTTCGCGGAACCCGCTCCAGCAGCGGCGCCCGGCGCGGCGGCGGCGCCCAGCGACGAAAATGCGATTGCGGAAATCGTCGTCACGGCCGAAAAGCGCAACGAGAGTCTGGAAACGGTACCCGTCGCCATTTCGGCGTACACCGCAAAGACCCGAGACCTGATTGGTATCGAAACAATCCAGGACATGACCAATTTCACGCCGGGTCTGGCGTACTCAACCTCGCTGGATCGCGCCTTCATCCGCGGCGTCGGTCGCGAAACGAATAACCTGTCCACCAATCCCGGTGTTGCGACCTATTCCGACGGCGTCTACAACTCGAGCGTGGTGGCGGCCTCCGGCGATGCGATGTTCGAAGATCGCATCGAAGTGCTGCGCGGACCGCAGGGCACCCTGTACGGGCGCAATGCCATCGCCGGCACCATCAATTCCATTTCCAAGCGCCCGACGTCGGACTGGACCGCTGAAATCCGGGTCAAGCTCGGCAATTATGACACCCACGATTTCGAAGGCTACGTCGCCGGCCCCATCAGCGATACGATGCGCTTCAAGTTCGGCGGCTATCGCAACTACCAGGGCGAGGGCTACTACCGCAACGTGTTCAACGGCAAGACGGAAGGCTTCAACCTCAGTAACGGAAATTCCTTTTATTGGGAAGGGCAGTTCGAGTGGGACATCACGCCCGACGTGCAATTTTGGATGAGATTCGACCAACTGGGTTACAACAACTCCTATCGCCTCTCAAACAACCTTGGCTCGTACGACTACGCGGCCTACCCGAATGCGTCCCTCTCGCCGGGCGCGGCATTTGGTGCCGCGAGCCAGGCCGGAGTGCTGCCCTCGCTCGCGAATCCGATTTTGCCCACAGGTTTCTTGCCGAACGCTCCACAGTGCGCGACCAATCCGGCCAACAACGATATCAACAACTACTGTGCCGACGATGGCAACACGGCACAACTGAGCAGAACCTACCAGGTCACGCCGCAACTGACCTGGCATACGCCCTGGGCCGCTGACTTGAAGTATCTGGGCGCTTACACGACGTATTACTACAACTTGTTTAACGAAAATGACGGTACCGCGATCGCGTCTTACGTTTTTCCGGTCATTCCCGGCACCAAGGGCTGCGTGGTTGCTGATTGCCCGCCGCTCACGGTGTTTCCGCGATCCTATTCGGATTACTTCGAGACCAAGAAGTACTTCAGCAACGAAATCAATATCACCTCGCATAGTGATTCGCCGCTACAGTGGATTTTCGGTCTGTTCCAGTACAACGAACGGAATGCTCAGAATCCCGGCAGCGCATACATGCCCCATCAAACGCAACTCGCGACGCCGGGTCTTCAATCTCTACTTGTGACTGCGCCGGCCGCGCCGAATCCGACTCAAACAGTCTTTTTCCGCGAAGCGGAAATGCACAACAATTCCTATGCGGCATTCGCCCAGACCGACTGGACCTTCGCGCCGACCTGGAAGCTGACCACCGGCTTGCGCTACACCTACGATATCCTGAAGGGCGGCGAACAATTTCGCGAAATTTGCTACGGTCTGCCCGTTTGCCTGGGGAATCTCTTCGGCGCGCTGCCGCCGGCCTATATATTGGGCGCATTTACACCGGTGAACGACATCACCGCCTCCGACCCAGCGATTGCCAATTGCTTCAACGGCTCGGCTGCAAGTATCCGGGCGTCAGGGGAACTCCCTACCTTCTGGCCAATGGCAACTGGACACGCGACCTCGGCGCAGACTGGCACGCCCCGACCGGCACTCTCGGGCTTGAATGGACGCCGGATCCCAATACTCTGGCCTATTTGAAGTACAGTCGCGGCTATAAGTCAGGCGGCTTCAATGCCAGCACGATTGCAGTGAATCCGGAGTCGCAGCCTGAGCATCTCGATGCCATCGAATTGGGCGGCAAGGAGGTGTTCAACCGCACATTCCAGGTCAACGGCGCCTTGTTCTACTATAACTACAAGGACAAGCAGATCCCGTTGACGGTGCCGGGCTTCGATGGCGGCCCGAACGTTTCCACCATCGTCAACATCCCGAAGGTGGAATCGTATGGGGCCGAATTCGAGACGATCTGGCAGCCGTGGACGGATATGCAGATTCTTTTGGATTATTCGTACCTGAGCGCGGTGATCAAAGGGCAAGCCGGATCTTGCACACAACCCGCACCGCCCACGTCGTGCTACCAAAACTCAGTCAGCGGCGTATTTGAGAATACCAACGGCAACACCGTGCCGGAATCGCCGCGCAGCAAGATCGCGGCCAATGCCAACTACACGTGGCGCTTCACGCCGGGTTCCCTGAACTATTCGGTCAGCTATATCTGGAAGGACAAGACGCACGACAGCATCTTCTCTCAGGATTACTTCGTTGCGCCGGAGTACACCCAGGTGGATATGCGGTTATCGTGGAACGATAGCGCCGATCGCTTCACGATCTTCGGCTATGTCAAGAACCTGCAAAGCAAGCTGGGCTATGACGGTGTCGACGCAGCCGCAGTGATTACGCCGGCCCCTGGCACCCAAGCCTGCGGCTTTAACGGCATACAGCCATACTATTGCCAGCGTCTACTGGGCTTGACGCCGCCGCGCACCTACGGCGTGGAAGTGCAGTACCGGTTGAAGTAGGTCCAACAAGGGATCGTAAGAATCCCGGATGGTTCGATAACTGCAAAGGCCCTCCCAAAAGAGGGCCTTTTTTATGGCGCCCTTGATTGGCCCGACGAGAAGGGCGCGCCGCGGTTTTAAGTTTTGTACGAGGGGTCGATTCGGTCGAGACGGCGCAAGAGGCCTGGCCATACCAGTGCATGCGGGCCCTGGCCGTTCGATACGACGCGGGCCTGTTCCATCGCGGTGTCAATGATACCTTGCTGTATCGGAATGAGTTCGCCGCCGCCCGCCTGCGCCCGGATCTGGATGGCGCAGGTGGCTTCGAAGGTGTACATCAGCTGGAACGCCTCTGCGACCGTGCGGCCCACCGTCAGGAGACCGTGATTGCGCAGCATCAGGAAATTCTTCTTTCCCATGTCGGCGACCAGCCGCGGCTTTTCGTCGTCGCGCAGCGCGAGGCCCTCATAGTCGTGGTACGCCAAATTTTGGAGCACGAATATCGATTGCTGCGACAGCGGCAGCACGCCGTGCTTCTGCGCCGAAACGGCGACGCCATTCAAGGTGTGGGTGTGCAGCACGCATTCGATGTCGTGGCGCGCGGCATGGATGGCGCTATGTATCGTGAAGCCGGCGGGGTTGATGGGCCAGGGACTGTCGCTGACCTTGTTGCCCTGCATGTCGATCTTGACCAGGCTCGAGGCGGTGATCTCGTCGAACATCATGCCGTACGGATTGATCAGGAAGTGATGTTCCGGCCCGGGCACGCGCGCGGTGATATGCGTGAAGACCAGGTCGTCCCAATGGAAATGCGCGACCAAGCGATAGGCCGCCGCCAAATCGACGCGAATGGCCCACTCTTCCGGCGAGTAGCGTGCGGCGGCATCACCTGCCGCAGGAACGGACTTCAACATGGTGTTCTCCGAAAGTGTTGACCCAAAGGCGATTCTACCGGAGCGCTGCGCAGCTGGCATAATGTTCGGCAAGCCCATCGGCGCCGCTGGAGTATCCGGTTTGAGCTCTGCAGAGACCCAAGCGCCTGTCGCCGACGACTGGGTGCAGCGAATGATGGACACACCGGGGCGCTCCGCCCGTTTGAAAAGCGGCGATCACACCACGCACTACCTGGAATGGGGCGACAGCTGCCAATCGGCGGGTCATGCTGTTACTGCATGGCTTCCGGGGCCATGCCCACTGGTGGGATTTTGTCGCGCCCTGGTTTGCACACGACTACCGCGTGATCGCCATCGACTTCAGCGGCATGGGCGACAGCAGCTCGCGCCTCTCGTACAGCCGCGCCGACTTCGTGGCGGAAGTGCACGCGATGCTGCAGATGATCGGTCCGAAGGAGGTGACCCTGGTCGGTCACAGTTTCGGCGGCCGCATTGCGGTTTTCGCAGCACACGAATATTCGCGGCTGTTGAAACGCGCAATCGTCATCGACACCAACATTGGATTCGCCGATCAACCCTTGCGCACACGTTTCGTGCAGCGGCCCAAAAAAGTCTATCCGGATTTTGCCACGGCGTGCGCGCGATTTCGATTCGTGCCCGACGAACCGCCCATACTGCCGCGCATCATGCAGCACCTGGCCGAGCACTCGATTAAAAGCCAAGGCGACGGCTTTACCTGGAAATTCGACGAGAAGCCGGTAGGCAGCGTCGGTTGGGAACAGGTCGCGGAGGGCGAGCTGCTGAAGGAAATCGACCTGCCGATCGACTTCATCGCCGGAGAATTCAGCGCAGTGGTGCCGGCTCAACTGGCCGAGCGAATCGGCAGGGCGTTGCGCCATGGGCGTGGCCCCATCGTGATTCCGGCCGCCTATCACCATCTGCCGGTGGATCAGCCGCTGGCGTTGGTTGCTGCAATGCGCGCGTTGCTCAGGTGAGCGGCTTAAGTTCCTGCGGCTACACCGCGCGCAGCGCCGTGGCCACCGGCAGTCGCGCGGCGCGAATCGCCGGGAACAGGCCGCCGATGACGCCGATGACGCAGGCCCAGATGATGCCCAGCGCCACCAGCGCCGGCGTTACCGCAAGATCGAATATCAGCTGTCCGCCGAAGCCTCCGCCGAGCGTGTCGACGGAATGGCCGTTGAACATCAGCCACGCGATCAGCGCGCCGATTGCGCCGCCGATCAAGGCCAGGAGCAGTGCTTCGACAAAAACGGAGACGACCACCGGCACGGGTCCAAAACCAATGGCGCGCAAGCGTGGCAATTTCGCGCGAGCGCGTGCTGACCGCCGAGTACATGGTGTTGAGGGCGCCAAAAATGGCGCCGATCGCCATGATGCCGCCCACCACGTAGGCGACAAACTTCAGGATGCGGCTGATGGACGATGCCTGCTGCGCACCGAAGTCCTTCTCCGTCGACACATCGACCTGCAGTTGCGGATTCGTGGTGATGGCATCCTTGAAGGTCTGAAAGCCCCCGGGTCCGTCCAGTACCACCCAGACGCTTTGCTCGCCGTTGCCGCGCTGATAGGCGGAATTCAGGGTTTGCTTGTCCGCGATAAGCTCCGATTCGCGGCCCGTGCCGCCGCTTTCGAAGGTTCCGACCACGGTCCAGGTCGCGCCGAACAGTTTGATCTGTGAGCCCACATCGAGTCCCTTGTACAGACGCTGCGCGGACTTGCCGACGATCATTTCGTTCACGCCCGGTTGAAACACGCGGCCGCCGATGAGTTTGATTTCCGGGTGCACCGCAAAGCCATCCTGAGTGAGGCCGCGAAATGGCGCACTGGCATCATCGCCGTCCTTCTTGGACAGATTCACGATCAACAGGGTTTCGGGCGAAGCCAGCGGACGGCCGTCGCTGCCTTTCTTGACGCCCGCGGAATCCGCAATCGTCAGAGCCGCCTCGTTGGTGAGCACGCTGACCAGTTCGGTACTGGATCCCGTGCGCACGACAATGGCGCGGTTCTCCGGTCCGGTCTTTTGCAACGTCCGGATGAAGCCTGTGGACATGGCGAGCACCGAAATCAATACCGCGACCACGCCGGCAATGCCGATGACGACCACCGAGGAGGTGCCGATCCTCTGCGGCAGGCTGCGCATATTCATGGCCGATACGGCGGCAATTTGGTTAAGTGCGCTCATGGGTTCCTTCAGCGGCCGGCGAGAGCATCGACGATGTTGAGCCGCTGGGCACGAAGCGCCGGCGGCAGCCCGCTGATGACGGCCAGCACCACGGCGATGCCAAGTCCGGAATCGACCACGATCGGCAGCAAGGTACTCGGCCCGAGTATCGAGCCGACGATTTTCATGCCGACTGCCGAGAGCGCCAGTCCGACGACCGCCGCGAACAGGCAGAGCATCAACGATTCGATGAGCACCAGCACCGAGACGGTGCCGCCGGAGAATCCCAGCGTCTTCAATACGGCCAACTCGGGTATGCGCTCGCGCACCGATTGCATCATGGTATTGGCGGTCAGGAACAGCAGGGTGAACATCACCGCGCCGACGATGGAGTTGGCGATGAAATTGATATCCGCGAGCTGCTTCAGTTGCGATTGCAGCGCGGCGTTTTCCGTCTGCGTGCGCGTCTCGTCCGGCGAATTCTCGGTGAGCTTGTCGATCTGCGCAGAGATTTCCGCAGCGCGCTGCGGATCATCGATCTGCATGATGAATTGATGGACCCGATGCTTGTCGAACTTGCGCGCTTCGTCCCAGTAGTCGTAGTTGATCCAGAAGGCGCTGCCGAGCGGCGATCTTTCGAATTGCGGCTGCGGATCGAAGATACCGACGATATCGAAAGCCCAGTTATTGCTGCCGTCGTTGTTGGTCCAGATTGTCGTGCCCACCGGGATTTTGTCGCCGACTTTCCAGCCGTACTTCTTGGCCAGCGGGCGGCCGATGAGCGCTCCGGGCCGCGTGGCCTGCATGGCCGCGATCTGTGCCGGGGTGATATTCAGCTCCGGATACACGATGGCGAGCTTGTCGACGTTGGTGGCGAAGGCAGGAATGGGATTCTTCGCATCTTGAAAGTAGCCGCCGAAGAAGCTGATGTGCGCGACCGTCGCGCACGCCCTTGACCGTCAGTATCCGCTCCATGAGGCTGGCGGCCATGGAGCTGACCGCGCTCATGCGCGCCGAGGTCCACAGCCGGTGGTTGCCGGTGTCGCCCGAGCCTTGTTTGATGCCCTGATTGATTCCCTGCAGCAGCCCGAACAACAGAAAGGCCACGACGATCGACAGCATGGTCAGAATGGTGCGGGTCTTCTTGCGCCACAGACCCGCCCAGATGAGCATGAAATATTTCATGCGGCGCTCCTTGCCGGCGAGTCGATCAGCCGGCCCTTGTCCACATGCAGCGTGCGCGAGGCATGATCGGCTGCGAGCGGATCGTGAGTGACCATGATGATGGTCTTTCCCTGCTGGCGGTTCAGCATCTGCAGGAGCCTCAGGATTTCCTCGGCATTCTCGCGGTCAAGATCGCCGGTCGGTTCGTCGCACACGAGCAGCGTCGGGTCGGCCACGAGTGCGCGCGCTATGGACACGCGTTGTTGCTGTCCGCCCGATAGTTCGCCCGGCTTGTGCGTGGCGCGGTCGGCAAGTCCCACCAGCTCCAGCACGGCGCGCACATTCCGCTTGCGCTGCGCCGAGGATAGATTGGTCAGCAGCAGCGGTACTTCAACGTTGCGCGCGGCCGTCAGCACCGGCAGCAGGTTGTAGAACTGAAATACAAACCCGATATGGCGCGCACGCCATTTGGCGAGCTTGCCTCCGGACAATCGATCGATGCGTTCGCCGGCGACCGTGACCTCGCCCTCGGTGGGCTGATCCAGGCCCGCAATCAGATTGAGAAGCGTGGTCTTCCCGGATCCCGAAGGTCCCATGAGCGCCAGGAACTCGCCTTGCTCGATCGACGAGATTCACGCCGTGCAGCACTTCGACCGATTGCTTGCCCCGCTGATAGCGCTTCACGACGTTTTGCAATGAAACCAGAGTGCTCATCGGTGCTCCTTACTATTTTTCAATCCGGACGCGGGCGCCATCGCTCAGTTTGCTCAAGTCGCCGAGCGCGACGCTGTTGCCGGCCTCGAGTCCCGCAATGACGATTTGACCCGAACCGGTTTTGCCGCCGAGCCGCACCGCGCGGCGTTCGACCGTGGTTCCGTGCACCACGTACACAATGCTGGCGCTGGCGTCGCTTGCAATGGCGTCGGCGGGGATGAGTACGCCGGGCGCGGGCCGCTTCTCCGCGTCGGCGGTGCCCGCTTCATTCTCGCTCAAGAATGCCACCCGGGCGCCCATCTCGGGAATGATGCGTGGATCCTTCTGTTTGATGGCGATGCGCACCTTTACGGTTGCCTTGGCGCGATCGGCGGTGGGAATCATCGCAATGACCGACCCCGGGATATCCCAATCCGGATAGGCGTTGAGTTTGATGGTGACCGGCTGTTGCGGGCGCACGCGATTGATGAAGTTCTCGCTGACGTCGACTTCGACTTCCAGCGAATCCATGTCCACGATGGTGCCGATGCCGGTGCGCGTAAAACCGCCGCCCGCGGAAATGGGCGAAACCATCTCGCCTGGCTGGGCAGCCTTTTCGGTGACAATGCCGGCGAACGGCGCCCGGATCACCGTGTCGTCCAGATTGCGCTGCGCCACGTCGACCCCGGCTCGCGCGGCCTCGAGGCCACGCTGTGCGATCAGCAGATTGTTGTGCGCCACGTCGAACTGTGCGTGCGATTCGTCGAAACTCTGTGCGCTGATCACGGCGGCAGCCTTTTGTTTTTCGCTGCGTTCGAATATCGGCTTGGCATCGTCAAAGGCGCTTTGTGCGGAAGCCACGCTGGCCTCGGCCTGCTGCAGCTGCGCCTTGCTCTGCGCCAACGAGGCCCGCCAATTGGAATCATCCAGCAGCGCGATGACCTGTCCGGCCTCCACGCGCTGACCCTCCTCGAGCATCACTTTCATGACCTTGCCGGTAACCTTGGATGACACCGTGGCCCGCCGCCGGGCCACGATATAGCCCGAGGCGTCCAGCAGGGAGGCACCCGCGGCCGCTCCCGGCGCGCCGCTCGCGGCGGCTTGGGCCACGGCCGTTGTGATCGGCACGCCCGCTGGGCCGCATTAGATACCAAACTCCGGAGACAGCAATGATGATGGCCGCGATCCCGGTGGCCCACCATTTGCCTTGGCCCTCCGAGGAGGGGGGCTCGCTGCGATCGATGCGCAACTGATTGAGAAGCGCGGCTCGATCCGTCGCGCCTTGGTTCGTTGAATTGCTCATCGCCTTACGGTCCATTCCCCTTGCCGCAGCCGGCATCCGCGAGTCGCATCTGCCAGGCAGATGCCGGCGGCACTTACTGATTTCCGAACATCCCAGCGTTATTTTTTTAGCCCTCGGGCAGCGGGGCGTGCCGCCATTCTAGACGAATGCAAGAAGCCTGGCGAAGGTTGCCGGGCTCTGCGCCGATGCTTCCGCCGCGCTGATATATCCCGCCGCCCACGGTATGATGGAGCGCCAAAAAAAGGGAGGGATTTACATGCGAATTCGAAGCGTCTTCGGCGCGGGATTGCGCGTGCTGGCGCTGCTGGCGAGCGTGGGCCAAGTCGGTGCACAAGCGGCAAAACCGGCGCGTCTCGCCGCTGCGGGAAGCGAAATTCCCGAAACCAGGCCCGAATCGGTGGGATTTTCGGCGGCTCATGGCGCCGGGCGCACCCGACGTCGAGAATTTGTCGCGCGCCTTGACCTATCAGGCGCTCGTTGATCCGGCGAAATGAAAATTACAAAACCTAAAGGATGCACATGAAGAAAATGCTACTGACCGCGTTCGCGGCCGGATTGATGTTCGCGGCCGGCAGCGAAGCTGCCGGGGGACTATCAGCGCAGGATTATTTTGAGATTCAGCAGCTTTACGCGAATTACAATATCGCGATTGACAACGGCGACGCCGAAGCCTGGGCCGCTACGTTCACGCAGGACGGTGTATTCAACACCTTTGCGGGTCACGATGCATTGGTGGGTTTCGTCAAAATGTGGCGGGAAAAACTCAGCGGTGCGACCCGCAAGCACTGGAACAACAATCTCAGGATAACCGGGGACGGCAAGCAGGCCAGCGGATACGTCTACTTGATGCTCGTCGACATCGGCACCAAGCCGGCGAGCATTATTACGACGGCGACCTACACCGACAGCCTCATCAAAACCAAGGACGGTTGGCGCTTTACCAGACGGACCACCAAGGGGGATAGCGTTCCGACTCCGGCCGCCGCGGACGCACCCCCGCCAAAGTGAGGCATCGCCATTCGCTGGTTGTACATATGCACTGTGATTTCGGCGTTGATTGCTTGCGCCACTTCCTCTCAAGTTCTCATCGGGGCGCCGCGCGTGCCGATTGCGGCTGCGCAAGTCAGGGTCTACACCCAGGCCCCGAAGGATTTTGAGGAGATCGCGGTGCTTGGGGCTTCAAGAAAGAGCGTATCGGGTGACGGCGGCGAGAAAGCCATCGCGAAAATGATTGAATCGATGAGAGCGCAGGCCGCCCAACTGGGGGCCAATGGGTTGCTATTGGAAGAGTTCTCCGATTCGGACCCGGTAGAGGTGGGTACGGGGGTTGCCACCCAAATCTATACGCATAACGCCTCGATTGACGTCGGCGTCGCGGGTTCGCTCGGGCGTGGTCAAAAAGGGCGTCGTCGCCCGGGCGATTTTCGTGCCGCCCCGCTCTTAGAAGCCCAAGTTGCGAATGGTGCAGGGTGGCGGGGTACCGTCGTGGCACAACGGTGCTCCCTCATTGTGCGGCGTTGCACCTTCGCTGTCCTCATGCGGAATGTTGCCGCCGTTGCCCAAGCATCCGGAAACGCAAGCCGCGAGTAGAATCGTCATGAGTGCTTTCATGGTCATTCCTTTGCGCCCACGCGCATCCACTGGGATAGCATGCGCGGATAGCATGCGCGCGGGCCGTCGTTCGGGATAGTCGCACCCCCCTAAGACGAGCGTCAGCAAGAGTCCTACAACAATGAGCGGAAAATTCGCAGCGCAGAATCTCGTCGCAGTGACCGATGCCGGGCGCGAGCATGCTCCCGTCATTCAAAACCTCATGCAGCTATACACCCATGACTTTTCGGAGTTCTGGAGAGGCACCTCCCGCGGCGACCTGAACGCCCACGGTCTATTCGAGGCGTACCCGCTGGATGAGTATTGGTCGCGGCCAAACTGGTCGGCGCTGTTGATCTGGCACCAGGATGTTCTCGCCGGGTTCGCCCTCGTCAATGAGCAAACGCACTCGGGCCTGAGCGCCGATCGAAATATGGCAGAGTTTTTTATCTTGAGAAAGCACCGCGGCCGGGGAGTGGGCTGCATTGCCGCCCACGCTATTTTTTCCCGCCACAGTGGAATATGGGAAGTGGCGGTAGCGCGCAAAAATCCGGGTGCACTGGTTTTTTGGCGCAGGGCCATCCAGCGATCGGCCAATGCTCCGCAGGTTCAAGAGATAGACGTGCAAAATGACCACTGGAACGGTCCCGTTCTGCGATTTGACACCCGAGTTGTCCAAGAGTGACCGGAATTCCCAATAAGGGTGATCAACCAGGTCCGGACATCTATAGTTACCTGTAATAAAGAGTCATAACATATTGATATTATTATTGAGAAGCAGCGAGGGAGTCGAATCTCAGCCTGCGACACCCGCCCGCTGCCGGGGTTCTCCTTGTCCGCAACGGCAATGTAAAACACGCCGCCCGCAGCCCTCGATGCTCTCGGCAGAAGCTTCACAAAGACGCTCGCAGAATCCCTATCCGCTGGAAAGGACTGCACGACTTTCGGCTGCTGCACATAGTCGATGCCGGGTTTCGCGGAGGCCGCTTCCGTCCACCAAACAAAGTGTGCGCTTTTGCGCTCAGATCGATTCCGATGAACGCGAATCTCAGCAAAGTGTTGACCGCGCGAGACTTCCAAGTCGCTCGGTGAAAGGGTGATGTCGCGGCGATTGAGCGGATTGTTCAGCGCGCCGCCTTCAGCCTTCGCGCCGACAGTCGTTGCCAGCCGAGCCATGGTGGGCGAGGGCGCGGCATCGCCGGCAAGCAGTGTTTGTACACCGGCTCGAGGTACCGCCGCAGCCGGTGTGAGAGTCTGCCCGTTCACGCTTTCTGCCCGGGGCCACGCGGGTGAAGGTCAGGCAAATAGCGCCGACGATGACCATAAGAGTGAAGATCGCGGGCGCTTTGAAGCCACGGCACGGCGCGGGCTTGCGGCGGGACAGGCTTCAGATCGCTGATGCTCGGAAGGCGTTGCGCTCGTGGTCGGAGAGGCCTTCAGTGCTTTCGACCAATCAGCGACCGACATGGATCTTGCCGCACGATGCCACGACAGGCCTTTCGCGAGAGTGCTCCATTGGCGGCGGCTCAAGCCGGCCGGCCGAGTCGGCACGACGCCAAGATCCCGTGCCTCATTCGCACGACGGCGCTGAAAGGGGTGCGTACCGGTCAGCAATTCATAGGCAATGCACGAAAGCGCATACAGATCATCCCGCCAGTCCGGGGCGCGTCCCTCCAAGAGTTCGCAGCACGCATAGGCGGGAGTGACCGAATGGGGCCGAGTGTTTCGCCGTCCGGCCATGGTCGAGTGTCGGCGTGTACGGCGCGCCGAATTCGAGAATTCGAACTTCTCCTGAGTTGGTAATCATGATGTTTTGCGGCTTCAGGTCCGCGTGTGCGACGTGGCGCTCGTGTGCGTGCTCCACCCCGGAAGCAATCTGACCGATGATCGCCCACGCGTGCGCCCGCGATAACGGCAATGGCTGGCAGCGTCCGATGATATCGCTCAGCAATTCGCCTTCCAGCAATTCCATGGTGAAGAAATCGAGCTTTTCATCGCGGTCGAAGTCGAAGACTCTGACGATGTTCTGATGCGACAAAGTCTGCGCGCAGTGCAGCTCTTGTTGCCGGGCCTCAAGCGACTCCTCGCGCGACCAAAGGACTTTTACGGCCACATAGCATTGCGGCGGCGGCAGACTGGATCGATAGCGATCTAGCGCCTTATATACCCGGCCCATACCGCTTGTTCCCAAGCGTTGCTCGATCACATATCGATTGCGGAGCACGCGGCCGATTTCAAGGTGAGGCGGGTCACGGCTGCTGCGGACCGGCCCGGAACTGCGCGCCGCATTTCTACGAAGATCAGCGGCGACGCCATCGCCGACATTGGGTCGCTGCAGGCCCAACACCGGGTCCGGCGGAGCACTGGTGCAACTGGGGTCTGAACGCTCGAGCATGCCAACTAGCCTGGACTGGTCTAATGCGACCAGACTAGGCGCGGCCGGACTAGCTGTATGTCAGAAAACACCCGCACTTGGCGTGATCATTCGCTTGCAGGCTTGGCAAATTTTTGTCGTCGAGCCGCGACGAATTTCAAAGCTGATAGGGGCGCAACCAGAGCCGGTGCTCTAAGCCGCGCCGCACGGGGGTGGTTCGTGCCTAGGTCCCTTAATCACGCGCCGTGCGCGGCGTCGTTCCTGTACCAGTTCAACACGCGGAGGGCGCGCAGGCTGTTCCAACGGCTGGCGCGGCCTACGCCAGGCTCCATTTCGAACGGAATCAGATGATGGTGGATGCAGTTCAATGGCCAGCGCCCGTTTTGATGCCGCCGCTTCGTCACGATTTCGATGGCCTGTGCGGCTCGTTTGTCGGACTTAACGCCGGCGCGCCGCAGGTAATCCAGTCCACGCAGAACATCGTAGTAGCATCGAGATGGAAATGCGAAGCGCAGCCAACGCCGATCGATAATCGCGCCGGAACGCCGCGACTGGAACATGCGGCGCTCGAGCAGGTAGTGCTCAGCTCTGGTTCTAGCGGTTCTTATCGCGGTTGATGGGCCACATGCCTTCTCATATTCCAGCAACCCTTCCAATACGCAGATTGTGGTGTGGAACGACGAGCGTGTGCTCTTTGGAGCCTCGCAATTCCAGCCGCCGTCCTCGAGCTGCTCGCCGAGGAGGCGCTTGAGCAGCCGTTTGTTTGGCTCGCCGAAATAGGCGCCGCTCGCAAGGATTGCCCCATTGAGACAAGGTTCTGTCTCGCCGTCGAAGAAAGGTCTACCGTCCCATTGATACCACGTGATGTTTTTACGCACCCTAGCGATGGCTCTGCGCACCTCCTTGCTCTCGGGATCAGCGCCCATGTCCTTGAGCAGCGCGAGATTCCAGACCGTGGTCATCCAGCCCGGATCGTCATGGCGGCCCCAATAGCCGCGCTCAGATTGAAAACCGAGCAGCCGCGCGCCCCAGCCCTCGGTCGCGACACGCGAGCGTTCCATGGCGATGGTTTTCGCGTCTGCATTGGTGAGATCGCGCATCACCTGCCAGCGAATTGCCGGATCGGAATCCAGCAACCATTTCGCGACTTTCGTGGGAATTTGCGTGCTCAATCGGTCCTCCGCGGCGTCGCCCTTGCGAAATCTAGCAATTATCATGATCAGGGATCAATTCGCGCAAAGCGCGAGCCACGATAGCACGTGGCAGGAGGACGACTAGTGCTTGGCCTGCCAGGCCGCAATTTCGGCATCGAGAACATCCAGAATGTTGCCCTGGACCAGAGACAAATCAAGGGGATGCACTCCCCAGCCCGGCGCCACCTCTGCGGCCTTCAAGGTGGAGGTGAGCTTCGTGGCGAACTGCCCCGGCAAAACGGTGACGACTAATATGTCGGCGCCGGAAGCCGATTGGCATTCGCCCGTAACCTGTCCAACTGCCTCAACCCACGCGGGCGGATTGCTTCCCGCATAATAGAATTTGAGCATGCCGGTGCCGCCGGAAGGAGCGGCCGGATTGACACAGGCGCTCGTGAAGCCATCGCCTCTGTCGCTGCCAAATATTGGAGGCGCGGACGCGTCTCCAACGAGGTAGCTGGCCCACACATACACGCAGCCAATCTGCGCCGCTGCGGCACAAATCGGGATGTGGGCGAAAGTCCCGCCAACCTTGGCGCCGGCGGGAACGGCCAGCGAAGGATCGCCCGCGAGAAAGGCCGAAACCAACAGCGCTTGATTGGCCGTTCCATCGATACTTTGTGCGATCAACTGTTGCAGCAATATCGTTCCTTGGCTATGCCCAACGAGCACGACTCCGCGCCCTTTATTATCGTGCTGCAGATAGTATTCCCACGCACCCTGCACATCGAGCATGGGATCGCTCGAGAACGATGCGCCATGATTCAATCCGTACGAGGTTGCTTGCCGATAGATGGGCGCAAACACGCGGCAGCGGGAGGAAAGGCGGCCCGCTTGTTCCCGGGTGACGGCTTGGATTTCCGGACTATCGGCAAGATCCGCATAGGGTGTCTGTTCCGCCGAGACTGTCGGGTAGACATAGAAGCAGTCGATGACGGGATTCGCAGATGGAGTGAAGGGCTGCTTCTGAGTGCTACCATCGGCAAATTGCACCAATGCATCCAGGCCTGTGGTGCAAACCGTGTCCGATTCCGGGCGGCAGACCCAGTGGGCTGTCACCGAATAGTCAGTTGCATCGCTCGGCGGCGGACTGACTGACCCCGGGGGATCCATCGACATCATCGAAGCGCTCTGATTGCCGCCGCCGCAAGCGCTCAGGACGAGCCCCAGATATACACCCGTGAATCCAGCGCGCAAGTGCAGCAACATCTCAGTATTTTGAGCAAGCGGCAAGAGTCCTACGATGCCTGTGCGGCTAGATGTGGTGCAGGACTTCGCTGACATGAGGCCCGGGAAGGCCGCCGGTTGCTTGCGTGTGTGGCAACTCCGACCCGCATACGGGATCCGGCAGGCTAGTGGGCTCGACAGTTCTCTCGGAAGACCGAGCCGTGGAACCTATTGTTTCTCCGATTGCGCCGCAGCCTTGGCATCGGCGTTGGCTGCCGAGTAGTCGGCCTCGGCTTGGTCCTTGCACTTCTTCTGCGCGTCGCCGCCCACGGATTCGCAATTGGCAAGCGCAATTTTGCGATCTCCGTCTGCCTTGGCAATCGTCAAATTATAGGCGTCCTTCGCGGCCGCATTATTGAACGCTACAAGCTTATCGTCGACTTTTTCCGCGGCGCCGTTCAGGTCCTTGGTAGCCGAGTTCTCACTCTTGGCGACCTCAGTTGTAGCCTTCTGCTCGGCTTTCGCTACGTCCTTGGCTACAGTGTCGGGCGATTTGGCATTGTTACAGGCAGCCATGCAGAGCGTCATCCCCACAGCAAGCGTTAGATGTAGTCGCATAATCATCCTTTTACTTCGAGTCGTTATCGAGTACGCGGAAGCGCTTAAAGGCGACTCCGCCCAATATGCCACGGCTGCGGATGGTATCCGATAGCGTCGAGATTGGAATGCTGCGTGGTCACGAGCCGCGGTCAGATTGCGCCTACGTAGCTCAAGGGACAATCTTAGGACCGGCGGCGAGAAGAACCCCGTGTCCTGTCGTAGTTTCCTTGGCAGTGATGTACGGCATCAGATAATGTACATCGGCATTTGACACCCACGGAGCTTCCTAGATGGACATCGTCGTTCCAAGCACCGCGTCGATCGGGTTATTCGCGCTGGCGGCAACCCTACTGCTGTTGACCCCCGGTCCCGCTGTTTTATACATCGTTGCCCGCAGTGTCGAGCAAGGCCGCATTGCCGGTTTGGCGTCGGTATTCGGAATCACCACCGGAACGCTCGTACACGTACTGGCATCCACGCTGGGCCTGTCGGCACTGCTTGCCTCGTCGACTCTGGCTTTCGCGGTTGTGAAATATGCGGGCGCCGCATATTTGATCTATATGGGGGTACTGCGGATTATCAGGAGAACTGGCTCGCCGGCCACCTCTTTTGTCCTTCCGAGGCGCAGCTTGAGGCGGCTGTTCCGTGATGGTTTTATCGTCAATCTACTGAATCCCAAAACAGCGCTGTTCTTCTTGGCGTTTTTGCCGCAATTCGTCGATCCATCGCGAGGTTCAGTGCCGTTCCAGATCGCGTTCCTCGGTCTCCTGTTCACAATCATGGGCCTGGTGAGCGATGGTCTCTATGCATTGGTTGCCGGTTCGGCGGGGCTATGGGTCAAGCGCCAGAGTCGCTTTTTAGAATGGGAGCGCTACGTCACCGGCAGTGTGTTTATCGGTCTCGGCTTGACCGCGGCCTTGGCCGGCGGCGGCCGCAAGTAGCCGCGCGGATTCTTGGCCTCCTAGATCGATAGCAGTCGTTCGAAGAAGGATCGGTATTGGCGGAGCGCAATTCGCAAGTTCTCCGTTGTGCGTGCGCCTGCTTGATCGAGACCCTTTTCAAGTTCAGAACGTTGGCTGGCGAAGGTTTCCGCCAGGCTCTGCGTTACCTGAGCGACAAGCTCATCGGCGGCGCGGACCGCTGCTCTGGGGTCGTCGACGAAGCTCCTTTGCACCAAATCCCAGCGCGAGCGAAAATCTGAGGCAGCCTCTTGAGTAAATAGCGCTGCGAGCTGACTGTCTGCTTTAACGACCGCTTTGACGACGCCCTCGGTATTGGTGGCCGCCGGCAGAGGCTGATCCGCGTCGTGAACAGCTGATGTCCGTCGGAGCGTGCCGCGGTCCGGCGCACTCGCATCCTGCCCGCGCGGCTCGCCGTTAAGCTGCGGGCTCACGAGTGCACCGGTACGCGCTGGGCCGGGGAGACTACAGAAGCCTTATCGGGCGCGACGCCGAGCAGCTCATCGAACAGCGTCCGGTAATGCACGACGGCCTTGCGCAGCTCCTCCGTGTCCGCTTCCCCGCTGGCGTCGCGAGCGGCAATCACTTGGGCAGCGCGATAATTGGCCACGACATCCGGGTGATCCACGGAGATATCGGCGGCGCGGCGCTCAAAATCACCCATGGGATAGCCGCGCTTTTCCATCAGTTCGCGCACTAGTTGATCGGCCTGTACAACCACTCCTTTCGGGTTATCGATGAAGCGACCTTGGAGTGCGTTCCACGCTTGTGAGAATCGCACCGCATCCGCCGGACTCAAGGGCACAATCGTCAATCGGGCAACGCGTTGTTCGCGCTTGAGCAGTTCTGCCTCGCCCCTTGCCCGGTTGGGAAACTCGGACACGGTTAAATCGTATTCCGGCCCGAAGCGCCGCTTGAGACGCAGCGATCGTTGTCGTTGCACGATCAGCCATCCCGCGACCGCGACCACGATGGCGATCAAGACTACGGCAAAAATAACGGTAGTGGAGGGTGTCGTATTCATTTGATGATTATCCTGTTGCGGTAATTACAGCGCGTCTAAGCCACTTGGGGCCGGCCTACGGCAGAAGTCTCATTGATACTCAGACCGTACACAGCCGGATGCCTTATGAGAGTGACGTAGGACTTCGCCTCACGTGAGAAGCCGCGTGAGGTCGGCTGGCCGGCACAGGATGCCATTGCGTGCCGAGACTTCGAGAGATGAGGCCTACGCGATCCGTGATTGGAACACCTACACGCAGCTTCCGCGAAGATCAGTGTGACCTCGGAGATGAGTCATGGCAGTGGCGGCGAGGGCAGACTGTTCTCAATCTGTGGCTCCATTGCTCCCGTGAACCATGAAGCATAGGGGGTATTGATCACAAGACATCGGTGATAGTCCGGAGCGCCATCCGTCCACCAAACTGCTCCACGCTCACCGAGGGCGCGCTTGGCCCTGTCCGCTTTGAGCCGTGCTGAGATCCTTTGGATCGAATCTTTTCCATCACGCACCTCGCGCTTCGCTGCCATAAGTTGCTCGACAAGCTGTTGGTGCGTTTTTCGATCCAGTCCGGGGTTGCTCAGCCGCCAAAGGCGCCCTTTAAGAACATAGTAGCGATGGTCGGGCGTTGGCGTGTAGTCGGGACGGGTGCTCAACGAATCGACAGGACTCGCATCGGTTGGGTGATTCAACGTAACCGGGTGGGGGCCCATCGTTGTCACGCTGTTGGGGTGGGGTTCTTTGGTGGTACGACGGGGCCTGGATTGTGGCGATACCTTTGCTCTTCTTCTATACGCCGGGCTTCGCTAAGGGATTCGCGCGCGATCGCACCGATAGTGTCGTCAACGCTGACAATCTCAGTGGATTCAGGTTGGGTTGGCGTGTTCATTTGCGAGGGTACCTGTCACGACCGGCGCAATTAGTTTATCGCCGTCACAAGTCTTCATCTGTCAGGCGATGGCGCGAGCACATGTCGGACTGAGGTGCGACTTAGACTTGAGCCGGGCGGTTTCGCGCTCGAACACGCTGTCGTGCCTTTACCAGCCCGAAAAGCGCTGCCATGTCTCGGTGACTTGATCGGTCTCGTTCAACACGTGATACCGATCAAACTGAGTGGCGGTTGCGCAGGCGTGATTCGGCAAAATGCGCACGCGTGATCCCACCGGAATATCGGGGAGCCTCGCGTTCGATCCGGGCCTAAGTGAAACAATTCCGTGTTCCTGATTGACCCGCGTGACGATGAGGTCGGGATAGGGCGCGCCGGCAATATCGCAGACCAATCCGTAACCTTGATCGACGGCTTGGTGTGCAGTACCGCGATCTTGCGACAGGGCCGTCCAACCGGCGTCGACGAGGATCCAGTCCTTAGCGCTCTGGTGCCCAATTACCGTGGCGAGAACACTTATTGCAATGTCGTCGATGCTGCAGACGCCAAGGCCGGCCATCATCAGATCAAAAAACACGAAAACACCGGCGCGCACTTCGGTTACGCCGCAGAGATCCTCCGCAAAGAGCGCCGTCGGTGTCGAGCCGACGCTGACAACGGTGCAGGGAAGGTCCGCGCGGCGAAGCGCCGCAGCGGCGCTCACTGCCGCTGACCGCTCGGCCTCCGCCGCTGCACGGAGGGCGTCTGATCCTGCTCGAGCATAAGAACCGCCCGAGTGGGTCATCACGCCGCGTAGCTCCGCGCCGCCCTCAACCAGAACTCGACCGATCTCGACGACACGTGGATCCTCAGGAAGGAGGCCCGCACGCTGATCATCGGCATCGATTTCAATGAGCACGGGAATGCGCGTTTGCGAATCGCTGCATGCAGCAGCGACCGCGTGCGCTTGGTCCGTGCTGTCGAGGATGATAGAGAGGTCGACGCCTGCTTTGCGGAGCACCAGAACGCGAGGCAGCTTATCGGGGCCGATTCCCACTGCGTAGAGCACATCGCGCACCCCGGCGGCGGCAAATTGTTCTGCCTCCCGGAGCGTCGAGACCGTAGCGGGACCCGCGGCGGTGGCCATGGCCATTCGTGCCCACTTCGGCGCACTTCGCGGTCTTAAGGTGTGGTCGCAAAGGGACGCCGAGGCTGTGGAGATGACTGCGCAGCCGCGTAATATTGCGCCGAACGCGCTTGACACTGAGCAGCAGCGAGGGCGTCGTTAGCGCTTTGATGTGTTCCGATTCAGTCACGGACCTCCCTTGTATTGGGGATGCAATGTCGACGCGAGTATACGACAGAGCAAGCAAACGCGATCTCACCCTCAGCGCAGTGCCTGGACAGCACAAACAGCGCAGCCGACGAAGAAGGGGAAATCTTCATCGACATCTTTGCGCTGGTTGCTGTCCCTACTGTCAACGCATAGGATACCCGCCACGATTTTTATGGCCTTAAGGGATGGACATGCTGAAGAACTTCTTGCCTGCGATGATGCTCGCGTGCGGCCTGTTGGTCGCGCTCTCAACTTTCGCCAAAGACCCCGAGCCCGCCAAGACCGGCGATGCCGCCAAGAGCGGCGATAAGGCGGACAAGCTGCACAAGGACGACGAAATCAACCTGGCGCCCTTTCCGGCCGACAAGACCGTGCGCCAATCGGTGACGCTCGATGGTCGTGAGCTCAGATACGAGGCCACTGTCGGCTCGCTCCCGGTCCTCGACGAGAAGGGCAAGACCATCGCCAGCGTGATGTTCACTGCCTACACCATGCCGGGAGCCAATCGGCCGGTGACCTTCGCGTTGAACGGCGGGCCCGGGGCCGCGTCGGTGTATCTGAACCTCGGCGCCATCGGTCCTAAGCGCGTGCAGTTCGGCGCCGAGGGCGACAGCCCATCGGATTCTGCAACGCCCATCGACAATCCGGGCACTTGGCTCAGTTTTACGGACCTGGTGTTCATCGACCCGGTGGGCACCGGCTTCAGCTACTGCGCAAGTTCCTGAGGACGAATCCAAGAAGCGCTTCTACAATCCTAAGTCGGACGTCGAGTACCTGTCGCGCATCATCTTCGACTGGCTGGTCAAGAATGAGCGACTGACTTCGCGCAAGTACCTGGTCGGCGAGAGCTACGGCGGCTTTCGCGGCCCGCGCATCACTCATTTTCTGCAGACGCAACTGGGTGTCGCCATGAACGGTGAGGTTCTGGTGTCGCCATACCTTGATCCGGGTGCCTCCAACAACCGCGACCTCTCGCCGCTTCCGTGGATGTTGACGCTGCCAAGCATCTCGGCCGCCAACCTCGAGCGTCAAGGCAAGCTGAACGACGCCGCCATGGCGGGCGTCGTCGAGTACACCCGTACCGAGTATGTGCAGGACCTGCTCAAGGGCCGGGCGGATGCGCAAGCCGTCGAACGCATCGTCAAACGCGTTACGGAACTGTCAGGCCTCGATCCGAATTTCGTGCGCCGCTCCGGCGGGCGCCTGGAGACACAGGCCTATCTGCGTGAGGTCTATCGTTCCGAGGGAAAACTCGGCAGCCGCTACGATTCCAATGTGACGGCCTATGATCCGTTCCCGTTTGCGCCGACTCAGCAGAACAACGACCCGATTCTCGATAGCATCATCGCACCGACCACCACGGCGATGGTGGATTTCATCACGCGCACGGTCGGCTGGAAGTACAGCGGCCGTTACAACGCGCTGAGCTACGAAGTCGGCAACCTATGGACGGACTCGCCGGACAAGGAGAAACAGGCCAACGGCCTTGAGCGCGGGTCGGCCAAGGAACTGCGCGAATCGGTCGCCATCGATCCCAAGATGCACGTCCTGATCGTGCACGGCTGGGATGATCTGTCGTGTCCATTCATGGCCTCGGTGTTGATCGTCGACCAGATGCCGGTGATGGGAAAGGCCGAGCGCGTGCAGGTGAAGGAATATCCGGGCGGTCACATGTTCTACAGCCGTCCGCAGAGCCAGGCGCTGTTGAAAAGCGACGTGATGAAGATGTACGCCGCACATTAGTTGCAGATCTCACGAGAATCGAAGGCTGCGGCTCGCGTTTGGAGCGGCGAATAATCAGGACCCGGTGCCCGGCAAGCAGTGGTGGGATGAGTTCGGCTTTGCTGGTGAGCACGCAAGCCGGGGATTCAGGAAAGTCGAGGCGGACATCGACCGGGGGGTCCGGTCAATGGCATATCCATTCTTCCATATGTGAACGATTGAGAGCGTCCTGGAAATGTCTTCCGTAGCATTTCCGTCGATCAACAGGAGATCTGCGCGCGCGCCGACGGCGATACGGCCTCGATCTTTGAGGTGAAATACTCTTGCGGGAAGTGCGGTTGCTGCATTGAGCGCTTGCTCAGGCGTGTAGCCGGCCTTGACCAATATCTGCAGTTCCTCGTGCAGCGAAACACCGTGCGCCGTGGCAGGGTTGGGTGCGTCTGTGCCCGCCAGTAGATCTACGCCTGCGTCGTGTAAAATCCGCGTGTTCTGAAGTGCATTGGTGAAGAAGTCAGGGTGAGGGCTCTTATTCTCTTGAAGCAGCGATTGCTTTTGCGAGGCCGACAGATAATTTGCGACGCGCGGATCTGCGGCCAGGGTCTTCGCGAGATCAAGACCAGCGACGCCAGCCCAGACGGCGTCGGTAGTTTGAATGAAAATCCGGTGTTGTTTTGCCAGCGCGACGAAGTCGGCGCCTGCAATCTTGTCCGGGAAGATGTGTGCGAGGCCGTCCGTTTTGCATTTAACCGCTTCTTGTGCGCCCCATTCGGCCTGTGCGTGAGAAGTTGCCAGCTTGCCGCCCTCATGCGCGGCTTTGATTACTGCGCACACTTCTTCGCGTGTTAGGGTTGGTAGAGATTTATCGACGTGGTATTCGGAGAGATTTTCAATAAATAGCTTGATGAAATCCGAGCCTTCAGCGATGCGAGCATCGACAAAGTCTTTGGCGTCGGCCGCGCTATCAAGCGTCGGAACCTCGATGGTCGACGGCAGGTCTTGGATTGGACCGCCGCCTTTGACAGTCACGCCGGTTCCTGCGGCCCAGGTATCGGCCTGATTGGTCTTGGCCAACGAGGTTCGCTGAGCGCGCCACGCTTTGAAATCGTGACTCAAGTCGAACATGTCGAGCTCAGTCGTCACGCCGAAGCGCAGAGCGTCCTGCTGCGCGCCAGGAAAGACATGGACGTGAGAATCGATCAGGCCGGGAAGGAGGGTTTTGCGGCTGCCATCGATGATATGAAAGCCATGGGGAATCCGTGCGTCGAGGGCAAATGCGATGATTTTGCCATTCTTGACGACGACAGTGGACCGCTCGATGGTGTTTTCGCCGTCGAAGACACGCACGTTGCGTATCGCAAAGCCGTTAAGGGCGTGTGCCGAGGTTGCTGCTAGGCCCGCGATAATCGCGACCAGCAGAAGGCCAAGGCGCTTGCCAGTTAGTTTTTGCATCTGGGGCTCGCCGGTTTGCATTCGATTATGCACGATCAAGGTTCGTGGCCGCCCTGCATCCTGGCAAAACCCGTACTCGGACGCCGAATCTGCAGAGACGGCCTCGCTAACTTGTCCAGTAGGGCATTGGATGGGCCTCAAGAGGCGAAATATAGCTTGCAATATCCAGATATCTTTGATTATAAATTTGTGATCACAAATCAGAGGATGCGCCGATGTCCGTTCGTACAAATCTCGGGTTGGCCCGTATCGCCCGTGAGACTGTCCAGGAGCGCGTCTACTGCGCGCTGCGGGATCAGTTGATGCGCGGCGGATTCGAGCCTGGGCAAAAATTGAAAATTGCCGAACTGGCAGAGGCGTTTGGCACGAGTGCCATGCCGGTTCGCGATGCCCTCAACCGTTTGACGGTCGAGCGAGCGCTGGAAACGTTGCCCAGTCGGACCGTTCGTGTACCGGCTCTGTCAAAAGACGCGTTGCAGGACTTGCGGGAAACGAGGTTTGCGATCGAGGGGCTGGCGATATCGCGCGCTGCCTCGAATATGACCGATGAATCGTTGCTGACGCTGCAGCGGCTCATCGCCGCGCAAAGCGAAAGGGATGAGGAGCATGTCTCTGAGGAAAGCGCGGAACAGAACCGGGCCTTTCACTTCACGATCTATCGCCGATCCGGGTCGACAATTTTATTGCCGATCATTGAAAGTCTGTGGCTTCAGTTTGGGCCATATCTGCGCGAGGCGTCTGAACTCTTTGACGGCGGAGACGGGCGCGGGACGAACTTTCACGTCGAAATGCTCGATGCACTGTCGCGAGGCGACGCCCTTGCAGCGCGCCGAGCACTCGAAGCCGACATAGGACGTGCATTTGATCTGGTCATGAGTGATGAGTCGCTCTGGCAGCGGCGGGACGGAGTCGCGTGACGAGGCCACCCAATGGCCCTTAAGGACTCTGAGGCATTCGAACTTTACGATTTGCGTGTCGAAGTGACAGGACCGCCTGACCGAACGATTTATTGCGGCGCGCGATTGGGCGATTATTTCGAGCTGCAAGGCGAGATGTTGAAGCTTCCGCCGGGGCAAGGATTTTCGATCTATTCATTGGCGGCGTTGTTGCCCTTGCTGCCCGCTAAACAACGCATTTCTGATCCGAATGATTGGATGTCGACCGATGCGGAGGTCGCCTGCCCCGACCCGAACTGTCCGACGCGCTTTCGCATTACCCGTACGGGCCGCCGTCGCTTCGAGCGCTCGCAGGTGACCGCAACTTCTCTCGCGGGCGAGAAGTAGACGTGATTCCCCGGATTGCCCTATCCGCCGATTACTCTATTTCGCGGATCATCAAAGGAGGCTGGCACCTCGCCGGTGATCATGGGGACATCGATCCTGAACAAGCGCAAAAGGACATGGCAACCTTCGTCGACGCGGGGATCACCACCTTCGACTGTGCGGATATCTATACCGGCGTCGAACGTCTGATCGGCAGTTTCCGCCGAGCGTACCCAGCGCATGCGAAGCAGGTACAGATTCATACCAAGTTCGTTCCTGACCTCGCCGATCTGCGCTCTCTCGATCGTGCGCGCGTTGAAGCCACCATCGATCGATCCTTGACGCGATTGGGGCAGGAGCGGCTGGATCTGGTGCAATTTCATTGGTGGGACTTCGCCATACCTCGCTATGTCGAGACGGCCCTGGAGCTCGACCGGCTGCGTCGGGCGGGGAAAATCGCGCGCATCGGAGTCACCAACTTCGACACGCCGCGCCTGAAGGAACTCGTCGATGCCGGGATACCGATCACATCGCATCAGCTTCAATACTCGTTAGTGGATGATCGGCCAAATCACGAGATGGTGGCCTACTGTCGAGCTCAGAAGATCGCATTGCTGTGCTACGGCACGGTTTGCGGTGGCTTTCTGTCCGAGCGCTGGCTGGGCAAGCCCGCTCCCGTGCGGGATTTGGCGAACCGCTCATTGGCCAAGTACAAGTTGATTATCGAGGATTTCGGCGGCTGGGATCTGTTCCAAGAACTACTCGGAATGCTTGGCCGCATTGCCGCGACACATGACACCGATATTGCTTCCGTTGCGACGCGAGTGATGCTGGATCGGGATCAGGTCGCTGCAGCAATCGTCGGAGCCGTCAATACCTCGCATCTTCGCGCGCATGCGCAGATTGGCCGGCTTCGCCTGCATGCCGATGAACTCGCGTCGATTGCGAACATCGTCAGTCAGCGCACAAGGTCCTGCGGGCGACGTTTACGATTTGGAGCGTGATCGCTCGGGCGCTCATGGCCGGATCATGAAGTACGAATTGAATGCGTTGCCGGAGCAGCGCGTTGCCGGATCAGCAGTGAGATGAACATCGGGAGTTGAACACTCCAATTGAAGTAATTGACCAATCCATAAGAGGGGTGGGATATGACAAAGCAATACTGCGCCACGCGTGCGCTCGCGGCCCTGGGATGTTGTACGGCGTTGATGAGCACGGTGTGGGCACAAAGCGCACCACCAAGCCAGGAATTGCAGGAAATTATCGTCACCGCGGAGAAGCGCGAGTCCACCGTACAAAAGACGCCGATCAGCATGACCGCGATTAGCGGATCGGATCTTCAGGCCCAGGGACTGTCGGACATGACCTCGGTCGCACAGCAGGTGCCGGGCTTATCGTTCAAGACGTCGGGCCCCGGGCAGACGGAATTCGAAATGCGAGGACTGACCTCCACCGGTGGCGAGTCGCCGACGGTGGGCTTCTATCTGGACGATGCGGTGTTGACGCCTGCCGCGATGGCACAAAACGGCAAGACCGTCATCGACCCGAGCCTGTTCGACTTGAACCGCGTCGAGGTGCTGCGCGGACCCCAGGGTACGTTGTACGGCGCGGGATCGATGGGCGGTACGATCAAACTCATAACCAATCAACCTGACCCGAAGGCCTTCGCCGCCAACGTCGAGGTCATTGGCTCCGGAACGGACAACGGCGGCGGCTTCAATCACACCGAGAATGTGATGTTGAACATCCCGTTGATGCAGGATGTGGTTGCCTTGCGCTTGGTGGGGACGAACAAATACATCGACGGATGGATCGACCGGAAAGTGTTGAACCCGTTTCCTCCCGAGGTCAACGGCAGCACGGCGCGCGGCGATGTTGCTGGGACACCCGTGGCGGAGGATTTTCGACACTCGAACACGGAACACTTGCAGGGCGGGCCGCGCAGCGTTGCTGATTCAGCCCACCGATCGCCTGAGCATCACGCTTGGTTTCATGCATCAGTCGCTCACGCAGGATGGGCCGAGCACGATTGACAACCCGCCGCTGACTGAAACCCATTACCAGCCATTCGATGTGTCGGAGCCCTTCTCAGACAAGTTCGATCTGTACACGCTGACGGGCAAGTTCAACTTTGATTCCTCCCAGCTGGTGTCCGCGTCGGCCTATTGGGATCGCCAACAGAACCAAACGCAAGATATTTCCGAGGCGATGCACAATTACATCGGCGGCTTTTTCGGACCGCCGGCGGCGTTTCCATTTTCCTCGACGGAAACGGTGACGGAGGGCGGCAGCACGTTTTTCGGACTCGGCGCCGGATCGATTACGGAGAATGACTACACGCGTCAGTTCAGCGAAGAGCTTCGGCTGGCTTCAACTGCCCCGGGACCGTTGCAGTGGCTGGTCGGGGGGTACTACAGCAGCTTCGGCGCGACCTCGCATGTGTTCTCGTTTTATCCCGACACCAATGACGGCTTCAACGCGAATTTCGGCACCACCAACCTGGCCGATAACCATCGCAAGGTCGACATCGACCAGTACGCGGCATTCGGCGACGTGTCATACATGCTGCAGAACAACTTGAAAGCGAGTGTCGGCGCACGTTACTACCAGTACCATAGCAATTCGGTGACCAGCGTCAGCGGCGTTTCCGCCAATGGCACGAGCGAGCCGCTGTACGGGCTTGCGCAAAATTCTGGCGTGACCCCGAAGGTGGATCTGGCGTACATTCCGGATGACAACACGACCGTCTATGGCACCGTGTCCAAGGGCTTCCGCCCGGGCGGCCCGAACTCGCCGATTCCCGTTCCTCCCTGCGCGTCAGCAGCGCCCACGCAGTTTGGTCCCGACAGTGTTTGGAATTACGAACTGGGTGAGAAACTGCGCTTCCTTGATTCGCGCGTTTCGGTCAATGGAGCGGTCTACTACGAAGACTGGACGAACGTGCAGCAGCAAGTGGCGCCGAGTTGCGGCTTCAAGTACACGGCCAATGCGGGCAAAGCAACGGTGTACGGTGCTGAACTTGAAGTGGCCATTGTGCTGATGCCGGGCTTCTTGCTGTCGCAAAACGTCGGCTACACTCACGCGACGAACTCAACCACTCTGCCGGCTGCCGGCGTTGTGGCAGGGACAGCGACTCCTGAACGTACCGGAGGTGACCGCCAACACGGCTCTCAGTTACAAGCAGCCGTTAGCGAATGACTTGAACTTCGTCTCGCGGCTGACCAATAGCTACGTAAGCGGGATCCAGGACATCACGTTCACGCGCAATTCGCTGCCGGCGTACGATCTCGTTGCATTGCGCGCGGGAGTCGAGTCAGGCCGCTGGTCCGCGGTCTTGTTCGCGGACAACCTCACGAACGAGATGGCATTGCTGGGCAACACGGGCGCGCTGTCGGCGAACATCTCGATCTTGAACCGAGTCGCCACGAACCAGCCGCGAACGATTGGCGTCGATTTGAACTTTAAGTTCTGAACTTTGCATGACTGCTTATCCCGGTCGTCCGTACGCCTGGACCGTCGTTGCAATTTTGATTGCCACGGCGGTCTTGTCGTACACCGACCGCCAGGTGTTGAGCCTTCTGGTCGATCCAATCCGCGGCGATATGGGTATCAGCGATACTCAGATCAGCCTGCTGTTGGGCACCGCGTTCGCCGTCATCTATGGAATCGCCGGTATCCCGCTAGGGTTTTTGGCAGACCGCATTTCGCGGCGCAACCTCATCTTCGCCGGCGTATCGGTCTGGAGTCTGGGAACGATCGCCTGCGGTTTTTCGCACAATTTCGCTGAGATTTTCGCAAGCCGCATTGTCGTTGGGCTGGGCGAGGCCGCCCTGTCTCCGGCCGCCATTTCGCTGATCAGCGATTATTTTCCACCGTCACGGCGGGGTACCGCCGTTGGATTTTTCTTGAGCGGCATTGCGATGGGAAGCGGTGTGGCCATTCTCATCGGCGGCGGCGTTCTGCATGCCATAGAATTGGGGGCTCTTGCCGCGACACCCCTGGCCAGCTACGCACCGTGGCGGATGGTATTGCTTGTCATCGGGGGGCCCGGACTGTTGTGGGCCATCGCAATTTTGCTCATTCGCGAGCCGCTTCGCCACACTGCGGAAGGCGAGTCGGCCGCAGGCGCAGCGGATGGCGGCACCTGGCGAGCTACGCCGTGGGCTCGAGTCATGCCCATCTATATCGTATTGGCTGCGGCTTCATTCGTCGACAATGCGGTGGGTGCATGGGCGCCGACGCTGCTCATCAGGGACTTCGGCAAAGATCCGGCGCAAATCGGTGTTGAACTGGGATTGCTCTTAACGGTTGGCTTCGGCGGGGGCGTTCTCATCGGCGGCGCCCTGGCCGACCGTGCTGGGGCACGCGGCGGATGGCCGCGCAAGCTGCGCGTCTGTTTGTATTCCGGCCTGTTGATTTTGCCGGCCTCGCTGCTCATGAACTCGCCGACTTTCAGCTTCGTACTGGCCGGTGTGCCGTTGTACTTTGCTCTGTCGGGCATCGTGACCGCGGTGGGTTTTTCCGCGATTCTCGATGTCGTGCCGAATCGTTCGCGAGGGCTTGCGATGTCGATGAGCTTTTTTCTCAACGTGGCGCTGGGTGCGGGCTTAGGCCCGACCGCGGTGGCTCTCGCCGGTGCGCATGTATTTGCCGCGAAGGCGGGGCTGGGACCACCGCTTGTTTTGACCGTAGCGGCAGGGTATCTCGTTGCCCTTGCTGCGGTTTGCGCGGCGCTGTCCAGGTTTCGAGCGCGCAGCGCCGTCACGACATGAAGAAGTACCGCTTGGGTTGCTGGAAACGGTGCCCAAACAGTGCTCAGACGAGGTGCGAATGAGCAGAAAGGCAGAAGCGTTCGAGCATTGGATTCGTACTTCCTTTGTTCAGATGAACACTGAGCTCGAGAATCTATACTTTGCAAAGAAAGACCGGGCGCAAGTGATCGGCTGTGGAGATCCGATCAAAGCGTTGCTTCGCGACGAGGGTCATACTCACGTCGTCGCATTGCTTGCCGAAGGCAACACCGGAGAGGGATTTGACAGCGCCTATGGCGTGCTTGGCAGTGTAGGTCTCTACCTCGGCGCATTGCGACGGCACGAGCTGACCAATCCCGCGCGAGAAGAACGCTCGCCGTTCCCCGAGGCGTCATCGCTTGCGCTGCACGTCGGCGCATCTTTGGGCATGGCGCCGAGATTCTCCACTGGACACCTGGCGACGCACAACAAGGCCCGCGCCGGCGTTCGCAAGAGCTTCACATCACTCGCCGATGAATTCTTGTTCATCGACGAGAACACGCGCGGAATTCTTTCGCTGGAGCGCGCGGCGCATGCGCTCGCGAGCATCGTCCATCTCGGAGTCTCCAGTCCGGTGGCGGACGTCATGTTTGACGCCGCGAAACAGGCACTTCGTGATGTCATCCGATTCAACGACAGGCTGATGAAGCAGCTCGATGTCGAGCGGTTTTTCTACTCGGTGCGGCCGTACTACAAGCCTTATCGTGTCGGCCGGCAGGAATATCGCGGTGCAAACGCCGGAGATTTCTCCGGCATCAACGAGATCGATCTGCTCTTGGGCCTGTGCCGCGCCAACGACCCTTACTATGCGCAGCTGCTGGTGGACAAAATGCTATTCATGTTGCCGGCCGATCAGGCGCGGCTGCGCGAGTGCATGACGCGAACGAGCTTGCTGGATGAGCTGCTGTCCTTGAGCGAAGACTACGGACATGCGGATTGGTTTCAGCGGAATGCCGCCGCTTACCTCGAGGTCTGCGACCTGTTCGGGCAGGCGGCGGCACAGCACCACGATGGTTTGGTGAGGCGGTTCATCGAGGGGCCTGCGGCCAATCTCAACGAGCAAGGCCTCGAGGGAATCACGGCCAGCGGGCCGCCGCTGCCGGTGCTGTTGCGCTCGCTCGAAGTGCTGCGTGACCTGCGGCTCGCTGCCCATCGCAGAGATATTGCCACGCGGCACGACGATCTCGCCAAGCTTCGCCGCGTCGTCAAATAAGAGAGCCGTGTCTGGGCGAGCTCGCTGGTGATGACGCAACTGCTTGGACTTCTAAGACTGAAATGCGCCAATCTCGGCTGAATATCGTGTTTGCGTAGCAATGTGTGTCGTTGGGCCATCGCGCGGGCCTGGCGAGCGCCGACTACTGGAGCCGGAGGAGCATTTTTGCGGCCGAAGTCGGAAGGCAGGTCGATAAGCGGCAAGCGACGAGAAAGTTGCTTTCCTCGTATTTCCGGGTATCTTTAGTTGGTCGCCGATTTACAGACTAATTGCGGGGCGACTCATAAATTCTGCTAAAGCGTCGGTCTCGGAAGTTAACCCCTCGAGCGCCGGCAAACCGGAATTCTTGGGGTTTTTGCTTTTCTGGAGACCTGTATGGCTAGTTCCGATGACGTTGTTCGGGCTCAGGCCCGAGCGTTAATTCGAGTCCTTAATAATTACGGACTACATCCTGGTTCCGCGGACGCCATTTGGCGCGAAGTGGAGACTTTCGGGTTTGGTGTCGACCCGGCGGAGGTGTTGCAGAGCATTGGTCGCAAGAACGCAGGTGCAGCGGCAGCGGCCTTCCGTGGAGGCGTGAAGCTTAGAGCGCCAGACGCCGCGCTCTACTTGGCATTCTCGTCATTCACTCGAGCAAGCGCTGCGTATCGCTTCCTGGATTCTTCTCGATGGATCGCACTGTGTTTCGCGTTCGCGGATAGGCGGGAATTCGCCGAAGCTGCTGTTCAGAATGAAGTGCTGCAAAGACTTGAAGCGGCATTCGCGGCCGAGTTCCGCGAGAATCACGATAATCCGGCGTTTTCGCAGGCGTTCTGCGGTGCGATGGACCGTGCGCCGTGAGGCAGGCGGGCTCGATCGCTGCGAAGGTTACCAGTCAGCTCGCGAGGGCGTGTCGGATTTGCCGTCTCAATGGAAAAGCGAAACGATGAAACCGGCCGACGCTAGGGCCATGACAGCGGTTGCCAGCCATCCGATCCAGCGAGACCTTCGCGAAATGATGAAGGTGCCCATAATTTGTCTGTTGGAACCGATCTTCAGCAACAGCACCATGATTGGGACCGCGGTGAGGGCATTGAGCACGGCGGACCATACCAGCGCTTTGATAGGGCTGATGTGCAGAAGGTTGGCGAGCGCCCCCAATAGGGTGGCAATGGCGATGGTCGCGTAGAAGCCCTTGGCCTGCGGCGGCTGGCGCGAGAGTCCCACCGGCCAATGACGTGCCTCGCCGAGAGCGTAGGCCGCAGAGCCTGCGAGCACCGGAACGGCCAGAAGACCGGTGCCGACAATACCCAGAGCGAATAGAGCGAAGGCAAAATTGCCCGCGAGAGGGCGTAACGCTTCGGCTGCCTGCGCCGCGCTTTGCAAGTCGTGGGTTTGAGATTGATGCAACGTGGCCGCTGCGGTCGCCATAATGGCCAGAGCGACGAGATTCGACATCCCCATGCCGATCAAGGTATCGAGTCGGATGCGCAGGAGCGCATCGGCGCCTTGGGCGGGGCGTTCGCGAAGCGCCTGACGAATAGGCTCGGTTTTGATGTCCTCCACTTCTTGGGAGGCCTGCCAAAAGAACATATAGGGGCTGATGGTAGTGCCTAGAATCGCGGCCACCATCAGCCAGAAATTGCGATCCTTCTGCCACTGCGGGAGGACCAAGCCACGCAGCAACGCCAGCCAATCGACGTGCACCACGGCGAGCACGGCAAAATAGGCAAACAATGACAACGTCAACCACTTCAATATCGCCACGTAGCGCCTGTGATGCAGAAATATTTGACCTGCTGCACATACCAGCGCAAATACGGCGAGAAATAACCAGTTCGGAACCGCAGGCAGCAGCAATCGGCTGGCCTCAGCCATTGCGCCCAGATCTGCGCCAATGTTGCACACGTTGGCGAATGTGAGCCCGCCGACCAGCATATACAGAAGCCAGCGCGAGTAGTGCTGCCTCACGTTACCGGCGAGACCGCGTCCGGTGGTGCGGCCGATGCGTGCGCTGATCGATTGAATGACCGCCATCAATGGATAGGTTACGACCAACGTCCATCCGAGGGCGAAACCGAACTGCGCTCCGGCTTGGCTGTAGGTCGCGATGCCACTGGGATCATCGTCGGCCGCCCCGGTGATGAGACCGGGACCCAGGATTCGCCCCAATCTGGGTTTACTGGGGCCGATGACATCGCTGCGCTCGAGAGACACTCGTGAAGAGCTTTTCGCCTTCTTCAAGGCCGAAGCGTCTTGATTCATTCCTGTGTCATCGAAGGGCATCCACGGCCAGCAGGCGCGCGCACTCCCTGTTGTGTCGCTCTTTCCTGGGAGGGTTCGGTCAGGGTGGTCGCCAAGGTCCCACCACGCTTCAACAGTTGCCAGGAGCGTTCGCGGGTTTCGGGACCGCCAAAGCGATGGATGCGAACCTTGCGGATTTTCATGCGGTGCCCTGCTTTTAAGGAAGGGGGATTGTCGACCTGCATACGCTATCAGGCCCCGGTAGGCGACGCGTTTGTACGCACTGAGGATTGTCGGCTGCAATGGACGTTGCGCGTAGTAGCACAATCGGCGTTTCGATTGTGGGTTAGCGCTGACATCGAATCCGTTAGGAAGTCGCGTGCGGGTACATGGAGGGAATTTTAGGTTGGACCAGATCCCAAAGGTTGCCACAGACGTCTTCGAACACGGCGACAGTACCGAAGGGTTCTTCAATCGGGTCTCGAATGAAGACGACGCCTTTGGATTTGTAAGTGCGAAAGTCACGCCAGATGTCATCTGTGTATAGAAACAAAAACACTCGTCCACCGGTCTGATTGCCGATTCTTGATGACTGCTCGTCGCCCACGGCGCGTGCCAGCAGGAGGTGCGTGGAACTCGAACCGGGCGGTGCCACGACCACCCAACGCTTTTGTTGTGCTGGGATGGGCGTATCTTCAATGAGACGGAAGCCTAAGGTTTCAGTGTAAAAAGCAAGGGCTTCGTCGTAGTCACGCACTATGATGGATACGAGGCCGAGAAATTGGGCCATTGATGTCTCGATAGTGAGGAAGTTCGGTTCCTCGAGATCATACACATTGATGTGCTAATGGCCCGACCGGACCGAGAAGGCTACAATGAGGAACATCGGCCCAGGAGGGTGAATCACCGTGACGCGGCTTCGCCGCACCGCGGCCCATACCTCATTGATCAGGCATCAATTTGGATGCGCCGAGGCATCGCCTTCGCCTGTTTCGGAATCGTCACGGTTAAAACACCGTTTTTGCCGGTGGCATTAGCCTTTTCTCCGTCGACGGTATCCGGTAGTGCGAAGCGCCGATGGAAATGCCCGTAACCGCGTTCGATACTACGGCCTTGTAAGTTGCGACAAGGGATTCAGCTTGATCCTCATAGACGCCATGGCGCACCAGGTGCGAGCATGCTTTTGGTATGGCTCTAAAAAAGCTCGTTTCAGGGGGACAGACGGGTGTCGACCGAGCGACCCTGGATGCGGCGTTAGCTGCTGGATTTCCTTGCGGTGGCTGGGTTTCCGGGGATCGGATGGCGGAAGACGGAGTCATCCCGGAACGGTATACGCTTATAGTTCTGCCGAATGGCAGTTATCGGCAAAGGACGCGGCTGAACGTGGTCGACAGCGACGGCACGGCTGTTCTTTACGACGATGCGCTGACAGGAGGCACGCGTCTTACCCGCAATCTCTGTGCATTGCTCAACAGGCCCTATGTTCTTATTAATGCGCGGGAGATGCCGGACACGGGTGTCGCGGCGGCGGCGGTGGTGAAGTTCATCGAGCAGAATAAGATTGAGACCCTAAATGTGGCGGGGCCCCGCGCCAGCGGGTGGAATGATGGCTATCGATTTGCGTTTGCTGTTGTAAACGGCGTGATTCAAGCAATGCGCGATTGCGGTTGACGATACCCTGATGAGTTCGTCTCGCGGAACTATTCTCGGCGCGCCGCAAGACCACGTAAAACAAAATACAATTGCGGGCACACGCTATTGAATTGCCACCATCATTAGATGGAGGTCAGTTTGTCGGCCTGATCAGCCCTTCGGCGTAACACCACCGAGAGTATCCGATCCAGCAAAAAGCCGATGGCGAATGCGGCGAGGGCTTGGACTGCGCCACTTGCGGGGTTGGGGGAGCTGTGAACGACACTGGGCGCGAAAATCAGCAGCAAGCCGTAGGCGATCCAGAGAACCATGAGGCCGCGGGCGATGTTGAGCAGTAGGATCATGATGTCATTCCTTTGACGCGATTAGCGATGTGGCCGCCCTTTTTTTTTAGGCAGATAGATAGATAGTATATAGCCGTCAAGTGACGGGCTCCAATCATTGTCAGTCAAGTGGAAGCATAGGACACTGATGCTGTCGATTGTCGCGATCGTCCATGCATGGCTGGTCACCGGCCGATTTGATTTTTGCAGCGCCTTTACTCCCACTTTACGCATAACCAGAACCGCTTCAGTGCGTTAGAATTGTCAGGAAATCATATCCGGCTGGGCGTTCGCAGCACCGGCTCACCGTGCAACTCATGGGAATCGCCGATGCCATCACCCACTTTAGCTTCCGCGACGCGTTTCGACATTACTTCGAAATCAACCGGCCGGTCCTATTGGATCAGTCTGTATCGGCCAGCTGCGCCCCTTGCGGGGTCGGTTGAAAACTGCCCGATACTGTTTCTCCTCGACGGCGATCTTACGTTCGGTACCGCCGTTGAGGTCGTCGCATTCCGAACGCTGTTCGGTCAATTAGAGCCGGCGATCATCGTGGGAGTCGCCTACGATTCGGACCTGTTGAATATGGCGCGTCTTCGGACCAAAGATCTGACGCCGCCGGCACCCGCGGACAAGTACCCAGAGATGGCCGGCATGATCGGAACAGACTACGGCGGTTCGGACGCTTTCCTTGAGTTCTTGACTGATGAATTGGCGCCCGCAGTCCGCGCTTGTGCACCGGAAGCGTCCAACACCCGTCTTGCGATTTTCGGCCACTCTCTGGGCGGTCTTCTCGTGGCTTATGCCTTGATGAGACGCCCGGAAGCTTTCGAGACGTTTCTCGCAAACAGCCCGGCCCTCTGGTGGAACGATAATTCGATCCTCGCCCTCATACCGGACGCGTTGAGAAAAATGGCGACGCTTTCCGCTCGCCCCCGGGTGCACATCGGCGTGGGCGCGCTGGAGCAGGAAGAGCCGACCGCTGCACCTCCGGGCGTGGACTTGGAGGGCGTCAAACGGCGCGTGCGAGAGGCGAGGATGGTCGATGCCGCGCGCGAATTCGCGGATTCTCTGCGCGATGCCAGATTACCCGAGCTCAAGTTTGTTGCATTCGACGACGAGGATCATGGCAGCGTGCTCGCTGCGGCCGTGGGAAGAGCGCTTACCTTTGCCCTACGGAGATCATAATGATCGAGCATCGCCATAACAGTCCCGCCTATCCCAGGCTCGTTGTGTTGAGGAGCATGCGCTGCGAAGCTCTCCGCGAAGTGTGAAGTCTCAACGCCGATCACTTGAGGGAGCAGAGCGTGAACCGAAGAAACTTGATTAAAACGGCAATGGGCCTTCCGTTACTGGCCGGCGGTTTAGTGAGTGGACTGGCGTTCTCCGAATCAAAGATCGGAAAGGCGCGTAGCCTCCGCACACGCTTGCGACCCGCCGATCCGGCATGGCCCGGTGCGGCGAGTTGGGCAAAGCTGAAAGAGGATGTGGGAGGCAATCTGATCGAGGTGCATCCCTTGTTCGGAGCATGCGAAAGTGCGCCGAATGGCGCGGACTGCCTCGATGCGTTAAAAAACATCGCCAATCCCTTCTACATTGGCGATCAGCCGGGCGGCACGCAGGTTTGCGGCTGGTTAGACGCCTGGACACCCGCACCCAGCGCGTATGCTGTGAAAGCCCGGAACACTGCGGACGTCGCGGCCGCGGTCAATTTCGCGCGCGACAAGAATTTGCGGCTCGTCGTCAAAGGGACGGGCCACTCCTACCTCGGGACATCGAGTGCGCCTGACTCGCTGCTCGTGTGGACGCGCGGCATGAATGCGGTGGCGCTTCACGATTCCTTTGTCGGTCAAGGCTGCGAGGGCAAGATAGCGCCGGTCCCGGCGGTTACGGCGGAAGCGGGTGCCGTGTGGATCGATATCTACACTGCCGTGACGACTAATGCGGGCCGCTACGTACAAGGCGGGGGCTGCACTGATGTCGGCGTCGCGGGGTTGGTGCAAAGCGGTGGGTTCGGAAGTTTTTCGAGGGGTTTCGGTACGGCTGCTTCGGGACTGCTGGAAGCACAGATTGTCACCGCCGACGGCGCGATACGCATCGCGAACGCGTGCACCAATCCCGATCTTTATTGGGCTCTGAAAGGCGGGGGTGGCGGCAGCTGGGGTGTCGTCACTCGGCTTACCTTACGGACGCACGCTCTTCCCCCGTTTCTGGGCTGGGCATGGGGCACGGTCAAAGCGCGATCCGACGAAACCTTCCGCAAGTTGATCGCGCGGTTTGTCGGCTTCTATACGGACAAACTTCTGAATCCGATTTGGGGTGAGCAGGTGCATTTCGCGCCCGACAATACGTTCGAGATTTCCATGTCGAGCCATGGGCTCGACTCAGAGTCAGCGGAGGCGGTGTGGAAGCCTTTCTTCGAGTGGATCAAGGCATCGCCCAGCGACTACCTCATCACCGCTGACGCTCGGAGCGAACGGGCGCGAAGCGCGGCACTTGTGGGATACGCGGGGAAATCCGTCGATGAATCTTGACCCGCGGGCGGGCGCACCCAAACATCATGGCTGGTGGAAGGGCGACCAAAGCCAAGTCGGCGCATTTCTCAACGGTTACGACTCGCTTTGGCTGCCGGCACGGCTTCTGTATGAAGATCACGGCAGGCTTGTCAGCGACGCTTTGTTTGCCGCAAGCCGCTACAAGACGATCCAACTGCACATCAACAAGGCACTCGCCGGCGCCGCGCCCGACGTAATCGCCGCGACCCTGGAAACGGCAACCAATCCCGCCGTGACGGAGGCATTCGCGCTTGCCATCATCGCCGACGGACAGAAAAGCGCTTATCCGGGAGAGCCTCGCACCGCCATTGATCTCGAAGCCGCTCGCAAAGATGCGCGCGCCATCGACCTCGCGGCGGCGGAATTGCGCAAGATCGCGCCGAACGCCGGCTCGTATGTTTCGGAGAGCAATTTTTTCAACAATCACTGGCAACGCGACTATTGGGGAAACAATTATTCGAGACTCCAGGCCATCAAATCGAAGTACGATCCTGAGGGGCTATTTTTCGTTCATCACGGTGTCGGGAGCGAGGACTGGAGTGCGGATGGTTTCACGCCCCGTGTTTAAGTCAGTCGATGCAAATCGCCAAAGACCCGCCGGCCCAGAGGCCGGCAGCTAAGGCGCCAAACTCGGAGGGTGTTGGGCTGTGATCCCGTGTTTCGGATGCGGCGGAGGAATAAAACGGCTCGTTGCAGTGCTAACATTAGGCAATAAGAAGCCCCGTTGTGGCATATTCCGGTTGCGTTACCCACGAACACAGGAGCCTTCCTTGCACCACACCAGCATTGCTCTGAGCTTGGCCGTCGCCGCAGCATTTGTTGCGGGGACGTTGGTATCCCCCTTAACTACCAGGATGATGTCGTCGGCCCATGCCGAGGGCGCTTCGCTTGCGCCGGCGATGATCGATCTTGTCAGCATTAAGCATGGTGACCTGCCTTCGACTTCAAACCCTGAAATGAATGCGAAGGCTTTGGTGGTCACGGATAACGCCACCATAGGTGTTCAATCTGGCAATGTGGGCAAGCATTTTCACGCGAAGACAGACGAGATCCAATACATCATCGAAGGGAGCGGAGAGATGTGGCTCGGTGGCGAGCGTAAGGCATTCAAGCCCGGCACATTAATCGTCATTCCGAAGGGCACGGCTCACGGTGGCACGTTTGGTCACCAGTGGTCCGGTCAAGGCAATTGCAATCAAGATTCCGCCGCAGCCCAAAGACGACGTCACATTTGTAAACTGAGCGTGGGCGCATCTGCGCGTCGATCAACCTCATCGATATGCGCCAAGAGGTTCCCATGCAAGGCTTCGGCGGGGTTTCCCATAAATGCTTGTGCTTTTGTTATTTGCATGGAAGCTATGGACAATCGAGCTGCCATGAGCTCAAATTGGCGCTTGCGGCTATAACAAGAATTCAAACACAAGATCGCTGACACCGAAATCTATTTTGTTGACCGAGACGGCGGCACGGGATTTTTGCACGTCGTTTTTCCCGGCGGATTGGTTGCCAGCGAGGAACAACTGAGGTTGCGATTCTGTCCGGCTCACGTGACAGAACGAACTGGGGTCACACACAAAAAGAAGGAAAATAAAGATGACGAAACTACTGTCGCTGGGAGTATTGATCGCGGCTGCATCGCTTTGCGGCTGCGCTTTGACAACTGAGCGGATTGACATCCAATACAAGCCGGCCGCGCCGGCTACACAAATCCAGGGGGCAAGTGCAATTGCAGTGAATGTACAAGTGAGCGACCAGCGACAAGATAAGTCCAAGGTAAGCTCAAAAAAGAACGGTTTTGGCATGGAGATGGCGCCAATCCTCGCCAACGAGGATCCCTCCGTCACGATTCGGCGGGCGATCGAACAAGAGCTAACGGCCCGCGGCTTTCACCTCGGTCCTGAATTGGGGTCGGTGGATGTTGCGTGCGACTTGACGCGCTTTTATAACGATCACAAAGTCGGCTTTTTCGCCGGCGACGCTGTGGCCGAACTCAACTTACTTGTGGTGGTTAGAGGGAAGGACGGTCGTCCGTTGTTCTCGCGGGAATTGGTTGCGCAAGGCATTGAACCAAACACGCAATTAATGAATGGGAACAACGCGAGGCTCGCGTTGAATCAAGCCTTGAGCAACGGCATGAAGATGCTGTTTGAAGATCAGGCATTTCTCGCATCGATGTCGTCTTCGGCATCGCCGCTCGCCTCTACGCAGTGATGCCATATCCTGCGTCCAGGCGGCAAGAGCGAAGTCGTGGTTCTCGCCGCTCACTGAGACTGCCGGTCGGCTTGCTCGTGCGCTTGTGGTAGCCGGCCTGCAGAACGTCGGAAGAAGGAGGATATGTGCACTATTTGCTTTTCTACGAGTTCGTTCCTGACTACGTCACGCGTCGCGCGCCGTTTCGAACCGCGCACTTATTGGCGGCCTGGAAAGCGCAGGAGAGGGGGGAGCTCATTCTTGCCGGAGCCTATGCGGAGCCGGTCGATGGCGCGGCGTTGCTGTTTCAAGGCAACTCAAAGGCGATACCGGAGCGCTTCGTGGAATCGGATCCCTACGTGATCGGGGGTCTGGTAACGCGTTGGTATATTCGCGAGTGGACTACGGTGGTGGGGAAAGACTCGACAAATCCGGTTCGGCCTTAAGGGATCAGTCTGCGAAAGCCAATTCTTCGGAATGAGGTTGCTCCCGATTGGCGTGCGTGCCGATGTTTAGTGCAGCTAAAGATTTCCGCAACTTCTCGCGCTCGATGAAGGTTGCGGTCCAGTAGCAGTCGTGGCAGTTGCTGTGGAGGCGCAGTGTTTTGCCGATAAGCAGCCCGTGGGCGATCACGGCGATGGGAATCTCGGAAACCGATTCGAGTGCGCAGTCGGGGCAGGTGACAGAAAATTGCAGAGTGGGTTCTGGCATGTCATTGCCCCTAAAGGCGTGCGGCGCGGACGTACGGACTATGGTTGTAGCTCTTGACATTTTCGTAACCTCCCTGTTAGGCGTTATCGTTGATTTTGACGACCCGGTTCTTCCGGAGTCGATCACCCTATGCCGTCAACCACGGACTTTGACTGCCAATAGCTGCGGCGGAGATTGGACCTTAGTCCCATTGAGAGGATGACCCTCCTGCGTGTATGCCCGCTTCCCCGAAGTCATTTCGGTATCTTGACGGCCCCGCTTTGGGCCGAATCGACCCTCTCTTAACCAATGCGCGAATGAGTCGGCTTCTACGAATCGCGAAGTCTTGTAGCCAGACCTTGATCAGGGATTGATAGGGCACGGCTCCGGCGCCGGCTGCTGCTTAGATGGAATCGAGAAGATGTTGTGGCACGCGCTGAGAGAAGCCGACCGTGATCTCCCTGGGATAAGTTGACAGGATTAAGGGATACTCAGAAATGCAGTATGGTGGCAGCCTAAGTCCCGCGAGGCCCGGTTTATGAGTGCTCAAGCTTGGATTATGGTGGTGATTCTGGCGGCGCTGTTTGCCCTCCTTATTTGGGATCGGGTTCCAGTTTGGGCCGTGTTCATGGGCGCGCTGACGGCTACGATGACTTTGAAACTGGCCCCTACGGACGCCCTCCTGAAGGGGTTCAGCAACACGGGCGTGCTTACGGTGGCGGCGCTATTCCCAGTGGCCGCCGGCATGTACGCAACCGGTGCGATCTCGTTGCTATCTCAGCGGCTTATAGGCATGCCCGAGACACTGGGAAAGGCGCAGCTCAAAATCATGGTGCCGGTCGCCGCCGCGAGCGCGTTTCTATACAACACTCCGCTCGTGGCCATGATGATTCCTGTGGTACGGGATCTTAGTCGAACGACCGGGCTTCCCAAAACCAAGCTATTCATGGGCCTAAGTTTTGCTTCAATTCTAGGCGGCACGATGACGCTTGTCGGAACCTCGGTCAATCTGATAATCGCGGGGTTGGTCACCGATGCCATCGCTGCGGGCCGCATCCACGGCATGAAGCCGTTAGGAATCTTTACCCCCATCGGAGTAGGCCTTCCGGTGACAGTAGCGGGTTTGACCTTCATGTTTTTCATCGGCTCTCGCTTGTTGCCTGGCGAGAAAGGTGCAGCCGGTACCAACTCCAACCGCCGGATGTATCGCAGCGAGTTTAGGATCGAAGCTAAATCGAATTTCGAAGCAAAATCGCTGCAACAGGCGGGGCTTACTAATTCGGCCGATTGTATTCTGGACTCAGTCGTTCGTGACGGCGCGCTTCAGGCGCTCACCGACGACCTGCGCCTACAACGAGGCGACATTCTGACGTTCCTCTCTCTCGCAGATGTTCTGCCGGGACTGTGGACCACAATCGGTTTGGTTCCGAATAAGGCGACGGGTATTTCCTCGCCGCGCCACCGGCATCGGCTGGTCGAACTGGTTGTAGCGGCTGCCTCGCCAGCAATCGGGCACCGGATCTCTAAGCTTCCGTTGCCAGGGAGCCCCTATGAAATGATGCTGGTGGGAGTGTCGCGCAATGGCAAGGCGCCCCGGGAAAGCTTAAATGATATCGAAGTCAAACCGGGCGATGCGGCGGTGGTGGAAGTTGGCGATTCATTTTTCTACGAGAGCCGGCGTGAGACTGACTTCATTCTCACCAAGACTTTGGAGGGCTATCAGGTACAGCGCGTCGACCGCGCCATGATCGCTACAATCATCACTGTAGCGATGGTTGGATTGGCGGCGTTCAGCATCATGAGTCTGCTCAACGCGGCCCTGTTGGCAACAGGAGCGATGCTGCTTACGGGTTGTGTGACCAGCGACCGCGTATGGCGCAGCGTGGATTGGCAGATTCTGGTGGTGATGGGCGCTGCGGTGGGCTTAGAGTCGGCAGTCTCGGGGAGCGGTCTGTCGCAAATTATTGCTGACGGACTTGGCACGATTGGCGGCGACAACCCGATCGCTGCGCTCGGTGCGGTGTTCGTGGGTACCGTCGTCTTGACCAATATCATCACGAACACCGCGGCGGCGGCATTCATGTTTCCCGTCGCCTTAACCCTGGCCAACCGCTTGGGTGTGAATTTCACTCCCTTTGCAGTGATTCTCATGGTGGGCGCATCCTGCGCCTTTGTTAATCCAGCCGGCTTCCAGACCAATCTCATGGTTCAGGGACCGGCGGGCTATGCATTCAGCGATTTCGCGAAAGTGGGACTGCCGTTGACGATCGTAGTTGCGATCGTCGTGCTCCTGATGGCGCCCATAGTCTACGGATTCTGAGCCTTTGTTGAATGCGTTTCGAGCGAAGGCTCATTCCGAAGGGCACGGGATCTCAAACCTAATAAACGTCGCGTAGGTAACGGCCGTCCGCTGCCAGAGCGTGGATTTCGAGTTGTGCCTGCGCGGCGGAACAACGACCGTGCTTAGCGATGATCGCCTGCAATGCTGAGTCAACGTCCTTCGCCATATGCGTCGCGTCGCCGCAAACGTAGATCACCGCGCCGTCCTGTAGCCAGGACCAGATCTCTTTTCCGGCCTCGAGCATACGATGCTGGACGTAAATCTTTTGGTGTTGGTCGCGCGAGAATGCGGTGTCCATTCTGGTCAGCGTATGGCCTGCCGCGAAAGACTCAAACTCGGATCGATACAAAAAGTCGGACTCGGCACGGCGTTCCCCAAAGAACAACCACGTTCGACCGGTGAGGCCTTGCTTTCGACGGTGGTGGAGAAAGGCGCGAAACGGCGCAACGCCCGTGCCCGGACCAATCATGATGATCGGTGTGCCTGGATCGGATGGCAAACGAAAGCGCGGATTATGTTGCACATATACCCCGGTGCCGTTGCCGACGCCAACTCGATCGGCAAACCATGTGGAGGCCAATCCGCCGCGGTGGCGTCCACGGCACTCGTAGCGAACCACTGCGATCGTCAAATGCACTTCTTCCGGAAATGCTGCGAGGCTCGAAGAGATGGAATAAAGGCGGGGTTTCAGCGGAGGCAGTAATTCCACCAGAAGCTGTGCATCGCGGACTGTGCCGGGAAAGTCTTGCAGCAAGTCGACAATGTCACTTCCGTAGAGAAACTTGTTGAGCGCAGCACTTTGATCGCGTTGGACGAGAAACTGCAAACCGCTGTCGGCGACCAGGGTGGAGTATTTGATGACGGTCGTCGCCGTCAAAGTAGTCAAATCGCACCTGAGGGAAAGCGCGTCGCGCAGTCCCATCTGTTCGACGCCAATCATAACCGCTGCGTCTGCCGCGGCGCCGCTTAGCGCCAGCACTGCATCCACCAGGTCCGGCGCCTGACGCGGCCAGACACCTAGGGCGTCGCCTGGTTCGTAGTGTAGATCGGCGTGCTTCAGGGAAAGAACAACGTGACGAGTCTCCTTATCCGATCCTACGGCCGTGAGCAGCCGCTGCTCCAGCAGTGGGGCAGCAAACGGCCGCTTGCGGGACCAACGCTGCTCGCTCTCCTCAGAAGCGCCGTCATTGCTCGCATCGACCACACCGGCGTCGATACTCGTGGCTAAATCCGCGGGCTTTGTCGCAGGCAGTGCTCGCCAAAGTGTGTCGCGAAATACCTTGAACGGTTCTTCTACATCACCGTCAGCTTCGATTCGATCGGCAAGACGGATCGCCCCGAGGGCAGCGAATCGTTCATCGATGTGTTGGCCAAACGAGCAGAATTTGCTGTAACTGCGGTCTCCAAGCGCCAACACCGCGTACTTGACTCCGGCGAGGATAGCACCTTGGGCGGCCTGCAACTGCAGCGCAAATCTGGCAGCGCAGTCGGGAGCATCGCCATCGCCGTGCGTACTGGCAATGACGAGCACGTGATCGAGCGTGGCCAGGGTTTCGAGCGATATGGCACTGAGCTCAAGAGAGTCGGCGTCAAATCCCCTGCCGCGTGCATCCTTGGTGAGTTTTTTAGCGAGCCTTTCGGCGGTGCCGGTTTGCGAGGCAAATAGCACTTTGACCACGAGCCGCGACGTCTTGCTCGAGCTCTGCGGCCGCGAGCCCTCGGCGAGCCCTCTCAGCAAACCGGCAAAAAAGCCGTTTAGCCATGCTTGCTGCTCTGGACTGAAGGGTGCGTCCTTGGGCAGCAGCTGAATTGCCTCCGGCATCATCGGCGCTATCAATGCGCTCACGCGGGTACGGCTCCCACGAGACTGCGCAGAGCGTCGACGTCGTGCCGGCGCGCAAAATCGACAAAGCTCTCACCCGAATTGCGGCGGCCCTGATAAACCTGAAGCAGCCTTTCGAGCAGCGCCGGCAGCTGAGGGAAGGGGACGCTTTGGGCAAATTCTCGCCCCAGGCCGCGCTCCTGTTCGACCCCGCCGGCGATAAATACGTGATATCCCTCCACCGATCCGGAAGCTGAGTGCACCGCAGTTCCCAGTAGGCCGATGTCGGCAACACGATGTTGCGCACAGGAATTGGGGCAGCCGGTCAAGTGGATGTTGATCGGAGTGTCGAGCTCTACGCGCTGCTCCAGATGCTGTACAAGCTGCCAGCGCGTGCTGCTTGGTGTCGCTTGCAGAAAACCGGCAACCCGCGTTGCCGGTACAGGCAACGACACATCCGCCGATCGCCGTCGCGCTCACGTCATAGCCCATGGCGGAAATCATGCGCACCGCCTTCGGCACCTGTACATGCGGCACGTTGGGAAGCATGATGTTCTGCCACACTGTGGGGCGCAATTCCCCGTTGCCACAGCTGTCGGCTAGCGCTGCGAGCGCGACCATCTGCTCGGCACTCATGCGCCCGACGGGCACGACAATCCCGACCGAGTGCAGATCCGGCTGAGCCTGTCGATTAATCCCAACGTGACCGTGCTTCTCGACTGCCTGCCGCGGCGAGCAGTGCTCTGCGCCCAGGAACCGCAACTGGAAGTTGAGCTTTGCTTGCACAAGTTCGAGAAATTTCTCCGTGCCAACTCGATCGAGCAAATAACACAAGCGTGCCTTTTTGCGATCGGTTCGGTCTCCGTGTTCGGCAAAGACTCGAAGCATGGCAGCAGCGACGGCGACGCACTCCTGCGGCGCGACCAGCAGGCCACAGTCCGTGGCGAAGCGTAAATGTCCGGTGATGCCGCCCAGCAGCACGCGAAAATACACTCCGGGGGCAATGTCGCCGGTGGAGGTGACGCGGGTCGCAATAAAACCGATGTCATTGGTCTCACTGGCAACGCTCAGGCGCCCAGCGCCGTCGAAGCTCACGTTAAACTTGCGCGGCAAGCCAAATAGATCGCGGTTATTCAACAGATAGAACTGCAGGGCCCGCGCCATCGGTCGCGTGTCGATTAATTCGGTTGGGTCGATACCGGACAGTGGTGAGGAAGTAATATTGCGGACATTGTCAGCCCCGCTGCCCCGCGAGGTCAGGCCCGATTCGGAGAGCCGCATGAGCACTTCGACGCTGTGCCGGGGAGCAATCCCGCGAATCTGGATGTTGCCGCGCGTCGTCAAGTCACCATACCCGCCGCCAAGTTCGGATGCAATGCCCGCCAGCGTTCGCATTTGCATGCTGGTCATCGCATTTGCGGGGATCCGAACCCGGAGCATCAATGAATCTTGCGCGGGGGCAACATAGAAAAGTCCGTGGAATTTGAAGCGAAAGATATCGCCAACTTGCGGGGCCTGGTCTTGCCGGGCGTACCCGACGAGTCTGTCCCAAATATCGAGCGGATTTTCCTCGCGCTTGAGTTGTTCTTCGCGGGTGATTTCGTCGACTGGCCAACCAAACCATGATGGAGAATTTGCCGGACTGTCAATCCTCACGTTGAGGGCGTGCGTTCCAGGCACCGCGCCAGCGGCGGCAAGACCGGCGGTAAAGCCTTGTAGGTACTCCTTCTGCTCCTGTGTGAACGACATCGCGATGCTATCGTCCGCGTTCATCGCAATACGTTATGGTGTTGCAGGCGCTGTCGCATCTAGCACTGGCGACGTCGATTTACCGTGACGCACACGAAAAGTCGAATACAGGGCCAGTCCAGTGAACAGCAGCCCTCCGCACAGATTTCCGAGGGTTACAGGGATCTGATTCCAAAGCCACCAGGTTTCGGGGGTCGTCTTGGCGCCCAGCATCATGCCTGCAGGGATAACGAACATGTTAACGACGGCATGCTCGTACCCTAAGCCGAAAAAGATGCAGATAGGTATCCAGGCCGCGACGATCTTCGAGACCGTGGACTGCGCGACTGCGCCCATGACGACACCCATGCACACCATCCAATTACAGAGCATGGCCTTTGTGAATGCAGCGGCCCATCCCGCACCACCGTGCGCTGCAAAAGCCAGCGTCTTGGCATCGGCGATGGCTGCAATGCGATCACCCACCGCGCCGGCCGAAGTACTGCCGAACATCGTCAATGTGCCCCACGCCAGGACAGCAAAGATGAGACTGCCCGCTAGATTACCTATGAATGACCAACCCCAGTTTCGCAAGGTGTCGGAGAAGCGGACCGCGCCGTCCATCTGCGCCATCGGCATGACGGCGAAACTTCCGGTTACGAGTTCGAGATTGAGGAGCACAATCATCACGAAGCCCGCCGGAAAAATCAGCGCGCCGACCAACGGCAGTCCCGTTTGAACGGACGCTGTAATTGCGAGTTCAGTCGCAATACCGAGGATCGCGCCCGAGAGAGCTCCGCGAATTAAGATGTCCGAAATGGAAAGAGCGGCTTTGCGCTTACCGGCTTCGACCAAGGCGGCGACAACGGCGGCGGGGTTGCAATAATCCATCGATCCTCCGATCGTAATCGCTGTAATTGGCGCATTTAAATTGCTGTCTTCATCATCAGATGGCGCCCCGAATGGATTTAATTCGACGCCGTAGACCCGAGTAAGGATCCTGCAAGCTACATGCCACACAGTAAGCGCTGTGCAATTGATTGAAATGCCAGGTTATTTCAACCGGCTCGGGCCGATGGGCCAAGCGTAGCTGCACTGCGACTGTGCAAACGGGTTGTTCCGGGCTCCTCGAGGGTGCGCGAAAGGCCGCGCATCGGCGCGGCTCGACAGGTTCAGGCGCTACGAAATGCCTGCCGGAAAGCTGTCATTCGAGCGGCGGCTCTAAGAGGCGCCCTTGGCCCGGTAACGGTATCGATGGCCGCCATCGGACTGGAAAACGCTTGAGTCCGTAGCCGCTACAGGGTCTAAGATCCGCGATGGACTCACGGGTCCACAAGACAACACGGCGCGCGGAGAAACAGCGATCAGCGATAAGCCGACAGTGATGGGCGTGACGGGCGGGGCGTTGGGCCTAAGCGCTCTCGCGCTCGCATTCGGCGTCTGCTGCGTGGCGCCATGGGCTATCACGTTGTTGGGTGTGGCCGGCGCCGTTCTGTTGGCGCGGCTCGCCTTCTTCCAACCTTATGTCGTTGCTGCGACGATTGTCTTGCTGGGTATTGGCTTTTGGTTTGTCTATCGCCATCCGCGCACCGCTGCCGCTTGCGATATCGCGCAGCAGCGCTGGCTACGCCGACTGGTATGGAGCGCAGCCATCATCGTAATCGCGATCGACGTGGCTTCCTTCTCGCCGCGCTTTTTAGTATGACGGATACTTTCATGCGCGCGTGGTCGAGGAGCGTGTTCGGTTTTGCGCTGAGCGTCAGCGCCTTGCTGTTGGTCGGATGCGGGCGTCCCGAAGCTACGAGCAAGATTGAGTCGCCTGCTCATTTCGTGGTGCTGAACGGTGAGGACCAGCCGCTGCGAGACGACTTCAATCGCGATCAAGGGTTTGTCCGGCTGATGCTGCTGATCGATCCGCTCTGTCCTGAATGCCTGCGAGGGCTGGCGGACATGGGCGATGATGTTCTGGCTAAGTTACCGAACGACGCTCGCGTTAAAGTCTATGTCGTGCACGAGCCAGTAATCGGCGGAACCGATAAGGATATCCCGGCGGCCGCGGAATTATTGCACACGACCCTTGCGCGACAGTATTGGAACCCCACCGGCGACTTCGGACGACAGATGTCCCAAATCCTGGGTCTATTGCATGGGTCGCGCGCAGTCTACGCATGGGACGTTTACTTGATCTACCCGCCGAATGCCGTGTGGAGCGGACAAGATCCGCCGCAGCCGTCCTACTTGATGCATCAGCTCTCGGGTTTGGACACTGCAAAGTTCCCGCTGTGGGACGGCAAGATCTTCGCTACGAAGGTAAGTCAGACCCTAGCCGCTGAGAAAAATTGAGGCGCGCGATTGTGTCGAAGGAGCAAGACCTATGAGCGAGCCGTTAATTAATGAAACCGGGAACGACTGGGTGCGGCGGCCCGGCATGGGGCTTGTTTGGTGGTGTCTTCCCTTGGGTGTCGGCGTCGCGGCGAACTTCTTCGCGTCCTCGGCGCGCAGCATCGCTTTTGTTTGGGCATTAATGTTCGCCTGGATGGGAACGGGCTGCATTTTGAATGCGCTGCGCTGCCACCGGCTGCACTGCTATATTGCGGGACCGGTATTGTTTCTTGGCGCCGTCGCGCTCGCGCTGTTCGCCGTGGGGACCACCCCGTTGGGTAATCATTCTCTTAATACTATCATCGGAATTACGCTCTGCGCCGTCGTGTTGTCATTTCTGCCAGAGATGATCTGGCGGAAATACCTCTGACTTAATGACGGCAGCCGCGCTGCTCTTGGATAGGTCGGCATGCCACCGAGCCACAGGAGCAAAAAGCGCAGCAATCGCCGGTCTTTGGCGGCAGAAACGTTTTACAGCTCGTGCGCTCGTAAAAATATTGGCGAGCGGCCGTCGGCATGATCTCTTGCCGAGACTGTCCTCAGTTCGGGCAGGTAAGCAGAGATTCTAAAACAAGGGTGCTCACGGCTTAGCGATGAGCCTCGATGGAAATTCCGCCTCGGTTGTTGCTTGAGCCAATCGCGCCGTGGTTGTCTTGAGCGGGTCGCCGCGCCACTGATACCCAAGGTTATCAGCACCAACGGCGCGACACAGCAAAGCGAGCCGAGCATCGCCGCCAACGCGCCAGGCCATAATCGCTTGGTTGCGGTCTGCATAGGGGTGTAGCCTACACCGTGTACTCAGGGACGAGTTGTCCGATCATTGAGCAATTGGAAACTGAGGTTCCTTAGGCCCCAAGCGGGCGCGTTTACTGCCGGCGAGCTCGACGTAATTCGACGATGCGCGCTGCTAGACTGGAAGCCCGTTGCCTTCCTTGAATGTTGGGCACTCGACTCTTTGATTTTCAATAGTGGGTGTTGGGAATCAGCAGGTGGAACATCAGGCTCGTCCAGAAAATGACCCCGCAGCTTGCGAGCACGACGATCGCCCAGCTTCTGCGGGGCCAACCTCGTGGTTCGGACCACGCGGCAAACGCGTTCCAGCCACTGATCATGGTCGCGCCGGGAACGATGACTAAGGCGGCCAGCTGCAACCCGATGATCCAACCATCCGTGGCGCTCGATAGTCGGGATAAATCGCGGGACAGGTACGCCAGCGTCCCAAGAAAACTGAGTATCACAGCCACCGTTGCCAGACTCGCCAACCGCAGGGCGCGGTAGGCTAACAACTGTCGACCCGCGAGCGGCGAAGGAATTTTATAAACCCGTCGTACGCCGGCCGCGACCGGCCACGACAACCCTGTGAGCAGCAACACGCTCAACGCCACGATGGCCGCAGGCAACAACCACGACGGTGAGCGCCGGCCCGGTATCGGCAAAAAAGCTGCCGGCGGCGCCATGCCGAAGCCGAGCATGAACGGGCGACCATCACGGGTCAGGGCCTGAATCCGCTCCACGCCGCCGACCTCCTGCCATACGAACGGGCCAATCTCGCGGAACGACACTGGGCCGTGCGCGGGGATTGGCAGGATGATCGTGCCATCAGCATTGGCAGCAATAGTCATCGGGTCCAGGAAGCCGGGGAGGCTCATGAACGTGGAGGCGGATCGCCGCGAGCTTTCCCAGGTCCCGTCATGAGGCGCGAATGTTGGATGGCGATGGGCGAACTCAGCGGTATTGTCGCATCGGGGGAGGCCGCGCTGTAGTAGCGGTCCGCAAATCCATGGAATAGGGCGTCGTGTATTCTGCTGACTGCGCCATCGTCACCGGCGCTGTTCAGCGAAATGAAGATTCCAACGCCGTCGTCCATGAACAGATGCAGATCGCTGAAGAAGAACTGCGTCCCGCCGTTGTGCGCAATCACGCGGTGGCCGTTGCGGCTCGTTTCGTAAAATCCCAATGCCATGCCGTTCAAGGCGGGATATATCTTTGGCTGTGCCGCGTGCATGGCAATTGCGGTTTTCTCCGACAGGATCTGCCTAGTGCCGTACGTTCCGCTCTGCAGATGAGCGATCATGAAGCGCGCCATGTCGTCCGCGGTTGTCGCCATGGAGCCGGCCGGCGCGGGTCCGATGTACTCGTAGTATCCAGGCGGCAGTGAGGCGAGCGTGTAGCCCTGACTCATCTGGGGCCGCAGATTTTCCGGCAACGGTTGGCGAAAGCTCGAGTGATTCATGCCCAACGGAATCAGGATATGCCGCGTCTATGTAGGTATCGAAGGGTTCGTGCGACATGCGTTGAACGATGTATCCAGCAAGGGCGCTGGCGTAATTCGAATAGGCCGGAATCTTCCCGGGCGGGTAAATCCGGCGCGGCACGTGGGATCGTATGTAGTCGGCGAGAGGAGCAGGGGGAGTGTGGCCACCGAGGTCCTTGAATGACTCTTCGAACCCGCTCGTGTGCGTCATGATATTGCGCAAGGTGATCGGCTCTCCCGCCAGCGGCGGAACCGTGAAGTCGAGATATCCGTTAATGTCGGCGTCGAGATCGAGTGTCTGTCGCTCGACAAGCTGCATCACGGCGGTCCAGGTGAAGAGCTTGGAAATCGAGCCGGGTCGGATCAACGTTGTCGACGGATCCATGCGCGTTTTGCCGGCAACGTCTGCGTAGCCGTAGCCTTTTTCTGTCAGAACTTGCCCGTCCTTGACGACGACCACCACTCCACCGGCGATCTGTCCACTGTGTATTGCGTAGGGCATCAGGCCGTCGAGCCATGATTCGACATCTTCACGTGATATCGCGGGGCTCGGCGGCGAGCCCGCAGTCATGGGGTCAGCCTGATTGGCAAGTGCCATCCCTGGCGTCGCCCGTTAGGATCAACGCGACGACAGCCGCTGCCCGCGCAAGGGTTCGCTCAAACCTCGCGGTCAAGGGACACCTCTGTTCGCAATAGAGCCACGTACACTTGGATAGTCAACGCGGTGACACGGTCATTGTGTGTGCCGAAGTCGCAAGGCCGTAACTTCCCATCAGGGATTGGCGCGTCATGTCTTTTCGCTCTCGCTAGCTGTTTCGAAACAACCTTGCACCAGCAGAGATTGCACGTCAAGAAAAAACTTCTCTTAATGGGTCATCTTTCTCTCTATAGGAGAATGCTGTAGCTTGACGCTATGATGAAACATTGCGTTTGCACGTTCAGCACAAGATCGATGAATAAGATGGGGTGTTAGATTGAACTTGACCATCCGAACCAATTGCAAATCACTACTGATGGGTTTGCTGGGGACTGCGACCCTGCTTGCGGGCACCGCTGAAGCGGCTGCGCAATATGAAGCGACGATCACACGCACCACCTTCGGGATTCCACACATTAAGGCCCAGGATTTCGGTGGCTTGGGTTTTGGTGTCGCGTACGCCGAAGCGCAGGACAACATTTGCCTGATGGCCGATGCCTATGTGAGCGCTGCGGGCAAACGCTCGCAATTTTTTGGAGCGGACAGTGAAGGACTGATCGGCTTGTGGCCGGCCAAGAATATCGACAGCGATTTGTTTTATCGCTCGATACCCGACATCACGCAATTGCGCTGCGCTTTTTGCGCAGCGATCGCCAGAGTATCGTGCCCTCATCGACGGATGGGTCGCCGGCTACAACCGGTTCGTCAAAGACTACAAGGACAAGCTGCCTACGCAGTGCGCGGGGCAACTTTATGTTCGAGCGATTACACGGGACGATGTGCTGCAATCGCTCAACGGCTTTTCCATGCTTCTCTCGTCCGTGAGTGTGGCCCCGAGGATCGTGAACGCCGCGCCGCCGAGCGCAAAGGCTCGCGCGACGTGAAGAGTCTCTGCCGAGGTGGGATATTCCTTTGGCCGCGACATTTGGCAGCAATGGTTGGGCCTTCGGGCGTGATGCGGTGGTCGGGGGCACGGGCCTCGTGGTGGGAAATCCGCACTTTCCCTGGAATGGGCCCAACCGCTTTTATGAAATGCATCTCACCATTCCGGGCAAGCTCGATGTGGCCGGCGCCGGCATCATCAACCAACCATATGTCGCCATTGGGTTCACCAAGAATGTCGCCTGGACGCATACCGTGGATACGGCCGCGCACATGACGCTGTTCAAGTTGACATTGGATCCGTCGGACCCGACCGCCTATTTAGTCGACGGCCAGCGTGAAGCCATGGTTCGCCGCCAAGTCACCGTTGAGACCAAGGACGGTGCACCGATCGCGCGGACGCTTTACTCGACCCGTTACGGGCCCGTGATTTCCATTCCCGATTCTGACTTTGCATGGACCGACAAGACTGCCTACGCGGTGGCCGATGCCGATAATGGCAATCTTCGCGGCGGAGACGGATGGATCGAAATCGCGCGGGCGCACACGGTGCGGGATATCCGCGATTCACTCGCCCGGCATCTCGGAGCTCCCTTCATCAACACCATGGCAGCAGATCGGGGCGGTGAGGCACTGTACGCGGACATCAGCGCGGCGCCCAATGTTTCGGCGGAACGATTTGCGGCTTGCGGCACGGTCACCGAGCGTACCGGGCAATTGCAACGCTTCTACGTGCTCGATGGCAGCCGTTCGACGTGCAATTGGGAGACTGCGCCGGGGAAGCCGGATCGCAGTCTGCTGCCTGCAGGGAAAATGGTCACGTTGTACCGGCGCGACTTCGTGCAGAACAGCAATGACAGTTACCGGTGGACCAATCCCGCCGCGGGCTTAAGCGAGATGGGGCCCATGTTGGGGAAAGATCCCGGAGCACTGCCGGATTTGCGCACGCGCTCGGCTCTGCAAGAGATCAATCGCGTGCTCAAGTCGGAAAAGTTCGATATCAATCTGGCCCAGCAGACCATGTTGAGCAACAAGAATTTTGCCGCCCAGCTCGCGTTGCCCGCGGTGCTCGGGCTGTGCGCGCGCCCGACCGCCCCGGCTGATGCTTGCGCGGCGCTCGCGAAATGGAATGGCGAGATGCAACTCGACAGCAAAGCCGCAATGCTCTTCACTGTGTTCTGGGGCAAGGTGTCCGCCCGGCCCAACATCTGGACGGTACCGTTCGATCCGCGCGATCCTGTCAACACGCCGCGCGCTCTCGCCGTCGATGGTCCCGCGGGAGAGGCAGTCCTGAATGATCTTAAGGCCGCAGCTGAGGTTTTGCAGAAATTGGGAGTCGCTCTGGATGCGCCCTTAGGGCAGATCCAATTCGCGCAACGCGGTGAAGATCGGATTCCCATTTCCGGTGGTCCCAGTGGTGGAGTGCTCAATGTCATGATTACGCGACCCGTACCCGGCGGTTTTGAGCCCTTCCACGGCTCGAGTTACATACAAGTAGTGACCTTCGATAAGAAAGGACCTGTCGTGAACGCGGTGCTTAGTTATTCACAGTCGACCGACCCTGCATCGCGCTTACTACGCCGACCAAACCCGGGAATTTTCGCACTTCCGGCCGGGCATGACCGACCAGGTCTGCTCGTAAGCCTTGCGGGCGGCGGCCACGGCCCGGTCCACGTCGACGGGGCCGCCCTCGGTCACCTCGGCCAGGACCTCCTCGGTGGCTGGGGAGATGGTCTTGAACGCGTGGCCGTCCACGCCGGGGCTGAACTCGCCGTTGATGAAGAGCCCGTATGACTCGCGCAGCGAGACGATGGACCGCGACTCCGGCGCTGGTGCGTACTCGAACTTAGGCATGTCAGTCCAGGGTGGAGTAAGGCAGGGCATCCTCTGCCCTGCGGCAGATCTTCGGCAACGCTTGTGACCTGCGTGTTCTCATCTCAGCAACTCTCATCGTATCCGCCGTCTTCCTGCGGTCACCGTCACGTTTGAGGCTGGAGGGCGGACACTGACACAATTTAATGTTGTGTCCTTCTCGCCTAAGCACGGGGGTATGTGCGGTGCGCCCTAAGTGATCCCTGAGGAACGGCGCATGTCCGAAGAGCGGCACTGCCGGCATTGCTGGGGTGACTGCCCCGGTGACTGCCTGATCGGCCAGCCCGGCAGATGCATCCACGGCTGGAACGGAAAGCGACTGTTCAGGTGGCGGCTGCTGCTGACCCGTAACTGGTGGCACCGGCACTCCGCGGTGTCCGGTAAGACGCGACCGCGCTGATGAACTCGGCGTGGCCTTACTTGTTACGGGTCTGGATGCCGAGGTTGCACGCTCTGCCCTCAGGGCATCTACTGCCGGTGCCTTCCGCCCGATCCTGCGCATGTACGAGCCCGCAGCCGAGGTGCTCAACCAGGCCTATACCGTCCCTCCCATCACTCGGGTCTGATGAGATGGCGTCCCCTCAGTCCAGGGTGAAGTAGTCGGGACCTGAGTAGCGCCCGGTCATCGTCTTGGTCCGCTGCATGAGCAGGTCGTTCAGCAGGCTGGAGGCGCCGAACCGGAACCACCGGGGATCCAGCCAGTCCTCCCCCGCCGTCTCGTTGACCATGACCAGGTACCTGATGGCGTCCTTGGCGGTGCGGATGCCGCCGGCCGGCTTGACGCCGACCTGCCGTCCGTGCGACTCGCGGAAGTCGCGCACGGCCTCCAGCATGACCAGCGTCACCGGAAGCGTGGCCGCCGGGGTGACCTTGCCGGTCGAGGTCTTGATGAAGTCGGCCCCGGCCAGCATGGCCAGCCACGAGGCCCGCCGCACATTGTCCAGCGTGACGAGCTCGCCGGTCTCCAGGATCACCTTGAGGTGGGCCTCTCCGCAGGCCTGCTTCACCGCGGTGATCTCGTCGAAGACCAGCTGGTAGTCCCCGGCCAGGAAGGCGCCGCGGTCGATCACCATGTCTACCTCGTCGGCGCCCGCCGAGACCGCGTACCTCACGTCGGCCAGCTTGACCTCCAGGCTGGTCCGCCCGCTGGGGAACGCGGTGGCCACGCTGGCCACGTGCACCCCGCTGGCCTTCAGCTCGGCCGCCGCGACATGGGCCAGGTCCGGATAGACGCAGACGGCGGCGACCATCGGCGCGGTCGGGTCGGCGGGGTCGGGGCGCTTGGCCTTGGCGCACAGCGCGCGGACCTTGCCCGGCGTGTCCTGGCCCTCCAGCGTGGTTAGGTCGATCATCGAGATGGCGGTGTCGAGCGCCCACTGCTTGGCCGTGGTCTTGATGGACCGGCTGGCCAGCATGGCCGCGCGCGCCTCCGCCCCCACCCGGTCCACGCCGGGCAGCCCGTGCAGGAAACCTCGCAGCGATGCTTGCGACCAGGCCGCGCTCTGCGTGTCCGCTGGCGCGCTCATCGGCGACTCCCTCCTCTAGCCCTTACAGCATGGATGCCGCGTTCATGTCGCTCTAACGACATGGTTGTGGCATCCATGACATTCTTACCCAAGCCCGCGGACTACCTCGACGGCCGGGCTGGGCGGGGTCACGGACGGGCAGGAGCTACCGTTAGCGCACAGCGGCCTCGATCAGCCGGCCGAGGGCGATCAGGCGCTCCTCGCCGCCGGGCGGGCCGATGAGCTGGAGCGAGGCGGACAGCCCGGCGGGGCCGCCGGGGACCGGCAGAGCCAGCGCGGGCAGCCCGGCCAGGTTGGCCGGCATGGTCAGCACGGTGAGCGGCATGCCGCGCTCGCCGAGCAGCGGCGGCGCGCCCACCAGCGTCGGCAGGGCCAGGACCGGGAACTGGTCCAGCGCGGCGGTGAACCAGTCGCTCGCCTCGCGCCTGACGCGCTGGGCGGCCTCGACCTGATCGGCGGTGATCGCGGCCGACTCGGTGAGGTTACGCCGCAGTTGCGGGGTGAGCCGGTCGAGGTACGGGATCAGGTACGCGTTCGCCTGGTAGGCCTCGGCGTCGATGAGCACGTTGGTCGCGCCGACGGCGCCCCGGAAGCCGAACCCTTCCACCTCGGTCACCCGTACCCCCGCCGCCACCAGCGCGGCGTCGACAGCGGCGTCGGTCATCGGATCGACGTCGACCTCCGGCCGCATCCGGCCCGCGATGAGCTCGCAGGACCCGGCGGCGAAGCCGGGCTCGATCAGGCCCATCCCGAGCTCGATCGCGGCCACGTCCGCGCCGAGCGGGCCCACCGTGTCCAGGGACGGAGCCAGCGGGTACACGCCGTCCAGCGGGACCCGGCCCCAGGTGGTCTTCAGGCCCGCGATCCCGCAGCAGGCGGCGGGGATCCGCACCGAACCCCCGGTGTCGGTGCCGAGGGCCACGTCCGCCTCCCCCGCCGCCACGGCCACCGCCGAGCCGCTCGACGAGCCGCCCGGCAGCCGACTGGGATCGGCCGGGTTCACCGGCGTGCCCGACCAGGGATTCACCCCGCTCGCCGACCAGCACAGCCCGGTCAGGTTGGTCTTGCCCACGATCCGGGCCCCGGCCCGCCGCGTCGCCGCGACGACGGCCGCGTCCCTGGCGGCCGGGGTGGCCTGTTCCGCGACCACCTGGCAGCCGGCCGTGGTGGGCAGGCCCGCCACGTCGATGCAGTCCTTGACCGCCAGCCGCGGGCCGTCTCCGGGCGCGTCGAGGCGCACTATCCAGGTGGGGTCCATGGGGGTGATTCTTCCAAAGCTAAGAAGTCACGGAAGTTTCGCCTGGATGTCACGGCGGCTGCGATGCCGCGATCGGTTGGTGTCGCACGGTGTGACCATGAGGGTCGCGATCATCACCGAGTCCTTCCCACCCGACGTCAATGGCGTGGCGCACTGCGTCCTGCGTGTCGCCGAACTCCTCTCCAGCGGCGGCCATCACCCCCTGGTCATCGCCCCCCAGCCGGCTAAGGCCAAGCGGGACGAGGGAGCCTCGTACCCGTTCCCCGTGGTGCGCGTGCCCGCGGTCCCGCTGCCCGGCTACCCGGGCTTCCGGCTCGGGCTGCCCGGCCGGCGGGTCCGGGCCGCGCTCGTCGGGCACCGGGCCGAGCTGGTGCACCTGGCCAGCCCCGTGGTCCTGGGGGCGCACGGCGCCGCCGTGGCCCGGCGGCTCGGCCTGCCCATGGTGGCGGTGTACCAGACCGACCTGCCGTCCTACGCCCGGGCGTACCAGCTCGGCCGGGCCGGCCAGGCCTTCGCCTGGCGGTGGCTGCGCGGCATTCACAACAGCGCCGCGCGCACGCTGGCCCCGTCCACGGTCACCGCGACCGGCCTGCTCGGCCACCAGATCGAGAACGTCTGGCTGTGGGGCCGCGGCGTGGACACGCGGCGCTTCGAGCCGGCCAAGCGCAACCACGAGATCCGGGCCAGGCTGGCGCCGGGCGGTGAGCTGATCGCGGGGTACGTCGGCCGGCTGGCCGCCGAGAAGCGGGTGGACCTGCTGTCTGGCATCACCGCGCTTGAGGGAGTCCGGCTGGTTATCGTGGGGGCCGGGCCGACCGAGGCCGCGCTGCGCCGGCAGATGCCCGGTGCCGTCTTCCTGGGCGAGCGCCGGGGTGAGGAACTCGCGGCCATCTACGCCAGCCTCGACGTGTTCGTGCACAGCGGCCCCTACGAGACGTTCGGGCAGACGCTGCAGGAGGCGGCGGCGAGCGGGCTCCCGGTGGTCGCCCCGGCCGCCGGCGGCCCGCTCGACCTGGTGGCGGACGGGGAGACCGGATTCCTGGTGCCGCCGTCGGATCCGTCCGCGTTCACCGCCGCGGTGGCCCGGCTCGCCGCCGATCCGGCGATGCGCGCGGCGTTCGGCGCGGCCGGGCGGCGCACGGTCCTGCGCCGCGGCTGGCCCGCGCTGACCCAGGAGCTGCTGGAGCACTACTCCCAGGTACTCGGGACTCCGAAGCGAGTCAAGGTCACGACATGAGGATCGTCCGGCTGGCCAACTTCATCGCGCCGCACTCCGGCGGGCTGCGCACCTGCATGGCCGAGCTGGGCGCGGGCTACCTGGCCGCCGGGCACGAGCCGGTGCTGGTCATCCCGGGCGAGCATGACGGCGACGAGCGATGCGCGCAGGGCCGGGTGATCACGCTGCGCGCGTCGCGGCTGCCGCTCACCGGCGGGTACCGGGTGCTGTGGCGCAGGCGGCGGCTGGCCCGGCTGCTGGACGCGCTGCAGCCTGACGCCCTCGAGGTGTCGGACCGCACCACGCTGCGCTGGACCGGGGTGTGGGCGCGTGAGCGCGGCGTGCCCGCGGTCATGGTTTCACACGAGAGCGTCACGGCCCTGCTGGGCCAGCTGGGGCTGGCCCGGCTGGGGCTGGCCCGGATGAGGCTGGACCGTGCCGTCGCCGGCTTCCTGCCCGGCCGCGCCGACCTGGCCGCGCTGCTGGCCAGCGCCGATGTGGCCATCGCGCCCGGGCCTGCGGAGACCTTCGGGCTGGCCGCCCTGGAGGCGCTGGCCTGCGGGACCCCGGTGGTGGTGAGCGCGGAGTCCGCGCTGCCCGAGGTGGTGGGCGCGGCCGGGGCCAGCGTTCCGGGCGAGGACCTCGCGGCCGGCGTGCGCGCGGTGCTGGCCCGGCCGGAGGCGGCCCGGCGGGCCGCAGCCCGGGCCCGCGCGGAGCAGTACGACTGGGACACGGCCACCCGCGGCTTCCTCGCCGCCCACGGGGCATTGGATTTCAGGAGGGCGGCATGACCCGGTTCGCGGCGCTGGGCGACTCGATCACCGTGGGCATGGGCGATCCCGCGCCCGCGGGCGGCTGGCGCGGCTGGGCCGCACTACTGGCCGGCACGCTGCCCGAGCCCGAGCTGCACAACCTGGCCACGCTGGGCGCGCTGGCCGCCGACGTGGAGCGCGTCCAGTTGCCGGCCGCCACCGCCCTGCGGCCGGACGTGGCCAGCGTCGTGGTCGGCATCAACGACACGCTCCGCGGCGACTTTGATTCCGAACGGACCGGCGCGTCTGTCGGCCGTACGGTGGCTGCGCTGCGGGCGGCGGGCACCGAAGTACTCACCATGCGGCTGCCCGACCCAGGTCAGATGTTCGGGCTGCCCGGCGCGCTGGCCCGGCCGCTGGCCCGCCGGATGCGCGCGGTGAACACCGCCGTGGACGAGGTGGCGCGGCGGCACGGGACGGTACACCTGGACGCGGCCCGAGATCCGGCTACCTACGAGCGGTGCTACTGGAGCGTCGACCGGCTGCATCCGAACGAACGCGGCCACCGCCTCATCGCCTGCCGCTTCCACGCGCTGCTGGCGGCGGAGGGGCTTCCGGTCGGCCCCGGCCCCGACCCCGAGCCGTCCAGCCCGCCGCCGACCAGGCTGGCCGAGGTAGAATGGATGGCGACCAAGGGCACGGCGTGGCTGGTCCGGCGGTCCCGTGACCTGGTGCCGGCCCTGGCGGGGCTGGCGCTGCGCGAGTGGCTGGAGGGTCGTAAGGGCCGAGCCGGCCCCGGCCCCGGCGACGCGGAGCGGGGCGGCATCCAGCGGGAACGCGTGAACCTGAAGGCCTTAAGCAGGCTTTCAGGAAACCTGCGGCTTACCAGCGGGTAACCTTCGGCTCGCCTCAAGGTGCAGAGCCGATCCTCAACTCGTAACGAACGGACGTAGCCGCACCGCGGCAGTGAGTTGAGGGCAACACCCATGAGCCAGACCTACGAGCCGAACCAGCCCGAGCGGGAGCAAGGTCACCCGGCCGGACCTGGTTTCTCCGGCGGAGCCGACTACCCGGGCGGCTTCAACTGGGCCGGTTATGCGAGCGCGCCACCGCCGCCACCGCGGCGGAACCACAAGCGCGGGCTGATCGTGACGGGCGCGGTCGCGCTGGCCGCGGGCGCCGCCGCGGGCGGGCTGATCGGCAGCTCGCACGGGCTGACGGCGACCACCGCCACCGCTGTCTCCAAGACCGTGATGTCCTCCAGCGAGATCGCCAAGACGGTGGACCCCGCGCTGGTCGACGTCGTGGCCACCGAGGGCGATCAGGGCGCGGTCGCGGCGGGCACCGGCATCGTGCTGACCTCCAACGGCACGGTGCTCACCAACAACCACGTGATCCGGAGCGCCACCTCGATCAAGGTCACCGACGTAGGCAACGGCCGCACGTACACGGCCAAGGTGGTCGGCTACGACGCGACCAAGGACGTCGCGGTCATCCAGCTGCAGAACGCGTCCGGCCTCACCACCGCCAGCCTGGGCGACTCCTCCAGCGTGCGGACCGGCGACAGCGTGACCGCGCTGGGCAACGCGGGCGGCAAGGGCGGCACCCCGTCGGTCGCCGGCGGCACGGTCACCGCGCTGAACCAGTCCATTACCGCGTCGGACGAAGGGTCCGGCGTGAACAGCGAGCAGCTGACCGGGCTGATCGAGACCAACGCCGACATCCAGCCGGGTGACTCGGGCGGCGCGCTGGTCAACTCCTACGGCCAGGTGGTCGGCATGAACACCGCGGCCTCCAGCGGCGCCCAGGTCCAGTCCGACTCCGGCCAGTCCGCCCCCGTGCAGGCCTACGCCATCCCGATCGAGGGCGCGGAGACCATCGCCAAGCAGATCGAGGCCGGCCAGGGCTCGTCCACCCTCCACATCGGCGCGACCGCTTTCCTCGGCATCGAGAGCGGCGGCACCAGCTCGGGCACGGCTCCGGCTCCGGCTCCGGTGACTCCGGCGGCTTCGGCGGGTTCGGCGGGTTCGGTCAGGGCGACGGCAGCGGCTTCGGCGGGCTCGGCCAGGGCGACGGCAGCGGCACAGCGGCAGCGGCACCAGCGGCGGGAGCACCAGCAGCGGCGTGGCCATCTCCGGCGCCCTGTCCGGCTCCCCGGCGGCCAGCGCTGGCCTGACCGACGGCGACACGATCACCTCGGTGGGCGGCCAGTCGGTCTCCTCGGCCAGCGACATCGAGCAGATCCTGGTCAAGTACCACCCAGGCGACAAGATCTCGGTCAACTGGGTCGACCAGTCCGGCCAGTCGCAGACGGCGACCGTGACCCTGGCCAACGGCCCGGCCGCTTAAGACAGGGCCGCATAGGACGGGGCGGGCAACCCTGCGGCCCGTCCCCAACGAGCCAGTGATCCCCGGCCGCCCCGGGGATCACTGGTTTCGCCGTCTTATCAGAGTCCCGGCATGGGGCCGGCGCGGGCACGATAAAGCCGCCCGTTCGGGATAAAAATGACATGACGCCGGCGAGAGGAGCAACGGGTGCGCGCGGCGAGACTCCACGCGATGGGCGACCTGCGGGTGGCGGACGAGCCCGAGCCGGGGATCGAGCCAGGCATGAGCCTGGTGCGGGTCACCGCGGTCGGTATCTGCGGCTCTGACCTGCACTGGTGGGACGAGGGCGCGATCGGCGACGCCAAGCTCACGCACCCGCTGGTGCTCGGTCACGAGGGCGCGGGGGTGATCGCCGGCGGGCCGCGGCGCGGCGAGCGGGTGGCGATCGACCCGGCGATCCCGTGCGAGACGTGCCGGGCCTGCCGGGACGGCTACCGGAACCTGTGCCATCGGATCAGCTTCTCCGGCCACGGCGAGACCGACGGCATGCTGCGCGAGGTCATGGCCTGGCCGTCCGCGCTGCTGCACCCGCTCCCCGACCGGGTGTCCGACGCGGACGGTGCCTTGCTCGAGCCGCTCGGGGTGGCGATCCACTCCGCTGACCTCGGGCACCTGCCGTTCGCCGGGACGGCCTCGGTGATCGGCTGCGGGCCGATCGGGTTGCTGCTCATCGGCGTGCTCAAGGCGGCGGGCGCGAGCTCGGTACTGGCGATCGAGCCGCTGCCGCACCGGCGGGAGGCGGCCGCACGGATGGGGGCGGACCAGGTCCGCGACTCCGCCGAGGCCCTGGATGACGCGGGCGTGGACGTGGCGTTTGAGGCGGCGGGTAACGACTCGGCGGTGGGACTGGCGATGGCCTCGGTGCGGCCGGGGGGCCGGGTGGTGCTGGCCGGCATCCCGGGCGATGACGCCATCAGGTTCGCGGCGTCGCTCGCGCGGCGCAAGGGGCTGACGATCGCGATGGTGCGCCGGATGAACGAGGTGTACCCGCGGGCGATCAGCCTGGCCGAGCGGGGCGTGCTGGACCTCGGCTCGGTGGTGACCAGCCGGTACGGCCTGGGCGAGGTCCAGGAAGCCTTCGCGGCCGGGGCCAGGCGGACCGGGCTGAAGGTGATCGTCGAACCGCAGCGTTAGGGTGTCCGCATGCGTTCGGCCCGGCTCGCGGTGATCCTCGACTGCTGCTGCGTGCTGGCGTTCGTGATCATCGGCCGGGCCAGTCACGCCCGGGGTGAGAGCCTGGCCGGCATCGCGTCGACGGCCTGGCCGTTCCTGGCCGGGCTGGCGGGCGGCTGGCTGGCTGCACGGGCCTGGCGGCAGCCTTTCCTGCTGTGGCCTGCCGGAGTGGGCGCGTGGCTCGGCGCGGCCGCCCTGGGCATGGTGTTCCGGGTGGTGTCCGGGCAGGGCACCGCGCTCGCGTTCACCGGCGTCGCGCTGGCGTTCCTCGGCCTGTTCCTGCTTGGCTGGCGGCTGCTGGCCCGGCGGCCCGTCCTCAGGCGCTGACCAGGGGATCTTATGGCGTGGATGCCGCTTCCATGCTGTTGCAGCGACATGAACGCGGCATCCACGTCGTATTCGCTGGGCCCGGCTGGGTGGCGGGGCGGGGTCACGGGTCACGGGAGCGTGCCCGGGAACGCAGGAGCATCAGGGGCCGCGGCCGAGGCCGCCCTGCTGACCAAGATCAACTTAAAGTCTGGCCGGTGGCCGGGACTCATCCGCCGAGCGTACGCCGGTACCGCTGCTCCGGTTTGCCTGTCCGCCGATAAGGCGAATGCGCGCGGCATCGCCGCCGACCTGATAACGAATCGATAACAGGCTCGGATCTAGACCACCGTTGCCCGTCATGTTGGATAATGACCATGTACGCGCATACATGAAGGGATGCCTCCGGGTGCGGGAGAAGCCGAGCGTCTACGAGGTGGCGCGGCACGCGGGGGTGTCGACGGCCACGGTGTCGAGGGTGCTGGCGGGGCACGAGCGGGTGCTCCCCCGGACCAGGGACAAGGTGCTCACCGCGGTCACCGAGCTCGGCTACGTGCCGAGCGGGGCGGCCCGGGACCTGGCCGCGCGGCGCACCGGCGTGCTCGGGCTGTGTTTTCCCGACCTGGACACCGAGGACGAAGAAGGCGACGCGGCCTACTGGTACGACGAGGTGATCCGGGGGATGGAGCGGGCCGCCCGGCGCAACGGGTACGCGGTGCTCATCGCGGCCAGCCACCACCGGGACGACAGCGGCCTGGTGCTGAGCATCGCGGGGCGGTGCGACGGGCTGGTGGTGCTGGCCCGGACCGCGCCGCTGGCCATGATCGAGCACGTCGCGACGCGCATCCCGGTCGTGCTGCTGGCCACCGGGGAGGGCGGCGGCGGCCCGGACCGGGCCATCGACCACCTGGCCGTGGCCAACGAGACCGGGGCGTACCAGGTGACGGCGCACCTAACCGACGGGCACGGCTACACCGGCATCTGCCTCATCGCGGGCCCGCCCGACTCACCGGACTCGGCCCGCCGGGTCGACGGGTTCCGCCGGGCCACCGCGAGGCTCCCGGAGGCACCCGTCTACCACGGCGACTTCACCACCGGCGGCGGCCGGCGGGTCGCCGAGCGGATCATCGCGGCCGGGCGGGTACCGCGCGCGCTGGTCTGCGCCAACGACCAGACCGCGATCGGGGTCATGGCGGCGTTGCAGCAGGCCGGCCTGAGCGTCCCCGGTGACGTGGCGGTGACCGGGTTCGACGGCATCCGGCTCGGCCGCCACCTGCACCCCGGTCTCACCACGGTGGTACAGCCGATGGCGGCGCTCGGCGACACCGCCGTGACGATGCTCAAGGACCGCATCGGCGGCGGCGCCCAGCCCACGAGGACACTGCCACGGCGGACGGTGGAGTTGCCCGTCCGGCTCGAGCTCAGGGGCAGTTGCGGCTGCCCGGAATGACAAGGAGGCAACGGATGAGCAGAACCCGGAGATCCTGGTGGGCCGTTATCGCGGTGGTGGTGGCCGCGCTGCTGGTCTCGGTCCCGGCCCATGCGGCCGGGAGTCCGGTCAGCCCGTACAGCGGGCTCAGCTCCTCGCAGCGGGCGAGCCTGCTCGCCATCGCGCGAGACACCTGGAAGTTCTACGGCGCGGACGTCGACCCGGCGACCGGCCTGCCGATGGACAACATCACGTTCGCCGGGGGATCAGCCACCCCGACCTCGTTCGGCCGCTATACCTCGGCCGCGAACATCGGGGTCTACCTGTGGGCCGTGGTCGCGGCCCGGGACCTCGGCCTGGTCAGCGAGCCGCAGGCCCGGGCGAGGATCCAGGCCACGCTGACCGAGGTGTCGCACCTGAAGCGGGACAACGGCTTCCTGTACCAGTGGTACGACACCACCAACGGCAACGTGCTGACCAATCCGGGCCAGGGTGACTGCACCGAGACGACACCGGCGTTCGACAACTGCTTCTTCATCTCCAACGTGGACAACGGCTGGTACGCCTCAGGCCTGATCGTGGTCCGGCAGGCCATGCCCGAGCTCCGCCAGCTGGTGGACGGGCTGATCGCGCCGATGAACTTCGGCCTGTTCTACGACAACCGGGCCGAGACGCACTGCAACGTCAACCCGGCGATCGCGGGGAACCAGCCGACCGGCCAGATGTACGGCGGGTACTACGCCGGGCTTCCGCCGGATCAGGGCGACAACTGGACGCACTACTACCACAACGGCGCGCTCTACAGCGATCCGCGGATCTCCGCCTACATCGGCATGGGCCTGCGCCAGATGCCGGGCAACGTGTGGTGGCGGAGCTGGCGGGAACTGCCTCCGCCGGCCCCGTTCGCCGACTGCCAGGCCAGCGACCCCGACTTCTCCTGGCAGGGGCAGTGGCCGATGGCCGGCTCCTGGCAGACCTACACCGACCCGCAGTCCGGGCAGGATTTCAGCGTGTGGGAGGGGCACTACACCTACCCGGGTTCGGACCTGACGTTCATCCCGACTTACTCGGGCGGGATGTTCGAGGGCCTGATGCCGAACGAGATCGTGCCGGAGACCAGCTGGGGAACGCGCAGCTTCGGGCTCGCTGACATCCGCACCGCGCAGGTGCAGATCAGGTACGCGACGCAGCAGCTGCACGACCCCGTCTGGGGCATGTCCCCGTCCAGCACGCCGGATGACACCGGCGGCTACGGCGGATACGGCGTCGAGGGGCTGGCCTTCCCGTACTACGGCACCGGCGCGGACGCGAGCCACCCGAACGAGGGGCTCTCGCAGTGCCACGGCTGCGCCACCGAGGACGTGGTCACGCCGCACGCCTCGTTCCTCGCGCTCGACGTCGCGCCGCAGCAGGCCTTCGCCAACATCACCGCGCTGCGCGCCCGCTACCCGGGCGTGTACGGGGCGGACGGCTTCTTCAACGCGGTCAACCCGGCGACCGGCGCGGTCGGCCACCGGGACCTGGTGCTCGACCAGTCGATGATCATGGCGGCGCTGGACAACGCGCTGCGTGACCGGGCGCTGCAGCGCGACTTCGCGCGCGATCCGGTGTCCTGGGCCGCGCGCACGTACCTGTCGATGGAGAACGATGTCGATCGCCGGATGACGGGCACGTGCCAGCTTCATGACCTCGTTCCTTAATAACTCTGGTTGAACGCTCTGGCACCGCGTTGCGTAGCACCCTATGGGCGGGACGTGCCGGAGCGTCCCGGCAAGGGACGGGGGATAGTCATGATGCGCGAGCTTCAGCCAGGGGATCCTCAGCGGGTCGGCCCGTACCGGCTGCGCGGGCGGCTCGGGCCGGCGGCATGGGGCAGGTGTACCTGGGCCTGTCGCCGGGCGGGCGGCAGGTGGCGGTGAAGGTGATCCGCGCCAACCTAGCCGAAGACGCCGAGTTCCGCGCGCGCTTCCGGCGCGAGATCGCCGTCGCGCGCACGGTAAGCGGACTGTTCACGGCCCCGGTCATCGACGCGGACGTGGACGGCCCGGTGCCCTGGCTGGCCACGGCGTACGTGCGCGGACCCTCGCTGGCGGAGGCGGTAAGCGAGCACGGGCCGCTGCCCGCCGCCTCGGTGCTGGCGCTGGCCCGGGGCCTGGCCGAGGGCCTGAGTGCGATCCACGCCGCCGGTGTGGTGCACCGCGACCTGAAGCCCGCGAACGTGCTGCTGGCCGAGGACGGGCCCCGGGTGATCGATTTCGGTATCTCCCGGGCGGTCGAGGCCAGCGCGCTCACGCATACCGGGCTGGTAGTGGGCTCTCCCGGGTTCATGTCACCGGAGCAGGCCGAAGGCCGGGAGGTCGGGCCGCCCAGCGACATCTTCAGCCTGGGCGCGCTGCTGGCGTTCGCGGCGACGGGCCAGGGACCGTTCGGATCCGGGTCGACGCCGGCACTGGTGTACCGCGTGGTGTACAGCGAGCCTCAGCTCGGCCTGCTGCCGGCCGAGGTCCGGCCGCTGGTCGAGCGGTGCCTGGCCAAGGACCCGGCCCGGCGGCCCACCGCGGGTGACCTGGTAGGCGGAGCCGCTTACCCGGCGGCGGGCTGGCTGCCCGAGCCGGTGACCCGCGCGCGGGCGGTGGTCCCGCCGACGATGACGGCGGCCGCGCCTCCGGCCGCGCCGCTGGCCGTGGTTTCTGGACGGGCGCCCCGGCAGGCGCGGCGCCGTGGCCGCTGGCGGCCGCTGACCGTAACACTGGTCCTGTCCGGGCTGGTCGGGGCCGGGACCACGGCCGCCGTCACGATGACCGCAGGCTCGGCGCCCGCGCACGCGGCTCAGTCCGCGCCGCAGACCGCGCCGGCCCAGCCGCTCGCGCCGACCAGCACGCCCGCCTCTCCGGCCTCGTCCGGGCAGGCCGCCGTCGGCGGGGATGAGGCGGTCACGCCGCAGGCGCCGCCCGCGACCGGGCGGCCCAGGCCTACACAGCGCCGGCCTACACAGCGCCGGCCTACACAGCGCCGGCCTACACACCGCCGCCGAGCACGCCACCCGCGACCATGACCCCGCCGGCTTCCAGCGCGCCACCCAGCCCGACGGCCACACCAAGCCCGGCGACGTCTTCGGGCCCGGGTACGTCGTCGTCCGCCTCGGTGACGGCGCCGGCTGCTCCCGCGGCAGCCCAGCTGGGAGGCTACTGATGCTGCCGCGTTCCCAGTACATCACCGGGACCGGTGATACCCGGCCGCGGCCCGGTTCTGCGCCGGGGATACGACATGGATGCCGCGTTCATGTCGTCCCAGCAGCATGAAGGCGGCATTCATGCGGTATGACTTGCGACGGGCGGTGCCATGGTGACGGGAGGTACCTCTCGGCCGGACGTCGGTTCACCAGTTAGGCGCCGCCGCTGCCGTAGGGGCGGGTCAGGAGCTCGAGCAGGTGGCCGTCGGGGTCCTGGAAGTACACGCCGCGGCCGCCGTCCCTGGTGTTGATCACGCCAGCCCGGCGGCGCCCAGGATCGGCCCAGTACGGCAGGTCCTGCTCGCGGATCCGGCCGAACGCGGCGTCGAACTCCGCCTCCCCCACCAGGAACGCGTAGTGCTGGGCGGTTATCTCGCCGCTGGTCTCGGCGAAGTCAAGGGACACCGCGTTGTCGGCCTGGACCACGAGGAAATGCCCGAACCTGGTGGCCGGGGGAAGGCCGAGGATGCCGGTGAGGAACGCCGCGGACCGGTTCTGGTCGCGGCACGAGACGATGGTGTGGTTCAGCTGCACGCTCATGCCGATGGCATACCCGGCGGCTGGAGCACGCAGAACTCGTTTCCGTCCGGATCGGCCAGGATGTGCCACAACCAGCCGTCCTCGGTGACGGGCTCACTGGTCAGCGGCGTCGCCCCGAGGTCGGTGACCCGCCGGACCTCGGCCACCAGATCGGGCGTGCGCAGGTCCAGGTGCAGCCGGTTCTTCTCGTGCTTGACGTCGGGCACGCGCTGCAGCAGCATCCCGATCCCGGCGCCGCTCTCCGGCTCCAGGCTGCGATACGGGCCGGTGGCGGCCTGGCTGGCCGTGTAGCCCAGCACGGCGGACCAGAACCGCGCCGACCGGTCCAGGTCCGAGCAGTCGATGACGATGACCAGTTCGCCGTTCGGGTAGGGCTGCGGCATGCGGCCTCCGGTCTGTTCCGCTGGGTAAGGCCAGCCACGACTGTATCCCGCTAGGATCCGAACGGATGCGAGCGGCGGACCCCTCGCATTATCTATTATTCCGATATGAATAAAGGAGATCGGTTGATGCTGCTCCCCCGGCCTGGTCACGGCGTTGTGGCCGCCGAACCACCTGGCACCGGACCCGGATACTGGGCGGGGGCACCGTGCGCGGTCGCGGGCGACGGGGAGATCTTCCTCGCCTACCGGCTCAGGCGGCCCATCGGCGAAGGCCGCGGCTACGCGGTGGCGGTGGCGCGCTCGGCGGACGGCGAGCGGTTCGACACGCTGCTGACCATCGGCAAGGACGAGATGGCCACCGAGTCGCTGGAGCGGCCCGCCCTGGTCCGCACGCCCGAGGGGCGGTGGCGGCTGTACCTGAGCTGCGCGACCACGGGGACCAAGCACTGGCGGGTGGAGATGACCGAGGCGGCCCACCCGGCTGAGTTCGGCATCAGGGACCGGCAGACCGTGCTGCCCGGCGACGCCAAGACCGGCGTGAAGGATCCGGTGATCGTGTACCACCGCGGGCAGTGGCACCTGTGGGCGTCCTGCCACCCGCTGGCCGACCCGCTGGAGGCCGACCAGATGACCACCGAGTACGCGACCAGCGCCGACGGCGTGAGCTGGACCTGGCACGGCACCGCGCTGAGCGGCACGCCCGGCCGGTGGGACTCCCGCGGCGTGCGGGTCACCTCGGTGCGCTTCGACGGGGACACGATCACGGCCTGCTACGACGGGCGGGCCAGCGCCGCGGAGAACTACGAAGAGCGGACCGGAGTCGCGGCCGGCTCCGACGCGGCCGCGCTGACCGCGGTGAGCGACCAGCCGCTGGCCTCCTCGCCGTACCACGGCGGAGGCCTGCGGTACCTGGACATCGTGCCGCTCCCCGACGGGCGGCACCGGCTCTACTACGAGATGACCAGGCCAGACGGGTCACACGCGCTGTTCACGGAACTACGCTAGGGGTCCTTGGGTCGGCGTCCGGGCGGCCGTTCCTGGCCTGGCCCTGGCCGGCCGGGCGGCCGCCGACCATGCCACCCGAACGTTCCCGCGGCATGATCCAGTCCCGGAAGCTCTCGCCGAGGACCTCCTCGAGCAGCCTGATGTCGGACTCGAACCGGGGGATGAGCTCCTGGCGCTGCTCCCAGCTCAGCGGCTGGCGCTCCCGGCTGTGCCGCTGAAGGAATCGCTCGAGCGGGCCGGTCAGGGTGGCCGCGGTCAGGCCGGGAATCAGGGTGCCGAACGCGCTGGCCGCCCGCTGCGCCACCGACACCGCGCGGTGGCCGAGGGTCGATTCCGGGTGGGAGGTCACGTTCTGCCGCGGGATCTCGGTCAGCATGTGCTGCCGCACGCCGAGGAAGCCGCAGATCTGGTCCAGGGTCTGCGCGGGCTCGTCGACCATCCGCCGGTAGCGCAGCACCAGCACCTGCTCGCGCGGGAACAGCGTGAACAGGTACTCGAGCTGCTCGCCGTACCGGCCCAGCCTGGTGTAATGCCAGAAGCTGGCCCAGCCGGCCGCGATCCGGCGCTCCTCCTCACCGCAGGCGCGGACGAAGTCACCGACGGGCTCCAGGCCCGCGGACCACAGGTGGGTCCAGTTGGAGTGCGCCCGCTCCACCGGGTCGCGGAGGATGACGATCAGCCTGGCTGTCGGCAGCGTCTCCCTGATCCGGCGCATCGCGGCCCGGTCGTACAGGTAGAGCGGAGTCGACTCACCGCGCAGCGTGCCGGGCGACGCCGCGTCGAACAGCGCCTCGTACTCCGGCCTGCGCCAGATGTGCTCCCGGTAGGTCAGCGCGTCGCCGGGGCCGCCGCCCTTGGCCGGCGGCGGCCCGTCGGAGAGGAAGAACTTCGGCTCCTTGACCGCCGACATGTACAGCCCGGGATGCCGGGCGAGCGCGGCGTGCAAAGCGGTCGTGCCCGCCTTCGGGGCACCGATCACCAGGAAGTCGGGCATGGACACCGGGGCCTCCAGGGAAGAAATCTATATGTAACATTTCCGATTAGATTAGTAAGAAATCCCCCTACAGGGTATCTCTACCCAGCGGGGGGCCGTCAATCATCCGTGTGTGCCGGGCGTTGCGCTTGAGCAGCATGGCTGGGCAAGGTGAGGTCATGCTGCTGGTGCTCGGGCTGGCCCGGCCCGGGGACGGCTCTGTCCCGTCCGGGGCGAGTGCCGCGTGAAGGCGGTGGTCTACGCCGGGTACGGGGCCGACCCGGTGCTGACGCAGGTCGCCGACCCGGACTGCCCGGCCGACGGGGTGGTCGTCGCGGTGGGCGCGACCGGCGTGTGCCGGTCGGACTGGCACGCCTGGAAGGGCCACGATCCGGTGACGCTGCCGCATATCGGCGGGCACGAGTTCGCCGGGGTGGTCGTCGCGGCCGGGCCCGGGGTGACCGGGTGGCACGCCGGGGACCGGGTGACGGTGCCGTTCGCCTGCGGCTGCGGCGGCTGCGAGCACTGCCTGGCCGGCGATGCGCAGGTGTGCCCGCGGCAGACCCAGCCGGGGTTTACCGGGCCGGGCTCGTTCGCCGAGCTGGTGGCGGTGCACGCGGCCGACGCCAACCTGGTGGCGCTGCCCGCGGACGTGGACTTCGTCACCGCGGCCTGCCTGGGCTGCCGGTTCGCCACGGCGTTCCGAGCGGTCACCGCGCACGGCCGGGTGCGGCCCGGGGACTGGCTGGCCGTGCACGGCTGCGGCGGGGTGGGGCTGTCCGCGGTGATGATCGGCGCCGCCCTGGGCGCGCGCGTGCTGGCCGTCGACGTGTCCGCCGCGGCGCTGGCGCGGGCCCGCGAACTCGGCGCGGAGGCGGCCGTGGACGCGGCCGTGGACGCGGCAGGCCCGGACCTGGCCGCCGCGATCGGGGAGCTCACCGGGGGCGGCGCACACGTCTCGATCGACGCGCTCGGCTCGCCGGCCGTGGCCGCGGACTCGGTGCGCTGCCTGCGGCGCCGCGGCCGGCACATCCAGGTCGGGCTGCTGCCGGGCGGCCCCGTGCCGCTGCCGATGGACCTGGTCATCGCGCGCGAGCTGGAGATCTACGGCTCGCACGGCATGGCCGCCCGCGACTATCCGGCCATGATGCGGCTGATCGCGGACGGCACGCTGCAGCCCCGGGCGGCTGGTGGGCGAGGTGATCGCGCTCGGGGACGTGGGGCGGGCCCTGGCCGCGATGGACGGTCCCGCCGGAGCCGGGATGACGGTGGTCAGGCTTCCCCCGAGTCTAGGTGACGGGGCCCGCGCGACGGGGTAGGCAGCCGGGCAAGACCACTTGCGAAGGGATCACCGATGGCAGACCACATCTACTCCGTCAGCGAGATTGTCGGCTCCTCCACCGAAAGCGTCGACGACGCCATCAGGGGCGCGGTCGCCCGCGCCTCGAAAACCCTGCACAACCTGGACTGGTTCGAGGTCACCAACGTGCGCGGCCGGATCGAGGACGATGGCCGCTGCCGCTTCCAGGTCACGCTGAAGGTCGGCTTCCGGCTGGACGAGCGGCCTGCCTGACCGGACGCGGCGGGGTGCGGCAGGATAGCGGCATGGCCCGTTCCGCGCCCCGGCACGACCGCGACGCTGGCGGCCCGGCTGACCTGCTGGCCGCGAAGGCGGCGCTGCGGCAGGAGGTGTGGACCGCGATGCGCGCGGCGAAGGTGGCCAGGTTCCCCGGCGCCGCCGGGCGCATCCCGAACTTCACCGGCGCCGAGGCCGCCGCCGAACGGCTGCGCGGGCTGCCGGCCTGGCAGGCAGCCGGCACCGTGAAGTCCAACCCGGACTCCGCCCAGTGGCCGGTGCGGCAGCGCGCGCTCGAGGACGGCAAGACCGTGTACATGGCCGTCCCGCGGCTGGCCGAACCCGAGCCGTTCTTCGCCCTCGATCCGGCCCGGCTGAGCGAGCCGCCGCGCAAGGCGGCCTCGATCAGCGGCGCGGCCCGCTCGGCCCGCCGGGTCGCGCTGGCCGACCTGTCCCCGGTCGACCTGGTGGTGATGGGCTGCGTCGCGGCCGGGGAGGACGGAACGCGGCTGGGCAAGGGCGGCGGGTTCGCCGACCTGGAGTTCGCGCTGGCCAGCGCGGCGGGCCTGATCGGGCCGCACACGGTCTGCGTCACCACCGTGCACGAACTCCAGGTCTGCGCGGCCGGGGCGATCCCGGTGACCGGCCACGACGTGCCTGCTGGACTTCATCGTCACGCCGGAGCGCGTGATCGACTGCCGCCGCGACGGACCGCGCCCGGCGGCCGGCCTTGATTGGGACGACCTGACCGAGGAGAAGATCGCGGCCATCCCGCTGCTGGCGGCCCAGCGACGAGCGTTAGGTCAGGTGGCCGGCGAGCCAGTCGGCCATGGCGGCCCGGGATTCGAACGCGTGGTTGGTGAGGCCGTGGCTGCCGTCCGGGTCCATCATGAGCTCGGCGCCCGGAGCCTCGCGGGCCAGGCGCTCGGCATGGTAGGGCGGGATCAGGCGGTCACGCCCTCCGTGCGCGACGAGCAGCGGGCAGCTGATCCTGGCGGCGGCGTCTTCCAGGGTGAGGGCCGCCGCCCGCTCCCGGGCCTGCGCCGGGCTGGCGGCCCCCGACCGGTGCTGGAAGGTGGTCCTGGTCTGCGGCGGCAGCGTGTCCCAGTCCAGGTCGAAGCGGTACGGCCCGGCGAGCTCCACCGCGGCCCGTACCCGCGGCTCGAAGGCGGCCGAACGGGCCGCGTAGTAGCCGCCCAGGCTCACCCCGAAGACGCCGATCCGGTCCGGGTCGACGTCGTCCCGGCCCTTCAGGTAGTCCGCCACGGCCGTGACCACCCGCTCGTAGGCCGGCTCGATCGGGAACTCGTACTCGGCTTCCCCCTGGCCGGGCCCGTCGATCGCGATCACCGCGAGGCCGCGGCGCAGCATGTGCTCCGCGGTGGCCTGGAGTTCCTCCTTCACCGAGTCGAGCCCGGGAATCATGACCACGATGGGCGGAGGCGGCCCCGGCGGGACCCGCAAGTACGCGGCCAGCGTGCTGCCCGCGTAGGGCACGCGGACCGGCTCGGCGGGCGGGCTGAGCGTGTCCGCGCCGCGGCGGAAGCAGGCCACCGTACGCTCGTGCGCGGCCCGCTGCTCCTCCGGGTGGTCGGTGAAGACGAACTTGCCCCAGTGCCAGCACAGCGCCGCCCGCCGCCAGGCCTCCCCCGCGGTGACCGTGCGGCCGGCCGCCTCGGCGGTCTCGGCCAGCTGCTCGTAGTGCCGCGCGGTGCGGCCCCATTCGCGGCACCAGTCGTCCCACCGGCTGATGCGGGCCATGGTCGCCGCGAAGTCGGGATAGCTGGTGCCGTTCGCCACGAATCGTGCCGCCCAGTGCGCGGCCGCCGCCGCGACGCGCTTGTCCGGCGCCCAGGCGTATAGCTCGGGACGGCGATCGGCCAGCAGGTCGTTGTGCCCGGACACGCTCTTGTCCCTGGCCCGCGGCAGGTCGCAGGCGGCGGTGAGGACCGCGGGACGGTCGGCGAGCACCGGTCCGGCCAGCGGGTAGCCGTCGGGGCCGGCGATGAGTGAGCCGCTGATCCAGGACACGCCGCGCTCGTCCCGGCACCGGTCCGCCACCGCGACGAACACCCCATTGGCGGCCGCCGCGGCCTGCGCCTTGATCACCTCGGCGGGCCGCTCCCCGGCCGGCCAGCGGTAGCCCGGCCAGTTCACCGGGGCCGCGATCAGGTCGGCGCCGTCCAGGGCGACGAGCCGCGTCCACTCGGGGAACTCCAGGTCGTAGCAGACCATCACGGCCACCCGCCCGAACTCGGTCTCCACCACCGGCGGCGCGGCGTCGCCGGGGGTGAACGGGATCTTCTCGTTGTCCCACAGGTGCGCCTTGCGGTAGACCGCCCGGGTGCCGGACGCGTCCACCAGGGCCGCGCTGTTGTACAGGCGGCCGTCGGCGCCGAGCTCGCAGAAACCGCCGACGATCACCAGCCGGTGCCGGCCGGCCAGCGCCTGCCACTGCCGCAGGGTGGCGCTGTCGGCAACGGGCGCGGCCAGGCCGCGGGCCTCGGCGGCCGGGTCTTCGGCGTCGAAGACGTAGCCGGAGTCGGACAGCTCGGGCAATACCACGAGCCGAGCGCCCGCGGCGGCCGCCTCGGCGACCGCCTCCGCGGCGGCTTGCCGGTTCGCGTCCGGCTCGGCCACGGTGATGGCGAGCTGAGCGACGGCTATCTGGGTGGGGTCCACTATGCGCGCTCCGTTCGTCCGGGATAGGACTATGTAGACAGCATCCCCCACTGGCAGCCGAGGAAGAAGGGCACGCGGTGACCGCAAACGCAGATGTCGTGGTGGTGGGCGGCGGGCACAACGGGCTGGTCGCAGCGGCCTACCTGGCGAAGGCCGGGCTGGCCACGGTGGTGTGCGAGCGGCGCGGTGTCACCGGCGGAGCAGCAGTCAGCGAGCATCCGTTCGGCCCTGACTACACGGTGACCTCGCTGTCGTATGTCGTCTCGCTGCTGCCCCCGGACCTGGTCCGCGACCTGCGGCTCGATCAGCACGGGTACCGGGTGTACCCGCAGGGGCCCTACTTCGCGCCCCGGGCCGACGGCCGCTACCTGCGGCTGCCGCACGACCCGGCGGAGCGGCACGCCGAGATCGCCAGGTTCTCCGCCGCCGACGCCGACGCCTATCCCAGCTACGAGCGGCACCTGGCCGGCATCGGGCGGGTGCTCGGCCCGCTGCTGCACCAGATCCCGCCCCGGCTCGGGTCGCGGCGGCCGCCGGACCTGCTGCGACAGGCGCGGCTGCTGACCAGCCTGCGCGGCATCGACGAGCGCGGCGCGGTGGACGTGACGCGGCTGCTCACCGGCAGCATTGCCGACCTGCTCGAGGGGTACTTCTCCAGCGACGCGATGCTCGGACTGCTGTCGGTCTCCGGGGTGATCGGCACCTGGGCCGGGCCGCGTTCGGCCGGGACCGCGTACGTGATGCTGCACCACCACATCGGCGAAACCGAGGGGGCGGCGGGCGCCTGGGGTTTCCCGCGCGGCGGCATGGGCGGGGTGTCCGGCGCGCTGGCCCGGGCCGCCCGGATGTTCGGCGCGCAGATCAGGACCGACGCCGAGGTGGCGCAGATCCGCACTTCCGGCGGCCGGGTCACCGGGGTCGCGCTGGCCAGCGGGGAGGCCATCGACGCGCCGGTGGTCATCACCACCGCGCACCCGCAGATCTCGTTCCTGCGGCTGCTCGACCCGGCCGAGCTGCCTCCCGGGTTCGTGGCCGACATCCGTGGCTGGCGCAGCCGCAGCGGCACCGTCAAGATCAACCTGGCGCTGGACCGGCTGCCGGTGTTCACCAGCTACCCCGAGCCCGACCCGCAGGTCTACGGCGGCACGATCGTGCTGGCGGAGTCGCTCGACGACATCGAGAACGCGTTCCAGCAGGCCGTCGCGGGCGAGCCGGCCGCGTTGCCGTTCGCCGACATCTGCATCCCCAGCGTGTTCGACGACTCGCTGGCGCCGGCCGGAAAGCACGTCATGTCGATGTTCACCCAGTGGGTGCCGTCCGGGTACGCGGACGCGCCGCACGAGGCGGAGCTCGAGGCCTACGCCGACCGGGTGCTGGCCCGGGTGGAGAAGGTCGCGCCCGGGTTCACCGCGTCGGTACTGCACCGGCAGGTGATCGGGCCGCACCGGATGCAGGAGGAGTACGGGCTGGTCGGCGGGAACATCTTCCACGGAGAGCTGTCGCTGGGACAGATGTTCCACGCCAGGCCGGCGGCTGGCTACGCCGACCTGCGGACGCCGGTGCGGGGGTTGTATCAGGCAGGTTCGGCCACTCACGGGGGCGGCGGGGTCACCGGCATCCCCGGCCGCAACGTGGTGCGCCAGATCCTGGCGGACCGCCGCGCCGAGCGCTGGCGCCGCCGGGCGGGCCGCCCCACCGCGGCGGGGCGCGCTGCGGCGGGGCGCTCCGCGGCGGCGGAGCGCTCCGCCGCGGCGGTGAAGCCCTCCGACCGGGCCTAGGGACGGCGGCGCGGGCGTGGCGAGGTAGTAAGCGGACGTGAAACCGGACTTCCGACACTCTGGTCACCGTCCGTATCACGGCGTAAGGCGTGGATGCCTCTTTCATGCTGTACCAGCGACATGAACGCGGCATTCACGTCGTATCCGCCGAGCGGACCGGGGGTTGGCGCGGCCTCAGGGAGTGGCGGCTGGGGCTTGTGAGGTTTGGGGGAGGTCTGGGGTGGAGGGCTGGGTGGCGCGGGTCAGGGCGGCGACGCGCTCGAAGGAGCTGAGGCGGTCGGCAGAGTCGTAGACCATGGTGGTGATCATCATCTCGTCGGCCTTGGTGGCGTCAAGGAGGTCGGCGATGCCGCGCTGGACCGTCTCGGGTGAGCCGACGATCTGGGTGGCCAGGCGGTCCTCGACGAACGCGCGCTCAAGCTCGGTGTAGGGGTGGGCGGCCGCTTCCTCGGGCGAGGGCAGCCGACCGGGCCGGCCCGAGCGCAGCCGCAGGAACGACAGCGCGCCGGAGCCGGCCAGGAAGCGGGCGCGTTCGTCGGTCTCGGCGCACACCACGGCGGCGGCGACCATCGCGTACGGGCGGTCGAGCACCTCGGACCTGCGGAAGTGCTCGCGGTACAGGGCCAGCGCGGGCAGCGTGTTGGCCGCACTGAAGTGGTGCGCGAACGCGAACGGCAGGCCGAGCAGGCCGGCCACCTGAGCGCTGTAGCCGCTGGATCCGAGCAGCCACATGGCGGGCTGGTTGCCGCGGCCGGGCACCGCGGTGATCTGCGCGAACGGGTGGTTCGCCGGCCAGCGGCCGGTGAAGAAGCCGAGCAGGTCCATCAGCTGGTCGGGGAAGTCGTCGGCGGACAGTGCCTCCGGCGAGCGGCGCAGCGCGGCCGCGGTGGCCTGGTCGGTGCCAGGCGCCCGACCGATGCCGAGGTCGATCCGGCCGGGGTGGAGTGCCTCCAGCATGCCGAACTGCTCGGCCACGACCAGCGAGACGTGGTTGGGCAGCATCACGCCGCCCGAGCCGACCCGCATGGTCGTGGTCGCGTCGGCGATGTGGCCGATCAGCACGGGCGGCGCGGAGCTGGCGATTCCCGGCATGTTGTGGTGCTCGGCCACCCAGAACCGGTGGTACCCGAGCCGTTCGGCCTGCCGGGCCAGGTCGATCGTGGCGCGCAGGGCTTCGGCGGCGGACCCGCCGTCAGGCACCGGAGCCAGGTCGAGCACGGACAAGGGCACGGCCCGCGGGCCGAAGGTCAGGGCCGTATCGTCCACGACTTGTCCCAACCGCGCGAAGCATCGCATTCTTCCGCGGCGGAGCAGGGGCTAGGCGTTCGCGGTGCGGGCGGCTTCCTCGCGCTCGAGCCGCTCGGCGGTCTCCCGGGGGTCGTGGATCGTGGTTACCTCGCCGGCGGCCAGGTCGGTGTGGTGCTCCATGGTGTAGAAGCGCAGCGTGTGGCCGTCCGGGTCGAGTACCTCGGGCAGGATCCAGCCCATGCTGGCCCGGTGCACGCCGGCGTGGGCCTGGCCGAGCTCGTCCAGCCTGCGGGCGAGCCGGTCGATGGCGGCCTTGTCCGGCACACCGATGGCGAAGTAGTCGAACCCGGCGGCGGCGCGGGCCCGGTCCGGGTCGAGCCGCAGGCCGAGGTCCGGGCCGCCGGCCGGGTGGGCCAGACCACAGCCCATCAGCGCGCCCTGCTCGACGAACTCAATCTGGACCTGGTAGCCCAGGCGGCTGCTGTACCACTCCAGCGACCGGGCCAGGTCGGTGACGGGCAGCTTGACATGGTGGATTCCGGCTAGGGCCGGTGCGTCTGCCGCTGACATTCCCCCTCCAATGCAGTGTATTCATACTTATTGCAGTTATACTGCAATGTATGACCGCTGACGTCAACCCAATTGGTGACGGCGCAACCCTGCGGCAGGCGCAGACCGCGCTGACCGAGGAGCGGATCCTGGTCGCGGCCACCGAGTTGTTCCTGGCCGACGGCTATGTGGCCACCACGCTGGAGGCGGTGGCCCGGCGCGCCCGGGTGGCGGCGCGCACCGTGTACGTGCGGTTCGGTACCAAGGCGGCGCTGTTCAAGCGGGTGGTCGACGTGGCCGTCGTGGGCGATACCGAACCGGTGGACGTGCTGAGCCGGGACTGGATGATCGAGGCCATGACCGCCCCGACCCTGGCCGGGCGGATCGCCGCCGGGGCGGCGGCCGGCCTGGCAGATCATGGGGCGCACGGGGGCGCTGTTCGCCGTGGCCCAGCAGGCCGCCGCGGTCGAGCCGCTGATCGCGGCGGCCTGGCAGGAAGGCCGCGAGCAAACCCGGCACGCGCAGGAGGTGTTCTGCACCAAACTGGCCGACGACGGGCTGCTGCCCCCGGGCGTCGACCTGACCTGGCTCATCGACACCACCACCGTGCTGGTCGCCGCCGAGACCTACCTGCTGGTCACCCGCATGCTCGGGTGGGATCTGGACAGCTACGAGGCCTGGGTCGCGGCCACCTTGACCCGCTTGCTGACCGGCCTCGGCGGTATCTCGGCGTTACCGGAGCCAGAACTGGTCGATGAGCGCTCCCCAGACCGGGTTGTACTGGTAGTTGCGCACCCGGCTGGACAGGAAGTCGAGCTCGTTCGGGGTGACGGTGGGAACCCAGATGGCGAGGTCGGTGAGCTGGCGGTCGAGCCGGTCCCACTGGGCGGCCGCGGCGGCCGGGTTGGTGGCTTGCTCGGCGGCGGCCCGGGCGATCTGCCGGTCCACGCCGGGGTCGCAGAATTCGCTGGAGTCGGTCGTGGCGACGCCGTTGCCGGGGACGAAGTAGGCGCAGGTCAGCTTGCCGATGAAATTGTCGGCGGAGGGGTAATCGGCACTCCAGCCGCCGTCGATGACCTGGGCATGATTCCGGGAGTCGCCCATATAGGCGAAGAAGGTGCTCTGCGGCAGCAGGCGCAGCGAGGCCCGGTAGCCGAGCTGGCGGAGCGTCTGGACCAGGTCTTCGGCTTCGTTGATGCCGCCCTGGGGGGTGTGGAGCACGTTCCAGACGGTGACCTTCATGCCAGCGGTGCCAGAGGCGGCGACGAGGCGGCGGGCCCGCGCCAGGTCTGGTACGCGCCAGCTGCCGTCGGCGGCGGGATGCCTGGTGTAGGGGCAGTAGCGCTGGTAGCCGGCCAGGCCAGGAGGCAGGATCTGGCAGGCCGGCTGGGCCGCGAGCGGCCCGCCCCAGCCGTTGACCACGCGCCGGCGGTCCAGGGCCAGGTTGACGGCCTGGCGCACGCGCAGGTCGTTGAACGGAGGGGCGTTGACGTTAAGGTTCAGGAAAGCGGTGGCCAGCTGCGGGTTGATCCGGAGCTGGCTGCGGTGGTGCTGGAAGTAGGAAGCGCCGGACGGGATCTCGCCGATGCTGGGCAGGAAGTCGCCCTGGCCGTCGGCCACCGCGCTCGCGCCATCGCCCCCGCTGAGGTCGAGGCGGATCAGGATCTGGTCCGGGTTGCCTGGCTGGGCCGCGGCCGACCATGCGCGGAACCGCGGGTTGCGGACCATGAGAAGTTCCTGCCCCGGGGTGTAGCGGCTGATCATGTACGGGCCGGTAGCCGGCAGCGGTATCCGGGCCTCCCGGCCTGGGGTTGCGGCGGGCAGTACGTAGGCGAACGTGAGGGCCAGCTTGTACAGGAAGTCCGGATCCGGCTGGGTGAGGTGGAAGGTCACGGTGCCAGCGCGGTCGTCGGCGGCGATGCCGCGGGACAGGTCGCAGGTTCCGGGGGCCTGCTGGCACGCTGCGGCGCCGACGATGGCCTGATAATAGGGCGCGCTGGCACCGAGCTTAAACAGGCGCTCGAAGGAACGGGTGACGTCGCTGGGCCGGACAAGGGGGCCGGTCGAGTAGCGGATACCCGGGCGCAGGTGGAACGTGTAGGTGCGTCCGTGGTCGGCGGGCGCGGGCAGCGCCAGCGCGAGGTCCGGGATCAGTCGGGTGCCGTCTGGCCCGGCCACGTGGTCCAGCGTGACGAGCCCGTCGTTGGTCAGGCCGAGAAACTGCGGCGGAGGCGTGTCGTTCGAGGTCTGCCCGGCCGGGTCGATCGTGATGACGTCCCCGGCCGAGTAGACGGCGTTGAGCGTGCCGCCACGGTGACTCGGCCCGGCCGCGTCGACGGCGGCCCAGAGGCCGCCGCCCGCGGCGGCGAGCGCGCTGAGCTGGCCGCCGAGGCCGAACCTGGTGACCGATGTCGCGCCCGGGAGCGAGCCGGAGCAGCGTGCCGTCCCGGCGGTCGGCGACCCAGATGCTGCCGCCGGATTCAGCCAGCGCCACCGGCTGGCCGCCGAGGCCAATGGTCGCCGTGACGGCATCGCGCCGCGGATCCACCCGGGCCACGGTCGCGTCGAGCGGATCGAGCACCCACAGCCCGGACGTGGCCGCCGCGACGACGGCGGGCGCGTCGCCGACGCGAATCGTGCTCGTCACCGTGCCGGTCCGGGCGTCGATCCGGGAGACTGAGCCCGAGCTGTCGGTCGCCACCCAGATCGCGCCGTCCGCGGCGGCCAGGCCGCTCGGGTTCCCGCCGGTGCTGATCACGCCCTTGGTGCGGCCGCTTCCGGGGTCGATCCGCAGCACTGTCCCGTCGCCGGGGCTGGCGACCCACAGCGTGCCCGCGCTGAGCAGGAGGTCGCCCGGCTGGCCGGCCAGGGCGATCGTCTGCACCACCGTGTCGGTCCGCGGGTCGATCCGGGCCAGGGTGCGGTCATCCCGATCCAGCACCCAGACCTGGCCGCCCGCGGCCACGACGCGGCTGGGTTTGGTGCCGACCGGGATGGTGACGGCGACCGTGTGCCGCGACGGGTCGACCCGGTCCACCAGACCGGCGTCCGGCTCGGCCACCCACACCGAGCCGGATCCCGCCGCTACGTCGGCAGGCGGTGCCCGCAGCGGCACGGTCGCCTGCACCGTGCCGTCGCGGGGAGAGACAAGGGCCAGGAGGTTCGCGTTCAGCGACGCGGGCGCCGTTCCGTGGCGTGACAGCGGCACGAGGGCGACCGCGGCCAGCGCGGCGGCTGTGCCGAGGGCCAGCGCGATCCGGCGAGTCCGGCCGCGGCGCCGGGGAAGTGATGATGTCCCGGCACGAGGCTCGGGGACGGCCTCGACCGCAGGGGCGGGCGCGGGCTCCGTGCTGTCCGGCCTGACCGCGGGCAGCGGCAGTTCCAGGGCCGTGTCCTGCTCGAGCACTGCCAGCTGAAGCTTCCTCAGCTGCGGGCCCGGCTCGACGGCCAGCTCTTCGACCAGCAGCGACCGCCCGGCCCGGTAGGTCTCCAGCGCGTCCGCCTGGCGACCGCAACGGTAGAGGGCGATCATCAGCTGCCCGCGCAGCCGCTCGCGCATCGGATGCTCCGCGACGAGCTGCTCGAGCTCGGGACATACGGGAGCATGCCGGCCAGCCGCCAGCTCTGCGTCGATCCGGTCCTCGACCACCTGCAGGCGGAGCGTCTCGAGTCGCCGCACCTCCAGCCGGGCAATCGACTCGAACTCCAGGTCGGCCAGCGGTCGGCCGCGCCACAACGCCTCCGCTTCCCGCAGCAGCCCCGCGGCCCGGGCCGGATCGCCGTCCTCGAGCGCCTGCCGCCCGGCCGCTACCTGCTGCTCGAACGCGTGCAGGTCCAGCTCGCCGTCCTCGACCCGGAGCAGATAGCCGGGCGGCCGGGCCAGCAGCCGGGGCTCGCCCTTGCCGTTGCCGTCGCCGAGCGCCTTGCGCAGCCGGGAGACCTGAACCCGCAGCATCCGGTCGGCCGCGGCCGGGGGCTGGTCACCGAGCAGCTCCTCGATCAGCTGGTCGCGAGACACGACCCGGTTGGCATGGCACAGCAGCAGCCCGAGCAGCGCTCGCTGCCTCGGCCCGCCGACCCGCACCTCGGCATCATCGAGCCTGACCTCGAGCGGCCCGAGAACGCCAAACACCAGGCGAGCGCCCATCCCGACCCCCTGTCTGAGTGTGCTCCGAACCCGTGGCGCTCGCTAGTCCCGCGGGCTGAAGCGCGGTTGACACTCCACTAGGCGGCCGCCCTGGCCGGGTCAGTGGTGGACGGCGGCGAGGAGGGCGGCGTAGGCCCGGACCAGGGCGGCGTGCTCCAGCGGGAGCAGGTGGCTGTCGGGCTGGCAACCCTCCTCCACCCACTGATCGGACAGGTCCATCGCCTTGGCCCGGTGTACCGCGGCGGGCCTGACCGCCTCCTCGGGTTCCCCGTAGAGGTAGGAGTAGAGCCGGACGAGCGATTCGACCAGCTCGTCCGGTGTGGCGCCGGGCTCGTGCTGGATCTCCCGGTGCACCCGCCACCAGTCGACCTCGAGTTCGGCCGCCTTGGCCGGGTTGGACGGCTCGCCGTAGGTAAGCCGCACCAGGGCGTAGAACCGGCGCATGCAGGCCCGGGCGCGCTTGGGGTTGTTGTCGGGATACGGCGCCCACAGCTGGTTGGCGCGCAGCACCAGCCAGGCGCCGTGCAGCGTGCGGAACCAGTCCATGCCGAAGCCCAGCCGGACCAGCCCGACCGAGGCGCGCAGCACCTGCGGCCAGTCGCGCAGGTAGTACCCCACCCACGCGCGGTACTCCAGATCGGCGAGCCGGACGGGGTTGAAGGACCTGAGCCGCGTCGGCGTGCCCGTGCTGTCCTTGCCAGTGCCCATGAACTTCCCCTCCCCTGTCCGCCGGCATGAACTTGCCACTCACGACACGCTCATGTCAACTTCCGGGCCGAGCGGTAGCACGGGAACCAGCAGCGGAACCGGTTGGCAGGCGGGTCAGCCCTGTTCCACGGGAACGTCGGCCATCCGGCCCCATTCGGCCCACGAGCCGTCGTAGACCCGGACTCCGCCACGGCCGAGCAGGTAGCTGAGGACGAACCAGGCGGTGCAGGCGCGGCCGCCGATCGTGCAGTACGTGATCATCTCGTCCGCGCCGTCCAGGTCGACGGCGGAGAAGACGCCGCGCAGGGTGGTGACGTCACCGAACGCGCCCCGCTCGTCGTACAGGCCGTCGATGGGCTGGTGGACCGCGGTCGGGACGTGCCCGGCCCGGCCGCCCGGCTCGAGGCCGCCGGAGGGCCAGAACCGCTCGCCCCGGTACTCGCCCCAGGAGCGCACGTCCAGCAGCGTGCTGCCGGGGCGGCCGATCGCGTCCCGCACCTCGGCGTGGCCGGCCCGGAGCCGCGGGTCAGGCCCGGGCAGGACGTAGCCGGCCGCGGCGGGCTCGGACGGCTGGCTGCTCACCGGGTGCCCCTCGTCCCGCCACGCGTCCCGCGAGCAATCGAGGATGCGTGCGTCCTGGTGGCCGTAGAGCTTCGTGAGCCAGAAGCCGAGGGCGGGCGCATAGCCGTAGAACACCACCGTGGAGCCCGGGCCGATACCGGACCTGGCCAGCAGCTTCATCGTCGCCGCAGTGTCGATGAGCTGGTAGTCGGCGTCCTTCAAGTCGCGGTAGACGTCCCACAGCACGGCGCCGTCGACGTGCCATTCGTCGTGCGCGCGCCTGCTCACATCGACCTCGACCACGCGCACCGCGGGGTCGTGCAGGTGCTCGTCCAGCCACGCGGCGTCGACGAGGACGCCGGCCGCTGGCTGGCGTGCCGGTTCGGTCAGGGCTGAGCTGGATTTCATGACGGGCTCCTCAGATGATCTAGCGGTGTCTCGATGACGGCGGGGCGAGATGAAGTGTCGACGCAGAGCCGGAAGATGTCGGGCCGGTTGTAGTGGCCGACGGGATCGAGGTAGCGGCGGGCGGCCGCCACGGTGCTTAGGTCGAGGTCCAGTACCAGGGTTTCCTCGCGCTCGCGGACCGGGCCGGCCAGCACCGTGCCGTCCGGCGCCACGATGACGGTGTTGCCCTCTTCCAGCCAGGGACCGTTGTGTTCGAGGTAGCCGGGGGCGAGCAGGCGGTCGCGCGCGGGAAAGCCAGCCGGCACCTGGTCGGCGTGCAGGACCGGGTTGACGCCGACGACGAACATCCGGTTCTCCCGGGCCAGGTGGCGCATCGTCGCGATCCAGCCGTCACCGGCCGCCAGGGTGGGGGCGATCCAGAGGTCGATTCCCTGCGCGTACAGGTGGAACCTGGCCAGCGGCATGTAGTTCTCCCAGCAGATCAGGCCGCCGATCCTGGCCTGGCCGGTATCCACCACGGACAGCGTCGATCCGTCGCCCATGCCCCAGACGGTCCGTTCGGATCCCGTCGGGACGAGTTTCCTGTGCCGGCCGGCGAGGGTTCCTTCCGGCGAGAAGTACAGCACCGCGTTGTAGATCGTGGCGCCGCGCGCTTCTCGCTCCTGCACGCCGACTACCAGCCACACGCCGTGCTCGGCCGCGATGGCGGCCAGGCGGTCGCTGGCCGGGCCGCCGGCCACCACGGCGTTCTGGGCCAGCAGGGCGAACCAGTCCTCGTCCCCGTCCCAGATTGGCCGGGTGTCGATCCAGACCGGCGTGCCCGGCACGAAAACCTCGGGAAACACCACCAGCTGCGCCCCCTCGCGGGCGGCCGCGGCGGTCAGCTCCGCGACCGTGTCGATGGTGGCGTCGCGATCCATTAGCACGTAGCTCGCCTGGACGGCCGCGACCCGCAGCATGGTCACGACGCCTCCTGGACGAAGCTGGCCAGCAGGTCGTTGACTGCCGCGGGCCGCTCCATGTTGATCATGTGGCCGGCGTCCGCGACGACGTGATAGGCGGCGCCGGGGATGCGCCTGGCGAGCACGGCGGACATCTCGCGGAAGCCGGGCACGTCACGCTCGCCCACGGCGACGAGGGCCGGCCCGGCCACGGCCTCCAGCAGGTCGAGGGGCCGCCGGGTCTCGCGGTGCGGGTCCTGGCCCAGCCAGTGCTGGCCGGGATAGCCCGCCACCATGGCCGCCAGCGCCGCGGCCAGGTCCGGCCGTTCGCGCGCGGCGGCGAACAACGGGTGGGCCAGCCAGGCCGCACGGCCAGCCAGCAGCCCGCCCGCCTGGACCCGGCGCGAGACCTCGTCCATGGCCCGAGCCGACTCCGGGTCCCACGGGACGCCATCGAGCACCGCGTCCAGCAGGGCCAGGCCGCGGATCCGGCCCGGGGCGGCCAGCGCGGTCTGCAGCGCTATCCGGCCGCCGAACGACAGGCCGGCCAGCACGGCGCCGCCGATGTCCAGGTGGTCCAGGAGCGCGACGAGGTTGCCCGCGTGGGTGTACGGGACGGCGGGGTCGAGCGGGCCGGAGGCGCCGAACCCGCGGCAGTCGTAGCGAACCACGCGGAACCGGGCCGCCAGCGGCCCGACCTGCGGATCCCACATGCGCATGTCCAGGCCGAACCCGTGGATGAGGACCACGGCGGGGCCGGTTCCCGTTACTTGGTACACCAGCCGCGCGCCGGGGCGGTCCAGGACGGCGGTGACGCCGCCCGCCAGCTTCTCCTGATCGGTGATCATGTCCGTCATGGTGGCTCGCGGCCGGGGATTCCGGCATCGGTGCGCGCACCCAATCAGGAACGGGCCCGGCTACCCATCTAGCCCGGCGGAATACCCAGTTAGCTGAGCCCGGCGCAGCCCGGTCTTGGCGAGCAGGCTCGCCACGTGCTTCTCCACGGTGCGCGGCGACAGGAACATCCGCTCCGCGATCTCCCGGTTGCCGAGGCCCTGGGCGACCAGCCTGAGCACGTCGGCCTCGCGTTCGGTCACCCCCAGCGCGCGCAGCGGCCCGGGCAGCTCCCCGTCGCCGGCCCGGTGCCGCGGCACCGGTGCCCCGGCCCGGCGCAGCAGCGCCCGGCAGGCGGCCGCCACCCCGTCGTCGCCGCGCCCGGCGAAGTACGCGGCGGCTTCCCTGAGCCAGCCGACCGGATCGCCCCAGCCGTCGGCCAGCGCCGCCTCCGCGGCCAGGCGGCGTGCGTACTGCCGGTACCAGGCCACCAGCGGGCCCATCTGCCGGTCGGCGGCGGCGAACGCCGCCTCGGCCTGGCCGGCGTCGCCCCGGCGGCCGGCCTGGACGGCGTCGGCGTAGCCGAGCAGGGCCGCGACCACCAGGTGCCGGGTGCCGTGGGCGGCCCGGACCCGGGCCGCGGCGCCGGCCGCATCGTGGCCGAGCAGCGCGCCGAGCAGCGGCCAGAGCCCGAGGAACGGCGGCGCGATCGTGGCCGGAGAGCTCAGCAGCGGCCCGGCCCCGGTCGTCATCCGCGCGTAAGCCGCACCGAGATCGGCGGCCAGCAAGCAGAACGTGGCCCGGCAGTGCCCCCAGGCACAGCCGAGCACGTCCGGGTCGTCGGGGGCGAGCGCGACCGCCTCGGCGATCTTGTCCTCCATCGGCCCTTCCTCGCCGCGGATGGCGTGCGCGGTGGCCTGGAAGATCAGCGCCATCGGCAGGGTGGCCAGGTGGAAGCGGCGGGACGCGTCCGCCGACCGCCGGGCCGCCGCCAGGGCGTCGTCCGCGCGGAACTGCTTGTTCAGGCCGGCCGCGATCTGCAGGTCGAGCGTCGCGGTCAGGGCCAGGGCGCCCTGGACCACGGCCAGCTCGCGTGCCTGCTCGAGACGGTCCACGCTCTCGGTCCTGAGCTGGTCGATGGTGCCGAGTTCGTGCAGCGCCCGCAGCCGCCACAGCTGCAGGCCGTACGCGGCGGCGGTGTCCGCCGCGCGGGCGAACGCCTGCTCGGCCGCCTCCAGGTCACGCTGCCGCGCCACCCGGCCGATCACCTCGAGGGCCTCGCACGCGACCTCGGGCTGGACCCTTTGCCCCGGGCCGGCCTCCGCCGCCCGCAGCGCGGCCCGGGCCAGCCGGTCCGCCTCCTCGAGGCGGCCCCGGCCCGCGGCGACCTGCGCGGCGCAGGCGTCGACCTGAGCGGTATCGGCGCCCGCCAGCTCACGGGCGACCTCGATGCTCGCGGCGGCCTCGGCCCACCGGGCGCCGGCGATCGCTGCCCGGGCGATCCCCAGGTGCAGGTTCGCCGCCGGGGGCGGGCCCAGCCGGGCGAGCAGCATCCGGCCGGTCTCGATCGCCCGGTCGACCTGCCCGGACATGGCGAAGACCTCGGTCAGCGCCTCGTCAACGCTGCTCCGCAGCGCGGGCTCGACCAGCTCCCTGGCCCGAGTCAGCGTGTGCTCGGCGCTAGCCAGCGCGCCGACGGCCAGGTCACGACGCCCGGCCTCGAGCAGCAGCGCGCCGGCCCGGGCCGCGTCGCCGGCCCGCTCGGCCAGGTCGGCAGCCAGCGTGCACCACCCGCCGGGCAGGTCCGGGTGGGCCGCCTGCGCCGCCGCCAGGGCCTGGCCGGCCAGCATGGTCCGTTCCGGCGGCAGCAGCCCGGCCAGCACCGCCTCATGGGTCAGCGCGTGCCGGAACCGGAAGCTGTCCCGTTCCGCCACGATCAGCTGCACGCCCACACCGTCCCGCAGCGCGGCGATCACGGCCGCGTCGGCCAGGCCGGCGACCTGGCCGAGCAGCGTCCACTCGAAGCGCCGGCCGAGCACCGCGGCCGCGCCGATGACCAGCCGGGACTCCGCGCTCACGCTGTCCAGCCGACGCCGGATCGCGTCGGCGAACGTGGCCGGGACCCCGGGGGCGCTCAGGTCGGCGGCGTGCCAGCGGCCGCCGCGCTCGGTCAGCGCCCCGTCCCCCACCAGGCCGGCCAGCACCTCCTCGACCAGGAACGGGATGCCCTCGGCCCGCCCGGCCACGAATTCGTGCAGCGCGTCCGGCAGATCGGCGGCGTCCAGGCAGGCCCGGGTCATGTCGGCCATCGCCGCCGGGTCCAGGCGGCCGAGCGACAGCACGGCGGCGGACCCGCGGGCCGCGAGCGCGCTGGCCAGGGCGGCGGCTTCGCCGCCCTCTTCGCGGAGGGTGGCGAGACACAGCACTCGTTCGGCGGCCAGGTTGTCGGCCAGGTACTCGAGCAGCGCCAGCGTCTCCTGGTCGGCCCAGTGCAGGTCCTCGAGGACAAGCACGCAGCCTGCCTGCGGGGCTAGGGCGCGCAGCAGCCGCAGTACCGCCTCGCCGAGGAAGACGGGCGACTCCTCCCCCGGCGCGGGCTGGGGCGGCCGCCACTCGGGAATCAGCCGCCCCAGGACCGGCCGGAACGGGTCGAGTTCCTCGCTGGCCGGCAACCGCCCTGCCCGCCCGGCCGAGGTCAGCGCCTCGGCGAAGGGCCGGAACGGCGTAGGCACCCCCCCGGCCACGGCCCGGCCGGCCAGCACGGTCAGGCCATACTCACCCGCCGCGCGGGCAATCTCGCGGACCAGCCGCGACTTGCCGATGCCTGCCTCGCCGGCCAGGAACACCGCGCCGCCGTGACCCGCCCCGGCCTGCGCCAGGGCGGCCCGCAGCCGGCGGGCTTCCTCGTCCCGCCCGACCAGGACCGGGCACAGCACCTGCGGCACAGGATAAGTATCGGCCCGGCGGCCGCGGCGGGCCTAGCCGAGGGCGCGGCGGAGCCAGCGGAGGAGTTCGGCGAAGTCGGCGTCGATCACGGACTGGTCGTGCTGGCGGAACCGGCCGCTGGCCTCGCTGGCGGCAAAGCCGAGGACGGCGGTGCTGATCAGGCGTTCGGCCCGGGCGACCTCGGTCTCGGGCAGGCCGCCCTCGCGGAGCGCGGCCTGCACCGCATCGCGGACCGTGCGAGCCGCCGGGGTGACGGCTGGCCGGGTCAGCAGCAGCGGGAAGACGGCGGGGTGGCGGCGGGCAGTGTCCCTGACCCCGGCGGCCAGCGCGGTCAGGCGCTCGTCCCACCCGCCATCGGCCCGCGGCAGCGGGTACTCGGTGAGCAGCAGCTCGACCAGCCCGTCCAGCAGGGCGTTCTTGTCGTCCACGTGACGGTACAGCGCCATCGGCGTGACCCGAAGGCGCCTGGCGACTGCGTGCATGGTGACCGCGTCCAGGCCCTGCTCGTCGGCCAGCCGCAACGCGGCACCCAAAACCGCGTCGCGGCTGATCTGCGGCGCGCGTCCCACGGCGGCTCTCCTTTCGGCCGGGTCTTGTCAAGATAAGTATATAACGTATGCTTACATTATATACTAATTATCTGGGAGGCGGTCATGCTGATACTGCTGAGCGACGGCGCCGGGCTGACCGCCCGGCAGTGCGCGACCGTGCTCGCCCGGGCCGGTCACCAGGTGGAGGCGCTGTCCCCGCCGGGGCTGTGCCTGTGCCGGATGACCCGCCACGTCCGGCGGGTGCACGACGTCCCGGCCCTCGGCCGGGATCCGTTCGGCTGGCTGGAGGCGGCCCTCGACGTCGCCGGGCGGCGCGGGGCCGACCTGCTGCTCCCGGTGCAGGAGCAGGTCACGGTCATGTCGCTGGCCCGGGACCGGATCGAGGCCGCCGGACTGGCCACCGCGGTGCCCGCCTTCGCCGCGCTGGCCCAGGTCCAGGACAAGGTGTCGGCCTACCGCACGCTGGCCCGACTCGGCCTGCCGCAGCCGCCCGCGATCGTGGCGGCCAGCGCGGCCGAGGTCGAGGCGGCCGAGGCGGAACTGGCCGGGTGGCCGCTGTTCGTGAAGATGCCGATCGGCACGGCGTCGGCGGGGGTGCGCCGGGCCGGCTCGCCGGACGAGCTGCGGCAGGTCGCCGCGGACTACGAGCGGCTCGGGACGTTCGGACCGGAAGGCGTGCTGGTCCAGCAGCCGGTGGCCGGCCAGCTGGCCATGGTGCAGGCGGTCTTTTCCCGCGGGGAGCTGGTCGCGTTCGGAGCTTGCGCGCGGGTCCGCGAGGGCGCCGCGGGCGGGGCCAGCCACAAGCTCGGCCTGGACCTGCCGGAGGCGCGGGAGCACGTGGCCCGGCTCGGCGCGGCGCTGGACTGGCACGGCGCGCTGTCCGCGGACGTGATCCTCGGCCCGGACGGCCCGCGGTTCATCGACATCAACCCGCGGCTCGTCGAGCCGGTCAACGCCCTGGCTGGCGGCGTCGATCTGGCCGGGACGCTGGTCGAGGTGGCCAGGTCCGGCTCGGCCCAGCCGCAGCCGACTGCGGTGCCCGGGGCGCGGACCCACCAGCTGCTGCTCGCGATGCTCGGCGCGGCCCAGCGCGGCTCGCGGCGGGAGGTGGCGCGCGAGCTGGTTCATGCGCTGCTGCACCGCGGGGTCTACCGGGGCAGCCGGGAGGAACTGACTCCGGGGCGCGGCGACCCGCTGGCTCCGCTGCCCGTTACGGTCACCGCGCTGGCCACGCTGGTCCGGCCGGATGCGTGGCGGTATTTCGTCGGGGGCAGTGCCGGCGCGTATTCGCTCACGCCGACCGCGTGGAGCGAGCTGACCCGGGCCTGGGCCAGGACCAGCGACGGCGCCGGGCCGGGGCCGCCAGGCGACCGACGGGCTGCTCCGGGCGGCGCCCGACCTCGACGCCATCTTCTGCGGCAACGACCAGATCGCCCGGGGCGTGGCCGACATGGTGCGCGAGGCGGGCAAGCGCGTGCCCGAGGACATCGCGCTGGTCGGCTTCGACAACTGGGAGGTCATCGCGGCCGCCTGCAGGCCCCCGCTGACCACGGTCGACATGAACCTGCGCGAGCTGGGCCGGACCGCGGGCGAGGAGCTGCTCAGCGCGATCGAGGGACGGCCGAGCTCGGGCCTGCGGCGGCTGCCGTGCAGCCTGGTGCTCAGGGAATCGAGCCGCCCCCGCCAGACCCAGGGCAGCCCGTCAGCGCCTGAGCCGAGACCGGCAGGCAGCCCTTATCCGGCCGTATTCGTCCAGGGCGGCGGCGTCGGCGGGGACGTCGACGGAGTAGGACTTGAGGATCTCCAGCGGGACGATCTCGAGCGCGCGCTGGTGGGTCGAGGCCAGCACCACCGGCGCGGCGGCGCCCTCCCGGTGCGCCTGCAGCCAGTTGGCCGCGGTCACGCACCACCGGTCCCCCGGCACCAGCCCGGGGAACCGGAACTGGGGCATCGGCGTGGACAGGTCGTTGCCGATCCGGCGCTGGTGCTCGAGGAACTCAGCGGTCACCACCGCGCAGATGGTGTGGCTGCCCAGGTCCTCGGGGCCGGTCGTGCAGCATCCGTCCCGGTAGAATCCGGTGAGCGGATCGGTTCCACACGGCTCAAGCTCGCCGCCGAGCACATTACGGTCGCCCATGCTTGCAGTATCCGCACCGCGCACGCCTGTTCGCAAGATCGTTCCCGGGCTTCGGGGTGCCTGGACAGGTTCCGCCGGGCCGCTTAGTCTTGACTGTATGGTCAGTCAAGATTTTCGGGTCCGGTCCTGATAGCTGCTATCCCCCCGGCACCGCTCGACCGCGGTGAGCTGGAGCTGGCGCTGCGGCCGTTCGGGGAGAGCCGGATGCTGCCGCGGGCGGCGTACACGGACCCCGCGGTGTTCGACTGGGAGCAGCGGCACTTCTTCGGCGGCGGCTGGATGTGCGTGGCGCGCAGCGAGCAGCTGCCGCAGCCGGGTGACCAGCGCGCCGAGGCCACCGGCCAGGGCGGCGTGCTGCTGGTCCGCGGCGAGGACGGCGAGCTGCGGGCGTTCGCGAACAGCTGCCGGCACCGCGGCCACGAGCTGCTTCCGTGCGGGCAGAGCGCCAAGGACAAGGTGATCGTCTGCCCGTACCACGCCTGGACGTACTCGCTGTCGGGCTCGCTGCGGGCCGCCGCGGGCTTCCGGAAGGTGCCCGGCTTCGACTTCGGCGAGTGGGGCCTGGCGCCGCTGCCGGTGTCCGAGTGGCACGGCCTGGTGTTCGTGGACGGTTCCGGCGGTGCGGCCGGGTCGCTCGCCGACGCGCTGGCCAAGCTGGACGAGCTGGTCGCGCCGTACGAGCCGGAGCGGCTGGTGACCGCCGGGGAGCACCGCTACGACGCCGCCGCGAACTGGAAGACGCTCACCGAGAACTACCACGAGTGCTACCACTGCCCGTCCATCCACCCCGAGCTGTGCCGGGTCAGCCCGCCCAAGAGCGGCGAGAACTACGCCTCAGACGGCGCCTGGATCGGCGGCTGGATGGACCTGCGCGACGGCATGGAGACGATGTCGCTGTCCGGTGAGAGCGGCGGCGTGCCCGTTGCGCGGACTGGACGCGCAGGGCCTGCGCACCGTCATCTACGTCAACATCTTCCCGAACGTGCTGCTCAGCCTGCACCCGGACTACGTGATGACGCACCGGCTGATCCCGGTCGCCGCGGACCGGACCACGATCGAGTGCACCTGGGCGTTCGCGCCCGAGGCGGTCGCGAAGCCGGGCTTCGACCCCAGCTACGCGGTGGACTTCTGGGACATCACCAACAAGCAGGACTGGTCCGCGTGCGAGTCGGTGCAGCGCGGCCTGGCCTCGCCGCACGCCTCCCCCGGGCCGCTGTCGCCCGCCGAGGACGCGGTGTACTTCTACGTCACCACCATGGCCCGGGCCTACCTGGGGCAATCCGTCTGGAACCCGGTACCGTAAGCACCGTGACGATATTTGACATACCAGTGAAGACCCTGGCCGGCGAGGACTCCTCGCTCGGCGCGACCGCGCCGGGCTCGGCGCTGCTCGTGGTGAACGTGGCGTCCCAGTGCGGGCTGACGCCGCAGTACACCGCGCTGGAGAAGCTACACGAGCAGTTCGCCGCGCGCGGGCTGACGGTGGTGGGCTTCCCGTGCAACCAGTTCGGCGGGCAGGAGCCGGGTACGGCCGAGGAGATCGCCGAGTTCTGCTCGACGTCGTACGGGGTCACCTTCCCGATGTTCGAGAAGATCGAGGTGAACGGCCCCGGGCGGCACGCCATCTACGCCTCGCTGACGCAGGCGCCGGACGCGAAGGGCGAGGCCGGCGACATCCAGTGGAACTTCGAGAAGTTCCTGGTGCGCCCGGACGGCACCGTGGCGGCCCGGTTCCGGCCCCGCACCGAACCCGACTCCCCCGAGGTGCTCGCCGCCATCGAGGAAAACCTCCCCGCCGATTACTACCTGGGGTAGTGGCGCTCGTCACCCGCGCCGCGCATAAGGCGTGGATGCCGCGTTCATGCCGTTCCAGCGACATGGGTGGGGCATCCACGTCGTATGAACCGGGCGAGAAGGGACAGCGGCTCGTACCGTGAGTCACGACAGCACGCCAGAGCACAGCAACACCAGGGCCCACGGCCGGCCAGGCGGCGCTCACTCCGATAAGAACCCGCGTGCCCATACCAGTTCGTGATTATGGGCAGAAACGGTCGCTATGCGGTCGCAACGGCCCATGATCATGGACTACGGGGCTAGGCGAGGCTGGGGTCAGGCCAGCAGGGCGGGGCCGCGCTTGGTCATCTGGCGGGCGATGATCATCCGCTGGATCTCGCTGGTGCCTTCCCAGATCCGCTCGACGCGGAGCTCGCGGAAGAAGCGCTCGGCCACGTTCTCGCGCATGTAGCCGCGGCCGCCAAACACCTGGACGGCACGGTCGGCGACCCGGCCCGCCATCTCCGAGCTGTAGAGCTTGGCCATCGAGCACTGCGCGTGCGCCACCTTCACGCCGGCGCCTGCCTGCAGGCGGTCGATGCCGCGGGCCGTCTCGTAGACCAGCGCGCGCGCCGCGAACAGCTCGGTGAGGCTGTCCGCCAGCATGCCGGCCACCAGCCCGAACTCGCTGATTGGCTGGCCGCCGACCTGGCGGGCGGCGGCGAACGCGGTCATCTCGTCGACCAGGCGCCCGGCGGCGCCGAGGCAGCGGGCCGCCACCATCAGCCGCTCGAACCTGAACCACTCGTAGGCGAAGGCCATCCCGTCGCCCTCCGCGCCGACCAGGTTCGCCGCCGGGACGCACACGTCCTCGAACGCGACGATCGGGTGGTGATGGCTGATCGTGTGCGAGTAGGCCGGCGTCCTGACCACCCGGACCCCCGGGCTCGGCAGGTCCACCAGGAACATCGCGTGCTCGCCGTGGTGCGGGCCGCCGTCCAGCCGGGCCTGGAAGAAGGCGAAGTCGGCGCTGTTGTACGAGGTGACGTGCCATTTGACGCCGTTGAGCAGGTAGTCCTCGCCGTCCCGGCGCGCGGTGGCCTCGATCGCGTCCACGTCGGAACCCGCGCCCTCCTCGGTGATCGCGTAGCACTCCTCCCGCTCCCCCGCGATCGCCGGCCGGACGTACCGGTCGATCTGGTCGCGGGTGGCCACGGCGGGCAGCCAGGACGGCGGGGTGGCCGCCACCCAGCCGAGCGCATTGGTCACCCGTCCCATCTGCTCCTGGACGAGCACCTGCTGCAGCGAAGAGCAGCCGCCGCCGCCGAGCTCGGCCGGCATGTTCGCCGAGTGCAGGCCGAGTTCGCGGGCGCGTTTGGCGTGCGCGGCCGTCACGTCGGCGGGCAGCTCCCCCTCGGCCCGTTCGGCCTCTTCCTCGAACGGGATCAGCTCGTCGGCGAACCCGCGGGCCCGGGCCTGGATCTGCAGATCTTCTTCCGTCAACCCGTACATGCGGCGGTTACCTCCAGGCGCCGGCCCTTATTGACTGAATGTTCAGTCTATGTCAGCATCGATCCTGTGCCAATGATGGATACCGCGGACGCCGTGGTGGTGGGCGGCGGGACGGTGGGCGCCTGGTGCGCCTACTTCCTGCGCCGGGCCGGGCTGGCGCGGGTCGTCCTGATCGAGAAGGGCCTCCTCGGCCAGGGCGCGAGCAGCCGGGCCGCAGGGGTGGTCCGGGTGCAGGGCGGGACGCCCGAGGCGGTACGGCTGAGCACCTGGTCCCGCCGGTTCTACCTGGCCCAGCGGGACGAGATCGGCACCGACTCAGGCTTCACTGAGCAGAGTTACCTGCTGCCCTGCTTCACCGAGGCGGAGGTCGCGGCGGCCCGGTCGCGGATGGAGATGCAGGCCGCGCTCGGCGTCCCGGTGCGGTGGCTGGACCCGGGCGAGGTGGACGCGGCCAACCCGGCGCTCGCGCCCGGGCTGACGCTCGGCGGCACCTTCTGCGCCCAGGACGGGTTCGTCGCGCCGCCGCGGAACGTGGCCGCGTACACGGTGGCGCTGATTCGCAGCGGCGTCGAGATCCGCGAGCACGTCGCCTTCCTCGGTTTGGCCGGGAACACCGTCGAGACCAGCCGAGGTCCGGTCAGCGCGGGCCTGGTCGTGCTCACCGGCGGGCCGAAGCTCGCCCAGGTCGGCCGGTGGCCGGCCTGCGCGATCCCGGCCGGCGGCGTCCGGCATCAGGTCGCGGTGACCGAACGTCACCCCGATCTGCATCCGGCCCGGGTACCGATGGTGTTCGACCTGGCCGATGGCCTGTACTGGCGGCCGGAAGAGGGCGGCCTGCTGTTCGGCATGAGCAACCCGGATGAGCCGCCCGGGGAGAACCGCGAGGTCGACGACCAGTACCTGGCCAAGATGCGGGCCCGGCTGGCCGCGCTGGTACCGGTTACGGCCGGGCTCGGACTGCGCCGGGTCTGGGCCGCCACCATCGACTACACCCCGGACCACATGCCCATCATCGGCCGGGTGCCGGGTCTGGAGAACGTCACTGTGGCCGGGGCGGCCGGGGCCGGCATGATGTGGGGGCCCGGCCTGGCGCGGGCCACCGCGGACGTGGCGCTCACCGGCTCCTCCAACGTGCTCGACACCTCCGAACTCGGCCTCGACCGTTTCGACCAGGCCGGGCGTAGCCGCCTGGCCACCGACCCCGTTGCCCTGCCCTTCCCGGAGAGGATCGCCTCGTCATGATCACCGTTACCCCGTTCCTGGCCGCCGCGGCCGAGGCCAAGCTCGAGGACTGGGGCCCGCTGGAGGAGGCGCTGCCTACTCCCGGGCCTACTCCCGGCAGCGAGCCGATGCACACCTCTGGCACCACCTTGTGGTCGGGCCAGGGCGCCCAGGAGACCGGCGTGTGGGAGTGCACGCCCGGGCCGTCGCGGTGGAGCCTGGAGGACAACGAGTTCGTGCACATCCTGTCCGGCCGGATGACGGTCACGCCGGACGGCGGCGAGCCGACCGAGATCGGGCCCGGCGACACCGCCGTCTTTCCCCGCGGCTGGGCCGGCACCTGGCAGATCCACGAGACGATCCGGAAGCTCTACGTCCTGTTCTGACCGGGAGAGCCCGGGTCGGGCCGGGTCCCGAAGCCGTAGAAATCCGGGCGGCGAGGCTCTGACACGCCGAGGGTGACGGCCACGCCGCGTAGCAGGATCAGCATCCCGGCGATGAGGATCAACCCGGCGGGGAGCACGACCCCGGCCACGATGAGCACCGCCCCGGCCAGCAAGAGCCGGGGAGCACGCACAGCGCGGGCGACGCGGGTCATGCCGATGAGTGCGAGCAGCACGCAGATCCGGACCCGCCTGCGGATCCGGGTGGTCCGCGGGCACGCAGGAGTATCCCGCCTGGCGGCCGGCCCGGCGGACGAGCTCCACACCACCAGGTTCCGCCGACGCGATCGTGCTCTCATGGGCGGCCTCACGCACCTCGCCGCTGCCTACGCGCTCCATGCTACGCTTCCGCCCTTCGCGGCGGCCGATAGCCTGGTGGCATGGAATATCGCACGCTAGGAAGCAGCGGCTGCGCCGTGTCGAGCCTGTGCCTGGGCACGATGACGTTCGGGGTAGAGACCGACGAGCCGGGCGCGCACCAGCAGCTCGACCGCTTCGGAGAGGCCGGCGGCACCTTCGTGGACACGGCCGACGTGTACGGGGACGGGAGGTCGGAGGAGATCATCGGGCGCTGGTTCGCCCGCCGGCCGGCCGACGTCACCGAGCCGGTGGTGCTGGCCACCAAGGGCCGTTTCCCGCAAGGCGGCGACGACTCGCCGAATGGCGCCGGGCTATCCGCGCGCCACCTGACCCGCGCACTGGACGCCTCGCTGCGGCGGCTGGGGCTGGACTCGGTCGACCTGTACCAGGTGCACGCCTACGATCCGCTGACGCCGCTCGAGGAGACGCTGCGCACGCTGGACCAGTTCATCCGGGCCGGCAAGATCCGCTACTACGGCCTGTCCAACTTCACCGGCTGGCAGCTGACCAAGGCCGTGCACTTGGCCCGGGCGCTGAACGTGGCCGAACCGGTGACACTGCAGCCGCAGTACAGCCTGCTGGCACGGGAGATCGAGTGGGAGATCGTGCCCGCCTGCCTCGACGCGGGCCTGGGCCTGCTGCCGTGGAGCCCGCTCGGCGGGGGCTGGCTGTCCGGCAAGTACCGGCGTGACCAGCGCCCGTCCGGGGACACCCGGCTCGGCGACGACCCGAACCGCGGCATGGAGGCCTACGACCGGCGCGGCACGGAACGCACCTGGAATGTCATCGACGCGGTGCAGAAGGTGGCCGAGGACCGCGGCGTGTCCATGGCCCAGGTCGCGCTGGCCTGGGTGACCGCCCGGCCCGCCGTCACCTCGACCATCCTCGGGGCACGCACGCTGGGCCAGCTCGAGGCCAACCTGCGTTCGGCGCAGCTGGAGCTTACCGCGGCTGAGACCGCCGCGCTCGACGCCGCCAGCGATCCGCACGTGGCCGACTACCCCTACGGCGAGCTCGGCCAGGATCAGCGCGCCCGCACGCTGGCAGGCAGCGGCTAAGCGCTGAGGCGCGGTCAGGCCGGGGAGGGGCCGCCGCCGCGGCTTTCCGAGTCGAAGTCGCCGGTGCCATCGGCGACGCCGGCGCCCTTGGCGTACGCGTGCTTCCCGGCGGCCGGGACCACCTGCGGGTGGCCATCGCCCCGGGACATCTGGCTGATCTTCACGTAGCGGGCTATCTCCCGCCACTGGCTGGCGACCAGGACGGCGACGGACGCGGGCAGCAGCACGCGCAGAGTCTTGCGGGCCATGGCGCTCTCCCTCCGGTTCGCTCGGTCCCCTCCGGCAGAGGTTCCCGCCCGAACGGCCGCCAAACAGGGCATTGATTCGTTACCACGTGCCGGGTGACGCTGAATGTCGTGGTGTGGCGGATCCACTTCAGCGAGGACGACCTGGCCCGGATCCAGGTCAGCGCGACGATGGGGCCACTGGCCGAGACGGTGCTGGCGGCGGCGCAGCTCCGGAGCCCGCGGCATCCGCGCGCCCTGCTCAGCGAGTGGCGCGGCCAGGTCCTCCTCACGCCGCGGATGCGGCCGCTGACGGCGCTGCTCCCGCCCGGCTGCCACGGCGTGGACCTGCCCACGCTTACCGGCGAGAAGGCGACGATCGAGCAGGGCCTGCAGGCGCTGCTCGACCTGCCGCGCGAGCACCTGCTGGTGGAGATGGCGTACACCGACCGGTGGCACCGGCTGCCCGCGCTGGCGTGGGCGATGGCCGAGGCCGGACGGCGGCCCGAGCTGGCCGAGGCCGCGCAGGCCGCCTACCGCGAGCTGGTCCAGCCGTTCTGGCCCCGCATCCGCGCCTGCCTGCACGCCGAGCAGGCCACCCGGCGCCGGACGCTGGCCCGTGCGGGCCCCGGCGCGCTGCTCGCCTCGCTGCAAGGCCCCCGGATCCGCTGGCGGCCGCCGGTCCTTGAGATCGGTACGCCGAACCACGTGGAGATGGAGCTGGGCGGCCGGGGCATCGCGCTGGTTCCCTCGGTCTTCGTCGGCAAGGACCCGAGCCTGCTCGAGAACCCGAACGATATGGACGAGACGCCCCGGCTGATCCTGCCCGCGGCGGACGCGCGCGGCGGGCGCCTGTGGGCCGCCTCCCGGGGATCGGCGCTGGCCGCGCTGGTCGGCCGGAACCGGGCGGCAGTGCTGCAGAGCATCGCGGACGGGTGCACGACCACCGAGCTGGCCCGCCGGGCCGGCATCTCGCTCGCGGCGGCCAGCCAGCACGCGGCGGTGCTACGCGGCGCGGGCCTCATCATCACCCGCCGCCAGGGCGGCGCGGTGCTGCACGTGCTCACGCCGCTCGGTGCGGAACTGCTGCAAGCCGGATAACGGAAGAGCCTGGTACGGCGCCGCTTCGAGGCTCCGGCCTTCGCCTGTACCGGAAGCCTCCTGCCACGGAGCCGCACCAGGCTCAGAGTGGACCACCGGCTGTGGTTTCCGTTTCAAGCATCCCCAGCGGACGAGGCGGCGGCAAAGCCTTTCAGCCGTGCCTTAAACGTCCAGGTAAGACGGCATTGACAGCAGACACAAAACCATATCAAGATCGGTAAAGAACGGTCATTCAGGAGCTGTATGCTGCCGACTCAGCGCCGCCAGGCCATCCTCGCCGAGCTTCGCCAGGCGAAAGCCGTCTCCGCCGAAGAACTCGCGCGGAGGTTCGACGTGTCGCTGGAGACGATCCGCCGCGACCTGCGCGGGCTGCGGGACCGGGGGCTGCTCGAGCGGGTGTACGGGGGCGCGCTCTCGGTCCGGACCGCCGAGGGCGACTTCGCCACCCGGAGCATCTTGCACGCGACGAGCAAGCAGGCCATCGCCCAGCTCGCCGCGACCCTGGTCGAGCCCGGGGACACCATCGTCATCGACATCGGCACCACCGCGCTCGAGGTGGCCAGGGCGCTGCCCGAAGCCTTCCGCGGCCGGGTGCTGACCAACTCGGTGCCCGTCGCGATGGCGCTCGCCGACCGGGACGAGGTCGAGCTGCTGCTGTGCGGCGGGCAGGTGCGGCACGGCGACGCGGCCTGCTTCGGCTCCCAGGCCGAGGCCTTCTTCGCCGACTTCTACGCCGACAAGGCGTTCCTCGGCTCCGGCGGCGTACACGCGCGGGCCGGCCTGACCGACTATCACCCGCCCGAGGTGGCCACCCGGCGCACGATCATCGCGCACGCGGCCGCCTCCTACGTCCTGGCCGACTCGAGCAAGCTCGGCACGATCGCCGTGCACCGGGTCTGCCCGCTGAGCCGCGTCACCGCGGTCCTCACCGACTCCGGCGCTGATGCCGAGGTCACCAAGGCGCTCACCAGCGCCGATTGCACAGTGATGGTGGCCCCCGAAGGGGGTCCCAGGGGGGTTCGGGGGGACGGGTAGTCCCCCCGAACGGGGGGTCACCGGGGGGTCGTCCCCGGGGAAGGAGGAGCACGTGGACCAGGCCACTAAGGGAAGCGTCCCCGAGGACGAGCAACTGGAGCGGTTCGGCTACCGCCAGCAGTTCGCCCGCTCGCTGCGCCACTTCGAGTCGTTCGCGGTGGCGTTCTCGTTCATCTCGATCACCACCGGCATCTTCACCACCTACGCCTTCGCGTTGGCCACCGGAGGAACGCGGTCCATCTGGACCTGGCCCATCGTGGTCGTGGGCCAGGCGCTGGTCGCGCTGGTCTACGGCGCGCTGTCGGTCCGGGTCCCGCTGTCCGGCTACTCCTACCAGTGGGCCTCCCGGCTGGCCAGTCCGCATGTCGGCTGGTGGTTCGGCTGGATGTCGTTCGCGTTCCTGACCATCGTCACCGTCTCGGTCGACTACGGCCTGATCCAGGTGGCCTTCCAGCCGCTGATCGGGCAGACGTACACGCCGACCAGCGCGACGCTGGAGACGCTGGTCGTGCTGGCCCTGCAGGCCGCGTTCATCATCACCTCGACCAGGGTCACCACCCGGGTGAACAACGCGGCGGTGGCCACCGAGGTCATCGGCATCGTCGGGCTGACCGTCCTGCTGCTGGTCGTGGCTGCGGTCAGGTCGTTGGGGCACTGGTCGAACCTCACCTCCACCGGCCCGGTGCCGTCGGCCGGCTACTACGCCTGGCTCGGCCCGTTCATGCTGGCCACGCTGCTCGGCGCGTACACCATCGTGGGCTTCGAGTCGGCCAGCAACCTGGCCGAGGAGACCCACGAGCCGCACCGGGTCATCCCGAAGGCGATGCTCCGCGCCGTGCTCGTCTCCGGCGTGGTGGGGTTCGCGTTCCTGATCGCCCTGGCCTACGCCACCAACAAGGCGGCGTACGCGAGCTCCGCGCCGGTGGCGACGATCGTGCGCGACGTGCTCGGCGGCGTGGTGCAGAAGATCTTCCTGGTCTTCGTGTGCGTATCGATCTTCGCCTGCGGCCTGATCATCATGGTGACCAACAGCCGCATGATCTTCTCCATGGCTCGGGACCGGCGGCTGCCCGGCCACCAGCTCCTGCACCAGGTGCCGCGGGCCACCGGCGGCCCGCCGTGGGCCACCATCCTGGCCGCGGTGCTCGGCGCCGTGATCGCGCTGGCGCTGCGGACCCACACCGCGGCGCTCACCACCTTGTTCACCGCGTCCACGATCATGCCGGCCCTGCTGTACGCGGGCACGGTGCTGCTGTACATAGTCACGTCCCGGCGGCGGGGCGCGGGTGAGAGCCAGGGCACGACGCCCCGCCCGTTCGGGAGATATGAACTTCCGATCGTGGCCGGAGCGGTGATCTGGCTGGCGTACGAGCTGATCATCCTGATCGGTCCCGGCGAGTTCCGGGACGCGCAGTACTACGTGCTCGGCGCGCTCGGCGTGGGTCTGGTGTTCTACCTCGTGCAGCTGGTGACCGAGCGGGAGGCGATGCGCAAGGAGCCCGGTCAGGGGTGAATGTCCTCGCGATCGACCAGGGCACGTCGGCGACCAAGGCGCTGCTGGCCGGGCCGGGCGGCGAGGTGCTCGGCCGCGGCGAGGTCCCGGTCGGGACCCGCAGCGTGGGCGCGGACGGGGTAGAGGCCGACCCGGAGGAGCTGTTCGAATCGGTCGTGGCCGCGGGGCGGCAGGCGCTGGCCGCGGCGGACGGCGCGCCGGCCCATTCCGTGGCCCTGGCCAACCAGGGCGAGACCGTGCTGGCCTGGGACCGCCGCACGGGCAGGCCGCTGTCTCCGGCGATCGTCTGGCAGGACCGGCGATCGAGCGGCGTCTGCACGCGGCTCGCGGACCGTTCGGCCGAACTGACCGCGATCACCGGCCTGCCGCTGGACCCGTACTTCGCCGCGCCGAAGATGACCTGGCTGCGGGAGAACCTGACCGCAGACGGCACGGTCACCACCACCGACAGCTGGCTGCTGGCCCGGCTCGGCGCCGGGTACGTGACCGACGCCGCCACCGCGTCCCGGACCCTGCTGCTCGACCTGGACCGCGCGGCCTGGTCGGAGACGGCCTGTGCCGCGTTCGGCCTGGACCCGGCGGCGCTGCCGGAGGTGGCGGACTGCGCCGGGGTGGTCGGCGAGACGGCCGTGTTCGGTCCGTCCCTGCCGGTCGCCGGGATCGCCGTGGACCAGCAGGCCGCGCTGCTGGCCGAGGGCTGCCTGGCCGCGGGCGACGCCAAGTGCACCTACGGGACGGGCGCGTTCCTGCTGGTCACCACCGGCTCTTCGGCCGTCAGGTCCGGTTCGGGGCTGTCCGCTTCGGTGGCCTGGCGGCTGGGCGGGGCGGTGACCTACTGCCTGGACGGGCAGGTCTACACGGCGGGTTCGGCGCTGCGCTGGCTCACCGACGTCGGGGTGCTGCGCGAGCCCGCCGAGCTCGACGCGGTGGGCGGGACCGTGCCGGACGCGGGCGGCGCGACGTTCGTGCCCGCGCTAGCCGGGCTCGGCGCGCCGCACTGGGCGCCGCACGCGCGCGGGCTGCTGACCGGCCTGCACCTGGGCACCTCGCGCGGGCACATCGCCCGGGCCGTGGCCGAGGGCATCGCCGCGTCGGTCGCGCTGCTGGTCGCGGCGGCCGTCGTCGATCTGGGCCGATCCCCTGCCGGGGGGATCTGCCAGGGGGGTCCGGGGGGATGGGTTCCCCCCGGGGGGAAGCACAGTCGTCCCCCCGGGCAAGCACTGAGGTCTTTGCGAGTCGACGGCGGGCTGACCAGGTCGCGGCTGCTCATGCAGGCCCAGGCCGACTTGCTGCAGGTGCCGGTGCTCATCTGCCGGTCGGCGGACGCGACCGCGCTGGGGGTGGCCGCGCTGGCCCGGCTCGGCACCGGGGACGCGGCCTCCGCCGCCGAGGCGGCGGGGACGGCCGAGGTGGAAACGGTGGTGGAGCCGTCGGTCACCGCCGATCAGGCGGCCGAACGACTCGCGGATTTCCGCGCCGCCCTCGACCTCACGCTGGCTCGGCGATGACGCGGGCCGCAGCGGACGTGGTGATCATCGGGGCGGGGGTGGTCGGCACGGCGATCGCCCGGACGCTGGCCGCGTACTCGCTCGATATCGTGCTGGTCGACGCGGCGTCCGATGTCGGCACCGGTACCTCGAAGGCGAACACCGCGATCCTGCACACCGGGTTCGACGCCAAGCCGGGCAGCCTGGAGAGCCGCCTGCTCAGCCGGGGCTGCGGGCTGCTGCGCTCATACGCTTCGGCGGCGCGGATCCCGGTGGAGCGCACCGGCGCGCTGCTCGTGGCCTGGACGCCGGACCAGGTGGCGGCGCTGCCTTCGATCGAGGAAAACGCGCGGCGCAACGGATATCCCGCGGTGCGGCCGCTGGCCGCCGCCGAACTCTACGCGCGCGAGCCCGCGCTCGGGCCGGGAGCGCTCGGCGGCCTCGAGATCCCGGACGAGAGCATCATCTGCCCTTGGACCACCCCGCTCGCCTTCGCCACCGAGGCGGTCGGCGCGGGCGTTCGGCTGCTGCTGTCGGCCCGGGTCACCGGGGTGGCCTCGGCCGGAGATCGCTACGAGCTGGCGACCGCGCGCGGGCCGGTGCGGTGCCGGTGGGTGGTGAACGCGGCCGGGCTGGGTAGCGACGAGGTGGACCGGATGTTCGGCGGCGACGGGTTCACCATCCGGCCGCGGCGGGGCGAGCTCGTCGTGTTCGACAAGCTGGCCAGGTCGCTGCTCAGGTCGATCCTGCTGCCGGTGCCGGCGGCGCGGACCAAGGGGGTGCTGGTCGCGCCCACGGTCTACGGGAACGTTCTGCTCGGCCCCACCGCCGAGGACGTTCGGGACCGCGCCGATACGGCCACCACCGCGGCCGGGCTGCGCTCGCTGCTGGCGGCGGGCCGACGGATCCTGCCCGGGCTGGCGGAGGAGGAGGTCACCTCGACGTACGCGGGGCTGCGGGCCGCCACCGAGCATGCGGACTACCAGATCCGGGTGGACGCCTCGCGGCGGTACGCGTGCGCGGGCGGCATCCGCTCGACCGGCCTGTCCGCCTCGCTGGGCATCGCCGAGCATGTCGCCTGCCTGCTGGGCGAGGCCGGCCTCGAGCTGAAACCCCGGCCCGGTTTCGCGGTCTCACCGCCGGTCATGCCGTACATCGGGGAAGCGGGGACGCGGCCGTACCAGGACGCGGCCGCGATCGCGGCCGACCCGGCGTACGGCCAGGTCGTCTGTTTCTGCGAGCGGGTCACCCGCGGCGAGATCAGGGACGCGCTGGCCAGCCCGGTGCCGCCCGCCGACCTGGCCGGGCTGCGCCGCCGGACCCGCGCGGGGAACGGACGCTGCCAGGGGTTCTACTGCGGGGCCGCGGTGTCGCGGCTGCTGGCCTCGCGGATCGCGGCCGGGGTAGGAGCCGGGGCTGGGGCTGGGGCTGGGGCTGGAGCCGGGGCTGGGGCCGGGGCGCTGTGACCGCGGGCGTGGTGGTGGTCGGGGCCGGGCCGGCCGGGCTGTCGGCGGCCGTTGAACTGCTTCGCCTGGGCGTCGGGCCGGTGCTGGTGGCTGACCGGGAAAACGAGGCGGGAGGCGTGCCGCGGCACAGCTGGCACACCGGGTACGGGCTGCGCGACCTGCGCCGGGTCATGACCGGGCCGACCTACGCGCGTGCGCTGTCCGCCGCGGCATCGGCGGCGGGCGCGGAGCTGCGGACGAGCGCCACGGTGACCGGCTGGACGACCGGGCCGGATGGCTCGCACGCGGTCACGGTGACCAGCCCGGCGGGCCTGGAAACGGTGAAGGCGGCGGCGGTGCTGCTGGCCACCGGGTGCCGGGAACGACCGCGGGCGGCGCGGCTGGTCCCCGGTGACCGCCCGGCCGGGGTCATGACCACCGGCGAGCTGCAGCAGCGGGTGTACCTGGGCGGGGAGCGGCTGGCCGGGCGGGCGCTGGTCGTCGGGGCCGAGCATGTGTCGTTCTCGGCCGCGATGACGCTCGCGCACGCCGGGGCCGACGTGATCGCGCTGACCACTGAGTACGAGCGGCAGCAGAGCTACGCCGCGTTCAGGTTCGGCGCGGCGGCGCGCTGGCGGGTGCCGGTGTGGACCTCCTGCGCGGTGCGGCGGATCGCCGGGCGCGGACGGCTGGAGGGCGTCGAGGTGGCGGACGCGCGGACCGGGCCAGCGCGGACCGGCCCAGCGCGGACCGGGCCAGCGCGGACCGGGCCAGCGCGGTTCGTGCCGTGCGAGGTCGTGGTCTTCACCGGGGACTGGATCCCCGACCACGAGCTGGCCCGGCTGGCCGGGCTGGCCATGGATCCCGGCACCCGAGGGCCGGCCGTCGACACGACGCTCTCGACGTCGCTGCCGGGCGTGTTCGCGGCCGGCAACCTGGTGCACGCGGCCGAGACCGCGGACATCGCCGCGCTGTCTGGCCGGCACGCCGCCCGGCACATCGCGCGGTACATCGCGGCCGGGCCCGGGCCCGGGGCCGGGCCCGGGGCGGGAGGGGGGGCGGGGGCCGGGGGGCTTGGGTCATGGGGGTCCGGGCCGCCGGGCACCCGGCTTCCGATCCTGGTGGAGCCGCCGCTGCGGTGGATCTCGCCGAACGCGATCGGGGCGTCCGCTCCTCCCCCGCTGGGCCGTTTCGTGCTGCGCAGCGCCGCTTTCCGCAGGGGGGTCCGGCTGGAGGTCCGGCAGGACGGCCGGCTGCTGGCCAGGTCCCGCCCGGCCCGGCTCATCCCCGGACGGCCCGTGCACCTCGGCGCGGCCTGGCTGCCCCAGGTCGACCCGGCCGGCGGCCCGGTCCGTGTCATCACCGGCGCCTGACGGTCATGGATCTCCCCCGTCCAGGGCGGGTGTGCGCCGCTGCTCGTGGCCCCTGGTGTGGCTGTGCTCCTGGCATGCTGACGTGACGGGTGATACGAGCCCGCCGCCGGGGTCATACGACATGAATGCCACATTCACGTCGCTGGAACGGCATGAACGCGGCATCCACGTCGTAACAGGCTGACGCCGGCAGGGCCGGGATGGGTTTGCGCGGCGCGGCGGCGGGGTTTGGGTGGTTGGTGGGGGCGATGAGGTTGGGCAGAGGGGGTTGACAACCAAACTGCGCGTGGGATTAGGTAAGGCTTACCTAAGAACGTGTGGCCTGCACGATGCGACCGACGGAAAGGGAGGGTCTGCTGGTGCTGCCCACGTTTGTGATCGGGCTGCGGGAGGGACTCGAGGCGGCCCTGATCGTCGGGATCATCGCCGCATTCCTGGGACAGCAGGGCCGGAGGGACGCACTGCGCCAGGTCTGGATGGGCACGGCCGCGGCGGTCGCGATCTGCATCGCGGTGGCCATCGCGCTGCAGGTGATCTCCTCGGATCTGCCCCAGCGGCAGCAGGAGGGGCTCGAGACGGTCGTCGGCGCCCTCGCCATCTGCATGGTCACCTACATGGTCGTCTTCATGCGCAAGCATGCCCGGAGCATGAAGAAGGACCTCCAGGGCGCGACCGCCTCGGCCCTGGCCCAGGGGTCGAGCCGGGCCCTGGTGATGATGGCGTTCCTGGCCGTGCTGCGAGAGGGCTTCGAGACGGCCGTCTTCCTGCTGGCCACGTTCCACGCCTCCGGCGACGCCACCACGTCCTGGCTGGGCGCCGTGCTCGGGATCGTGCTGGCGGCGGCGATCGGCTACGGCATCTACAAGGGCGGCGTGAAGCTGAACCTGGCCCGGTTCTTCCGGGTCACCGGCATCGTCCTGGTGGTGGTGGCGGCCGGCCTGGTGATGACCGCCTTCCACACCGCCAACGAGGCGGGCTGGCTCACCGTCGGCCAGGCACAGGCCTTCGACCTGTCCTGGCTGGTCCGGCCGGGAACACCAGTGTCGTCGCTGCTGACCGGGGTGCTGGGCATCCAGCCCTACCCGGCGTGGATCGAAGTCATCGCCTGGCTCGCCTACCTGGTGCCGATGCTGATCCTGATCGCCTGGCCCTCCGGCCCGGTGAAGAAGCCGCACCCGGCCGCCCCCGCCCCCAGCCCCGCCATCGGTCAGCCCGCCCAGCAGTAGCCGCGGGCACGCCCCACACCCTGGTCTTATCCCAGTCTTCCTGTCGGTCGACCATTGTTCGATTAAGCGTGAGGAGCCCTCGATCGTGAGCAGTGACGGTAAGCGGACCAGATGCCGCGGCGCGGCGGTGGCGGTGGTCGCCGCGAGCCTCGCCCTGGTGGCGTCGGATGCTCAAGCTCGAACTCGGGCTCGAGTTCGAACGGGTCAGCCGGGACCGCCGCCAGCGCGGACACGTCGAGCACGGTCAAAATCGATCTCACGTCGCAGGGCTGCGCGCCCAAGCCGGCCACGGTCCCGGCCGGCCCGGTCGAGTTCGACGTGACCAACTCGGGGGCAGGCGCGGTGTCCGAGGCCGAGCTGCGCACCTCGGACCTGTCCCACATCCTGGGCGAGCAGGAGAACCTCACGCCCGGGCTCTCCGGCGGCTTCTCGCTGACCATCCAGCCGGGCACGTACACGATCAGCTGCCCGGGGGCGCCGCAGTCGCACTGGACGTTCACCGTCACCGGGAAGGCCACCGGCCCGTCCTGGCAGACCAACCCGCAGCTGGTCGACGGCCGTGGACGGCTACACCGCCTACGTCAACCAGAACATGGCCGACCTGGTCAGCCACACCCAGACGTTCTGCCAGGCCATCAACGCGGGGAACATGACCCAGGCCAAGGTGCTCTACCCGCAGGCCCGCGTCTACTACGAGCGGATCGAGCCGGTGGCCGAGGTCTGGGGCAGCCTGGACACCAGCATCGACGGCCGGTGGGAGAACCCGGTCACGGTCGAAGTCCCAGTTCATCGGCTTCCACCGGCTCGAGCAGCTGCTCTGGCAGGACAAGACGCCGCAGCGGCGCGCCGGCGCTGTGCGCCGGCCTGGTGCAAGAACGAGCAGCAGCTGCTGACGCTGGTGCAGCAAGGCCCAGTACAACCCGCTGGAGATGGCCAGCGGCGCCACCGACCTGATCAACGAGGCGGCCACGTCCAAGATCAGCGGCGAGGAGGAACGCTACTCCAACACCGACCTGCCGGTCTTCGCGGCCAACGTGGACGGCGCCATGGAGGTCGTCACGCTGCTGCAGCCCTACCTGCAGGGCAAGGATCCCAGCCTGGTCCCGCTGATCCAGCCAGCGCGACGCCGCGGTGGACAACCTGCTGGCGCACTTCAAGGCCACGCCCCGGGTACGACGAGACCGGCTACGTCGACTACTCCACCGTGAACAAGGCGCACCGCCGGCAGCTGTCGGCCGCGGTGAACGCCCTGGCCGAGGCCCTGTCCAAGATGTCCGCCCAGGTGAGCGGCTGAGCACCGAGCAAGTCGCCGGAAGAACAAGAGCTGACGCAGCGGCCGCCCGGCGAAGCCGCCGGGCGGTCCGGCCGTCGCGGCGGCGCCTGCTGACCGGGGCCGGGCTGTTCGGAGCCGGGGCGGTGGCAGGCGGCCTGACCGGGCTTCACCCGGCCGGCGACCGAGCCGTCCGGAGCGGGCGATACCGGCGCAGACCGTCCCGTTCTACGGCCCGCACCAGGCCGGCATCGCCACCCCGGCCCAGGACCGGCTCGCGTTCGGCACCATGAACGTGGTCGCCGGGACCTCTCCCGCGGACCTGCGTGATCTGCTGCGGGCGTGGACCGGCGCGGCCGCGCGGATGACCGCGGGCCAGCTGGTCGGCGAGGAGACGCGATCCGGACGCGCCGCCGGTCGACACCGGCGAGGCCGTCGGCTCACCGGTCTCCCGGCTGACCATCACGATCGGCTACGGACCCTCGCTGTTCGACGACCGGTTCGGCCTGGCCGCGCGCAAGCCGGCCGCGCTGGCCGACCTGCCGCCGCTGCCGAACGAGAACCTCGATCCCGACTACACCGGCGGCGACCTGTGCGTCCAGGCCTGCTCCGACGACCCGCTGGTCGCCTTCCACGCCGTGCGGAACCTGGCCAGGATCGGCATGGGCGTGGTCGCGCACAACTGGATGGAACTCGGCTTCGGCCGCACCTCCACCACCTCGACGGCGCAGGCCACCCCGCGCAACCTGCTCGGCTTCAAGGACGGCACCCGCAACATCAAGGCCGAGCAGACCGACCTGCTGAACCGGCACGTGTGGGTCGGCCAGGAGACCGACCAGCCCTGGTTGCGCGGCGGCAGCTACCTGGTCGTCCCGCAAGATCCGGATGTTCGTGGAGAACTGGGACCGCGACTACCTGGCGGACCAGGAGAACGTGATCGGCCGGGCCAAGGTGTCCGGGGCCCCGCTGTCCGGCGGCACCGAGTTCAGCACGCCCGACTTCGCCAAGGCGGCGGCGACGGGCAGCCCGTCATCCCGGCCGACGCCCACATCCGGCTGGCCAGCCCCGAGCACAACGGCGGTATCCGCATCCTGCGCCGCGGCTACTCGTTCACCGACGGCATCGACCCGCAGGCCGGGACCCTGCTCGGCGGCCTGTTCTTCATCGCCTTCATGAAGAACCCGTCCCAGTTCGTCAAGCTCCAGACGGCGCTGGCGGGCGACGCCCTCAACGAGTACATCCACCACACCGGCAGCGCCGTGTTCGCCGTGCCCGCCCGGCCTCCGCCCCGGCCAGCACTGGGGCGACGCCGTGTTCGCTTAAGCTACGCCTTGCGTAGCTACGCGCGGCGTACTATAACGGTGCCGTGGCTCAGAAACGTCGGCCGGGCGGGCTCCGCCGGGAGAACGACCCGCCGCTGCTCATCCTGGTCAGCCTGGCCGACGGGCCGAAGCACGGCCACGCGCTGGCCAGGGACATCGAGGACTTCGCTGCGGTGACTCTCGGCCCGGGCGCCCTCTACGGGGCCATCACCCGGCTGGAGGAGTGCGGCCTGATCGAGCCGCTGGCCCGCGACGACCGGCGACGGCCGTACCGGATCACCGCGGCGGGCTCGGCCGAACTGGCCCGGGCCCTGGCCGACATGCGCCGGATCGCGAGCGCCGGGACGGCCCGGCTGGGCCGCCTCGGGCTGGACCCGGCATGACGTCGCGGAGCCGGCCGACCCGGAAGGGCCCGGTGCCCCCCGGCACGGCCAGCTGCTGCGCTGGTATCCGCGGGCATGGCGGGAACGGTACGGCGAGGAGTTCCTGGCCCTGGTCGAGGACACCCTCGCCGGCGACCGGCCGGGCTGGCGGCTGCGGCTGGCCGTGGCGTGGTCCGGGCTGCGGGAGCGGCGGCACGCGGCCCGGCTGGCCGGCGGCCGGGCCCTGCCGCGGCTGGGCCGCGGCGTCGCCGGGGATCCGGGATCCGTCGCCATCGTGGCCGGGTACCTGGCCGCCATCTTGCCGCACGAGCTCGGGGCGTCGCCCGCGCGGCAGACGGGCGTGATCCTGGATACGCTGACCGCGCTCATCGGCGTGGCCGGGCTGGCCCTGCTGGCGGGCGGGCTGGCCGCCGTCCCGGCTCTGGTCCGGCTGCTGCGGGCGGGCGGCAGACCGAAGGCCAGGCGCAGGCTCGTCTGGGCGGTCGGCGCGACGGTAGCGACAGCCGCCGGGCTGGCCTGGCTCACCCTCTGGTCGGGCACGTCGTCGCTGACTCCGCTGAGCACCTCACCGACCTGCATCGCCGGCCTGATAGGGACCATCGTGGCCCTCGCGGTCGCGCTCAGCCAGTGGGCCAGCGTCGCGCGGCGCCTCGACCTCGCGCCCCGGGTGCGGGCCGCCGAGCGGAGGCTGGGCACGGTGGCCGTGCCCGTCATCATCGTCCTGATGTGCGTCAGCGTGATCTGGTACTCGGTGCTCACCTCCTCGGTATTCTGGCTGGTATGGGGCATGGCGTGGTTCGCCGGCGGAGCGCGTGGCCGGGGAGCTGCGGAAGGGCCGGCCGGGATAGCACGCGCCCGGGCCGTTCGGCTGGAATAGTGCGGCCTCGGCGGCTGCTGTTACTATGCGCCGACCCACCCGTGCCGCCTCCCTGCGGACGCTCTCGGGGTTCGGCATCATGGAATCGCTATGACGCTCACCGACCTGCTGCCT